>NZ_LQIV01000007.1 GCF_001500125.1 Mycobacterium sp. IS-1742 | reverse complement strand
CCCGGGGCGGCGGGCAGGACCGGTCCGGGTGCGGGCGCGGCGGCCGGTGCGGGCTTGTCCTCCAGGCAGAAGACCACGCAGCTGGGCTGGGGCGGCGGGGGCGGAGCCATCCACGGCGGCACCCAGGGCGCGGGCGCGCCGGGTACCGGGGCGGTCGTCGCCGGCGCCTCCGGGGCGGGACCCGGGAGCGGGCCGAGCCGCTGTCCGGGCGCGAACCCGGGCACGGTGCTGCCGGGCATCCGGCTGGCGTCGGTGCGGGTCAGCAGCGGCACGAGCGCCAGCGGATCGTCGGCGGGCAGGCCCATCGCATTGACCGGGGTGCCGGGGCCCAGACCGTCGGCGCCGTTGACGTGGGAGTCGCCGAGCGCGGGCACGGGCCCGTTGATCGGGGGCAGGTCCACCGGGACGACGCCGGTCGCGTAGCCGCCGGCCCAGCTGAGCACGTTGCGGGCGTAGGCGACCGAGTTGTTGTACCGCAGGATCGCCGACATCACCTGCGACGGGTCGCGCAGGTTCAAGCCGCCGCTGCACAGGTAGCGAGCCGCGGCCAGCGTCGAGTCGTAGAGGTTCTGCACGTCGGCCTTGCCGTCGCCGTCACCGTCGGAGGCGTACCGGGCCCAGGTGCCGGGCAGGAACTGCATCGGCCCCATCGCCCTGGCGTAGGTCACCCGGTTGGCGTTGCGGCTCAGTTCGATGACCTCGTTGCCGGGCAGGGTGCCGTCGAGCGCGGGCCCGTAGATCGGGGTGACCGCGGTGCCGCGGGAGTCCGTCGCACCGCCGGAGGCGTGACCGGATTCGATGCGCCCGATCCCGGCCAGCAGGTTCCAGCTCACACCGCAGTTCGGGACGGCGGCGGCCATCATCCGCTCGGCGTTGCGGTAGGCGCTCAGCGCCATCGCGGGGATGCGCATGTGACCCGGGGAGTTGACGACCACCGCCGGGGGCGGCGAGGACACGGTGGACGCGGCGATGCGGAACGCGCTCGGCCCCTTCTTGACCGCCACGACGGTCGGGCCCGCGGGGTTCTGCGGGGTTTTCGCGACCGCCGCCAGCGGCGTGACCGCGGCGTTGCTCACCGAGTGCATCGTCGGTGCCGACGCGCCGACGGCGCCCGCCAGCACCAGCGGGGCGATGATGACCACTCCGGCGGCGGGCTTGCGTAGTGCCTTGACCGCGCGGCGCCGGGCCGCCGTCACCGCGGCTGCTCCCCCTATGTGCACTCCAACCGTCCTAAGCGTCTGCGCTGGCCCGACCCAGGTGTGTGAACCAAGTCACCATACATACCTCGTGTCACGTCTGTTGCAGCAATGCAACAAAACCGGTTCACCCGGTCCGCTTGGCGCGCCGGTCCTCGCCGTCGTTCGCGGCGATCAGCGTGGCCACCATCTCGCGCAGTTCCTCGAGCTCACGGCGCAGGTAGTCGCGTGTGGCGACCTCGCCGACGGCCAACCGCAACGCGGCCAGTTCGCGGGCGAGGTACTCGGTGTCGGCCTTGGTCTGGGCGGCGCGCCTGCGGTCCTCGTCCAGCGAAACCCGGTCGCGGTTCTCCTGGCGGTTCTGCGCCAGCAGGATCAGCGGCGCGGCGTAGGCCGCCTGGGTGGAGAACGCGAGGTTGAGCAGGATGAACGGATAGGGGTCCCACTGCAGGGAGACGGCGAAGAGGTTGAGCGCGATCCAGACGATCACGATGATCGTCTGCACCGCCAGGTAACGGCCCGTGCCGAGGAACCGCGCGATCCGCTCGCCGAACTGTCCGACCGCCTCCCGGTCCACGGTGAACGAGATGCGACGCGGGGTACGCGGGGTGTCCAGCCGTCCGCGCGCCGACAAGTCGCTCATGTCGTCCCTTCGGTGCCGGTCAGTTCGGGTTCGGTGACCCGTTCGCGCCAGTCGTCCGGCAGCAGGTGGTCGAGCACGTCGTCGACGGACACCGCCCCGAGCAGGTGGTTCTCCTCGTCGACGACCGGACCGCAGACGAGATTGTAAGCCGCGAAGTACCGCGTCACGGCGCCGAGGGAATCCTGCGGGCTCAGGCTCGGCAGGTCGGTGTCGAGGATCCCGCTCACCAGCGTGGCGGGCGGCTCCCGCAGCAGCCGCTGCAGGTGGACACACCCCAGGTAGTGGCCGGTCGGCGTCGCGGTGGGCGGGCGCGCGACGAATGCCAGCGACGCCAGCGCCGGCGTCAGATCGGGGTCGCGCACCCGGGCCAGCGCCTCGGCCACCGTGACGTCCGGGGCCAGCACCACCGGTTCGGAGGTCATCAGACCGCCCGCGGTGTCGGGGGAGTGGCTCAGCAGGCGGCGCACGTCCTCGGAGTCCTCGGGGTCCATGCGGCGCAGCAGCGTCTCGGCGTCGGCGGGTGTCATGGAGCCGAGCAGATCGGCGGCGTCGTCGGGATCCATCGCCTCGAGCACGTCGGCGGCGCGGTCGGTCTTGAGCTGACGCAGCACGTCGGCCTGGTCGTCGACCGGCAACTCCTGCAGCACGTCGGCGAGGCGCTCGTCGTCCAGCGCGTTGACCACCTCGTAGCGGCGCTTGGCGGGCAGCTCCCGGATGGCCTCGGCCACCTCGACCGGCCGCTGGCCCTCGAACTGTTCGAGCAGTGAGGCCACGCCTTGGTCGGGCATCGCCAGGCCGGACGGCGTCAGGCCCTGCACGTGCGCCCATTCGACGACGTGGATGTTCGACCGCCGGCCCAGGCGCCGCTGTGTGCGTACCGCGACGCGGGTCACCAGCCAGTCACGTGTCCGGCTCTGCTCGATGCCGAGATCGACCACCACGACGTCGATTCCGGCGAGCTGGGTCAGGTCGGGGTCCTCCACCCGCACCCGTGTGTCGAGGACCTGACCGACCACCAGCACCTCGCCGGGGCGCTGCACGAACTTGCGCAGCGACACGTTGGCGGTGGTGAGCGTGACCGCGCTGGGCTCGATCGCGGTGACCCGCAGAATCGGTACGAAAATCCTTCGGCGCGTGAGCAATTCGACGACGAGGCCGAGGACGCGCGGCTGCTGGCGCACAATGCTGATGCTGATCACGATGTCGCGCACGCGGCCGATCGACTCGCCGTCGGGGCCCAGCACGACCATTCCCGCGAGTCGTGCCGCGTAGACCCTGTTCACCGCCGCCATGACTGAAAGAGTAGAGAGTAGAACCGTGAACCACGCGATTCGACCCCGCGAACCCGACGAATCCGCCCGGCCGCGTCGGACGTGCCTCTCGGTCCCCGGCAGCAGCGCGAAGATGATCGAGAAGGCCAAGGGGTTGCCGGCCGACGAGGTGTTCCTCGACCTCGAGGACGCCGTCGCGCCGGACGCGAAGGCCGAGGCGCGCACCCGCGTCGCGGTGGCGCTGGCCGAATCCGGTTGGGGCGGACAGCTACGCGGCGTGCGGGTCAACGACTGGACCACGCCGTGGACCTACGCCGACGTCATCGAAGTGGTGTCGACGGCCGGTGCGCACCTCGACCTCATCGTGTTGCCGAAGGTCACCGACGTCTCCCACATCCACGCGCTGGATCTGCTGCTCGGCCAGGTGGAGGCCACGCACGGGCTGCCCGTCGGGCGCATCGGCATCGAGGCGCAGATCGAGAACGCCGCGGGGCTGACCGACATCGACGCGATCGCCGCAGGCCCACGCATGCAGGCGCTGGTTCTCGGCCCGGCGGATCTGATGGCGAGCCTCAACATGCGCACGCTGGTCGTCGGCGAACAGCCCGAGGGCTACGACGTCGGCGACGCCTACCACCACATCTTCATGCGCATCCTCATCGCCGCCCGCACCCACGGGATCCACGCCATCGACGGGCCGTTCCTCAAGGTGCGCGACGTCGAGGCGTTCCGCCGCGTGGCGGGGCGGTCGGCGGCGCTGGGCTTCGACGGAAAGTGGGTGCTGCACCCCGACCAGATCACCGCGGGCAACGAGATCTTCAGCCCGCGCCAGCAGGACTACGACCACGCGGAGTTGATCCTCGAGGCCTACGAGTGGCACACCTCCGGTGCGGGCGGCGCCCGCGGTGCGGTGATGCTGGGCGACGAGATGATCGACGAGGCCAGCCGCAAGATGGCGCTGGTGATCGCGGCCAAGGGACGGGCCGCCGGAATGACACGGCAGGGCGAACCGTTCCGTCCGCCGGCCGGATAGTCAGGGGTTCATGAGGACGACGGCCATGACGAGCCCGGCGAGCAGCGACACCGCGCCGACGGCGATCCCGGCGATCGCCAGACCCTGACCCTCTTCCCGGCTCTGCTTGATCTGGTTGAGCGACACCAGCCCGAGCGCGATGCCTGCCACCGAACCGATGCAGCACACGAAGCCGATCAGCGACGCCACCAGCGACCAGATGGCCAGCGAATTCGTCTTCGGGCCCGCACCGTAACCGCCGGCGTAGGACGGGTATCCGGGCGGCGGCGGGGGATAGCCGGCGGGCGTGTCGTACGGGGCGCCGTACGCGCCGTAGGGCTGGTAACCGGGCGGCGGGGGCGGATACCCCTGCTGCTGGTATCCGGGCTGCTGATAGTCCGGCGGCGGGTAGCCGGGCTGCTGGTAGCCGGGCTGGCCGTACCCGGGCTGGTAGCCGGGTTGTTCGAAGGCGGGCGGCGGCGGATAGCCGGGTTGCTCGCCGTAGGCGGGTGTTTCGTAGCCGCCGGCGGGCGGTTCGGCGCCGCCGGGGCCGGGTTCGGACGCTGACGAGGTCTCGGGGTCGCGGTCCGGGGTCGTCATGAACTCAACCTAGCGCACCGGGTGGGCACGAATCGGGCCTCTGAGACGTTGGTCTGACGAGAACCCGCTGCCGAATCCGGCGTCCTAGAGGAGAATGACGAGCGATGACGAGTCCTTTCCAATCCGGGCCGACACCGGGCGCGCCGCCCACCTCGCCGGCAGGCGCGCGTGGCGTGCCCGCCGCGCTGCCCACCCCGCCCAAGGGATGGCCCGTCGGTTCCTACGCGACCTATGCGGAGGCGCAGCGCGCGGTCGACTACCTGTCGGATCAGCAGTTCCCCGTCCAGCAGGTCACCATCGTCGGGGTGGATCTGATGCAGGTGGAACGCGTGACCGGCCGGCTGTCGTGGCCGAAGGTCCTCGGCGGCGGTGTGCTGACCGGAGCGTGGTTGGGTCTGTTCATCGGCCTGATCCTCGGGTTCTTCAGCCCGAACCCGTGGAGCGCACTGCTCACGGGCCTGATCGCGGGTGTGTTCTTCGGTCTCATCACATCCGCGATCCCGTACGCGATGGCCCGCGGCACAAGGGATTTCAGCTCGACCATGCAGCTGGTCGCCGGCCGCTACGACGTGCTGTGCGATCCGAAGAACGCCGAACAGGGCCGGGATCTGCTGGCGCGCTTGACGATCTGAGGTGGCGACGCATCCGCGCCGCGGATGACACGGCCAGGTCACGATCGGGGGCGAATCCACCGCCCGACCCGCCGAAGTGTTGCACATCACGCGCGTCTCCCTCTACGGTTTGCGCGCGGGAAGTTCCCCGCCGGGGCCGCTCGGAGCGGCTGAAGGGGAACAGACGGGAGGCTGGTGGTGCGCGCTCGGCGGCTAGGTGCTGCAGCAGTCGCCGCGCTGGCGACCGCGTCGATGGTTTCGGCGTGTGGATCCGGCGGCGACGGAAAAGTCATCAACCTGTACACCTCGGCCAACGAACTCGCCACGTTCACGGCGCTGGCCGAGCGGTGTACCGAGGAACTCGACAACGGGTTCACCGTGCGGCAGGTCAGCCTGCCCAAGAGCGCCGACGAACAGCGGCTCCAGCTCGCGCGGCGGTTGACCGGCAACGACAAGACGCTCGACATGATGGCCATGGACGTCGTGTGGACCCCGGAGTTCGCCGAGGCCGGCTGGATCGTCCCGTTGTCCGAGGATCCGGCGGGCCTGGCCGAACGGGATGCGACCACCGACACGCTGCCCGGTCCGCTGGAGACCGCCACGTGGCAGGACACGCTCTACGCGTCGCCGATCACCACCAACACCCAGGTGCTCTGGTACCGCGCCGACCTGATGCCCGCGCCGCCCGGCAACTGGGATGCGATGGTCGCCGAGGCCACCCGGCTGCACGAAGCCGGGCAGCCGAGCTGGATCGCGGTGCAGGGCAAGCAGTACGAGGGTCTGGTCGTGTGGTTCAACACGCTGCTGGAGAGCGCGGGCGGGCAGGTGCTGTCCGACGACGGCACCAGGGTGACGTTGACCGACACCCCCGAACACCGGGCCGCCACCGTCAAGGCGCTGGAGGTCATCAAGTCCGTCGCCACCGCCCCGGGCGCCGACCCGTCGATCACGCAGACCGACGAGAGCACCGCGCGTCTGGCGCTCGAACAGGGCAAGGCCGCGCTCGAGGTGAACTGGCCGTTCGTGCTGCCCTCGATGCTGGAGAACGCGGTCAAGGGTGGTGTGGGATTCCTCCCGCTCGATCAGCGTCCCGACCTGACCAGCGCCATCAACGAGGCGGGCACCTTCTCGCCGAGCGACGAGCAGTTCCGCACGGCCTACGACGCCAGCCGTGAGGTGTTCGGTTTCGCACCCTTCCCGGAGGTCAACCCCGGCACGCCCGCGAAGGTGACGCTCGGCGGTCTCAACCTGGCCGTGGCGAAGACCTCCCAGCACAAGGCGGAGGCCTTCGAGGTGATGCGGTGCCTGCGCAGCCCGGAGAATCAGCGGACCACGTCCGTCGAGGGCGGTCTGCCCGCGGTGCGGGCGTCGCTGTACGACGACCCCGCATTCCAGGCGCGGTATCCGCAGTACGACATCATCCGCAGGCAGCTGATCGACGCCGCGGTCCGTCCGGCCAGCCCGCAGTACCAGGCCGTGTCGACGCGGATCTCGGTGACGCTGGCGCCGATCAACCAGATCGATCCCGAGCGCACCGCTGACGAACTGGCCGAGCAGGTCCAGAAGGCGATCGACGGCAAGGGGCTCATTCCGTGACAGCCACTGTTGACACCGCACCGGCCACCGCGCCGCCGACCGCGGCCGGCGGCGGCACCGACGACGAGAAGTCCGAGCGGCGGCTGGCTTTCCTGCTGATCGCTCCGGCCGTCATCCTCATGCTGGCGGTCACCGGCTATCCGATCGTCTACTCGGTGTGGCTGAGCCTGCAGCGCTACAACCTCGCCACCCCCGACGACACCGAGTTCGTCGGCCTGCAGAACTACGTCACCGTGCTCACCGATGGCTACTGGTGGAGCGCGCTGGCGGTCACGCTGGGCATCACGATCGTGTCGGTGGCCATCGAGTTCGTGCTCGGCATGGCGCTGGCGCTGGTGATGCACCGGACCATCTTGGGCAAGGGTGTAGTCCGCACCGCGATCCTGATCCCGTACGGCATCGTCACCGTCGCCGCGTCCTACAGCTGGTACTACGCCTGGACACCCGGCACCGGGTACCTGGCCAACCTGCTGCCCGAAGGCAGTGCGCCGTTGACCGAACAGCTGCCCTCGCTGGCGATCGTCGTGCTCGCCGAGGTGTGGAAGACGACGCCGTTCATGGCGCTGCTGCTGCTCGCCGGCCTGGCTCTTGTGCCGCAGGACCTGCTCAACGCCGCGCAGATGGACGGGGCCGGCGCGTGGAAGCGGTTGGTGAAAGTCATTCTGCCGCTGATCAAACCGGCGATCCTGGTGGCGCTGCTGTTCCGCACGCTCGACGCGTTCCGGGTGTTCGACAACATCTACGTGCTCACCCAGGGCGCCAACAACACCGGTTCGGTGTCGATCCTGGGCTACGACAACCTGTTCAAGGCGTTCAACCTCGGTCTGGGCTCGGCGATCAGCGTGCTCATCTTCCTGTGCGTGGCGATCATCGCGTTCATCTACATCAAGCTGTTCGGCGCGTCGGCACCCGGATCCGAGGAGGAGCAGCGATGAGCGAGCCGGTGCCTGCCGGGCGGGCGGCGGGATGGGCCGTCGTCAACGTTCTCGTCGTGCTCTACGCGCTGTTCCCGGTGCTGTGGATCCTGAGCCTGTCGCTGAAGCCGACCTCGAGTGTCAAGGACGGCAAGCTGATCCCGACGGAGATCACGTTCGCCAACTACAAGGGCATCTTCAACGGCGACGCGTTCAGTTCGGCGCTGTTCAACTCGATCGGCATCGGTCTGATCACCACGTTCATCGCGGTGCTGGTCGGCGGGATGGCCGCCTACGCGGTGGCGCGGCTGGCGTTCCCCGGCAAGAAGCTGCTCGTCGGCGTCGCGTTGCTGATCGCGATGTTCCCCCAGATCTCCCTGGTCACACCGCTTTTCAACATCGAGCGCTCACTCGGCCTGTTCGACACGTGGCCCGGGCTGATCATCCCCTACATCACCTTCGCACTGCCGCTGGCGATCTACACGCTGTCGGCGTTCTTCCGGGAGATCCCCTGGGATCTGGAGAAGGCCGCGAAGATGGACGGGGCGACGCCGGCGCAGGCGTTCCGCAAGGTGATCGCCCCGCTCGCGGCGCCCGGCATCGTCACCGCGGCGATCCTGGTGTTCATCTTCGCGTGGAACGACCTGCTGCTCGCGCTGTCGCTGACGGCCACGCAGCGGGCGATCACGGCGCCGGTGGCGATCGCGAACTTCACGGGCAGTTCACAGTTCGAGGAGCCGACCGGGTCGATCGCGGCGGGCGCGATGGTGATCACGATCCCGATCATTGTCTTTGTTCTCATCTTCCAGCGACGGATCGTCGCCGGCTTGACGTCCGGTGCGGTGAAGGGGTAGCGCGATGGCCGAAATCGTCTTGGACAAGGTGACCAAGAGTTACCCGAACGGCGCGACGGCGGTGAAGGACCTGTCGATCACCATCGCCGACGGCGAGTTCATCATCCTGGTCGGACCGTCCGGATGCGGGAAGTCGACGACGCTCAACATGATCGCCGGGCTGGAGGACATCTCCTCCGGGGAACTGCGTATCGGCGGGCAGCGGGTCAACGAGAAGGCGCCCAAGGACCGCGACATCGCGATGGTGTTCCAGTCCTATGCCCTGTACCCGCACATGAGCGTGCGCCAGAACATCGGGTTTCCGCTGACGCTGGCCAAGGTCAAGAAAGAGGAGATCAACGCCAAGGTCGAAGAGACCGCGAAGATCCTCGACCTGACCGAACTGCTGGACCGCAAACCCGGTCAGCTCTCCGGTGGGCAACGGCAGCGGGTGGCCATGGGACGCGCGATCGTGCGCAATCCCAAGGCATTCCTGATGGACGAGCCGCTGAGCAACCTCGACGCGAAACTGCGCGTGCAGATGCGTTCGGAGATCTCGCGGCTGCAGAATCGGCTGGGCACCACCACCGTCTACGTCACCCACGACCAGACCGAGGCGATGACCCTGGGTGACCGCGTCGTGGTCATGCTGTCCGGCGTCGCACAGCAGATCGGCTCGCCCGAGGAGCTCTACAACCGCCCGGCGAACCTGTTCGTCGCCGGGTTCATCGGCTCACCCGCGATGAACTTCTTCCCGGCGTCGCTGACCGACGTGGGGGTGCGGCTGCCCTTCGGCGAGGTCACGCTGACCCAGGAGGCGCACGATCTGATCAACCGGCGCGGTAAGCCGAAGAACATCATCGTCGGTGTCCGCCCCGAACACATCGAGGACGCCTCGGTGCTCGACGGTTACGCCCGCATCCGCGCGCTGACCTTCGAGGTCACCGCCGACATCGTGGAGTCGCTGGGGGCGGAGAAGTACGTGCACTTCCGCACCGAGGGCGCCGGCGCACGGTCCGACCAGCTGGCCCAGCTCGCCGTCGAATCCGGCCAGGGCGAGAACGAGTTCGTGGCGCGGGTGTCCACCGAGTCGCCGGTCCGCCAGGGCGCCACCGTCGAACTCGCGCTCGACACCTCGAAACTGGTGATCTTCGACGGCGATACGGGGGAGAACCTGACGATCCCCGACGAGCGCTCCGCGGAGCCGCCGACGATCGTGGAACCGGCCAAGCCCGAAGAGTGACCGACGTCCTGAGCGCGGTGCGCGCCCACCTGGGCGAGCACTTCCGGCGGGTCGGCATCACGTCCGAACCCGCCTCCGCCAGCGTCACCTTCCTCGGCACCGAACGGATCGAGGTGCTGCGGTTCGGACCCGACGACGACGGTGTCGCACACTACGTCTCGCTGGGGTGTTCGCGGCACCCGATGTTCGACCCGACCGAGCTGGTGACCGACCCGATCCACGGACCCCGCGCCGAAGTCGTTGTCGCCCTTCGCGGTCCGACGCCCAAGGGGTTGTCCCGATCGCTGGCGGTGCTGGCCGCCGCGCCGGCCGTCGAAGGTCTCGTGTTGGAGGCCGACGCGTTGATCGACCTCGAGACACCGCTGTGGGAACCGGCCCCGTTCACCGCATTCCTGTTGGGGCGCAGCGATATCGACGATGTTCCGCTACCGGGCCCGATGCCTGCGGTGACGGTCTTCTCGGCCACCCCGATCACTCCGACCGAGGCGGCGTGGGTGCGCCTCAAGGGAGCCGACGCGATGCGGGAGGCGTGGACGGCGGACGGGGTCGACGTGCTCGACCCACAGCGGCGGGCCGCTAATCCAACCTGAGCGTAGGGCCGCGAATCCGAGTTACAGCCAGTCGTTGTGGCGGAAGGTGCGGTAGAGCAGCGCGCAGACCGTCACCATGACCAGCAGCACCGCGGGATAGCCCCACTGCCAGTGCAGTTCGGGCATGTGGTCGAAGTTCATCCCGTAGACCCCCGCCATCGCGGTGGGGACTGCGGCGATCGCCACCCATGCCGAGATCTTGCGCATGTCGACGTTCTGCTGCATCGCGACCTTGCCGAGCGCGGCCTGCACCAGCGAGCTGAGCAGGTCGTCGTAGCTGCCGATGCGGTCGGAGGCGCGGATGTTGTGGTCGAGGACGTCGGAGATGTAGCGGCGTATCTCGATGGAGATCAGGTCCTCGTAGTCGCTGATCCGCTGCAGCGCCGGGGTCAGCGGCGAGACCGCCCGGCGTAGTTCCACCACCTCGCGTTTGAGGAGATAGATGTTCTCGATGTTGGTCCGCGACCGCGGGGAGAAGATGTCCTCCTCGATCGCGTCGATGTCGGTCTCCACCATCTCGGTGACCTCGAGGTAGCTGTCCACCACATGGTCGGCGATCGCGTGCATGACCGAATGGGGGCCGAGGGTGAGCGCCGTGGGGGATTCCTCGAGGCGCCGACGCACCCCGGTCAGACCGCTGTGGTCGCCGTGGCGCACCGTGACGACGAAGTCGCGGCCGACGAAGATCATGATCTCGCCGGTCTCGACGATCTCGCGCGCCTTGGCCATCGACTCGTGCTCGACGTACTTCACCGTCTTGAGGACCAGGAACAACGTGTCGTCGTAACGTTCGACCTTCGGACGTTGGTGGGCGTGCACGGCGTCCTCGACGGCGAGTTCGTGCAGCCCGAACATCTCGGCGACCGTCTGCATCTGGGGCTCGTCGGGTTCGTGCAGACCGATCCACACGAACGCGGTGCGGCCCTGGCTCGCCAGGTCGTGCGCCCGGTCCAGCGCGGAGGCGTGGGTGAACGAGCCGGGCAGGCGCTCGCCGTCGCAGTACACCGCGCAGTCGACGACCGCTCGGGCCACCGAGACGTGGGAAGACGGCATCCGGAGATGGTACGCGCCCGACCCACTCGCCCGGACCTCACCGAGGGGTGAGCATGGCCGGTGAGAACTCGGGGTCCGATAGTGTTCACTCGTGGCTGAAACAGTTGTTGGTTCCTCGCGCGAGCGCTCGTCGGCGGTCAGCACCCCGCAGGTCGTCATCGATGACGAAGAGATCTTCGCCGCCCACGAAGGCGGCAAACTCTCGGTGGAGCTCAAGGCGCCGCTGGACACCCAGCGTGCGCTGTCGATCGCCTACACCCCGGGTGTCGCGCAGGTGAGCCGCGCGATCGCGAAGGATCCCGCGCTGGCCGCGAAGTACACGTGGGCCAACCGCCTCGTCGCGGTCGTCAGCGACGGCAGCGCGGTGCTCGGGCTCGGCGACATCGGCGCCGCCGCGTCGCTGCCGGTGATGGAGGGCAAGAGCGCGCTGTTCAAGACGTTCGGCGGGCTCGACTCGATCCCGATCGTGCTCGACACCAAGGACCCCGACGAGATCGTCGAGACGCTGGTGCGGCTGCGCCCGACGTTCGGCGCGGTCAACCTCGAGGACATCTCGGCGCCGCGCTGCTTCGAGATCGAACGCCGCGTCATCGAGGCGCTCGACTGCCCGGTCATGCACGACGACCAGCACGGCACCGCGATCGTCGTCCTCGCCGCGCTGATGGGTGCGGCGCGGGTGCTCGACCGGGACACGGCCGGGCTGCGGGTGGTGATCTCCGGCGCCGGCGCCGCGGGCGTCGCGTGCGCCAACATCCTGCTGGCCGCGGGCATCGCCGACGTCACCGTGCTCGACAGCAAGGGCATCGTCCACAGCGGGCGCGAGGACCTGAACTCCTTCAAGGCCGAACTGGCCGAACGCACCAACCCCGCGGGCCGCACCGGCGGCGTCGCCGAGGCGCTCGACGGCGCCGACATGTTCCTCGGGCTGTCGGCCGGGCTCGTCGCGGAGGAGCTGATCGCCACGATGGCGCCGGGCGGCATCGTGTTCGCGCTGTCCAACCCCGACCCGGAGATCCACCCGGACCTCGCGCGCAAGTACGCCGCCGTCGTGGCGACCGGCCGCAGCGACTTCCCGAACCAGATCAACAACGTGCTGGCGTTCCCCGGTGTGTTCCGCGGTGCGCTCGACGCCGGGGCGCGACGGATCACCGAGCGGATGAAGGTGGCCGCTGCCGAGGCGATCTTCTCGGTGGTCGGGGACGACCTGGCCGTCGACCACATCGTGCCCAGCGCGCTCGATCCGCGGGTGGCCCCGGCGGTGGCCGCCGCGGTCGGTGCGGCCTCGCAGGCCGGCTGAGCCGCACCCCCACCGTGCGCCGTCTGCTGATCGCCCTGTGCGCGGTGCTCGTCACCGCCTGCGGGGGACCGCAGACCGGGCCGTCGCTGACGATCGGATCCGCCGAGGACGACGCGTCGCTGGTGACCGCACACCTGTATGCCGCCGCCCTGCGCCATTACGGCACCGGCACCCGGGTCGAGCCGACCGCCGACCCGCTGACCGCGCTCGACGCCGGTGACGTGGCCGTGGTGCCGGGGCTGACCGGCCGCCTGCTGAACCGTTTCCAGCCCGATGCGACCGCGCGCGCCGACGAACAGGTGTACCGGGACATGGTCTCGGCGCTGCCCGAGGGTGTCGCGGCGGGCGACTACACCACCGCGGCCGAGGACAAACCGGCCCTCGCGGTCACCGAGGACACGGTCGCCGACCTGGGCGGCCAGGACCTCTCGGCGGTGGTGCGCCGGTGCGGGGAGGTCCGGCCGGGCCGGGTCCGCGGGACCCGCACCCCGGCGGCGGTCGGCACCTGCAGGCTGCCTGCGCCGCGCGAATTCGGCGACGCCGCGTCGCTGTTTGCCGCCGTGAAGGGCGGTGAGGTCGACGCCGCGTGGACGACGACCGCGACGCCGGGCATCCCGTCGGACCTGGTCGTGCTCGCCGACCGCACCTCGCTGGTGCGCGCCGAGAACGTCGTACCGCTCTACCGCCGCAACACCCTCGGCGAATCGCAGGTGCTCGCGCTCAACGAGGTCGCGGGCGTGCTGGACACCGCGGCGCTGGCCGAGATGCGCGCCCGCGTCCGCGACGGCGAGGACCCCGGGGTCGTGGCCGGCGAATGGCTGGCGGAGCACCCGCTGCGGGACTGACTCAGTGCGGCCGGGGCAGCAGCTTGCCCGTCACGGAGGAGAACAGCCGCTGGTAGTGCGGCCCGACGATGCGAATGACCGCGTCGAGCACCTTGGCGTCGTTGCCGATCAGCACCCGAGCCTTGTTCTTGCGGACGCCGTCGAGGATGACCTGCGCCGCCTTCTCGGGGCTGGTGTTGGCGAGCTTCTTGTCGAACAGCTTGGCCAGTTCCTCGGGGTCCAGCCCCTCGGCGGCGGTGGCGTTGCGCGCGATCGCGGTCTTGATGCCGCCCGGGTGGACGGTGGTCACCTTGACCGGGTGACCGGCCGCCGTCATCTCCTGGTTCAGCGCCTCGGTGAAGCCGCGCACCGCGAACTTGGCCGCGTTGTAGGCGCCCTGGCCCGGCACCGCGAACAGGCCGAACACGCTGGAGACGTTGATGACGTGTCCGTCGCCCGAGGCGATCAGGTGGGGCAGGAACGCCTTGGTGCCGTTCACCACGCCCCAGAAGTCGACGTCCATCACCCGTTCGATGTCCTTGAACTGGCTGACCTCGATGTCGCCGGTGAACGCGATGCCGGCGTTGTTGTAGATCTGGTTGACCTTGCCGAAGTGTTCGGCGACCTCGTCGGCGTAGAGCAGGAACGCCTCCCGCTCCGTGACGTCGAGGCGATCGCTCTTCACCTGTGCGCCGATCGCCTTGATGCGCTCCTCGGTGACGGCGAGGCCTTCGAGGTTGACGTCGCTGATCGCGACGCTGGCCCCGGAGCGGGCCAACTCGACCGCCAGCGCCTGCCCGATTCCCGACCCGGCGCCGGTCACGACGGCGACCTTTCCGGCGAAGCCCTGCATACACACTCCTCGTGTCGATTCGACTCGCGTCGAATCTAGCCGGTACTCGCGGTACCGGCGCAGCGGGGTAACGGTCCGTGTCCGCACCGCGATGGTCCTGTCATGAACCGCATTCACCGCGCGGCCGCCGCGTCGCTCGCCGTCTCCGGCATCATCGGGTCCGCCATGTCGCTGGGCACGGGAACGGCGGGGGCCGACACGGCCACCGACATGTTCCTGTCCGCGCTGGCCGGTTCCGGTGTGAGCGGGGTCGACACGGCCACCGCGGTGCGCGTCGGGCAGTCGGTGTGCCCGATGCTGGCCGAGCCGGGGCAGAACGTGGCGAACGTGGCGGCCGACGTCTCCGACATGATCGGCCGCCCGCTGGGGCCGGCCACCATGTTCACCGGGCTGGCGATCCAGGTCTTCTGCCCGGGCGCGGTCGCGGCGCTCGCGTACGGCAAGTCGCCGCTTCCGCTGCCGGGCTTGTAAGCCCCCTGTTCGTTGACTCTGCGCCCTGGGCGCCGCCCACTCGCACTTTCGTGCCGTGGACGCAGAGTCAACGGTCGGTGGTCGCTACGGGGCGAACGCCTCGTCGAGGATCTCCTGCTGCTCGACGGCGTGCACCTTCGACGAACCCGATGACGGCGCCGACATCGCGCGCCGCGAGATCCGCGTGATGCCGGTGAAGTAGTCCGGCAGCATCTCGGGCAGCGTCAGCCCGAACGTCGGCCACGCACCCTGGTTCGCCGGCTCCTCCTGCACCCAGAACTTCTCCTCGACGTTCGGGTACTTGTCCAGCGTCTCGGCGAGCCGCCGCTTGGGCAGCGGGGCGAGCTGCTCGATCCGCACGATCGCGATGTCGTCGCGGCCCTCCTTGTTCTTGCGCGCCACCAGTTCGTAGTAGATCTTGCCGCTGGTGAGCAGCACCCGGGTGACCTTGTTGCGGTCGCCGTCGCCGTCGGTGTAGGTCGGCTCCTCGAGCACCGAACGGAACTTCTGCTCGGTGAAGTCGCGGATATCGCTGACCGCGGCCTTGTTGCGCAGCATCGACTTCGGCGTGAAGACGATCAGCGGGCGCTGGATCCCGTCGAGGCTGTGCCTGCGCAGCAGGTGGAAGTAGTTCGCCGGAGTCGACGGCAACGCGATCGTCATCGAACCCTCGGCCCACAGCTGCAAGAACCGCTCGATGCGGCCCGAGGTGTGGTCGGGGCCCTGGCCCTCGTGGCCGTGCGGCAGCAGCAGCACGACGTCGGAGAGCTGACCCCACTTCGCCTCACCGGAGCTGATGAACTCGTCGATGATCGACTGCGCACCGTTGATGAAGTCGCCGAACTGCGCCTCCCACAACACCATCGCGTCCGGGTTGCCGACGGAGTAGCCGTATTCGAAGCCCACCGCGGCGAACTCCGACAGCGGCGAGTCGTACACCAGGAACTTGCCGCCGGTCGGGTTGCCGTCGGAGTCCGTCGCCAGCAGTTGCAGCGGCGTGAACTCCTTGCCGGTCTTGCGGTCGATCACCACCGAGTGGCGCTGGGTGAACGTGCCGCGGCGGGTGTCCTGGCCGGACAGCCGGACCAGCTTGCCCTCGGCGATCATCGTGCCCAGGGCCAGCAGTTCGGCGAACGCCCAGTCGACCTTGCCCTCGTAGGCCATCTCGCGGCGCTTCTCGAGCACCGGCTTGACGCGCGGGTGGACGGTGAAGCCCTCCGGCACCGCCAGGTGGGCGTCGCCGATGCGGGCCAGCAGCGACTTGTCCACCGCGGTGGCGAGTTTGGCCGGGATCTGCTGATCGGCTTCCACCGATTCGCTGGGCTCGATCTCGTGTTTCTCGAGTTCGCGGACTTCGTTGAAGACCTGTTCGAGCTGACCCTGGTAGTCCCGCAGCGCGTCCTCGGCCTCCTTCATGGAGATGTCGCCGCGGCCGATCAGCGCTTCGGTGTAGCTCTTGCGGACCCCGCGCTTGGTGTCGATCACGTCGTACATCGAGGGCTGCGTCATCGACGGGTCGTCACCTTCGTTGTGCCCGCGGCGGCGGTAGCACAGCAGGTCGATGACGACGTCCTTCTTGAACTTCTGCCGGAAATCGACGGCCAACCGGGACACCCAGACCGCGGCCTCGGGGTCGTCGCCGTTGACGTGGAAGATCGGCGCGCCGATCATCTTCGCCACGTCGGTGCAGTACTCCGACGACTTCGCCGCCGCCGGGGACGTGGTGAAGCCGATCTGGTTGTTGACGATCAGGTGGATCGTGCCGCCGGTGCGGTAGCCGCGCAGCAGCGCCAGGTTCAGCGTCTCGGCGACCACGCCCTGCCCGGCGAACGCGGCGTCACCGTGCAGCATCAGCGGTACGACCGTGTAGCCGTCCTCGCCGGCGCCCTTGTCGAGCAGATCCTGTTTGGCGCGCACCAGGCCTTCCATCACCGGGTCGACGGCCTCGAGGTGGCTCGGGTTGGCGGTCAGCGACACCGTGATGTCGTTGTCGCCGAACATCTGCAGGTACGTGCCGCTGGAGCCGAGGTGGTACTTCACGTCGCCGGAGCCGTGCGCCTGCGAGGGGTTGAGGTTGCCCTCGAACTCGCTGAAGATCTGGCTGTAGGGCTTGCCGACGATGTTGGCCAGCACGTTGAGCCGGCCGCGGTGCGGCATCCCGATGACGACCTCGTCGAGCGCGTGTTCGGCGCACTGGTCGATCACCGCGTCCATCGCCGGGATGACGGTTTCGGCGCCCTCCAGGGAGAACCGTTTCTGCCCAACGTATTTGGTCTGCAGGAAGGTCTCGAACGCCTCGGCGGCGTTGAGCCGGCTCAGGATGTACTTCTGCTGCGCGACGGTGGGCTTCTCGTGGGTGCCCTCGATGCGATCCTGGAGCCACTGCTGCTGCTCGGGTTCGAGGATGTGGGTGTACTCGACGCCGATGTGGCGGCAGTAGGAGTCGCGCAGCACGGCGAGCACGTCGCGCAGCTTCTTGCGCTCGGCGCCGGCGAAGCCGTTGACCTTGAACTCGCGGTCCAGGTCCCAGAGCGTCAGGCCGTGGGTGAGCACGTCGAGGTCGGGGTGGCTGCGGAAGCGGTCCTTGTCCAGGCGCAGCGGGTCGATGTCGGCCATCAGGTGGCCGCGGTTGCGGTACGCCGCGATCAGTTCGATGACGCGGGCGTTCTTGTCCTCGATCGAATCGGGGTTGTCGGTGCGCCAGCGCACCGGCTCGTACGGGATGCCGAGTTCACGGAAGATCTCGTCGAAGAAATCGTCGGACAGCAGCAGTTGGTGCACGGTCCGCAGGAAGTCGCCGGATTCGGCGCCCTGGATGATGCGGTGGTCGTAGGTGGACGTCAGCGTGATGAGTTTGCCGATGCCCAGGTCGGCGATGCGTTCCTCGCTGGCCCCCTGGAACTCCGCCGGGTACTCCATCGCGCCGACGCCGATGATCGCGCCCTGGCCGCGCATCAACCGGGGCACCGAGTGCACGGTTCCGATGGTGCCCGGGTTCGTCAGCGAGATCGTCACACCGGAGAAGTCCTCGGCCGTGAGCTTGCCGTCGCGGGCCCGCCGCACGATGTCCTCGTAGGCGGCGATGAACTGGCCGAACCGCATGGTGTCGGCCTTCTTGATCGCCGCGACGACCAGTTGCCGGTTACCGTCCTTGCCCTGCAGGTCGATTGCGAGGCCCAGGTTCGTGTGAGCCGGTGTGACGGCGTTGGGCTTGCCGTCGACCTCGGTGAAGTGGCGGTTCATGTTCGGGAACTTCTTGACCGCCGCCACGATCGCGTAGCCGATCAGGTGGGTGAAGCTGATCTTGCCGCCGCGCGTGCGCTTGAGGTGGTTGTTGATGACGACGCGGTTGTCGATCATCAGCTTCGCCGGGATGGCGCGCACGCTGGTCGCGGTCGGCACCTCCAGCGACGCCGACATGTTCTTCGCGACGGCCGCCGCGGCGCCGCGCAGTACCTGGTTCTGGTCGCTGTCGTCGGACGGCTGGGACGCCGGCTTGGCGGTGCCGTTGCTCGACTTGTCGGACTTGTCGGATTTGTCGGAGGTCTTGGTGTCGGCCGGCTTGGTCGACGACTTCGACTCGGCGGGCTTGGCTTTCGTCTGGGACTTCGAGTCCTGCTTCGAGTCCTGCTTCGAATCCGCCGGCTTGGCGGCTTGCGCCTTCGAGTCTCGGGCCTTGGGCGCCGGGGCGGGCGCCGGCTCCGGTGGGGCCTTCGGTGCCGCGGTGGAGGTGGCCGTCTGCTGACCGTTCCCGCTCCCGCTGGAGTCGGTGGTCGGTTCCGGGTTGTAGTCGACGAGGAACTCGTGCCAACTGGGGTCTACCGACGAGGGATCCTCGCGGAATTTGCGATACATCTCCTCGACCAACCATTCGTTCTGGCCGAATGGTGAAGGTGAACTGCTCACGGCAGCTACTCGCCTCGATTCCGTCGTCTCAGGCGAGCATGGCAAGGATGCTCGCCGCTCATGTTCTGTTCCGCGGGTTACCCGCTTTGGCGCCGACTAAAGGCTAGCGCTCCGGCCAGCACCGGACCACGGCAATGCCGCCTTGGGCGGGTTGTGGTCGTAGTGGTCATGAATTCGGTTGCACCGACGGCAGGACGTGCAGTGTCGCCGGCCAGCGCGACGGCGGCGGCCCGAAGGCCGATCGGGCGTTCTCGATGATCTTCTTGCCCATCATCCGGTTGCCGACCCCGCCGACGACGGCGCCGATGCCGACCGGCAGCACCTTGCCGAACGCCAGCGCGCCGCGCTTGAGCGTGTAGCGCTTGACGAAGTACCGCAGCAGCCGCGAATTGAGCTGCGACACCGCGGGCAGCGGAAGCGTCGCCGCCCCTTCGCTGACCCACGCGCCACCGGTACGGCCACGGCCGAGGAGGTCGGCCACCGCCTGCTTGCTGTCCTCCCCGACGAGCACCGAGAGCACCAGCGCCCGGCGCCGCTCCCGTTCGTGGGCCGGGATGCCGTGCACCTCGGCGACCGCGAGGACGAACAGCGACGTCGCCTCCAGGAACACCACGGTCTCGCCGGCGACCGCCGACATCGCCGCGATCGTGCCGATCCCCGGCAGGGCCGCCGTGGAGCCCACCGCGGCGCCGCTGGTCATCACCGCGCCCATGTAGTGCTTCTCGAGCTTGCCGATGATCTCGGCCGGGGAGGCGCCGCGATCCCCGGCGCGGACCCGGTTCACGTACGCCTTCACCGCGGGCTCCTGCACCCGGGAACTGCGTTCGATGATCTGCGACAGCACCTTGGCCGCCGCGCCCGGTTTGTCCTCGGGGTCTCCGCCGGCGAGCGCCAGCTGTTTCTTGCGGTCCGATCGAGCGCTCATCGCGAGGCCTCCCTTACCGTGGCGCCTGACTTCCCAGGCTAACGCGAGGACAACGAACGACCACCGCCGCGGGGTGCCGGGTAGTGACTGCAGTCACTGTCGGGCGGTAAATGGAAGAAAATATCGACGCGACTCGCTGACCCTATCCATGGCAACATCCCCGCACGTGAACGTGACCCCCGCCCTCGGTGCGCCGGTGCCCGTCGCGCCGAGCCGGGCGCGGATGATCGTGGTGCTCGGCGCCCTGGTCGCGCTCGGTCCGCTCACGATCGACATGTATCTGCCTGCGCTGCCGCGCATCGCCGACGAACTGAACGTGTCCTCGTCGGTCGCGCAGCTCACGCTCACCGGCACCCTGGCGGGGCTGGCGCTCGGCCAGTTGGTGGTGGGTCCGCTGTCGGATTCGCTGGGGCGGCGGCGGCCGCTGATGGCCGGGATCGTGCTCCACATGCTGGCGTCGGTGCTGTGCATGCTGGCGCCCGACATCACCGTGCTCGGGGTCGCGCGCGGACTGCAGGGTATGGGCGCCGCCGCCGCCACGGTGGTGGCGATCGCGGTCGTGGGCGACCTGTTCGCGGGCAAGGCCGCGGCCACGGTGATGTCGCGGCTGATGCTCGTCCTCGGTGTCGCGCCGGTGCTGGCCCCGTCGCTCGGCGCGGCGGTGCTGTTGCACGCGTCGTGGCAGTGGGTGTTCGCTGCGCTCGTCGTGCTCGCAGGCGGGCTGCTCCTCGTGGCGGCGCTGGTGCTGCCGGAGACCCTGCCCGTGGCGCACCGCCGTCCGCTCAACGTCCGCGGCATCGCGGGCACGTACGCCTCGCTGCTGCGTGACCTGCGATTCGTCGTACTGGTCGTGGTGGCGGCGCTGGGCATGTCCGGGTTGTTCGCCTACATCGCCGGCGCGGCCTTCGTGCTGCAGGGTGACTACGGACTGGATCAGCAGACGTTCGCGCTGGTGTTCGGTGCGGGAGCGGTGGCGCTGATCGGCACCACCCAGTTCAACGTGGTGCTGCTGCGCCGGTTCTCGCCGCAGCAGATCATGGTGTGGGCGCTGGCCGTGGCATCCCTGGCCGGTGTCGTCTTCGTCGGTCTGACGCTCGCCCGCGCCGGCGGTCTGGCCGGATTCCTGGTGTCGGTGTGGGTGATCCTGGCCGCGATGGGGTTGGTGCTGCCGAACGCGCCCGCGGTCGCGCTGTCGCGCCACAACGAGGCCGCGGGCACCGCGGCAGCGCTGCTCGGCGCGGGGCAGTTCGGACTCGGCGCGGCGGTGGCACCGCTGGTCGGTGTGCTCGGCAACGACGAGTTCGCGCTCGCCCTGGTGATGACGGTCGGCACGGTCGTGGCGCTGGTCGCGCTGGTCGCGGTCGGTGTGCGCGGGACCGGCGCGGACCGGGAGCTCACCGACGAGGAACTCGACGGGGCCTTCGACGTGGCCCTGGACGAGGCCGCCGCCGAACCCGCCTGAGTGCCCGGCCGCCTGTGGACTTGTTTCGTCCGGGGCCGGGTACGTAGCGTCGGCTGGCTGCATCCTTCGATAGGCGAGTCGACCCGATATGTTCTCCACCCCTGAAGCCCGACCGGTGACCGGTGACCCATGGCCTGCGCTGTGGGCCATGATGGTCGGTTTCTTCATGATCCTGGTGGACGCGACGATCGTGGCGGTCGCCAACCCGGTGCTCATGGAGGAGCTGGGCGCCGACTACGACGCGGTGATCTGGGTGACCAGCGCGTACCTGCTGGCCTACGCGGTCCCGCTGCTGGTCGCGGGACGGCTGGGGGACCGGTTCGGACCCAAGAACGTCTACCTGCTCGGTCTGGCCGTCTTCACCGCCGCCTCCCTGTGGTGCGGGCTGGCCGGATCCATCGACACGCTGATCGCCGCGCGGGTCGTCCAGGGCGTCGGCGCGGCCCTGTTGACCCCGCAGACCCTGTCGACCATCACCCGGATCTTCCCGCCCGAGCGCCGCGGGGTGGCGATGAGCGTCTGGGGCGCGACGGCCGGGGTGGCCACGCTGGTGGGGCCGCTGGCGGGCGGCGTCCTGGTGGACAGCCTCGGATGGCAGTGGATTTTCTTCGTCAATGTGCCGGTCGGGCTGGCGGGTCTGGCGCTGGCGTTCTGGCGGGTGCCCGCACTGCCCACCACCGCGCACCGGTTCGATCTGCTCGGGGTGCTGCTGTCGGGCGTCGGCATGTTCGCGATCGTCTTCGGACTTCAGGAGGGGCAGTCCCACGACTGGCAGCCCTGGATCTGGGCGGTCATCCTGGCGGGCGTCGCGGTGATGGCGGGCTTCGTCTACTGGCAGTCGGTCAACCCGCACGAACCGCTGATCCCGCTGCGGATCTTCGGTGACCGCGACTTCTCACTGTCCAGCTTCGGCGTGGCCGTGATCGGGTTCGTGGTGACGGGCATGATCGTGCCCGTCATGTTCTACGCCCAGGCGGTGTGCGGACTGACACCAACCGAATCGGCGCTGTTGACCGCGCCGATGGCGATCGCCACCGGAGTGCTGGCGCCCATGGTGGGGCGCATCGTCGACCGCGCCCACCCGCGCCCGATCATCGGGTTCGGATTCTCGGCGCTGGCGATCGCGCTGACCTGGCTGTCGGTCGAGATGGCCCCGGACACGCCGATCTGGCGGTTGGTGCTGCCGTTCCTCGTCATGGGCATCGGCATGGCGTTCATCTGGTCACCGCTGGCGGCCACCGCGACACGCAACCAGCCGGCGGATCTCGCCGGCGCGGGGTCGGGGGTCTACAACACGACGCGCCAGGTCGGATCGGTGCTGGGCAGCGCGAGCATGGCGGCGTTCATGACGTCGCGGATCAGTGCGGAGATGCCGTGGGCGACGGGCGCGGCTCCACGGGGGGAGGGCGCGGTCTCCGCGCTGCCGGCGTTCCTGCAGGCGCCGTTCGCCGCGGCGATGTCGCAGTCGCTGCTGCTGTCGGCGTTCGTGGCGCTGATCGGGGTGGTCGCGGCGATCTTCCTGCGCGGATTCGGTGACCGTCCCGCGCCGGTTCCCGCGGTGCCGGTGGCGAGGGCCGAACCGCAGGACGGCTGTCCCGACGGCGATGTCGATGACGATGACTATCTCGAGTATGCGGTCAGCTGGGACGATCTGCAGTTCACCGAACCGATCACGCCGCGTCCGGACGTGGGCGCCGACGACAGCGTCACCCAGCCGCTCGTCGCTCCGGCGCCGCGCCTGTCCGTGCCTCCCGGCGAGGATCCGTGGCGTCGCGTCCTCGACGAACTGCTGCCGGAGGTCCCGCCGCGGCCCCCGGTCGACCCGGCGAACGGGAGGCGGCGCCGCTATCGCGAGGAGGGCGACGGCCGGCCGGAGTGGCTGCGTACGGGGCCCGAGCAGTCGCGGGGCCGCCATTCGCGCGGGGACTAGGTGGCGCCGTGACCCGTCAACGACAGGAACGCCCCGAGTTCCACCAGCCCCTTCGGCGTGGCGGGCAGGTACTCGGTGAGCGCCTCCGACCGCACGATCACCGCCGCGTACTTGGCCCGGCTGATCGCCACGTTGAGGCGGTTGCGGTTGAGCAGGAACGAGATCCCGCGCGGCACGTCGTCGATGGACGAGGCGACCATCGAGATGAACACCACCGGCGCCTGCTGACCCTGGAACTTGTCGACAGTGCCCACCCGCACACCGGCCAGCCCCGCCGCGTCGAGGCGCTGCCGCAGCAGCACCACCTGCGCGTTGTACGGCGTCACCACCATCACGTCGCCCTCGGTGAGCGGCCGCGGCCCGTCCTCGTCGGTCCACACCGCGTTCAGCAGCGGGCGGATCCGCTCGACGATCGCGTCGGCCTCCTCCGGGCTCTCGGTCGCGTTGCCGTCGTGCGGGACGGCCACCTCGTGCACGCCGGGTGACCAGCCCTGGAGGGTGCGCGCCGCGGTGACCGCGTCGAACGACTGCAGTCGGCCGTCGTAGGACAGCCGCGACACCGCCGCGCACACCTGCGGGTGCATCCGGTACGACACGTCGAGGAAGTAGCCGCGTTCGGCGGGCAGCGTGTGCGCGCCGTCGACCAGCCAGCCGAGCGCGGAGGTGTCGACCGGTTCGGGATGCGTGCCCTGACTGACCTGCGGCAGCTGCTGCGGGTCGCCGAGCAGCAGCAGGTTCGCCGCGGCCGGCGCGACGGCGATCGTGTTGGCCAGGCAGAACTGCCCGGCCTCCTCGATGACGAGCAGGTCGAGGCAGCCGCGGGGGATCCGGTTGCCGTTGGCGAAATCCCACGCGGTGCCCCCGACGACGCAGCCGTCGTTGTCGCTGACGAACGCCGGGAACTGCGCCTCGTCGAGCACGGTCCAGCACGCGTCGTCGCCGTGCCGCTTCTTGGCCACCCGCGCCGCGTCCACTCCCGCGCCGATGATCCCGCGGAACAGGTTCTCCACCACCGCGTGGGACTGCGCCACCACCCCGATCCGCCAGCCGTGGGTGCCGACCAGCGTCGCGATGATCGCCGCCGCGGTGAACGTCTTGCCGGTCCCCGGCGGGCCGTGCACGGCCAGGTACGACGAGTCGAGGTCGAGCAGTGCGGCGGTGATCGCCGCCGGGGTGTCCGGCCCGGTGGGCAGCGGGCGGCCGCTGCGGGTGCGGGGCGGACGGCGCAGCAGGATGTCGGTGACGGCGGTGGCGGGTAGCCGCGGCAGGCTGTCGGCCACTTCGGCGGCCGTCGCCTCGATCGACTCGCGCAGCGCGGTCGTGCGGATCGGCGGGCCCGGCGTCAGCGCGAACGGCAGCTGGTCGAACACCCCGCCGTCGCGGGGGGTGCGCTCGACGATGACGACCTCGGTGGGTGCGTCGGCGTCGTCGTACTCGACGACGGTGGCGCTACCCGCGGCCCGCCGGTCCGGATCGTCGCCGAGCCCGGCCGGGGCGGGCGGCTCGTACAGGGCGTGCATCTCGCGGCTGAGCCCGCCCGCGGCCATCGCGCCGGTCAGCCGGACACGGCGCTGCGGTTTGCGGGCCCGCGGCGGCGTGTGCCAGTCCGTGTCGACCTGCGCGCCGTCGGTGTCGACGAGGAAGACGTCGGTGCTGTCGGCCCACTCGTCGACGGGGTTGTTGAGCCGGTCGAAGTGCGACCACCAGAACGGTTTGTCCTCGCGGCGGTGGTAGCCGCGGGCGGCCGCGACCATCGCCACGGCCGACTGTTCCGGGGTGCGGCCCTCCAGTTCGTCACCCGCGTAGCGGCACAGCGCGCGGTCCAGGGCGTCGACGGCTTCGGGTTCGGCGCCGTCGCGGACCGGCTGCGGCCCGCGCGGTGGCACCTCGCAGTCGATGGCCCGGCACACCAGCCAGTCCCGCAGCTTGCGCGTCGAGGTGCAGTCGTACCGGTTGTAGTCCTCGATCTCCTTCAGGACACCCGCCGCCTCGTCGTCGCGTCCCGCGGCGCGCAGCTCGCAGTACTCGGCGTACTGCGTGATCGATGCGGCGGCCGTCGTCACATCGCCGGTGCGGAGTTGGCCACCCATGTACAGCGGTTCGAGCGATTTGAGGCTGTAGTTCTCGGTGCCGATGCGAAAGCTCTTGCGCACCAACGGGTACAGGTCGACCAACACACCGCTGCGCAGCAGGTCGTCGACCGCCTCCTCGCCGACGCCGTAGCGCCCCGCGAGCCGCAGCAGCGCCGTCTTCTCATAGGCGGCGTAGTGGTAGATGTGCATGTTCGGGTGGCGTCTGCGCCGTTTGCGCACGAACTCGAGGAAGCCCTCGAGCGCCGTGCGTTCCTGTGGGCGGTCGTGCGCCCACAGCGGATGGAACCCGTCAGCGGTGTCGAGCACGCCGAACAGGTACTCCAGCCCCCACTCGTGGCCGTCGTCGGTCCACAGCGGGTCGCCCTCGAAGTCGAAGAACAGGTCACCCTTGTCGGGTTCGGGGAGCAGCATCAGGGGCTGCGGATCGGCCACCTCGTAGGGCGGTTTCCCGTCGACGCGCGGCGCGGTCTGCAGCCGGGCCTGCGCGCTCAGCGCTGCGACCGTGCGCGCGGCCAGTTCCGGCACCGGCCCGCGGTGTGCGGCGAGCTCGGCGACGGTGGTGATCCCCGCGTCGAGGAACCGGGCCCGCTGGCTCACCCGCATCCCCGCGACCAGCAGCAGATCGTCTTGGGCGCGCACCTCGATGCTGCACTCCGGGCAGCGGAAACACGCGCGGACGTGCTCATCCTCCCAGCGCACCGGGACACCGCCGGCCAGATGGTCGTCGAGCAGGCGCTGCAGCGCGTCCCTGCGCGGCCGGTACACCGGCAGCAGCTCCTCGAGCGGATACCTGGCGGTGGCCCCGTCACCGAGGACGAGCTCCACCTCGTCGGCGACCGGCACGCCCGCCGCGGTCAGGGCCTCGGCGTAGGCGGCCAGCTGCAGCAGTGCCTCGACCTTCACCGAGCGCGCCAGCTTGGTGTCGCGCAGCAGGTACCGGTCGCCCTCGAGGACCAGGAAGTCGGCGAAGCCGGCGAACCGGCCGTCGAACATCGCGGCCTGGTAGATCACCGGGGCACGCCTGGCGACGGCGCGGGTGGTGGCCTCGGCGGCCGCGGCCAGCCCGGCGACGGTGTAGGGCGGCCTGCCGATGACGGTGACGTTGTGGTCGCCGTCGGCCCGCAGCGCCTCGAGGTGGCGCTTCTCGTGGTCGTCGCCGAGGTCGGCGGTGCGGGCCAGCAGCTCGTCCTCGGCGGCCACCGCCGGACCCCACCCGAGCCGGGCGTCGAAGGAGCGCAGCAGCGCGTACTCGCAGCGGGCGGCCGCGGCGAGATCGGATGCGCTGTAGATGACCCTGCTGTGTGCGGCGTCGTCGTGCGCCCCAACTGATTCGACGAACACGCCAGCCACTCTAGGGCAGCGGTCCGACAGCCGGCCTCGACCTTTCGTGAGGATGGCGTGGTGAGGGGCGTGTGATGCACGGTGGTGCCTGTCCTGCTCGGAAGGCGCTCCGTCGGTGAAGCGTGGCCGGTGCGGCAGGTTTCGGGTCGAGGCAGGTGGTGAGTCGCTGATTTCGTCGACTGGTGGGTCGCTGCTGTCGCAGACGGCACATAGGCGGTTCTGGATCCGGCGACGGCGATCGCTCTCGGTGATGACTGGCAGACGTGGCGCCGGTGCGGGCTTCGACGCCATGGGCGATGCGCTACGTTGACCGCTGCGCACGCGGAGAACGAGGACGCAGCCCCGAACGTCAAGCGTGCGTTCGGGTTCCACCTGATGATGGCGTGATGACACCGGCGTGGGCAGGGAGGAACGGACACCCACGTCAGCAGCTCGAGCGGTGGGCGATGTCCGCGATCGGCAGACGCTGACGGCGACTTCCCCTGCCTCGCAATATTGTTCGAGCCATCGCGGCTGACCGTCGGGGAGAGATGGGGTACGGGCAACCTTGTGTTCGGCCGACGACCGTGCTTGACTTTCCCGTAGGAGCGCGGTTGACGGATGTCCGATGATGTGTAACCCCGGCGGTGGTGCATGAACGTACGTGATTGTGCAGCAGGACCAATGCAACAAGAGATGCCGTCCGCTGATGTCCGGCCGGAACCCCGCGGTGGGGTACTGCCGCGATGATCCACCGTCTCAGTGGCTTTGATACCGCATTTCTGTTGCTGGAAGGTCCCTCTCAGCCGATCCACCAGTGTTCGCTCGCGGAGTTGGACGTCTCTGCGGTGCCGGGCGGATACAGCTTCGAAGCCTTCCGGGACAGACTGGCCGCCCGCGCCGACGCTCTGCCCGAGTTCCGCGCAAAGCTGGCGAACACCACTCTGAACCTGGGCACCCCGGCCTGGGTGGAGGATCCCGACTTCGACATCGATCACCATGTGCACCGCATCGACGTACCGGCGCCCGGCGGGTACGCCGAATTATGTGAAATTTCAAGAAAACTCGCCACCGAGCAGATGGACCGCCGCCGGCCTATGTGGGATATCTGGTTCATCGAGGGCCTCGATGGTGTCGACCCCGGAACCAGTGGCCGCGTCGCGGCGATCATTCGGACACATCACGTATTCGCCGACGGCGTGACGTCCGGGAACCTGTGGGCGCAGCTGTATGCCGATGCCGACGCGGCACCGTCGAGTCGTGTCGACGGATTCGGAACGTTCACCCCTGGACAGATCGCCCTGGACGGCCTCAAGCAGGTGGCCCGGCGGCCGTGGTTCTTCCTCAGTCACGTGCTGCCCGCAACTATCGGCGGCATCGTGAAAACCATCCGGCGCATGGATCTGGGACAGGTGATGTCCAGTCCGTTCGCCGCGCCGCCCACTCCCTTCAACGGGGACGTCAGCCCTCAGCGCACGGTCGCCTACGCGCAGCTCGACCTGACGGAGGTGGAGGCGATCAAGGCCAAGTTCGGGGTCAAGGTCAACGACGTCATGATGGCCTTGGTATCGGGAACACTGCGCCGTTACCTCGAGCGGCGGACCGCGTTGCCCGAGAGGGCGCTGATCGCCATCATGCCGATCTCGATCTACGACGAAAGTCGGCCGAGCCGCAACCAGTTCACGTCGGTCTTTTCCAGCCTGCACACCGACATCGCCGATCCTGTGCAGCGGCTCAAGGCCATCGCCCATGCCAACTCAGTTGCCAAGGATCACAGCTCGGCCATCGGCTCCACGTTGATGTCCGATTGGACCGAGTGCATACCCACGCTGTACCGGACACTGGTGCGGCTCTACGCGTGGTCCGGGATCGGCAAGCGTCAACCCATGTTCAATCTGTCGTTCTCCAACGTCCGAGGTTTCCAGGAGCACATCCTGGGTGCCCCCATCCTCACGAACTTTCCCTTCGGCCCGGTGCTCAGCGGTGTCGGTCTGAACATCACCGCCTCGACACTGAACGACCACATCGGCTTTGGTTTCGTCGCTTGCCCGCGGCTGACGCCCGAGATCTCGGATCTGGCCGACGGCATTGCCGTGGCGATGCGGGAGTTGCGAGATGCCGAGGAGCATGCGGCCTGAAGAAAGCGCGGAGGTTCGGCGCTGCACGGCGTGATCCGGATGCGTAGCCGACCTGATGATTCGACGTGACCGTCAACCTGGGGCCGTCGTCAGGTCTGAAGTCGTGGACGACGCCGGGATGCCCTCGAGGGGACTGCTGATCCGGTACAGGTAAGCGAGCTGCTTCACGATGAACGGGAGGCTGATGAGTGGTCCGACCAGCCACGGAGTGTTCATGAACACGAACTTCAGCGTGAATCCCCAGACGCCCTGCTCGAGGTGCTCGAAGCCTGCCCGAAGCTCGGAGACGTAGTAGATGCCGAAGGCTGTCAGGTTGTTGACCAAGGCGAAACAGCACCACCACAGCGCGTTGATGCGTTTGGCGGTGTCGTTCTTCGCGGTCAGTAACCTCACCCACTGGATGACCAGAACGATGCCGCCGAGCACGACGAACGTTTCCACGCCGTAGAGACCCGGATCGCTGGTGAGGTATCGGGTGTCGGCGGCGCCGTAGATCCACCACATCCATCCCCAGCGGTCTTGCTCGGTGAGGTTCATCAGTCCGAACGCGTCTCCGATCAGCCACACCAGTTCCCAGAAGAGCTCGCTGGACGCTGTGATCGGAAACCACAGGAGCATGAACTCGTTGGACTTCTCCAACGTCGTGCGGTTCTCACCCGGGGCGTCCCACCACGCTGCCGCCATCATGACGAATAGCGGAACGCATAGGGCAGGGCCCGCGATGAAGCCGGTCGGCTCCATCGGCCATACCCCGATACCGACCAGCGTGACCGGTACGACAGCAAGAAAGAAACCTGCTACCGAGCTGCCGATGTACACCTTCCGGCGCTGGGGTGCCCACGGGCGAGTGAAGTCATGGCGTGCAGAATTCACGCGCGTCCCTTCAGAACACTGGAGTCCATTCGGCGTGTCCCAAGGGGTGTACGCCTTCAAGGATGATTACATCGCAGCCCCACGCCGTCTACAGATTCTTGAAAACGCAACGGATGTACTCGCGGCGTGGCTGCCGGCCCTGGCAACCCGTGGCCCAATTGACCTGGCAAGCAATGAACTTGGTGCGCCTCCGTTCCTCATTGAAACTACGAAGCTGTCAATTTCGCTTGCATGCTCCGTCACGTCACCCGGCACTTCGGCTGAGCGCCTTGCTTATTCACCGAGACCTGCCCCTGTGGACACGAATCGCATTGCCCAGCAGCGTGTCTCGTGAGCAAAGCCGCGACGGCCTTGACACCTGCGGCAACATGTGTAACCTCTCCGAAAGGCGGGCGGCGCTGCCGTCCGTGGGGAGATTTCCGAGGTCGGGTCGATGAAAGCACCCTTGGGTCGAAATTCTGAGGCCCCAGTAGGCCGAACGGAGCCGGGGCGTCCCCCCGGTCCCAACCTTGCTCAACTCACCATGCTGGCCGCGTCCCACCACAAGGACGTCTACGGTTTCCTGCCCGCGATCGCGCGTCGCCACGGCGACGTGGTGAACCTACCCGTCCCACTGCTGGGATGGACGATGACGCTGCTGAGCCATCCAGACCACGTCGACCATGTCATGACCCGTCACCACGGCCGCTACGACCGCCACTACCTGACCGGTGACCTCGTCGTCGGCGAGCCTGACGTGATGCCCGTGCTGGAGGGCGAGGCGTGGCGACGGTGGCGCCAGTCGCTCAATCCCTTCTTCACCGAAAACGCTTTGTCGCGACTGAGTGAAGCCATGGCGGCCGCGGTGGCCGCCGGCATGGACGGCTGGCAGAGATATACCGCCACCGGACAGTGGATCGACCTGGAACACGAGCTCGGCACAGTGGTCATGGATGCACTGATGCGCTCGATGTTCAGCACCACGTTGGACCCCGACACCATGGACCGCTATGTCGGCGCCGCTCGCGACCTCGGCACGTACACCATCGCCCGCGCGCTGATGTCGACGTTTCCGAAATTCGTGCCCCGACCGCACCGACGACGTGGCGAGGCGGCTCAACGCCTGCTGCTGGCCGAACTCGACCGGGTCATCGCTCGACGCATGGAGGACGGACCGCGTGCGCCGGCGGATGTGCTCGACGCATTGATGGGCATGTCGTTCGAGGGATCTCCGCAACACCGGTATCGCAGGCTGCGTACGGAGGTTTCGTCTCTGGTGTTCGCCGGCTTCGAAACCACCGCCCAATCGGTGTCCTGGACCATCGCCCTGCTGCACGACAATCCGACGGCACTCGCCGAGGCCTACACCGAGGTCGACGCACTGGGCGGCGCACCGGTCGAGTACTCGCATCTGGGACGGCTGCCGTACCTACGGGCATGCTTCGATGAGGCCCTGCGAATTCAAGCCTCTCCAGGCCTTATTCGTACGGCCAATCAGGATGACGAGATCGGTGGATACCTCATCCCCAAGGGCTCCCATGTGCTGGTGTCCCCTTACGGTCTTCATCACGACGCGCGGTTCTGGACACGGCCTGAGAGGTACGAGCCGAGCCGGTTCCTCACCGACAAGATCAATCGCAACGCCTACATCCCGTTCAACACCGGACCGCGTAAATGTATGGGCTGGCGAATGGCTTACATCGACGGGCTGATGACCTTGACCGCCATCCTGCAGCGCTACCGGTTCGAGACCCGCCCCGGATGGACGCCCAAACCCAAGCTCCGCATATCGGCCGGACTGGTCGGCGGACTGCCTGTACGCCTGGAGAACCGATGAGCACCGGTATCCGGCCATGTCCTCGCTCCTGGCCTGATCGGGCCGGATGTAACGCTGCTCAGGACACGAGTGCTCAACCGCGCCACCACAGTGAGAGACCCACTCTGCAGGACAACGATGCTCGCACTTTCCGGAGGTAACCCCATGTCCGCCAACGCTCCACGATTCACCGGTTACACGCGACCCGATGGCGTCGTACCCACCGCGCGGTCCTGGCGCACGATCCTCCGTTACTGGGAAGGTTTCACCTTCACCGGCCACGGTGCGTACGAGTACCTCCTCGACAAGGTGAAGTTCGGCAATTCGCGGATGTACGAGACCTTCCTGGAGATGTACACGCCCTCGCTGTCGCGGATGTTCGACCAGTCGCGCGCCCATCCCTATGGCCGCCAGGTGATCCGCGACAAGCCGGACCTTCTGGCCCTCCTCAGCGACGACGACTACCTGGCGTCTCTGCCCGTGGGCTCTCTCGGCCACGCGTACCGCTCGTTTCTGACGACAAATCGCCTCGACGCCGGGGTGTTCGACGAAGCCACCGTCATTCGGCCGCTCGCCGAGTCGCGCAACTGGCATGAAGATTTCTACTACTTCGTCGTGCGCTACACCGTGATGCACGACCTCCTCCATGTCGTCACCGGATATGGGGCCGACATGCCCGGGGAGATCCTCGCCATCGGATTCCAGGCGGGCCAGTCCGAACCCGCTGGACCGTTCGGGAAGATCGGCTACGCCTTGGCAGCGTGGGTGCCCGGTGCTTCCCTGCGGCACAAGCTGCGCGCCTATCGGGAAGCGGTCGAACGGGGCCGTCGGGCTGACCGGCTGTCGGCCACCCCATGGGAAGAACTACTCGACGAGCCACTCGAGGATGTCAGGTCGCAACTCGGCATCGCTCCGGTGAGGGCGGCACACCCGCATGGCATTTGGTTCACGACGTGGACGCCTCCGCGTATGCCGCCTCCGACGCGATGGGACTACGAGGAGATTCTCGCCCGAGAGTCCGCCTGACGCAGGACATGCCGCACCTGCCCCCGAATCACCGTGGTGCGCTGTATCAAATACCGCACGCCGGTGGCGCTGCGCGCACCCTCAAGTCTTGTCGAAAAGCCGGGCGAGAAGGGTGATTTCATTTCATTGCGATCGGCCGGTCCGCATGCTTTACTGAGCCAGCGCTGTGCGGCTGCCCAGCTTTGGGTGTGGCCTCTCGAGCGGCATTCCACGAACGAAATTCGGCGGTGCAACATGCAGCAGGTTCGCGAGATCGAAGTCGGCGCGATTCCCACGCGATTCGCCCGTGGCTGGCACTGCCTTGGCACCGAACGCCAATTCCGAGACGGACAGCCCCACGCCATAGAGGCGTTCGGCACGAAACTCGTGGTGTTCGCGGACAGTCAGGGAGTCCTGCGGGTACTCGACGCGTACTGTCGGCACATGGGCGGCGATCTGAGCCGCGGAAGTATCAAGGGTGACTCCGTCGCCTGTCCGTTTCACGACTGGCGATGGAACGGCGACGGCCGCTGCTCGCTCGTGCCGTATGCCAAGAGGACTCCCAGACGCGCACGGACTCGGTCGTGGATCACATGCCAACAGAACGGTCTCTTGTTCGTGTGGCACGACCACGAGGGCAACCCACCCTCGGACGACGTGGCCATCCCTCGAATCGACGACGTGTTCAGTGACCGATGGACTGATTGGGCAGTCAAGCAATGGCGTATCGATCGGTCGCACAGTCGTGAAATCGTCGACAACCTCGCGGACACCGCTCACTTCTTCTATGTGCACGATGGATTCCCGACGTCGTTCAGGAATGTGTTCGAAGGCCACACCGCAAGCCAGTATCTGACCAACCGTGGCCGCGCCGACACGGAGTTGGGCCCTGAGTTCGGCAGATCGCTTCTGAAGACGGAATCGACGTACTACGGCCCTGCCTACGTGGTGACCTATCTGCACAACAGCTACGGCGAGCTTCGTACCGAGGCGATTCTCATCGCGTTCCACTACCCCGTGGACGAGGACTCCTTCATGTTGCACAACGCCGTCTCCGTGCAGAAGCCGGATGGGCTCGACCCTGCCACGACGGACAAACTCGCCCGCATGGTGGCCGACGGCGTGATGGCCGGTTTCGAGCAGGACGTCGAGATCTTCCAGCACAAAGCCAAGATCGACAACCCGTTGCTCTGCGACGAGGACGGACCCATCTACCAACTGCGGCGATGGTACGAGCAGTTCTACGTCGACGCCGCCGACGTCACGCCGGACATGACGGCGCGCGTCGAATTCGAGGTCAACACCGACTATTCGGTATCGGTGTGGACCCGCGAAGTGGAGGAGAACGTAGCGATCCTGCAATCCCACCGCGCCGCAGCCACTTCCGCTCCGACCACATGACCGGCAAGCACCACAGTCGATTGAGCGACGGTGCGCACACACATCATCCACTGAACCACGCCGACTGCGTTGGCAATGCGACACACATCGACTGACGGCCCCAGTTCCGGTTCGGTCCTGGTCACCGGTGCCTTCGGGCTGATCGGGTCGCGGACGGTGAGACAGCTGGCCAGGGACGGCCGACACGTCATCGCGACTGGTCGTCCGTCTTCGGTGAACCGGAAGGTGGCCCGCACCCTGCCGTCCGGTGCGGAGGTCCGCTGGGCTGACCTCACCCGACCTGGAGAACCTGAGCGCCTCGTCGCCGAGACCTCGCCGACCACGATCATCCACCTCGCCGGTGCGACGCCGCCCCGGATGTACCGAAACCCCGACGCCGCAAGGAAGATCAACGTCGATGCCACGGCCGCCCTGGTGCGGGCTGCGACGGACCTACCGCATCGTCTGCGGTTCGTGCACGCATCCACTGCCGCTGTGTACGGCGTGCGTAATCCCCACCACTGCAGCGAAATTCTGCACGTTGACACCCCGACCACGCCGTTCGACGTCTACGGCGCGCAGAATCTGCAGGCAGAGGCGCACGTCCGGTCATCCAACCTCGATTGGGTGATCCTGCGACTCGGGGCAGTGCTCAAGGTCGATCCACCCGACGGGTCCTTCGACCCCGACGCCCTGTACTTCGACAGCGCACTGCCCACCGATGGCCGCGCGCACCTCATTGACCTGCGCGACGCCGCAACGGCATTCGCCAATGCCGTGACCGCCGATGTCACGGGCGATACCTTGCTGGTGGCAGGTGACGACTCACTCAGGCTGCAGCAAGGCGAAATCGGCGCCACCGTCTCGGCGGCATGCGGCTTCGCCACAGCGCTGCCGGTCGGCCGACCCGGTGACCCGTCCAGCGCTGACGACTGGTTCACCCTGGACTGGATGGATACCCGCGAAGCGCAGCGGAAGCTGTCCTTTCAGCATCACCGTTGGCCGGACATGCTCGCCGAAGTGCGCGAGTACATCGGGTGGCGAAGACATCCGCTGCGGCTCACGGTCCCCATCGCCAGGGCGCTACTGAAGCGGCACGCCGCATACCGATCTGATCCGCCCGGCGCGTACGCGCGTCCCTGGCAGGCCATGAGGGTCAAGTTCGGTGAGCCGGTCGCGAAGGGGAACTGAGATGCTTCAACGCCTCGCGGGATTGGCGATTGCCGCCCCCCGACGGATCCTCGTCACCGCCGTGCTGATCATGATGGGGCTTGGCATCTACTCGGCATCGGTCACCGAAAGCCTCACCGCCGGTGGCGGATACGACCCCACCTCGGAGTCGGCCACAGCCGACGCACTACTGGCCGAGAAGTTCGGGCGCAGCCCGTGGCAATTGCTCATCACCCTCACCGTCCCCACGCCCGACGACATACTCGAGGCCCCCGCCCGCGAGGTGGGCACCGACATCGTCGATCGATTGACCCGATCACCGCGCGTCAGCAGCGTCGTATCACCGTGGACGTCACCGCCCGAGGCTTCCGCGAGGCTCCTCAGCACAGATGGCACCTCAGGACTGATCGTCGCCAGCATCGAAGGAACCGAAGACACCGCATCGGCTGATGCGAAGGCGCTGTCCGAGGGGGTGGTTGGGGACCGAGACGGGGTGCAGGTACGTGCTGGTGGGGTGACGATGTTCGCGTCGCAGATGAGCGAACAGACGACCCGCGACCTCATGGTGATGGAGTCGATCGCCATCCCGCTGAGCTTTCTGGTGCTGGTGTGGGTGTTCGGCGGCCTCGTGGCGGCCGCGTTACCCGTGGCGGTGGGAATGATGGCGATCGTCGGCTCGATGGCCGCACTGAAGGTGATCGCGCTCAGCACCGACGTGTCGCTGTTCGCGCTCAATCTCTGTGCCGGCCTGGGGTTCGCGCTGGCCGTCGACTACACCCTGCTGATCGTCAGTCGTTTTCGCGACGAGTTGTCGGAAGGGGCCGCGCGCCGCGAGGCGATCTGCACGACGTTGGCGACCGCCGGCCGAACGGTGCTCTACTCGGCCGCCACGGTCGCGCTCTCGCTCGGGGCGATGCTTCTTTTTCCGACGAGCATGCTGAGGTCGCTCGCCTACGCCGGCATAGCGGCGGTCGGGTTCGCGGCGTTGGCCGCGGTCACGGTAGCGCCGGCCGCGATTGTGGTACTCGGGGATCGTCTGAACTCGCTGGACGTTCGACGGATCGGGCACCGGATGCTGCATCGGCGAGTTCCGCCTCCTCGCGCCATCGAGCATCACACCCTTTACCGCTCGACGAAATTCGTCATGCGGCATCGGATTGTGAGCGGAGTTGGCGTACTGCTCCTTCTGGCGGTGCTCGTGGCACCGTTCGCCGGTATCACGTTGGGAATCCCCGATGATCGGATGCTGCCACCCTCCTCATCGGCGAGACAGGTTGGTGACCAGCTGCGGTCGATCTACGCCAGCGACGAGGCCTCGGCGATCACGGTGGTCATCCCCGATGCGGACGGCCTGGCCGTCGCCGACCTGGACCGATACGCCACAGAGTTGTCCCGGGTCGTCGACGTGTCGAGCGTGTCGTCGCCGGGCGGCACATACGTCGGCGGCGCCTGGGCGGGGCCGCCATCTGCTGCCACCGATGTCGCCAAAGGCAGTGCGTACCTGACTGTCAACAGTAGTGCGCCGACGCTGTCTGCGAGGTCGCAGACACAGCTGGACCGGCTGCACGAGGTCGCAGGGCCGGCGGGAAGGGCCACACTCTTCACCGGATTCGCTCAAGGCAACCGTGACAACGTCAGGTCGGTGATGACCCCGCTGCCCTGGGTGCTCGCTGCCATGGCGGTTGCCGTGTTCGTGCTCTTGTTCCTCCTGAGCGGAAGCGTGGTCGTGCCGATCAAGGCCATCGTGCTCAGTGTGCTGTCGCTGACCGCGACGTTCGGTGCGTTGGTGTGGGTCTTCCAGGACGGCCACCTTCATGCACTCGGAACGACGGCCACCGGAACCCTCTCCACGTTTCTGCCATTGCCCCTGTTCTGCTTCGCCTTCGCGCTGTCGATGGACTACGAGGTCTTCCTGGTCGCCAGGATCCGGGAGCACTGGCTGAAATCCGGCCGCACCAAGGTCGACAACGAAGAGAGTGTGGCGCTCGGCCTGGCACGAAGCGGCCGGGTCGTCACCGCTGCGGCGCTATTGATGGCGATTCCCTTCGCCGCGCAGATCGGTGGACAGGTGTCCTTGATAAGGATGTTCGGCGTAGGACTCACGCTGGCGCTCCTGCTGGACGCAACCCTGATCCGCATGGTGCTGCTGCCGGTGTTCATGCAGGTTCTCGGCAGATGGAACTGGTGGGCACCCGCACCATTGGCGCGACTACACCAGCGAATGGAACCCGCAAGCCAGGGTCCGTCGGGGTCGCAGATAACTGCGAGAGTAGGTGATCGCGCCGTGCCTCCCTGACGGCGCAGCAGCGCATCGCATCGGTCACCGCACTCGGGGCATCGCCCCTGCGGCCCGAATTCGCCTGCCGCGCAGACGATTCGCGCACCGGCCGTCGCCGCCACCAGTGTCAGGCGGCGCATCACCTGTCCGTATCACGACTCGATCACCTGAAAGTTGCACCATGGACCTCGTCTTTCGCCTGACATACAACCCATTCATGTGGAAACACTCGGCGAAGTACGCCTATCCGATGCAGACACGTCGCGTGGAAACCGATGACGTGGTGTTCCTCAACGCGGGCTACCAGGAGTCTCCGCCGCTCGACCTGCCGTTGGACCCGGCCGATGAGCCGAACCGGCCATCCATTCAGCTTTACCACCGCACCGCCACTCAAGCCGACATCACCGGTCGACGGGTCCTCGAGGTGGGATGCGGTCACGGCGGCGGGGCCTCCTATCTCACCCGTTACCTGCGGCCGGCCTCCTACACGGGCCTGGACCTGAACGGCCGGGGGATTGCGTACTGCAGACGCATGCACCAGCTACCGGGTCTGGATTTCGTTCAGGGCAACGCGCAGAACTTGCCGTTTCCCGCCGAGTCATTCGATGCGGTGATCAACGTCGAGTCCGCACACTGTTATCCGAGCTTTCCCGGGTTCCTCCGTGAGGTCGCGCGTGTGCTCGTCTCAGGTGGTCATTTCCTGTACACCGATCTGCGCAACCGCAAGCATGTCGACGAGTGGGAAGCACAGCTCGCCGAGGCTCCGTTGACGTTGCTGAGCGGGCGCAGTGTCAACGCCGAGATTCTGCGCGGACTCGACCAGATGTGGAGTTCGGCAGCAACGCATGAACGCTTCAACCGGCACACACCGCGCTTGCTGCGCCGAGTGACCAAGGGCGTCGCAGGTGCGCCCGGACCCGGGCTCCATCGCGCGGTGCGCGACGGTGACATCGCATATCGGATGTACGACTTCGTGAAGCCGTGACCACCCACGCACTGCGCTGAGGTGGCGGCTCGTGTCCCTGCCGGGTGCAGCTAGCCGGTGTTGCCGATCAACTCCACGCCGTTGCCGTTCCAGCGGAACCGGACCACGCTGGCCAGCCCGTCCACCTCGCCGGCGTAGCGCAGCGCGACGGTGTCGCCGGTCGTGCCGGCCGGGTCGAGGCCGTTGAACCCGTAGGTGTCGGGTACGCCGGTGGGGATGAACTTGCCGAGGTGGAACATGACTGCTCGGGTGTTGGGGTTCTCGGCGTTGGTGTTCGCGCGCACGATGACCGCCGAGAGTTGCGCGCACGCGTTGTAGTTGCCCGCGACCGGTTCGGGGCTCCACGCCTGATCGCTGCGCGGATCCCGCGGCAGCGAGGAGACGGCCTTGGCGATCTCCGGGGCGGCCAGGTTCACCGCGCACGGATCCGACGGCCCGGCGGCCGGTGGCGGCGGCCCGACGGTCGGGGCGATGCTCGGCGTGGTAGGAGCGGTGGCGGTGGGAGAAGGCCCCGTGGCCTCAGGGGTCTTGGACACCGTCGAATCGCCGGAGCCGCAGCCGACGAGGGTCGCCAGAGCGGCTGCACCGACCGCGATCTCGACCACCCGTCTCACAACAGCGCACCGTACCGGGAACGGATGTGAGGTGGGAACAGGCGCGCTGGGCGGAAGCGGCCCGATGGCGCACTAGACTTGCCTCGTTATGACGTCGCCTGAACCGGACGCGCCCGGTACCGAGACCACCTTCGCCGACCTGCAGATTCACCCCGAGGTGCTGCGGGCCGTCACCGAGGTCGGCTACGAGAGCCCCTCGGCCATCCAGGCCGCCACCATCCCGGCGATGCTCGCCGGATCCGACGTCGTCGGCCTCGCCCAGACCGGCACCGGCAAGACCGCGGCCTTCGCGATCCCGATCCTGTCGAAGATCGACACCTCCAGCCGTCACACCCAGGCGCTGGTCCTCGCCCCGACGCGCGAGCTCGCGCTGCAGGTCGCCGAGGCCTTCGGCCGCTACGGCGCGCACCTGAACGTCAACGTGCTGCCGGTCTACGGCGGTTCCTCGTATGGCCCGCAGCTCGCCGGCCTCAAGCGCGGCGCGCAGGTGGTCGTCGGCACGCCGGGCCGGGTGATCGACCATCTCGACAAGGGCAGCCTGGACCTGTCGCACCTGGACTACATGGTGCTCGACGAGGCCGACGAGATGCTGCAGATGGGCTTCGCCGAGGACGTGGAGCGGATCCTCGCCGACACCCCCGAGTACAAGCAGGTCGCGCTGTTCTCCGCGACCATGCCGCCGGCCATCAAGAAGATCACCGCCAAGTACCTGCACGACCCCGTCGAGGTCACGGTCAAGGCGAAGACGCAGACCGCCGAGAACATCACGCAGCGCTACCTGCAGGTGTCCTACCCGCGCAAGATGGACGCGCTGACCCGGCTGCTCGAGGTCGAGCAGGGCGACGCGATGATCGTGTTCGTCCGCACCAAGCAGGCCACCGAGGAGGTCGCCGAGAAGCTGCGGGCGCGCGGATTCGCGGCGGCGGCCATCAACGGCGACATCCCGCAGGCCGTGCGTGAACGCACGATCGCGCAACTCAAGGACGGGTCGATCGACATCCTGGTCGCGACCGACGTGGCGGCGCGCGGGCTCGACGTGGAGCGGATCTCGCACGTGGTGAACTACGACATCCCGCACGATCCGGAGTCCTACGTGCACCGCATCGGGCGCACCGGCCGGGCCGGCCGGTCGGGGACCGCGCTGCTGTTCGTCACGCCCCGCGAGCGGCACCTGCTCAACTCGATCGAACGGGTCACCCGGCAGAAGCTCGTCGAGATCGCGCTCCCGTCGGTCGACGACGTCAACGCCCAGCGGGTGGAGAAGTTCCGCGACTCGATCAGCGAGGCGCTCAACGCCCCGGGCATCGACCTGTTCCGCCGCCTCATCGAGGACTACGAGCGGGACAACAACGTGCCGTTGGCCGACATCGCCGCCGCGCTGGCCGTGCAGTCCCGCAACGGCGAGGCGTTCCTGATGACCGAGCCGCCGCCGGAGAAGCGACGGGAACGGCCCGCGCGCGAGGACGGCGGACCCAGGAAGTCACGCGAGCGGACGCGGGACGACCTCGCCACCTACCGCATCGCCGTGGGCAAACGGCACAAGGTGATGCCCGGAGCCATCGTGGGCGCGATCGCCAACGAGGGCGGCCTGAACCGGAGCGACTTCGGCCACATCTCGATCAAGCCGGAGTATTCGCTGGTCGAGCTGCCGGCCAAGCTGCCGAAGGACACCCTCAAGAAGCTCGAACGCACCCGCATCCAGGGCATGCTGATCAATCTCGAACCCGATCGCGGGCCGAAGGCGCGCCACAAGGGCAAGTGAGCGTTCCCCGGGGCGTGCAGGACTCCGATACCGGCGCCGCTCAGGGCGGACTGGAGTCCGTGTCGACCGCTGAACGGGTCGCCTCACTGACGGGTGTCCGCGCGGTCGCCGCCCTGCTGGTGGTGTTGACGCACGCCGCCTACACGACCGGCAGGTATCCGCAGGGGTTCGAGGGTCTGGTCTATTCGCGCATGGAGATCGGCGTGCCGATCTTCTTCGTGCTGTCGGGTTTCCTGTTGTTCCGCCCGTGGGTGCAGGCGGCGGCCCGCGGCGGCCCGCCGCCCTCGGTGCGCCGCTACGCCTGGCACCGGGTGCGCCGCATCATGCCCGCGTATGCGGTGACCGTGGTGGCGGCCTATCTCGTCTACCACTTCCGCACCGCGGGGCCGAACCCCGGACACACCTGGGAGGGGTTGTTCCGCAACCTCACCCTGACGCAGATCTACACCGACGACTACCTCTACTCGTTCCTGCACCAGGGTCTGACGCAGATGTGGAGCCTCGCCGTCGAGGCGGCCTTCTACGTGGTGCTGCCGGCGATGGCGTACGTGCTGCTGGTGCTGCTGTGCCGGCGGGCGTGGCACCCGGGACTGCTGTTGGCGGGGCTCGCGGTGTTCGCCGCGGTGTCGCCGCTGTGGCTGTGGATCGTGCACAGCGTGGACTGGCTGCCCGACGGCGCCCGGCTCTGGCTGCCGACGTACCTGGTGTGGTTCGTCGGCGGGATGCTGCTGGCGGCGCTGCAGGCGATGGGCGTGCGCGTCTACGCGATGGCGGCCGTTCCGCTGGCGGTGGTCTGCTACCTGATCGCGTCCACGCCGATCGCCGGTGAACCGACCACCTCGCCTGCCGGGTTGAGCGAGGCGCTGGTCAAGACCGGGTTCTACGCCGTGATCGCGACGCTGACGGTGGCGCCGCTGGCCCTGGGTGACCGCGGGTGGTACGAGCGGTTCCTGGCGAGCAGGCCGATGGTGTTCCTCGGCGAGATCTCCTACGAGATCTTCCTCATCCACCTGATCACCATGGAGCTGGTGATGGTGGAGATCCTGCGCTACCCGATCTACACGGGGTCGATGCTCTGGTTGTTCGTCGGCACGATGGCGACGACGATCCCGTTGGCGTGGGTGCTGCACCGGTTCACGAGGGTGCGCCCGCCCGCTCGGGTTTAGGTTAAGCTGCCCTAAGTTCGACGACGAAGGGTGGGACGCATGGCCGACAGGAAGCCGTCGCGCGGATTCAGCGGCGCAGTGCTCAAGCTGATGCGGGCCGGCGATTACACGTTCACGGTCACCGGGAGGCGTGAGATCGGCCCGTACTACCTGCGGCTCAGCTTCACCGCGGGCGGCATGCTCGCCGACAACCCGCCCCACCCGACGCAGTGGGTGCGGGTGTGGTTCGCCGACGGCGACAAACAGCACCAGCGCGGCTACACCCTGGTCGACCCGGATCCGGCCGCCGACACCGTGGACATCGAGTTCGCCCTGCACGACGGCGTGGCATCGCAGTGGGCGCGCGACGCGCAACCCGGTGACACCCTCGAGATCACCGTCCTCGGCAGCAACTTCGCGCTGCCGGAGCCGCGTCCGGCCGGGTACGTGATCGTCGGTGACACCGCGTCGCTGCCCGCCATCAACTCGCTGCTGGCCGCCATCGGCGACGCCCCGGCGCGGGTGTTCCTCGAAGCAGGGCACGAGGAGGACAAGCAACTGCCGGTGGCCCGCGCGTCCGACGTCACCTGGGTGGACCGCAAGAACGCCGGTGAGGCGCTGATCGAGACGGTCGCCGCGGCGGCGTTCGACGCCGCCGATCACTTCGGGTGGGTGGCGTGCGACAACCGCACCACCCGCGCGGTGTCGAAGGTCCTTCGCGAGGACTACAGGATCCCGAAGAAGTCCATCAAGGCCCAGGCGTACTGGCAGGTCTGACGGCCGGGGCGAGCAGCACCGGCGCCACGAATTCCTCGAGCGCCGCGCGTTCCTCGTCCTCGTCGCGGCCGGGGAACAGCAGCAGCGACGTGAGCACCCGCACCAGCCAGCGGGCGCGTCGCTCCACGTCCTCGGGGTCGGTGTGGCCCAGCGACCGCACGAACGCCTCGGCCATGGCCGCGACGACGTCGGACCGTTCGGCCCACTCGCCGCCGATCGGGCGCGCCGCCGGCGCGAACCACGAGGCGAGCGCGGGGTTTCCCCGCACACTGCGCAGGGTGAGCGCCGTACCCTCGATCAGCCGGTCGACCGGGTCGGTCAACCCGCCGAGCCGCTCGGTGAGCGTGTGGTAGAGCCGTTGCGCCTCGCGGTGGACGTAGGCCGTGTGCAGGGTGTCGCGGCTGTCGAAGTAGCGGTACAGCGTCGCGCGCGAACACCCGGCCGCCTTCGCGATGTCGTTCATGCCGACGGTGGCCGCGTCGCGTTCGGTGAACAGCCGCTCCGCGGCGTCGAGGATGCGGTCTGCCTGCATCAGAGTGTGAACGGGACCGACAGCGGGCGCCGAACGTAACCGCCCCCGGCCCAGACGATCCCGGACTCGTCGACGCTGAAGTCGGGACACCGGGCGAGCAATTCGGTCAGGGCGATCCGCGACTGCATCCTGGCCGCCGCGGCGCCGAGGCAGAAGTGCGCGCCGTGGCTGAACGTCAGGATGTTGCGCGGGCGCCGGGTCACGTCGAGTTCGCCTGCGTGGGAGCCGAATTCACGCTCGTCGCGGTTGGCCGACCCGTAGAGGAGCAGCACCTTGCGGCCCGCGGGGATGGTCGTGTCGCCGATGGTGACGTCGCGGGTCGCGGTGCGTGCCAGCCCCTGCACCGGTGAGGTCAGCCGCAGGAATTCGTCGACCGCGTCGGCGACGAGCTCGGGTTCGGCGGCGAGCATGCTCCGCTGGTCGGGACGCTGATGCAGCAGTTGCACTGTGCCGCCCAGCATTCCGGTGGTGGTGTCGTTACCGCCGGTGACCATCGTGAACGTGAACGCCAGCACCGGCAGCACGTCGACCCCCGCGGCCACCAGGTGGCTGATCGTGTCGTCACCGGGTTCGCGGCGGCGGCGTTCGATCAGGTCGGCGAAGTAGCCCATCATCGCGCCGATCGCGTCGCCCGCGCCGGTCACCCCGCCGGGTCCGGTGTTGGCGGCGACGATCGCCTCGGTCCACCCGTCGAATTGGGCCCGGTCCGCCTCGGGGACGCCGAGGTAGTGCGCGACCACCATCGACGGCAGCGGTTTGAACAACTCCCGGACGATGTCGCCACCGCCGTCGGCGTGCAACCGTTCGATGCGCTCGATGACGAACGCGCGGACCGCGGGTTCCACGGCCTCCACCTGTCGCGGCGTGAAACCGCGCGACACCAGCTTGCGGAAGTCGGTGTGGGTCGGGGGGTCCTGCATCACGAACGGCGGGTTGTCGGCGAGCCCGATCATCTCGAGTTCGCCGTAGTTGACGGTGAGGCCCTGCGCGGACGAGAACGTCTCATGGTCCCGCGCGGCGCGCCACACGTCGGCGTGCCGGGACAGCACGTAGTAGTCGAGGTCGGGCGACGCGGGCGGCACGACGTGGTGCACGGGGTCGTGCTCGCGCAGGGCGGCGTACATCGGCCACGGGTTGGCCCAGGTCTCGGCCGTCGCCAATTCAAAGCGGGCCGCATGAGACACATTCGCCGTCATGTCTCATGGATACCATCCAGCCCGGCGACTTGTGCACGAAACGGGCTCTCATCGCGCGAAACCATGCGTAGGTCACTGCGCTCACGTCGTGAGATGTCCGTCGGTCACCTTGAGACTGGAACTACGCAGAAGTCGAGTGGGGTCCTGCGTAGCTTCCGTCTGGTGACCCCGTCAGGCCGCCGCAACGTTCGCGAGACTGAAATCCCGCAGCGAAATTGCGAGTGAGGGCATGCGTGACGTCCGCCTCGCGAACAATGCGTGCACAAACCGCACGTCAGAAGGCTGCGCCCGGGTTGAGGATCGCGTCGGGGTCGAGGGCCTGTTTGATGCGGCGGTTGAGTTCCATGGCCTCCGGACCGATCTGACCGGCCAGCCACGGCCGCTTCAACCGCCCGACACCGTGTTCCCCGGTGATCGTGCCGCCCAGTCCGACCGCGAGGTCCATGATCTCGCCGAACGCCTTCTCGGCACGCTCGGCCATCGCCGCATCGGCCGGGTCGAACACGATCAGCGGATGGGTGTTGCCGTCACCGGCGTGGGCGATCACCGAGATCATCACGTCACGGTCGGCGGCGATCTTCTCGATGCCGGCGCACAGGTCGGCGAGCCGGGGCACCGGCACGCCGACGTCCTCGAGCAGCAGTGCGCCCTTGGCCTCGACGGCCGGGATCGCGAACCGCCGGGCGGCCACGAACGCCTCGCCCTCATCGGGATCCGAGGTCGAGAAGACCTCGGTCGCACCGGCTTCGGTGAACACCTTCGCCATGAACTCGGCGTCCGCGGCGGCGGCGGCGCCCCGGTCGTCGGAGGCGGCGACCATCATCGCGGCGGCGTTGCGGTCCAGGCCCATACGAAGCTTGTCCTCGACCGCGTTGATCGCGACGGCGTCCATGAACTCGAGCATCGACGGCCGGATCGCGCCGGTGATGGTGACCACGGCGTCCGCCGCCGCCTCGACGGAGTCGAACGTCGCGACGACGGTGCACGGCGGCGGCTGGGGTGGCAGCAGACGCAGCGTCACCTCCGTGATGACCCCGAGTGTTCCCTCGCTGCCGACGAACAGCTTGGTCAGCGACAGGCCCGCCACGTCCTTGAGCCGCGGCCCGCCGAGGCGCACCGCGGTACCGTCGGCGAGCACCACCTGCAGGCCGAGCACGTAGTCCGTAGTGACCCCGTACTTCACGCAGCACAGGCCGCCCGCGTTGGTCGCGACGTTGCCGCCGATGCTGCAGATCTCGTACGACGACGGGTCCGGCGGATACCACAGGCCGTCTTCGGCGACCGCCTTCTTGACCTCGGCGTTGAGCAGCCCGGGTTGGGCGACCGCGGTTCTGGTCACCGGGTCGACGGTGATGTCGCGCATCTTCTCCGTCGACAGCACGATCGCGCCGTCGAGCGCCGTCGCGCCGCCCGACAGCCCGGTGCCCATCCCGCGCGGGACCACCGCGACCCGGTGCGCCGACGCCCAGCGCATCACGGTCTGCACTTCGTCGGTGCGGGTCGGGCGTACGACGGCCAACGCGGTGCCCGCGCTCGGATCGGCCGCGCGGTCCTGCCGGTAGGAGGCGACGATGTCGGGGTCGGTGACCACGACGCCGTCGGGTAGTTCGGCGATGAGCTGGGCCAGGGGGTCAGCGACCATGCCTCGATGCTATGCCGCCGGGCGGGCTGAACGGACGATGACAATCCGCTGAACCCGGGGACGGCGCCCCCTCCACCGCGCATGATTCCTCATACTGCGCTCGACAAGGAGGCGGCCATGGCTGACAATTCGACAGGCGCCGTCGTGGCGCCGCTGCTGCCCGGCGGCGGGGTGCTGCCGTTCGCGCCGACGCCGTCGGCCAGCATCGCGGGGCGCACGCTCGCCGAGTCGACCTACGCACCGCGCACCGTGCCCAAGAGGCTGCACCCCGACAGTCCCAATATCGTGATCGTGCTCATCGACGATGCGGGACCCGGACTACCGTCCACGTTCGGCGGCGAGGTGACCACTGCGACCCTTGACCGGATCCGCGCAGAAGGCGTGTGCTACAACCGCTTCCACACCACCGCGATGTGCTCGCCGACACGTGCATCGTTGCTCACCGGGCGAAACCACCACGAGATCGGCAACGGACAGATCGCCGAACTGGCCAACGACTGGGACGGCTACTCGGGCAAGATCCCCCGCAGCAGTGCCACGGTTGCCGAAGTGCTCAAACAGTACGGCTATGCGACTTCGGCGTTCGGTAAGTGGCACAACACTCCCGCCGAGGAGACCACCGCGGCGGGGCCGTTCGAGAGCTGGCCGACGGGACTTGGTTTCGAGTACTTCTACGGTTTCCTCGCTGGTGAGGCCTCGCACTACGAACCGCATCTGGTGCGCAACACGACCGTGGTGACCCCGCCGCGCACCCCGGAGGAGGGTTACCACCTCTCGGAGGATCTGGCCGACGACGCGATCACCTGGCTGCGCAGGCACAAGGCCTTCAACGCCGAGAAACCGTTCTTCATGTACTGGGCCAGCGGCGCCGTGCACGGACCGCACCACATCATGAAGGATTGGGCGGACCGGTACGCGGGCAAGTTCGACGACGGCTGGGATGCGTACCGGGAGCGGGTGTTCGAGCGTGCCAAGGGCGAGGGCTGGATCCCGTCGGACTGCCGTCTGACCGAGCGCGACGCGACGCTGGCGTCCTGGGACTCGATCCCGGAGGACGAGAAGCCGTTCCAGCGCCGCCTGATGGAGGTGGCCGCCGGATACGCCGAGCACGTCGACATGCAGGTCGGCCGGATCGCCGACGAGCTCGACCGCCTCGGATTCGCCGACAACACGCTGTTCTTCTACATCTGGGGCGACAACGGGTCGTCCGGTGAGGGACAGAACGGAACGATCGCAGAATTGTTGGCGCAGAACGGTATTCCGACCACCGTGCGGCAGCACATCGACGCCCTCGACAAACTGGGCGGGCTCGACGTGCTGGGCTCGCCGTTGGTGGACAACCAGTACCACGCTGCGTGGGCGTGGGCGGGGTCGACGCCGTACAAGGGGATGAAACTGCTGGCGTCGCATCTGGGCGGAACCCGCAATCCGATGGTCGTGCGGTGGCCTGCGAAGGTCCCCGCTGACACCACCCCGCGCGAGCTGTTCCTGCACTGCAACGACGTGGTGCCCACCATCTACGACGTCGTCGGTGTCGAACCGCCGCGTGTGGTGTACGGAGAACCGCAGATCCCGCTGGCCGGAGCGAGTTTCGCCCGCACGCTGACCGATCGCGCCGCACCCGGCGGCAAGAAGACCCAGTACTTCGAGATCATGGGCAGCCGCGCCATCTACCACGACGGGTGGATGGCGTGCGCGCGCGGCCCGCGGTTGCCGTGGGTGGCCGGCCAGCCCGAAGGCATCGCCACCTGGACGCCGGACAACGACGTGTGGGAGCTCTACCACCTCGACGAGGATTGGTCGCAGGCAAGCGATCTGGCGCAGCAGCAACCCGAGAAGCTGATGCAGATGCGGGAGATGTTCGCCATCGAAGCGGCGCGCAACGCGGTGCTGCCGGTCGGCGGCGGGTTGTGGGTGCCGGTCTATCATCCGGAGTTGCGGATTGCCCCGCCCTTCCGGGAGTGGGAGTTCTCCGGGGACATGGTGCGGATGCCCGAGTTCTGCGCGCCGGCGCTGGGCAACAAGAACAACGTCGTCACGATCGACCTGGACCTCCCCGCCGACGCCAACGGTGTGCTGTATGCACTCGGCGCGGCCGCCGGCGGGCTGACGTGTTACCTGGACGACGGTCACCTCTGCTACGAATACAACCTCTTCATCCTGCAGCGGACTAAGATTCGTTCGGCGCACAGGCTCTCGCCCGGTCCTGCCGCCGTACGGGTGATCACCCAGTATGCCGAGCAACATCCGGCCGGACCGCTGGACATCACCATGACCGTCGGGGGCGACACGGTGGCCGCCGGGCGGGTTCCGGTCAGCGCACCGCTGCTGTTCACGGCCAACGACTGCCTCGACGTCGGCACGTGTCTCGGTTCGCCAGTGTCGATGGATTACCGTGAGCGTGCGCCGTTCCCCTTCGAGGGCCGCATCGAGCGGATGCACGTCGCCTACACCTGACGAGCATGGCACTTGGAAACCTGAAGTCCGCACGTAGGGGAGGCTGGGCTGCACTACTTTCGACGCATGCCCCGTTCCTACGGCCAACACTGCGCGCTGGCCAAGAGCCTCGACCTGGTCGGTGACCGGTGGACGCTGTTGATCGTGCGCGAGCTGCTCGACCGGCCGCGGCGTTACGGGGATCTGTTGAGCGGGCTCGCGCCGATCGCCACCGACATGCTGGCCGGGCGGCTGCGCGACCTCGAGCGCAACGGGCTGGTGGTCAAACGTGAACTGCCGAAACCTGCGTCGGGCAACGTCTACGACCTCACCGACGACGGCCGCGCGCTCGAAGACGTCATCAACGCGTTCGCGCGGTGGGGCAGGCATCTGCTGTTCACGCGCACCCCCACGGATCTGGTTCGCCCCGAGTGGCTCGCGCGCGCGGTGCGCGCCTACGTGCGTGACGACCGCACCGGACCCGATCTGGTGCTGCGGCTGGCGACGCCGCAGGGCGGTGCGACGCTGTTGATCGGTGACCGGCGGGTCGAGGTGCTCGGCGACGACGTCACCCCCGACGTCATGCTGACCGGTGAGGTCGACGTGCTGGCCGCCGCCACCGATCCGGCGCGGGTCGACGAGCTCGTCGCCGCGGGCAGACTGCACGTGGCGGGGGCCCCCGATGCGGTGCGACAACTCGCCGAGGTTTTCACCCCACCCCGGGTTCGTCTCTGAGGGGTCGGGCCGGCTCCCGGTCGAGTTCTCGCAGTGCGGGCAGGAAGACGGCCGCCACACCGAGGGCGAGCATCGGAAGCGCGAGCGCGAAGAACGTCGCCGACAATCCCGCGCCGTCGGCCAGGGGACCGGCCACCACCAGGCCGAGTGGTCCGGCGGCGTAAGCCAGCGATCCCATCACCCCGACCACCCGGCCACGCAGGTGAGCGGGGGCCTGCGTCTGCATGACGTAGTTGTAGATCGGCGCGATGGGCCCGTAGACCAGCCCGACGATCGCCGACAGCACCAGGATCACCGGCAGCGGGGGAAGGAACGCGATGACCGTCATCGCGACACCGAGGGTGAGCACGGCGGCCAGCATCACCGTGCGGCGGTTGGCGTATCGCGACAACGCCGCATAGCCGAGCGCGCCCACCAGCCCGCCGACCGACAGCGCCATCAGCACCCAGCCCAGCTGCGCCGGCTCGTCGCGGTCGGTGAAGTACTTCGGGAACAGCACACTCTCCATCGGCATGTAGAGCCCGGTGGCGATCAGGTCGACCACCGCCAGGGTGCGCAACACCGGTGTGCGCCAGACGAATCCGAGCCCTTCGACGATGCCGGCCCACACCCGCTCGGGCAGCTGGTCACGCTCGGGGCGTCCCGCACCCTCCAGGCTCAGCGCCGCGATCGCCAGGATCGACAGCACGAAGGCCCCGGCCGTGACCCACATCGTGTTCACGCCGCCCATCGTCGCGATCAACAGACCGCCGATCCCGGGCCCGACGATGTAGGCGAGGTTGAAGACGGCCTCGTACACGCTGTTGGCGTGGTCGAGTGTCCACCCGGCCCGATGGGCGGCCTCGGGCAGCATCGTCTCGCGGGCGGTCATCCCGGCCGGGTCGAAGAACGCGCCGAGCGCCGCGAGCGCGGCGAGCACCGCCACGTTGACGACCTGAACCCCGAACGTCCACGCGAGGACGGGGACCGCGGCCACCGACAGCGCGGACAAACCATCAGCGATCATCGACACCCGCCGCCGGCCCAGATAGTCGACGGCGGCGCCGGCGATCAGGGTGGCGACCAGCAGCGGCAGGGTCCCCGCCATCGCGACGATCGACGCGTCGACCGCTGAGCCGTTGCGCTGCAACACCAGCCACGGGAACGCGACCAGCGAGATGCCGTTACCCGCTCCCGCGGTCAACGCCGAGAAGTAGATGAGGTACAGCGGCCCGCGCTTGCTGGTGATCATGGGTTATCGCGCCCGAATCTAGCAGCGGGCGGCACAGTGGAGACGTGCAATCACCTCACCCGCGCACCGGTGTCCCGTTCCCCTCGCCCGTGCCGCCGGGTACGGGGTGGCCGGGCGACCCGGCCACCTCCGCGACGGCGGTGGCCGCGTCCGCCGCGGCAGTGGAGTCGCTGGCCGACGCCGCGGGGTCGCTGGGCGAGCTGGACGCGCTGGTCTCGGTGTGCCGCGCGTGCCCGCGCCTGGTCGAGTGGCGGGAGGAGACCGCAGCGGTCAAACGCAAGTCGTTCGCCGATCAGCCCTACTGGGGCAGACCCGCACCTGGCTGGGGTGACGCCCATCCGCGCATCATGGTCGTCGGGCTGGCCCCGGCCGCCCACGGCGCCAACCGCACGGGCCGGATCTTCACCGGCGACCGTTCCGGTGATTTCCTGTTCGCCGCTCTGCACCGTGCCGGCCTGGCCAATCAGGCGTTGTGCGTCGACGCCGCAGACGGGTTGGCGCTCAACGACGTTCGTATGGCAGCCGCGGTCCGGTGCGCGCCGCCGGGTAACGCGCCGACACCGGCCGAGCGGGCGACGTGCGCACCGTGGCTCGACGCGGAGTGGCGTCTGGTCCGCGGTGACGTGCGGGTGGTGATCGCGCTGGGCGGCTTCGCGTGGAAGGCGGCGCTGCAGATGCTGCGGCGCGGCGGCGTCGCCGTGCCGGTGCCTGCGCCGACGTTCGGCCACCTCGCCGAGGCCGGGATCGACGGCGTGACCCTGGTCGGCTGCTACCACCCCAGCCAGCAGAACACGTTCACCGGCAAGCTGACCCCGGCCATGATGGACGCCGTCTTCGCCCGGGCGTGTGAGCTGGCAGGACGGTAGGGCGGGAACGTAGCCGGGCCGGAATGCGTTGACGTTGCCATGCGTCTTTCTGTCCTGGACCTCATACCCGTGCGCTCCGACCAGACCACCTCGGATGCGCTGGCGGCGACCACCCGGCTCGCACAGACCGCCGACCGGCTGGGCTACACCCGCTACTGGATCGCCGAGCACCACAACATGCCCGCGGTGGCGGCCACCAGCCCACCGGTCGTGATCGCCCACCTGGCTGCGCAGACGTCCCAGGTGCGGTTCGGTTCGGGCGGCGTGATGTTGCCCAACCACGCACCGCTGGCGGTCGCCGAGCAGTTCGCGCTGCTCGAGGCCGCCCATCCGGGCCGCATCGACCTCGGAATCGGCCGGGCGCCCGGATCCGACCCGGTGACGTCGATGGCGCTGCGCGGATTCAAAGGACGCGACGGCTGCGACGATCGGGAAGACATCGAACGGTTCCCCGACTACCTCGACGACGTCGCGGCGCTGATGAGCCGCCACGGGGTGCGAGTGTCGTTGCCGCGCAACCTGATGCGGGAGAACTACATCCTCAGGGCGACGCCCGCGGCGACCACCGAACCGCGGCTGTGGCTGCTCGGCTCCTCGATGTACTCCGCACACCTGGCCGCGACGAAGGGGTTGCCGTACGTATTCGCCCACCACTTCTCCGGTCAGGGCACCGCGGAGGCGCTGGCGACCTATCGCGCCGAATTCCGCCCCAGCGACGTCGCCGCCGAACCGGTCACGTTCCTCACGGTCAACGCCGTCGTCGCCGACACCCACGACGAGGCGATGGCGCTGATGCTGCCGAACCTGCACATGATGGCTCAGCTGCGCACGGGGCAGCCGCTCACCGCGCTCGACCTCGTGGAGGACGCGCAGGCCAAGGAGCTCAGCCCGCAGGCCCAGGCCGTCGTCCAGCACGGGCTGCAGCGCGCCGTGGTGGGCTCACCGGCCGAGGCGGCCGAGCAGGTCCGGGCGCTGGCCGCCGAGTTCGACGTCGACGAGGTGATGGTCAACCCGGTCGCGTCGGCGCGCCGCGGCACCGATCCCGCCACGGCGCCGGCCCGCGACACCACGCTGGAACTGCTCGCCAAGGAACTGTTCTAGGACGGTGTGGGGCTCGTGGGGGTGAGCACGACGATCGGGATCGGGCGCGTCGTGCGCTTCTGGTAGGCGTCGTAGCGGTGGGAGTTGTTGTCGTTGACGATGCGCCACAGCCGCGCGTAGTCCGGGTCGTCGGGCAGGACCGGCCGCGCCGTCACGGCCAACCGCCTTGTGCCGAGGTTGATCTCGACGTCGGGGTGGGCCTTGAGGTTGTGGTACCAGCCCGGTGACCGCGGGGCGCCGCCCAGCGAGGCGACGATCAGGTAGTCGCCGCCGTCGCGGGCGTAGGTGAGCGTCGTGCTGCGGGCCTGGCCGGTCTTGGCCCCGACGGTGTGGAGCAGCAGGCTCGGCGGAACGCCGGGGATGCGGTGGCCGATGCGGCCGCCCGACTTCTTGTAGATGAGGTCGTGCACCTTCAGCAACCGTGCGCCGACCTGTTCGATGGGGGAGAGGTTGCTCATTGCACCAGTGTGTCAGCCGTCGCGGCCATAGGGTGTCGGGATGCACGACTGGGGCGGGGCGCGGGCGGTGGTGGTCGGGGGTTCGATCGGCGGCTTGACCACCGCATTGTTGTTGCGGCGGCTGGGTTTCGAGGTGTCTGTCTTCGAGCGCACACCCGAGCAGCTCGACGGTCGCGGTGGCGGCATCGTCCTGCATCCGGAGACCCTGCGCTGGTTCACCGAGTGCAGCCGCCGGGATCCCGGACAGGTCAGCACGTCGACCCACCACGTGCAGTACCTCGACCGGCACGATGCCGTCGTCCACACCGAACCGCTGGCCTGGACCTTCACGTCCTGGGGCACGTTTCACCGCGCGCTGTTGGCCGACTTCGGCGGCGACCGCTACCACCTCGGTGAAACCGCGACGGGCTTCGACGAGGACATCGACGGGGCCGAGGTGTCTTTCGCCTCGGGCCGGTGTGAACGCGCGGATCTCGTGGTGTTCGCCGACGGCGTCACCTCGGCCGGCCGCCGGCGCTTCACCCCGACGGCCGACCTGGAGTACGCCGGCTACGTCGGATGGCGTGGGACGCTGCCCGAGAGCAGACTCTCGGCCGACACCTTCGAGCGGCTCCACGACGCGATCACCTACAGCTTCGCGCCGCACACCCATCTCGTCGCCTATCCGATCCCGTCCCCGGACGGCGGCCTCGCGGTGGGGCGGCGGCTGATGAACTTCGTGTGGTACCGCAATGTGGCGACGGGCGAACTCGCCGAACTCATGACCGACCGCTTCGGTGACGTGGCTGCGGTGTCGGTGCATCCAGGGGCTGTCCAGGACCGCTTCGTCGACGACATGCGCTCAGCGGCAACGCAATTGCTGGCGCCCTCGGTCGCGGAGGTGGTGCTGCGCACCGAACGGCCCTTCCTGCAGGCGGTCTTCGACGTCGGCGTGGACCGCATGGCCACGGGGCGGGTGGCGTTACTCGGCGACGCCGCGACCACCGCGCGGCCCCACGCCGCGGCGGGCACCGCCAAGGCCGCCGCGGACGCCTGGGCGCTGCACGATGCGCTGCGCGCGTGCGGCAGTGTGGCCGAGGCGCTGGCGAAGTGGGAACCGCAGCAGCTCGAGCTGGGCAGGCGCCTGCTGTCCCGGGCCAGGGCGATGGGCATGCGCTCGCAGGTTGACTGCAGCTGGGAGCCGGCCGATCCGCAGAACCGGTTCGGCCTGCGCGGGCCGGCGTGGTGACGCTACGGGGTGGAGTCGAGCTGGGCGAGCGCCTCGCGCAGCAGCCGGCCCGACTCCTCGCGGTCCGGATCCCGGCGCAGCACCATGTTCTTGGCGAACGCGAGCTTGTCGCCGCCGCGGCGGGGCAGCACGTGCAGGTGGATGTGGAACACCGTCTGGAACGCCGCTTTCCCGTCGTTGATGACGACGTTGTTGCCGTCGGCATGCAGCCCTGAGCGCCGCGCCGCCTGGGCGATGCGCTGTCCGAGGCGGGCCATGCCCGCCACGGTGTCGGGCGGGGTGTCGGTGAGGTCCACGCTGTGGCGCTTGGGGATCACCAGGGTGTGGCCGCGGGCGAACGGCCGGATGTCGAGGATTCCCAGATAGTCGTCGTCCTCGTAGACGCGGATGGCGGGCGCTTCGCCGGCGACGATGTCGCAGAACACACAGGACATCCCGCCACCGTAGCCCGCGCCGACAACGCCGAGACTGCTGGGAGATCACCGTTTCGGCGGATTCGGTGATCTCCCAGCAGTCTCGGCGGGGAGCTGTCGGGGTCAGCGGGTGGTGACGTGGACGACGCGGTCGTCGTTGTCGTAGCGGACCGAGACGATGCTGGACTGGTCGAGCGGCTTGTTCATGCCCTGCTGGGTGACGCGGACCTGGTAGCCGCGGTCGTCGAGGGAGCTGATGGTGTCGGCGGCGTTGCCCGGTCCGGAGGGGGCGGCCTGGGCGGGGGCGGCGAAGGCCAGGAATCCGGTGGCCAGTCCGCCGGCGATGATGGTGGCGAATCCGAACTTGTTCATCTCGGTACCTCTTCGTGTCCGTTCGGTCTGGAGGGATTTCCTGGCCGGTCTGACTGCAACAACCTGCAGGTCAGGGCCATCCATCCCGTTGGCAGTGATTGACCGACGGTTGGCAGGAAGTGTTCGGTTCAGGCCATCCTCAGCGCCTCGCGCCAGGCCGCCAGCTTGAGTTCGTAGCGCATGGTCTGCGCCGGGCTCGTCGACGGCAGCCGGGAGTATTCGAGGCCGACCCCGCCGGAGGCCAGCCGCCGGAAGTTCTTCTCCGCGGCGGCGCCGTTGAACAGCACCCGGCGAATCGTCGGGTGCTCGCCGAAGAACGTCGGGAAGTCGTTGACCACCATGCTCGCCGGCTGCACCGCGGAATCGAGACTGCCTGCGCGGCGGCACGAGTGCAGCACGTCCCACACGGCGACGCCGTGCACGGTGAGCGCGCCGGTGCGGCAGGGGTACGGATCGTCGGCGTCGAATCCGTAGAGCGCACCCATGATGCGCCAGAACGCATTCCGCGGGTTGCCGTAGTACTGGTGTCTGGCCAGTGCCAGCACACTGGGCGCATTGCCGAGCACGAGCACCTCGGGGGCCCCGCCGACGATCGGTTCGAACCCCTGCACCAGGTCGGACATCACCGACCATGATGCCCAACGCGCCGCTGGGTGTACGTTGGGGCGTGACTGAAGCGCGCGACATCGACGGCATCGAGGACCTCCTCGACGGACTGACCGGGGCGGCGCGCGCTGAGCGCGCCGAGCTCATCGAGTGGTTGTTCGACCGGGGTTTCGGCACGGCCGAGGTGCGCGAGGCCATCTCGCCGATGCTGCTGGCCTCGCGACGGCACGTCGGTGACGACGGGGTCTACGTGTCCGCCCGCGACATCAGCGAGAAGTTCGGCATCGACCTTGACCTGCTGCAGCGGGTGCAGCGGGCCATGGGCCTGTCCCGGGAGGACGACCCGGACGCGGCGGTGCATCTGCGCGCCGACGCGGAGACCGCCGCCCACGCGCAGCGGTTCATCGAGTTCGGACTCGATCCCGACCAGGTCGTCCAGGTGGTTCGCGTGTTGTCCGAGGGACTCGCCAGGGCCGCGGAGGTGATGCGGTACACGGCGTTCGCCGCCGTGCTGACGCCCGGCGCGTCGGAACTCGAGATCGCCAGGAAGTCCGAGGCGCTCGTGCGGGAACTCGCCCCTCAACTCGGCCCCATGGTCCACGAGATGCTGCTGCTGCAGTTGCGCCACGCGATGGAGACCGAGGCGGTCTCGGCCACCGAGCGGGCGGAGGGTCTGCCGCTGCCCGGCGCCCGCGAGGTGTCCATCATGTTCGCCGATCTGGTGGGTTTCACCCGCCTCGGCGAGGCGGTGCCGCCCGAGCAGCTCGAGCAGCTCGCGCGCCGGCTCGGCGACCTGGCGCGTGAACTCGCCGTGGCCCCGGTGCGGTTCGTCAAGACGATCGGCGACGCGGTGATGCTCGTGAGCACCGATCCCGCGGCGCTGCTCGAGGCGGCGCTGGCCCTGCTCGACGCCGCGACCAGTGACGCGCAGTTCCCGCGGCTGCGGGTCGGGCTGGCCGCCGGGCAGGCGGTCAGCCGGGCGGGGGACTGGTTCGGCAGCCCGGTCAACCTCGCCAGCCGGGTCACCGGCGCCGCCCGGCCGGGGACGGTGCTGGTCGCCGAGTCGGTCCGCGATGCCATCGGTGACGACGAGCGGTTCTCGTGGTCGTTCGCCGGCGCGCGTCACCTCAAGGGCATCAAGGGCGAGACCAAGATGTTCCGCGCCCGCCGCCCCTGACCTCAGCGCGACGGGGTGAACCGGCGCAGCCGCAGGCTGTTGGTGACCACGAACACCGAACTGAACGCCATCGCCGCCCCGGCGATCAGCGGGTTGAGCAGACCGAACGCCGCCAGCGGCAGCGCCGCGACGTTGTAGGCGAACGCCCAGAACAGGTTTCCCTTGATCGTGCGCAGCGTGGCGCGTGACAGCCGGATCGCGTCCGGAACGGCGCGCAGGTCGCCGGTCACCAAGGTGAGGTCCGACGCCTCGATCGCCGCGTCGGTGCCGGTGCCCATGGCCAGTCCGAGATCGGACTGCGCCAGCGCGGCGGCGTCGTTGACGCCGTCGCCGACCATCGCGACGACCCTGCCGTCGTCCTGCAGCCCCCGGACGGCGTCGACCTTGTCCCGCGGCAGCACCTCGGCGATGACGGTGCCTGCCCCGACGTCGATGCCGACCTGCCGGGCCACCGCCTCCGCCGCGCGCCGGTTGTCGCCGGTGAGCAGCACCGGGGTCAGCCCCAGCGCGCGCAGGTCGGCGATCGCGTCGGCGGCGTGGTCCTTGACCGTGTCGGAGACGACGGCGACCCCGCGGATCGTTCCGTCGGCGGCGAACCATACCGGGGTCCGTCCCTCCGCCTCCGCGGTGTTGGCGGCGTCGCGCAGGTCGCCGGGCACCGGTGCGGCGGTGGTCTCGGTCAGCCAGGCCAGCCGCCCCGCGGCGACGCGGTGCCCGTCGACGACGCCGCTGACGCCGCTGCCCCCGTGGTTCTCGAACTGCTCGACCGCGGGCAACTCCCCGTCCTCGGCGGCATGGGCGGCGATCGCGCGGGCGATGGGGTGTTCCGACGCGCTCTCCAGGGCGCCGAAAAGCCGCATCGTCGGCTCGTCGGCGAAGGTGGCGACCACCGACATCTGACCCGTCGTGACGGTTCCGGTCTTGTCCAGGACCACGGTGTCGACCCGGCGGGTCGACTCCAGCATCTGCGGCCCCTTGATCAGGATGCCCAGTTGGGCGCCGCGGCCGGTGCCGACGAGCAGCGCGGTCGGCGTGGCCAGGCCCAGCGCGCACGGGCAGGCGATGATCAGCACGGCGACCGCGGCGGTGAAGGCGGCGTTGGCCGATCCGCCGGTCAGCAGCCAGCCCGCCAGCGTCAGCAGCGAGAGTCCGATCACCACCGGGACGAAGACCGCCGAGACCCGGTCGGCCAGGCGCTGCACCTCGGCCTTGCCGCTCTGCGCCTCGTTGACCAGCCGGGCCATCTGTGCCAGCTGGGTGTCGGCGCCGACCCGGGTGGCGCGCACGGTGAGGCGGCCGCCGACGTTGACGGTGGCGCCGACGACGTCGTCGCCGGGGCCCTTCTCGACGGGCACCGACTCGCCGGTCAGCATGGACATGTCGACGGCCGAGGAGCCGGACGCCACCACCCCGTCGGTGGCGATCTTCTCGCCGGGCCGCACCACGAACTCGTCGCCGACCACCAGCTGGTCGACGGGGATCCGGACCTCATGCGGACCACGCAGTACCGCAACGTCTTTGGCACCCATGTCGAGCAGTGCGCGCAGCGCCGCGCCCGACTGGCGTTTGGCCCGCGCCTCGAAATAGCGGCCTGCGGTGAGGAACGTCGTCACCGCGGCGGCGACCTCGAGGTAGAGGTGTGCGTCACCGGTGTCCGACGGCAGCAGGTCGAACGTCATCGTCATCCCCGGCATGCCGGCGTGGGTGAAGAACAGCGCCCACAGCGACCACAGGTACGCGGCGCTCACACCGACCGAGATCAGCGTGTCCATGGTGGCCGCGCCGTGGCGCAGGTTCACCCACGCGGCCCGGTGGAACGGCCACGCGCCCCACACCACGACGGGCGAGGCGAGCGTGAGCGTCAGCCACTGCCAGTTGTCGAACTGCAGCGCCGGGATCATCGACAGCAGCACCACCGGCAGGGTGAGCGCCGCCGAGATCGTCAACCGCTGTCGCCACTGGGCGGCGTCCTCCGGCCGGGCCGGCTCGGCTTCCTCGGGTTCCGGGGCGGGCAGGGAGGCGGTGTAGCCGGTCGCCTCGACGGCGGCGACCAGGTCCTCGGGGCGCACGCTGTCGGGGTAGGTGACGGTGGCCTGTTCGGTCGCATAGTTCACCGACGCGCTCACACCCTCGATCCGGTTGAGCTTCTTCTCGACGCGGGCGGCGCAGGATGCGCAGGTCATCCCGCCGACGTCGAGCACGACCGAGCTCATGGCGTGGGGCGCACGTCGTACCCGCAGTCCTCGATGGCGGAGACGACGGCGGTCTCGTCGGGTTCACCGGTCACCGTGACGGCCGAGCCGTCCAGGTCCACCGCGACTCCGGTGACGCCGGGCAGCGGCCGCACGGCCTCGGTGATGCTCGCGACGCAGTGCGCGCAGCTCATCCCTTCGACTTCCAGCTTCAGGCTCATGGACCCAGCATATACCCGTAGGGGGTATGGGTAAACGCCTCCGTCCTCACCCGAACGTGGCCGCGAGCGCCTTCTTGTCGATCTTCTCCCCGGCCAGCGTGGGGAGGGGTTCGCTCCGGATCAGCCACCGGGTCGGGACGGCGAACGAGGACACCACGCCGGCGAGGTGGCGCCGCAGCTCGTCATCGGTCGGTGGGGTGGCGCCCGTGCGGTACACGACCACCGCGGCGAGTTCCTCGCCGAGGTCGGGGTGGGGCAGGCCCAGCGCGGCGGCCTCGACCACGGCCGGATGGCTGGTGAGCGCCGCCTCGACGTGCGGGCACGCGATGTTCTCACCGCCGCGGATCACGATGTCCTTGCTGCGGCCGTCGATGAAGAGGAATCCGTCGCCATCGAGATGGCCGAGATCGCCGGTGTGCAACCAGCCGTCGGCGTCGACGGTCTCGTCATCGGCGCGCCCCGCGTAGCCCAGCATCACGGTCGGGGAGCGGGCCAGCACCTCGCCGACACCCTCGGCGTCGGGCCGGTCGATGCGCAACTCGACGACGGGGTAGGGCCTGCCGACCGTGCCGGGCCGTGCACGCAGGTCCCGGCTGTCGGCGACGGTGAGGAAGCCGCCCGCCTCGGTCATGCCCCAGGTGTTCGACAGGCCGCGCTCACGCAGGTTGGGCAGCGTCTCACGGATGCGTTCGAGCAGGTCGGGACTCACCGGCGCACCGCCGAGCGGCCAGGACCGCAGACTGCTCAGGTCGCGGGACCCGAATTCCGGGTGTTCGAGGACGCGCACGGCCATGGTGGGCACCGCGCCCCAGATCTGCACACGTTCGCGCTCGATGAGCGACATCACCTGCGCGGCGTCGAACCTGCCCTGCGCCAACACGATCCGGCCGCCGGTCAGGAAATGCGTGAGCAGGCTGGACAGGCCTCCGATGTGGAACATCGGCGTACTCGCGAGGCTGACCGCCTGCGGCGAGTCGGCGTCGAGCAGATGGGGCAGCCTGCCGTTGCGCGCCAGGATGTTCTGCTGATTGGCGATCACCGAACGTCGCGACAGCTCAACGGCTTTCGGTAGGCCGGAGCTGCCCGAGGTGAACAGGATGACCGCGACGTCGTCGAGGTCCGGTTCGAGGCCGGCGTCGCCGGTCGACGTGGGGTGGCCCGCAGGCCCGAAGGCAGATTCGAGGTCGGCGAGCGGACTGGTGGCGGTCGCCGTGTCCAGCGCTGTGTCGGTGAGGATGTGGCGCAGGTCGAGCAGTTCGCAGGCATGGTCCACCTCGACGGGGCTCCACCAGCGGTTGCCCAGCACCGGAACCGCCCCGTGCAGCAGGAGCGCGAACACGGCCAGAACCCATTCCGGGCTGTTGTACCCGAAGACCATCACCCGGTCGCCCGGCCGCACCCCGAGGCCGGCGATCTGCGCGCCCGCCCGGCCGAGGGCGCTGCGGAAGTCGGCGTAGGTGATGCGGCGCTCGCCGTGGACGAGGAACTCCCGGTCGGTCCAGCAGCGGGTGCCCGCGACGAGATCGCCGATCGTGGTGGGGCTGCGGCGGTAGAGGCGGCCGGGGTGACCGGCGTAGACCCCGTCGAACACCTCGGTGTCCCAGTCGCTCACGATGCGGCCACCTCCTTTCCCGCGCCGAGACTACGGTTCGTGACGCTGTGCGCGCCGAATACGTCATCAACCGTAGTGTCGCGGCCGTTCGCCCCTGGAGAAACCCTCCCACCAGTGATGTAACGGTGTAATTTTGTAATCATGAAGACACATCATCACCGCCGACCCGGACGGCCGGGCGGCTGGCAGCAAGCCGACCAGCCCGACGCGGCCGATGCCGCGGACTGGTTCGCGGGCCGGGTACCGGACGGGTGGTTCGCCGGTGATCCCACCGTGGTCGTGGACCGCGAGGAGATCACGGTCATCGGCCGCCTGACCGAACCCGACGAACAGGAGAGCGAGGCCAGGGCCTCCGGGCGTGCGGCCCGCTTCCGGGAACAGACGCGCCCGGAGCGCATGCGGATCGCCGACGAGGCCGAGGCGCGCTACGGCCGCAAGGTCTCCTGGGGCATAGAGATCGGAGCAGTGGGTGGTGACACCGAGCGGATTCTGTTCACCCACATCGCCGTACCGGTGATGACGCGGCTGCGGCAGCCCGAGCGCCAGGTGCTCGACACCCTGGTCGACGCCGGGGTCGCGCGGTCCCGCTCGGACGCTCTGGCCTGGTCGGTCCGGCTGGTGGGGCAGCACGCCGACGAGTGGCTGGCCCAGCTGCGCGAGGCGATGGCCAAGGTCGACGATCTGCGTGCCGAAGGCCCGCAGCTCTAGACCCGCTCGACTCCGACCCACGCCTCGCTGAGCGTCGAGGTCTGCGACAGCGGGTCGAGTCCGGCGCCGTCCACCAGCAGGTTGCGGTTGACCCCGAACGACTGCGGCTCCGCACCGCCGCGCGGGTCGAAGACCCGTGAGCCCCAGCCGTGGTCGAGGACGACCAACCCGCGGCGTGGCCGGTCGCTCACCGCGGCCTGCAGTTCGACGGCGCCCACGGGGGAGAACACCCGCACCCGGTCGCCGTCGGCCACGCCGAGCGCGAGCGCGTCGTCGGGATGGATGACGACCTCGTTGCGCTTACCGGCCGGGTGTAGTTGCGGCAGATCGTTGAGCCATGAGTTCATCGAGTGACGGTGCCGCCGGTTGCCCAGCTGGAACGGGTAGCCGGCCGGGGCGACCGGATGCGGTGCGCCGAGCAGTTCCCGCGCCCGCGCCACGAACTCCGGCGGCGCCGCGTGCACCTTCTTGTCCGGTGTGCGCAACGCCTCGCGGAAGTGACCGAACTCGCGCGGGCCCAGCACCAGCCCGTGCTGACTGCGCACGACGTCACGCCATTTCAGCCTGCGCCCGTTGACCTTCCGCGCCGTCGCGATGAGGATCCGGTTCATCCACTGCGGGCTGAAGGCCAGCGCGGGCCGGCGGGTCACCGCGGCGGCCCGCCTGGTGGCCCGGACGAACGCGTTCATGCCCCGCACCCCGAACAGCGGCCGCCCCATCGCGAGGGTGAGGTCGGTGAAGATCTGCCACTCCTCGCGGGCGCCCGGCGGAGGGTCGACCGCCCGGCGCCCGTACTGCACGAACGGTTCGTCGTGCATGCTGCTGGTGAACGCCAGCAGATCGTCGCGTTCGAGCCAGTGCGCCGCGGGCAGCAGCCAGTGCGCGTGGCGGTGACTCTCGCGCTGCACCAGGTCGATCACCACCAGCAGGTCGAGCGTCGCCAGCGCGCGGTCCAGTTTGGCGCCGTCCGGGCCGGACACCACCGGATTGCCGCAGTTGATCAGCAGGGCCTTGATCTGGCCCGGGCCCGGTGTGGTGATCTCGTCGGGTAGCTCCGCCAGAGCATGTGCGCCCGACACCATCTCGCGTCCGGCCACCCGGCTGACGTGGGGGGTGCCCTTCGCCAGGTCCGCGAGCCGCAGCGCGTCGACGTAACCCGGTTCGAACCGCCGCCCGCCGGGCCGGTCCATCCGGCCGGTGATGACGTTGAGCACATGGCCGAGCCACTCGGCCACGGTGCCCGCCGCGTGCAGCGACACCCCGGTGCGGGTGACCACCATCGCGCCGCCCGCGGCGGCGAAGTCGCGTGCCACCCGTTCGACCGTCGCGCGGTCGACCCCGCAGCGCTCCGCGAGGTCGTCGAGGTCGGCGTCGGCGACCAGTCGGCGCAACTCGGGCACCCCCACGGCCAGGTCGGCGCAGTCGCCGCGGTGCTCGAGCCCTTCGTCCAGAACGACTTTCACCATCGCCAGCAGCAGCGCCCAGTCCTGACCGGGACGCACCGCGAGGTGCACATCGGCCTTCTCGGCACTCTCGGTGCGGATCGGGTCGACGACCACCAGCGTCGCGCCCCGCTTCTGGCGCTCGAGGGCCCGGCGCCAACCGCCGGGCACCGTCTCCAGCCAATTCCATGCGCTCACTGCGGGATTGGTGCCGACGAGCAGGAAGTAGTCGCAGTTGTCGATGTCGGACACCGGTGCCATGAGCATCGACCCGTACATCGCCTCGGCGACGACGTGCATGGCGTTCTGGTCGACCGAGCCGACGAAGTACCGGTTGCGGGTGCCGACGGCGTCGAGCCAGGCGTTCATGAAGATGACATTGGAGCCCGAGAAGCCGGTGGGGTTGCCGTAGTAGGCGCCGATGGCGTCGGGCCCGTCGGCCTCGATCGCGGCGTTCATCCGCGCGGCGATGTCGGTGATCGCCTCCCCCCAGCTGGCCTCGACGTAGCGGTCGCCCACCCGCCGCATGGGGGTGAGGATCCGGCGCGGATGCTCGACGAGTTGGGCCGCGGTGCGGCCCTTGGCGCAGAAGTCGTGCCAGCTGTGCGGGTTGAGCCGGTCGGCGGAGATCTTGCGGACGCGGTTGTCCTCGACGGTGACCTCCACCCCGCACGACGCCAGACAGTAACGGCAGAAGGTGTGCACGGTGGTGCTGGACATACCGCGCATCCTGCCCCACCGCGCGGCCGGCGGGGCGCGGAATCGTGGGCAGCGGAGTGCTTAAACCTGTGTCATGGACCAGTATTCGCCCCGGCGGGCGACCAGGTCGTCGTGCGTCCCGCGTTCGACGATCCGGCCGGCCTCCATGACCAGGATCAGGTCGGCGTCGCGGATGGTCGACAGGCGGTGGGCGATGATGAAGCTCGTCCGGTCGCGGCGTAGTTCGGCCATCGCCTGCTGGATGAGTAACTCGGTCCGGGTGTCCACCGAACTCGTCGCCTCGTCGAGCACCAGCAGTTGCGGCTGGGCCAGCACCGCCCGGGCGATCGTGATCAGCTGTTTCTCACCGGCGCTGATGGAGCCGCCGTCGTCGCTGACCAGGGTGGCGTAGCCGTCGGGCAGCGTGTGGACGAAGCGGTCCACGTGCGCGGCCTTCGCGGCCGCGATCACCTCGTCCTCACCCGCGCCCGGTCTGCCGTAGGCGATGTTGTCGTAGATCGTTCCGGCGAACAGCCAGGTGTCCTGCAGCACCATGCCGATCCGCGAGCGCAGGGAGTGGCGGCTGACCGTCGAGATGTCGACGCCGTCGAGCAGGATCCGGCCGGAATCGACGTCGTAGAACCGCATCAGCAGGTTCACCAGCGTGGTCTTGCCCGCACCGGTCGGCCCGACGATCGCCACGGTGCTGCCCGGTTCGGCAACCAGCGACAGGTCCTCGATGACCGGTGTGCCCGGCCGGTAGCCGAAGTGCACGTGGTCGAACTCGACCCGGCCCCTGGTGCTGGGCAGGGGTGTCACGGGATCGGCGGACTGCTCGTCGGCGTCGAGGAGTTCGAAGACGCGCTCGGCGCTGGCGATCCCCGACTGCAGCGTGTTGTACATGCCGGCGACCTGGCTCAGCGGCTGGTTGAACTGGCGCACGTACTGGGTGAACGCCTGGATGTTGCCGAGCGTGATCTGCCCACCCGCCACCTGCAGGCCCCCGACGACGGCGACCGCCACGTAGCTGAGGTTGCCGATGAAACCCGTCGCCGGCGAGACCAGCCCCGAGAAGAACTGGGCGCCGAAGCTCGACTGGTACACCTCGTCGTTGAGTTCGCGGAACTTCTCCTGCGCGGCGGCGCGGTGACCGAACGTCTTGACGATCGTGAAGCCGCTGTAGGTCTCCTCGATATGGGCGTTGAGCCGTCCGGTGTTGCGCCACTGCGCGACGAACAGCCGCTGGCTGCGCCGGGTGATCCAGCGGATCGCCAGCAGCGACAGCGGCACGGTGAGCACGGTGAGCAGGGTCAGCAGCGGTGAGATCGTCAGCATCATCACCAGCACCGCGACGATCGTCAGCACGGAGGTCAGCAGCTGGCTGATCGTCATCGTCAGCGAGGTCTGGATGTTGTCGACGTCGTTGGTGACGCGGCTGAGCACCTCACCGCGCTGGCGGGTGTCGAAGTAGGACAGCGGCAGCCGGTGCACCTTGTCCTCCACGTCGGCACGCAGCCTGACCATAGTGCGCTGCACCACCACGTTGAGGATCCGGGCCTGGATCCAGACCAGCAGCGCCGCAACGAGATACAGACCCAGAGCCAGTGCCAGCGTGCGGGCCACGGCGCCGAAGTCCACCCCTTGCCCGGGTACCACGGCCATCCCGGACAGCAGGTCGGCGAAGGTCGAGTCCCCGCGGGCGCGGGCCGCCTCGACGGCCTGCTCCTTGGTCAGCCCGGCGGGCAGTCCCCGGCCGATCACCCCGTTGAACAACAGGTCGGTCGCGTGTCCGAGGATCCGCGGCCCGATGACACCGAGGGCGATGCCGGCCACCCCGAGTGCGATCACCGTCGCGGTCAGCGTGCGCTGTGGGGTGAGCCGCCGAACCAGGCGCAGCGCCGAACCCTTGAAGTCGCGGGTGCGTTCGGCCGGCGCCTGCGGCAGGCCGCGCATCGGACGGCCCATCGGTCCGGTCACGGGCGGCCGCCGACATCGGCGCCGACCGACTGCGACTCGGCGAACTCGGCGTAGGTCGGACAGTCCACCAGCAGCGATTCGTGCGTGCCGGCGCCGACCACGCGGCCGTCGTCGACGACGATCACCTGATCGGCCTGCGCGACGGTCGAGAGCCGCTGTGAGACGACGACGACGGTGGCCTCGGCCGACACCTCGCGCAGCGCGGCGCGCACGCGGGCGTCGGTGTGCACGTCGAGGGCGGAGAACGCGTCGTCGAACAGGTACACCGACGGCCGGCGGATCACCGCGCGGGCGATCGCCAGCCGCTGCCGCTGGCCGCCGGAGAAGTTCATCCCGCCCTGGGCGACGCGCATCTGCAGCCCGTCGGCGTGCGCGCGGACGAAGTCGTCGGCGGCGGCCACCCGCAGCGCGGTCCACATCTGTTCCTCTCCTGCGTCGGGATCGCCGTACCGGAGGTTGTCGGCGACGGTCCCGGTGAACAGGTAGCCGCGCTGCGGCACGAGCCCGATCAGCGACCACAGCCGTTCGATGTCATAGTCGCGCACGTCGGTCCCGTCGATGCGGATGCTGCCGCCGGTCACGTCGTAGAGCCGGCAGATCAGCGAGATCAGGGTCGACTTCCCGGATCCGGTCGACCCGACGATCGCCGTCGTCGTCCCGGGTCGCGCGGTCAGCGAGACGTCCTCGACGACCGGCCGGTCCGCGCCGGGATAGCAGAAGGTGGCGCCCTCCAGGCGGATCTCGCCGCGCACCGTGTCGGGCCGGACGGCGTCCGGCGGGGTGTCGATGCCCGGGCGGGTGGCCAGCACCTCACCGATCCGTTCGGCGCACACCGTCGCCCGCGGGATGATGATCAGCATGAAGGTGGCCATGAGCACGGCCATCAGGATCTGCATGAAGTAGGACAGGAACGCGATCAGCGAGCCGACCTGCATCTGGCCGGCGTCGATGCGCAGGCCGCCGAACCAGATCAGCGCGACGCTCGAGACGTTGATGACCAGCGTGGTGACCGGCAGCATCAGCGCCTGCCAGCGGCCGGCGTCCAGGGCGGTGTCCGACAGTGTCTGGTTGGCCGCGGCGAAACGGTCGCGTTCGAGCGGCTCGCGGGCGAACGCGCGGATGACCCGCAGACCGGTGAGCTGATCGCGCATCACCCGGTTGATGTCGTCGATGAACTGCTGCATCCGGCGGAAGATCGGCAGCAGATGCGAGACGATCCAGTAGTTGGCCAACGCCAGCACCGGGATGCTGACCAGCAGCAGCCACGACAGCCCGGCGTCCTGGTGGATCGCCATGAAGATGCCGCCGACCGACATGATCGGCGCGGTGATCAGCATCGTGCACGTCAACTGCACGAGCAGCTGGATCTGGCCGACGTCGTTGGTGGTGCGGGTGAGCAGCGACGGGGCGCCGAACCGCGCGGTGTCCTCCGCCGAGAACCGCGTCACCCGGTCGAAGATCGCCGAACGCAGGTCCCGGCCGAAGCCCATACCGGCGCGCGAGCCGAAATACACCGCGCCGACCGCGCACACCACCTGCAGCGCGGTGACGGCGAGCATCACCATGCCGAGTTCGACGATGGTCGCGGTGTCGCCCCGGGCGACGCCGTCGTCGATGATCGCGGCGTTGACCGTCGGCAGGTACAGCGAGGCGAGCGTGCTGACGATCTGGAGCGCGGCGACCGCCGAGAGCAGTCCGCGGTACGGCCGCACGTACTGCCGCAGCAGACCCCAGAGCATCTCGCTACTGTCGCACACCGAACGAACTTGCAGGTCAACCGGCATGTCGGTGGTTCACGATCAGTGCTGCCGCTACAGTGCATGGCGTGAACCCCAGCACGCGCACGACGGGACGGACCCGCCACGCGAAAGCGCTGGCCGCGCTGGCGATGGCCGTGATCCCGCTGTTGGCCGCCTGTTCCTCGGACTCGGAGCCCGCGGCGCCGGGTGAGTCGCCGCAGAGCACGCAGGCCCAGCAGGACATCAAGCACGGCCCGTTCTTCCCGCAGTGCGGTGGGATCAGCGATCAGACCATCAGCCAGCTCACCGAGGTGCCGGGTCTGGTGAACACCGCGACCACGTCGGTGGGCTGCCAGTGGCTGGCAGGCGGCAGCATCGTCGGGCCGCACTTCTCGTTCACCCATTTCCGGGGCAGCCCGATCGGCCGCGAGCGCAAGACCGAGGAGTTGTCGCGCACCAGCGTCGAGGACATCAACATCGAGGGCCACGACGGATTCATCGCCACCGGCGACGATCTGACGCTGGGCACCAACCTGTGTGAGATCGGCATCCAGTTCGACAACGACTTCATCGAATGGTCGGTCAGCTTCGCCGAGAAACCGTTCCCTGACCCGTGTGAGGTCGCCAAAGAGCTCACCCGTCAATCGATTGTGAATTCCCGATGAGCCGCTCCGCACGGACTCTGGCCGCCGTGGCCGCTCTGCTGGCCGCCCTGACGATGCTGCTGGGCTGCACCCGCACGGTCGAGGGCACCGCGGCGCGTGCGGGTTCCGGCGGCGGGCCCAGCAACAACGACTCCGAACAGCAGTACCCGAACCTGCTCAAAGAGTGCGACGTGCTGACCGAGGACATCCTGGCCGAGACGGTCGGCGCCGACCCGCTGGACATCCAGAGCACCTTCGTGGGCGCCGTCTGCCGCTGGCAGGCCGCCAATCCCGCCGGCCTCGTCGACATCACCCGCTTCTGGTTCGAGGAGGGCAGCCTCGACAACGAGCAGCAGACGGCCCAGAAGCTGGAGTACCAGATCGAGAACCGTTCGGTGGCCGGGGTGCCGTCGATCGTGATGCGGCCCGGCGATCCGAACGGCGCGTGCGGGGTGGCCAGCGATGCGGGTGGCGTGGTCGGCTGGTGGGTCAATCCGCAGGCGCCCGGCATCGACGCGTGCGGGATGGCGATCAAGCTGATGGAGCTGACGCTCGCCACCAACTCCTAGCGATTTGGGCGTGCTGGGTCGCGCTGAGCGCGACCGCGCACGCCGAAGTCACCGAGGAACGTGGAAGGTGACCAGCGCGGCGCCGCCGAGCGCCAGGCGATCCCACGGCTGCGCGGTGCGCAGCACGGCGATCGCCGAGGTCGGGAACTTCGCCGCGATCCCGTCGGCCGCCCTCCGGTCGCTGTCCTCGACCGCGGCCAGTCCCAGGGCGACGTGCGACATGGCCGGTTCGTGCCCGATCACCAGCAGCGTGTCGACCCGGTGGTCGAAACGCCGCGCGACCGAGTTGATCTCGTCGATCACCGTGCCCGGCGTGGCGTCGTAGAGCCGGTCGGCGAAATGGACCGGTGCGTCGACGCGCGCGCGCTCGAGGGTCTGTCGGGTCCTGGTGGCCGTCGAGCAGAGCACCGCGTCCAGCGGCGTCAGGTGGGCGCGCAGCCAGTCGCCGGCGAGACCGGCTTCGCGGATCCCCCGCGCGGCCAACGGCCGTTCGTGGTCGTCGACGCCGTCGGGGTAGTCGGACTTGGCGTGTCGGAGCAGTACCAGGGTGCGGATGTTCGGGCTCACCCCCTCCACGTTAGGTCGTGGGGCCACATGCCGGTCGAGGTCCGCTGACTTGTCGGTGCCCGGTCCTACACTCGCCATGCACCACGACGACGAGGGGAAAGGGACGGGGCCACATGCGATTTGTGCATACCGCCGACTGGCAGCTCGGGATGACCCGCCACTTCCTCAACGGTGAGGCGCAGCCCCGGTATTCGGCCGCACGGCGCGAGGCCGTCGTTGCAGTCGGTGCGCTGGCGGCCGAGGTGGGCGCGGAGTTCGTGGTGGTCGCCGGCGACGTGTTCGAGCACAACCAGCTGTGCCCGCGCGAGGTCGGCCAGTCGCTCGAAGCCATGCGGACCATCGGTGTCCCGGTCTATCTGCTGCCCGGCAACCACGACCCGTTGGACGCCTCCTCGGTGTACACCAGCGCCCTGTTCACCGCCGAATGCCCGGACCACGTCACGGTGCTCGACCGCGCCGGTGTCCACATGGTGCGGCCGGGCCTCGAGCTCGTCGCGGCACCGTGGCGGTCGAAGGCGCCCACGAGCGATCTCGTCGGGGACGTGCTCGCCGACCTGCCCGCCGACGGGGTGACGCGCATCGTCGTGGGTCACGGTGCCGTGGACCTCATCGACCCGGGTAAGGACAAGGCGGCGCTGATCCGGCTGGCCGCCGTCGAGGCGGCGTTGGCCCGTGGCGCCGTGCACTATGTGGCGTTGGGCGACAAGCACTCTCGTACCGAGGTCGGTGCGACCGGGCGGGTCTGGTACTCGGGCTCGCCCGAGGTCACCAACTACGACGACATCGAATCCGACTCCGGTCACGCACTCGTGGTCGAGATCGACGAGGACGCCGATCGGCGTCCGGTACGGGTGCGCCCCGAGCGGTTGGGTCGCTGGCGGTTCGTCACGCTGACCCGTTCGGTCGACAGCAGCCGAGACGTGGCCGATCTCGACCTCAACCTCGACCTCATGCCGGACAAGGAACGCACCGTCGTCCGCCTCGGGCTGACGGGTTCGCTCACCGTCACGGACAAGGCCGCACTGGACGAGTGCCTGCTCAAGTACTCCCGGTTGTTCGCCGCGTTGACGGAGTGGGAGCGCGGCACCGACATCGCGGTCCTGCCCGCCGACGGTGAATTCGACGACCTGGGCATCGGGGGGTTCGCGGCCGCGGCCGTCGACGAGTTGGTGGAGGCCGCCCGCGCCGACGGGGAGGGCGCCGAGGACGCCCGCGCCGCGCTGGCTCTGCTGCTGCGACTGGTCGAACGGAGCGAGGTCGCATGAAACTGCACCGTCTGGTGTTGACCAACTACCGCGGCGTCAGCCGCCGCGAGATCGAGTTCCCCGACCGCGGTGTCGTCATCGTCAGCGGCGCCAACGAAATCGGGAAATCGTCGATGATCGAGGCGCTGGATCTGCTCTTCGCCGCCAAGGACCGCTCGACGAAGAAGGAGGTCAAGCAGGTCAAACCCACCCACGCCGACGTAGGGGCCGAGGTCAGTGCCGAGATCAGCACGGGGCCCTACCGTTTCGTGTACCGCAAACGCTTCCACAAGCGTGCGGAGACGGAACTGACCGTTCTCGCCCCGCAGCGTGAGCAGCTCACCGGTGACGAGGCACACGAGCGGGCGTTGGCCCTGCTCGAACAGACCGTCGACATGGATCTGTGGCAGGCGCAACGGGTCTGGCAGTCCGCGTCCACCGCCGCGGCGGACTTCTCCGGTTCCGACGCGCTCGCCCGCGCGCTCGACGCGGCCGCCGGTGAGGCGGCCACCACCTCGGGTGCCGAACCGCTGCTCGTCGACCGCATCGACGAGGAGTACGGCCGCTACTTCACAGCCACCGGTCGGGCGACGGGCGAGTGGGCCGCAGCGATCAAACGGCTGCAGGCCGCCGAAGCCGAGGTGGCACGGTGCGCGGAAGCGGTCGGTGAGGTCGACGAGGCGGTGCGCCGGCACGCGGCGCTGACCGGCCAGCTGGCCGAATCGACCGAGCAGCGGGCGGCGCTCGCGCACGAACTGACCGCCGCGCGCGAAGCCGCGCAGGCGGTGGCGGCGCTGCGCAGGCAGGCCGACGAGGCCGACGTCCTCGCCAAGGCGGCCCAGGCCACCCGCGCCGCCTCGCTCGCCGCGGTCACCGAGCGCCGCCGCATGCGAGCCGACATCGACGAACGTCGCGCGGCGCTGACCGACCTCGACGCCGCGGTGGCCACCGCCGTCGGCGAGGAGGCCACCGCCCGCGAGGTCGACGAGGCCGCGCAGCAGGCTGCCGACCGGGCCCGGGCCGCGGTCGAGGAACACCACGCTCTGGTCGATACGGCACGCGTTGTCGCGCAACGCCTTTCCGATCGGGATGAGGCCGACCGGTTGGCGGCACGGCTGGCGAAGATCGACGCGGCAGTGCGCGAGTCCGCGGTCGTCGACGCCGAACTGGCCGGAATCGCGGTCACCGACACCTCGATGCGACTCGTCGAGACCGCCGCCGTGGCCGTGGAACGGGCCGCCGGACAGGCCGAACTCGCCTCCGCGCGAATCGAACTCGACGCGGTTGCCGATGTCGAGGTGCGGGTGGGTGACGAGGTGGTGCGGGTGGCCGCCGGCGACGGCTGGTCGGTCAACGCGACGTCCCCGACGGAGATCAGCGTGCCCGGGCTGCTCACGGCGCGCGTGGTGCCGGGCACTCCGGCCGCGCAGACCCAGGCGCGGCTCGAGGCGGCCGAGGCGGAACTGGCGGCCGCGTTGCAGGCGGCCGGCGCCGCCGACATCGCGACCGCGCGCAGCCTGCACGACCGTCGTCGTGCCCTGATGCAGACGCGGGCGACGTTGCGGGCGACCCTCGATGCGCTCGCCGGGGACGACACCGAAGCCGCACTGCGGGCCCGGCTGGCCGAACTGCGGGACGGACATCCGGAACCCGAGGGGCTGTTCGACCTCGACGGGCCGGCCGATGCCGCCGCCGCCCGACAGGCCCTCGCCGCCGCCGTCGCCGCACACCAGCGCGCCATCGGTGACTGCGAGACGCACCGGAAGGTGGCGGTCGCGGCGTCGGCCAAGTTGGGGGAGAAGGTCACTCGGCTCGGCGTCGCGCGCGAGAAGCTCGCTGCCGCACAGGCGGAACTGAACACCGCCACCGAGCGCCTGGCCGCGGCGCGCGCCACCGTGGCCGACGAGGATCTGTCGGTGGCGGCCGAAGCCGACCGTGAGGCGGCCGAGTACGCCACCGTCCGTGCCGCCCGACTGCGCGACGAATTGGCGCAGAGCGCCCCGGAGGCGGTCGAGGCCACCCTCGCCGAGGTGACCCGCCGGGACCGGGCTCTGCAGGCCCGCCACGAGGACACGACCGAGGCCTTGCGCGAGGTGATCGCCGCGCTGAAGGTCTACGGCACCGAGGGCAGGCAAGGACAATTGGACGGCGCGAACGCCGAACGTGAACACGCTGAGTCCGATTACCTGCGGGTGCACCGCCTGGCGCGCGCGGTGGAACTGCTGCGCTCGGTGATGAGCAGGCACCGGGCGGCAACGCGGGAACGCTACGTCGAGCCGTACCGCCGCGAGGTCGAACGGCTCGGGCGGCTGGTGTTCGGCGACAGCTTCGAAGTGGAGATCGACAGCGATCTGCGAATTCACCACCGCACGCTCGCCGGTCGCACGGTGCCCTACGAGTCGCTGTCCGGCGGTGCGAAGGAACAGTTGGGCATCGTGGCCCGGCTCGCCGGTGCCGCCCTTGTGGCCAAGGAGGACTCGGTGCCCGTGGTCATCGACGATGCGCTGGGCTTCACCGACCCCGACCGGTTGACCAAGATGGGCACGGTTTTCGACGTCATCGGCGGCGACGGTCAGGTGATCGTGTTGACCTGCAGTCCGCAGCGGTATGCATCGGTGCCCGATGCGCACCACATCGAGTTGACGGTCTGAACGCCCTTTTCGCGTTACCGTGGCGCGTGACACGTGAGGTATCCGCGAAAACGGGTATGGGGGCTACGAGCCATACGTGAAACGGGAGGCCATGGTGTCATCAGAAGACACGTCAGAAGACAAGGGCGCGCCGCTGCAGCAGCGCGTCACCGATCTGCTCGCGACCGTGGGAGTGGCGCTGGGCGAGCTGGCACAGCGGGCGCGTGACGCCGTCGAGGGGGCGGCCGGGCGCGTCGGCATCGGATCGTCGTCCGACGACGACGGCCCCGCCGCACTGCCGTCCGGGCAGAAGGCCGCGGCGGGTTCGGGGCCGACGGCGAAAAGTCCGGTGACAAAAGCCCCCGCCAAGAAGACCCCCGCCAAGAAGGCGGCGGTGAAGGCGACCCCGGCGAAGACCGAGGCGGCCAACATGGCGCCGCCGGCCGCCAAGGCGCCCGCGAAGACGCCGGCCAAGGCGACTCCCGCCAAGGCGCCCGCCAAGAAGGCTGCGGCGAAGGCGACCCCGGTGAAGACCGAGGCGGCGAAGACGCCGCCGGCCAAGGTGACCCCCGCCAAGACACCGTCCGCGAGCGCGCCTGCCAAGAAGGCGCCCGCCAAGAAGGCCGCGGCCAAGACCGCGGAACCGGCCAAGAAGGCCGCGCAACCGGCGAAGAAAGCCGCCGAGCCGGCCACGCCCGCGGTCGCGAAGAAGGTGCCCGCCAAGAAGGCGGCCCCGGCCAAGAAGGCGCCCGCGAAGAAGGCGGTCAAGCGGCGCGGCAGCCCCGGCTGATCGCGGGGGCCGGACCCCTCAGAAGTAGGCGTTCGCGGGAACCGGTGTGCCGTGCAACAGGTTCTCGCCGACCACCCGCGCCTTATAGGCCACCGGGTTGTGCAGCGTGATCGTGCGGATGTTGCGCCAGTGCCGGTCGAGGTTGCGCTGACGGCTGGCTGCGCTGGCCCCGCCGAGTTCCAGCAGGCGGGTGGCCGCGTCCGGCGCCACCCGGTCCAGATGCACCTTCACCTTCGCGACCGCGAGCTGCGCCTCCTGCGCCAGCGTCGCGTCCGGCACTCCGTCGACCGCCGAATCGGTGGCCGCACCGATGACCGCGGCAGCATCCAACACGGCCGCCCGTGCGACGTAGGCCGTGCTGGCCAGCTCGCCGAGCTGACGCTGCAGCAACGGGTCGTCGGTCGGTCGCTCGGCCACCGCATGGCTGAAGTTGCGCTCACGCGACTCCAGCAGCGCGACACCGTCCTCCACCACGTTCGCCAGGATCCCGGCCACCACCGCGTGGATGAACAGCTGCAGCGAGGCGTACTGCACCGTCGGCTCCGCCTCGGCGTCGTACGGCGAATCGGTGAGCACCTCGTCGGCCGCCACCGCGACGTCGGTGAACGTGGTGGTGCCGGTTCCCGTGCGCCGTTGACCGAAACCGTCCCAGTCGTCGACGATCCCGACCCCCTCCCGATCGGTGGGCACCACGACCGTCGCCACCGAATCGTGGTCGGTCGTCGCGGTCACCGTCAGATAGTCGGAGAACAACGTGCCGGTGCTGTAGTACTTCTCGCCGGTGAGCCGGTAGCCACCCTGCCCGTCGGGCAGCAGACGGGTGTTGAACACCAGGCTGCCGACGGCCAGTCCGCCCTTCTCGCTGAACGCATTGCCGAAGATCTTGCCGTCGGCCACCGTGTCCAGCCAGCGCCGCGACGCCGGGTCGCCGACGGTGCGCAGCCGCTCCTCGACGAACCAGAAGTGGGTGCGGAAGATGTGCGCCACGATCGGGTCGGCGGCGGCGACGTCGATGATCGTCGAGAAGAGTTGCGGCACAGTCAGTCCCGCACCGCCCAGATGTTCAGGCAGCCGCAGCGTGCCGAAGCCGGCCCGCTTGAGCGCGGCGACCTGGTCGAAGGGGTTCTCGTCGTCCCGGTCCCGGTCGCGTGCGCCCGCGGCGATCTGAGCCAGCAGGACGGCGAACTCCGGTGACCCGGGCAGGGCGCGGGTGTTCTCCACAGTCGTCATGCCCTCGGTTCTACCGAGGACCCCTCGTGCCGAGCACCGTTTGGATCAGCGGGACCCGAAGTCCGGCTACTCGACGAAGCCGATCTTCGTGTAGTCGGCGTCCGCGAGGCCGAACGCGCCGAAGTTGGCGAGGTTGGCCCGCACCGCCACGTTGCCCGGTGACTGCGTTAACGGCAGGCTGAACACCTCGTCCCACAGCAGTTTGTCGACCTCGTTGGCCTTCTGCTGAGCCTTCGCGGGGTCCAGTTCCTCCAGCGCCTCCTCGATCTTCGCGTCGATCTCGGGGCTGCCGATCTTGCCGAAGTTGCTCTCTCCGTTGGATGCGTAGATCTGCGTCAGTCCCGAGAGCGGGAATGCGTCACCCACCCAGGAGAACTGCGCGATGTCGAAGTCACCGGTGTTGATGTAGTCGGTGAAGAAGCCGGCCGCGCCCTTGGCGTCGAGTTCGAGTTTGACCCCGATCTGAGCGAGGTTGTTCTGGGCGATCTGGCCGAATTGGCGCGTGCTCAGCGCGTCGAACAGCACGTCGCGGATCACCAACTGGCGGCCGTCCTTCTCCCGGAACTGTCCGTTGAGCCGCCACCCGAGCGCGTCGAGCTCCTGTTTGGCCTTCTCCGGGTCGAAGGCCACCACCCCGCTGTTGTCCTCGTAGCCCTGTTGGCCCGCGACGAAGATGTGGTTGTTGAGCGGAACCGGGTCGTCGGCCAGACCGCGCTGGGTGACCGCCGCGATGGTCTGGCGGTCAATGCCTTTCGCGATCGCCCGGCGCAGCGCCTTGTCGGCCAGGATCGAGCCCGGTGCGCCGTTGAACGTGAAGTGATACCAGCTGTTGCCCGGCGCCCGCCGGATCGCCACCCCGTTGGTGCGCCGCGCGATCGTCAGCTCGTCGAGGGTGGCCAGGCCCGTGGCGTCCAGCGCGTTGTTCTGCAGCGCCGGAATCCGGGCGGCGTCGTCGAGCACCGAGTACGTGATGCTGTCGAGCACCGGCGGCGCACCCCACCATTTCGGGTTGCGGGTCAGCGTGATCCGCTGGGCCGTACGGTCGAGGTTCGACACGATGTACGGCCCCGCCGACGGACCCGGTGCGTTGAGCTGGGCGCGGTTGAACGCCTCCGGCGTCGCGGTCACACTCCTGGGCAGCAGCATGGTGTTGCCCGAGAGCATGCCGCGCCATTCCGCGTAGGGCTTCGCGAAGGTCATCACCGCCTGCCGGTCGTCGGCCCCGCGGGTCACCGAGGCGACGCGGTCGGAGCCGTTGGGGCTGGCGAACGCGAACCCCTCCTGCTTTCCGCTGGTGGCGTTCACCTGCGCGGCGATGTCCTCCCAGGTGATCGGCGCCCCGTCGCTCCAGACCGCCTTCGGGTTGATCGTCCACGTGACGACCTGGGGGTCGGTGCCGGTGACCTCGGCGCCGGTGAAGTAGTCGGTGTTCAGCGTGGCCGAACCGTCCGCGGCGATCCGGAACGCGCGCGGCATGGTGGCCTTGAGCATGCCTGCGGCGTCGGCGACGTTGCCGTCGATGTGCAGGCTGTTGAAGTTCGCCGGGAACGCGGTCAGCGCCAGCCGCAGGTTGCCGCCCTGGCGCAGGGCGCCGACGTCCTGGGGGTTGACGTCGTTGGTTGCGCCCACCTCCGCGCTACCGCCCGCCGACGGCGTCTCCTCGTTGCCGCTCGAGCACGCGGCAAGGGTGAGGGTGGCAACGAGGGCGGCCGAGATCAGGCGTCGCAACGTCATGCACACGGACTCTAACGTTGCGGGACCGTCGGCTGGGGGACCGCCGCCAGCAGACGCCGCGTGTACTCGTGTGCGGGGGCGGTGAAGACCTGCTCCCCGTCGCCCTGTTCGACGATGGCGCCCTTGTGCATGACCGCCACCCGGTGGGCGAGGTGGCGGACCACCGACAGGTCGTGCGAGACGAACAGGTACGACAACCCGAACCGCTCCTGCAGATCCAGCAGCAGGTTGATGATGCCCGCCTGGATCGACACGTCCAGCGCCGAGACCGGTTCGTCGAGGGCGAGGATTCTCGGCTGCGTCGCCAGTGCCCGCGCGATGCCGATGCGCTGCTTCTGCCCGCCCGAGAACTCGGCCGGGTAGCGGCTGGCGTCTTCGCGGCGCAGCCCGACGATCCCGAGCAGTTCGGCCACCCGCTCGTCGATGCGGCTCTTGTCGAAGTTGTTGGCCTGCAACGGTTCGGCGAGCACATCGAACACCGGCAGGCGCGGATCGAGCGAGGCCACCGGATCCTGGAACACCACCTGCAGGTCACCGCGCAGCGCCCGTCGCCGCCGGGTGTCGAGCGTGGCGACGTCCTCGCCGAGCACCTCGATCGAACCGCCCTGCGGCGGGGCCAGCTCGAGGATCTGGTGCAGCGTCGTCGACTTGCCCGATCCGGATTCGCCGACGATCGCCAGCGTGCGTCCCTGCTGCAGGTCGAAGCTGATGCCGTCGACGGCGCGGACCTCGCCGATCCGGCGCCGGAAGACGGTGCCCTTGGTCAGCGCGTAGGTCTTGACCAGATCGTTCACGCGCAGCACCACCGGATCGTCGGCCGACGGCGGCGTCGCGGGAGGCGCGGTGGACACGCCGTACACCTCGGCGGCGCTGCGGCCCGCGACGTGTTCGGTGCGGATGCACGCCGCCCGGTGCCCCGGCGCCACCTCGATGAGTTCGGGTTCGGCGGTGCGGCAGTCGTCGATCGCCAGCGGGCAGCGGGGTGCGAACGGGCAACCCGGCGGCAGCGCGGCCAGCGACGGCGGCGCCCCGGGGATGGGCACCAGCCGGGCGCCCTGCCGCGCGTCGAGCCGTGGCACCGAGCCCAGCAGCCCGACCGTGTAGGGCATCCGCCGCCGGCTGTAGAGCTCCGACACCGTGGCGATCTCGACGGCCCGGCCGGCGTACATGACCAGCGCGCGGTCGGCGAACTCGGCGACGACGCCCAGGTCGTGGGTGATGATCAGCACACCGGCCCCGGTGACGTCGCGCGCGGTCCGCAGCACCTCGAGGATCTGCGCCTGCACGGTCACGTCCAGTGCGGTGGTCGGCTCGTCGCAGATGAGCAGGTCGGGGTCGTTGGCGATCGCGATCGCGATGACCACCCGTTGCCGCTCGCCGCCGGACAGTTCGTGGGGGAAGGCGCGGGCGCGGCGTTCGGGCTGGGCGATGCCGACGAGTTCGAGCAGTTCGACAGCGCGGGTGCGGGCCCCGCGCCGGTCGAGGTCGCGGTTGTGCACGCGCAGCGCCTCGGCGATCTGGTCGCCGACGGTGTACACCGGCGTCAGCGCCGACATCGGGTCCTGGAACACGGTGCCGATCCGGCGGCCGCGAATCCGCGACATCTCCGCGTCCGAAAGCCCGAGCAGTTCGGTGCCGTCCAACCGCACCGAACCGGCCACCTCCGCATGTTCGGGCAGCAGCCCCGCGACGGCCATCGCCCCGGCCGACTTGCCCGCCCCGGACTCGCCGACCAACGCCACCACCTCACCGGCGTCGACGTGGTAGTCCAGGCCGCGCACCGCGGACACCCGCTCGGTGTCGGTCGCGAACGTCACGGTCAGTCCGGAGACCTGCAGCAGGCTCATGTCTTGCGGCCCTTCCGGCTTCTCCGGCCGTTTCGCGCCGGCCGGGCACCCGGATCGAGTGCGTCACGCAACCCGTCACCGACGAGGTTGGCGCACAACACGATCAGCACCAGCACGCCGGCCGGGAACAGGAACACCCACGGGAACGTGGTGACCGACGCGGTGCCGTCGGCGATCAGCGTGCCCAGCGAGACGTCGGGCCGCTGCACACCGAAACCCAGATAGCTGAGGCCTGTTTCGGCGATTACCGCGGTACCGACGTTGAGCGCGGTGTCGATGATGAGGATCGACGCGACGTTGGGCACGATGTGGCGCACGATGATCCGCCAGTGCGGCACGCCCATGTAGCGCGCCGCGACGACGAACTCGCGGTCGCGCAGGCTCATCGTCAGGCCCCGCACGATGCGCGAACTGATCATCCAACTGAAGGCCGCCAGCAGGAGGATCAGCCAGACGATGTCGCCCCTGGTGCGGGGCGTGACGATCGCTATCAACAGGAAAGCGGGGACCACGAGCAGCAGGTCGACCAGCCACATCAGCGTGCGGTCCCGCCACCCGCCGAAGTATCCGGCGACCGCCCCGACCGTGGTGGCGATGATCGTCGAGATGAACGCCACCGCGACGCCGATGAGCATCGACTTCTGCATCCCGCGCAGCGTCTGGGCCAGCAGATCCTGTCCGAGAGCGTTGGTGCCGAACCAGTGTTCGGTGGTCGGCGGCTGCTGCAGCGCGTCGTAGTCCAGGTCGGTGTAGCTGTAGGGCAGCAGCGGTGGCAACAGGTAGCAGCCCGCGAACATCAGCACCAGCAGTACCAGTGCGCCGACGGCCGGCTTGTTGCGCAGGAACCGTCGTAGCACCAGGGTGCGGCGCGAGGCGAACCGCGAGGTGTCCAGTCCGGAACGGGCGGTGGTGTCGGTCATCGCACCCTCACCCGCGGGTCCAGCGCCGCGTAGATAACGTCGGACAGCAGTCCGGCCAGCAGGATCGCCACACCGGACAACACGGTGATCGCGACGACGATGTTGGTGTCCTGGGTGGTGATGCCCTGGATCCACCATTCTCCGACGCCGTGCCAGCCGAAGATCTTCTCGACGAACACTGCACCGGTGACCAGCGCGCCGAACCCGTACGCGAACAGCGTCGCCATCGGGATCAGCGCGGTGCGCAGGCCGTGTTTGAACAACGCCTGCCGCCGGGTGAGTCCCTTGGCGCGGGCCGTGCGGATGAAGTCGTGTCCGAGCACGTCGAGCATCGCGTTGCGCTGGTAACGGCTGTATCCGGCGATCGCTGTCAGTGCCAGCGTGACCGTCGGCAGGACCAGGTGCTGCACCCGGTCGATGAACCGGTTGAACGTACCGCCGACCGCATCCGGTGAGGTCTCGCCGGTGTACTCGAACAGTTGCACGCCGAGCCACGAGTTCGCGTTGAGCGCCCCGAGGATCAGCAGGTTGGCCATCACGAAGGTCGGCGTGCTGATGACCAGCAGCGACAACAGCGTGATCACCCGGTCGGACAGCCGATACTGGCGGATCGCACCCCACGCGCCGACCACGACACCGATGACGGTGCCCAGCACCGACCCGATGACCAGCAGCCGCAGGCTCACCCCGATCCGCCGGCCCAGTTCGTCGGAGACCGGTTGACCGGTGATCGTGGTGCCGAAATCGCCGCGCACCGCGTCACCCAGCCACTGCGCGTACCGCACCGGGATGGGCTTGTCGAGGTTGAGTTCGGCGGCCTTCGCGTCGATCGTCGACTGCGGGGGCCGCGGATTGCGCTGCAGCAGGCTGTCGAGCGGTTCGAAGGTCAGCGACGTCAGCGTGAACGTCAGGAACGACGCGAGCGCCAGCAGCACGACGTAGTTGAGCAGCCGGCGCGCGAGGAACCGCGTCATCGGCGACTGCCGGTGCAGGGCTGCATGGGCTAGAGGGTAGAAGAAAACCCGCCGCCCGCCGGTTCAGGGCGGTGGCGGCGGCGCGCCCGGCTGTGCGCCGAATGTGAATCCAGGGCGTCGACTGTGCGCACGTGGTGAGAATCCGCGCCCGATCCCGCCGCTGATGCACACTCGGCGCCCCGGCTCACAGCGGGCGCATAGACAACGCACAGGACCGGCCCATCGCGGTGCGAATAATGGGGGTATGAGCCCCAATCAGACCGACACCGAGCGGTCGGTCATGCGCCGCGCCGACGGCAACCCGGTCCGGGTGCTCGTGGTCGACGACGAACCGGTGCTCGCCGAACTCGTTTCCATGGCGCTGCGCTACGAGGGGTGGGACATCGCGACCGCGGGCGACGGTGCGACGGCGCTCGCGCTGGCCCGCGAGAACGCGCCCGACGTGGTGGTGCTCGACGTCATGCTGCCCGACATGAGCGGACTCGACGTGCTGGCCAGGCTGCGCGAGCAGATCCCCGGGTTACCGCTTCTGCTGCTGACCGCCAAGGACTCCGTCGAGGACCGCATCGCGGGGCTGACCGCGGGCGGCGACGACTACGTCACCAAACCGTTCTCGCTCGAAGAGGTGGTGCTGCGGCTGCGGGCGCTGCTGCGCCGTACCGGGGTGAGCGAGACCGGCGGCGCGAAGATCGTCGTCGGCGACCTGGTGCTCGACGAGGACAGCCACGAGGTGACCCGCGCCGGCGATCCGATCACGCTCACGGCGACGGAGTTCGAACTCCTGCGGTTCATGATGCGCAACTCCAAGCGGGTGCTCTCCAAGGCCCAGATCCTCGACCGGGTGTGGAGCTACGACTTCGGCGGCCGCTCCAACATCGTCGAGCTGTACGTGTCGTATCTGCGCAAGAAGATCGACAGCGGCCGCGAGCCGATGATCCACACGCTGCGCGGCGCGGGCTATGTCCTCAAACCCGCCGGTCGCTGAGCCGGTCGGCCGCACGCGGCTGCGTTCGCCGCGCACCTGGTCGCTGCGGGGCCGTCTGCTGGCCACGCAGATCGCGCTGCTCGCGCTGGTGTGCGCCGCGGTCGGAGTGGGCACCGAACTCGCGCTGCAGCGGTTCCTGGTCAACCAGCTCGACAACCAGCTCGCCGAGACCGCCCGCCGGTCGGCCGGCCTGTTCGCCTTCGGCCCCCCGCCGCCCGGCCCGCCGATGATGATGCCGGTGCCGCGGTTCCCCCCGCCGCCCGGTTTCCCGCACCGCCGGCTCATCCGCGACGACACCGGACCCGGGCCCGCGTTCCTCAATGCGCCGGGCCAGGCCGCCCGCACGGTCGGTGCCGTCGTCGCCCACGGCGCACCGGTCGACGCCGGCGTCATCACCGCCGACGGTGACCGTGTCGAGATCAGCGACGCCGCCGCCACACAGCTGGCCGGGATGCCGGCCGACGAGACACCGCGCAGCGTCACGCTCGACGGCCTCGGCCGGTACCGGGTGATCGCGCTGCCCGCCCGGGGACCCGCCGAGGTGATCGTCACCGGACTGCCGACCTCCGACGTCGACGACACCCTGCTCACCGTGCTGGTCATCTTCTGCGTGGTGGCGGTGATCGCGCTGCTCGGCGCCGCCGCGGCCGGGGTGTGGATCATCCGCAGGCAGCTGGCGCCGTTGTCGCGGGTGTCGGCGGCCGCGCGTGAGGTCGCCGATCTCGAACTCGACCGCGGCGAGGTGCGGCTGCCCACGCCGATCGTCGACGTCGACCCGGCGAGTGCGCACACCGAGGTCGGCCGGCTCGGGACGTCGCTGAACCGGATGCTCGACCGGATCGCCGGGGCCCTGTCCGCGCGGCACGCCAGCGAGACGCGGGTGCGTCAGTTCGTCGCCGACGCCAGCCACGAGCTGCGCACACCGCTGGCAGCCATCCGCGGTTACACCGAACTGGCGCAACGGCATTCCGACGCGCTGCCCGGCGACGTCGCGCACGCGATGAACCGCGTGGAGTCCGAGACGGCCCGGATGACGCGGCTGGTCGAGGACATGCTGCTGCTGGCACGCCTCGACGACGGCCGGCCCCTGGAGCGCGAGCCGGTCGACCTGTCGCGGTTGGTCGTCGACGCGGTCAGCGATGCGCACGCCGCCGCACCCGACCACAGATGGTCGCTGGACCTGCCGCCCGAACCGGTGGTCGTCGATGGCGACGAGGCCCGGTTGCACCAGGTGCTGGCCAACCTCCTCGCCAACGCCGGTGCGCACACACCGCCCGGCACCACGGTCGTCACGTCGCTGGCCGAGGGCCCCGACGGCGGCGCCGTGCTCACGGTGACCGACGACGGCCCGGGGATCCCGCCCGCACTGCAACCCGAGGTCTTCGAGCGCTTCGCCCGCGGGGACTCGTCGCGTTCACGCCGCGACGGTGGTACCGGGTTGGGGCTGGCCATCGTCGCCGCGGTGGTCAAGGCCCACGGCGGATCCATCGGCGTGGACAGCGGGCCGGGCCGCACCGCGTTCGTCGTGGCGCTGCCGGGCGCCGCACAGCCCGCGCACCGCGCGGACCCGTCACCGGCCTGACGCCGAGCTCACAGCAGGCGCATAGCTTCGGCCCATCGTGAGCACAATCGGCGCAACCACGATGGCTCCCATGACAGGAATCGCCGTGGACCTCGACGCCGACCGCCGCCCCGACGTCGTGGAGACGGCCAGGGCCGCCGGTGCGCCGGTGCTCGACGTGGTCGTCCCCGTCCACAACGAACAGGCCGCTCTGGCGGAGTCGGTGCGCCGCCTGCACCGGCACCTGCGCGACCACTTCCCGTTCTCGGCGCGGATCACGATCGCGGACAACGCCAGCGTCGACGCCACGCCACAGGTCGCCGCGCGACTCGCCGCCGAACTGCCCGACGTGCGCGTCGTGCGCCTCGAAGAGAAGGGCCGCGGCCGCGCCCTGCACACGGTCTGGTCGCAGTCCGACGCGCCGGTGCTGGCGTACATGGACGTCGACCTGTCCACCGATCTGGCCGCCCTCGCCCCGCTGGTCGCCGCCCTGATCTCCGGACACTCCGATCTGGCGATCGGCACCCGGCTCAGCCGCGGCGCCCGTGTGGTGCGCGGCGCCAAGCGCGAGTTCATCTCCCGGTGCTACAACCTGATCCTGAAATCCACGCTGTCGGCCCGCTTTTCGGATGCCCAGTGCGGTTTCAAGGCCATCCGCGCCGACGTCGCGCATCAGCTGCTGCCGTACGTGTCCGACACCGGATGGTTCTTCGACACCGAACTGCTGGTGCTCGCCGAGCGCAGCGGTCTGCGGATCCACGAGGTGCCGGTCGACTGGGTGGACGACCCCGACAGCCGGGTCGACATCGTCGCGACGGCGACGGCCGACCTCAAGGGCATCGGCCGGCTGCTGCGCGGTTTCGCCGACGGGTCGATTCCCGTTCAGCTGCTCGCCGCGCAGGTGGCGCCGTCGCGGCTGGCGGCGGCACCCGGATCGCTGCTGCGCCAGAGCGTCCGGTTCGCGGCGGTGGGCGTGGTCTCCACACTGGCCTATCTGCTGCTGTTCGTGCTGACCCGCGGATGGCTGGGCGCCCAGGCCGCGAACCTGATCGCGCTCGCGGTGACCGCGGTCGGCAACACCGCGGCCAACCGTCGCTTCACCTTCGGAATCGCCGGACGCGGCGGTGTGGCGCGCCACCACCTCGAGGGCCTCATCGTGTTCGCGATCGCGCTGGGGATCACCAGCGGGTCCCTGGCGGTGCTGCACTCGGTCACCTCGGAGCCGCACCGGTTCGTCGAGCTCGGCGTCCTGGTGGGCGCCAACCTCGCCGCCACGGTCATGCGCTTCGTCCTGTTGCGCGGCTGGGTGTTCCACCCCCGGCGCACCCGCTGAACCCACCCCTTCGACACCGAGGACCTTCCATGACCTTGACCGCCGACGCGTCACACCTGACGGCGCCCGCCTCGCCCGACCGATCCCCGCGCTGGGTGCGCCCCGCGTTGATCAGCCTGCTCGCCGCCACCGCGCTGCTCTACCTGTGGGGGCTGGGCGCCTCCGGGTGGGCCAACGAGTACTACGCCGCGGCGGTACAGGCCGGCTCCCAGGACTGGACGGCCTGGCTGTTCGGGTCGCTGGACCCCGGCAACGCCATCACCGTCGACAAACCTCCTGCGTCGCTGTGGCTGATGGTGTTGTCCGCCAGGCTGTTCGGGTTCAGCGCGTTCGCGATGCTGTTACCGCAGGCCCTGACGGGGGTCGCGACGGTGGCGGTCCTGTTCGCCGCGGTGCGGCGGGTGAGCGGCCCGGCGGCCGGGCTGATCGCGGGTGCGGTGCTGGCCGCGACGCCGGTGGCGGCGTTGATGTTCCGCTTCAACAACCCCGACGCACTGCTGGTGCTGCTGCTGGTCGTCGCCGCGTACGCCATGGTGCGGGCCATCGAGACCGGGGGCACCCGGTGGATGGTCCTCGTCGGCTGCGCGCTCGGTTTCGCCTTCCTGACGAAGATGCTGCAGGCGTTCCTCGTGATGCCGGGTCTGGCGCTGGCGTTCTTGGTGGCCGCGCCGTCGGGACTGTGGCGGCGCATCGGCACACTCGCCGTCGGCGCGGTGGCGATGGTGGTGTCCGCGGGATGGTTCATCGCGCTGGTCGAGGTGTGGCCCGCGTCGTCGCGTCCCTACATCGGCGGCTCGACCGACAACAGCCTGCTGCAGTTGGCGTTGGGCTACAACGGGATCGAGCGCATCGCCGGTGGCGGGGGACCGGGCGGCGGCCCCGGCGGTGGTCCCGGTGACGGTGTCGGACGGGGCGCCAACCTGTTCTTCGGTGGTGAGCCGGGAATCGGCCGGCTGTTCGGGAACTCGATGGGTGTCGAGGCATCCTGGCTGCTGCCCGCGGCGCTGCTCGGCCTGGCGGCAGGCATCTGGTTCACCCGGCGCACTGTGCGCACCGACGCCGTGCGCGCGAGCCTTCTCCTGTGGGGCGGCTGGCTGCTGGTGACCGGCGCCGTGTTCAGCTTCATGGACGGCACCATCCACACGTATTACACGGTGGCGCTGGCCCCCGCGGTGGCCGCACTCGTCGGGATCGCGGCAGCGGAATCTTGGCGCGGCAGAAGGGACGTGCTGCCCCGGCTGGTGCTGGCGGCGATGGCGGCGGTGACGGGTGTCTGGGCGTTCGTGCTGCTCGACCGCACCCCGGACTGGCAGCCGTGGCTGCGGTGGGCGGTGCTGGTGGTGGCGGTGGTGGCCGCGGCCGTGCTGGCCGCCGGGGCGCACCGGCTGGGGCGGGCGACGGCGGCCGTGGTCGTCGCCGCGGTGCTGGCCGGCCTCGCCGCGCCCACGGCGTTCGCGATCCACAACGTGGCGCACCCGGCCAGTGGTCCGGGCACGATGTCCGGACCGGCACGGGATGGCGGGTTCGGCGGTAGGCCGCCGGGCATGCGTGGTGCGACGGACGACGCCGCGCTGCACGAGCTGGTGCGGGGAGCCGACAACCGTTGGGCGGCAGCCAGTATCGGATCGATGGGTGCGGCCGGCCTGCAACTGGAGACCGGGGCGTCGATCATGGCGATCGGCGGGTTCACCGGCGGGGACGATTCCCCGACGCTCGCGCAGTTCCAGCAGTACGTCGCAGACGGTGAGGTCCGCTACTTCATCGGAGGCGACCGCGGCGGTCCCGGCGGGCCGCCAGGAACGGGACGCCACGGCGCCGCAGGTGAGATCACCGCGTGGGTGCAGCAGACCTTCAGCCCGATACAGGTGGGGGGAGCCACCGTCTACGACCTGCAATCCGGCTGATTTTGACCGGTGCCACGAGGCGCCCCGGTTGCTATCGTCGCGACATGTCGGTGACCGATGAGTACCTGAAGAACAACGCGGAGTACGCGAAGACCTTCAGCGGTCCGCTGCCGCTGCCGCCGAGTAAGCACGTCGCGGTGGTGGCGTGCATGGACGCCCGCCTCGACGTCTACCGGATCCTCGGTCTCGCCGACGGTGAGGCGCACGTGATCCGCAACGCCGGCGGGGTGGTCACCGACGACGAGATCCGCTCCCTGGCGATCAGCCAGCGGCTGCTGGGGACGAAGGAGATCATCCTCATCCACCACACCGACTGCGGCATGCTGACGTTCACCGACGACGAGTTCAAGAAGTCGATCCAGGACGAGACGGGCATCAAACCCGAGTGGGCGGCCGAGGCCTTCGGCGATCTCGAAGAAGACGTCCGACAGTCGCTGCGGCGCATCGAGGCCAGCCCGTTCGTCAACAAGCACGAATCGCTGCGCGGTTTCGTCTTCGACGTGGCCACCGGCCGGCTCACCGAGGTCACGGTCTGACTGTGCAACCAGGGCGGGATTGCGGCCGTTTCTCCGACCTGGCGGCACACTCGACGCCCTGACGGCACACTCGACGATCTTTGACACCTCCACCCGCGCCGCGCTACATTCCTCGTAAATCTGGCAAGTTCAACCAACTTAACGAGGAATGCGATGACAGCCGCTCAGGTGGCCGCCCCGGAACCGGGCCAGTACGAGCTGAGCCATCTGCGCTCACTGGAGGCCGAGGCCATCCACATCATCCGCGAGGTCGCCGCCGAGTTCGAGCGGCCCGTGCTGCTGTTCTCCGGTGGCAAGGACTCGATCGTCATGCTGCACCTGGCGATCAAGGCGTTCGCCCCGGCGCGCCTGCCGTTCCCGGTCATGCACGTCGACACCGGCCACAACTTCGACGAGGTCATCGAGACCCGCGACCGCCTGGTCGCCGAGAACGGCGTGCGCCTGGTCGTCGCCTCGGTGCAGGAGGACATCGACGCCGGCCGCGTGGTCGACAACGGGCCGTCGCGCAACCCGCTGCAGACCGTCACGCTGCTGCGGGCCATCCGGGAGAACAAGTTCGACGCGGCCTTCGGCGGTGCGCGCCGTGACGAGGAGAAGGCCCGCGCCAAGGAGCGGGTGTTCAGCTTCCGCGACGAGTTCGGCCAGTGGGATCCCAAGGCCCAGCGGCCGGAGCTGTGGAACCTCTACAACGGCCGCCACCGCAAGGGTGAGCACATCCGGGTGTTCCCGCTGTCGAACTGGACTGAGTACGACATCTGGGCCTACATCGGCGCCGAGGGCATCACGCTGCCGGGGATCTACTACGCCCACACCCGTCCGGTGTTCCAGCGCGACGGCATGCTGCTCGCGGTCCATCCGTTCATGCAGCCCCGCGACGACGAAGAGGTGTTCGAGACCAGCGTGCGGTTCCGCACCGTCGGCGACGTCACCTGCACCGGTTGTGTCGAGTCCACCGCGTCGTCGGTCGAGGACATCATCGCCGAGACCGCGGTGTCGCGGCTGACCGAACGCGGCGCGACGCGCGCCGACGACCGCATCTCCGAGGCCGGGATGGAAGACCGCAAGCGGGAAGGCTACTTCTGACATGACCACGCTGCTGCGCATCGCCACCGCGGGCTCGGTCGACGACGGCAAGTCGACGCTGATCGGCCGGCTGCTCTACGACTCCAAAGCCGTCATGGAGGACCAGCTCGCCGCCGTGGAGCGCACCTCCAAGGAGCGCGGTAACGACTACACCGACCTCGCCCTGGTCACCGACGGGCTCCGCTCCGAGCGGGAACAGGGCATCACGATCGACGTCGCGTACCGCTACTTCGCCACGGCCAAGCGGAAGTTCATCATCGCCGACACCCCCGGGCACCTGCAGTACACCCGCAACATGGTCACCGGCACCTCGACCGCGCAGCTGGCGATCGTGCTCGTCGACGCCCGCCACGGACTGCTCGAGCAGTCGCGCAGGCACGCGTTCCTCGCGTCGCTGCTCGGCGTGCAGCACATCGTGCTCGCGGTCAACAAGATGGACCTGATCGACTGGAACCAGGAGAAGTTCAACGACATCCGCGACGAGTTCCATGCGTTCGCCGCTCGTCTGGACATCCACGACGTCACCACGATCCCGATGTCTGCGCTGCTGGGCGACAACGTCGTCACCAAATCGGACAAGGCCCCGTGGTACGACGGACCCGCGCTGCTGAGCCACCTCGAAGAGGTCTACATCGCCGGCGACCGCAACCTGACCGATGTGCGCTTCCCGGTGCAGTACGTGATCCGCCCGCAGACCCGCGATCACGCCGACCACCGCAGCTACGCCGGCACCGTCGCCAGCGGCGTGATGCGCGTCGGGGACGAGATCGTCGTGCTGCCCAGCGGTAAGAGCAGCAGCATCACCGCGATCGACTCGCCGACCGGCCCGGTCACCGAGGCGTTCCCGCCGATGGCGGTGTCGGTCAGCCTGGCCGACGACATCGACGTCTCGCGCGGCGACGTGATCGCCCGCGTCAACAATCAGCCCCACGTCTCGAATGAATTCGACGCCACCGTCTGCTGGATGGCCGACGCGTCGGCACTGGAACCGGGCCGCGAGTACCTGATCAAGCACACCACCCGGGTGACCCGCGCCCGCGTCGCGGCGCTGGACTACCGCCTCGACGTCAACACGCTGCACCGCGACAAGTCGGCGACCGCGCTCAAACTGAACGAACTCGGCCGGGTCACGCTGCGCACCCAGCAACCGCTGCTGCTCGACGAGTACTCTCGCAACGCCGCCACCGGCTCGTTCATCCTGATCGACCCGGACACCAACGGCACCGTGGCGGCGGGCATGGTCCGCGACACCACCCCCGTCGCGAACCGCGCCGCCACCCCGAACACCGTGCGGCACCAGTCGCTGGTCAGCGCCAAAGACCGGCTGTCGAAGGGCCGCACCGTGTGGTTCACCGGCCTGTCCGGCTCGGGGAAGTCGTCGGTGGCGATGCGGGTCGAGCAGAAGCTCCTCGAACGAGGTTGTCCCGCATATGTTCTCGACGGCGACAACCTGCGGCACGGGCTGAACGCCGACCTCGGGTTCTCGATGGCGGACCGCGCGGAGAACCTGCGGCGCCTCGCCCACATCGCGACCCTGATGGCCGATTCCGGCCTGACGGTCCTGGTGCCGGCGATCAGCCCGCTGGTCGAGCACCGCGAACTGGCCCGTGCCGTCCACGTCGACCAGGGCTACGACTTCTTCGAGGTGTTCTGCGACACCCCGCTGGAGGACTGCGAGCGGCGGGATCCCAAGGGCCTCTACGCCAAGGCGCGCGCGGGGGAGATCACCCACTTCACCGGCATCGACAGCCCGTACCAACGGCCGAAGACACCGGATCTGCGGTTGACCCCCGACCGCGACGTCGACGATCTGGCCCAGCAGGTCATCGACATGCTGGACGGCGCCCGGTGAACGATCACGAGCTGGCCGCCCGGCTGGCCACCCGGGCCGGCGACCTGCTGCTCGATGTCCGCGCGGAGTTCGCCGACGCCACCCCCGAGGAACGGAAAGCCGCCGGCGACAAGCGGTCTCACGACTTCCTGATGGCCGAGCTCGGTGAACAGCGCCCCGGAGACGCGGTCCTGTCGGAGGAGGGCGCCGACGATCCGGTACGCCTGCGGTCACAGCGGGTGTGGATCGTCGACCCGCTCGACGGGACCAGGGAGTTCTCCGAACTCGACCGCGTCGACTGGGCGGTCCACGTGGCGCTGTGGCAGTCCGGCGAGGTGGTGGCCGGGGCCGTCGCGCTGCCCGCGCAGAACACCACGCTGGCGACGCCGGACGTCGCCGCCCCGAGGCCGCTCGACGGGCCGCCGCGGATCGTGGTGTCGCGCACCCGCCCGCCGGCCCTCGCGCTCGCGGTGCGCGACGCGCTCGGCGGCACGCTGGTCGAAATGGGCTCGGCGGGAGCCAAAGTCGCCTCGATCATGCAGGGGTTGTCGGACGTCTACGTCCACGCGGGCGGGCAGTACGAATGGGATTCGGCCGCGCCGGTCGCCGTGGCCCGCGCCGCAGGGCTGCACACGTCCCGCATCGACGGCTCGCCGCTGGTCTACAACCGCGAGGACCCCACGTTGCCCGATCTGGTGGTGTGCCGGCCGGAACTGGCCGAGGCGGTGCTTGCCGTCACCCGCTGAGTAGGCTCGACGGCGTGTCGAATCCAACCCTGCGCGTGCTGGCCGACCTGCCCCAGCAGCCCGTCAACCTCTCCGAGTCCGCCCTGGTCCTCATCGACTGCCAGAACACCTACACCCGCGGTGTGATGGAACTCGAGGGCGTGCAGGCAGCGTTGGAGGAGGCGGCGTCCCTGCTCGACCGGGCGCGGTCCGCCGGCATCCCGGTCATCCACATCCAGCACTCGGACGGCTCGGACGGGCTCTACGACATCGAGGGGGAGAGCGGGGCGATCGTGCCGATCGTCGCGCCGCGCGAGGGTGAGCCCGTCGTGGTCAAGAACTACCCGAACTCGTTCGTGCAGACCGACCTCGACGACCGGCTCAAGGCCGTCGGCGCGTCGAACCTGGTGCTCGCCGGCTTCATGACGCACATGTGCGTCAACTCCACCGCGCGCGGCGCCTTCAACCTCGGCTACGCGCCGACCGTGGTGGCGTCGGCGACCGCGACGCGCGCGCTGCCGGGGCTCGGCAGCGATGACACCGTGCCCGCCGCCGCGATGCAGACGGCCAGCCTCGCGGCGATCGCGGACCTGTTCGCGGTGGTGGTGCCCAGCTCGCAGGACATCCCCGACTAGACCTGACTGTCGGGCTCCTCATCGCGGCTCCTCCGTCACCGCTGGATCGTCACCCGACTAGCCTGGGACCATGCGGATGTCGGCCAAGGCGGAGTACGCCGTCCGGGCCATGGTTCAACTGGCCACCGTCGACGACGGTGTGCTGGTCAAGACCGACGACCTGGCGAAAGCGCAGGGGATCCCGGCGCAGTTCCTCGTCGACATCCTCTCCGATCTGCGCACCGACCGGTTGGTGCGCAGCCAACGTGGCCGCGACGGCGGGTACGAACTGGCCCGGCCGGCCGCCGACATCAGCATCGCCGACGTGCTGCGCTGCATCGACGGCCCGCTGGCCAGCGTGCGTGACATCGGGCTCGGCGACCTGCCGTACTCCGGGCCGACCGCCGCGCTGACCGACGTGTGGCGCGCGCTGCGGGCGAGCATGCGTTCGGTGCTCGAGCAGACCAGCCTGGCCGACGTCGCCACCGGCGCGCTGCCCGAGCACGTGGCGTCGATGGCGGGTGACTACCTCGACCAGGAGCACAAGCGCGGGCACCAGGACCGCGTGACCTCGAAATAGCCTGCACCTGAGCTGATTCCGCGGCATCAGTATCGTCGTCGTGGTGGAGCCCGATCGATCTGACCGGCCGGCCCGGCGTCGGCGCGCACTGCACCTGGCCCTGCGTGGCCGACGCGACCCGGCGTCCGGCGCCGGCCAGCGCAGGCAGGCGTCCGGTGGGCTGAGCGAGCGGCACACCCGCAAGGTCCTCGACCTGACCGTCCGCCTCGCCGAGGTGATGCTGTCCTCCGGGTCGGGTACCGCCGACGTCGTCGCCACCGCTCAGGACGTGGCGCAGGCGTACCAGCTCACCGACTGCGTCGTCGACGTCTTCGTCACCACCATCTTCGTCTCGGCGCTGCCCACGGCCGACAGCCCGCCGGTGACGATCGTGCGGTCGGTGCACGCGCGCTCGACCGATTACTCGCGGCTCGCCGAACTCGACTCGCTGGTGCGGCGGATCACCTCGGGCGGTGTGTCGGTCGACGACGCCCACGAGGCGATGGACGTGTTGACCGAACGGCCCCATCCGTACCCCCGCTGGGTCGCCACCGCGGGGTGGGCCGGGTTCGCGCTGGGCATCGCGATGCTGCTCGGCGGCAGCTGGTTGACGTGGATCCTGGCCGCCGTCTCGTCGGCGCTGATCGATCGCGTCGGCCGGGTGCTCAACCGATGGGGCACACCGTTCTTCTTCCAGCAGGCCGCCGGCGCGTTCATCGCGACGATGATCGCGGTCGCGGCCTATCTGTACGCCGGGGTGGGACCGACCGCCCTGGTGGCGACCGGGATCGTGATGCTGCTGGCGGGTCTGACGCTGGTGGGTTCGGTGCAGGACGCGTTGACCGGATACATGGTCACCGCGGTCGCGCGGCTCGGCGACGTGCTGTTCCTCACCGCGGGCATCGTCGTCGGGATCCTGGCCGGGCTGCAGGTCGCGGCGCTCGCCGGCATCCAGATCGAGCTCCACGTCGACGCCACCGAATCGTTCGTGATGCCCACCCGGCCGGTGCCGATCCTGCTCGCGGTGGTCGGCGCCGCGATCGCCGGGGCATGCCTGACAATCGCCAGTTATGCGCGGTTCCGCTCAGTGGTCACCGCGGGCATCGCGGCGGCGCTGGCCGAGTCGGTGCTGATCGGTTTGAGTGCGGCCGGGATCGGTGGGGTGGTCGCCACCGGTACCGCGGCGGTCGGTGTCGGTCTGCTCGCCACGCTGATCTCGATTCGCCGACAGGCTCCCGCGCTGGTCACCGCGACCGCGGGCATCACCCCGATGCTGCCGGGCCTGGCGGTGTTCCGTGCGGTGTTCTTCTTCGCCGTCGACCGCAACATCCCGGGCGGTATCGCGCAGGCGTTGGGCGCCGCGGCCATCGCGCTGGCGATCGGGGCGGGTGTGGTGATGGGTGAGTTGCTCGGCTCGCCGCTGCGCTACCGCGCCGGCCGCATCGGCGAGATCCTGCGCGTCGAGGGACCCCCAGGGCTTCGCCGGGCGATCGGCAACGTGGTGGCGCTGCGGCCGTCCGCCGGCCAGCAGCAGGCACGTACCCCGCACCGGCGGTCGTGGAGCGTCGCGCTGGAACCGGCGTCGTCGGACGCGGTGGACGACGAGCCGACAGGCCCCTCGGGTGGTGAATCCACGCAGCGGTGACTCAGCCGCCTGCGCCCGTGATGTGATCGAGCACTGGCGTGATGCTTGCGGTGGGCGAGAAATCGACGTACTCGCAATCCGTGATCGCCTCGGGTGCGTGCCCCGCGGCCCAGTAGAACGCGTCCCCGGCGGTGTAGACGTGCTGTCCATCCCGGGTGTGCATACGCAGTTCGCCGGTAAGCATGTAGCCCCAATGAGGGCACTGACAGAGATCGTCGTCGAGTCCCACCAGGGCCGGCCGCAGATCGGTTCCCGCCGCCAGCCGAACCCACGCGATCGACATCTCCCCGACCTCTCGGCTGCGGAAGTCCACGCCATCGCCCTCCACGACCGCCGGGATGTCCTCGCGTTTCAATCGCTCCATGTCGGCTCCCGGAAGTTCGCTGTCAGCCCAGGTCGAGCGTAGTTCCTCGCCTGCGCCACCGCGGCGGAGTTCCCGATCGTTGTGCGCGCCTCTGACGGCCGAGCGCACGAAAAGGGGCCACCCGGTTTCCGGGTGGCCCCCCCGTGGATCGCTGTCAGCGGACGGTGACGTAGACGACGCGGTCGTCGTTGTCGTAGCGGACCGAGACGATGCTGGACTCATCGAGCGGCTTGACCATGCCCTGGTGGTTGACCCGCACCGCGTAGCCGCGGTCGTCGAGCTGCTCGATGGTGTTCTGCGCGTTGCCCGGTCCGGCCGGGGCGGCCTGGGCGGGGGCGGCCAGGCCGAGGATGGCGGTGGCGGCGGCGCCGGCGAACAGTGTGGTGGCTGCGAACTTGGTCATTTCTCTCGCTTCTCTCCGGTGATGTTCGAGCCGTGGCGGTGGTCGCGGTTCGGACGCTTTCGTTGTTTCCTGACTGGTCAAACCAGCAGGTGAGGCCGATGATTTCCGCTGGCAGGGATTGACCGGCCGTTGGCAGAATCGAGGTGTTCAGCGGTGCCAGTCGCCCTCGGTCTCCTCGATCACGACGCTGCCGGTGTCGGTGCGCGCGGTGATCTGGCTCGTCGCTTCGCCGGCCTGGGAGGTCTCCGGCACCCGCACCTGCGTCGAGTCACCGGACTGTGCGCGCACCAGATAGGGCCCGCGGTCGGGGACCCCGAGGACGATCTCGCCCGTGCGGCTGATCGCCTCGACGGTGCGCGGCGCGGCGTCGCGGAAGTCGACGACGATGTCGCCGTCGGATGTGGTGGCCGCGAACCGCTCCCGCACCGAGATCGGGTCGCGTGCGGTCACCTCTCCCTCGACGGTCTGCACCTCGATGCGCCGGGCCGATCCGCTGAGCACGATCGCCCCTCGGGTGGTCCGCGCGCTCAGCTGATCGACGTCGGCGTCGGCGAGCACCACACCCGTCTCCTGCTGGGTGCGCACGCTGAGCCGGCGGGCCTGTTCGGGTGGGAGTGCGACGGTGATCTCCCCGCCTCGCGCCCAGCCGAACGCTGGCGACGGCTCACCCTCGAGCACGATGCGGGTCTCCGGCCCGGCCGTGGTGACCGCCAGCCGATGCTCGCCGCCGCTCGCGGTGTTCACCAGGCGCAGGTTCGCGCGGCCCTCGCGGGCCTGCGGATCGCTGGTGATGCGCACGGCCACCGGGATGTCGGCGGTGTCGATCACCAGCGACCGCATGGCCGAAGGGAGCGCATGGCTGTCGCTGAGCACGCGCACGGTGCTCAGCCCCCATGCCGTGACCGCCAGCGCCGCAACGCTGCCGACCACCAGCACCGCCGCTGCGGCGATGAGCACGCCCCGCAGTGCGGTCCGGCCCCCGGGGGACAGTTCGGGCGGCGGGCCGACCGGGGCGGGAGGTGGAGGGGTGAGGGTCGTCATCGGGAGTCCTTCCACGCGTTCAGGATTCGAGGAACCGCAGGACCGCCAGGACGCGGCGGTTCTCGGTCTCGTCGGGGGCCAGGTTCAGCTTGGTGAAGATGGAGGCGATGTGTTTCTCGGCCGATCCGACCGAGATGTGCATCCCGCTCGCGATCGCCGAGTTCGTCTTCCCCTCGGCCATGAGCTGGAGCACCTCGTGCTCGCGGGGCGTGAGTTGTTCGAGAGCGGCGCGCCGGTGGGAGCGCACCAGGATCTGCGAGACCACCTCGGGATCGAGCACCGTGCCGCCGCCGCCGCCGACCTCGACGGCATCGAGGAAGGCGGGCACGTCGGCCACCCGGTCCTTGAGCAGATAGCCGAAACCCCTGGTGTCCGAGGCGATCAGCTCGGCGGCGTAGCGCTGTTCCACGTAGTGCGACAGGACCAGGACCGGGGACTCGGGGTTCTGGCTGCGCAGCAACGCGGCGGCCCGGATGCCCTCGTCGGTGAAGGTCGGCGGCATCCGCACGTCGAGGATCGCCAGATCGGGACGGGTCTCGTTGACCAGCCGCAACAGGTTGGTGGCATCGGGGACGCCGGCGACCACCTCGTGGCCGGCGTCGGCGAGGATGCGTTCGATCCCGGCGCGCAGCAGCGCGGAATCCTCGGCGATCACGATGCGCATGGCAGCACCGCGGTGACGATCGTGGGCCCGGTCGCCGGGCTGGACACGGAGAACGTGCCGCGCGCCGCGCGCACCCGTTCGTCGAGACCCCGCAGGCCCGTGGCGTTGTCGTCGTCGGCGATCGCCGCGCCGCCGCGTCCGTCGTCGAAGACGGACACATACAACGAGTTCGACGGTTCGTCGAACCGCACGGTGACCACGGCCTGACTGGCACCGGCGTGTTTGGCGACGTTGGTCAGGGCCTCGGCGACGACGAAGTAGGCGACGGATTCGGTCTCGTCAGGCAGTCGCCGCGGCAGGTGCAGGTTCAATGTCGTGGGCACTCCGGAGTTCTCGGCCCGCTGCACGACGGCGGACAGCGCCGCGTCGAGCCCACGGTCGGCCAGGATCGTCGGCGCGATGCCCCGCACCACGTTGCGCAGGTCGACCAGAGCGTTCTTCGCCTCGTCGTGCGCCTCGGCGATGAGCTGCTTCGCCGCGGGCAGATCGGTGTCGAGCTTCGTCTGCGCCAGGCCGATCGCCATGGCCAGCGACACCAGCCGCGGCTGGACGCTGTCGTGCAGATCCCGTTCGATGCGGTGGCGTTCGGTCTGCGCCGACGAGACCGCGCCCGCCCGGGCATCGCTGAGCGCGCTCACCTCGTATTTCAGTGCCGCGGTGGGCGACGGGGTGAGCAGCCGGCGGTCGATGATCGCGTCGAGTGCGGGTGCGAACACCACGATCCCGACCGACGCCGCCACGGCCACCACGGCCAGCGGCCACGCGAGCGCCGGTGGGAGGAACGCCAGACCCGCGGCGTCGTCGCTGTGGTCGACGGCGAGGGCGGCCGCGGGCGCCAGGAACCCGAATGCCAGCAGCGCGAAGGCCAGCGCGGTCGCCAGGATGTCGTAGACCATCCGCAGGTAGTGGTGGCCGAACGTCTTCCAGAACCGGGCGCTGCTGACGTCCAGCCACAGCTGATGCAGCCAGCCCTGGAATCCGGTGTAGGTGGTCAGGCGGCGGAACGGGCGCCCGATGCCCATCCCGAACACCGCTTCGCTGCGCACACGCTCGACGCGGTCGATCCCTCGGACGAGGTAGACGAAAACCACTGCGGCGAGGATGAATCCGATGACCGACGGGATCGAGGAGGTGCCGAGCACCAGGATCCCCAACGGGATCCAGAACCACACCACGCCGATGGCGGCGCCGGTCAGCATGGAGGCCGTCGGGACGATGCCGATGGTGCGCGGTGGTGACGGGGTGTCACCGACCGCGAGGGACGCCGGTGGGGGGCTGGTGACTGCGACCATGCATTTAACCTATGGAGTGCGCGTCCGCTGCGACACAGCGTTTTCCGCCGAGCCGGCCGGGGGTTAACCCCCGGATGCCAGAATCGCGGGGTGCGAATCGGAATGACCCTGCCGGTGATGGAGCCCGATCTCGACTCCGCGACGCTGCGCGCGTGGGCCCGGACGGTCGACGAGGGGCCGTTCTCCGCGCTGTGCTGGGGTGAGCGGATCGCGTTCGACAACCCCGACAGCCTGACGCTGCTCGGTGCGGTGGCGGCGTGGACGGAGCGCGTGCGGTTGGTGACGACGGTGGTCGTACCGCAGTTGCACGATCCGGTCATGCTCGCCAAGGCGCTCGCGACCGGCGATCTCATCAGCGGCGGCCGGTTGACGGTCGGCATCGGCGTCGGCGGCAGGCACGAGGACTACGAGGCGGTCGGCGCGGACCCGGCCACCCAGACCATGCGGCAGATGGCGGAGCGGGTCGCGGTGATGAAGCGGGTCTGGGCCGGGGAGAAGGTCACCGAATCCGTGCTGCCGGTGGGGCCGCCGCCGGTGCAACCGGGCGGCCCGCCGCTGCTGGTCGGCACCATCGGACCCAAGACGGTGCGCAGCGCGGCCGCGTGGGCCGACGGCATGGCGGGCACCATCCTCGACCTCGACCCGGCCAAACAGGACGAGCTGTTCGACGTCGCCCGCACCGCCTGGGCGGACGCGGGCAAGCCGCGGCCGCACCTGGCGACGTCGTTTTGGTTCGCAGTCGGCGAGCGCGACGAGGCGCGTGCCCAGGTGCACCGGCACCTGCGCCGCTATATGAACTGGATCCCGGGCGAGTACGTCGACGCGATGGCTCCGGCGACGGGGTTCGCCGGCACCGAGGACGATCTGCTCGCGGTGCTCGAACGGTTCGACGAGATCGGCACCGACGAGGTCCACCTCATCCCGACCAGTTCCGACATCGGTCAGCTCAACCGGATCGCCGACGCGGTGAAGGGCCGGGGGTAGCCGAGCGCTCGGCCTCACCCCGTACGACCGTCAGGAGACGTGGGAGGACTCGCCGTCAGGCCGGCCCCAGCGGCCGCCGTACGAGTGGATCCGCCTGCACGACGCGTACTGAGCAGCCGCGGTGTGTGACCGCGGTGGACGCATTCCGCGTACATCCGGAGATATCCGGCGGCCATCACCGCGGGGGAGAACCGCCGCCGCGCCTCCGCGCGGCACCGGGCCGGATCGATCTCGTCGGTTTGCGAGAGCAGGCCGGCCAGCGCCGTCTCGTCGCCCGGATCGGCGAGCCGGCCGGTGTCGGGGGTGACCAACTCCGGCAGACACCCCCGCCGGTAGGCCACCACCGGTGTGCCCAGCGCCAGCGACTCGATCACCGCGGTGCCGCCCGGCTCCTCCCAGGTGAGCGGGAACAGCGTGGCCCGCGCCGTGGCGACCAGGTGGTCGCGGGCCTCCCCCTCGAGGCTGCCGACCCAGCGCACCCGCCGGTTGTCGATCAGCGGCGCCACCGCGTCGCGGTGGTACCGCACGTCGGGATACCGCTCGGCGTGAGGGTCCGCCGCCAGGTCCGCGGCGTTCGCGTACGGGCCGACCGGGCCGGCCAGCACGAGGTCGACACCGCACCGGTGGGCCAGCCGTGCGGCCACATGCTGACCCTTGGTCGGCGAGATCCGCGCGACGAGGGCGACGTGTCGGCCCTTGGGCGCCGGATCGCGAGGGGCCGTCCGGGTCAGCGACGTCGCGAGGTGGACGTGGCCGAGGCTGCGCTGCCGCAACGGCTCAGGTCCGCGGGCGATCTGCGCGGCCGACACACCGTTCACCCAGAGGTGGTCGACCGACAGATTCCCGTACAGGTCAGGGTGTTTGGACAGATCCCAGTGCAACGTGTGCAGAACCGGCGGCAGCCGGCGCCCGGCCGCCGCGAGCACGGTCGGCCCCACCGCCTCGAGGTGGTCGTGCACGAGGTCGACGTCACCGCGGTGCGCCAACTCCGTCACCAACCGGTGCATGTGGGTGGCGGCGATGCCCATCACCTGGTTGTACGGCTCGGTGAGATGCCGGAACTGCGGTTCGTCGAAGGTGACGATCTTCTCGTCGACGTCGACCGTGCTGCCCCCGACGGTGGCCAGGACCACCCGCACGCCGGCGCCGCGCAACTCCGGGATCAACGTCGCGATCATGTTCTCGATGCCGCCGTATCCGCGCGGCGGCACTGTCAGCCACGGGCCCGCGTTGATCAGCACCGTCAGCGACATGGCATGCGGATACCCGGTGAGATTCGACGTATACGTCAAAAAATGCATACCGACGCGAACGGCGGGTATCCACCGCGAACCAGGGGAGGGTGCCCATGTCCCGCTGCAGAGTGGCGTTCGTCGGAGCCGGTGGCGTCGCCGTCCGCCATGCCCGGCACCTTCTCGAACTGCCCGACGTCGTGATCGCCTCCGTCACCGATCCCGCGGCATCCGCCGCCGACGCGTTCGCACGCGCCACCGGGGCCGCCGTCGTCCCCGACCTGACCGCCCTCCTGGCCGACACGCCGGATGCCGTCTACGTCTGCGTCCCCCCACACGCGCACGGGCCGATCGAGGAGTCGGTCGTCGCCGCGGGCGCCGCGCTGTTCGTCGAGAAGCCGCTCGGCACCGATGCGGACACCGCCCGCCGCATCGCGGACCTCATCGGCGAGCGGGGTGTGACCAGCGCCGTCGGCCACCACTGGCGGTATTCGGCGGCCGTCGGCCTGGTGCGGGAGATGTTGGGCGACAGTGTGATCCGGCTCGCCGTCGCGTCGTGGCTGGACCGGGTGCCGCCGGTGGCGTGGTGGTGCCGACGGGACCTGTCCGGCGGGCAGATCGTCGAACAGGCGGTGCACGTACTCGACATGCTGCGCTACCTGGTCGGCGAGGTCGCCGAGGTCAGCGCCTTCGCGAACGCGGCCCCGCCGCGCTCGCCCGATGCGGACATCGACGGGGCGACCGCGGCGACGCTGCGCTTCAAATCGGGCGCGGTCGGCACGGTCGCCGCGGCCTGCTGTCTGACGTGGAAACACCTCGCGGGCATCGACATTCACGGGGACGCGGTGAGCGTCGCCGTCCGCGAGGACGGCATCACGGCCCGCACGGCCGACGGAACGCTGCAGCGCGACCTCCAGCCCGACGACGCCAAGAGGGCCGCCGACCGCGCCTTCATCGACGCCGTGACGGGCCGCGGAGCGGGCCCCGACGGCATCCTCGTCGACTACGCGGACGCCCTGCGCACACACGAAGTGGCCTGCGCCATCGCCGAATCCGCCGCCCGCGCGCGGCCGGTGACGCTCCATGGCTGACGCCGGGTACACCGTGGTCGTCGAGCGGCCCGGCGTGGTCGCGTGTGAGCCGCAGCCGCCGGACGGCGCCCTGTCCGAGGGGCAGTTCGACGTCGCGACCGTGTTCAGCGGACTGTCCGCCGGGACCGACCTCAGCTGGGTCAAGGGCACGAACCCGGCGCTGCACCGGCATTGGGATGCCGACCTCGGGCTCTTCCTCGCCGGCGAACCGAACGCCGGCTACCCGGTCAAGAGGTTCGGTTACATGCAGGTCGGCCGGGTGGTCGAGAGTCGCGTGCCGTCGCTCGCCGTCGGTCACCTCGTGGCGATGACATACGGCCACCGCAGCCGTTACCGGGCGGATGCGCTGCGCGACCGGTTCGTCGTGCTGCCCGCCGGGTTCGACGCGGTGCTGGGGATCTACGTCGCGCACATGGGGCCGATCTGCGCCAACGGACTGTTGCACGCCGCGTCCGACGTCGTGGGCGCCGACGTGCGGACGCTGGGTGACGGCGTGCGCGGCAGGCGGATCGCGGTCGTCGGCGCCGGCGTCGTCGGTCTGCTGACCGCGCTGCTGGCCGCCCACCACGGCGCGGCCGACGTCGTGGTGCTCGACGAGACGGCGGGACGGCGGCACATCGCCGAACGCCTGGGCCTGACGGCGCTGGATCCGGGGGACGGCGATCCGGCGCTCGCGGTGAAGCGGCGCTGGGGCGGAGTCGGCGAGCGCGGTGCGGACGTGGTCTTCCAGTGCCGTGGCCGGGGCAGCGCGCTGGCCCTGGCGCTGCGCCTGCTGCGACCCCAGGGCACCGTCATCGATCTGGCGTTCTACCAGGACGGGTGCGGGGACGTCCGCCTCGGCGAGGAATTCCACCACAACGGGCTGTCGGTGCGCTGCGCCCAGATCGGCCGGGTGCCGCGGGGGACGGGTCACCTGTGGAACCGCGACCGCCTCAGCGCGGAGACCGTCGCCTTCCTGCAGGTCCGCGGGGACGACGTCCGGGCGCACCTGATCACCGACTACGCACCGCTGGCCGAGGCGCCGCAGACGCTGAGCCGGCTGGCGACCACCCGGCACGACGGCCTTCAGCTCGTCTTCTCCTGTTGAACCGGCCCGGCGAACGACAGTGGCCGCCTCGCATCGGCGAGGCGGCCACTGTCGTCTGTCAACGCCGGATCAGAAACCGATCTTCGGCAGCTTGAACGGGTTGTTCGGCGGGCCCAGGTTCAGCGGGTTGTTCGGCGGTCCGAGCTTCGGCGCCGGAAGGTTCACGCTGGGCATCCCGACGGAGGGCAGGCCGACGCCGCCCAGGGCGGGCGGATGCAGGTGGACCGGCGCGCTGAAACCGATGTCCGGAACCACGTCCGGCAGGCCGACGGAGACCGGCACGCTGCCGTTCGCCTCGACCGGTGACGGCAGGTTGGCCACGTTCTTGGCGACCTCGCGAGACCACGCCTCGGGAATCTGGATCGGCGCCTTGTTCGCGTTGGACTTCTTCTCGGCCGGCTTCTCTTCAGGTGCCCGCTCACAGGTCGCCGGATCGGCGCATTCGGCTCCGGCGGCCGGTTCGGCTGAGGCGACCCCCGCGCCCAGGAACCAGGCCGGAAGGCCCACGACGCCGACGATCGACGCCCCGGCCAGTACTCGTTTGATATCCACAGTCAACCCCTCGGATAGGAAATCACTGAGATCGTATCTCGTCTGAGCAAATCCTGCGTCGGCTTATCGGCCTTTGCGGACGCATAGTCCACGACTTGTTTAGCTCTGCGAACCAACCTCCGCAACTGCGCAGATGCGCTGACGATAGCGGTTCGTGCCCAGGAAGCTTGCGCCAGCAAACAATGTCACGCCGGTGATGTGGGGTTGAGCCGCAAAACGTGCGGCCCCGGCGATCAGGCAGCGAATCTCTGCGGCTGCGCCGGGTGTCTTCGCCGTCGATCGCCCGTCGGGGCAGACGAAGGTGTGACGAAGAAATCGGACGTCCGGCGTACCGGGGGGTTGCCCCCGCTACACTTCACCCACCATCTGCCCAGGTCACCGACGATTGGGGACGGCCATGCGAGTCGCCCGGACACTGGCCGCACTCACGCTCACGGCGGTGATGCTCGTCGCGGCGCCACCTGCGCTCGCGCAGCCCACCGACCTGACCGCGGCGCTCGACCGGGCGATCGAACAACGGCTCGCGCAGATGGGTGCCCCCGGCGCGGTCGTGAGCCTGTCGATACCCGGTGAGATCGACTACGTGAAGGCGTTCGGGGTCGGTGACACCGGAACCGGTGCGCCGATGCGGGCCGACGATCACTTCCGCATCGGCAGCGTCACCAAGACCTTCACCGGCACCGCGATCCTGCAACTCGCCGATCAGGGACGGGTCCGCCTGAGCGATCCCATCTCCCGTTACGTGGAGGGGGTGCCGTCGGGTGACGTCATCACGCTCGACCTGCTGGGGAGGATGCGCAGCGGACTGCCGAACTACACCGAGGCGGAGACGTTCATCGACCGCGTCTACCGTGAATCGCCCGCCGGGCCGGACGCATTCGCGACCACGCCGCGCGACCTCGTCGACCTCGCCTTCTCTCAGCCGCTCGACTTTCCGCCCGGGAGCCAGTACGCGTACTCGAACACCAACACGGTGCTGCTCGGCATGGTGGTCGAGAAGGTCACGGGTGTGCCGTTCGGTACCTATCTGCAGGACAACATCTTCGGCCCGGTGGGGCTGACCCGTACCAGTTACCCCGGCAACGGACTGCTCCCGAGTCCCTACGCGCACGGTGACAACAAGGCGCCCGACGGCCGGTTCCTCGACACGACGCTGTGGAACCCGTCGTGGGCCGACGCCGCGGGCAAGATCGTGTCGAACGTGTACGACCTGCGCACCTGGGCGGCAGCACTGGGCAAGGGCACGCTGCTGCGCCCCGACACGCAGGCGCAGCGCATCGCCAACGGCTCACCGGTGGTGCCGGGCGTCGATTACGCGTTCGCGATCTTCGATGCCCGGGGCTGGCGCGGCCACAACGGCGACATCCCCGGCTATGCGACGGTCGCGGTGTACCTGCCGGAACGCGACGCGACGCTGGTGGTGTTCGTCAATTCCGATGTGGCCGAACCACATTCGGCGGGACAGATCGCCTACGTCGTGACCGAGCTGGCGACGCCGGGCCACCTCTACGAACTCGGCCCGCAGCCCCCGGAGATGGTCGACGAAAGCGCCGCCTGAGGACGTCCCCACGCGGTTTCAGTGTGCTGCCGCGTCCACCGGCTCCCGCCGCAGGACCACGGCCGTCACGTCGTCGCGGTCCAGATCGCCGTTGGCCCGCGCGCACAGTGCGTCGACCAACGCCTGGGGGCTGGTGCCGTGCTGTCGGGCGCACTGCGCCACGGCGGCCGACAGTTGCTCGACCGAGCCGCCCCACAGATCCATCACGCCGTCGCTGACGAGCAGGAGCGCGTCGCCGGGCTGCAGTGCTCCCTGCTTCTCGGCCCAGCCGCTGTCCAGCCCGACCGGCAGATCGCTCGAGGCTGCCCGCTCCACGCGGTTGGATCCGGTCCGGACGATGAAGTGCAGCCCGTGCCCGGCGTCGGCGAAGCGGAAGTCGCCGGTGACCAGGTCGACGAGCACGTAGGTGAGCGTGATGAACGCACTTGTGCGCTGCAGGTCGTGATCGACGATGCCGGCCACGCGGCTCATGGCGGCCGACGGGCTGAGCTGGGGGTCGTTGGCGCGCAGCGCGGCCCGCGTCGCGGCCGCGAGCATTCCCGCGCCCATACCCTTGCCCATCACGTCGCCGAGGCTCAGGACGGCGTGCGGAACCTCGACCCGGATGTCGTAGAAGTCCCCGCCGACCTGTTTGGCGGGCACCGACGCCGCACCGGAACTCCATCCGGGCGTCGGCGGGAGCTTCCCGGGCAGCAGGGCCCGTTGCACCTCCGCGGCGCGTTCGAGTTCCTCCTGTTCCAGGCGGCGGGCGCGCATCGCCTCGGTGATGTCGTAGAACTGCAGCGCCAGCGTGCGGCTGTCCCCGTCGTCGCTGATCAGCGAGATACTGACGTTGAGGATGCGCCCGGCGCTGGTGGTCAGGGTGAGGCGCGCATTGCCCTCGGTCAGTGCCTCGGCTTCGGCGGAGAGCGCCGCGGTCGCCTCGTCGCCCAGCAGGTCGCTGAGCCGAGTCGGGGGGTCGGCGAGTCCGGGGACGATGGTCACCGCGGACTCGTTGGCGCGCAATATCGTCCACCCGTTGGCGGTGCGCGTGGCGATCACCATCCCGGCGACCGACGTGTCGAAGATCCGGCGGAACAGTTCCTCGCTCTCGTTGAGCCGCCGTGCGGTGGTGCGTTCCTGGCCCACCGCGAGCGAGAGCGACAGGAACACGACCACCATCGACAGCTCGAAGACCTGGAGGACCAGGTTGCCCATCTCCGGGTCGAGGAGGTGGAAGGCGAACGGCCCGGTGCCGTAGGCGCTGCCTGCCGAGGCGATCACGGCGATCGCCAGCATCAGGAAGATCAGCTCCCGGGTCGTCAGGCGCATCGCCACCCACACCAGCGGCATGAAGGGCAGGAACGACAGCGGCATCCCCGGGTTGAACGCGAACACGAACGTGACCAGGCCCAGGGTCGTGACGACCTGGGCGACGGTCTCCACCGGGCCCGCGGGCCGGGGGCGTCTCGGCAGGTGCATGAACAGCGGGACGAGCAGCAGCATCCCGGCCGCGTGCTTCGGCGCCGACGTCACCAACCGGACCCAGGCCTCGGTGGAATCGGCCAGCAGGTAGGTGGCGCTGGCGCCGACCAGGTCGTAGACCACCGCCGCCGAACCGACGGCCACCAGCAACCGGCCGAGGTCCCGCGGGGCCGCCAGGGTCGGCAGGCAGTCGTGGCGTCCGCGCAGGATCAGGGTCGCGATGACCATCTCGAGCGCGACGGTCAGGGCCAGCGCGATCGCGAGTGGGGTGGGCCGCCCCGCCCAGATCAGAAGCGGCAGGGTGATCCCGGCCACCGCGGCGGCCAGGGCCCAGACGTGACGACGCCGGAAGCGGATGCCCAGGCCGACGGCGATTCCGGCCACGGGCCACCACGCCGTGGACGCCAGCGCGGTCGGCTGCGTCACCAGTGAGAGCCACCCGACGACGAGCACGGCCACGAGGCAGCCGCCTACGAAGACGACTGCCGACCTCCCGGAGCGAATTCGCTGATCTCCCGACGCCCCCTGATCAGGATCCACCCGCTCACTTTTACACGCTGATCACGGGGAATGCCTGCAACTCGAGAACCTTGCCGACGCACCCAACGCGTGACGGCACAGTTAATTAGCGGGAATCCGCGGACATGGGTGCCCCCGGCAGGATTCGAACCTGCGGCCTTCTGCTCCGGAGGCAGACGCTCTATCCCCTGAGCTACGGGGGCGCGTTCGGACGTACCGCGCCATTGGGCGTGCACAGCGTAACGCATCCTGCGCCGAGGAACGGATTCGGGCACTGACCACCCCAGACCATAGGATGGACCCCCGTGACACCCGCCGACCTCGCCGACTTGCTCAGGACCACCGCCACCGCTGTGTTGACCGAGCGCGGCCTCGACACCGCCGCGCTGCCCGCGACCATCACGGTGGAGCGTCCTCGCAATCCCGAGCATGGCGACTACGCCACGAACCTGGCGTTGCAACTCGGCAAGAAGGTCGACACCAACCCCCGCGAACTGGCGGGATGGCTCGCCGAGGCGCTGACCGCGGCCGCAGGCATCTCGTCCGCCGAGGTGGCCGGCCCGGGCTTCGTCAACCTGCGCATCGAGGCCGCCGCCCAGAACGTGATCGTCGGCGACATCATCACCGGCGCCGGGCGCTACGGGCACTCCGCCGCGCTCGCCGGACGCGACATCAACCTCGAATTCGTCTCGGCCAACCCCACCGGCCCCATCCACATCGGCGGCACGCGGTGGGCCGCGGTCGGCGACGCACTGGGCCGGCTGCTGGCCACCCAGGGCGCCGCGGTGGTACGGGAGTACTACTTCAACGACCACGGCGCGCAGATCGACCGGTTCGTCAGCTCGTTGATCGCGGCGGCGAAGGGGGAGCCGACCCCCGAGGACGGCTACGCGGGCAGCTACATCGGCGACATCGCCGCCCAGGTGCTCGCCAAGGATCCGGGTGCGCTCGACCTGCCCGACGACCAGATGCGTGAGGCGTTCCGCGCGATCGGCGTGGACCTGATGTTCGACCACATCAAGACCTCGCTGCACGAATTCGGCACCGACTTCGACGTGTTCACCCACGAGGACTCGATGCACACCAGCGGTCGCGTCGACGAGGCGATCGCCCGGCTGCGCGACAACGGCGCGATCTACGAGAAGGACGGCGCGACCTGGCTGCGCACCACCGACTTCGGTGACGACAAGGACCGCGTCGTCATCAAGAGTGACGGCGCCCCCGCCTACATCGCCGGTGACCTCGCCTACTTCCTGGACAAGCGGCAGCGCGGATTCGACCTCTGCATCTACATGCTCGGCGCGGACCACCACGGCTACATCGCCCGGCTCAAGGCCGCAGCGGCCGCACTCGGCGACGATCCGGACACCGTCGAGGTGCTGATCGGCCAGATGGTCAACCTGGTCCGCGACGGCCAGCCGGTGCGGATGAGCAAGCGTGCCGGCACCGTGATCACCCTCGACGACCTCGTCGAGGCGATCGGTGTCGACGCCGCCCGGTACGCGCTGATCCGCTCCTCGGTGGACACCCCGATCGACATCGACCTCGCGCTGTGGTCCTCGGCGTCCAACGAGAACCCGGTCTACTACGTGCAGTACGCCCACGCGCGGCTGTCGGCGCTGGCCCGTAACGCGGCCGATCTCGGCGTCGTCGCCGGCACCGACCACCTCGATCTGCTCATCCACGACAAGGAGGGCACGCTGATCCGCAACCTCGGCGAGTTCCCGCGGGTGCTGGAGTCGGCGGCCGCACTGCGCGAACCGCACCGGGTGTGCCGCTACCTCGAGGACCTCGCCGGTGACTACCACCGGTTCTACGACCAGTGCCGCGTGCTGCCCCAGGGCGACGAGACACCGGGCAGCCTCCACCAGGCCCGCCTGGCGCTGTGCCAGGCCACCCGTCAGGTGATCGCCAACGGCCTGGCGATCCTCGGCGTGAGCGCCCCGGAGCGGATGTGAACGCCCATCCCGCCGGCCCCCGGCACGCCGAGGAGATCCACCACGGCGGCGCGCCGCCGCGTCCGGCCGGCCCCGACGAGGTTCTCCAGATCGCCCCGAACGTCTGGCCGCGCAACGCCGTTCGCGGCGCCGACGGTGTGGTGTCGATCGCCGGGGTGCCGATCACCGACATCGCCGCCCGATTCGGCACACCGGTCTTCGTCATCGACGAGGACGACTTCCGCTCCCGCTGCCGGGAGATCTCCGCCGCGTTCGGCGGGGGCGAGTACGTGCGCTACGCCGCCAAGGCCTTCCTGTGCACCGAGGTGGCGCGCTGGATCGACGAGGAGGGCCTGGCCCTCGACGTGGCCAGCGGAGGAGAACTCGCCGTCGCACTGCACGCCGGTTTCCCGGCCGAGCGGATCGCCCTGCACGGCAACAACAAATCGCTGGACGAACTGGCGCTCGCGGTCAAGTCCGGCGTCGGACACGTGGTGGTCGACTCGATGATCGAGATCGAACGCCTCGACGAGATCGCCGCCGCGGCCGGGGTGGTCCAGGACGTGCTGGTGCGGGTGACCGTCGGCGTGGAAGCCCATACGCACGAGTTCATCTCGACCGCCCACGAGGACCAGAAGTTCGGGCTGTCGCTGGCCAGCGGGGCCGCGATGGCCGCCGTGCGGCGGGTGTTCGAGACCGACAACCTGCGGCTGGTCGGCCTGCACAGCCACATCGGCTCGCAGATCTTCGACGTCGCGGGTTTCGAGATCGCCGCGCACCGGGTGATCGGCCTGCTGCGCGACGTCGTCGCCGAGTTCGGCGTGGACAAGACCGCGCAGATGTCGACCGTCGATCTCGGTGGCGGCCTGGGCATCTCCTATCTGCCGCAGGACGATCCGCCGCCGGTCGCCGAACTCGCGGCCAAGCTGAGCGCGATCGTCCGCGACGAGTCGGCGGCCGTCGGCCTGCCCACCCCGAAGCTGGTGGTCGAGCCGGGCCGGGCGATCGCCGGACCGGGCACGATCACGCTGTATCAGGTCGGCACCGTCAAGGACGTCGCCGTCAGTTCCACCGCGCACCGCCGCTACGTGAGCGTCGACGGCGGGATGAGCGACAACATCCGCACCTCGTTGTACGGCGCCGAATACGACGTCCGGCTGATCTCCCGGGCCAGCGACGCCGACCCCGCGCTGAGCCGGGTGGTCGGGAAGCACTGCGAGAGCGGCGACATCGTCGTGCGCGACACGTGGATCTCCGGCGACGTGGCGCCGGGTGATCTGCTGGGTGTGGCCGCGACCGGTGCCTACTGCTATTCGATGTCGAGCCGTTACAACCTGATCGGCCGCCCCGCGGTGGTGGCGGTGCGCGACGGGCACGCGCGCCTGATCCTGCGCCGCGAGACGGTCGACGATCTGTTGAGTCTGGAAGTGAGTGGTCAATGAGTTACGAAAAGCCGGTGGGCGTTGCGGTTCTGGGTCTGGGCAATGTGGGCAGTGAAGTGGTCCGCATCATCGAGCAGAGCGCGGCCGACCTGGCTGCGCGCGTCGGCGCCCCGCTCGTACTGCGCGGGGTCGGTGTGCGCCGGGTGGCCGACGACCGCGGGGTGCCGGCCGACCTGCTCACCGACAACGTCGAAGAACTGGTCTCGCGCGAGGACGTCGACATCGTCGTCGAGGTGATGGGTCCGGTCGAACCGGCCCGCAAGGCGATCCTCGCCGCGCTCGAACAGGGCAAGTCGGTGGTGACCGCGAACAAGGCGCTGATGGCACAGTCGACGGGCGAGCTGGCGCAAGCCGCCGAGGCCGCCCGCGTCGACCTGTACTTCGAGGCCGCGGTCGCAGGCGCCATCCCGGTGATCCGCCCGCTGACCCAGTCGCTGGCCGGCGACAGCGTGCTGCGGGTGGCCGGGATCGTCAACGGCACAACGAATTACATCCTGTCGGCGATGAACGACACCGGCGCCGACTACGACAGCGCACTGGCCGACGCCAGTGCGCTCGGATATGCCGAGGCGGACCCGACCGCCGACGTGGAGGGCTACGACGCCGCAGCCAAGGCGGCCATCCTGGCGTCCATCGCGTTCCACACGCGGGTGACCGCCGACGACGTCTACCGCGAGGGCATCACCCGGGTCTCCGCCGAGGACTTCGAAAGCGCCCGCTCGCTGGGGTGCACGATCAAGCTGCTCGCCATCTGCGAGCGGCTGACCACCGACGACGGCCAACAACGCGTCTCCGCCCGCGTCTACCCGGCGCTGGTTCCGCTCGAGCACCCCCTGGCAGCGGTCAACGGCGCCTTCAACGCCGTGGTCGTCGAGGCCGAGGCCGCCGGCCGGTTGATGTTCTACGGCCAGGGCGCCGGTGGTGCACCGACCGCCTCGGCAGTCATGGGCGACCTGGTGATGGCCGCGCGCAACCGCGTTCAGGGCGGCCGCGGTCCGCGCGAGTCGAAGTATGCCAAGCTGCCGGTGTCGCCGATCGGGTTCATCCCCACGCGGTACTACGTCAACATGAACGTCGCCGACCGCCCGGGCGTCCTGTCCTCGGTCGCAGCCGAATTCGCCCGGCGTGAGGTCAGTATCGCCGAGGTGCGCCAGGAGGGCGTGGTCGACGAGGGCGGACAGCCTTGCGGTGCGCGCATCGTCGTCGTCACCCACCGTGCCACCGACGCGGCGCTGTCCGAAACCGTCTCGGCCCTCGCCGAACTCGACGTCGTGCAGAGCGTCAACAGCGTGCTGCGCATGGAAGGAACGAACGAATGAGTACGCCAGTGAACGCGGTGCACCGCCCGTGGCCCGGTCTCATCGAGGCCTACCGTGACCGGCTTCCCGTCGGCGAGAACTGGACGCCGGTCACCCTGCTCGAGGGCGGCACACCGCTGGTCCACGCCAAGCGGCTGAGCGAATTCACCGGTTGCACAGTGCATCTCAAGGTGGAAGGGCTCAACCCGACCGGTTCGTTCAAGGACCGCGGGATGACGGTCGCGGTCACCGAGTCCGCGGCCAGCGGCAAGCAGGCGGTGTTGTGCGCGTCGACGGGCAACACCTCGGCCTCGGCCGCGGCGTACGCGGCGCGCGCGGGCATCACGTGTGCGGTGCTGATCCCTCAGGGCAAGATCGCGATGGGCAAGCTGGCCCAGGCGGTCATGCACGGCGCCAAGATCATCCAGATCGACGGCAACTTCGACGACTGCCTGGAACTCGCCCGCAAGCTCACCGCCGACTTCCCGACCGTCGCACTGGTCAACTCGGTCAACCCGTACCGCATCGAGGGTCAGAAGACCGCCGCGTTCGAGATCGTCGACGTCCTGGGCGCCGCACCCGACGTGCACGCCCTGCCGGTCGGCAACGCGGGCAACATCACCGCATACTGGAAGGGCTACAGCGAGTATCACCGGGACGGCCTGTCCGACCGGCTGCCCCGCATGCTCGGCACCCAGGCGGCGGGGGCGGCCCCGCTGGTGACCGGTGAGCCCGTCAAGAACCCGGAGACGATCGCCACCGCGATCCGCATCGGCGCGCCCGCGTCGTGGACGTCGGCGGTCGAGGCCCAGCAGCAGTCGGGTGGCCGGTTCCTCGCGGCCACCGACGAGGAGATCCTGGCGGCGTACCACCTGGTTGCGCGCACCGAAGGGGTCTTCGTCGAACCGGCCTCGGCGGCCAGCGTCGCCGGGCTGCTCAAGTCGATCGAGGACGGCTGGGTGGCCAAGGGGTCGACGGTGGTGTGCACCGTCACCGGGAACGGGCTCAAGGATCCCGACACCGCGCTCAAGGGCATGCCCGCCGTCACGCCGCTCGCGGTGGACCCGGTCGCGGTGGCGGCCGAACTCGGTCTGGTCTGACAGGACGTGCCGGTGACGCAGACTCTCCCCGTCGGGCTGACCGCCACGTCCACGGTCGCGGCGTCGAGCGCCAACCTCGGTCCCGGCTTCGACAGCCTCGGCCTGGCGCTGCGCCTCTACGACGACATCGTCGTGGAGACAGTCGATTCCGGTTTGACCGTCACCGTCGAGGGGGAGGGCGCCGGTCAGGTGGCCCTGGACTCGTCGCACCTGGTGGTGCGGGCGATCGAAGCCGGTCTGCGGGCGACCGGATGTGCCGCGCCCGGGCTCGTGGTGCGGTGCCGCAACGACATCCCGCACTCACGCGGGCTCGGGTCGTCGGCGGCGGCCGTCGTCGGCGGGCTCGCTGCCGCCAATGGTCTTGTCGCCCAAACTGATTCGAGTCCTCTCACTGTGGAGCAGCTGATTCAGCTGTCGTCGGCGTTCGAGGGGCACCCGGACAACGCCGCGGCCGCCGTGCTGGGCGGGGCGGTGGTCACCTGGACCGACGGTGCGGGTGCGCAGGCGCGCTATGCGGCCGCACCCCTGCGGGTGCATCCCGACATCCACCTCTTCCCGGCCATTCCGCAGCAGAGGTCCTCGACAGCCGAGACCCGGGTGCTGCTGCCGGACACCGTCAGCCACGAGGCCGCGCGGTTCAACCTCAGCCGGGCCGCGCTGCTGGTGGTGGCGTTGACCGAGCGTCCCGACCTGCTGATGGCGGCCACCGAGGACGTGCTCCACCAACCGCAGCGGGCGCAGGCGATGCCGGTCTCGGCGGAATTGATCCGCGTCCTTCGTGGTTGTGGTGTGGCAGCGGTGCTGTCCGGGGCCGGGCCCACGGTGATCGCACTGGGTACCGATCCGGAACTGCCCGCCGAGGCGGCCGAGTTCGGCGCCGCCAACGGGTTCACGATCGCCGAGATGGCCGTCGGCGACGGTGTGCGCTGGTCAACCGGCGTCGCCGCACGCAGCTGAGGGTTGACATGCATCACGCCACGTTTCTTGCTTCCGGCACGTAAGCGGGTTATTCTCGCTTTCGTCCAGCAATTGCAGCGTCTCTGCCTGCGCCGACACTAGGACGATCCTCATCTTTCCCGTGTTTCACTCGTGGACCGACGGTTCGCCCCATGGCGGCGAATCCCGGCGATCACCGTTGCACAGGCGACGGTGGAACCTTCGCGTTCGGCGGATCGGCTGAACGCCAAGGACATTTTGAGCCCTCGCGCAAACGCAATCAGCGAGGGAAAGAAAGGAATTCCGTGACCGATACGGACCTCTTCACGGCCGACAGCGCTGAGCGAACAGACTCGCCGGACGTCGTGAACACCGATTCCCCGGCGTCGGAGACCCCGGCCGTCACCACGACGACCGCGGAGACCGCTCCGACGGCCACCGTCGCGTCGGGTGACCGCGCGACCTCCCTGACCTCGATGGTGCTGCCGGAACTGCGCGCTCTGGCCCGGCAGATCGGCGTCGAAGGCGCCTCCGGTATGCGCAAGAGCGAACTGATCGCCGCCATCCGTGAGCGCCGCGGTGAGGGCAACGGCGCCAAGGCGGAGAACGCCTCGGCGGACACCGCCGCACCGCAGACCCCGCCGCGCCGCGAGCGTCGTGGGGCGTCCCGCCAGGCCGGCGCCGCCCAGCCCAAGGCCGCCGAGCCCACAGCCGACGAGCCCAAGAGCGATGAGCCGAAGACCGATGAGGTCAATGCCGATGAGCCGGCCACCGTCGCCGCCCCAGCCGAACAGGCCGCGGCCGAGCCCAAGAATGAACGGCCCAGGAACGAGCGCACGAAGGGCGACAAGCCCGCGCAGCAGCAGTCCGACGCCGAGCAGCCCAGGGACGGCCAGCCCAAGTCCGATCAGGGCAAGGGTGACCAGGGCAGAGGCGACCAGTCCAGGGGCGAGCAACGTCGTGGCGACCGTCAGCGCGACCAGTCCGATGACCGGTCCGACAACCGCTCCGACAACGATCAGGGCCAGGGCAACCGTAACAACAACAACGCCGACGGTGACGCCGACGGCGACGGCCGCGGTGGCCGCCGCGGACGCCGGTTCCGCGACCGCAGGCGTCGCGGCGAGCGGGGCGGCGAGAGCGGCGGCGGGGCCGGTGACACCGAGATCCGCGAGGACGACGTCGTCCAGCCCGTCGCCGGCATCCTCGACGTCCTCGACAACTACGCGTTCGTCCGCACCTCCGGCTACCTGCCCGGGCCGAACGACGTCTACGTGTCGATGAACATGGTGCGCAAGAACGGACTGCGCCGCGGCGACGCCGTGACCGGTGCGGTCAAGGTGCCCAAGGAGGGTGAGGGCGGCGGTCAGAATCCGCGCCAGAAGTTCAACCCGCTGGTGCGTCTGGACAGCGTCAACGGCGGGCCGGTCGAGGACGCCAGGAAGCGTCCCGAGTTCGGCAAGCTGACCCCGCTGTACCCGAATCAGCGGCTGCGCCTGGAGACCTCTCCGGACAAGCTGACCACCCGCGTCATCGACCTGATCATGCCGATCGGCAAGGGGCAGCGCGCGCTGATCGTGTCGCCGCCCAAGGCCGGTAAGACCACGATCATGCAGGACATCGCCAACGCGATCACCCGTAACAACCCGGAATGCCACCTGATGGTGGTGCTCGTCGACGAGCGTCCCGAAGAGGTCACCGACATGCAGCGCTCGGTCAAGGGTGAGGTCATCGCCTCGACCTTCGACCGGCCGCCGTCGGACCACACCACCGTCGCCGAGCTGGCCATCGAGCGCGCCAAGCGTCTGGTGGAGCAGGGCAAGGACGTCGTGGTGCTGCTCGACTCGATCACCCGACTGGGCCGCGCCTACAACAACGCCTCCCCGGCGTCGGGCCGCATCCTGTCCGGTGGTGTGGACTCGACCGCGCTGTACCCGCCCAAGCGGTTCCTCGGCGCCGCGCGCAACATCGAGGAGGGCGGTTCGCTGACCATCGTCGCGACCGCGATGGTCGAGACCGGGTCGACCGGCGACACGGTGATCTTCGAGGAGTTCAAGGGCACCGGCAACGCCGAGCTCAAGCTCGACCGCAAGATCGCCGAACGCCGGGTGTTCCCGGCGGTCGACGTGAACCCGTCGGGCACCCGCAAGGACGAGCTGCTGCTCGGCCCGGACGAGTTCGCGATCGTGCACAAGCTGCGCCGGGTGCTGTCGGGTCTCGACAGCCATCAGGCCATCGACCTGCTGATGAGCCAGCTGCGCAAGACCAAGACGAACTACGAGTTCCTGGTGCAGGTCTCCAAGACCGCGCCGGGGTCGGCGGACAACGACTAGTCCCGGACACCGAAAAGCCTCCGCCTCGGCGGGGGCTTTTTCGTGTCGACTGTGCCTCCACGGCGCCGACTGTGAACACACGGCGGGAAATCGGCGGCACCGCCGCCATGGCGACACACTCGACGCCCTGACGCGCCGGCCTCAGACCGCCGGGTCGGCCCGCAACCCCGGCATCACATACCTGCGGACGTGGGTGAGCAGAGCGGCCCGGTCCGTGGGGTCGAGTGTGTTGCCCGGAACCGTCGCCAGCGAGATCACCGACCGGGCCACCCACTCCGACGCCTCGGCGACGTCGGTGGCCGGGTGGATCTCGCCGCGCTCTCGGGCGGCGAGGAGGTAGCGGCTCCAGAAGTCGGCCAGGTCGGGCACCAGACCCTGCACGCCGGCACCGGCGCAGGCGGCGAACTCCTCCGGTTCCTCCAGGCGAAGCCTCATCAGCAGGGCGCCGGGATCGTCGTAGGCCTGCCTGCCGTGCCGGATGCCCGCCACGATCTGTTCGGCCAGCCCGTCGACGGGCTCGAGCACCGCGTGCGCCTCGGACCAGTAGGCCTCGTTGAGCCGCACGATCGCCGCCCCGAGCAGGGACGCCTTGTCCGGGAAATGCCGGTAGAGCCAGCCGCGCGAGACGCCGGCCACCTCGGCCACCTCGGATACGGTCGTCGCCCGAATCCCCTTGGCGCGCAAGCAGGATTCCGCTGCGTCGATCAACCGGTCACGTGCAGACCGCGTGGGCGTCGTTGCCGTCACCGGGCTTCTGCCTCCTTCGGGCGTTTCGCCGCGTGGGCAACGCGACGAGTGCATTCTGCCAACAGGCGCGCCGTTCCGGTGCGCCGGACGAACATGGTAGACAGATTGGGAAATCTGTTCACTCAACGATCGAGGTGGACTCGTGCCCGACACTCTGCAGGGCCTGCTGCGCGAGCGCGCCGACTCCGACGCCGTCGCGGTCCGCTACGGCGACCGCAGCTGGACGTGGCGCGAACACCTCGCGGAGGCGTCGAGGGAGGCCGCCGCGGTCATCGCCGCCGCCGATCCGGCCCGTCCGCTGCACGTGGGCGTCCTGCTGGGCAACACGCCCGACATGCTCACCACACTGGCCGCCGCGGCGCTCGGCGGCTACGTGCTGTGCGGGGTCAACACCACCCGGCGGGGTGAGGCGCTGGCCCGGGACATCGCGCGGGTGGACTGCCAGATCCTGCTGGTCAACGCCGAGCACCGGGCGCTGATCGACGGGCTCGACCTGCCCGGCGTCACCGTGATCGACCTCGGCGCCGACGACTGGGCTCGGCGCCTGGCCGGCGCGCCCGAACTCACGCCGCACCGCGAAGTCGGCGCCGACGACACGTTCATGATGATCTTCACCTCGGGGACCAGCGGGGAACCCAAGGCCGTGCAGGTGCCGCACGCGATGGTCCTGTTCGCCGGCAGCGCCCTGGTGGAGCGCTACGGGCTCACCGAGGACGACGTCTGTTATCTGGCCATGCCGCTGTTCCACTCCAACGCCGTCTATGCGGGCTGGAGCGTCGCCGTCGGCGCGGGCGCGGCGATGGCCCCGGCGACGTTCTCGGCGTCGCGGTTCCTCTCCGACATCCGCCGCTACGGCGCCACCTACATGAACTACGTCGGTAAACCGCTCGCTTACATCCTCGCCACCACCGAGAAGCCAGACGACCACGACAACCCGCTGCGCATCGCCTTCGGCAACGAGGCCGCCGACCGCGACATCGAGGCGTTCGGCCGCCGGTTCGGGTGCACGGTCTGGGACGGATTCGGGTCGACCGAGACCGCGGTCATCATCACCCGGCCCGACGACTGCCCTCACGGATCGATCGGCAAGGGCTTCCCGGGCGTCGCGATCTACGACCCCGACACGGTCCGCGAGTGCGAGGTGGCCCGGTTCGACGAGAACGGGGCGCTGCTCAACGCCGACGCCGCGGTGGGAGAGTTGGTCAACACCGCAGGCGGTGGACTGTTCCGTGGTTACTACAACGATCCCGGCGCCACGGGGGAGCGGATGCGCCACGGCATGTACTGGTCGGGCGACCTCGCCTACCGCGACGCCGACGGGTGGATCTATCTGGCCGGACGGACCGGAGACTGGATGCGCGTCGACGGGGAGAACCTCACCGCGGCGCCCATCGAACGAATCCTGTTGCGCCTGCCCGCGATCAACCGTGTCGCGGTCTACCCGGTGCCCGACGACCACGTCGGTGATCAGGTGATGGCCGCGGTCGTGCTGCAGGACGATGCGAAGCTGACGCCCGAGGAGTTCGAGGCGTTCCTCACCGCCCAGCGCGACCTCTCGACGAAGGGCCGGCCGCGGTACGTGTGGATCGCCGGCGATCTGCCGAGCACCGCGACCAACAAGATCCTCAAGCGCGAACTGGTCGCGATGGGCACCGAACCGCGAGGCCGCCTGCTGTGGAAACGCGACCGGAACACCTACCGGGTCCTGACCGAGCCGTCGGTCAGCGGTACGGGTCGGTGATCTCGCGCAGCGACACCATCGCCTCGTGCAACCGGTCGAAGGTCTCCGCTCCCAGATGTGAGCGCCACTCCCGCTCGACGACCGCCAGCTCGGACGCGGCGGCGGCGCACAACCGCCGCCCCCGGTCGCTCAGCATCACCAGGCGGGCCCGCGCGTCGGTGGGATCGGGCGTGCGGACGACGTAACCGGCGCGTTCGAGTTGGTCGACCAGCGCGCCGGCCGTCTGCTTGGTGACCCGGGCCTCCTCGGCCAGGTCGGTGAGGCGGATGCCGTCCGGGCGCAGCCGCTGGCCGATCCTGCTCTGCGCCAGTGTCAGGTCGTCGAAGCCCGCTGCGCGCAGGGCGTCGAAAATCCGCGTCTCCGCGGCCCGGTGCGCGACGAACATGAGCGTGGTGACGCTCGGAGTCTCGGCCACCCCGTTGACTTTAGTACGGTTCCCTGACTAATTTAGTCAGGTAAGCTGACTAAAGGGAGCCATCGTGGACGACGCCGAGATCTGGACCCACATCGATGCGCAGCGCACCGCCCTCGCCGACCTCCTCGACACGCTGACCGCCGAGCAGTGGGCCGCCCCGTCGCTGTGCGAGGGCTGGTCGGTGCGCGACGTCGCGGTCCACCTCACGCACTCGACGGCGCCGTGGCCGCGTATGGCGTTCGAGGCCGTGCGGTCGGGTTTCCGGTTCAACGCCATGGTGTCGCGGCTGGCCCGGCAGGATCCGCGCCCACCCGACGAGATCGTCGCGGCGCTGCGGGCCATGGTGGGGGTCCGGCGCAGGCCGCCCGGCACGGCGGTCGCCGACCCGCTGACCGACGTGCTCGTCCACACCCAGGACATCGCCGTTCCGCTCGGCATCGAGCGGGAGATGCCGCCGGCGCCCGCCGTGATCGCCGCGCAGCGGCTGTGGAGCATGGGCTTCCCGTTCCATGCCCGCAGGCGGTTCGCCGGGATGGCGCTGCAGGCGACGGACGCCGACTTCGCGGTGGGCTCCGGCAGGCCGGTCAGCGCCCCGATCCGCGACATCGTGCTGGCGCTGTCCGGCCGGAATAGCGCCGTCCTGCCGCGCGTTTAGGCTCTTGGCGGTTGACCTGGCATAATTGACCGCTAGTCACACCCTCGGTTCCGGTTCACGCCCACCTCAGCGCAGGTCATGAGCGGGCGACCCGGCGGCCCCGATCGAAGAGGACACCAATGAAGACGGGTATTCACCCTGACTACGTCGAGACCACGGTCCAGTGCGGCTGTGGGAACACGTTCACCACACGCAGCACCAAGAAGAGCGGCAACATCGTCGTCGAGGTCTGCTCACAGTGCCACCCGTTCTACACCGGCAAGCAGAAGATCCTCGACAGCGGCGGCCGCGTCGCGCGCTTCGAGAAGCGCTACGGCAAGCGCAGCAAGTAGCTACCACTCCGACGCCCGCTCTGTCGCCACGCGCGCAGGCCGGGCGTCGGTTTGCGTCCGGGGAAGTCTCGGCGGAAGGAGGTCGCGATGAGTGCTCCCACCACAGCGGTTGACGCGTTGCTCGCCGAGCACGCCGACCTGGAGCGTCAGCTCGCCGACCCCGCTCTGCACGCCGACGCGGGGAAAGCCCGCAAGGCCGGTCGCCGGTTCGCCCAGCTGGCGCCGATCGTCACCACCTACCGCAAGCTCGAAGCGGCGCGCGGTGACCTCGAGGCCGCCCGCGAACTGGCCGCCGACGACGAGTCCTTCGCCGCCGAGGTGCCCGAACTCGAGGCCACCGTCGACGCGCTGGAGACCCAGCTGTCGGATCTGCTCGCGCCCCGCGATCCGCACGACGCCGACGACATCGTGCTCGAGGTGAAGTCGGGGGAGGGCGGCGAGGAGTCGGCACTGTTCGCGGCCGACCTCGCGCGGATGTACATCCGGTACGCCGAGCGGCACGGGTGGACCGTCACGATCCTCGACGAGACCAGCTCCGACCTCGGCGGCTACAAGGACGCGACGCTGTCGATCCGCAGCAAGGGCGACTCCGCCGACGGCGTCTGGTCGCGGCTGAAGTTCGAGGGCGGCGTGCACCGGGTGCAGCGGGTCCCGGTCACCGAATCCCAGGGCCGGGTGCACACGTCGGCGGCGGGCGTGCTCGTCTACCCCGAACCCGAAGAGGTCGAGCAGGTTCAGATCGACGAATCCGATCTGCGGATCGACGTCTACCGGTCGTCCGGCAAGGGCGGGCAGGGCGTGAACACCACCGACTCGGCGGTCCGGATCACCCACCTGCCCACCGGCATCGTCGTCACCTGCCAGAACGAACGCTCGCAGCTGCAGAACAAGGCGCGCGCCATGCAGGTGCTCGCCGCCCGGCTGCAGTCGCTGGCCGAGGAGCAGGCCCAGGCTGACGCGTCGGCCGACCGCGCCAGCCAGATCCGCACCGTCGATCGCAGCGAGCGCATCCGCACGTACAACTTCCCGGAGAACCGGATCGCCGACCACCGCATCAACTTCAAGGCGCACAACCTCGACCAGGTGCTCGACGGCGACCTCGACCCGCTGTTCGACGCGCTGGCGGCCGCCGACAAACAGGCGCGACTGCAGAGCTCATGACCCGGGCGCCCGCGTCATCGCTGCGCCAGGTCATCGACGAGGCCACGGCGGCGCTGGCCGCCGCCGGGATCGCGTCGGCGCGGGTGGACGCGGAACTGCTGGCCGCGCACGCGGCGGGCACCGACCGTGGGCGCCTGATGTTCGCCGACCTGCCGCCGCACTTCCACACCCGCTTCGGCGACCTGGTGGCCGCGCGTGCGACGCGCATCCCGCTGCAGCACCTCACCGGAACCGCGGCGTTCGGGCCGGTGCAGGTCAGCGTCGGCCCCGGGGTGTTCATCCCGCGGCCGGAGACCGAGGCGATGCTGGAATGGGCTCTGCGGCAACCACTTCCGGATGATCCGGTGATCGTGGACCTGTGCACCGGTTCGGGAGCGCTGGCGCTGGCGATCGCCACCGCGCACCCGGGGGCGCGGGTGATCGCCGTCGAGAACTCCGCCGACGCGCTCGGCTACGCCCGGCGCAACCTCGCCGGCACCGGCGTCGAGCTGGTCGACGCCGACGTCACCGCGCCCGGCCTGCGTCCCGATCTCGACGGGGCCGTCGACCTCGTCGTCGCCAACCCGCCGTACATCCCCGACGGTGCGGAGCTCGACCCCGAGGTCGCCGACCACGATCCACCCCAGGCGCTGTTCGGCGGACCCGACGGCATGGTGGTGATCCACGCGATCGTCGAACTCGCGCGGCGCTGGCTGCGGCCCGGTGGCCGCTGCGCGGTCGAACACGACGACACCACCTCGGCGCTCACGGCCGCGGCCTTTCGCCGCAGCCGCGCGCTCGACGCCGCGGTCTTCGACGACGTGACCGCCCACACCGATCTGACCGGCCGGCCGCGTTTCGTCACCGCCCGGCGTCGACCGGCCACCACTGCCACCGCGGAGGGGCGATGACCGAACTGTTCGACTGCACCGACCCCGACAACCGGGCGACCGGTATCGCGACCGCCGTCAGTGCGCTGAAAGACGGCGGGTTGGTGGTGCTGCCGACCGACACCGTCTACGGCATCGGCGCGGACGCGTTCAACAACGACGCCGTCGCCGCGCTGCTGGCCGCCAAGGGCCGCGGCCGCGACATGCCGGTGCCCGTGCTGGTCGGCTCCTGGCACACCATCGAAGGCCTCGTCTACACGGTGCCGCACACGGCGCGGGAACTGATCCGCGCGTTCTGGCCGGGGGCGCTGAGCCTGGTGGTCCGGCAGGCGCCGTCGCTGCCGTGGGATCTCGGTGACGCGCACGGCACGGTGATGCTGCGGATGCCGCTGCACCCGGTCGCCATCGAACTGCTGCGCGAGGTCGGCCCGATGGCCGTGTCGAGCGCCAACATCTCCGGCCGGCCCGCCGCGGTGTCGGCGGCCGACGCGCGCGAGCAGCTCGGCGACCTGGTCGACGTCTATCTCGACGGCGGCCCCTCCGAACAGCGGGCGGCCTCGACGATCGTCGACCTCAGCGGCGCCCACCCGCGCATCCTGCGGACCGGGCCCGTCACCGCCGAAGCCGTCGCCGAGGTCCTCGGGGTCAACACCGAAAGCCTGCTCACGGAGTGAGCACAGCTGCGTGCAGTACCGTTTCGCGGTGATGGTCGAGTACCTTGCGCTCTCGGATCGCGGCGCGGGCGTGCCGCTGCGCGAGCTCGTCCTCGTCGGCCTGACGGCCGCGATCATCACCTACCTCGCCACCGGGTGGGTGCGTGTCCTCGCCACCCGGTTGGGTGCGGTGGCCTACCCGCGTGAACGCGACGTCCACGTCCAGCCCACCCCGCGGATGGGAGGGCTGGCGATGTACGTCGGCGTCGCCTGTGCGGTACTGCTGGCCTCCCAGCTGCCCGCGCTCACCCGCGGCTTCGTCTACTCCACCGGCATGCCCGCCGTCGTCGTGGCCGGTGGGCTGATCATGGCGATCGGGCTGATCGACGACCGGTGGGGACTCGACGCGCTCACCAAGTTCGCCGGTCAGCTCACCGCGGCCAGCGTGATGGTGACCATGGGCGTGGCGTGGAGCGTGCTGTACATCCCGATCGGCGGCGTCGGCACCATCGTGCTCGACCAGGTCGCGTCGATCCTGCTGACCCTGGCGCTCACGGTGGCGATCGTCAACGCGATGAACTTCGTCGACGGACTCGACGGTCTGGCAGCCGGACTCGGGCTGATCACGGCGCTGGCGATCTGCCTGTTCTCCGTCGGCCTGCTGCGCGATCACGGCGGTGACGTGCTGTTCTACCCGCCCGCGGTGATCTCGGTGGTGCTCGCAGGCGCCTGCCTGGGCTTCCTGCCGCACAACTTCCACAAGGCCAGGATCTTCATGGGCGACTCCGGTTCGATGCTGATCGGCCTCATGCTGGCCGCGGCATCGACCACCGCGGCCGGGCCGATCTCGCAGACGGCCTACGGGGCGCGCGACGTCTTCGCGCTGCTGTCACCCTTCCTGCTGGTCGTCGCGGTCATGTTCGTCCCGGCGCTGGACATGCTGCTGGCGATCATCCGGCGCACCCGGGCGGGTCTCAGCCCGTTCAGCCCCGACAAGATGCATCTGCACCACCGGTTGCTGGAGATCGGCCACTCGCACCGCCGGGTGGTGCTGCTGATCTACATGTGGGTGGGCATCGTCGCCCTCGGCGCGGCGAGCACGATCTTCTTCGATCCGCGCCACACCGGGATGGTCATGCTGGGGGCGACCGCGGTGGCCGTCGTCGTGACCCTCGTGCCGTTGCTCCGGCGCCGGGAAGTGGCAGCGGAAAGCGTGTACGACAAAAAGTAGTAGGCCCGGTTTAGGGCTGCCTACCATGTGGTAACGTGCTGCTAGAACCCAGCCAGGAGCACCAGAAACCTCGCGGGTTGCCGGCCACCGGACCGTCGGTTTCGCCACCGAATCGGACCGTTTCAGACCGACAAAAAGGGAGTACCCCTTGGGTGATTCCAGCGAGTCCGTAGCCCTCCGATACGCTCTGCAGGTTACTGACAGGAATCGACACGGGTCCCACCAACCGCGGATTGAGGTGAAGCAGTGACGACGCCAGCGCAGGACGCGCCGTTGGTGTTGCCGGCAGTTGCCTTCCGGCCTGTCCGTCTGCTCGTCATCTGCGTGGCACTGGCCGCGGTCGCCGCGGTCGCCGCGGCACTTCTCGGAGTCCCGATGGTGGGGCTGTTCTTCGCGATCGGCCTCGCGCTCGGCCTGACCAACGCCGTGATGATCCAGCGTTCGGTCGAGTCCATCACCGCGAAGGACCATCCCCTCAAGCGCAACATGGCCATGAACTCGGCCACCCGACTGCTGATCATGACCGTGATCGGCCTGACCATCGCCTACGTGTTCAAGCCCCAGGGGCTGGGCGTGGTGTTCGGCATGGCGTTGTTCCAGGTGATCCTGGTGGCGTCCACGACCCTGCCGGTCGTGAAGAAACTCAAGGCCCAGGCCGCTGACGCGGATGCGGGGAGCACTGGGGGAACGGGACTCGAAGGAGAGACTCCACAGCAATGACGCAGACGTTCCTCGCCGCGGAGAGCGGCATCCAGGTCGGCCACCACACCGAGGCCAACTGGTTCGGGCTGACGGTCAACACCGATACGCTGCTGTCCACCGCGATCGCCGCCGCGATCGTGCTCGGGCTGGCGTTCTTCCTGCGCGCGAAGGTCACCTCCACCGGGGTGCCCAACGGTGTCCAGTTGTTCTGGGAGACGCTGACGGTCCAGATGCGCAATCAGATCGAGGCGGCCATCGGGATGCGGGTGGCCGGTTTCGTGCTGCCCCTGGCCGTGACGCTCTTCGCGTTCATCCTCATCGCCAACTGGCTGTCCGTGCTGCCCGTGCAGTACAAGGACGAGACCGGCATCCACGAGCTGCTCAAGCCGGCGGCGTCCGACATCAACTTCGTGCTGGCGCTCGCGCTCTTCGTGTTCATCGCCTACCACGCCGCCGGGTTCTGGCGCCGTGGCGTGCTCGGCCACCCGAAGAAGCTGCTGAAGGGTCACGTCGCGATCCTCGCGCCGATCAACCTGGTCGAGGAACTCGCCAAGCCGATCTCGCTGTCGCTGCGACTCTTCGGCAACATCTTCGCCGGCGGCATCCTGGTCGCCCTGATCGCGCTGTTCCCGCCGTGGATCATGTGGGCGCCCAACGCGATCTGGAAGAGCTTCGACCTCTTCGTCGGCGCGATCCAGGCGTTCATCTTCGCGCTGCTGACCATCCTGTACTTCAGCCAGTCGATGGAGCTCGAAGAAGACCACCACTGACCTGCACGACCGCTCGATATCAACGCTCGACCCACGTCCTGGTAGGCGACTACCAGATATCAAGGAGGATAAGGAATGGATCCCACAATCGCTGCCGGCGCCCTCATCGGCGGTGGACTGATCATGGCCGGCGGCGCGATCGGCGCCGGTATCGGTGACGGTATCGCCGGTAACGCGCTGATCGCCGGCATCGCCCGCCAGCCGGAGGCCCAGGGTCGCCTGTTCACGCCGTTCTTCATCACGGTCGGTCTGGTGGAGGCCGCGTACTTCATCAACCTGGCCTTCATGGCGCTGTTCGTCTTCGCCACCCCGGTCGCTTAGTCGGTATTGGAATCTTCAGTCATGGGTGACCTGAGCACGACCATCTTGGCCGCGGAGGGCGGTGGGGGAGGAAGCAACTTCCTCGTCCCCAACGGCACCTTCTTCTTCGTGCTGCTCATCTTCCTGATCGTCCTGGGTGTCATCGCCAAATGGGTGGTGCCCCCGATCAGCAAGGTGCTGCAAGAGCGCGAGGCAATGGTCACCAAGACGGTTGAGGACAACCGCAAGTCGGCCGAACTGTTCGCCGCCGCCCAGGCCGACTCCCAGAAGGTGATGGCCAAGGCGCGTCGTGACGCCTCGGGCATCCGGGACGAGGCCCGCGGCGAGGGTCGCAAGATCCTCGAGGACATGCGGTCGCGCGCCAGCGAGGAATCGGCGGCCACTCTGCAGAAGACCAACGAAGAGCTGTCCCGCCAGGGGCAGCAGACCGCGGGCGAACTGCAGTCGTCGATCGAGACGTTGTCGGCCACGCTGGCCAGCCGCGTCCTCGGCGTCGACATCTCCAGCGCCGCCGCGACGAGCCAGGGACGGTAGCGCATGTCGACATTCATCGGTCAGCTCATCGGGTTCGCGGTCATCGTGTTCCTGCTCGTGCGCTTCGTGGTGCCGCCGGTGCGGCGCATGATGACCGCGCAGCAGGAGACGGTGCGCCGTCAGCTCGAGGAGAGCTCGACCGCGGCGAACAAGGTGGCGCAGGCGGATCAGCAGCACGCCAAGGCGGTCAAGGACGCCGAGGAGGACGCCAAGCGCGTGGTCGCCGAGGCCCGTGCGGACGCCGAGAAGATCGCCGAGCAGATGCGCGCACAGGCCGACGCCGAGGTGGAGCGGATCAAGGTCCAGGGGCAGGCGCAGGTGCAGCTGCTGCGCCAGCAACTGATCCGCGAACTCCGTGCCCATCTCGGCACCGAGTCGGTGGCCCGGGCCCGCGAACTGGTCCGCGATCATGTCTCCGACGACGACAACCGGTCGGCAACCGTCGACCGGTTCCTCGACGAACTCGACGCCATGGCGCCTTCGGATGCCGTGCTCGGCGACGCCGTGGGTGCGCGGCTGCGCTCGACGAGCCGGGAAGCGCTCAAGGCGCTGGTGTCGCGGTTCGACGAGCTGACCGCCGACGTCGACGCCGACGGCCTGACGTCGCTCGCCGACGACCTGGCGGCCGTCGCCAAGCTGCTCAAGACCGAGCCGGTGTTGAGCAAGCACTTCGGCGAGCCCACCGAGAACGGCGAGGCGAAGGCCAACCTGGCGGAGGCCGTGCTCTCCGGCAAGGTCTCGGACACCGCGCTCGAGGTCGTCAAAGCCGCTGTGACGCAACGGTGGTCGGACGAATCCGATCTGGACTACGCGATCCGGCACACGGCGCGGCTGGCACTGCTGGTGCGCGCGGAGCGCAACGACGAGACCAGCGAGGTCGAGGACCAGCTCTTCCGGTTCAGCCGGATCCTGGACTCGGAGTCGCGGTTGAGCTCGGTGCTCAGTGACTACACCACCCCCGTCGACGGCCGGATCGGTCTACTGGACCGGCTGCTCGAGAACCAGGCGGGGGAGACCACCAGGGCGCTGCTGGCGCAGACGGTGGACCTGCTGCGCGGCGAGCGCGCCGACGAGGCAGTGCGTGAACTGGCCGAGCTCGCAGTGGCTCGGCGCGGCGAGGTCGTGGCGCACGTCAACGCCGCGGCGGAGCTCAGCGATGCGCAGCGCACCCGGCTCACCGAGGTGCTCGGCCGGATCTACGGCCGCCCGGCATCGGTGCAGCTGCACGTCGACCCCGACATGCTCGGCGGCCTCACCATCGCCGTGGGCGACGAGGTGATCGACGGGTCACTGGCTTCGCGGCTGGCTTCGGCTGAAACCCAGCTGCCCGACTAACTCCGAACACCACCAGACTCAACACGAAGGCAGGAAGACGAACCCATGGCAGAGTTGACTATCTCGGCTGCTGACATCCAAGGGGCGATCGAGGACTACGTCGCCAACTTCGCCACCGACACCGAGCGGGAAGAGATCGGCACCGTCGTCGACGCCGGCGACGGTATCGCGCACGTCGAGGGTCTGCCCTCGGTGATGACGCAGGAACTCCTCGAGTTCCCCGGCGGTGTCCTGGGTGTCGCGCTGAACCTCGACGAGCACAGCATCGGCGCGGTCATCCTCGGCGACTTCGACAAGATCGAAGAAGGCCAGCAGGTCAAGCGCACCGGCGACGTGCTCTCCGTCCCCGTCGGTGACGGCTTCCTCGGCCGCGTGGTCAACCCGCTCGGCCAGCCGATCGACGGCCGCGGCGACATCGAGACCACCGAGCGCCGCGCGCTCGAACTGCAGGCGCCCTCGGTGGTGCAGCGCCAGGGTGTCGGCGAGCCGCTGCAGACCGGTATCAAGGCCATCGACTCGCAGACGCCGATCGGCCGCGGCCAGCGCCAGCTGATCATCGGCGACCGCAAGACCGGCAAGACCGCGGTCTGCGTCGACACGATCCTCAACCAGCGCCAGAACTGGGAGACCGGCGATCCGGACAAGCAGGTCCGCTGCGTCTACGTCGCGATCGGTCAGAAGGGCACGACGATCGCCAGCGTGCGCCGCACCCTCGAAGAGGGCGGCGCGATGGACTACACCACCATCGTCGCGGCCCCCGCCTCGGACTCGGCCGGCTTCAAGTGGCTGGCTCCGTACACCGGTTCGAGCATCGCCCAGCACTGGATGTACGACGGCAAGCACGTGCTGATCGTGTTCGACGACCTGACCAAGCAGGCCGAGGCCTACCGCGCGATCTCGCTGCTGCTGCGCCGCCCGCCGGGTCGCGAGGCCTACCCGGGTGACGTCTTCTACCTTCACTCGCGTCTGCTGGAGCGCTGCGCGAAGCTGTCCGACGAGCTCGGCGGCGGCTCGCTGACCGGCCTGCCGATCATCGAGACCAAGGCCAACGACATCTCGGCCTACATCCCGACGAACGTCATCTCGATCACCGACGGTCAGTGCTTCCTGGAGACCGACCTGTTCAACCAGGGTGTGCGCCCGGCCATCAACGTCGGTGTGTCGGTGTCGCGTGTGGGTGGCGCCGCGCAGATCAAGGCGATGAAAGAGGTGGCGGGCAGTCTGCGTCTGGACCTGTCGCAGTACCGCGAGCTCGAGTCCTTCGCGGCGTTCGCCTCGGACCTCGACGACGCGTCGAAGAAGCAGCTGGACCGCGGCGCCCGCCTCGTCGAGCTGCTCAAGCAGCCGCAGAACAGCCCGATGCCGGTCGAGGACCAGGTCGTCGCGATCTTCCTCGGCACCCGCGGCCACCTCGACACCGTCCCCGTCGAGGACGTGCAGCGCTTCGAGCAGGAGCTCCTGGAGCACGTCCGGACCTCCAACGAGGACATCCTCACCGAGATCCGGGACTCCAAGAAGCTCTCCGAGGAGCTCGAGGACAAGCTGGCCGGTGTGGTCAACGAGTTCAAGAAGGGCTTCTCCACCACCAGCGGTGAGTCTGTGGTGCCCGACGAGAACGTCGACGCCATGTCCGAGGATGACCTCGAGAAGGAATCGGTGAAGGTCCGCAAGCCCGCCCCGAAGAAGAAGTAAGGCGCTCATAACCCATGGCTGCCACACTGCGCGAACTGCGCGGCCGCATCCGCTCCGCCGGGTCGATCAAGAAGATCACCAAGGCCCAGGAGCTGATCGCGACCTCGCGTATCGCCAAGGCGCAGGCTCGAGTCGAAGCGGCTCGGCCCTACGACCGCGAGATCACCAACATGCTGACGGAACTCGCCAGCGCCAGCGCCCTGGACCATCCGCTGCTCGTCGAACGTGAGAAGCCGCGGCGGGCCGGCGTGCTGGTGGTGTCGTCCGACCGTGGTCTGGCCGGTGCCTACAACGCCAACGTGTTCCGTCGCTCCGAGGAGCTGTTCTCGCTGCTGCGTGAAGAGGGCAAGGAACCGGTGCTGTACGTGGTCGGCCGAAAGGCGCTCGGCTACTACAGCTTCCGGAACTGGGACATCACCGAGTCGTGGACCGGCTTCTCCGAGCGGCCCAACTACGAGCACGCCCAGGAGATCGGCGGCACGCTGGTGGAGGCGTTCATGGCCGGCGTCGACGACGAGGGCGATGACGCCGGTGCGGACGGCGTGCTCGGACTCGACGAACTGCACATCGTGTTCACCGAGTTCCGGTCGATGCTCTCGCAGTCGGCGGTCGCCCGACGTATCGCGCCGATGGAGGTGGAGTACAGCGAGGAGGACCAGAACGAACCGCACACGCTGTTCTCCTTCGAGCCGAGCGCCGAGACGCTGTTCGACGCGCTGCTGCCGCGGTACGTCTCGACGCGCATCTTCGCCGCGCTTCTCGAGGCGGCGGCATCGGAGTCGGCCTCGCGCCGGCGCGCCATGAAGTCGGCGTCCGACAACGCCGACGACCTGATCAAGGACCTGACGCTGATGGCCAACCGCGAACGGCAGTCCCAGATCACCCAGGAAATCAGCGAGATCGTCGGTGGCGCGAACGCGCTCGCGGACGCCGCCAAGAAGTAGCCCAGCGAAATAGCTAGGAAGCGAATAAGAAAATGACTGCTACTGCTGAAAAAGAAACCAGCAACGATCTCGCGGGCCGCGTCGTACGCGTCACGGGCCCCGTGGTGGACGTGGAGTTCCCGCGCGGGCACCTGCCGGAGCTGTTCAACGCCCTGCATGCGGAGATCGACTACAAGGATCTCGCCAAGACGCTGACCCTCGAGGTCGCCCAGCACCTCGGTGACAACCTGGTGCGCTGCATCTCGATGCAGCCGACGGACGGCCTGGTCCGCGGCGTCGACGTCAAGGACACCGGATCCTCGATCTCGGTGCCCGTCGGCGAGGGCGTCAAGGGCCACGTGTTCAACGCCCTCGGCGACTGCCTGGACGACCCGGGCTACGGCAAGGACTTCGAGAAGTGGTCCATCCACCGCAAGCCCCCGGCCTTCGACGAGCTCGAGCCGCGCACCGAGATGCTCGAGACCGGCCTGAAGGTCGTCGACCTGCTCACCCCGTACGTCCGCGGCGGCAAGATCGCCCTGTTCGGTGGTGCCGGTGTGGGCAAGACCGTGCTCATCCAGGAGATGATCAACCGCATCGCCCGCAACTTCGGCGGCACCTCGGTGTTCGCCGGCGTGGGTGAGCGCACCCGTGAGGGCAACGACCTCTGGGTCGAGCTCGGCGACGCGAACGTGCTCAAGGACACCGCGCTGGTGTTCGGCCAGATGGACGAGCCGCCCGGCACGCGTATGCGCGTCGCCCTGTCGGCGCTGACGATGGCGGAGTACTTCCGCGATGAGAAGCAGCAGGACGTGCTGCTGTTCATCGACAACATCTTCCGGTTCACCCAGGCCGGTTCCGAGGTGTCCACGCTGCTCGGCCGTATGCCGTCGGCCGTGGGTTACCAGCCGACCCTGGCCGACGAGATGGGTGAGCTCCAGGAGCGCATCACCTCGACGCGCGGTCGCTCCATCACCTCGATGCAGGCCGTGTACGTGCCCGCCGACGACTACACCGACCCGGCGCCCGCCACGACGTTCGCGCACCTCGACGCGACGACCGAGCTCAGCCGTTCGGTGTTCTCGAAGGGCATCTTCCCGGCGGTGGACCCGCTGGCCTCCAGCTCGACCATCCTCGACCCCTCGGTCGTCGGTGACGAGCACTACCGCGTGGCCCAGGAAGTCATCCGCATCCTGCAGCGCTACAAGGACCTCCAGGACATCATCGCGATCCTCGGTATCGACGAGCTCGCGGAGGAGGACAAGCAGCTCGTGCAGCGCGCGCGCCGCATCGAGCGCTTCCTGAGCCAGAACATGATGGCCGCCGAGCAGTTCACCGGCCAGCCCGGTTCGACGGTGCCGCTCAAGGAGACCATCGAGGCGTTCGACAAGCTCTCCAAGGGCGACTTCGATCACCTGCCCGAGCAGGCGTTCTTCCTCATCGGCGGTCTCGAGGACCTGCAGCGCAAGGCCGAGAGCCTCGGCGCGAAGATGGAGGACGGCGGCAGCGACGGCGCGCCGGTCGAGAGCGACTCCAAGAGCGACTCCAAGGGTGACGACAAGGGCGACGACGCAGACAAGGACGCCTAACGATGGCCGACCTTGACGTTGACATCGTCGCCGTCGAGCGGGAGATCTGGTCGGGTAAGGCGACGTTCGTCTTCACCCGCACCACCTCCGGTGAGATCGGCATCCTGCCGCGGCACATCCCTCTGGTGGCTCAACTCGTCGACGACGCCATGGTGCGCGTCGAGCGCGAGGGCGAGGAGGATCTGCGCGTCGCGGTCGGCGGTGGCTTCATGTCGGTGACCGAGTCCGGTGTGATCATCCTCGCCGAGACGGCCGAACTGGAGTCGGAGATCAACGCCGACGAGGCTCGTCGTGACTCCGAGTCCGACGACCCGGCGACGGCCGCACGGGGTCGCGCGCGGCTTCGCGCGCTGGGCCAGATCGACTAACGGCACCGATGAGCGCGTCCATGTGGGGCATGGTCGCGCTCATCGGCGTGCTGTTGCTGGTCGTCGTCGCGCTGTCCTACCGCCTGTGGAAACTGCGTCAGGTCGGTGGCACGGCGGCCATCCTGCGTGACGTCCCCGCGGTCGGCGGCCACGGCTGGCGGCACGGGGTCATGCGTTACCGCGGAGGCGAAGCCGGCTTCTACCGGTTGTCGAGCCTGCGCTGGTGGCCCGATCGCCGGCTCAGCCGACGTGGTCTGGAGATCGTGTCCCGGCGCAGTCCGCGCGGTGACGAGTTCGACATCATGACTCACGAGATCGTCGTGCTGGAACTGCGCGACACCAGCCCCGAACGCCGGCGCGGCTACGAGATCGCGCTGGACCGGGGAGCGCTGACGGCGTTCCTGTCCTGGCTCGAATCGCGGCCGTCGCCGCGGGCCCGGCGCCGCAGCGTCTAGCAGGCGCTCATCCGCCGGGTTCGATGGTCTTCGCGCAAGCGCTCATCCGCCGGGTTTCCACAGCACGTCGCCGTCGGGATTGGCGACGCGCGACAGGATGAACAGCAGATCCGACAGCCGGTTGAGGTACTTCGCCGGCAGCACGCTGATGGTCTCGCCGTGCGCGGCCACCGCCTCCCACGCCGAGCGCTCGGCGCGCCGGGCCACCGTGCGCGCGACGTGCAGCTGCGCCGACAACGGTGTCCCGCCCGGCAGGATGAACGAGGTCAGTGCCGGCAGCGGCTCGTTGAACTCGTCGCACCAGGACTCGAGTCGGTCGATGTAACCCTGCGCGATGCGCAGCGGCGGGTACTCGGGATTCTCCGCGACCGGGGTGGACAGGTCCGCACCCGCGTCGAACAGGTCGTTCTGGACCTGGCGCAGGACGGCGCAGATGCGCTCCGGCGGATCGCCGAGTGCGATCGCGACGCCGATGGCGGCGTTCGTCTCGTCACAGTCGGCGTACGCGACCAGGCGCGGGTCGTTCTTGCTCACACGGCTGAAGTCGCTGAGTCCCGTGGTCCCGTCGTCACCGGTGCGGGTGTAGATGCGGGTCAGATGCACGGCCATGGCTCAAACCGTACTAGGCGCGCACGGTGTGCAGACCTCCTCGGAAACTGACATGGCCGGAGCCGCTGTTTACACTGACCGGCGTGAGCGAGCGATTCGTGGTGACCGGCGGCAACCGGTTATCGGGCGAAGTCGCGGTGGGTGGAGCGAAGAACAGCGTGCTGAAGCTGATGGCCGCGTCGCTGCTGGCCGAGGGCACGAGCACGATCACGAACTGCCCCGACATCCTCGACGTCCCGTTGATGGCCGAGGTGCTCCGCGGGCTCGGCGCCACAGTCGAGCTCGACGGCGACGTCGTGCGCATCACCTCACCGGACGAACCGAAGTACGACGCCGACTTCGCCGCGGTGCGCCAGTTCCGCGCCTCGGTGTGTGTGCTGGGTCCGCTGGTCGGGCGGTGCAAGCGCGCCCGTGTGGCGTTGCCCGGCGGCGATGCGATCGGATCGCGACCGCTGGACATGCATCAGGCGGGGCTGCGCCAGCTCGGGGCCCGCTGCAACATCGAGCACGGATGCGTGGTCGCCGAGGCCGACGAACTGCACGGCGCGGAGATCCAGCTGGAGTTCCCGTCGGTCGGGGCCACCGAGAACATCCTGATGGCGGCGGTGCTCGCCACGGGGGTGACGACGATCCACAACGCGGCCAGGGAGCCGGACGTGGTGGATCTGTGCGCGATGCTCAACCAGATGGGGGCGCAGGTCACCGGCGCCGGGTCGTCCACGCTGACGATCACGGGTGTCGACCGTCTCTATCCCACCGAACACCGGGTGATCGGCGACCGGATCGTCGCCGCGACGTGGGGGATCGCCGCGGCGATGACCCGCGGGGACATCTCGGTCACCGGCGTCGACCCGCAGCACCTGCAGTTGGTGCTGCACAAACTGCACGACGCCGGCGCGACCGTCACCCAGGACGACAACGGTTTCCGGGTCGTGCAGTACGAGCGGCCGAAGGCGGTCAACGTCGCGACCCTGCCGTTCCCCGGGTTCCCGACCGATCTGCAACCGATGGCGATCGGGTTGGCGGCCATCGCCGACGGCACGTCGATGATCACGGAGAACGTCTTCGAAGCGCGGTTCCGGTTCGTCGAGGAGATGATCCGGCTGGGCGCCGACGCCCGCACAGACGGGCACCACGCCGTGGTGCGGGGGATCCCGCAGTTGTCGAGCGCCCCGGTGTGGTCGTCGGACATCCGGGCCGGCGCGGGCCTGGTGCTCGCCGGCCTGGTCGCCGACGGCGACACCGAGGTCCACGACGTGTTCCACATCGACCGCGGCTATCCGCTGTTCGTGGAGAACCTCCAGAGCCTGGGCGCCGAGATCGAGCGCGTGGTGTAGCCGCCGGACCGCTGACGCCGCCCAAATAGCGGTTGGCAGGGCTCTGACCAGGCGATTTTGGCATCAGCGCAACCTGTGCGTAAGCTATCGGACATACCGCAGGCCCCCGGCCGAAAGGCCCGGGAGGAACCTGGTTGACTTCCTCGAAACAATGCAGTACAGTATCGGGGTTGCCTGCTCAGCGGGTGTGTTGTTTGAGAACTCAATAGTGTGTTTGGTGGTTTTTGTTTGTTGTTTTTTGTTGTGCCATGCCTCTTTTTCCCGTTTAGGGGTGTGGTTGTTTTTTGCCAGATGTTTCTGGTTGTGATCGGATTTTCCTGATTGCCTTTTTGAGGTTTTGTTTGGAGAGTTTGATCCTGGCTCAGGACGAACGCTGGCGGCGTG
>NZ_LQIV01000006.1 GCF_001500125.1 Mycobacterium sp. IS-1742 | reverse complement strand
CTACAGCGGACCCCGGGTGCCGGCCGGCCCGCCCGCGCCGCCCGGCACCCGGGGTCCGCTGTACGCGGTGCTCGGCTCCCCCGGCGGCGCGGTGATCATCCAGTTCGTGGTGAAAACCCTTGTCGGACTGTTGGATTGGGGCCTGGACCCGCAGCAGGCGGTGGGCATGGTGGATTTCGGGGCAGACAACACCCCGGAGACCAACGTCGGCGGTGAACATCCCAACGTCGACATCGCCGACAACGGTGACCACGATCCGCTCGTGACCGGTCTGCGCCGACTCGGTCACCGCGTCGACCTCGCCGACCAGTCCAGCGGGCTGTCGGCGATCGTCCGCGACGACGCCGGCTGGATCGGCGGCGCCGACCCGCGCCGCGAGGGAATGGTCATGGGCGACGGCCGGCGGGCGGGAGCCTAGCGACTTGGGGATGCGGACCGAGTGACCGCACCGCACGTCACCCGGCTGACCGAAGCCGACTGGCAGCAGTTCGCCGTGGTGCGGTTACGGGCGCTCGACGATTCGCTCGGTGTCGACGACCCCCAGTACCGGCACGAATCGTCCTTCACCGCCGCGCAGTGGCGCCGCCGGCTGCGCGAGCACGCGCAGTTCGCGCTGCTCGTCGACGGTCCCCCGGCCGGGCTGATCAGCGCCCAACGGGAGAATCCGCAGTCGGTGTACCTCTACTCGCTGTGGCTGGCTCCAGATGCGCGGGGCCACGGGCTGGCCCGCCCCCTGGTCGAGGCGGCGGTGGACTGGGCGCGCAGCCAGCGGGTGCGCACCGTGACGCTGCGGGTGGCCGCCGACAACGCGGTGGCGCGTGCGGTGTACCACAGCGTCGGGTTCCGGATCTCGGCCGCGACCGTGGGGCCGCGCCACGAGCTGGCCATGTCACTGGCTGTGTGAGGTCACTGGCTGTGTGAGCGGTGGCGCGCCAGCGCCTCCCGCAGCTGCTCCATCGCCTCGACGGCGCGCTCCTTGTCGACGGCCTGGATGGCCATCAACGGGATGTACTCGTCGTCGGGCAGGTCGACCCGGGCCCACCGGGCGCCGACCGGGAAAGACACACCGACCACGTCGGACCACTCGAGAACGCGGTCGGACCAGAGGTTGCGCACCGACAGACCGCGCGGGCCGACCCGCACCCGCGGGCGGGCGAACAGTGTCACCACCGCGCCGATGATCACGCCGAGCAGCGCGATCGCCACCTGGTCGGCGGTCTGGAAGATGACGCCGCTCGAACCGATCTTGAGCAGGAACCCGACGGTGACGTGCGCGGCCACGATGATCGCCGCCGCTGCGTAGGCGAAGTACGGCGTCAGGTGCGGTCGGATCACCACTTCCCAGTCACTCATGAGCGTCCGCGCAGCCCCCGCAGCGTCAGCGCGGTGGACAGCGCCGCGGCGGCGGCCTGCGCGCCCTTGTCCTCGGCCGAGCCGGGCAGCCCCGCGCGGTCGAGCGCCTGCTCTTCGGTGTTGGTGGTCAGGACGCCGTTGGCGACCGGTGTCGAGGCGTCGAGCGAGACCCGCGTCAGACCCTGGGTCACCGCGTCACACACATAGTCGAAATGCGGTGTCTGCCCGCGGATCACGACCCCGAGCGCGACGACCGCGTCGTGGTCCGCCGCGAGCGCCTGGGCGACGACGGGGATCTCGATCGCACCGAGCACCCGCACCACGGTCGGGTCGCTCACGTTGGCGGCCTCGGTGACCTTGCGGGCACCGTCGAGCAGGGCGTCGCAGATCGTGGAATGCCACGTGCTCGCCACGATGCCCACCTTCATACCGGCCGCGTCGAGCTCGGGCAGCTCCGGCACACCCGCGCCACCGCTCACCGGGCGCCGCCGAGGTCGGTCGGGCGGCGGTCGCCGAGCAGGTACACACCTTCGTCGTAGTCGTCCATGCTGTTGGCCTCGTCGTACTCGTCGAGTCCGGTGAGGTCGTGACCCATCCGGTCCCGCTTGGTCATCAGGTAGCGGATGTTCTCGGCGTTGGCCCGGACCGGCAGCGGAACCCGCTCGATGACGTGCAGGCCGTAGCCGTCCAGTCCGACGCGTTTGGCGGGATTGTTGGTCAGCAGGCGCATCGACCGCACACCGAGGTCGACGAGGATCTGGGCGCCGATGCCGTAGTCGCGGGCGTCGGCGGGCAGCCCGAGCTTGAGGTTCGCGTCGACGGTGTCGTCGCCGGCGTCCTGCAGCTGGTAGGCCTGCAGTTTGTGCATGAGCCCGATACCGCGGCCCTCGTGACCGCGCATGTAGAGCACGATGCCGCGGCCCTCGTTGGCGACCATCGCCATCGCGGCGTCGAGTTGTGGGCCGCAGTCGCAGCGCCGGGATCCGAAGACGTCGCCGGTCAGGCATTCGGAGTGCACCCGCACGAGCACGTCGTGACCGTCCCCGTGGGGCCCGGCGATGTCGCCGCGGACCAGCGCCACGTGTTCGACGTCGTCGTAGATGCTCGTGTAGCCGACCGCGCGGAACTCGCCGTGGCGGGTGGGGATGCGGGCCTCGGCGATGCGCTCGATGTGACGTTCGTGCTTGCGACGCCACTCGATGAGGTCGGCGATGGAGATCAGCGCGAGGTTGTGCTCGTCGGCGAAGATCCGCAGTTCGTCGGTCTGCGCCATCGCGCCTTCGTCCTTCTGGCTGACGATCTCGCAGATCGTGCCTGCGGGCTGCAGACCGGCGAGGCGGGCCAGATCCACCGCGGCCTCGGTGTGGCCCGGACGGCGCAGCACCCCACCGTCTTTCGCGCGCAGCGGCACCACGTGGCCGGGTTTGGTGAACTCGTCGGCGGTGGAGGTCGGATCGGCCAGCAGACGCATCGTGGTGGCCCGGTCGGAAGCTGAGATACCGGTTCCCACACCGTTTTTCGCATCGACGGTCACGGTGTAGGCGGTGCCGTGCTTGTCCTGGTTGACCGCGTACATCGGCAGCAGCCCGAGCCGGTCGCAGATCGCGCCGTCGAGCGGGACGCAGAGGTAGCCGGAGGTGTAGCGGACCATGAACGCGACGAGTTCCGGGGTGGCCTTTTCGGCGGCGAAGATGAGGTCGCCCTCGTTCTCGCGGTCCTCGTCGTCGATCACGACGACGGCCTTGCCGGCCGCGATGTCCGCGATCGCCCGTTCGACCGAATCGAGCCTGGTCATTGTCTGCCACCCTTACCGGTTCCCGGACACGCGGAACCAGGAAAAATCATCGTCCTCGCTTCAGTATGAACCACCGGAGCACGTCGAATATTGCCGGTGTTAATCAGCGGGACGGCTCATCAGCCTCTCGACGTACTTCGCGATGACGTCGACCTCCAGGTTCACCCGGGTGCCGATCGGCGCGGTGCCGAGGACGGTGAGTTCGCGGGTGGTGGGGATCAACGACACCTCGAACCAGTCGTTTTCGGCGTCGCGGCCCAGACCGGACACGGTCAGGGAGACCCCGTCGACGGTGATCGAACCTTTCTCGACGACATAGCGCGCCAACGCCGCCGGAAGCGCGATCCGCACCACCTCCCAGTGCTCGGAGGGTGTGCGCGCAATCACATGACCGGTGCCGTCGACGTGGCCCTGCACGATGTGCCCGCCCAGGCGGCTGTTGACCGCGGCGGCCCGCTCCAGATTGACCCGGCTGCCGACGCCGACGTCGCCCAGGCTCGAGCGGTCGAGCGTCTCGCCCATCACGTCGGCGCTGAACACGCCGCCCGGCTGGATCTCGACCACGGTCAGACACACCCCGTTGACCGCGATCGAGTCACCGTGGCCGGCGTCGGCGGTGACGACCGGCCCGCGGATCACCAACCGCGCCGCGTCGGTGAGGTCTTCTTTGCCGACGACCTCGCCCACTTCTTCGACGATTCCCGTGAACACCCGACCAGGCTAGTCCCCGCGGATCCGGGTCCGCGCCGACCGCGCAACCGGATCCCCGGCGGGCCACCCTCTACGATGCAAGTCATGCCGACGAGCCCTCGCCATGCCGCCCAGGCCCTCATCGCCGTCCTCCTCGCCGCCGCCATGTTCGTCGCCGGTTGCTCCTCGTCCTCCGAGGACTCCGACAAACCACTGCCCGATGCTGCGACACTGCTCCAGCAATCGACCCAGACCACCCGCGATCTGCAGAGCGTGCACCTGAACCTGACGGTCCAGGGCTCCATCGAAGAGCTGCCGATCGAATCGCTGGAAGGCGACCTGACCAACACCCCCGCGGTGGCGGCCGCCGGTAAGGCCAACATCGTCTTCCTCGGCCAGCGCCTCGACGGCGTCGAGTTCGTGGTCGCCGACGGCAACCTGTACGGGGCCATCAGCGCGGGCAGCTTCCAGGACTTCGGCCCCGCCGCCGACATCTACGACGTCGCGGCCATCCTCAGCCCCGACAAGGGCCTGGCCAACGTGCTCTCCAATTTCAGCGACCCGAAGTCCGAGGGCCGCGAGAACATCAGCGGCCTGGACACCGTGCGCGTGACGGGCACCGTCAGCGCCGAGGCCGTCAACGCGATCGCCCCCCAGATCGGCGCGACGGGCCCGGTGCCCGCGACGGCCTGGATCGAAGAAGAGGGCAGCCACAACCTGGCGCAGGTCAAGCTGGAGCCGAGCGCGGGCAACAGCGTCACGATGACGCTGTCGGACTGGGGCAAGCAGGTCACCGTCACAAAGCCCGCGGTGTGATGCCGACCGACACGTTCGGCCAGGCCACCGCGCCGGCGAGCAGCCGGAGCCGCCGCATCGCGATCAGCGCGGGCAGTCTCGCGGTCCTGCTCGGCGCGCTCGACACCTATGTCGTGATCGCGATCATCCGCGACATCATGTTCGACATCGGGATCGCGATCAACCAGATCCAGCGCGTCACGCCGATCATCACCGGATATCTGCTGGGCTACATCGCCGCGATGCCGCTGCTGGGCCGCGCATCCGACCGGTTCGGCCGCAAGTTGGTGCTGCAGCTCAGCCTCGCCGGCTTCGCCCTCGGCTCGGTGGTCACCGCGCTGTCCAACGACCTGACCCCCATGGTGATCGGACGCTTCATCCAGGGTGTCGCCAGCGGCGCCCTGCTGCCGGTCACCCTGGCGCTGGCCGCCGACCTGTGGGCCACCCGCAACCGCGCCTCCGTGCTCGGCGGCATCGGCGCCGCTCAGGAACTGGGCAGCGTCCTCGGCCCGCTGTACGGCATCGCCGTGGTGGCGGCGCTGAGCACCTGGCGTGACGTCTTCTGGATCAACGTGCCGCTCGCGGTGATCGCGATGGTGCTGATCCACTTCAGCCTGCCTGCCCGGCTGAAATCGGACCGACCGGAGAAGGTCGACGTCGTCGGCGGGGTGCTGCTGGCCATCGCGCTCGGGCTGGCCGTGATCGGCCTGTACAACCCGGCGCCGGACGGCAAACAGATCCTGCCCGACTACGGTCCGCCGACCCTGATCGGCGCCGCCGTCGCGTTCGTGGCGTTCTTCGTCTGGGAGCGGTTCGCCCGCACCCGCCTGATCGAACCGGCCGGTGTGCATTTCCGGCCGTTCCTCGCGGCGCTGGGCGCCTCGCTGTGCGCGGGCGCGGCGCTGATGGTCACGCTGGTCAACGTGGAGCTGTTCGGTCAGGGCGTGCTCGGTAAGGATCAGACCGAGGCCGTCCTGCTCCTGCTGCGGTTCCTGATCGCCCTGCCGATCGGCGCGGTGGTCGGCGGCTGGATCGCCAGCCGCGTCGGCGACCGGCTGGTGACGTTCGTCGGTCTGCTGATCGCCGCGGGCGGATACCTGCTGATGTCCAGATGGCCGGTCGACCTGCTCGCCGCCCGTCACGAGCTGGGCTTCATCAGCCTGCCGGTCCTCGACACCGATCTGGTGATCGCCGGGATCGGTCTCGGCCTGGTGATCGGTCCGCTCACGTCGGCGTCGCTGCGGGTGGTGCCTGCCGCGCAGCACGGCATCGCGTCGGCCGCCGTCGTGGTGTCCCGCATGGTCGGCATGCTGATCGGGCTCGCGGCCCTGTCCGCATGGGGTCTGTACCGGCTCAACCAGCACCTGCAGACGCTGCCGTTCCCGCCCGGGGCCGACACACTGGCCGAACGGTTGGCCGCCGAGGCCGACCGCTACCGCACCGCGTACGTGATGCAGTACGGCGACATCTTCGTCGTCACCGCGGTCGTCTGCGTGGTCGGTGCGCTGCTCGGTCTGCTGATCAGCGGGCGACACGAACATGCCGACGAACCCGCCGTGCCCGGCGACGCGGGTGACGCGGGTGACGCGCCCACCGAGTTCATCGACGTCGTGGGGCACCGAGGGACCGCCGGGCATGCGGGGGATGCTCCGACGCAGGCGTTCGGCACCGGGAGCGGTGATCAGACCACGCGCATGCCGCGGCAGACGCCACCCGGCAGGCACCGCACCGAGGGGTGACTCAGCAGCGCTCGAGACCGGGCCGCATCAGGCGGTAGCCCTCCGGGGCGTCTGGGCGGCTCGGGAGCACGCTGCGCAGCGGGCCCCAGACGAACGACCCTACGGCGCGGGGCGCGGCGGCGGGGAGACTGAGCCAGTCCTGTAGTGCGGTCACGCTCGACGTCCTTTGTTCGTGCTCATCGCGCGCACATCGTCGGTGAAAGCGCTTCGGTACGAGTGTACCGATGCGGGTCGCCGGAGTGGGTCCTCCGAACTGGGAAAACGCCGCGTGTCGGCTGTCAGGCCGGTGGGTGGACCCGGGGAACCGCGGTCATCCGGGAATCAGGGACAGCAGCACGTCGGGCCCGATCGGGGTGATCCCGTCGAAGCGCCACCGCTGGGCGTGGGCGATGCTCAGCACACCCACGTCATCGACGGCGGTGACCGGCCCGCCGAGCAGGATCGGTGCGACGTAGGCCACGATCCGGTCGATCACGCCGGCCCGCAGGAACGCACCCGCCAGCGTCGGACCGCCCTCGAGGATGACGTCGGTGCGATCGGACAGGGCCCTGAGCACCTCCTGCGGGTCGCGTGTCCGGATCACCATGGTGCGCGAATCGTCGTTCATCACACGGGAATCCGCGGAGACCTCGCGCTCGCCGACCACCACCCGCAGCGGTTGCCGTTCGGCCAGACTCCCGTCGGGCAGCCGCGCGGTCAACACCGGATCGTCGACGAACACCGTGCCGGTGCCGACCACGATGGCGTCCGCGACGGCCCGGCGGCGGTGCACGTCGAGGCGGGCGGCCTCGCTGGTGATCCACTGACTGCTGCCGTCGGCTGCGGCGCTGCGGCCGTCCACACTCGTCGCGAACTTCCAGGTCACATGGGGTTTGCCGGTCCGCTGTTTGTGCAGCCACTCACGCAGCACCCCGCCGGCGACGACATCGCCGAGCACCCCCGCGGTCACCGCGACACCGGCGTCACCGAGCCGGACCGCTCCCCCGGCCGCCACCGGATTCGGATCGGGCACCGCGAACACGACGGCCGAGACCTCGGCCGCCAGGAGCGCATCCACGCACGGCGGGGTCCGGCCGTGGTGGTTGCAGGGCTCCAGTGTGACCACCGCGGTGCCGCCCGCCGCCTTCCGGCCGGCTGCGCGCAACGCCATCACCTCGGCGTGCGGGCCGCCCGGCGGCTGGGTCGCGCCGAGACCGGCGACCTCCCCGTCGGCATCCAGGATGACCGCTCCCACAGGGGGATTCGGATACGTGCCACCCTTGACGCGGTCGGCCTGTTCGACGGCGAGCGCCATCGCGGCCTCGGGTGTCATCAGGACAGATGCTTGGACGCGGCGGCGGCCTGGTCACGCAGCGAACGCACCGCCGCGGCCGGATCCGCCGCGCTGTACACGGCCGATCCGGCGACGAAACAGTCGACTCCGGCCTCGGCGGCCTCGGCGATGGTGTCCTCGTTGATGCCGCCGTCGATCTCCACCAGCACCGTCAACTCACCCGCGTCGACCAGTCGCCGCACGATGCCGACCTTCGGCAGCACCTCGGGGATGAACTTCTGGCCCCCGAAACCGGGTTCGACCGACATGATCAGCAAGGTGTCGAACTCCCGCAGGATCTCCAGGTAGGGGTCGATCGGGGTGCCCGGCTTCACCGCCAGCCCGGCCTTGGCGCCGGCGGCGGCGATGTCGCGGGCGACGGCGACGGGGTTGTCGGTGGCCTCCGCGTGGAACGTCACATTGTGCGCGCCGGCCTCGGCGTACGGCGGCGCCCACCGCTCGGGGTTCTCGATCATCAGGTGGCAGTCCATCGGGATGTCGGTCACCTCGAGCAGCGATTCCACGACGGGCAGCCCGAGGGTCAGGTTCGGCACGAAGTGGTTGTCCATCACGTCGACGTGCAGCCAGTCGGCGCCGGTGACCGCGGCGGTCTCGTCCGCGAGCCGGGCGAAGTCGGCGGACAGAATCGACGGTGCGATGAGGGGGTGCGCCATGCGGATCAGATTACTTGCAGCGCTGCGGCGAACATCGCGTCCGTACCGTGGCGGTGCGGCCATAGCTGGACGTGGGGTCCGTCGCCGAGGTCGTCGACCGGGTCGAACAGCGCCCGGGTGTCCAGCGCGGTGACCGGGTGGCGGCGCACCGCGTCGGCGACCACGCCCACCGTCTCGGCCAGATGCGGTGAACACGTCGCGTACAGCACGACGCCGCCAGGACGGGTGAGCCGGATCGCCGAGGCCAACAGCTCGCGCTGCAGCTTGGCCAGGCCGGGTACGTCGCCGGGTTGCCTGCGCCAGCGCGCCTCGGGCCGCCGCCGCAGCGCACCCAGCCCGGTGCACGGCGCGTCGACGAGCACCCGGTCGAAACCCGGCTCCACACCGGGGTCGCGGCCGTCGACGCGCAGCACCGTCACGTCGAGGCCGCGGGTGTTGTCCTCGACCATCTCGGCGCGGCGCGGGGCCGGTTCGACCGCGGTGACCGGGCCGGGGGCGAGCGCAGCCAGCATCGCGGTCTTCCCGCCCGGCCCGGCGCAGAGGTCGAGCCAGCGGCCGCGGTCGTCGTCGACGGGTGCCAGGGTGAGCGCGCGCGCCACCAGCTGGCTGCCCTCGTCCTGGACCAGCGCGCGGCCGTCGCGGACCTGCTCCAGACGGCCCGGGTCGCCGCCGGGCAGGTACACCGCGTACGGCGAATACCGGCCCACCTCGCCGCCGACCGCCGCGGCGAGCTCCTCGGCGCCCAGGACGCCGGGGCGGGCGGCGAGGTGCACCACCGGGCGTGAGTCGTCGCTGGCGAGCAGTGCCTCCAGCTCACCGGCGCGGGCGCCGAGCGCATCGGCGAAGGCCTGGGCGACCCATCGCGGATGCGCATGGCTGAACGCGATGTGCCCGACCGGGTCGGTGTCGGCGGGCGGCGCGAGCTCCGCGACCCAGGACGCCTCGTCGCGGCCGGCGATTCTGCGCAGTACGCCGTTGACGAAACCGGCTCGCGCCGTGTCGAACTCGATACCGGCCTGTTCGACCGTCGTGGACACGGCGGCATGGGGTTCGACCCGGGTGCGCAGCAGCTGGTACGTGCCGAGCCGAAGGAGGTCGAGCAGCACCGGGTCGATCCGGTCCACCGGACGCCCCGCGGCGCTCTCGATGACCGCGTCGAGCAGGCCGCGGCTGCGGCAGGTGCCGTAGGTGAGTTCGGTGGCGAACGCGGCGTCGCGGCCTTCGAGGCCGCGCTCGGTGAGCATTGCGGGGAGCGCGAGGTTGGCGTAGGCGTCGCGTTCGTCCACCGCGCGCAGCACGTCGAACGCGACGCGGCGGGCCGGGTCCAGCGGTGTGCGCCGCTGGGGACGGTTGCGCTGCGGACGTTGCGGGGGCCGGGTCACTGCGCCGCCACCGACGCGTCGAGGCGGGCGCCGCGAGCCCAGTCGGCGGCGTTCATGGGTTTCTTGCCCGGCGGCTGAACCGTGCCGAGCCGCACCGGGTCGGACGCGGTGCCGACGAGCACCGCGTTCTTGAGCACGCGCAGCGCGCCCGGGGCCAGGGGTTCGGTCTCATCCGAGGATTCGGCGGTCACCGGTCCCAGTTTCAGCCGCACGTCGCCGATGACCGTCCAGGCGCCCGGGTTCGGGGTGACGGCGCGGATCCGGCGGTCCACGACGTGGGCGGGCAGATCCCACCGGACCCGGGCCTCGTCCACCGTGATCTTCGGGGCGACGGTGACGCCGTCGGCGGGTTGCGGCACCGCCTGCAGGCGGCCGTCGGCGATGCCGTCCAGCGTGCTCTCGAGCAGGCGGGCGCCGGAATCGGCGAGGCGGGTGAGGAGTTCGCCCGCGGTGTCGGCCGGGCGGATCGTCTCGGTGACCACGCCGTACACCGGGCCGGAGTCCAGTGCCGGCTCGATGAGGAAGGTGGTCGCGCCGGTCACCGCATCACCGGCGGCGATCGCGGCCTGCACGGGGGCGGCGCCCCGCCAGGCCGGCAGCAGCGAGAAGTGCAGGTTGACCCAACCGTGGGCCGGGACGGCGAGCAATCGCTCCGACAGCAGGGCGCCGTAGGCGACGACGGCACAGCAGTCCGGCGCCAGTTCGCGCAGTTCGGCGACGAACTCCTCGGAGTTCGGCTTCGGCGGCCGCAGCACCGGGATGCCGTGGTCGAGTGCCAGCCGTGCGACCGGCGACGGGGACGGCGTGCCGCGGCGGCCCGCCGCCGCGTCGGGGCGGGTCAGCACCGCGGCCACCTCGTGCCGGGGTGAGTCGATCAGCCGCTGCAGCGAGGGCAGGGCGGGTTCGGGGGTACCGGCGAAGACGAGACGCACCGAGACAGTCTAGGGAGAGCTCATCGTGGGGTCTGGTAGTACTCGCGCTCGGACACCCCGGCCGGGCCCGCCACGAACATCCACGGGATCGTGGTGGTGAGCCGGTTGAGGGTGGCGACCGCGTCGTTGTAGTACTGCCGCGCGAAGGCGAGCGTGTTCTCGGTGTCGGCGAGGTTGCGCTGCAGATCGAGGAAGTTCGCCGAGGAGCTGAGCTTCGGATAGGCCTGGCCGAGCGCGAGCACCTGGCCGACGGCGGTGTCGAGTTCCCTCTCCGCGGCGCTGCGCTGCGCCACCGACCGGCCCGCCGTCGCCGACGTCACGGCCGCGCGCGCGGTGCCGACGTGGTCGAGGATCGCCTTCTCGTGGGCGGCGAACGTCTGCACGGTGTGGACCAGGCTGGGGATCAACGACGCCCGACGGGTGAGTTCGACGTCGATACCGGCCAACGCCTCGGCGACCCGGACGTCGGCCGCGCGGAGTCTGTTGTAGCCCACCACGAAACCGGCCAGTGCGAGCACCGCCAGCACCAGGACGAGCACCAACACGAAGCTCACCATGAACCGCCTCCTCCTCCACCTCCGCCGCCTCCGCCACCGCCGGAGAAGCTGCTGCCGCTGCTGCTGCTGCTCGACGACGAGGAGGCCGCCTGCGATGCCGTGTAGGCGCTGATCGACGACGACAGCGACGATTCGAAACTGTCGAACACGCCGCTGCCGCCGGAGCCACCGGTGAACCCCGAACCCGACGGGGACGACGTCTGGTACCACTCCGGTTGCGGCGCAGGCACTCCCATCACCATCTCGTACTTCTTGGCCCACAGGGCGGCCACGCCCGCCGCGGTCGCGAACGGCAGGTACGCGGTGTAGAGGTCCTTGCGCGCGGCGAAGTCGAAGCGGGCTTCGGCCGAGTCGGTGCACAGCATCCGGTGGAATCCGCCGACCTGCGACCACAGTCGGCGGCCCTCGGGCGTGCGGCGGGTGCCGAGGCCGCCGAACCAGGCGGGGATCGTCGCGACGAAGAACACCGCGAACGGCAGGCCCGCCACGGTGGTGTCGAAACCCCAGCCCAGGAACCCGCACACCGCGAGCACCGCGGCCAGGATGTTCGCGGTCTGCAGCCAGCCCTCACGACGGCGGGTGACCATCAGACCCTCGTCGAGCGCCCACTTCTTCGCCGCGGCGGCCATATCGGTGCGGGCCTTGCTGAGCTTCTCCCCGCTCTTCGCGGTGTGTTTGGCCTCGAACTCGGTGCCGGTGCCGATGACCTTGAGGGCCGATCCGACCGCGACCCCGACCGGGTCCGCATCGGCCCACCGGCTCTTGCCTGCGGTGCCGCGCACCTCCCACTGTTTCGCGTTCACCTGGCGCAGCGTGACGAGGTCCTGTTCGGCGAGGTGGAACAGCGTGGCGGTCAGCCCGTGACCGGGCACCTTCTCGGTACGGAGGTACTCGGCCTGGACGGGTCCGATGCCGGGCGGCGGGGCGTACTGCAGCGGGAACGCCGGTGCGCGTTCGATGGCCGAGCGGGTCCACAGGTATCCGCCGAGCGCGGCCAGGGCACTGAGCCCCAGCATCCAGGCCAGACCGTCGACCGAGCTGCCGAGGATCCGGTCCCAGCGGTGGGGCCAGGGCAGTTCCGCGCGCGCAGGCGGGTCGGCGTCGACGCCGGTGCGGACGGTGACCGGGGTGCGTGGCGGCAGGTCGCGCGCCTCGATGCGCACGGTGCGGCCGGTCGCGGTCACCTCGTCGCACGCCCGGCCGACGCCGTATCCGACGCTGCACTGAACGCCGGTGACGTCGGCGGGCAGGGTCACGGTGATCTCGGCGCGGTCGATCCGGTTGTTCCACGACGGGGCGATGACGTTCCAGAAGAACGTCGACGGCGCGTTCGGATCACCGGTGGTGGTGGCGAAACGGCGGTCGGCGCCGGTGTCCCCCGGATCGAGCACACCGGGGATGCGGTAACGGATCTCGTAGACGTGCAGGCCCGGCGTGAGCGTCACGTCGGCGGAGCCGACCTTGGCGACGTGGAATCTCTTGCCGTTCTCCCACTGCAGTTCGAAGGGTTCGGGTTCGCCGTCGCGGGTGACCGACTCGACCTCGGGCCACTGCCGGATCCGGTCGTCGTTCGGGTTGGCCACATCCCAGTAGCGGAAGATGCCGTGCCGGTCCGACGGGAACTCGCCCGTGATCGTCTCGACCGCGGTGAGTTCGCCGTCGTCGGCGACGGTGAAGTCGGCCCGGTAGTCCCGGATCACCATCGGGTCGTCGACGGTGCCGCCACCCGATCCGCCGTCGAACACCAGCGGCCACAGCAGCCCGATGGCGATGAGCAACAAGGTGATCGACCACGCGAACACGCGCCGCATGCCGTCCTCCCGTCCGGTGGGTTCGCCTCACCCTATGTGCAACGGGTCGATCTGTACGCGAGCCGGATCGGTGTCGTGGCGGGCGCTGAGCACCCCGGTCCCCCGCCGCAGCGCCGCCGCCAGCGCCAGGCCGCGGTCGCGGGGCACCCGCACCAGCATCCGGCTCACCGGGGCATCGGCGGGTATGCCGGGCGGGCGCCGTGCCCCGACCGGCAGATCGACGGGGCCGAGGGGCTCGGCGTCGGCGGGCAGGTCGGCGGTCTCGAGCAGCGCCGTCACCGCCGGGAACGCCCCGTCGACCGCGGCGATGTGCACCGCGGGCGGCAGTCCCACCTCGGACCTCGAGTCGAGTTCGGATTCCGCGTGGCCCACCGGATCCCAGCGGATCAACGCCTGCACCGTCGGGATCGCCGACTCGGCGACCACGGTCACCACGCCGCCGTCCGCGCGTGGGCGCACCAGCGCCGCGGCCGCCATCCACCGCCGCAGGGTGTCCTCGGCCGCCCGCAGATCCTGCCGCCCCAGCAGCGCCCAGGCGTCGAGCAGCAGCGCGGCCCCGTAGCCGGCGGCGGCTTCCGGTTCGGCGCCGGGGGTGGCGACCACCAGGGCGGGTTCGTCGGCGACGGTTCCCACCATCGCCTCACCGCTCGAGGTGACGACCGGTGTGCCCGCGAACGCGCGGCCGAGCTCTTCGGCGGTGCGTCGCGCCCCCACCGCGACCGCCCGGACCGAATCCGATCCACAACGGCCGCAACGCAATCCGACTTCCTCGCGGCCGCACCACCGGCACATCGCCGCACCGCCGCGCTCGAGCAGCGACAGGGGGCCGGTGCAGTGTCTGCACCGGGCGATCGCCCGGCACCGGGCACACGCCAGCGCAGGCAGATACCCCCGGCGGGGTACCTGCACCAGCACCGGCCTGCCCGCCTGCAGGGCGGCGCGGGCGGTGCGCAACGCCACCGACGGCAACCGGGCGGTGTGCGCGGCCGGGTCGCGCTCCTGCTCGAAACCGCTGTCCTCCAGGGCGACCACACGGGGCGCCGCGGCCCGCACCGCGGGACGCGGCGCGACGAGGTCGTGTGCCCACCTGCTGCGCACCAGCGCCTGCGCCTCCGCGGTGCGGGAGTAACCCCCGATGAGGGCCGCGCAGCGTAACTGGTGGGCCCGCAGCATGGCCACCTCGCGCGCATGCGGATAGGGCGCCCGGGGCTCGGCCAGGCTGTCGTCACCGTCGTCCCACACGATCACCAGCCCGAGGTCGCACACCGGCGCGAACACCGCACTGCGGGTGCCGATCACCACGCGGGCACCGCCGCGCAGCACCGACAGCCAGCGTCGGTACCGCTGCGAGGGACCGAGGCCCGCCGACAGTGCGACCACCCGGTCCTCGGCGAGCAGCGGCACCGCCGCCGCGTGCAGGGCGTCGACGTCACGCTGGTCCGGGACGATCGCCAGCACGCCGCGACCACTGGCGACCGTGAGCGCCGCGGCCTCCGCGAGCCGGGCCGCCCACCGTTCGCCGGGCAGCGCCTGCCACACCGCGCGGGCGGCGCGCCCCTCGCCGACCGCACCGAGGAACTGTTCGGCGCGCGGATAGGCCCGCCAGGCGGCGAGGTCGACCGCCGGGACCTCGACGGGGGCCGGATCGGGGGCCGGCTTCTTCTCGGCGCCGGCGTGCCGCGGCGGTACGGCGAGGCGCAGCACGTCCGGGCGGGTGCCGGCGTAGCGGGCGGCCACGGCATCGGCGAGCCGGCGCACGTCGGGGGTCAGCACCTGCTGCGGCGAGACCACACGGTCCAGCCAGCCGAGCTGCCCCGCGTGGTCGGTCTCGGAGCGCCGCTCGAGCAGGAACGCGTCGACCAACCGGCCGTGGAAGCGCACGCGCACGCGCACCCCGGGCTGGGCGTCGTCGGAGCACTCGGCCGGCACCAGGTAGTCGAATTCCCGGTCGAGATGGGGCACCGACAGCATCGGCAGCACGCGCGCGATCGGCTCGTGTTCGGCCGGCTGCCGGGTTTTGGTCACCGCACACCTCTAGCAGACGGCGCGGACAGCCCGGCTACAGGGTGAAGTGCTCCTTGTAGATCTGGCCGTGCACACCGACGGTGCGGTCGACCACCTGGGAGATGGTGAAATCACCTGCGGCGGAGAGGTAGGCGTAGGCGGTGGCGCGGTCCATCCCGCGGTCGCGCTCGAGATAGTCCAAGGCGTTGACGACGGCACGGCGCATCGCGACGTCGAGGTCGCTGCCCTGCCCGCCGACGGCGCCGTCCGGATCCGACAGCCCGATCGGTATCCAGGCCCGCTCGGTCTCGGCGAACGGGTAGCGATAGGCCACGCTGGGCGCGTCGCCGGAGCCCGGTTTGCACACCGTGAGCCGGAACGTGCCGCGCAGCGAACCCTCCATCGCCGTCAGTGCCACCTCCCCGTCCCCCATCGCCATGTGCGGATCCCCGACGTAGAACAGCGCACCCGGGGCGAACACCGGCAGGTAGAACGTCGATCCGACGCCGAGCAGTTTGATGTCGATGTTGCCCCCGGCGATCGTCGGCGGGATCGAGTTCGCGTTCGGGGCGTTGAGACCCTCATCCCGGGCGAACGCGACACCCATCATCCCCATGAACGGGTTGAGCGGGAACCGCACCGAAGCGCTGGTACCGACGGGCATGACGCCCCGGCCCTGTTCCACCGGGGTGAACACCGAGACGTCACCCCAGGTGGTCGGGTCGGGACGGGACCGCCCGTCGGTGCCCGGGGGCGGCATCACCTCGGCGAGCGAGATGCCCGCGGGCGCGGCCTTGTCGGCGGTCAGGCCGAGCGCGCCCTTGCCGTGCCGGCTCGACACCACGCCGTAGGGCACCCGCGGGACCGTCTCGAGCGTCTCGATCTTCAGCACGTCGCCGGGTTCGGCACCCTCCACGAAGATCGGTCCCGTCACCACGTGCGGACCGTCCTTGGCGAAGTTGCGGGGAGTCCGGTTGTATTCGGCGGCAATGACTTTCGCGTCCTCCAGGACATCCGACTCGCCGACACCCAGCCCGCCGAAATACTCCACCGGGTTGCGGCCCTGGTCCTCGAGGATCCCCTCGTGGGAGACGGCGTCGATCGTGACGGTCTGCCCGGACCGCATCCGGAGCACCGGCGTGGCGTGCACGGTGGGCACGTACCCCCACAGCACCTGATCGGGCAGCGACGACAGGTAGTGGTCGCCGCTGCGGTCACCCTGGCCCGGTTGCAACACCGGGATCGACGTGTAGGGCAGTTCGGACGCGGTGGCCGTCGACGTGTTCCTGGCGCAGGCCGCGACCACTGCGCCGGCCCCGACACCGACCACTGCCGTCTGGAGGAATCCTCTGCGCCCGAAGCCGTGTGTTCCGCTCATGGCGCGACGTTAGCCACGCTACGTTTCGGTCCGGTCAACTCAGGTTTCGTGGCGGTTTACCGTACGGCCGAAGAAGAGGCCCGCGGTGATCAGCAGCAGCGACGCGGCGTAGACCCACCAGATCGGGACCGCGAGCGCCTCGGAGTCGAGGACGAACCGGCCGATGCCGATCATCGCGTCCGACACCGCGAAGCACACCGCACCGAGCGCGGTCCACGGCGTGGGCAGCCTGGCCAGCAGCGCGGCGCACACCATCGCCCCGAGCACCGCGATGTACGCGGTGACGGGGACGGCCATCCCGTCCTCGACGAGCCGCGGCCAGAACCACACCAGCAGCGCGCCGCACGCCGCCACCGTGAGCGCGACCGCCACCGATCGCGGGGCCGACCGGGCGGCGAGCGGGAGCAGCGCGGCCAGGAAGCACAGGTGGGCGACGAGGAACGACGCGAGTCCGAGTACGAAGGACGGCTCCCACCACGGAATCGCCAGCAGGAAATCGCCGCAGGCCGAGAACGCCAACGCGGGCACCAGCCAGCGGCGCTCCCGGCGGATCGGGTGGCCCGCCGCCGCGACCGCCAACAGCACCGCGGCCAGCGCCTTGACCACGGGCTGGGCGACGAACTGGCCGGTGAGCTCCGCCCCCGGCGGGACCCGCACCGCCGTCACGATCAGGAACACGCCGTAGCCGGCCGCGACGAGTGCGGCGGCGGCCCACAACCGGGCGGTCCGCCGGTGTGCGTACGGTGAGGTCGTGTCTGTCGCTGACGAGAAACCGCCGATCGACGCCATTCTGAGAAAGGTACTGGACGCGGTGCCGTTCCAGCTCTCGGTCGACGAGGGCGTCGAGGTGGCGCGCCGCAAGCTCCGGGAGCTACCCAGGCGGGAGGTCCACCCCGAGGTCGAGGCGCAGGACCGGACGATCCCGGGGCCCGCCGGTGAGATCCCGATCCGGGTGTACCGGCCCGCCACCTCGGAGTCCCCGCCGCCGGTCGTGGTGTTCTTCCACGGTGGCGGCTTCGCGGCAGGCGACCTCGACACCCACGACGGTGAATGCCGGCACCATGCGGTGGCCGCCGATGCGGTCGTCGTGTCGGTGGAATACCGGTTGGCGCCCGAACACCCCTACCCGGCCGCGGTCGAGGACGCGTGGGCGGCGCTGACGTGGGTGGCCGGGCACGGCGCCGAACTGTCCGTGGACGCGAGCCGCCTGGCGGTCGCCGGCGATTCCGCCGGCGGCAACCTGTCGGCGGTGATGACCCACCGGGCGCGCGACCACGGCGGACCGCCGATCACGTTCCAGCTGCTCTGGTACCCGGGCACGCTGTGGGACCTCACGCTGCCCTCGGCCATCGAGAACGCCGACGCACCGATCCTCGACCGCGACGCGGTCGCCGGCTTCGCGGGCTGGTACGCCGGCGCCCACGACCCGGCGGACCTGCCGCCGGGGCTGGCACCGGGCCGGGCGAGCGACTTCACCGGGCTACCGCCGGCCTACATCGCGGTCGCGGGGCACGACCCGCTGCGCGACGACGGCATCCGGTACGCCGAACTGCTCCGCGCGGCGGGCGTCCCCGTCGAGCTGCACCACGCCGAGACGCTGGTGCACGGGTACCTCGGCTACGCGGGCGTGGTGCCCGCGGCGACGGCGGCGGCCGACCGGGGGTTCGCCGCGTTGCGCGCGGCGCTGCACCGCTGACCGGTCGACCGTCACCTTTGACCGATCGCCGGGGTGTCGGCTAGAACGGCAGACGAGGCCCGCAACGGAAGGCGGCACGATGCCCGACCACCACACCCTCATCGTCGGCGCCGGGTTCGCCGGAATCGGGGCCGCGATCGCACTGGACCGGGCGGGACTCGCCGACTACCGCATCATCGAGGCCGGTGACGCGCCCGGCGGCACGTGGTACTGGAACACTTACCCGGGCATCGCCGTCGACATCCCGTCGTTCTCGTACCAGTTCTCCTTCGAGCAGAGCCCGAACTGGTCGCGCACGTACGCGCCGGGTCGCGAACTGCGCGCCTACGCCGAACACTGCGTCGACAAGTACGGCCTGCGCGACCGGATCCGGTTCGGGACCGAGGTCCTCGCGGCGACGTTCGACGAGGCCGACAACGCCTGGCGGGTGCGGCTGGACTCCGGCGACGAGGTGACCGCGCGGTTCCTGATCAACGCCACCGGGGTGCTCACGGTGCCGAACATGCCGGACATCCCGGGGGTCGACTCGTTCGCCGGCACGACCATGCACACCGCCCGCTGGGACCCGTCGGTGGACCTGCGCGGTAAACGCGTGGCGATCATCGGCACCGGCGCGTCGGCGGTCCAGGTGATCCCCGAGATCGCCCCACTGGTCGCGCGGCTCGACGTCTTCCAGCGGACACCGATCTGGTGTTTCCCGAAGTTCGACGTGCCGCTGCCGCGGGCGGTGCGCGCCGCGATGCGACTGCCGGGCGGCAAAGCGGTCCAGCGGCTGCTGAGTCAGGCCTTCGTCGAGGTCACGTTCCCGCTGGCCGCCCAGTACTTCACCGTCAACCCGATGGCCAAGCGCATGGACGGGGCCGGCCGGTCGTATCTGCGCAAGCAGGTCGAGGACCCGGTGACGCGCGAGAAGCTGACACCGCGCTACGCGGTGGGCTGCAAACGCCCCGGCTTCCACAACACCTACCTCGCGACGTTCAACCGCGACAACGTCCGGCTGATCACCGAGCCGATCGACAAGATCACCGGTTCCGGTGTGGCGACCACGGACGGCGAGAGCCACGACGTCGACGTGCTGATCCTGGCCACCGGCTTCAAGGTGGCCGACACCGACGCCCAGACCTTCGCGATACACGGCGCCAACGGCATATCGCTCGCGCAGTTCTGGGACACCCACCGACTGCAGGCCTACGAGGGTGTCAGCGTGCCGGGGTTCCCCAACCTGTTCTCGGTGAGCGGCCCCTACGGGTACGTCGGCTCGTCGTACTTCGCCCTGATCGAGACCCAGACCCGCCACATCGTGCGCTGTCTGCGGGAGGCGCGACACCGCTCGGCCGGGCGGGTCGAGGTGAGCCGGGCCGCCAACGACCGGTACTTCGACGAGATGATGCGCAAACGGCACCGGCAGATCTTCTGGCAGGACAGCTGCCGCGACGCCCACAGCTACTACTTCGACCGCAACGGCGACGTCCCGCTACGGCCGGCCAGCACACTCGAGGCGTACTGGCGCAGCCGGCGGTTCCCCCTCGACGACTACGAGTACTCGGCTTAGACGGCCGTCTTCAGCGCGTCGGCCTTGTCGGTGCGCTCCCACGGCAGGTCGATGTCGGTGCGGCCGAAGTGGCCGTACGCGGCAGTGGGCGCGTAGATCGGGCGCAGCAGGTCCAGGTCGCGCACGATCGCGCCGGGGCGCAGGTCGAACACGTCGGTGATGGCCTTCTCGATCTTCGCCGGGTCGACGGTCTCGGTGCCGAAGGTCTCGACGAACAGACCCACCGGGGCGGCCTTGCCGATCGCGTAGGCCACCTGGACCTCGACGCGCTCGGCCAGACCCGCCGCGACGACGTTCTTGGCCACCCAGCGCATCGCGTACGCGGCCGAGCGGTCCACCTTGGACGGATCCTTACCGGAGAACGCGCCGCCGCCGTGGCGGGCCCAGCCGCCGTAGGTGTCGACGATGATCTTGCGGCCGGTCAGGCCGGCGTCACCCATCGGCCCGCCGAGCACGAACTTGCCGGTGGGGTTGACCAGGAGCCGGAAGTCGGAGGTGTCCATGGTGTCGTGGCCGAGATCCGACAGCACGGTGTTGACGACCTTCTCCCGGATGTCCGGGGTGAGAGTGCCTTCGAGGTCGATGCCCTCCGCGTGCTGCGTGGACAGCACGACGGTGTCCAACCGCACCGGGGTCACGCCGTCGTACTGCACGGTGACCTGGGTCTTGCCGTCGGGCCGCAGGTAGTCGAGCACGCCGTTCTTGCGCACCTCGGTCAGCCGGCGGGACAGCCGGTGGGCGAGTGCGATCGGCAGCGGCATGAGCTCGGGGGTGTCCTTGATGGCGTAGCCGAACATCAGGCCCTGGTCGCCGGCGCCCTGCAGGTCCAGCGGGTCGCCGGCGCCCTCGACGCGGGTCTCGTGGGCGGTGTCCACGCCCTGGGCGATATCCGGGGACTGCGCGCCGATGCCGATGTTCACGCCGCAGGTGGCGCCGTCGAACCCCTTGTCGGACGAGTCGTAGCCGACCTCGAGGATGCGGTGCCGCACGGTGTTGGTGATGTCGGCGAACGCCTCCTTCGCCGAGGTGGTCACCTCGCCGACGACGTGCACCTGGCCGGTGGTGACGAGTGTCTCGACCGCGACACGCGACCGGGGATCCTGCGCGAGCAGCGAGTCGAGGACCGAGTCGCTGATGGCGTCACAGATCTTGTCGGGGTGTCCCTCGGTCACCGACTCACTGGTAAACAGCCGACCTTTACTCACGTGTGATCCTCACTTGTATCGAACGTTGTCCTGAACTTCGCCATGATTGTTTAGCCCGTCAAATCGTATCGGTGCCCAGTTGCACCCAAGCGCGTGCCCGAACCGTGCGCAACCCTTTGATGCAGCCGAATCCCCCGCCGGTCACCCGGTGCTGTTGTGCAGAAAGGCGACGATCGCGTCCACGATACGGCTGGCCATCAGAGTTTTCGAACCGTGCTCGAGTGCGGTCTCGGTGCCGTCGGCCGCCAGCAGCCACCCGTCGTTGTTGTCCACCTCGAACGCCCGGTTGTCCCCCACCGCGTTGACGACCAGGAGGTCGGAGCCCTTGCGCCGGAACTTGGCGCGGGCGTGGAACAGCACGTCGCCGTTGGCGTCGCCGGTCTCGGCGGCGAAGCCCACGATCGCCCGCATGTTCGGCAGCTGGCCGTCGGAGCGCGCGCGAACCGTTCCGGCGAGGATGTCGTCGGTGCGGGTGAGGTCGATCGTGGGCGCGTCCTCGTTCGGATCGCTGGACTTCTTGATCTTGCTGGTCGCAGTGTGCACCGGCCGGAAATCGGCGACGGCGGCGGCCATCACCAGCACGTGGGCGTCGGGGGCGTGTTTGGACACCGCATCGCGCAGTTGGGCGGCGGACCCGATGTGGACCACCTCGACGCCCGCCGGGTCGACGAGCCCGGCGGTGTTGCCCGCGATCAGCGTGACGTCGGCACCGCGCTGAGCCATCACCCGCGCCATCGCGTAGCCCTGCTTACCGGAGCTGCGGTTGCCGATGAAGCGGACCGGATCGATCGGTTCGCGGGTGCCGCCCGCGGTCACCAGCGCCTTCACCCCGGCCAGGTCGTAGGGCAGCGCATCACCGCGCACGAGCAGCAGCTGGGCCAGGGTGGCGATCTCCTCGGCCTCGGGCAGCCGGCCGGCACCGCTGTCGGCGCCGGTGAGCCGTCCGGAGGCGGGTTCGAGGACCACCGCGCCGCGGCGGCGCAGGGTCGCGACGTTGTCGACGGTCGCGGGGTGGAACCACATCTCGGTGTGCATCGCCGGGGCGAACAGCACCGGGCACCGGGCGGTCAGCAGGGTGGCGGTCAGCAGGTCGTCGGCGCGGCCCGCGACCGCACGGGCCAACAGGTCGGCGGTGGCCGGCGCGACGACGACCAGATCGGCTTCCTGCCCGATGCGCACATGCGGCACCTCGTGGACGTCGTCCCAGACACCGGTGTGCACGGGATGGCCGGACAGGGCCTCGAAGGTCGCGGCGCCGACGAACCGCAGTGCGGATTCGGTCGGCAGGACCCGCACGTCGTGACCGGCCTCGGTCAGCTGGCGGACCAGCGTGCACGCCTTGTACGCGGCGATGCCTCCGGCGACGCCGACGATGATCCGCTTACGGTCCACTGCGGAAGGCCTGAGCTACTCGCCCTCGGTGTGCTCGAGCAGGTCCTCGTGGATCTCGCGCATCGCGATCGACAGCGGCTTCTCCTGCAGACCGGGCTCGACCAGCGGGCCGACGTACTCGAGGATGCCGTCACCGAGCTGGTTGTAGTAGTCGTTGATCTGGCGGGCGCGCTTGGCGGCGTAGATCACCAGCGCATACTTGCTCGACGCCCGGTCCAGCAACTCGTCGATGGGCGGGTTGGTGATGCCCAGCGGCGTGTCGTAGGCGCCGGCGGCGGCCGCGTCGATGGTCAGGTCGTCCACGGCGGTCAACTGCGCGTCGGCGTGCGGGGTGCTCACGTAAAAAATCTCCTGGCGATGTGCGGAAGGTGAGAGGTTCACCTCTGCTTGGGGCGGATCAGGCCGGATTCGTGCCGGCCGACGTGTGGCCCACCAGCAAGGATACCAATTCTGAGCAGGCAGATTCCAACTGGCTGTTCACGACCACCACGTCGAAGTCGCTCTGTGCGGCCAACTCGGTGCGCGCCGTGGCCAGTCGTCGGCTCATCACCTCCGGCGTTTCGGTGCCACGCCCGACCAGGCGGCGCTCCAGCACCTCCCAACTGGGCGGCGCCAGGAACACCGACAGCGCCTCGGGCATGGCGGTCTTGACCGCCCGGGCGCCGGCCAGGTCGACCTCGATGAGGACCGGCCGGCCCGCCGCGGTGGCCTCGCGCACCGGCCGGGCCGGGGTACCGGAGCGGTGCAGGCCGCCGTGGATCTCGGCCCACTCCAGGAGTGCGCCGTCATCGATGAGCTGCTGGAACGCCTCGGGTGTCACGAAGGCGTAGTCGACCCCGTCCACCTCGCCCGGTCGTGGCGCCCGGGTGGTGGCGGAGACGCTGAAGTACAGGTCGGGGACCCGCTCCCGCAGGCACCGCACGACGGTGGACTTCCCGACAGCGGAGGGGCCGGACAGGACTACGACCCGTCCGACCCCTCGGCCGGTGTTCAACGTGTGCGCCCTAGGACTGATCGAACTTCTCGAGCAGAGCCTTGCGCTGGCGGTCGCCAAGCCCACGCAGCCGGCGGGTCGGGGCGATCTCGAGTTCGGTCATGATCTCCTGCGCCTTGACCTTGCCCACCTTCGGCAACGCCTCCAGCAGCGCGGAGACCTTCATCTTGCCCAAGACCTCGTCGGTCTCGGCGTCCTTGAGCACCTGCTTGAGGTTGGTGCCGCCGCGCTTCAGCCGATCTTTGAGCTCGGCACGCGCTCGACGTGCGGCAGCAGCCTTCTCCAACGCTGCCGCGCGCTGTTCGTCGGTCAACTGGGGAAGGGCCACGGGGTTCCTCCGTCTCTGGCGATTTCTCTCGGCCATCTTTTTCTGTCTCGGCTGGTAGAACCAGCCAGCGACGACGACCGTACCCACGCATCCCGACGAAAGCTAACCCCACCCCCGCGTTTCTCGATCAAAAGCCCAGCGTGTAGTGGTGCGCGAGGCGGTTCGGGGTCGGCGCGTCGCGCGACCGGCAACATCGCCGAAACCGCGGATCCCCCTGTCCAGCAGGGGTTTTGCACCGGTGACGCGTCTGCGGGCGCCCCCGGCCGGGTCTGAAGTGCAGGTAGAGGGTTCGGCGGGCGTCCGCCGGAACTTAAATTTTCGCTGGTCACGGCGTGTCGGGCGTGTCGAGGGCGGCGCAGCGGCCGGCGCCGCGACTGTGCGAGCACGGCGTCGAGTGTGTCGTCACGGCGCTTCCCGGGGCGGACGTCCGCCCTGGGTTAACACTCGATCGCGATCGACCGCGCTACCGCTTGATCTCGACGAGCAGCACCCAGGAGTTCGCACTGGCCGCGAGGAAGGCCGCCACGACACCGGCGGTCATCCAGTAGAGCCCGCCACCCCACTGCAGAGACAGCGACAGTCCCGCGAAGACGAGCAGCACCGACGGCACCAGCAGAATCAGGAGCGTGTACACGCGGAACGTGGTGGAGCGGCCGCCGCCCTGGTGCCGGCCGGCCCACACCGAGCCGGCCGCCATCGCAGCGCCCAGCCCGCCGATCTCCGCGCCGAGCACCGCGGGCGGCTGACCGGGTGTCGCGAGGAACACCGTGACCAGCAGGATCGAGATCGTCAGCGACAGCGTGGCAGCGGCGCGCGCGGGGACGCCCGGGTGTCGCAGGATGTCGTCGAGGTTGAGCGACAACCCGACGAACAGCAGGCCGGCCAGGGCGGCGGCACCGCCGGACACGGTCTGCGCGAAATCCGACCACGCGGCGACGTCGTAGGCGGTCACGCGAGATACGCCACGGCGTCGCGCATCCGCTCCGCGGCACCGCGCAGCGCCACGACGTCAGGGCCGGCACGCAGCACCTCCCTCGACACCGTGGGCAACAGCTGTCCGGGCCGGGCGCCCCCCAGGCCGCCGAGTGCCTCCGGACGGCCCCCCTGGGCGCCGACACCGGGCACCAGCACCGGACCGCCCAGCGCGCTCACGTCGGGCGGTTCGGCGACCGTGGCGCCGACGACGACGCCGACCGACCCCGGACCGTCGCCGCCCCGATTCACCGCGGCCGCGGCGTCGACGATCGACTGGGCGACGGTGGCGCCGCCGACCACCGCGCGCTGCACGCTCGCGCCCTCCGGGTTGGAGGTGGCGGCGAGCACGAACACCCCGCGACCGTGCGCGGCGGCGCAGTCGAGCAGCGGCTGCAACGAACCGAAGCCCAGGTACGGCGACGCGGTGACCGCGTCGGCGGCCAGCGGCGACTCCCCCGCCCACGCCTGGGCGTAGGCGGCCATCGTCGAGCCGATGTCACCGCGCTTGGCGTCCGCCAGCACCAGCACACCGTGCGAGCGCAATGCGGCGATCGTGTGTTCGAGCACCGCGAACCCCGCCGACCCGTACGCCTCGAAGAACGCCACCTGCGGTTTGACGATCGCGAACTCCGCGAACGCGCTCACGCAGATGTCACAGAACCGGCGCAGCCCGTCGGCGTCGGCCGACAGTCCCCACCCCGTCAGCAGCTCCGGGTGCGGATCGATGCCCGGACAGAGCGGCCCCCGCTCGGACACCGCCCCGGCGAGCCGGCGCCCGAAGCCGTGCACCTCAGTGCTCCAGCTCGCTGTGCAACTCCTGCAGGCTCATCACCCCGATGCCGCCGCGCAGGCTCGACTCGATGCCCTGCACCGCGGCCGAGGCGCCCTGCACGGTGGTGATGCACGGGATGTTCATCGACACCGCCGCCGAGCGGATCTCGTAGCCGTCGATGCGCGGACCGGAGTTGCCGTACGGCGTGTTGATCACCATCGCCACGTCACCGGCGCGGATGGCCTCCACCGCAGACCGCGCGGGCCGCCCGTCACCGGGTTCCTCGAAATGCTTGCGCACCTCGTCGCACGGGATCCCGTTGCGCCGCAGCATCTCCGCGGTGCCCTCGGTCGCGAGTACGGTGAAGCCGAGGTCGGCCAGCCGTTTGACCGGGAACACCAGGGAACGCTTGTCGCGGTTGGCCACCGAGACGAACACCGTGCCCGCCGACGGCAGCGACCCGTAGGCGGCGGTCTGGCTCTTGGCGAACGCGCTGCCGAAGTCGTGGTCGATGCCCATGACCTCGCCGGTCGACTTCATCTCCGGGCCGAGCAGCGAATCGATCTGGGAGCCGTCGGCCTTGCGGAACCGGTGGAACGGCAGCACCGCTTCCTTCACCGCGACGGGGGCGTTGCGCGCGGTGGTCCCGCCGTCACCGGTCGCGGCCAGCACACCCTCCTCGCGCAGCTGGGCGATCGTGGCGCCGAGCATGATCCGCGCACACGCCTTGGCCAGCGGGATCGAGGTGGCCTTCGACACGAACGGCACGGTGCGGCTCGCCCGCGGGTTGGCCTCCAACACGTAGAGCACGTCGTCCTTGAGCGCGTACTGCACGTTGAGCAGCCCGACCACCCCGACACCGTGCGCGATTGCCTCGGTGGCCCGCCGCACCGATTCGATGTCGCTGCGGCCCAACGTCACCGGGGGCAGCGCGCACGCCGAGTCGCCGGAGTGGATGCCGGCCTCCTCGATGTGCTCCATGATCCCGCCGATGTAGACCTCGGTGCCGTCGCACAGTGCGTCGACGTCGATCTCGATGGCGTCCTCGAGGAATCGGTCCACCAGCACCGGGTGCTCGGGCGAGAGCTGGGTGGCCCGGGTGATGTAGCCCTCGAGGGTCTGCTCGTCGTAGACGATCTCCATCCCGCGGCCACCGAGCACGTAGGACGGCCGGACCAACACCGGGTAGCCGATGTCGGCGGCGATCAGGCGCGCCTGGTCGAAGCTGGTCGCCATCCCGAACCGCGGGGCGGGCAGCCCGGCCCGGCGCAGGACCTCGCCGAACTCACCGCGGTCCTCGGCCAGGTCGATCGCCTTCGGGCTGGTGCCGACGATCGGGACACCCGCCTGTTCGAGCCGTTCGGCCAGCCCAAGCGGCGTCTGCCCGCCGAGTTGCACGATCACCCCGGCCACGCCGGGACCGCCCGCGCCGGAGGCCGATTCGGCGTAGTAGATCTCGAGCACGTCCTCGAACGTCAGCGGCTCGAAGTACAACCGGTCGGCGGTGTCGTAGTCGGTCGACACCGTCTCGGGGTTGCAGTTGATCATCACCGTCTCGAAACCGGCCTCGCTCAGCGTGGTCGCGGCGTGCACGCAGCTGTAGTCGAATTCGATGCCCTGACCGATGCGGTTGGGCCCGGAGCCGAGGATCAGCACCTTGGGTTTCTCGGCCTGCGGCGCCACCTCCGACTCGGCCGCCGGGTCCAGTTCGTAGCTGCTGTAGTGGTACGGCGTCTTGGCCTCGAACTCCGCGGCGCAGGTGTCGACGGTCTTGAACACCGGGTGGATGCCGAGCCGCTGGCGCAGGGCCCGCACCCCCACCTCCCCGGCGAGTTCGGGACGCAGTGCGGCGATCTGGCGGTCCGACAGCCCGTTGTTCTTGGCCCGGCGCAGGAGTGCGGCGTCGAGGACCGGGGCCTCGAGCAGTTCGGTGCGCAGCGCCACCAGTCCCGCGATCTGGTCGACGAACCACGGATCGACCCCGGACGCCTTCGCGACCTGTTCGACCGACGCCCCGAGGCGCAGCGCGTATTCGATGTCGTAGAGCCGTCCGTCGGTCGGGGTGCGCAGATTCTCCAGCACCTCGTCGACGGTGGCGATCGGGTCCGGGGCGGTCCAGAACCCGGCGCGGCCGGTCTCCAGTGAGCGCATCACCTTGCCGAGGGCCTCGATGAAGTTGCGGCCCAGCGACATCGCCTCGCCCACCGACTTCATCGTGGTGGTCAGGGTGGCGTCCGCGCCGGGGAACTTCTCGAACGCGAACCGCGGCGCCTTCACCACGACGTAGTCCAGCGTCGGCTCGAAGCAGGCCGGGGTCTCCTTGGTGATGTCGTTGAGGATCTCGTCGAGGGTGTAGCCGATCGCCAGCTTGGCCGCGATCTTGGCGATCGGGAAGCCGGTGGCCTTCGACGCCAGGGCGCTCGACCGCGACACCCGCGGGTTCATCTCGATGACGATGAGCCGGCCGTCTTCGGGGTTCACCGCGAACTGGATGTTGCACCCGCCGGTGGCCACGCCGACCTCACGCAGGATCGCGATGCCGAGGTTGCGCATGGTCTGGTACTCGCGGTCGGTCAGCGTCATCGCGGGGGCGACGGTCACCGAGTCGCCGGTGTGCACGCCCATCGGGTCGAAGTTCTCGATCGAGCACACCACCACCACGTTGTCGTGGCGGTCGCGCATCAGCTCGAGCTCGTATTCCTTCCAGCCGAAGATCGACTCCTCGATCAGCACGTTCGCCGAGGGGGACGACGCGAGCCCGTGCCCGGCCATTCGCTCGACGTCCTCGGCGGAGTACGCCATACCGGAGCCGAGACCGCCCATCGTGAACGACGGCCGCACGACCACGGGCAGGCCCAGTTCCCCGACGGTCTCGCGGACCTCCTCCATCGTGAAACAGACTCTGGACTTCGCCGACTCCCCACCGACTTTGGTGACGATGTCCTTGAACCGCTGCCGGTCCTCGCCCCGCTGGATCGCCTCGAAGTCGGCGCCGATCAGCTCGACGTCGTAGCGTTCGAGCACCCCGTTCTCCGACAGGGCGACCGCGGTGTTGAGCGCGGTCTGTCCGCCGAGCGTGGCCAGCAGCGCGTCGATCTTGTTGCCGCGCTCGGCCTGCTGGGCGATCACCCGCTCGACGAAGTCCGGTGTGATCGGTTCGACGTAGGTGAAGTCGGCGTACTCCGGATCGGTCATGATCGTCGCCGGGTTGGAGTTGATCAGCGTGACGGTGAGGCCTTCGGCGCGCAGCACGCGGCAGGCCTGGGTCCCGGAGTAGTCGAATTCGGCGGCCTGTCCGATCAGGATCGGCCCGGAGCCGATCACCAGGACGTGGCGGAGGTCTGTCCGACGTGGCATTACTTCTCCTCTGCCATCTGGTCGACGAACTGGTCGAACAGGTAGTTCGCGTCGTGTGGGCCGGCGGCGGCCTCGGGGTGGTACTGCACCGAGAAGGCCCGCCCGTCGACGAGTTTGACGCCCTCGACGACCCCGTCGTTCGCGCAAGTGTGGCTCACGACCGCCTCGCCGAACGGGGTGTCGAAACGCTCACCCGCCTCGCCTTCGAGGGCGAAGCCGTGGTTCTGCGCGGTGATCGCGACGCGACCGGTGGCGTGGTCCATCACCGGCACATTGATGCCGCGGTGGCCGAACACCATCTTGTAGGTGCCGCGACCGAGCGCCCGGCCGAGGATCTGGTTGCCGAAGCAGATGCCGAACAGCGGGATTCCCGCGCCGAGCACTTCGCGGGTGACCTCGACGACGTGGTCGGCCGCCGCCGGATCACCTGGCCCGTTGGACAGGAACACCCCGTCGGGTTTGAGCTCGGCGATCTGCTCGAACGTCGCGGTCACCGGGAGGACGTGGCTGCGGATGCCGCGCCGCGCGAAGTTGCGCGGGGTGTTGGTCTTGATGCCGAGGTCGATCGCCGCGACGGTGAATCGATGTGCGCCTTCGGGTTCCACGATGTAGACCTCGTCGGTGCTGACCTTCTCCGCCAGGCTCGCGCCGAGCATCCCCGGTTGGCTGCGGACCCGCTCGAGCAGTTCGGCGGTGTCGGCCAGAGCCGGACCACTGAAGATGCCCGCCTTCATCGCGCCGCGGGTGCGCAGGTGCCGTACCAGGGCACGGGTGTCGATGCCGGCGACGCCGACGATGCCCTGGCGGACCAGTTCGTCGTCGAGGGTGCCGGTGGCGCGCCAGTTCGAGGCGCGCGGCGACGGATCGCGGACGGCGTAGCCGGCCACCCAGATCTTGTCGCCGCGGCTCTCGGCGTCCTCGTGGTTCCAGCCCGTGTTGCCGATCTGCGGTGCGGTCGCGACCACGATCTGGCCGTAGTAGCTCGGGTCGGTGAGGGTTTCCTGGTATCCCGACATCCCGGTCGAGAACACGGCCTCACCGAGCGTCTGCCCGACGGCGCCGTAGGGCACCCCGGTGAAGACCCGCCCGTCCTCCAGGACGAGCAGGGCCACCTTGTTGCTCACGCTATTTCCTCCAGCCAGCGGTCGTACTTCGTGCGGTCGTCGCCGCGGAATCCGGTGTCGATCTCGATGCCCGACGGCAGCCGCCACCGGATGGCGAGGATTCCCTCGTGGGACGGCGCCCTGCCCCCGGGAACCACCTTGCCCACCATGCCGCGTTCGGTGCGGATCGCGGTCACCGATTCCGCCGGGATCCAGATCGGGCGGGCGCCGCTGCGCTGCACCATGATCCCCTCGGGGTAGCGGGTCAGCACCGCCTTCGTGCGGTAACCGAGATCACCGACGACGACGCGTTCGTGCCAGTTCGGCGCCAGCGTGCTGCCGACATAGAGCCCCTTCATCGCCGGGATGACGGCCTGACCCACGATATCGGGCAGCGGCGGCAGCGTGCCGACCAGCTCGACCTGCCGTTCGGCCCGTCTGCGCCACCCGCGCATCATGGCCCGGATCAGCAGCCCGATCGCCACGACGATGACGGCCGCCATGACGAGCGACGTGACGAGCGTTCCGGTGTTCACAGCGCCGATCCCCCGGGCGCTTCGCTCTTGCCGTCGCGGGCGGTCACCTTGCCGCGCAGCAGGGTCAGCGTCACCGCCGCGGGCAGGGTCATCTCCTCGAAGGGGGTGTTGTCCGAGCGGCTGGCGAGTGCGGAACCGTTGACGGTCCAGGTGGCGTCGGGGTCGACGACGGTCAGGTTGGCCGGCTCCCCGACCTCCAGCGGACGGCCCTGATCGGGGAGCCCGACGATGCGGGCCGGGGCCTCGCTCATGACCCGCGCCACGTCACGCCAGGTCAGCAGGCCGGGTTCGACCATGGTCCGCACCACCACCGACAGCGCGGTCTGCAGGCCGAGCATCCCGGGCCGGGCGGCGGCGAACTCGCACATCTTCTCGTGTTCGGCGTGCGGGGCGTGGTCGGTCGCCACGCAGTCGATGACCCCGTCGGCCAGTGCCCGGCGCAACGCCTCGGCGTCTGCGGCCTCCCGCAGCGGCGGGTTGACGCGGTTGCGGCCGTCGTAGGTCGCCAGGCGGCTGTCGTCGAGCAGCAGGTGGTGCGGGGTGACCTCCGCGGTGATTGCGATGCCCTGGTCCTTGGCCCACCTCAGCAGTTCGACCGTGCCCGCGGTCGACGCGTGGCAGATGTGCACGCGGGCACCGGCGTCGCGCGCCAGCAGTGCGTCCCGGATGACGATCGACTCCTCGGCGGCGCGGGGCCAGCCGGCCAGCCCGAGCCGGGCCGCGTTGGGTCCCTCGTGGGCGACGGCGCCGACGGTCAGCCGGGGTTCCTCGGCGTGCTGGGCGATCAGCACACCCAACCCGGACGCGTATTCGAGTGCGCGGCGCATGATCAGCGGATCGTCGACGCACACACCGTCGTCGGAGAACATCCGCACCTGACCCACGCCGGCGGCCATCATGCCCATCTCGGTGAGTTGACGGCCCTCGAGTCCCATCGTGACCGCGCCGACCGGGTGCACGTCCACCAGCCCGACCTGCTGACCGCGGTGCCACACGTGGTCGGTGACCACCGGGCTGTCGGCCACCGGTGTGGTGTTGGCCATGGCGAAGACGGCGGTGTAGCCGCCGAGCGCCGCTGCCGCCGAACCGGTTTCGATGTCCTCGGCGTACTCCCGGCCGGGCTCGCGCAGATGGGTGTGCAGGTCGACGAACCCGGGCAGCAGGACCTGGCCGTGCGCATCGACGGCGTCGACATCCTCGGGTACGGGCAACCCCGACCCGATGCCGGCGATCTGACCGTCCTCGACGAGCACGTCGACGGGAACGCCCTCACCGTAGAGACGCACCCCGCGGATCAGCAGGCTCATGCGCTGATCGCCTCCTGTTCCGCACCGACGAGCAGATGGAAGAGCACCGCCATACGCACGTGCACACCGTTGGAAACCTGTTGCAGCACAGCTGATTGCGACGAGTCTGCGACCGAGGAGGAGATCTCCATGCCTCGCAGCATCGGTCCGGGGTGCAGCACCGCCGCGGCGTCGGACAGCAACGCCTGACGCTTCTCCGACAGGCCGTAGCGCACGGAATACTCACGGGCGGACGGGAAGAAGCCGCCGTTCATCCGCTCGGCCTGCACCCGCAGCATGAGCACGGCGTCGGCGGCGGGCAGTTCGGCGTCCAACTCGTGGGACACCGTCACCGGCCACTGGTGCACACCGACCGGGAGCAGCGTCGGCGGCGCCACCAGCACCACCTCCGCCCCGAGGGTGTGCAGCAGCAGGACGTTGGAGCGGGCGACTCGGCTGTGCAGGACGTCACCGACGATCACCACCCGCCTGCCCTCGATGCCGCCCAGCCGCTGGCGCAGGGTCAGCGCGTCGAGCAGCGCCTGGGTCGGGTGTTCGTGCGTGCCGTCCCCGGCGTTGATCACCGACGGACCGTGGCCGCCGTCCTCTGCGGTCCACTCCGCGAGCTGCTGGGCAGCGCCGGAGGCGGGATGCCGGATGATCAGCGCGTCGGCTCCGGCAGCGCGCAGGGTGAGAGCCGTGTCACGCAGCGACTCCCCCTTGGCCACAGACGAACCCGAGGCGCTGACGTTGATCACGTCGGCGCTCATCCACTTCCCCGCGACCTCGAACGACACCCGGGTGCGGGTGGAGTTCTCGTAGAACATCGTGATCACGGTCCGCCCGCGCAGCGTCGGCAGCTTCTTGACCTCGCGCCCCACCAGCGCCTGGCTGAAGCGGTCGGCGTCGTCGAGGATCGCGGTGGCCTCGTCGCGGGTCAGGTCCGCCGCGGTCAGCAGGTGTCTCGTCATCGCTCGACCTCTCTGCTCATCGCCGGCCCTCTGCTCTTCGCGCAAGCGCTCATCGCCGGCTCTCTGCTCTTCGCGCAAGCGCTCATCGCCGGCTCTCTGCTCTTCGCGCAAGCGCTCATCGCCGCGGCCCGCCGTGCGGTGCGATCCAGATCCCCTCGACCTCGTCGGTCTCCGCCAGGCGCACCTTGACGTTCTCGCTGCGCGAGGTGGGCACGTTCTTGCCGACGTAATCGGCGCGGAGGGGCAGTTCGCGGTGCCCGCGGTCGACCAGCACCGCCAGCTGCACGATGTTCGGGCGGCCGATGTCGCGCAGCGCGTCCAACGCGGCGCGTACCGAACGCCCGGTGTAGAGCACGTCGTCGACGAGGATCACCAGCGCGTTGTCGATGCCGCCCGCCGGGATCGAGGTGTCCTCCAGCGGCCGCGGCGGCTTGGTGTCCAGATCGTCGCGGTAGAGCGTGATGTCCAGACCGCCGTGCGGGACCGTCACCTCCGAGAAGGTCTTGATCCTCTCGGCCAGCCGGGCCGCCAGGGTCACCCCGCGGGTCGGGATGCCGAGCAGCACCACCCGTGGCGCGTCGGGGCCGTCGAGGGCCGTCTTCTCGATGATCTGGTGGGCGATACGGGAAATGGTGCGAGCCACATCCGCCGCGGTCATCAATTCCCGGTCGGGGGTGTCAGGACTGCCCACGCGCGATCCGGACCTCCTTCTCCGCCTCGCCGGACGGATCGTTAAAGGATGTCAAACTGCGGGAAGCCTACCACCGCAGCGGCATCGTCCCGGTCCTGGCTAGCCTGGGCGGCGTGAATCCGGCAGGGAAGTTGGCGGGCAATCAGGCGTCCATCCGCGAGGCCATCGACGCCGGGCTGCTGTCCGGCGCCGTCACGCTGGTCTGGCAGGCGGGGCGCGTGGTGCAGGTGAACGAACTCGGCCACCGCGACATCGGCGCGAACCTACCCATGCGGCGCGACACGATCTTCCGGATCGCGTCGATGACGAAGCCCGTGACGGTGGCGGCGGCCATGAGCCTGCTCGAGGAGGGCCGGTTCGCGCTGAGCGATCCGGTCACCAGGTGGCTGCCGGAGCTGGCCGACATGCAGGTGCTCGACACCCCGGGCGGCCCGCTGGACCGCACCCACCCCGCCCGCCGGGCGATCACCGTCGACGACCTGATGACCCACCGCAGCGGGCTGGCCTACTTCTTCTCCGTCGGGGGGCCGCTGGCGCGCGCGTACGGGCGGATCTCGGCCAAGCAGAACCCCGACGCCTGGCTGGCGGAGATCGGCGCGCTGCCGCTGGAGCACCAGCCGGGTGACCGGTTGACCTACAGCAACGCCACCGATGTGCTCGGCATCCTGCTCGAGCGCATCGAGGGCAAACCGCTGCAGGATGTGCTCACCGACCGCATCCTCGGGCCGCTCGGCATGGCCGACACCGCGTTCCACGTCGCGCCGCACAACCGGGGGCGGGTCGCGACGATGTACAAGCTCACCAGCGACGACACCCTCAGCCACGATGCGATGGGTCCGCCGCCGGCGAGCCCGCCGCCGTTCTGCATGGGCGGGGCGAACCTGTTCTCCACCGCCGACGACTATCTGCGCTTCGCCCGGATGCTGCTCGCCGGCGGCGAGGTCGACGGGGTGCGGGTCCTCTCGGAGGACTCCGTGCGGTCGATGCGCACCGACCGGTTGACCGCCGAGCAGAAGCAGCACCCGTTCCTCGGAATGCCGTTCTGGCTCGGGCGGGGTTTCGGACTGAACCTGTCGGTCGTCACCGACCCCGCCAAGTCGCGCCAGCTGTTCGGGCCCGGCGGACTGGGCACGTTCAGCTGGCCCGGCGCCTACGGCACGTGGTGGCAGGCCGACCCGAGCGCCGACCTGATCCTGATCTACCTCATCCAGAACCTGCCCAACTTCGGCGCCGACGCCGCGGCCGCGGTGGCGGGCAACACCTCGCTGATGAAACTGCAGTCGGTGCAGCCGAAGTTCGTGCGACGCACCTATTCCGCGCTCGGCATGTGACGGCACGGCGGCACCGGCCCGGTTAGCCTGTCGCAATGTCCACGCCGACCGTCCTCGTCAGCGGCGCCGGGATCGCCGGCCCCGCACTCGCATTCTGGTTGACCCGCAACGGGTATCGCGTGGTGGTGGTCGAAACCGCCACCGGCGTGCGGCCCGGCGGGCAGACCGTCGACCTGCGTGGCGCCGGCGCCGACGTGGTGGCGCGGATGGGACTGCTCGACCGGATGGAGCAGCGCGCGCTGTTCCAGCGCGGCATCGCGTGGCTGCGGTCCGACGGCAGTCGACGCGCCGAGATGCCGGTGACCGCCTTCGACGGAAACGGCCCGGTGTCCAAGCTGGAGATCCTGCGCGGTGACCTCGTCGACGTCCTGTACGGGGCCACAAAGGACGTGTGCGACTACCGTTTCGGCACGCGGATCGACACCCTCACCGAACACGATGCGGGGGCCGACGTCACGCTCACCGACGGCAGCGAGATGCGGGCCGTCCTCGTCGTCGGCGCCGACGGACCCCATTCGGCGGTGCGCCGCATGGTGTTCGGGCCCGAGGACCGGTTCGTCACGCCACTCGGCGGGTACAACGCGTGGTTCTCCGCCCCCGACACCGTCGGCCTCGACGGCTGGTACCTGATGTATCAGGCTCCGGGTGGGCTGAACGCGTCGATGCGGCCGTCACACGATCCGTCGACCGTCAAGGCCGGCCTGTCGTTCCGGTCCGAACCGATCACCTACGACCGGCACGACCTCGCGGAGCAACGGCGCATCCTGCGTGACCGGTTCACCGGCGTGGGCTGGCAGTGCGACGCCCTGGTCGACGCCGCCGAACGGGCCGAGGACTTCTACTTCGACTCGTTCACCCAGGTGAAGATGCCGTCGTGGTCGTCGGACCGGGTCACCCTCGTCGGCGATGCCGGGTACTGCGCGTCGCCGCTGTCGGGGATGGGCACCAGTCTCGCCCTCGTCGGCGCCTACGTGCTGGCCGGCGAATTGGGCTCGGCAAGAACCGATCTGACCGTCGACCGACTGCGCGCGGTGTTCGGCCGATACGACACCGTCATGCGTCCGTACGTGAACCGGTGCCAGAAGCTGAACAACACCCTCGACCGGTACGCCCCGATGACGGAGAAGGAGATCTCCGACAACGCCACCGCGATGAAGTGGATGCAGCGCTGGCCGCTGCGCCCGGTCGCCGCGCGCCTGTGGTTCCGCACGGCCGACGCGATCACGCTGCCGGACTACCCGGGCACCGACAACGCCCGTAGGCCGGTCTAGTTCTCCGACGGCCCCTGCGCGGATTCGCGCACCGCCTGCGACGCCGCGCGGATCTGCGGCGTCACGAGCATCACCTGGCCGAGCACGCCGTTGACGAAACCGGGTGAGTCGTCGGTGGACAGTTGCTTGGCCAACTCGACGGCCTCGTCCACCGCGACCGGTTCGGGGACGTCCTCGGCGTGCAGCAACTCCCACACCGCGACCCGCAGGATCGCGCGGTCGACCGCGGGCAACCGGTCGAGCGTCCAGCCCTGCAGATGCGCCGAGATGAGGTCGTCGATGTGGGCGCGGTGGTCGGTGACCCCGCGCGCGACGGTGACGGTGTACGGATTGAGCGCGGTCACGTCGGGTTGCGTGCCGGCCAGCTTGTTGCGGGAGGTCGCCACCTCGGCGGCGGTCAAGCCGCGCGCCTCGGCCTCGAACAGCAGGTCGACGGCGCGTTTACGCGCCTGGTGACGGCCCCGGTCCGGTCTGCGGTCAGACATGGCGGGCCGGCACGGCCGGGCGCCGGTCAGGCATTGACGCGACCGAGGTAGCTGCCGTCCCGCGAATCGACCTTCAGCTTGTCGCCGGTGTTGATGAACAGCGGCACCTGGATCTCGGCGCCGGTCTCCACCGTCGCCGGTTTGGTGCCCGCGCTGGACCGGTCGCCCTGCAGACCGGGCTCGGTGTGGGTGACGACGAGCTCGACCGTCACCGGGAGTTCCAGGTACAGCGGAACGCCGTCGTGGAACGCGATCTGCACGGGCATGCTCTCCAGCAGGAAGCCGGCGAGACGGCCGACGAGCGACTCCGGGAGCGGGTGCTGCTCGTAGTCCTCCGAGTCCATGAACACGAAGTCCGAGCCGTCGCGGTACAGGTAGGTCGCGTCGCGCCGGTCGACGGTGGCGGTCTCCACCTTCACCCCGGCGTTGTAGGTCTTGTCGACGACCTTGCCCGACACCACGTTCTTGAGCTTCGTGCGCACGAAGGCCGGGCCCTTGCCCGGTTTGACGTGTTGGAACTCGACGATCTGCCAGAGTTGGCCGTCGATCTGCAGGACGAGCCCGTTCTTGAAGTCGGCGGTCGATGCCACGGGGTACTACTCCTAGCTCTCTCTTCAGAGGATGGCCAGTTCCTTGGGGAACCGGGTGAGCAAGTCGGGGGCGTCTGATCCTGCGCTTCTCTCGAAGCCGACGACCAGCGTGTCCTCGATGCGGACGCCGCCCCGGTCGGGCAGATAGACACCGGGCTCCACGGTGACCACGGAGCCAGCAAGCAGTGTACCGGCGGCGGCCGCGTTGATTCCCGGCGCTTCGTGGATCTGCAGTCCCACGCCGTGCCCGAGGCCGTGGCCGAAGTGTTCGGCGTACCCGGCGTCGGCGATGACCTGCCGCGATGCGGCGTCGACCTCGGACAGCGTGACACCGGCGCTCAGCGCGTCGGTGCCGGCCCGCTGCGCGGTGGCGACCAGGTCGTAGATGTCGCGCTGCCAGTCGTCAATCTTGCCGGCCCGGCCCAGCACGAACGTCCGGGTCATGTCCGAGTGGTAGCCGCTCACCAGCGCGCCAAAGTCGATCTTGACGAAGTCGCCGGTGGCCAGCACCGCGTCGGTGGGCCGGTGGTGCGGGATGGCCGAGTTGGGTCCGGCCGCCACGATGGTCTCGAAGGACGGGCCGTCGGCGCCGTGGTCGAGCATCAGGGCCTCGAGATCGCGGCGCACCTGCTTCTCGGTCCGGCCCGGGCGCAGGCCCCCCGCGGCGATCAGATCCCTCAGCGCGGCGTCGGCGGCCTCGCAGGCCAGCCGCAGCAGCGCGACCTCACCGGCGTCCTTCACTTCGCGCAGGGCCTCGACCATGCCGGGGGCGCGGACGAGTTCGACGTCACCGGCGGTCTTCTGCAGCCCGCGGTGGCCGTCGACGGTGACCACGTGGCTTTCGAAGCCGACGCGGCGCAGACCGTCGGCGGCGGCGCGGCCGGCCAGGTAGGGGGCGCACGCCCGCTCGATGACGACCTCGGCGGCGGGTGACTGCTTGGCGGCCTGCGTGCGGTACCGGCCGTCGGTGGCCAGGACCGGGGTCGTGTGGGACACGCTGATGAGCAGCGCGGCGTTCGAACCGGTGAATCCCGAGAGGTATCGGACGTTGACCAGGTCTGTGACCAGCATCGCATCGAGTCCGGCGGCTTCCAGACGCTCGCGCAGTCGGTCTCTACGCTGGGAAAGAGTCACAGCCGCTGACGGTACTCGCTACGCTGTTGCGCCATGAGCAAGTGGTTACTGCGCGGACTGGTGTTCGCGGCCCTGATGGTGATCGTCCGATTGCTGCAGGGAGCGATGATCAACGCGTGGGAAACCAGGGCGGCGACGATCAGCATCGTCCTCGTGTCGTTGTACGCCCTCGTCGCCTTCCTGTGGGGGTTCGTCGACGGCCGTCAGGACGCGCGCCGCAACCCCGACCCGGACCGCCGGGGAGACCTGGCGATGACGTGGCTGCTGACCGGTCTGTTCGCCGGAATCGTCAGCGGGTTCGTCGCGTGGCTGATCGGCGTGTTCTACAAGAACCTCTACGTCGAGGCGCTGCTGAACGAGCTCACCACGTTCGCGGCGTTCACCGCGCTGCTGACGTTCGTCCTCGCGATCATCGGGGTGGCGCTGGGCCGCTGGCTCGTCGACCGCAAGGCGCCCGACGAGCCGCGCCGCCGCGAGGGTGAGGACGACGACCGCGCCGACACCGACGTGTTCGCCGCGGTGCGCCCGGGCGGACGGGACGACCAGGCGGACACACAGCAGCAGCAGACGTCGCCGGTGGCCACCGAGGCCCCGCCGGAGGAGCGCCGGGCCTAAGCGCCCGCGAGGTAGCGCAGCGCCAGCAGGTAGCCCTGCACGCCGAGGCCGACGATCACGCCGGTCGCGACCCCGCTCAGATACGAGTGGTGCCGGAACTCCTCGCGGCGGTGCACATTCGAGATGTGCACCTCGATCAGCGGTGCGCTCAGTTCGGCGCACGCGTCGCGCAGGGCGATCGAGGTGTGGGTCAGCGCCCCGGCGTTGAGCACGACCGGTTCGCCCGCGTCGGCGGCGGCGTGGATCCAGCCGATCAGTTCGGCCTCGCTGTCGCTCTGCCGCACCGAGACCTTCAGCCCGAGACCGGCCGCCTCCTGCTCGATCATCGACACCAGGTCGGCGTGGGTGGTGCTGCCGTAGACGGCCGGTTCGCGCCGCCCCAGCCGGCCCAGGTTCGGCCCGTTGATCACGTTGACGGTGGAGGTGACGCTCACCGGGTCCCTCCCACCACCGAGTAGGCCGCGGCGAGCAGCGACGGGTCGGGCCCTTCGAGCCGGCCGGGCTTGGCCAACCCGTCGAGCACCACGAACCGCAGCACCCCGGAGCGGGTCTTCTTGTCGCCCGCCATGTACTCCAGCAGTTGCGGCAGCGCGTCGGGGTCGTACCGGACCGGGAGCCCCAACGCCTCGAGGACCGACCGGTGCCGATCGGCGGTCTCGTCGTCGAGACGTCCTGCGAGGCGGCCGAGTTCGGCGGCGAACACCAGCCCGACCGATACCGCCGCGCCGTGGCGCCACTGGTAGCGCTCGCGGCGCTCGATCGCGTGGGCCAGGGTGTGTCCGTAGTTGAGGATCTCGCGCAGCGCCGACTCCTTCTCGTCGGCCGCGACCACCTCCGCCTTGACCGCGACCGCACGCCGGATCAGCTCCGGCAGAACGTCTTTCGACGGGTCGAGGGCGGCCTCCGGATCGGCTTCGATGAGATCGAGGATGTGCGGATCGGCGATGAACCCGGCCTTGACGATCTCGGCCATGCCCGCGACGATCTCGTTGCGGGGCAACGTCTCCAGGGTCGCGAGGTCGATCAGCACCGCGGCGGGCTGGTGGAAGGCGCCGACGAGGTTCTTCCCGGCATCGGTGTTGATACCGGTCTTGCCGCCGACCTCGGCGTCGACCATGCCGAGCAGTGTGGTCGGGACGTGGACGATGTCGACACCCCGCAACCAGGTCGCCGCGGCGAATCCGGCGACGTCGGTGGCCGCTCCCCCGCCCAGGCTGACGATCGCGTCCTTGCGCCCCACCCCGATCCGGCCGAGCACCTCCCAGATGAACCCCACCACCGGCAGGTCCTTACCGGCTTCGGCATCCGGGATCTCGATGCGGTGGGCGTCGATCCCCTTGTCCGCCAGGTGACTCCGCACCGCTTCGGCGGTCACCGACAGCGTCGGCTGATGCAGGATCGCCACCTTGTGCCTGCCTTCGAGCAGCCGGCCGAGCTCACCGAGCAGCCCGGTGCCGATGATCACCGGGTAGGGCGGGTCGACCAGTACGTCGACGGTGACCGGTTCTGTCACGTGTTCTTCTCCAGGGTCGTCTCGCTGTCGGATTTCGGCGTCCGCGGCACCCGGCGGGCGGCCATCATCGCCGGTGTCGGGGGCCCGTCGGACTCCTGCTGGTCCTTCACCGTGTCCCTGCGCCAGGGTGGGCGACGGCGGCGCCGTGGCCGGTTCGCCGCACCGGTCGCGGGGGTGGCGTCGGCCGTGGACTTCTCGAGGCGGGCGACGATGTGGCGGACCACGGCCCCGGGGTTGCGGCGGTTGGTGTTCACCCGCATGGTGGCCACCCGCCGGTACAGCGGGACGCGGGCGTCCATCAGGGCCTTGTACTTCTCGGCGCGATCCGGCCCGGCCAGCAGCGGACGCACGGTGCTGCCGCCGGTGCGGCGCACCCCTTCGGCGGCGCTGATCTCGAGATAGATCACCGTGTGCCCAGCGAGTGCGTCGCGCACGCCGGGGGTGGTGACGGCCCCGCCGCCCAGCGAGAGCACACCGTCGTGGCTCTGCAGGGCCGAGCGGATGACCTCTTCCTCGATGCGCCGGAACTCCTGTTCACCGTCGGTGGCGAAGATGTCGGCGATCGTGCGACCGGTGGCCTCCTCGATGGCGGCGTCGGTGTCGAGCAGCGTCAGCCCCATCGCCTTGGCGAGCCGACGGCCGATGGTCGACTTACCCGATCCGGGCAGGCCGACCAGTACCGCCCGCGGTGCCATCAGCCCGACGCCTGCGCCCGCTGCGCGGTGGCCGGTTCGCGTGCGGCGACGGCCCGCAGGTAGGACTCCACGTTGGTCCTGGTCTCGGCCAGCGAGTCGCCCCCGAACTTGCGCAGGGCCGCGCGCGCCACCACGAGCGCCACCATCGTCTCGACGACGACGCCCGCGGCGGGCACCGCGCAGACGTCCGAGCGCTGGTGGATCGCGACCGCTTCGTCGCCGGTGGTCATGTCGACGGTCGCGAGGGCGCGCGGCACCGTGGAGATGGGTTTCATGGCCGCGCGAACCCGCAGGGGCTGACCGTTGGTCATCCCGCCCTCGAGGCCGCCGGCCCGGTTGGTCGACCGCATGACGCCGTCGGGGCCGGGGTAGATCTCGTCGTGCGCGACACTGCCCCGCCGCCGTGCGGTCTCGAAGCCGTCGCCGATCTCGACGCCCTTGATGGCCTGGATGCCCATCACCGCGGCGGCCAGCTGACTGTCGAGGCGGTCCTCGCCGCTGGTGAACGACCCGAGTCCGACCGGCAACCCGGACACCACGACCTCCACGACGCCGCCGAGCGTGTCGCCGTCGCGTTTGGCCGCCTCGATCTCGGCGATCATCGACTTCTCGGCCGACTCGTCGAAGGCCCGCACCGGGCTGTCGTCGATCGCGGCCAGATCGGCCGGTCCCGGCGGCGGGCCGTCGTAGGGGGTGGACGCGCCGATGGAGATCACGTGCGAGACCACCTCGACGCCGAGCGCCTGGTGCAGGAAGGCCCGCGCGACCGTGCCCGCGGCGACGCGCGCGGCGGTCTCGCGGGCACTGGCCCGCTCCAGCACCGGTCGGGCGTCGTCGAATCCGTACTTGAGCATGCCGGCGTAGTCGGCGTGACCCGGCCGCGGCCGGGTCAGCGGCGCGTTGCGGGCGATCTCGGCGAGTTCAGCGGGGTCGACGGGGTCGGCGGCCATCACCGTCTCCCACTTCGGCCACTCCGTGTTGCCGATCTGGATCGCGATCGGACCCCCGAGGGTCACCCCGTGGCGCACCCCGCCGAGCATCGTGATCTCGTCCTGCTCGAACTTCATGCGGGCGCCGCGGCCGTAGCCGAGCCGCCTGCGCCTGAGTTGAGCGCCGATGTCCTCGGTCGTCAGCGAGACGCCCGCGACCATGCCCTCGAGCACGGCCACGAGCGCGCGGCCATGGGATTCACCGGCTGTGGTCCAACGCAACACGCGTCCCATCTTCCCATGGCGCGCCGGTCGCGCCTAAATCCGGCGTGACGCGCTCAGACCAGCACCAGCGCGACGGCCGCGGCGCTGGCCGCACACATCGACGGGCCGTGCGCGACGGTCGCTTCGCGCCGCGCCAGCGACGTCAGCGCGCACGCCGCGGTGAGCACCGGCGCACCGAGCGCCGCGAGCAGCCACACCTCGGCTCCGAACGCGCCGGTGAGCCCGCCGAGACCGGCGGCGAGTTTGACGTCGCCCGCGCCCATCGCCGCGGGCGCGACCAGGTGGGTGACGCCGTAGAGGGTGAACAGCGCCGCGGCGCCGAGCGCGGCGGGAACCCCTCGGCCCGCCAGCGCCGCGCCGAGCAGGACCACCGCGGCGCCGGGCAGCGTGAGCCAGTTCGGCAGTCGGCGCGACCGGAAATCGTAGGCGCTCAGCGCGACGAGCCAGCCGGCCACACCGGCGATCGCGAGTGCCTCCACCCGTCGAGGCTAAGCGCCCTGCAGTGCCGCCCTCATCGCCTCTTTCGGAGCCGGCAGGCCGGTGAACTGTTCGACCTGCGCGAAGGCCTGGTTCAGCAGCATCTGCAGGCCGCTGACCACCCGGCCGCCCGCGGCCTGCACCGCCGCCGCCAGCGGCGTCGGCCACGGATCGTAGATCGCGTCGAGCAGCACGGGCGTCCCGGCCAATGTCGCCGCGTACCGCTCGCCGACGTCCGCGGGGACGGTGCTGACCACCGCCCCTGCGGCGGCCGCGAGCCCGGCCAGCGCGGCGTCGTCGAGGTCGCACCACTCGGCGGGGACGCCCAGACGGTCCGCCAGCGCGACCAGCGACGCCGCCTTGTCCGGATTGCGGGCGGCGATCGTGAGGTGGGCCGCGCCGAGTTCGGCCAGCGCGACCACGGCGGCCGGGGCGGTCCCGCCGGAGCCGACGACGATCGCGGGTCCGTCGACCGCTCCGAGCGCCCCGGTCACGCCGTCGACGTCGGTGTTGTCGGCCCGCCAGCCCTTCGCGGTGCGGACCAGCGTGTTGGCCGACCCGACCAGTTCCGCGCGGTCGGTGTGTTCGTCGGCGAAGCGCAGCGCGGCGAATTTGCCCGGCATCGTGACCGAGACCCCGACCCAGTCCGGGCCGAATCCGCCGACCAGACCGGGCAGTTGCTCGGCGGTGCACTCGATGCGCTCGTAGGTCCAGTCGGTCAGGCCCAGCGCGCGATAGGCCGCCAGGTGCAGTTGCGGTGACCGCGAGTGGGCGATCGGTGAGCCGAGGACGGCCGCCCTGCGGGCCTTGCCGTGCACGGCCTACCGGGCACTGTCGAGGACGCCGTTGCGCCGCGCCAGTTCGATGCTGGCCAGGTGCTCGTTGTAGTCCCGGGTGAACAGCGTGGTGCCCTGCAGGTCGATGGTGACGAAGTACAGCCAGTCCCCGTCCGCCGGTTGCTCGGCCGCGACGAGCGCCGGCTTGCTCGGCGAACAGATCGGCGTGGCGGGCAGCCCGGGCCGCACGTAGGTGTTCCAGGGCGTCATCTGGCCGCGGTCGGCATCGGTGGTGGCGACCTCGATGCGGTCCAGCGGGTAGTTCACCGTCGAGTCGAATTCGAGGGTGCGGTTCTCGGCCAGCCTGTTGTAGATCACGCGGGCGACCTTCGCGAAGTCCTCCGGCTTGGACTCCCGCTGGACCAGCGACGCGACCGTGAGCACCTGGTATGGCGACAGGTTCATGGCGGTGGCGGTCTCGAGCAGACCGCTCTGCGCGTACTGGTTCGCGCTCGCCCGGATCAGCGTCGCGAGCGTTTCCTGCGGAGCGGCCGACGGGTCGATGTTCCAGCTGCCGGGGGCGATCAGCCCCTCGAGGCGGCGGTGGTCGTCGCCCATCGCGGTGACGGGTTGCACCGCCCATTCGGGGACACCCAACGCCGACGGCGCCGCCGTGGTGGCGACCTCCTTGAGCTGGTCGGCCGTCACGCACTGCTGCCGGCCGTCGAGGTCCACGCAGGTGGCCTTCGAGATGAGCGTGAAGATGCCCTCGGTCACCGCGTTGGTCTTGACGTCGGACACGTCGTCGAGTTGGCGGCCCTCGGGGATCACCAACTTGCCCACCCGGCTCTGCGGGTCGATGAGCCGTGCGACCGCGTCGGCGGCCGGGATCTCCGTGCGGACCTTGTAGAAACCGGGCTGGATCGCGGTGATCCCGGAGTTGCCCTCCGCGGCGTCCACGAACGCCTTGACCGTCGCCACGACGTTGTTGTCGTGCAACGTCTGGCCGATCGCGGTGGTCGAGTCGCCGTCGTGCACCTGGATCACCACATCGCTGACACCGTCGCCGGCGAAGTCGTTGCTGTCGCTGCCGAACATCCCGTGCCAGAGCTTCGAACCGAGGAAGACCGCTCCGATGACGACGGCGATCAGCAGTGCGAGCGACACCGCGCCGGCCATCCGGCGCTTCTTGCGGCCCCGTTCCAGGCGCATCCGGTCCGAACGGCTCATGCCGCGTCGCGGTGGTCCCACCGCGACGGGTTCCGCACGGTCGTGACGCCAGTCCTCAGCCATGCCCGCCCTCTCCGGGCGCGGCCAGGGCCGCGCGCCGCTGGTCCAGCCAACTCTGCAAGATGCCCACCGCCGCGACCTGGTCGATCATCGCCCGCTGCCCTTTGGCGCGGACACCGGCCTCGCGCAGCGAACGCTGAGCGGAGACGGTGGTGAGCCGTTCGTCTGCCATCCGCACCGGGGTGGGCGCGATCCGCCGGGCCAGCGCCTCGGCGACACCGATGGCGTCGTGTGCGGCCGGCCCCGTCCTGTCGGCCAGCGTCCTCGGCAACCCGACCACGACCTCGACGGCCTCGAGTTCGGCCACCAGATGGGCCAACCGGCGAACGTGCCGGTCCGAGTTCTTCTCGCGGCGCACGGTTTCCACCGGCGTGGCCAGCACGCCGTCCGGATCACTGGTGGCGACGCCGATCCGCACGCTGCCGACGTCGATGCCGAGTCGCCGCCCGCGGCCCGGGTCGCCCTCGCCGGGGCGGTCCGGGAGGCGGTGGTCGCTGTCGGTCACAGGGTCAGCTCCTGTCGATCTCGGCACGCAACGCAGCCAATGCCGCGTCGATGCCCGCCGCCCCCTTACCGGAACCCTGCGCCAGATCGGCCTTGCCGCCCCCACGGCCGTTCACCGCTGCGCCGACCTGTTTGACCAGGTCGTTGGCGCTCAGGCCCAGATCCTGGGCGGCCGGGTTGACGGCCACCACGAAGGGCACGGTGTCGTTCTCGCCCTCGGCGATCAGCGCGACGACGGCCGGGTCGCTGCCCAGCTTGCCGCGGATGTCACCGACGAGGGTGCGCAGATCACCCGCCGACATCCCGCCGGCCATCCGCTGCGCCACGAGTCGGACCTTACCGACAAGCTCGGCGCCCGCGACAGCGTTGACCGCCGCGGCGCGCGCGTTCGCCAGCCGCATCCGGTCGAGTTCCTTCTCCGCGGCGCGCAGCCGCTCGACGAGGCCGGCCACCCTGGCCGGCACTTCCTCGGACGGCACCTTCAGCGACGAGGCCAACCCGGCCATCAGCGCGCGCTCCTTGGCCAGGTGGCGAAACGAGTCGAGACCGACGTAGGCCTCGACCCGGCGCACTCCGGAGCCGACCGACGACTCGCCGAGGATGGTCACGGGCCCGATCTGCGCGGAGCTGCGCACATGGGTGCCGCCGCACAGTTCCAGCGAGAACGGGCCGCCGATCTCGACCACCCGCACCTCGTCGGGGTAAGCCTCGCCGAACAGCGCCATCGCGCCCATCGACTTGGCCCTCTCCAGATTCGTCGTGAAGCTGTGCACCTCGAAATCGGCCTCGACGGCCTCGTTGGTCACCTCTTCGATCTGCGTGCGCTGGTCCTCGCTGAGCGCGCCCTGCCAGTTGAAGTCGAAGCGCAGATAGCCGGGCCGGTTGAGCGAACCGGCCTGGACGGCGTTCGGGCCCAGAACCTGCCGCAGCGCGGCGTGCACCATGTGGGTGCCCGAATGCCCCTGGGTGGCGCCGTGCCGCCACCGCGGGTCGACCGCCGCCACGACGGTGTCGCCCTCGACGAACTCGCCGGACTCCATGGTGACGCGGTGCACCCACAGCGTCTTCGCGATCTTCTGCACGTCGGACACCGCGGCCTTGGACGTCTCGGACGCGCCGGTGCCGGTGATCGTGCCCTCGTCGGCGATCTGCCCGCCCGACTCCGCGTAGAAGGGGCTGCGGTCCAGCACCAGCTCGATGCGGTGCTGGGCGGTGACGGTGTCGTGTCCGGCGACGGGCACCCGCCGGCCGTCGACGAAGATCCCGAGGATGCGCGCCTCGGTGGTCAGTTCGTCGAATCCGGTGAACTCCGTCGGATGGGTGTCCACCAGGTCGCGGTAGGCGGTGAGGTCGGTGTGCGCCTGCTTGCGGGCGGCGGCGTCGGCCTTGGCGCGCTGCCGTTGTTGGGCCATCAGCCCGCGGAAGCCCTCCTCGTCGACCGACAGACCGGCTTCGGCGGCCATCTCGAGGGTGAGCTCGATCGGGAAGCCGTACGTGTCGTGAAGCGTGAACGCGTCGGATCCCGACAGCACGGTGGCACCGGAGGACTTCGTGGCGCGGGCGGCGTCGTCGAACAGTCGTGACCCGGAGGCGAGCGTCCGGTTGAACGCGGTCTCCTCGGCGACGGCGATGCGCTCAATGCGGTCGAAATCCGTGCCCAGTTCCGGATACGACGGGCTCATCGCATCGCGCACCGTCGCCATCAGGTCGGCCATGACCGGCTGTTCGACACCGAGCAGTTTGGCGGCGCGGATGATGCGGCGCAGCAGGCGGCGCAGCACGTAACCGCGACCTTCGTTACCGGGGCTGACGCCGTCGCCGATGATGATCGCGGCGGTGCGGCAGTGGTCGGCGATGATCCGGTACCGCACGTCGTCGGTGTGGTTGCCCTTGCCGTACCCGCGCGGGGCGATCTCGGCGACCAGGTCGATCACGGGGCGCAGCAGGTCGGTCTCGTAGACGTTGTCGACGTTCTGCAGCAGGCACGCCACCCGCTCCACACCCATTCCGGTGTCGATGTTCTTGCGGGGCAACGGGCCGAGGATCTCGAAGTCGGACTTCGAGGTGCCTTCCCCGCGCTCGTTCTGCATGAACACGAGATTCCAGATCTCGATGTAGCGGTCCTCGTTGGCCTCGGGTCCGCCCTCGACGCCGTAGTCGGGTCCGCGGTCGTAGTAGATCTCCGAGGACGGACCGCCCGGTCCGGGGATACCCATCGACCAGTAGTTGTCGGCCATCCCCCGGCGCTGGATGCGCTCGGCCGGCAACCCGGCCACTTCCTGCCAGAGCTGGATGGCTTCGTCGTCATCGAGATAGACGGTGGCCCAGAGCCTTTCGGGGTCGAAGCCGTAGCCGCCCTGGTCCTGCGGATTGGTCAGCAGTGTCCAGGCAAATTCGATGGCGCCCTTCTTGAAGTAGTCGCCGAAGCTGAAGTTGCCCGCCATCTGGAAGAACGTGTTGTGCCGGGTCGTCATGCCGACCTCGTCGATGTCCGGGGTGCGGATGCACTTCTGCACGCTGACCGCGCGGTCCCACGGCGGTGTGCGCTGGCCCAGGAAGTAGGGGACGAACTGCACCATGCCGGCGTTGACGAACAGCAGGTTGGGGTCGTCGAGGATCACCGAGGCGCTCGGCACCTCGGTGTGGCCCGCTTTCACGAAGTGATCGAGGAAGCGCTTCCTGATCTCGTGTGTCTGCACGTCTGAGGCATCCTTATCGGGGTCGGGTATTTCGACCGATCTACAGTACCCGCCGCCGTCACGACGACGATCGCGCTCACGACCCGAGGAAGCTCAGCCGCACGGAGCGGCGGGGGTTGTCGCTGTTGAGGTCGACGAGCACGACGCTCTGCCACGTCCCGAGCAGCGGTTCCCCGTCCTGCACCGGCACCGTGACCGACGGTGAGATCAGCGCGGGCAGCACGTGGTCGGCGCCGTGGCCCGGCGACCCGTGGGCGTGGCGGTAGCGATCGTCGCGCGGGAGCAGCCGCTCGAGCGTGTCGAGCAGGTCGTCGTCGGAGCCGGATCCCGTCTCGATGAGCGCGACCCCCGCGGTGGCGTGCGGTACGAACACGTTGCACAGGCCGTCCCGGCGGGGTCCGCAGAACGACCGGACGGCGTCGGTCAGGTCGACGATGCGCCGCCGTGAGGTGTCGACGTCGAGAAGATCGGTGTCCATGACGCCAGGGTACGAGCCCCGCGCGAACCATTGCCCGGCCTGATCCGGCGGAGGACAGTGATAGGTGAACCGGTGGCGCCACCGGGGCGCTGCCCCGTCACCCGAAGGGGGTGAGGCTGTGTTCGCACGCACAACCACAATCGAGGCACGACCGGACGCCGTGGACGCCGGGATCGCGCACATCCGCAACGAGGTGATGCCCGCCCTGCGTGACATCGACGGCTGCGTCGGGCTGTCACTACTGGTGGATCGGGAATCGGGCCGCTGCATCGCGACCACCGCCTGGGAGTCGGCCGAAGCGATGCACGCCGCCGCCGAGCGGGTGCGCCCGGTGCGCGAGCGCGCCGCGGAGGCCTTCGGCGGGACTCCGGTGGTCGAGGAGTGGGAGATCGCGGTCCTGCACCGTGAACACCGCGCCGGCGCGGGGGCCGGGGTGCGGGCGACCTGGCTGAGGGCCCGCCCCGAGCAGTTCGACCAGGCGATCGCGTTCTACCGCTCCGAGGTGCTGCCGTCGATCGAGGAACTCGAGGGGTTCTGCAGCGCCAGCCTGATGATCGACCGCACCTCCGGCCGGGCGGTCTCGTCGGTGTCGTTCGACTCCATGGGGGCGATGAACCGGACCCGCGATCAGGCCCGCGCGCTGCGCACCGCCCGGCTCCGCGACCTCGGCGCCGACCAGCTCGACGTCGGCGAGTTCGAGTTGGCGATCGCGAGCCTGCGCGTACCCGAAATGGCCTGACGCGCACCCGATTGACGCGAGCGTTTATTCCCAGCGGAGCCCGGGTATCTCCGCAGCACCTACACCTCTTGGAGGAACCATGACAATCACCGGCATTATCAGCGCAATTCTCATCGGCATAGTCGTCGGTGCGCTCGGCCGTCTGTTGCTGCCGGGCAAGCAGAACATCGGCATCCTGATCACCATCGCGGTCGGCATCGTGTCGGCGTTCATCGGCACGGCCATCGCGCGGGCGATCGGCATCCCTACCGCCACCAGCGGCATCGACTGGATGGAGCTGCTCGTCCAGGTCGTGGTCGCGGTGATCGGTGTGGCCCTGGTGGCCGCGCTGATGGGTCGTCGCCACGGCGGCGTGACGGGCCGGCGGCGCACGATGATGCGGTAGCCGCACATCCCGATCGACACCGAACCCCGGCGAGCCCGGCTGACAACCGTCAGCCGGGCTCTCGGGGTAAGAGGGGCCCCAGTGGACCGAGGTCGATGTTGAGGTCCTCGGGTTCGAGCCCGAAGTGCTCCCGCAGTTCTTCCATCTTCTCTTCGAGCAGCATCAGCGTCGTGCCGATGCGCTCGATCTGTTCGTCGGTGAGATCACCGGCGTCGACGCGTCTGATCGCCTGCCGTTCCATGAGCTGACGCAGGAGTTCGACCAGCGTCAGCACCAGGCTCACCAGACCGCGTTCCACGCTCTCCGGATCGGAGTTGATGCGTTGGCGGCGCGCAGGCTCCGGATCGGTCATCGATCACCGTCGACGGCAGGACCCAGCAGTGTGCCGACCGAGGAGATCAGTGTCCGCAGGGAGATGACCACCATGTCGACGTCGGCGATGGACAGCGTGATGTCGCCGCTGATCACCACGCCGCCGGCCAGGACCCGGTCGAGCAGGTCGACCAGCGCGATCTCGCGGGTGTTGTCGGCGGGTGCCACGTCAGTCATCGGCGACCACATCCCCCGCGAAGGAGTACGGCGGCCACGGTCCGGTGATCTCCAGTTCGATCCCCGCGGTGCCCTGCTCGAGTTCGTCGACGAGCGAACGGAATTCGCCTGCCCGGTCGTCGTCGACCAGGTAGGTGCCGTTCAACACGGTCCAGGCGGCCCGCCCGGAGAGGCTGTTGTCCGCCACCGGTTTCCGCTTGCCGTCTGTCGCGAACCGAAGCAGGGCGGCGTGGATCCGGTCGGCGGCCGCGGCGGCCGTCCCGTGCGCGAGCTCCTGATGTTCGAGTGCGCGTTTGCGGCGCATGAGATACGCCGCACCCGATCGTCGCGCACCCGACTCGGGCTGCGGGTCCTGCTGTGGGACGAGCGCTTTCGCATCGGCGTACGCGCGGACACCGAGTTCCACCCGGCCGGTGACCCGGGACAGCGCCGCGTGGAAGTCCGGCCGCCGGCTCTCGAGCAACGCCCCCACCCGGTCGTCGCCGAGATAGACCGTGGTCATCCGGACCGGGATGACGGGTCCGGACCGGGCGACGGCCGACACCACGGCGTCGTGGGCACGCGCCTTGGCGCCGAGCCAGTCCAGATCCTCCAGGTTCCGGCGCAGCGCATCCTGGCCGAACTCGCCGAGCGGAACGGTGCCGACCGCGGCGGCGAGATCGCCTGCGGTCACGACCCGTACGGGTTCGTCGGCCACGCCGCGCAGACCGGCGATGCGCTCGGCCGCCCGATCGCCGGACACGATCGCATAGACCCAGACACCGGTGCCCTCAGAACTCATCCTCGAGCTCCGTGTACTGGGCCTCGACCGCGCTGCGCTCGCCGTTGCCTGCCTCGAGGGCTTCGATCCGGGCGCGCAGCCGATCGTTCTCCAGCTGCAGATTCGACGCCTTGCCGGACAGCCACGGATCGCTCACCCACCAGTCGATGCCGACCTCCCGTGCGGTGTCCAGAGACGCGATGACCAGCCGCAGTTTGATCGTCAGCAGTTCGATGTCGAGCAGGTTGACCCGGATGTCCCCGGCGATGACGATGCCCTTGTCGAGCACCCGCTCCAGGATGTCGCCGAGATTCGTGGAGGACGAGGACCCGCTCACCGGCGATCCGTAACCACGTGGTGCCGGCGAATAACCGTCGTCGCCCGCGAGCGTCACTAGCCACCACCCCCGTTGCCGTTACCGGTCTGCCCGCGCATGTACCGGCGGGTCCGCCGGTAGGTGAGCAGCTCTCCGTCGACGTCCAGTTCGACTTCGTAGAGCGCGAGGATGTCCGACGACGACGGGATCCGGCGATCCTCCACCACCTCGACTTCGACCACCCAGCCGCCGCCCCTGGTCGGTGCCACCGAGGTGGTCTGCACCGTGTCGCGGCCGGTCATGCCCGTGATGTGTTCCCGGGCCAGATCGACCGCTTCCCTCGCCAGCAGGGGCGGGGGTTCGGGCTCACCGTCGTCACCCGGTCGTGCGCGCGAGCGTTCTGCCATGTGCCTCACCCACTCTCAGGCGGCGGTTCGGGGGACTTCTGGGTCACCCGCGATTTCAGGATCTCCTGCTGGGCCGCCTTCTCTTCCTCGGCGGAGATCTCGCCCCTCTCGCGGGCCTCCTCGAGAGCCTCCAGCTGACGGCGCGTCCGCGCAGGATCGTTCATCTCCTGCTCGACCTGCCGCTGGATGACCTCCGCGAGGGAGATCACCCCGCGGACCGGCAGCAGCGGGGCCAGGAAGACAGCGGAGAACAGACCCATCGGTCACCCCGCCGGATTGGCGGTCACGACGAAGTCGTAGGCCGCCATCGGTCCGAGCAGCCGCAGGTCGACCCGTTCCCCTGCGTTCTCGGCGAGTTTGTCCACGGCGGCTTCCAGTTCCTCTTCCCGCGCCACTTCCAGGAGCACGGCGACGTTGACGGCATCGAACTCGTGAGTGGGTTCGCGGACGTTGACCGACCGGGCGACCGAGTTGAGCGCGTCGACCGCCGTGGCGGTGTCCGCCTGCCGTTTGGCCTCGATCGCGTTCGCGATCAGCTCACCGAGCGCCATCCGCGAATCACGGGACGCGTCTTCGGGTTTGGCCCTGATGTCGTCGCGCAGCAGGCGAGCCTGCTCACTCTCCTCGAGGAGGTCGCGCAGGAATGTCTGCTCGTCGTACCGGCCCTTGACGATGTACTGGGCGTGCCCTTCCAGTTTGGTGAGGGTCTCGAGGAACTCGTCGTGGTGTGCGCGCAGGAGTTCCTCGGCGACCGCGGCGGCATCGGTCATCACCGCGCCGAATCGCAACGGTAGTACCGGCGCAACCGCCGCCGCCCCGTCCAGGAGATGGGCGTGTGCCCGCAGATCGTCGGGTGTGCCGAGTGCGTGGCCGGTCGGCACCTCGCTCACGAGCGCGGCGATCTTGCCTTCCCGTACCGTCTCGACCTTGCCCGGTGGGTCCCCGACGCCCTCGGCGTCGTCTTCGACCTGCACGTCGGCGGGAACGATGCCGTATATGTACACCGCGTTCTCCAGTTCCTCAGCGCTCATCGGTCTTCTCTTCGGCTCCGAACTCTGGTGGCTTTTCGCGGCTGCGACTGGTTCTGGTTGAGGAGGTCGCCGAGCTTCTCCCCCGCCGCGTCCAGCACACCCTGCGTCTTGCCCTTCGCCACGCCGCTGGTGGCGCCCTCCGCCACGTCGCCGACCAGGCCGCCGAGGTCGGACTTCGGGTCTTCGTTCGCGATGTCGAGCCGGTTGACCGCATCGGCGAAACGCAGATAGGTGTCGACGCTGGCGACGACCACACGGGCGTCGATGGTGAGGATCTCGATGCCGACCACCGACACCCGGACGTACGCGTCGAGCACGAGTCCCTTGTCGAGGATCGTGTCGATGACATCGGCCAGGCCGCTCGAATCCGAACCCCCGCCCGCCGCGCCGGCGGGTTGGATCGCTGTGGTCATGCTCGACTCCTTTGTGGTTTTGCGGCTCGCCGTGCCGGCGATCCGCCGTTGCCCGTGTCCCGGTTCCGGCTCACGGCCCGCCGTCGTTTCGGCGGCGGACTCTCCTCGTCGCGGGCTTCCTGGTTCTCGGCGTCCTGCTCCTTCGGCTCCCCGGCTCCGTCGGAGACGACCTCCCCGTCGCGGATCTCGCCCGTCCAGCCTTCGATGTCCTCGGCGTTGAGGACGGCATGGGTCATCACGTGGCGTTGGAAGTGCTTGAGCTCCAGGCGGACCCGCCGGCCCTGGGCCCGCCACAGATTGCCGGTGCGCTCGAAGAGGCCCTGCGGGTGGTACTCCAGGACGACGATCACGCGGGTCAGGTTCGGCGTCAACTCGTGGAAGGTGATGGCGCCGTCGACGTATCCCTTGTCGCCCTTGGAACGCCAGACGATCCGCTCGTTGGGCACCTGCTCGGTGATGGTCGACTCCCAGCTGCGGTGGGAGAGGAAGACCTGCGCCTTCCAGGTCAGCTTCTCGTCGGAGACCTGCTCGACCTGCTCCACCTTCTTCATGAATTTCGGGAACTCGGCGAACTGCGTCCACTGGCGGTAAGCGAGTTCCACCGGCACCCCGACGTCGATCTGCTCGACGATGTTGGTGACCTTGAGGCCCTTGCCGCCGCCCTTGCTCTTGCCGGTGATGGCTCCGGTGACGTTTTGCAGCGTTTCCTTGACCTTCTCCTTCGCACCGGAGACACCGCCGGCCACCGCCGCTTTCACGGGCGAGTCGCCCGAGAGCAGCTTGTCGGCGCCGGTCGCGGCCGCCAGGAGACCGCCTTGGCCGCCGCTCTGCGCATAGTCGGTCAGCCGTTGCGTCGTGCCGCTCATGCGATTGGACGCCGAGGTGACCGCACGCTGGGCGAACGTCCCGGCCAGCGTCTGCAACGATTCCTGTAACGGGCCCGCGCCCTTGGTCGCGCCGCCTGGTTGTTGCGCCATCGCTCTCACCGTCCTCGCCGTATCGGTGACCGCCTGGTGGACGAACGGCCGTGACGCGCCGCGGATGTCGCCGGCTCGTCGGCGGCGGTGGCCCGCGAGGACCGACGCATCGCGGTCTTCGCCGCGGTGGGCTGACGGGTGACCCGACGTCGCCGCGGCGCCGGTTCCGGCTCGGGTTCCGGTTCCTCGTCGAGCTCTTCGTCGAGGTCGGTGTCCTCGAAGTCCTCGTCGTCGGCGTCTTCGTCGGCGTCTTCGTCGACATCCAGAGCTTCGTCGTCGGCCTCGTCCTCGACGTCCTCGTCGTCGTAGGCGTCCTCGGGCTCCGGTTCCCGTGCTGCCTTGCGACGGCGCCTCGACCCGGCAGCCGGTGCGAGCTGGTCGCCCAACCCGGTGACGGTGTCCCCGACGCCCCCGACGGTCCCTCCGACGTCGTCGAGCACCTGGTCGGTGTCGACGGCCGACGTGACGTCCTGAAGTCGGTCGTTGAGTGCGTTGACCCGGCTGGTCGCGGCGGCGAGCGCGGCCGCCCTGGCTGCGCCGAGGAGTTCACCGCGGAGTTGCTCACTCAGTTGCGTCACATCCGCGGACGCGCCCAGGGATTTCAAACCCTGTGCGGCGAGTTCGGTTGGGCCGGAGGGGAACTTTCCGGTGAGACCGGCGCCCGCGAGCATCAGCGCCAACCGCATCTTGCGGGTCCTGCCCAGGAAGTATCCCGCGCCGACCGCCAGTGCCACTTTCGCTCCGTTGGCCATGATGTCCTCTCCTCGATCCCGACGGGTCGGTCGTTCGGCCGCTCCACATCTGACGTTTCGGTTTCAACCGGTAAATATCAAGCTACCCCGATCGGTGCGACTCGAATCATCCGCGAAGCCGTTTTCGTCGGAATATCAACGCTTTGCCTCTCGGCGGCAACCGCGTGCCTCATCGTCGGCGCCTGCGCCTCCGTTCGGCGCCCCGCGATACATCGACGACGGAGATTGTGGCAGACCGCCGCCGCGCCGGCTTCGCCGCGTAAGCAGCGATGAGCTGGGATGATGAACAGGACTACCGGCACGTACAGGTGCGTTCCGCGGCGGGCAGGACGGGTGGCGCAGAACGCGCAGTCCGACCAATCGCGCGCTCCGCGTAGCCAGAACGTGAATTTGCCAGAACATTCTTTTATAAGCAAGTTTCGCCGCCGTTCACGTCATTTGCTGTCGAATTACACGATCTTGATCGTGAATTCTTCGGGCCGCATTTGTCGAGAACGACCACCACATTTGCCGCGGCCGGAATGCGTCATTCGACGGCACCGTCGAAATGGGGGCGACTTTCCGGTGAGGCGTTAACGGTGTGGCACCCGCGTCTTCTCCCGCCGGCGCGCGGAAACCCCGCCCCACTTCGTGAGGCCCTGTGCGCGTTGATCTTTGACGGGCGACCACTGTCTGTGGTCGACCCTGCGGGCACCGAACAAAGCCCGGCTAGCGAGTTCGCCGAGTGCAATCCCGCGCGCCGGGTACGCCGTCGACGCTCCACTCCCGTCCGCCATAACCGACGTGACGTGCGTCACATGTCGTCGCCGAATCCGCGCCATCGAGCACCGTTTCTCCAGGTCTTTGCCTGCCGACCCACCAAGCCGAGACAGATTTTGACGCCGGCGTTCATATGTGGCGGTGCGCTCGTCACACCGGATCCGGAACCCGGCTCTCACTGAGCCCGATCCGGCGGTGCAGGCGCAGCAGGGCTTTCGGCGACCACCAGTTCCACCGCCCGAGCACCCTCATGAACGCCGGCACCAGCACCATCCGCACGAGCGTGGCGTCGGCCAGTACTGCGAGGCTCAGTCCCAGCCCGAACATCCGCATGAACGACACGTTCGCCGCGATCAGCGCCGCGAAGCTGATCGACATCACGAGTGCGGCCGCGGTGACGACACGTCCGGTCCGCGCCAACCCGAGCGCGACGCTCTCGGTCACGTCGGCCGCGGTGCGTGCCGACGCCAGCCAGAACTCGCGGATCCGCGACATCAGGAACACCTCGTAGTCCATCGACAACCCGAACGCGATGCAGAACAGCAGCACGGGGATGTTGGCCACGAGCGTCCCGGTGGGGGTGGTGCCCAACCCGCCGAGGTGACCCTCCTGGAAGATCCAGACCATGGCGCCGAAGGCCGCGCTCAGCGACAGCACGTTGAGCAGCAACGCCTTCAGCGGCAGCACCACGCTCGCGGTCAGCAGGAAGAGCAGGCAGAACGTCGACGCCGCGATGAGCCCGAGCACCAGCGGGAGGCGCGACGTGATCGCGGCGACGCTGTCGCGGTTGCTCGGGGCCACACCGGCCAGTTCGACGGGGCGTCCGGCGGGCCCGGGGAGCCGATGCAACCGGTCGAGTTGTGCGGTCGACCGATCCGAGAACAGCGGCGCGTCGGTGGAGACGGTGAGGAACGCGCTGCCGTCGTGCATCCCGGTCGCCGCCGACGGGGGTCCGACCCGCCTTCCGGCGACGTAGGTGCCCGTGGGCGCCGACACCGATGACACGTCCTCGACGCGCGACAGGTCGGTGGCGTAGCGGCTCAGCGCGGATTCGGTCACCTCACGCGCGTCGGGGATCACCACGGTGACAGCGGTCGCCGGATCCGCCGCGAACTCGGTGCGCAACTGGTCACCGACCTCGTGCGCGGAGGCCGACTGCGGCAGCACGCGATCGTCGGGAAGCCCCCACCGCACCCCCAGGAACGGGAGACCGAGCACGGCCAGCACCGCGATGCCGGCCAACCCGATCGGCACAGCCCGGTGCATGACGAAAGTCGTGCTGCGGTACCAGAATTGGCGCTGAACGGGTTTGCGGGCGGGTTCGGGACGGCCCAGTAGGCGCCGGCCGAACCGCCGCACGTCCAGCGCATCGATCCGGTCACCGAGCACGGCGATCGCGGCCGGGGTGAGCACCAGGGCGGCCACGGCCGCGAACACCACCGTCGCCACCCCGGCGTAGGCGAACGACTTGAGGAAGTACATCGGGAACAGCACCATCGTCAGCATCGGCAGCGCCACCGTCGTCGCGGAGAACACCACCGTGCGGCCGGCGCTGAGCATCATCCGGGTCAGCGCGGCGTCGCGCTCGTGGCCGGCCTCCAGTTCGTCGCGGTAGCGGCTGACCATGAGAAGGGTGTAGTCGATGGCGAGCGCCAGGCCCATCGCCATGCAGAGATTCAGGGCGAAGATCGACACGTCGGTGACGAACGTGATGACGTGCAGCACGGCGAGCGAGCCGACGATGGCGATCAGCCCCACGGCCACCGGCACCGCGGCCGCCAGCAGCCCGCCGAACACCCAGACCAGGACGAGGAAGCTGAAGGGGATCGCGATCGACTCCATCAGCAACAGGTCTCGCTCGGTCTGGGCGGTGATCTGGCCGTCGACCATCGCGACGCCCCCGGCCCGAACCGTCACCCCGTCGCGTGTGCTGCGGTCGCCCCCGACGGTCTGGACGAGTTCCTCGGCGGTGCGGGCGGCCTCGTCCCCGCCGGTGACGCCGGCGACCACCAGCCCGGTGTCACCGTCCTCGCTGAGCAGTCTCTCGGCGGCGGGGCCCGTCTCCGTCCAGGCCGACGTCACCGATACGACGTGCGGTGAGCGGCGCAGGGTGTCGACGATGTCGGTGCCGACGGCGCGGGCCGGATCGGTGGTCGCTCCTCGCGGCGAGGTGACGGTGATGAGCAGCTGGGTGTCACCCTGATCGAACCGTTCGGCGAGTAACGCTGCGGCGCGCGAGGATTCGGCGGCGGGATCCTCGAAGCCACCGGCGGACAGTTTTCCGGCGACGGGGACTCCGAACACCGCGGCGGCGACCGCGGCCAAAATCGCGGCCGCGATGATCCGCCGCGGCGCGGCGATGGAGACGGCCGCGATGCGGGCCAATACGCCTCGCTGGGGCACGGCGACATCGTCCCTCATCGACGCGGCGCGCGTGGGCCTACCGTGGCGTTCGCCGTGTCCGTCACAACGTGGGCAGCAGAGCGTCGAGACGCTCGTAGCCCTCCGTCATACCTCGTTCCATCCCCGAGGACAGCAGCGCATCGCGGGCCTCGGTGTTCGGGCAGATCGACCGGCCCCGCAGCCGGCTGCGCCCGTCCCCGAGATCCTCGAACCAGAGGAACTCGATGTTGACCATGTCGGGCGCGCCCTCGAACTCGAAGGTCTGGATCACCAGGTCCTCGCGCACCGTGTGGAAGACACCGTTGAACGCATACGTGCCGTTCTCATCCGAATGCAGGTAGCGGTAGCCGCCGCCGGTGCGGAAATCCCAACGCTCGATGGACATCTCGAGGCCGTGCGGACCGAGCCACTGGGTGACCAGATCGGGTTCGGCATGTGCGCGGAACAGCGCGGCGACGGGTGCGTCGAAGTCGCGGGTGTAGTCCATGGCCAGCGTGTCCACCGGCGCGACGAGATCGAGTGCCTTGGTCATGGTCGTCCTTTCTCTGGGGTTTCGGTTGTCGTCACGGTCGTCTGGGCCAGCAGGGCGTCCAGCCGGCGGTAGCTGCGTTCGGCGTCGAGCCGGTAGCGGTCGATCCAGCCGGTGAGCCGCTCTAGGGCGGCGGCGTCCAGATGCACCGGGCGCCGCTGCGCGTCGCGGGTGCGGGTGACCAGCCCCGCCTGCTCGAGCACCCCGATGTGCCTGGAGACGGCCTGCTTGGTGATGTCGAACGGTGCGGCCAGCTCGTTGACGGTGGCGGGCCCGCGGGACAGCCGCGCCACGATCGCCCGCCGCACGGGGTCGGCGAGCGCCATGAACGCCCGGTCCAACTGCTCGTCGCTCGCACCATCCGACATTGGTAAACCATATCCTTGATCAATGCTTTTGTTGATTACAACGGTAGGCGCGTGCGGCGTCGGTGTCAAGGGTCGGGTCAGCGGCGCTTGCGGATCATGGCGCGCAACCGGTCGAGACGGCCGCCGATCTCCCGTTCGGCACCGCGCCCGGTGGGCCGGTAGTAGTCCACACCCACCAGTTCGTCCGGCGGATACTGTTGCGGCACAACCCCGTCCGGGTGATCGTGGGCGTAGACGTAGCCGACGGCGTTACCGAGCTCGGCCGCACCCGAGTAGTGGCCGTCGCGCAGGTGCGCGGGCACCTGGCCGGCCTTGCCGTTGCGCACATCGTTCATCGCCGCCCCGAGCGCCGTGGTGACCGCGTTGGACTTCGCGGCGGTGGCGAGGTGCACGGTCGCGTGCGCCAACGTCAGTTGCGCCTCGGGCATCCCGATCAGCTGCACGGTCTGCGCGGCGGCGACGGCGGTGGGCAGCGCGGTCGGGTCGGCCATGCCGATGTCCTCGCTGGCGAGGATCATCAGCCGGCGCGCGATGAACCGGGGGTCCTCCCCCGCCACCAGCATCCGCGCGAGGTAGTGCAGCGCCGCGTCGACGTCGGACCCGCGGACGGATTTGATGAACGCGCTGACGACGTCGTAGTGCTGGTCGCCGTCCCGGTCGTAGCGCACCGCTGCCTTGTCCAGGGACTGTTCGACGATGTCGACGGACACCCGGCCGTCGGCCGCCGCGGCGGATTCGGCGGCGACCTCCAGCGCCGTCAGCGCCCGGCGCGCGTCGCCGGCCGAGAGCTGCACGATCAGGTCCACCGCCTCGTCGCTGACCTCCACGCTGCCCCCGAGCCCGCGCGGGTCGGCGACCGCGCGGCGGACCACCGCGGCGATGCTGTCGGGCGTCAACGGCTGCAACTGCAGGATCAGCGAGCGCGACAGCAGCGGCGCCACCACCGAGAAGGACGGGTTCTCCGTCGTCGCCGCCACGAGCAGGACCACCCGGTTCTCGACCGCGGCCAGCAGCGCGTCCTGCTGGGTCTTGGAGAACCGGTGCACCTCGTCGATGAACAACACCGTCTGCTGCCCCCGCAGGACGCCTTGACGTGCGGTCTCGATGACGGCGCGCACTTCCTTCACCCCGGCCGACAACGCCGAGAGGGCCTCGAAGCGGCGGCCGGTCGCGTGCGAGATGAGCGAGGCCAGCGTGGTCTTCCCGGTGCCGGGCGGGCCGTACAGGATCACCGACGCGGCACCGGAACCCTCGACCAGGCGGCGCAACGGCGAATGCGGTTTCAGCAGGTGCTCCTGGCCGACCACCTCCTCGAGGCCGGCCGGCCGCATCCGGACCGCCAGCGGCGCGGACGCCGGTGCGCCGGCCGTCGAACCGGTCAGCGCGACGGGTCCGTCAGCCGGCAGATCGAACAGCGAGTCGGACACGTCTCGTGCTTACCACGTCACGGCGACGGGGGCGCCGTCACGAAATCGATGAGTTCCTCGACGCGTCCGATGAGCTCGGGCTCCAGGTCCGTCCAGTCCCGGACGCTGCCGCGGATGCGCTGCCACGCCCGGGCGATATCGGCCTGGGTCTCGTGCGGCCAGCCCAGTGCCGCGCACAGACCGTGCTTCCAGTCCACCCCGCGCGGCACCGCCGGCCACGCCGCCACCCCGAGCCTGGCCGGTTTCACCGCCTGCCAGATGTCGACGTACGGGTGGCCGACCACCAGCGTGTGCGCACCGTGGGCGCCCCGCCGAACCGCGTCGGCGATGCGCGACTCCTTGGAGCCGGTGACCAGGTGGTCGACCAGCACGCCGAGGCGACGGCCCGGGCCGGGCCGGAAGTCGTCGACGATCGCCGCAAGGTCGTCGACCCCGCCGAGGTGCTCGACGACCACGCCCTCGATGCGCAGATCGTCGCCCCAGACCTGTTCGACGAGTTCGGCGTCGTGGCGGCCTTCGACGTAGATACGGCTGGCCAGCGCCACCTTGGCGCGGGCACCGGCCACCGCGACCGAACCCGAGGCGGTGCGCGCCGCCGGTGTGGGCGCACGGCGTGGCGCGGTCAGGATGACCGGACGTCCGTCGAGCAGGAATCCGGGCCCCAGCGGGAACACCCGCACCCTGCCGTGGCGGTCCTCGAGTTCGACCCGCCCGGACTCGACCCGCACGACCGCGCCGACGTATCCGGATTGCGCGTCCTCCACCACCATTCCCGGTTCCACGGGCTGTTCGGTGGAGCGCGCCCGCTTGGGCGCATGGGGGTTGCGGGCCAGCACGTCGCGGCCGTAGCGATCGGTCACCGGGTGATCGTAGGGACGGCGACCGGGTCGGCGGCCGAACGCCGCCCCGCGTGTTGCCCGGCTAGCCCTGCTGGTGCTGTTGGGAGGCGGCCGAGCCGGCGAGTTTGGTCGGGTCCGCGGTCACCTCGTCGATGACGTTGTGGATGAAGCGCATCTTGTCGAGCACCGGTGGCGGCAGCACGAACGGGTACAGATCCTCGCGGCCCATCGACCGGTTCACCATGTTCAGCGCCCACGACAGCGGCAGCCACATCTCGATGATGGTGTCGAATCCGCTGGGGCCGAGCACCCGTCGTTCGAAGGTGGCGCCGGCCGGCGCGAACCCGAAGGCCGCGGCGGTGTCGAGCGTGTCGCGGATGTGCAGGTAGTGGGCGAAGGTCTCGGCCCAGTCCTCGGCCGGGTGCATGGTGGCGTAGGACGAGACGTAATCGTCCTCCCAGCCCGCCGGGGCGCCCTCGCTGTAGTGGCGGTCCAGCGCCGCCTGATAATCCAGGTCGGGGTCCCCGAAGAGGTCACCGAACCTCTCGAGGTAGGTGGGTGACGGGCCGACCAGGCGGTAGAAGTAGTAGTGCCCGATCTCGTGGCGGAAGTGGCCGAGCAGGGTCCGGTACGGTTCGTCCATCGCGACGCGCAGCTGTTCGCGGTGCACGTCGTCGCCTTCGGCGAGGTCCAGGGTGATGACCCCGTTGGCGTGACCGGTGAAGACCTTCTCCTCCGCGCTGGAGAGCAGGTCGAAGGCCAGCCCGTAGTCCGGGTCCTCGTCGCGGCCGACGATCGGCAGTTTGAGTTCGCGCAGTTCGGCGATCAGGCGGCGCTTGGCCCGTTCGGCGACGGCGAACGCCGCCAGCGCCTTGGCGTCGGCGTCGTTGGGCCGGGTGCGGGTCAGCGCGCAGGCCTCGCACAGCAGGGTGACCGGCCCCCTCTCCACCAGCCAGTTGCACTCCGCGAGATGCATGTTGGCGCACAACTGGTACTGCCGTGCCGACACCGCACCGGCGTGATCGCTCTCCTTCGGCGGTGCGATCACCAGAAGTGCCATGTCGTCGAGCGAGAACCCGAGCGCGCTCCCGCAGTTGAGGCACAGCGAGTTCTCGAAAGCCAGCCGCTGACCGCAGTTGGGGCAGTTGAAGTCCCGCATCAGCGCACTCCCCCGGTGGCGGACTCGACGGGCGCCACGTCGACCGACACCTCGATCTCGCTGCTGTCCGAGTCGGTGTAGATGATGCCGCGCAGCGGCGGGACGTCGGCGTAGTCGCGGCCGATGCCCACCACGATGTACCGCTCGTCCTCCATCTGGTCGTTGGTCGGATCCAGTCCGAGCCACTGGTTCTGCGGTGTCCACACCGAAGCCCAGGCATGCGTCGCATCGATGCCTACCATGCGTTCCTTTCCGGGAGGGGGATCGGTCGCCAGGTAACCCGAGACGTAGCTGGCGGCCAGACCGTTCGCGCGCAGGCAGGCGATCGCCAGCCGGGCGAAGTCCTGGCATACCCCTTCGCGCGCCGCCAAAACCTCGCTGACCTTGGTGGACACGGTGGTGGACCCCGATCGGTAGGTGAAGTCGCGGTGGATTCGCGAGGTGAGGTCGCCCAACACCTCGATCAACGGCCGGCCTGGTGCGAAACTCGCTGCGGCGTAATCGCGTACGGCCACGGTGATCTCCGGTGGCTGCAGGTCGAGGGTGAACTCGGTGGCCAGTGCGCCGTCGGCGCCGACCGGCCGGGCGAGCTCCCACGGCGCCCTGGCCGATCCGCCCGCATGGATGTTCTCCGGTGGTGGGTCCACTTCGACCAGCGATCTGCTGATGACGCTCAAGGTCCGATGACGTTCGGTGACATGGAAATACGAGCTGAGGTTGCCGTACGTGTCGCGGCTGGTGGAGCTGTCGGCGGCCTCCGGATCGATCAGCAGTTCGTGGGTCAGGCGGCGCTGGCGCGGCGAATCCCTCGGGGTCAGGAAACCGCGCCCGTAGGAGTTGGTGACCACGTCGGAGTAGCGGTACACCGTGCGGTGGGTGACCCGGTAGGCGCGGGTGGCCGCGGCGCCGCCGGTCACGGGACCAGCCGCCGCTCGGCGGGACCCCACAGCGGCTGCATCCCGCCGGGCAACGAGAGGTGCGTCGCGGTGATGACCCTGGACAGCGCGCGCAGGTCGCGCTGCACGCCGTCGAGCAACTCGGCGAGTTCGTGTCGCCGGCCACCGGCCGAGACGTCTTCGAGGTCGGCCGGGTCGACGCGGCGCAACCGGGTGATGAGGTCGTCGACGAGGCGTTCCGGACGCGACGAGCCCGACGATCCGGGCAGTGCGCGCAACCCCGCCCGCAGCCGGTCGAACTGGTAGACCAGCGAGCGCGGATTCTCCGCATCGAACAGCAGCAGGTCGGCCACGGCGGCCACGCTGACCGTGCCCAGCATCCGGCGGCGGTAGATGACGGACGACTCACACGCCACCAGGGTCGATTCGGTGATCGTCTGCTCGGCGTCCGGGGTGCGCGCCTCGACGAGTGTGGCGCGCAGCAACGCGGTCAGCCCGATGGCGCGCTCGATGCGCTTGCCGATGTCCATCATCGTCCAGCCGGCGTCGCGGATCATCGACTCGGCTGCGACACCGGACAGTGCCAGCATCCCGGCCAGCGTCGCACTGTGCGCCGACGCCAGGTAGGCGTCGCCTTCGGTCTTCGATTCCGGTGGCGCCGAGGAGGATCGGAGCACCGCGCGTTCGACGGCCGCGAGCACCATCCACGTGTCGTTCGACATCTGGTCGCGCACCGACCGGGCCGCCAGTCCGAGCCGTTCGACGGACTGGGCCAGGGATCCGGCGCGGTGCCGGTCGGCGGTGACCGCCCACAGCGTGGTCGGCGCGATCGCGATCATCTCGGCGTGGTCCCCGCCTGCACCGGTGTCGGTGCCGGTGAGCGTGCCGATCGCGGTCAGCAGCACCGGGACGCAGGCGCTGCCGTCCATCTCCTGTCGGTACCGGTATTCGTGGTAGCGCTCGCGGGTGACGTTGAGCAGTCGGGCGGTGTACTCGGCCCGTTCGGCGTAACGGCCCAGCCAGAACAGGTCCGACAGCACGCGCGGGGAGCTGATCTCGTAGGTGCGGCCCGGTGTGGCCGGCGCCGGGGGTGCGACGACGTCCGCTTCGGCGGGCACCGCGCGCTCGGCGGTCACGCGGGCCGGGGTGCGGATCCAGATGTCCTTGGCCGCAACACTGTCCAGCGTGTACGCGGAGTTGCCCGGCGCCAGGAGATAGCCGAGTCCGCCCACCATCGGCGCGTACCCGCCGCGCTGTGCGACGGTGAACAACCGCATGCCCACCCCGGCCGCCGACAGTCCGCCCCTGCGGTGGAGCGTGGGCGCCGAGGAGAACTGCGGCAGTTCTCGGCCGACCCATTGCCAGGGGGCCGAGTCGATCCGCGCGACCAGGTCGTCGCGCTGACGTCGCGACAGCGCGGGCCCGACGACGGTGTCGCCGCCGGTGACCGGGGTGAGCAACAGCGACCCGGCATTGGCGAGCAGATGCGAGCGTTCCAGGTCGATGCCTCCCCAGTAGACCGGCGCGCCGGCCAGCAGCGGTGTCTCCCCGAGCAGTTCCTCGGCGAGTTCGGGCAGGAACCGCAGCAGCGCGGGGCTCTCCAGGATGCCGCTGCCGAGCGTGTTGACCACCGTCACCGTGCCGCGCCGCAGCGCCTCGACCAGGCCGACCACCCCGAGGCGGGAGTCGGCGCGCAGATCGAGCGGGTCGGCGTAGTCCGCGTCCACCCGGCGCAGCACGACGTCGACCCGTTTGAGGGTGCCGAGCGAACGCATCCACAGCTTGCCGTCGCGCACCACCAGATCGGCGCTCTCCACCATGGGGAAGCCGAGCACGCTGGCGAGATAGGCCTGGTCGAACGCGGTCTCGGAGTGGATGCCCGGACTGAGCACCACGACGACGGGGTCCTCCGCGGATTCCGGCGCCGCGTCGATCAGCGCCAGGCGCAGCGCCTGTGCCCATGGTGACGCCGGCCGCGGTCCGAGCTGTTCGTACAGTTCCGGAACGGCGTGGGCCACCACGCGACGGTCCGCCAGCGCATAACCCGCGCCGGACGGCGCCTGGGTCCAGTCGGCGTTGACGCTGAACGAGCCGTCGGCGGTGCGGCTGACGTCGCATCCGTGCATGAAGAGCTGACGGCGGCCGGGGATCTCGATGCCGCGCGCTGCGCGCAGGTACCCGGGGTGACCGAACACCAGTTGGGGCGGCAGCACCCCGCTGGTGATCGACCGCTGCGGGCCGTACAGGTCGGTCAGCACCGCGTCGAGCAGCCGCGAGCGTTGCACCAGACCGGTTTCCAGGCGGTCCCAGTCCTCGGCGGAGATCACCAGCGGCAGGCCGTCGAGGCGCCACGGACCGGGTACCGCGTCGTCGTCGGTTCCCGCGTCACCGTGCTGGTCGACGTGGATGTAGGTGATGCCGTCGTTGTCGACCAGGCTGCGTACGACCGCCCGCAACCGGTCCAGCCCGCCCCGGCCGCGCTCGACCACACACTGCGCCAGCTCCCGCCATGCGGGCCTGATATCCCCCGCAGCGTCGACGAACTCGTCGTACCCGGAACCGGCGCCGCCCCGCACGTCGAACAGCGCCTGCTGGGCGCGGGCGGCGCGGTATTCGGCGAGCACGCCGTCGACATCGGCGGGTCCGGAGGGACCCTCGGCAGACAGGACCATCACCGCAGCACGGTACGCACCCCGATCGACGGCCGGGCATGCGTCTCGCCGAGATCGGACCGGTCCATCCAGCCGGGGGTGTCCATCCGCTGATCCCATCACATGGTGCGGTGACCCGCATGCCCCGTGGCGTTCACGTCTGAGCGACGCGCGGGATGAGCGTGCCCTTTGGCCGCAGCTTCAGGACCAGCACGCCGGCCACCACGATGCCGACCAGATTCACCAGCAGTTGCAGCGCCGACTTGCCCGCGACGTCCCACTGCCCGACGGTCGCGGCGACGACGGCGAACCCCGCCGCGGTCACCGTGTAGACCGAGATGAACACGCCGACCAGCCCGGTGGCCTTCGCCGAGACCAGCGAGAGCATGCCCGCCGCACCGGCCAGCAGCGCCACGATGAACGAGACCGGGCCGACCTTGAAGATGAAGTCGACCTCGTCGACGTTCGCGACCGCCTCCACCGTCAACCAACCCATCGCCTCGGCCGCCATGGTGCACACCGCGGTGATCCCCATCGCGACGGGAAACCCGACGATGAGGGCCAGTGCGGCGCGCCGCGCGAGCGTGGCCCGGCGTTGCACCAGCGCGACGGCCAGCGCCGCGAGGGGGCCGAACTCCGGACCCAGCACCATGGCGCCGACGACGGTGACCGTGGAGTCGGTGACCACCCCGATCGCGGTGAGCAGACAGGCCAGGGTGAGGAACATCAGGAAGGTGACGCTCAGGGTGGCCTCTTCCCTTGTGCGCCCGATCAATTCGTCCCAGATCACCGCGTCGGCGGGATCCCCGTCGGCTTCGTCCTCGGCTCGGTGGGCGCGGGTCGACAGCACGGTGTCGAGTATTTCGAGGGTGATGGCACCGCGATGCTGCACGTCGAGATCCTTGAGGTGCTTGATGACGTCATTGGCGCATTCGCGCGCGATGTCCGCGGTGATCTCGTCGCCGGCCGGGTCCAGGGAGACGCCGGGGTACAGCAGGATGTTCGCCACGCCGACTTCGCGGCGCAGCACGTCGAGCACCGGATCCCGCAGATCCTCCGGCGCGACGACCCGCAGATGCAGCACGGGCCGACAGTAGCGCCCACCCGGGTGACGTCAGGGCGTGTTGGCCCGACTGCGTCTGACCAGTCGCACACCGAGTTCGTCGGCGGGCACCTCGTGGCCCGCCGCGCACCGGATCTCGACGGTCGCCTCCTCTCCACAACCGAGGTGGGTCAACCGCAGTCGACTGTCGTCGATGTGGCGCCGGCCCCACTCGAACAGCGCCCACACCACCGGCATGAAGTCACGACCGGCGTCGGTCAGCACGTATTCGTCGCGGCGCCGCTGACCGGGCTCCTGATAGGGCCTGCGCTCGAGCAGGCCGGCGTCGACCAGTTCGGCCAGCCGCGCGGCGGCGGCGGCCTTGGTCACGCCCACCCGTCGCCAGAAATCCTCGAACCGGGTGGTGCCGTAGAACGCCTCGCGCATCAGCAACATCGTCGTCTTGGTGCCCAGCAGCGCCATCGTCTTCTCGATCGGGCACTGCCCGACCGCCGACCAGGCGTCGCGGTCGGCCAACGGCCCCTGCAGCACGGTCACGGAATCATCCCCCTGCCTGAGTTGTTCTCACTATACCTAGGTGGTACACCTGTCTAGGTAGCCGCAACCATACTCAGAGGAGAGCAGTCATGAGCGGGTTCACAGGGCGCGACGCCGTCATCGTCGGGGCGGTCCGGACACCGATCGGCAAGGGCAAACCGGGTGGCGCGTTGCACGGGGTGCTGCCCGCCGACCTGCTGGCCCACAGCCTGCGCGAACTGGTCGGCCGGACCGGCGTCGACCCCGCGCAGATCGACGACGTCATCGCCGGCGCGGTCACCCAGGTCGGCGATCAGGCCGTCAACATCGCCCGCAACGCGCTCCTGGGCGCGGGCTTTCCGGAGTCGGTGCCCGGCACCACCGTCGACCGGCAGTGCGGCAGCAGCCAGCAGGCCATCAGCTTCGCGGCACAGGGCGTCGCGTCGGGCGCGTACGACATCGTGATCGCCGCAGGCGTGGAGTCGATGAGCCGTGTCCCGATGGGTTCGTCGGTGCTCCCCGGCAGCAATCCGTTCGGCGACGACTTCGCCCGACGCTACCCGGACGGACTTGTGCCGCAGGGCATCTCGGCCGAACTGATCGCCGCGAAGTGGGGGCTCTCGCGCACCCAGCTCGACGAGTTCTCGGCGAACAGCCACGAGAAGGCCGCCGCCGCGACCAAGGCCGGCCTGTTCGACCAGGAGTTGGCCCCGGTGGCCGGGCTGGCCACCGACGAGATCATCCGTCCCGGCACCAGCGTGCAGACCCTGGCCGGCCTCAAGCCGGCATTCCACCATCCGGCCTACGAGGAGCGCTTCCCCCAGATCGGCTGGCAGATCACCGCGGGCAACTCGTCACCGCTGTCGGACGGCAGCGCCGCGGTCATGATCACCACGACGGAGACCGCCTCCCGGCTCGGACTGCGCCCGCTGGCGCGCATCCACACCGCGACCGCGGTCGGCTCCGATCCGCTCTACATGCTGACCGGGGTGATCCCCGCGACGGAGAAGGTGCTCACACGCGCAGGCCTGGCACTGTCCGACATCGACCTGTTCGAGGTGAACGAGGCCTTCGCTCCCGTGGTGCTGGCCTGGGCCCGCGACACCGGGGCGGACCTCGCGAAGACCAACGTCAACGGCGGCGCGATCGCGCTCGGACATCCCCTGGGCGCCAGTGGTGTGCGGATCATGACCACGTTGGTCAACGCGCTGGAGCAGCGCGGCGGCCGCTACGGGCTGCAGACGATGTGCGAGGCGGGCGGCATGGCCAACGCGACGATCGTCGAACGGCTCTGACATGACCGCATTCAGTCGTCGATGACGGCGGTGCCCCGCCGCTGCATCTCCGCGAGCCCGTCCCGCATGGCCTGGAGCTGTTCGGGCGAATGCCCCGCCCAGTCGGTCAGCTCGCCCACGACCGTGACGGGCTCGCGGGTGCGGTAGGAGCGGGTCGGGTTGCCGGGGAACTTCTTGTCCGTCACGTTCGGGTCGTCCTCCAGCGCACCCTCGGGTTCCACGAGGTAGATGCGGGGCCGGCCCGCGCCCCTGGCGAGTTCGGCGCCCCACACCGCCGCGTCGAGCGTCTGCGTCACGTACACGTGGTTCGACACGCGCCCGTCCTCGAAGTTCGACGGGCGCCCCGGCACCAACCGGTCACCCACCTCCAGGTCGGCACGCGTGCCGTGCAGGTACGCACCCGACTCGTGAACGTCGAAAGGTCTCGGCACGACAACCCCCGTCCGTAGTAGCTGGACGGCGATTGTGCAGCAGGTCAGGGGCCTTGCCGCAAGCCCCCACCCCGGCCGTACAGTGAGAGTGGGACGGAACCTCAGATCCGCGTGAGTTCGAACAGCGGGATGACGCGGTCGGTGTTCGCCTGATACTCCCCGAACGTGGGCGCCATCTCGACGATCGTGGCGTACAGGGCGTCGCGTTCCTCGCGCGGCAACTCCCGCACCTCGACGTCGTAGGCCTCCGTCCCCACCTCGATGTGGGCCCTCGGGTTCTTCCGCAGGTTGTGCACCCACGCCGGATCCTTGGGCGCACCGGCGTACGACCCGACGATGAGCATCTTGCCGTCGACGGTCAGGTACGCCAGCGGCGACAACCGCGGCTCGCCGGACTTGGCGCCGACGGTGTGCAGGAGCAGCAGCGTGGCGCCTTCGAAGGGTCCACCCACCACACCGTTGTTGTTCCGGAACTCCTGGACGATGGCCTTGTTGAAGTCGTTGAGCGAAGCTGCGTCAGGTCGGGTCATGCCGTGACCAGCGTCATCGCGGCCCCGACTTATTCCCGGCGCCCGGCCGGTTAGCTGGCGCGGCCGAGACTGGTTGACAGCGCAAATACGATTTCTCCTGTTCCGCTGTCCCGGCTGCGTGCTGACGAGCCGGTCAATACGATGATGACCTGCCCTGTTCAGCGGAGGACGGAACATGTGCATCACCTGGCGAACCCCGTGGCGCGCCGGTCGGCAAACGTCGCGCGCGACGGCGTCCCGGGTGCCGTGACGGCTCACCTGATCGATCTCGACGGTCGTGTGGTGGGCCGCGGCGAGTTGCTCGCCGAACTGCGCGCGGAGGTGGAGGCGGCCGAACGCGAGGGCGGCGGATGCGTTCTGCTCAGCGGCGCGCCGGGCGTGGGGAAGTCGACCCTCGTCCAGGCCTTCGGCGCCGAACTCGCCGAGCACGGCTGCGTCTTCGCCTACGGCCGGTGCCGCGACGGCCAACCGGCGCCGTACGCGGCGCTGGCCGACGGCCTCGGCGCGCTCGTGCGGGCCATGGAGGCCACCGCCGCACCCGAGCGCGACAGGTGGCGCGCCGACCTGACCTCCGGGATGTCGGCTCTGTCAGGCGTCCTCGGCGACCTCGTGCCCGACGTGGCCCGGGTCCTCGGCGACACCACGAAGGTCACCGACCTCCACGCCGCCGAGGCCCGCCGCCGGCTGCACCGCGCCGCGATCCGCCTGATCTCGGACACGGCGTCGTTCCGGCCGGTGGTCCTGGCGATCGACGATCTGCAGTGGGCCGATCGGGATTCCCTGCTCCTGCTGTCGGAGCTGTTGACGACGTCGCTGCGCAACGTCCTGGTCCTGGGCACGCACCGGACCGGGAGGTTCGACCCGGCCGGCGCCGGGCTCGCCTCGGCGCGGTTGCGCACCGTCGAACTGCCACCGCTGACCCGGACGGACCTGGAGGAGCTGCTGGCCGGGGTGTGCGGACGGGGGCTGGAACTCGGTGACGTCGCGGCGGAGTTCCACCACCGCACCGGCGGCAATCCGCTGCAGGTGCGGCAACTCCTGCATCGCGCTCAGCGTGACGGCGCGCTGACCACCTCCGAGGCAGGCGGTCGATCCTGTTGGGATCTGCGGGTTCTCGCCTCGATCGAGGTGACCGCGACGACGGCGGAGTTCCTCGGCCACCTCCTCGGCCAACTGCGCCCGATCGACCGCGCGTTGCTGGGATCCCTGACGTGCTTCGGCGGGGAGTTCGACCTCGACGACGCGACCGCGGCGGCGGGGCGTCCGGCGGATGTGGTGGCCCACGCGCTCTGGGCGGCACTCGAACTGCGCCTGCTCGAGGCCGTCGACGGCGGTGGCCGCCGCATCGCCAACGCGATCAGTCACGACGCGCGATACCGCTTCAGCCATGACCGGGTGGCCGAGGCGGCGCGGGTGGGCCTGTCCGCCGACGACAAGCGGCAGACCCACCTGCGGATCGGTCGGCGACTGATGCGGCACGGCGACGACCGGTTGTTCGAAGCGGCGCGGCACCTCGGCATCGGCGGTCACGGCGTCATCGACGAGCAGGAGCGTCTCGCTTTCGTCGACGTACTGCAGCAAGCGGCTCGAAAAGCCAAGGCGCAGACGTCGTTCCCGCTGGCGCTCGACTGCTGCCGCAACGCGCTCGACCTACTCGGCGACGACCGCTGGGCCGCGCACTTCCCGCTGGCCCGGCAGCTGCACCTAGACGGCGCGAACGCCGCCCTTCTCGTCGGTGACACCGCGGGGCTGCACGCGCTGCTCGACGAAGCCGAGGTGATGTTGGTCGAACCGGCCGACCGCGCGCGGCTCGCGTACCTGCGCCTGAAGGGCTGTGTGGCGCAGAACCGGCTGCAGGAGGCGCTGGAGACCGGACTGCGGGCCCTCGACGAACTCGGTGAACCCCTGCCCGCCGCCGCGGGTAAGCCCCGCATGGCCGCCGCGGTGCTGCGGATGAAACTCACGATGAGCCGCTGGTCCGACGAGCGACTCCTGGCGCACCCCCACTGCGAGGACCGCTGCGTCATCGAGACGCAGCGGATACTCACCGAACTGCGCAGCCTGTCCTACATCGTCGCACCGAACCTCTTCCCGTTGATCGTGCGCAGACAACTCGACCTGACCCTGGCCCATGGCCATACCTCGAGCTCGCCGCTCGTCATGGTGAGCTTCGGGCTGCTGCTGGTGATGACCGGCGACCGCGCAGGCAGTCAGCGGTTCGGAGAGGTGAGTATGCAACTCGCCGACCGCGACGAGTTCCTCGAGGCGCGCCCGCAGACGGTGTTCATGTGCCTGAACTTCATCCGGCACTGGCGTCACCCGCTGCGCGACGGTCTGAGCCGGCTCCGCGACGCCGTCACCGAAGCGCTCGACCAGGGCGATCACGAATATGCGGGCTTCCTGTCGGCGGCGCTGCTGTCCCAGTCGTTCTGGATCGGCAGGCCGCTGACGGAGATCGACGCGCTGGCGCGCTCGCTGATACCCGAATTCCGTTCCCAACCGGTACCCAGCGCGCTTTGCCAGGCCGTCCAGCAGATCTGCCTGAACCTGATGGGCCGCAGCGGTGACCCGTTCCTGCTCGCGGGCGAGAGCGGCTACGACGAACGCGAGGCGCTGGCCGCGGCCCGGCGCGAGGGCGACGAGGTCGCGCTGAGCACCGTCGCCACGATGAAACTGGGCCTGTACTTCTGGTGCGGGGACTACCCCGGCGCCGCCGACGCCGCCGCCGAAACCCTCGCGCACGCGGGCGGGATGGCGGGCACGGCCATCTTCCAGCTCGACCACCTGATCGCGGCGTTGAGCATGATCCACGCCGCCCCCGGCGACCGGGCGACCCGTCAGTGCGTGCACCGGGCCCTGGATCTGCACCGCAAATGGGCTGTCGACGCACCCGCCAACTATGCCGCCCCCTGCGAATTACTGGAGGGGGTGTGGGCGCGGGCAGGCGGACATCGCCGCAAGGCCGAGCTGCACCTCGAACGCGCGATGACGCTCGCGGACCGCCATCAACTGCCGTTGATCGCGGCGCTCGCCCACGAAGAGGCCGCGACCCACTACGCCGACGTCGGACGGCGCTCGCTGGCCGAACACCTGCTGCGCACCGCTCACCAGCGGTGGCTGCGCCAGGGGATGACGCTGCGCGCCGCCAAACTCGCCCGTACCCATCCGTGGCTGCTGAGCCGCGAGCTCGTCCCGGCCGAGTCCGACGGCGTCGACCCCTCCGCGGCACACCACGTGATGCGCGCGTTGTCGGGGGCCCGCACCGCCGACCGCCTCGCGACCGTCGTCCTCGGGACGGTCGCCGACCTCACCGACGCGGGCCGGATCCTGCTGCTCACCGGCGAGGGCGAGGGCCTCGTGGTGCGCGCCGTCCGCGAGGGCGACACCACCGAGATCGTCGACGGGCCGTGGACCGAGGTCCGTTACGACAGGAGCGTCGTCCGCCGCGCGACCGAAAGCGGTGCGCCGCTGCGGGTCCCGTCCGACGCCGCCCGTCGTGTCGCGGCCGTCCTGGCGACCCCGATCCTGGTGCAGGACAGGGTGATCGGCATCGTCTACGCCGAACATCGGGACCCGGGCCACGATTTCACCCCGGTCCAGCAGGAGGCCGTCGCGTTCGTCTGCGATCAGGCCGCCGCACCCCTGTGGAACTTCCAGCTCGAACAGCGGCTTCGGGCCGCCGACGAACACCGGCGCTCGCTGATCGACGTGCAGTCCAAGTTCGTTCCGAACGAACTGCTGCGCATCCTCGACATCGACGACCTGCGCCGCGTCCGCAGCGGATACCGCGTCGAGCGGACGATGACGGTGCTCATCTCCGACATCCGTGGCTACACCACGATGCTCGAGGACATGAGCGTCTCCGAGGCGAGCAACCTCGCCATGGGGTTCATGCGGGCCGTCGAGGTGCCGATCATCTCGTGCAACGGCATGATCCAGGACGTCCGCGGTGACGAGATCGTCGCGGTCTTCGACTCCGGCCCGGACAGCGCGGTGCGCGCGGGCCTGGCGATGCTGCGCTCGCTGCGGGAGCACAACCAGGACCGGCTGGCGCACGGGTCCCAGGAACTGCGGGTCGGCATCGGGATCAACACCGGCGTCGTGGGTGTCGGGCTGGTCGGCGGGGTGAACCGCATGGTGCTGACCATCATCGGCGACGCGGTGAATCTGGCGGCGCGCATCGAGAGCACCAACAAACGCTACGGTTCGGCGCTACTCGTCTCCGACGCCACGTCCGCCCGGTTGACCGACCCCGGCCAGTTCGACATCCGCCGGATGGAGCGCGTGATGGTGGTCAACCGGCGCCGGCCGGTCACCATCTCCGAGGTCTACGACGACGACCCGATGCCGCTGCGTGAGGCCAAACGCCGGGCCCAGCCCGCGTTCGACCGCGCCTTCGCGCTGTTCGACGCCGGCCGCACCGACGAGGCGCGAGCGGCCTTCGAGCACTGCCGCGACCTGCTGCCCGGCGACCCGATCGCACCGCTGCACCTCGCCCACTGCGATGCGGTGACGCACGGGGAGATGTCCCCCGGACAGGACATCGTGCTCATCCACAAGTAGGAACGAAGAGGGGGAAACGCACATGCATGTGAGCGCCGATCGGTTGGCCCTGGCGGACACCGCAATTCAGCGGACCTTCGAACAGACCTGCGTGGCCTGGCAGGCGATCCCGCACTGGGACGTCGGCGATCCCGGCGCCACGAGGGTGCGCAGCGACACGGTGAACCCGCCGGGTTCTCCCACGTCGGTGGGGTTCACCGACCGCGCAAAGCCGGCTGACCTCGCGCTGGCCCAGATCGCCGCCCCGACACCGGACTCCATGATCACCACAGCGGTGGCCGCCGCCACCGCGCTCGCCACCGAGGTCGACACCGTAGTCATCGCCGCACTGCTCACCAATCCGGTCGACGACCTCGAACTCGCCGGGACCGACCCGCAGAACATCATGAAGGCGCTGATCGCCGCGCGAGCGAAACTCGAGGACGGCGGCTTCCGGGCCCCGTCGTGCCTGCTGATCAACACCAAGGGGTATCAGGATCTCAGCGCCTTCAGCGGCAGCTACCCGGTGACGGATCTGGTCCTGGCCGCCGCCAACGTCAACTCGCTGCACCGGTGCAGTCAACTGAACCTGGTGGCGGACAGAGCCGCGATGGTCCTGCTCGGCCGGCGGCAGCGCATCGCGCACGGTGCCGCCGCAGAGGCGTCGTGCGGTGAGGAGCCCGTGGATCTCGCGGTCCGGGTGATGCCGAGCCTCGAAGTCGTCGGCGCGAAGGCGGCCGCCGAGATCGAGGCCGTGGTGCGGGTCTCGTTCGCCACCCGGGTCACCGACAACGCCGGCGTCGTCGCGCTCCACGAGAAGCCATGACGTCGGCCGTCTCCGACCGCCGTGAGGTGGTGCACCCCCTCGAGGACTACCTCGCGCTGTGCAAAGAGTCCTGCGACAGGGAGATCGAGCGGCTGTACGGATCCGACGAACGCCAGACGGGCTTCGCCGCGCTGCTCCTCGACTACCCCCGCCGGGGCGGCAAGGCGCTGCGACCCGCGCTGAGCATCGCGGTCTGCCTCGGACTCGGCGGACACCTGGACGCGGTGCTGCCGACCGCGGCGACCCTGGAGCTCTACCACAACGCGTTCCTCATCCACGACGACATCGAGGACGAATCCTGGTGGCGCCGCGGCAAACCCACGATGCACATCGACCATGGCGTCCCGATCGCGGTCAACGTCGGCGACGCCATGCTCTCGATGTCGCTGCAACCGCTGCTGGACAACGTCGAACGCATCGGGCTCGGACCGGCCCTGCGCATCCTGCGGGCCGTCGCCCACATGACACGGAAGACCGTGGAAGGTCAGGCGATCGAACTCGACTGGGTGCGGTCCAACGCGTGGCGGCTCGACGACGCCGACTACCTCGAGATGGTCGAGTTGAAGACCAGTTGGTACTCCTTCATCACACCGCTGCAGGCGGGCGCGATCGCCGCCGGTGCCGGACCGGACCGGCTGGCGGCGCTGGAGGCGCTCGGGCGGCATCTCGGGGCGGCCTTCCAGATCACCGACGACCTGCTCAACCTGCGCGCGGACCCGCAGGAGTACGGCAAGGAGATCGGCGGCGACCTCTGGGAGGGCAAACGCACGCTGATGCTGCTGCACACCCTGCGCTCGGCGCCACCCCACGACCGCAGGCGCGCCCTGGAGATCCTGGGCAGGCGGCGTCCCGCCACCGACACCGAGACGGGACTCGCCGGACTGCTCGACCGACTGACCGCCCGGGGCGACCTGTCACCGGCGGGCCGCGCCGAGATCGCGGCCCGGTTCCGCACCGCGCAGACCAAGAACCTCGACGACATCCAGTGGTTGTACGAGCTGATGCACCACGTCGGATCGCTGCGGCACGCCCGCGAGGTGGCCGCGCGACACGCCCGCGACGCCGCGGCCGCGCTCGCCGATCTCGACTGGTTGCCGGCCAGCCGGCACCGGGACGCGCTGGCCCAGCTCGTCGACTATGTGCACGGGCGGACCCGATGACCCCCGAGACCCTGGTCCAGCTGCTCGCCGAACTCGAACGGATCCGGACCCTCACCCTCGATCTCGTCGAGAAGAGCACGCCCGTACTGCAACCCGCGCCTCCCGACGACGCCGACGAACCCGCCCGTGCGGTGTTCGACCTCCTCCTCGGAGCGCGCCGCGCGGTTCTCGGCAACCCGGCGGCCGCCCGCGAGGTGCATCGGCTGCTCGTCGCGGAGGGCCGGCGCTACGCGGACACCCCGGCCGGAGCGCGGCTGCGCGACGGGCTCGTCGCCTCCGAAGGGGTCGAGAACCTCCGCCGCATCTGGGAGACGGTCAGTCTCAACGTCCTCGACGGACCGGCCGGCGCCGACGGCGTACCGGACGCGTGGACCGACCTGCTCGCCGACGCGGTCATCGGGCACGGCCTCGACGATGCGCTCCTGGCCCGCCTGCGCCCGGAGGGATTCGCATGACCCTCACCGACCCACGCCAGGCGCTGGCAGAGCAGAGCAGCTTCATCGGCTACCTGATGGGCCTGGCCGGCGCCGCACACGTCGTCAGCGCACTGGCCGAGGGGCCCCCTGCCCGAACCAGCTCCGCGGCGGACGACTTCGTCTACGGTCTGCTCGGGCTGGCGAGCCTGGGGCGCGGTATCGAACACCTCGCCGCGCCCGCGATCGCACCCGCGGGGGTTGCGCCGCACACCCCGGCGGAGATCCGGTGGTTGCGATGACCGCCGCGCTCACCGTCAGCGACTTCCTTCGCACCCCCGTGCACGCCGCCGCGCGCCCAGAGGGGTTCAAGGAATGGCATCACTTCGTCGTCCACAGTCCGGACCTGCGGCTGTTGGTCAACTTCAGCCTCACCGACCAGACGTCGCGGACGAGGGGCGCACATCTGGCGCCGCGGGTGATCGTCATCGCCCACGACCGCCGGTGGAGCGGCGCCGTCGAACAATTCGACGCCTCCGACCTCGACGTCTCGTCCGACCTCGGCAGCCTCTCGATCGGCGGGAACCGCCTCACGGTGCGGCCCGACGGTTACGACGTGACCATCGACCTGCCCGCGCACGGTCTGCACGGCGAACTGCGTCTGACGTCGGTCAGCAGGCCGTTCGTCGTCAACAACCAGCCGGTGGGCGACGGCACGATGTGTTGGTTGTTCGTGCCGCGGCTGCGCGCCGACGGATGGCTGCGGGTGGGCGACCGGGACCACCGCGTCGTCGCCGCGCCGGCCTACCACGACCACAACTGGGGCCGGTTCCGCTGGGGAGGCGACTTCGGCTGGACGTGGGGCACACTCCTGCCGACGGACGCCGATGATCCGTGGTCGTTCGTCTTCCTGCAGATGACCGACCGGGCGCGGCTGCGCTGCCTGTCGCAGGCGCTGTACGTCTGGCACCGCGACGAACCGGCGGCGATCTTCCGGCACGCCGCGGTCAGCGCGCACCACCACGGCGTCCTCGACCGCGGCCCCGACTGCACCCTGCCGCCTGCCCTGCGGTTGCTCCTCGACGGGCGGACGCCCGGGGTGCCGGAACGCGTCGAGATCACCGCGCACCGGGCCGGTGACAGCGTCCACGCCGAGTTCCGCCCGCACTCCTTCGTCCGGCTGGCGCAACCGAGCGAGGTCCGCCTCGACGGTGCGACCGTCCTGTGTGAGACGAGCGGCACCGCCCACGTGACCGGATCGGTCGCGGGTGCGGACTTCGACGTCGTCGGCGCCGGTGTATTCGAGTTCCTCCATGGCTGAACGGATCTCGTCCCTGCTGCGCCGCTCCGTCGACCATCTCGCCGACGAGGTGCCCGACAGCTACCGGCTGCTGCTCGACCGGCTCGGCCGGCTGGTCGTCGAACTCGATGTCGACGGGGACGTGTTCACGATGCGCGGCGGGCGCCGCCTCGAGGTGTCCGACGGCCCGGCGCCCCAACCGGGTGCGCGGGTGAACACGTCGCGGACGGCCATCCTCGATATCATCGACGCGCGAACCGGACTCGACGAAGCCGTCGAGTCCGGCGCCGTCCACGTCCGAGGTGCACTCGAAGACGTCCTGCGCGCGCACGACACCCTGCTGGCCTACGTGCACGCCGCGGTGCGGGCGCCGTCGCAACCCGGCCTGCTGACCGAATTGCGAAGCGGGGCATCGTGACCGGTCACATCCCCACTCCGGCCTCCTGCCGACGGCGCCGCACGGTCGCCGTGCTCGGCGGTGGCGTCGCGGGGCTGACCGCGGCGCACGAGCTCGCCGACCGCGGGTTCGACGTCACGGTCTACGAACCCCGCGGTGACGAACGCACCGGGCTGGGCTCCGAACCGCCGGCGTGCTATCCGCCGGTGAAGCTGGGTGGGCTGGCGGCGTCGCAGTACTCGACCGCGGGCACCCACGACGGGAGCAACGCCGAGCTGAGGCCCTTTCCCGGCCGGCCCGGGACGCCCCGCGACCCCGGCCGCGCCGTCGCGGGTGAACACGGGTTCCGCTTCTTCCCGGCGTATTACCTGCACATCTGGGATCTGTTCCAGCGCATCCCGGTTCACGATCGCGTCGAGCTGCCCGGCGGCGACATCCGGTTCCTGCCCACCTCCCGCACCGTCTTCGACAACGTCCGCCGGGTCGTCACCCAGGGCACCACCGTGGAAGGCAAACCATCGCTGGTGTTTCCGCGTGAAGCGCCCCGCGACCCCGCCGAATTCCTCGGCACCGTGCGTCAACTCCGAGAACTGGGTTTCACCGAGGGCGACGTGACGACGTTCATGGGCAGGCTGCTGCGCTATCTGGTCACCAGCCCCCGCCGGCGGGCAGAAGAACTCCAGAACGTCTCGGCCTACGACTTCTTCGTCGGACGCGATCGCCCCGGCGGCGCCGCGAGGTTCTCCTACACGCCGCAGTTCGACGTGGTGCTGCGGGAGATGCCCAAGGTGCTCGCGGCGTTCGACTCCAACTGGGGAGATGCCCGCACCAACCTCACCACGTACCTGCAGCTGCAGTTGCGGATGGACCGCCGCGACAACAAGGCCGACGGGGTGCTCAACGGCCCGACCACCGAGGCGTGGTTCGACCACTGGTATCGCCATCTCACCTCGCTCGGTGTGCGTTTCGTCCGCGCGGTGGCCGACCGGATCGACGCCGCACCCGTCGAACCAGGCGTGCCGCCGCACCGCAGGGCACGGGTCAGCGTCACGCTGGCCGACGGGACGCGGCTGACGCCCGACTACGTCGTCGTCGCCGTCGACGCCCCCGAAGCCGAGCGCATCACCGCCCCCCTGCGGACCGGGGCAGCCGGCGGAACCGTCTCGCAACTGGCCGGTTTCACCACGTCGATCCCACCGGAGACCGGTCCCCTCGACCCCGCGGCGACCCGCCCCACGGGTACCCGCAACCCCTACGCGTTGGCCGAGATGGGACGGGTGCCGTGGGACCGGTTCCAGACCCTCGGGGGGATCCAGTACTTCTTCGACACCGAATTCCAGCTGCTGCGCGGTCACATGTACTACTCCGGAAGCGAATGGGCGCTGTCGTCGATCAACCAGCACGGCATGTGGGAGCGCAGGCCGACCCTGGCCCGCGACGGTCACGTCTCCGTCCTGTCCGTCGACATCGGCGACTTCAACGCCACGTCGGAGCATGTCGTCGACGCGGCGGGCCGGCCCAGGGCCGCACGCGACTGCACGGCCGACGAGATCGCCGCGGAGGTGTGGCGCCAGATCGTCACGGCGCTGACCGGCAATCTGGCGAGCCCGCCGACGTCGCTGCTGCCGACACCGGCCTGGTACGCACTCGACCGCGGGCTGATCATGGCCGACGGGCCGGGGCAGGGCACGGGCCCGCCGGTGATCAACGAAACGCCCTACCTCGTCCCGATCATCGGCGACTGGGAGAACCGGCCGGGCGGCGACCCGTGGAACCCGCACGGCACGTCCTACGTCGGGGTGCCGCCCGAGGACGCGTGGTTCGAGGACCTCGAGCAGCGCAACGTGTGGCAGGCCCGCCACGGCGGCTATCAGGTGCACAACAACTCGCTCGTCTTCGCCGGCACGTGGGCCAAGACGTTCACCAGGATGACGTCGATGGAAGCGGCGTGCGAATCCGGACGGCACGCGGTCAACGCGATCCTCGACCACTACATCTGGGTGGAGTCGGATGGCCACGACCGGCGCGACGAGACGACGCTCGAATGGCTCTTTCCCTACGGGTTCCTCGACCAGGGCCAGTCGACCCCGATCCGGATGCCGACGCCGGCCGGCGACTACTGCTACGTCTTCGACATCGAGAACCGCGAACCCCCCGAGACCCGTGCGTTGCGCGTACTCGATTCGCGCTTCTCCGAACGGTCGCTGCCCCATCCGCTCGACGCACTCGTCCCACCCACAGGAGGTAGTCCGATGACCACGCCGCCGTTCGACATGAACCAGCAACTGCTCGCCTACCTGCAGGCGTGGCGACAACTCCTGGAGCAGTGGACGGCCATGGCGGCCTCGTTACCCGGTGTCGGTTCCCCGTATCCGCCGGGCGCCCCGGGCGGACCCGCCGCACCCGGACCGGCCGACTACACCCAGCAGCTGTTCGGCTCCCTGCAGGCCTGGCGCCGGCACCTGGAGCAGGCCGCGGCTGCGACAGCGCAGGCCGCCCCGCAGCAGTCGGGCGGCCACGAACCCGACGGCGGGCCGTCGGGCGCTCAAGCGTCGTCGTCGTCCGGACCGACGGCGCCGCCGGAATACGAATACCGGCCGCCCGGAGACTACTGGGGCTCGGCGAATCCCGCCGGCCAGTGGGGCGCCCAGAAGCAGAAGGTGATCAAGCCGCCTCAGAACGACTGGGGCACAGTGGGTCTGCCGTTCCGCGACATCGCCGGCGGGCTCGATGGCGGACGGGCCCCGCAGGGTCCGATGCCGCCGCCCGACCGCTGGAGCAGTGCGATCGACCGGTTCCGCCCCGCTGACGTCCCGATCGTCGAACGGCCGGCCGGCCCGGTGGACTCCCCCGCCGCTCGGAGCGCTCGCTCGGCGTTCCGGGACGCGACCGCACCGGCGAATCCGGGCGTCGCCGCGCAAGCCACTCCGAAAACGCTGTACCGCAGCCTGATCGAGCAGCGCGACGTGCGCGGCGGCGGCTGACTAGTCGCTGTCCTTCTTCGGCTTGGCGTCGATGCCCGACTCCCTGCGCTGCTGCGGGGTGATCGGCGCGGGCGCACCGGTGAGCGGGTCGGCGCCGCCACCGGACTTCGGGAACGCGATCACCTCGCGGATGGAGTCCATCCCCGCCAGCAGCGCGGTGATGCGGTCCCAGCCGAACGCTATACCGCCGTGCGGCGGAGCGCCGAACGTGAACGCGTCCAACAGGAATCCGAACTTCTCCTGGGCCTCGTCGTGGTCGATCCCCATCATCGCGAACACCCGCTCCTGCAGGTCGCGGCGATGGATACGGATCGAACCGCCGCCGATCTCGTTGCCGTTGCAGACGATGTCGTAGGCGTCGGCGAATGCGCTGCCGGGGTCGGTGTCGAAGCTGTCGTGCGACTGCGGCTGCGGTGCGGTGAACGCGTGGTGGACCGCGGTCCACGCTCCCGATCCGACCGCGACGTCGCCCGCGGCGGTGGCGTCCTCCGCCATCTCGAACAACGGCCAGTCGACCACCCAGGTGAACGCCCACGCGTTCGGGTCGATCATGTCGAGGCGCCGGGCGATCTCGATGCGGGCCGCACCGAGCAGCGCGCGCGACGCCTTGGCGCCACCGGCCGCGAAGAAGATGCAGTCACCCGCGTTCGCGCCGACGTGGGCGGCCAGCCCGTCGCGTTCGGCGTCGGTGAGGTTCTTGGCGACTGGCCCGCCCAGCGTGCCGTCGTCGCCGACCAGCACGTAGGCCAGTCCCTTGGCCCCGCGCTGTTTGGCCCACTCCTGCCAGCCGTCGAGGGTGCGGCGCGGCTGCGACGCCCCGCCGGGCATCACGACCGCACCGACGTAGGGCGCCTGGAAGACGCGGAACGTGGTGTCGGCGAAGAATTCCTTGCACTCCACGAGTTCGAGGCCGAAACGCAGATCCGGTTTGTCCGAACCGAACCGGCGCATCGCCTCGGCGTAGGTGATGCGCGGCAGCGGGGTGGGCAGATCGTGGCCGATCAGCGCCCACAGCGCCTTGAGGATCTCCTCCGACACCGCGATCACGTCGTCGGCGTCGACGAAGCTCATCTCCATGTCGAGCTGGGTGAACTCGGGCTGGCGGTCGGCGCGGAAGTCCTCGTCGCGATAGCACCGCGCGATCTGGTAGTACCGCTCCATGCCCGCGACCATGAGCAGCTGCTTGAACAGCTGCGGGCTCTGCGGCAGCGCGTAGAACGAACCGGGCTGCAGGCGCGCGGGCACCAGGAAGTCGCGCGCCCCCTCCGGGGTCGACCGCGTCATGGTCGGCGTCTCGATCTCGACGAAGTCGTGGCGCGCCAGCACTTCCCGCGCGGCGGCGTTCACCTTCGACCGCAACCGGATCGCGTTGCCGGGGCCCTCGCGGCGCAGATCGAGGTAGCGGTACTTCAGCCGGGCTTCCTCACCCGCCTCGTCGTCCAGCTGGAACGGCAGCGGGGCGCTCTCCCCGAGCACGGTCAGCGAGGTGGCGTTCACCTCGATGCCGCCGGTCGGGATCTCGGAATTCTCGTTGCCTTCCGGGCGCACCTCCACGACGCCCTCGACCGCCACGCAGAACTCGGCGCGCAACCGGTGGGCCGCTTCGAGCACCTGCCCCGCTTCCAAGCCCTCCCGGAAGACCACCTGAGACACCCCGGAGGCGTCACGCAGGTCGATGAAGATGACACCACCGTGATCGCGCCGACGAGCCACCCAGCCGGCGAGCGTCACGTTCTGACCGGCGTCGGCGGGTCGCAGCGATCCGGCGACATGACTGCGCAGCACTGAGAACTCCTGAGGGAGGGGACGAGGACAACCGCCACAGTCTAGTGGGGTCGCCCCGGGCGTACTTTGGGCGCTCATGGCCACCCGCATAGCCCTCGTCGGCCCAGGCGCCATCGGCGCGACGGTGGCCGCCCTGCTCCACGAGGCCGGCCGGCCGGTGCTGCTGTGCGGTCGTACCGCCCGCGACCGGCTGGAGGTCCGGCCCGACGACCGCGCGCCGATCCGGGTGCCGGGCCCGGTGCACACCGACCCCGGACAGGTCGACGGCCCGGCCGACGTGGTCCTGCTGGCGGTCAAGGACACCCAGAACGAGGCGTCCGCGCCGTGGCTGGACCGGCTGTGCGGCGAGCACACCGTGGTGTGCGCGCTGCAGAACGGCGTCGAGCAGACCGAGCGGGTCGGCCGGTTCTGCCCGGGCGCGAGGGTGGTCCCCGCCGCGGTGTGGATGTCCGCCGAGACCGACGAGCAGGGCTTCGTGCGCCTGCGCACCGACGCCCGGTTGGTGCTGCCCGCCACCGGCGCGGCTCAGCGGCTGGCCGACACGCTCGCCACCCCGCATCTACGCGTCGAGTGCGACCCCGACTTCCTGACCGCGGCGTGGCACAAGCTGCTCGTCAACGCCGTGGTCGGCCTGATGGTGCTGACGGGACGCCGCGCAGGGATGTTTCGCCGCGACGACATCGCCGCACTCGCCCGCGCCTACCTCGCGGAGTGCCTGGCGGTCGCACGCGCCGACGGGGCTGCCCTCGGCGACGAGGTCGTGGACGAGGTCATCGGAATGCTGGCCGCCTCGCCGCCCGACATCACCACCTCGATCCTCACCGACCGGGAGGCCGGGCGCGCCCTGGAGTGGGACATCAGGAACGGGGTGATCGCCCGCAAGGGGGCCGCCTTCGGCATCGCGACGCCGATCAGCGACATCGTGGTGCCGTTGCTCGCCGCGGCGGGAGACGGTCCGGGCTGACAGTGGACACCGTCGGCTACGGTGTATGCCCATGCACGCCTGCGAGCGCGTCGACCTGTCCTTCGTCGACTCCGCGCCGTACCGCTTCGTCAGCACCGTCGATCTGGCCATCACCCCCGAGCAGGTCTTCGAGGTGCTCGCCGATGCCGAATCGTGGCCGCACTGGGCGACGGTCATCACCAAGGTGACGTGGACGAGCGCGGAACCGCGCGGTGTCGGCACCACCCGCACCGTGCACATGCGCGGCGGCATCGTGGGCGATGAAGAATTCCTGGCGTGGGACCCGTTCCGCCACATGGCTTTCCGTTTCAATGAGGCGTCGACGGGCAGCATCGCCGCGTTCGCCGAGGACTACCGGGTGGTCGAGACCCCGGGTGGCGCTCACCTCACCTGGGTGATGGCGATGAAGCCCAACGGGCTCGCGGCCCGGATCGGGATGTCGCTGGGCCGGCCCGTGATGGGTCGGCTGTTCCAGCGGTTCCTGCACAACCTGCGCCGCTACACCGACCAGCGGTTCGGCGGCTAGTAGACCCCGCTCCACGCGCTGCGACGGACGACGTCGGGATCATCGACGGACTCGTCGCGCATCGAGCGGATCACCCGGGTGCGCCTGCGGCCGGCGTCGTAGCGCGGCCAGTCGTCGCGCCACTGTGCGCCGGACTCCCAACCATGGGTGGCGAAGTCGAGCCAGGTGCGCTGCATGCGCCGGCCCACCGAGGGCGGCAGGTGCCTGCCGAGGGGGTGCAGCTTGCGGCCGAGGTACGACGTGTAGCTGTGCTGGATGTGCACGATCTCGCTGCCGTGGGTGGCGCCGAGCCCCAGCGCCCGCAGCGCCACCGCGGTGTGGTCGAAGCGGTACGCGTAGGTGGGGGCCTGTGCACCGTAGGCGTCGGTGAACGCCCAGGTCGGCGCGCCGAACATGACGTCGGATCCGATGGCGACCAGGGCCTGGCGCCGGGGGTATCCCGGATACGCGGACAGGATCCGCTCGCGGGCCTCGGGCGCGCACCTGTCGAACCAGGAGTCCACACCGGCCAGCGTGGTCGGCAGCATCGGCGGCTTCCCCCACGCGAACATGGACGCCTCGTGGCTGTTGGTGCCGATGATCAGCGGCACCGGGCGGACCGCGCCGGCGCGGGCCGCCTCGATCGGGTGCCTGGGCAGCAGATCGACGCCGTGGGTCAGCCCGTACGCCAGCGTGGGTGTCTCGGCGACGCTCTCGAGTTGCAGCAGACCCGCCGCCCGGCGCAGCGACCGTTGCGGTGCCGACTTGACCTGGTCGGGATCGAGGTTCAGCAGTTCGAGGAAACGTGTGGACCGTGCGGCACGGGTCTCGCGATCGGCGATCAGCGGCAGCGCCGGGCTCTGCGCGATCGCCCCGGCGAACAGGCCGTCGGCGGCGGGGCTCGCGAGCAACGCCAGCACCGACGTCGCACCCGCCGACTCGCCGAACACGGTGACCCGGTCCGGGTCGCCCCCGAACGCGGCGATGTTCTCCCGTACCCACTGCAGCGCCGCGATCTGGTCGCGGAGCGCGAGATTGTCGGCGAAGCCGTCGCCCAACGCGGACAGGTCGAGCCCGCCGAAGACCCCGATGCGGTAGGTGACGTTGACGACGACGACGCGGCCGGTCGCGGCCAGGCGCGATCCGTTGTACAGCTGCAGTTGGCCCGCCCCGTAGACGAACGCGCCCCCGGGGAGCCACACCATCACCGGCAGCGCGGCCGTGGTGTCCGGAGACCAGACGGTCAGCGTCAGGCACGCCTCGTCGCGGTTCTTCGGGTCGTCGCGACCGCCGCCCACGAACGATCTCCCCTGCGGCGGGATCGGCCCGTGTTCGCAAGCGTCCCGCACCCCGCTCCACGGTTCCGGCGCGACGGGCGCGGCGAATCGGCGCTCGCCCAACGGCTGGCGGGCGTACGGCACGCCGCGCCACACCCCTACGCCGCCCTCCCGGGTGCCGTTCAACTGCCCGAGCGTGGTGTTCGCGACGGTTTGAACTTCGGCGACGGCGGACACACCCGAATCGTAGTGTGGACTCTGGACACCGGCGCCGACTCGCGCCGCACCGAGCGCGGATGGAGTGTGCGATGACCTTCAACGAGGGCATGCAGATCGACACCAGCACCAGCTCGAGCAGCGGCGGCGGCCGAGGCGGTGGTCGCGGCATCGCGGTCGGCGGTGGGGTCGGCGGCCTGCTGATCGTGGTCATCGCGCTGTTCCTCGGTGTGGATCCCGGCACGGTGCTGCCGGAGCAACAGCAGATCGGCACCGAAGGCGTCCAGACGCCGGGCTTCGACCTGAGCCAGTGCAAGACGGGCGCCGACGCCAACGAATTCGTGCAGTGCCGCGTGGTGGCGACCGGCAACTCCCTCGATGCGGTGTGGTCGCAGTTGAAACCGGACTACACCCGGCCGCAGGTGGAGATCTTCTCGGGGAGCGTGGACACCCGCTGCGGTCCCGCCACGAGCGCGGTCGGCCCGTTCTACTGCCCGGCCGATCAGACCGCCTATTTCGACACCGACTTCTTCGACGTCCTGCGGGATCAATTCGGTTCCAGCGGCGGACCGTTCGCCCAGGAGTACGTCGTCGCCCACGAATTCGGCCACCACGTGCAGCAACTGCAGGGTTCGCTCTCGCGCGCCCAGGAGGATCCGGAGGGGCCCACCGGTGGCGGGGTCCGCACCGAACTGCAAGCCGACTGCTACGCGGGGGTGTGGGCCCACTACGCGGCGGTCACCACGCAGGAGAGCACCGGCGTCCCCTTCCTCGAACCGTTGACCGACAAGGACATCGCCGACGCGCTGTCGGCGGCCTCCGCGGTCGGCGACGACCGGATCCAGGAGGCCGCGACGGGCCGCGTCAATCCCGAGTCGTGGACCCACGGTTCGTCCGAACAGCGGCAGAAGTGGTTCACGGTCGGCTACCAGACCGGCGACCCGACGAAGTGCGACACGTTCGCCACGAACGACCTTGGTTAGGGAACCCACGGCGGTCGACGCCGTCGCCGAACGCTACCTCGACACCCTCGCCGCCCTCGACCCTTGCACCGCAACCGAACTCGGCATCTCCGGCGGTGACCGCAACTACGACGAGGACATCACCGACTACTCCCCCGACGCGGTCGCCGCCCGCGCGGAGGCCGCCCGCACGGCGCTCAAGGAACTGCGCGGCGTCGTCGCGGTGGACGAGACCGACGCCGTGACCGTCGCCGCGATGCGCGAACGGCTCGGGGTGCTCATCGACATCCACGAGGCCGGACTCGACATCGGTGAGCTCAACGTGATCGCCTCGCCGCTGCAGACGATGCGCGACGTGTTCGACCTGATGCCCACCGACACCGCGGAGGACTGGACGGTGATCGACCGGCGGCTGGCGACGCTGCCGGACCGGGTCCCCGGCTACGCCGAGGCGCTGCGCACCGCCGTCGCCGAGGGCCACCCGCCGGCGATCAGGCAGGTGGAGCGGGGCATCGAACAGGCCGCTCAGATCGAGCAGTTGTTCGTCGACATGGTGGCCGGCGCCGCGCCCGACGCACCGGCGCTGCAGGCCGACCTCGAGCGGCACGCCGCCGCCGCCGCGGCGGCCTACCGCGATCTGGAGCGGACCCTGCGCGAGGACATCGCCCCGCACGCCCGCGAGCGGGACGCCTTCGGCCGGGATGCGTACCGCCTGATGTCGCGGTCGTTCCTCGGCACCGAAGTGGACCTCGACGAGACGTACGCCTGGGGTCTCGAACACCTCGAGGCGATCGTGGCCGAGCAGGCGACCGTCGCCGAACGGCTCTACCCCGGTGCGGGTGTCGCCGAGACGATCCGCCGTCTCGACGACGAACCGCGCTATCAGGTGCACGGCACGGACGCGCTGCAGGCATGGATGCAGGATCTGTCCGACCGTGTGGTGGACGCCCTGGCGGGCACGCACTTCGACATCGACCCCGCGCTGCGCAATCTGGAGTGCCGGATCGCGCCCACCCATACCGGCGGCATCTACTACACGGGCCCGTCCGAGGACCTCACCCGGCCCGGCCGGATGTGGTGGTCGGTGCCGCGCGGCAAGGAGACCTTCCACACCTGGCAGGAGACGACGACGGTGTTCCACGAGGGGGTGCCCGGACACCACCTACAGATCGGTCGCGCCGTCGTGCTCGCCGAGCGGCTCAACCGGTGGCGCCGGTTGGGCTGCTGGGTGTCCGGCCACGGTGAGGGCTGGGCGCTCTACGCCGAGCGGCTGATGGCCGAGCTGGGGTGGCTCGACGACGACGGCGCGCGCATGGGCATGCTCGACGCGCAGGGGTTTCGCGCCGCGCGGGTGGCGATCGACATCGGCCTGCACTGCGAACTCACCGCACCCGACGGCGGGACGTGGGACGCCGACCGGGCCTGGGATTTCCTCGCGCAACACTGCGCACAGTCGGAGAAGACGCGCCGCTTCGAACTCGACCGCTATCTCGGCTGGCCGGGTCAGGCCCCGTCGTACGCCGTCGGGCAACGGATCTGGGAACAGTTGCGGGAGACCATGGTCGCGCGCAGCATGCCGCTCAAGGAGTTCCACAGCCGCGCACTGGATCTCGGTGGGCTGCCGCTGGACGTGCTGCGCTCGGCGCTGGTCGGCGAGCTCGCGTGACACGCGAGGGCGATCCGATCGAGCCGGACACCAAGGACTGGACCTGGGTGCTGTCGCGGCCGTGCTCGGAGTGCGGGTTCGACGCGTCGGCGGTGCACCACACCGAGGTCGGCGAGGTGATCCGCCGCGACGCCGACGAGTGGATCCGCCGACTCGAGGCGCCACGCGCGACGGTCCGTACCCGGCCCGGCGTGTGGTCGGCGCTCGAATACGGCTGTCACGTCCGGGATGTGCACCGGATCTTCAACGAGCGGGTGACGCAGATGCTGACCCAGTACGAACCGCTGTTCGCGAACTGGGACCAGGACCGGACAGCCCTTGAGGACGACTACGCAGGCCAGAACCCGGCCGTGGTGGCCGGTGAACTGTTCGACGCAGCGGTGACGGTCGCCGATACCTACGCCTCGGTGCCGGAGGACGGGTGGTCGCGACGCGGGCTGCGCAGCAACGGCAGCGAGTTCACCGTCGCCTCCATCGCCGTGTACCACGTGCACGACGTGGTCCACCACGCGTGGGACGTCGACGAGCTTTGAGGGGCGCACATCTGAGAAGTTGTCCCCAGCCGCGAATTGATCCACAGGCGTGGGGTTTTCGCGAGCTGCGTGTCATACCGTCCGAGTACTGTCGCAAGTGTGTTCGATGGTTCGTTACCCGAGATCGCCGACTACTCCGCGCTCAGTGACGCGGAGCTGGTGCTGGCGTCGGCAGGGTGGGGACGGGCCGAATCGGCGGCCGCCGCGCGCAAACTGGCCGCGATGGCAGAACTGTTCCGTCGCCGCACCGGTCTCGAAGACGCCGTCGAACGCGAGAACTGGTTCATCGACGCCGAGACCAACGTCCTGGCCGATCTGGCCGGCGCCCACCACATCACCGAAAGCCTCGCCAGACACCAAACCCAACGCGGGGTCATGCTGGCCGACCGCTTCCCCAGAGTCGCCGCCCTCTTCGAAGCCGGCCTGATCAACGACATGTTGATCCGGGCGATCGTCTACCGCACCTACCTGATCACCGACCCCGACGCGATGGCCGCCGTCGATGCCGCCCTGGCCGAACAGGTCCTGGCCTGGGGACCAAAGTCACAGAGCAAGACCGAGGAAGCCATCGACGCCCTGGTGGAGATCCACGACCCCGGCGCGCTGCGCCGCCGCGAACCGACCACCCAAACCCGCAACCTGGAATTCGGCACCATCACCGACGACGCCGGGATCATGACCGTCTACGCCCGCATGTACAGCCCCGACGGGGCCGCGTTGAAGGACCGCGTCCAAACGATGGCCCGCTCGGTATGCCCCGACGACCCCCGTCCGATGAAGGAGCGCCTGAACGACGCGTTGGCCGCCCTGTCGGCGGGGACTGCGCTGCGCTGTGAATGCGACAATCCCGACTGCCCCGCCACCAGCCTGGATCGTCCGCCGTCCAATGTCATCCTCCACCTCATCGCCACCGAGGAAGGCCTCGACAAAGCCCTCCACGCTCACACACAGGCAGAGGCCGGATCCGAGGAGGTCGAGCCGGATCCCGCCGGGCAACAAGATGAGCCGGCCGGTGAAACCCCCGACGGTGCGGGCGCCACGGCGACGGCGTCCACACCTCCCACCCCGACCGCGACACCGGCGCTGGGTTATGCCTTCGGGGCCGGGGTGCTCAGTCCCCGGGTGCTGCTGGCGTTGTTCGACCGCGCCAAGATCCACCGGCTCGAACACCCAGGCGACGCCCCGCCGGAACCGCGCTACCGGCCCTCGGCGGCGTTGCAGGATTTCGTGCGCTGCCGCGACTTGACGTGCCGGTTCCCCGGCTGCGACCAACCGGCCCACCGCTGTGACCTCGACCATGCCGTGCCCTATCCCGCCGGCCCGACGTGCGCATCGAATCTGCGCTGCCTGTGCCGAAAACACCACCTACTGAAGACCTTCTGGACCGGCAAGACCGGTTGGCGGGACAGGCAGTCGCCCGACGGCACCATCGTCTGGACCTCGCCGACCGGACAGTCCTACACCACCCACCCCGGCAGCGCATTGCTGTTCCCGACCCTGTGCATCCCCACCGCGCCGGCACCGCTACGGCCCGACCAGACCACCGAACTCATGAAGGGCCGCGGCCTCAACATGCCCAGACGGCGCCACACCCGCGCTGAGAATCGCGCCCGCTACATCCAAGCCGAACGCCGACTCAACGACGACCTCGTCGCCGAACGCAACAAACCCTCACCCTTCTGAGGGCGGCGCGCCGATGGTGTTGGGCTACAGACGATTCTGCGTGGCGATCGAGTTGTCGGTGGTACGCAGCGGCCGGATCAACGCATCCTGGCTGAACGAGGCGATCAACTCACCCTCTTCGGTGTGCACCGCCCCGCGCACGTACGACATGCCCGCACCGACCTGGGTGCTCTCGTGGGTGTAGAGCAGCCAGCCGTCCCAGCGCACCGGCTCGTGGAAACTCACACTGATCGTCATCGGCGCCGTCGACACGGTCAGGTGCGCCTGCGCCGTACCGATCCCCTCGTGGGCCCGCATCGTCGTCGAGATGCCGAGGTGGCCAGTGAAATACGCGACCAGTGCCTTCGCCAGGTCGTCGCGCTGCGGAATCGGGTCGTAGTGCAGCCAGGCGTGCAGCTCGGGAGGCCCGACCTCGTCGGGGCTGTTGACGTCGACGACGTCCACCAGCCGCACCTCCCGGCCCACCATCGGCATGTCGGCCTGATTGGCCTCGGCCGGCCCCGCCACCGCGGGCCGCGGCAGGTGGTGGCGGATCACGTCCCCCGACGGCACGTCGGTGAACACCGTGACGGCGATGCACCGCTTGCCGTTCTGCGAGGCGGACACCACTGCGGTGGCCGTCGACCGCCCTTCGGACACCACGTCGATCTCGAACTCGACGGGCGGCCCGACCAGCACCACGCGGGAGAACACGGCGTACGCCGAACGCACCGATTTGTCCGGAAACCGCTTGGCCACCGCCACGATCGCCTGCGCCAGGACCTGCGTGCCCTCGACCACCTGCCGCTCATCGGCGGCCGCCACACCGGTCTGCGCGGTGAAGCGGTCGTCGCCCGCGGGCTGGGCGTCGAACAGGTCGAGCAGCATCTCGACCGTCCACTGGCCGGCAGTCGTCTCTTGCGTTGAATCGGTGGTCATATCCGTCTGGCCCCTGTTCCGTAGTCTTCGGTGCACCCTATCGAGAAGCTACATAGGCCTCTGCGAAAGCGGTAACGTCATTCTCACCCTGTGCAGCCGACGCGGAAGGTGTTCCCATGTCCAAGCCCAACGGCCGGTCGGGCATCGTGGGCGAGGACGGCGCATCGCGTCCCGAACGGTTCATGCGCTCCGCACTGGCGATCCTCGGCGAGACCGGTCGCACCGACTTCACGGTGCTCGAGGTCGTGGAGCGTTCGAAGACCTCATTGCGGTCCTTCTACCAGCACTTCTCCACCAAGGACGAGCTACTGCTGGCCCTCATCGAGCGCATCATGGCCGAATCGGCCCGGCATTGGCGCGCCGCAACCGACGACCTGTCGGGTCCCGAGGCGCTGCGCGCGCTCATCGACCGCATCTGCGTCCCGCCCGGATCGGACACCCAGGATCGCGTCAACAAGGGTCTGACCTCGTACAACGACCGGCTCGCCGAGTCGATGCCGCGGCAGTACGCCGCGGTGCTGGCCCCGCTGCACGCGCTGATCGCCGACCTCATCCGGCGCGGCATCGTCGACGGCGACTTCCGTGACGACCTCGACGTGGACGCGACATCGGCCCTGATCATGCAGTCCGTGCTCGGCGCGATGCGGCTACGCGTCCTCGGCGCCGAACTGTCGGGCGCCCCCGTGGACGCCCGCCACATCTACGACTTCTGCGTACGGGCCCTCTCCGTGGCGGCGCGCTGACCGCACCCCTGTTTACCCCTCTTCCCAAGTGGTAATGTCATTACCACTTGGCGTGAACACGACTTCCAGGAGGCGGATATGCCATCTCGCGACCTGCCCTATCCGGTCTTCGACGGGGACAACCACTTCTACGAGCCCAAAGAGGCCCTGACGCAGTTCCTGCCGGAGCACCGCAAAGGCGTCATCGACTACATCGACGTCCGGGGCCGCACCAAGATCGTCGTGCGTAACACGATCAGCGACTACATCCCCAACCCGACATTCGAGGTGGTGGCCCGGCCCGGCGCGCAGGAGGAGTACTTCCGACACGGCAGCGGCGGTAAGAGCTTCCGCGAGGTCATGGGCAAGCCCATGAAGGCGATCCCCGCCTTCCGCAACCCCGAGGCGCGCCTCGAAGTGCTCGACGGGCTCGGGCTGGACTACTCGATCATGTTCCCGACGCTGGCAAGCCTGGTCGAGGAGCGCATGAAGGATGACCCGGACCTGATCCTCGACATCATTCATGCGCTCAACCAGTGGATGTATGAGACCTGGCAGTTCGACTACGAGGGTCGGATCTTCTCTACGCCGGTCATCAATCTCAGCGTCGTCGATCGCGCGCTCGAAGAACTCGAGTGGTGCCTCGAGCGCGGCGCGAAAACCGTACTCGTCCGCCCCGCCCCGGTCCCGGGCTACCGTGGGACCCGCTCGCCGGGCCTGCCGGAGTTCGACCCGTTCTGGGACGCCTGCGTCAAGGCCGGGATCCCCGTGTCGATGCACGCTTCGGACAGCGGCTATGCGCAGTACCTCAACGACTGGGAACCGGCCGATGAGTACCTGCCGTTCAAGCCGACCGCATTCCGGATGGTCTCGATGGGCAAGCGCCCGATCGAGGACACCATGGCGGCGCTGGTCTGCCACGGCGCGCTGACCCGCAACCCGGACCTGCGCATCCTGTCGATCGAGAACGGGGCATCGTGGGTGCCGTACCTCTTCTACCAGTTCAAGGACGTCTACTCGAAGATGCCGCAGGAGTTCCCCGAGGACCCGATCGAAGCCTTCAAACGCTGTGTGTACGTGGCCCCGTTCTGGGAGGACAACTTCAAGCAGATGTCCGAACTGCTCGGTGTCGACCGCGTGATCTTCGGTTCGGACTGGCCGCACCCCGAAGGCCTCGCCGATCCCATCAATCTGGTCGGTGATCTCGAAGAGCAGGGCCTCGACGAGGAGTCGATCCGAAAGATTATGGGCGGCAACCTCGTCGACCTTTTCAAGGTGCCCAACCAGGTCGTCCACCGTCCCGACGTGCCCGCCCTGGTCATCGCGTGACGACAGACGTCACCTCCCCGGAAAGCCTGTTGTTCGCCTCGACGGCGCAGGCCTTCCTCGAGAAAGAGGCGTCACTGGCGCGGGTACGCGAATTACACTCCGCCGGAACCACCTTCGAGCCGCAGTGGTGGCAGCGCGCCGCCGAACTGGGGTGGGCCAGCCTGCTGGTGCCCGAAGAGCTCGGCGGCGGCAGCGTCTCCGGCAACGGGGTCGCTGACCTGGCGCTCGTCGCCGAGCAGATCGGCAAGACCGTGGCGCCGGGTCCCCTGCACCCCGTCTCCACGGTCCTGGCCGGGCTCGTCGACGCCGAGGAACCCGAACGCCACGGCGAGCTCATCGAGTCGCTGATCAGCGGTGAATCCGTGGCGTCGTGGGCGGTCTACCGACCGGGCCGCGGCTGGGCGCCCCACGACCCCGGCGTCACGGCATCCGCCTCCGGGTCGGGCTACCGCCTCGACGGCGTCGCCGACCGCGTGGAGGCAGGCGCGGAGAGTGCCGCTCTGCTGGTGGTCGCCGCCTGCGACGGTGCGCTGCGTCAGTTCGTGGTGCCGACGGATACGCCCGGGGTCACCGTCGAAGCGCAGCGCTCCATCGATCTCGTCAAACGCCATGCGCGGGTGACATTCTCCGGTGTGGAGGTCGACGCGTCGGCGGCGGTCGGCACCGCCGAGCAGACCGGGAGTCTCATCGCCAGACAGAGCCAGATCGCCCAGCTGCTGCAGTGCGCCGAGGTGGTGGGCATCCTCGGCGCGGTCGTCGACATGACCGTCCAGTGGGCGTTCGACAGGCATTCGTTCGGCCGCCCGCTGGCCTCTTACCAGGCGCTCAAACACCGCTTCGCCGACCTGCGGATCGGCCTCGAGGCGTGCCGGGCGACCACCCGCGCCGCCGTCGCGTCGGTGGCGAGCCGATCCGCCGACGCCGAGTTCAACGTCAGTGCCGCCAAATCGTATGTCGGCGAACATGCTTCGCCGATGATCCAGGACTGCGTGCAACTTCACGGCGGTATCGGGGTCACCTGGGAACACGATCTGCACCTGTACCTGCGGCGAGCGACGCTGTACCGGTCGATGTACGGCACACCAGAGGACCACAATCTGCGCGTCTATGCCCTCACCGAAGAGGCCCTCACCGAAGAGTTGGAGCCCGCCTGATGACCGAGACGCCCACACGTGCCCAGTCGGCACGGGCCGACGCCACCGAGTCGGTCGCGGAGTTCCAGGCCAGGGCCCGAGCGTGGCTCGCCGACAACATGCCCCGCATCGACCCGGACAATCCGCCCGACGCCGACCGCGGCGAGGAGGGGCCGTGGCTGCGCGCGCGCGAACTGCAGAAGAAGCTGCACGCGGGCGGCTTCGCCGGGATCTGCTTCCCGAAGGAGTACGGCGGGCTGGGGCTGCCGATCGCCTACCAGCGCGCGTTCGACCAGGAGTCGAAATCGTATGAGCTGCCGATCATCCTGAACACCCCCACCTTCACGATCTGCGCCGCCACCATCCTCGACACCGGCAACGAAGCGCAGAAGCAGCAGCACATCGGCGGCGCCATCCGCGGCGACGAGATCCTGGTGCAGCTCCTGTCGGAGCCCAGCGGCGGTTCGGACCTGGCGGGCGTCATCACCCGGGCGGACCGCCGCGGCGACAAGTGGGTCATCAACGGTGCGAAGACGTGGAGCACCAGTGCCTTCGCCGCCGACTACGGCCTCCTGCTGGCCCGCACCGACTGGGATGTGCCCAAACACGAAGGCCTGACGATGTTTCTGGTGCCGCTCGACGCACCGGGGATCACGATGCGCCGGATCAAGCAGGTCGACGGGGGCAACGAATTCTGCGAGGAGTTCTTCGACGACCTCGAACTCGGCGACGACGCGGTGGTCGGCGAGGTCAACAAGGGCTGGGAGGTGGCCTCGCGGCAGCTCTACCACGAGCGCCGCGCGGTCGGAGGCGGTTCGGAGTTCGCCAGCGGCATCGGGCCGGAAGGCGTCTCCGACCAGCCGGTCGACTACGTCGAACTGCTCGCCGCCACCGGCCAGTCCGACAACGAACGCGTCCGCGAGATGGCCGGGCGGGCGCTGGTCCGGCGCAAGGTGCAGGAACAGCTGATCGACCACGTCTACCACGGTGTGCTAGACGGCAGCCTGCCACCGGCGGCCGGGTCCATCATCCGGATCACCCACGCCGAGTCGATCCAGTTCGAACTCGATACGGCACTGTCGATCTCGGAGAGTTCAGGCGTCGTCGACGCCGGCGACGGACTGGCTCAGTTCGGTGACCGCTATCTGTCGCGGCAGGCCGCGTCGCTCGGCGGCGGCACCACCGAGATCGCCCGCAACATCATCGGCGAACGCGTCCTGGGCTTCCCCCGGGAGCCGGCCGCCGACCGCGGGGTGCCCTTCAAGGACGTCAAGCGCAACAAGACCTGACGCAGGGCCGAGTTCTAGAACAGCGTGGGCTGCATCGGACCCGTGGCGACGGCGGTCGCGCCGACGAGCGGTTCCGGACGTCGCGGGTTTCCGGTCAGCCCGTGCCCGGCCAGCAGCGGTGCCACGCGGGCACGAAGCATCTCCCGATAGTCCGCCGGCAGATAGGCGCCCCGCCGGTAGAGCGCGCGGTACTCCCCCACCAGCTCCGGGTGCGCACGGGCCAGCCACGCCATGAACCATCCCCGCGTCGACCCGCGCAGATGCAGCCCGAAGACGGTGGCGCTGCGGGCGCCCGCGGCCGCGATCTCGCCCAGCAGCGCGTCGAGGTGTGCCACCGAATCGGTCAGGTGGGGCAGCACGGGGGCCACCATCACATGGCAGTCCAGCCCGGCCTCCCGGATGGCGGTGATCAGCGCCAGGCGTGCCTGCGGCGACGGCGTGCCCGGTTCGACGTCGCGGTGCAGGTCCGGATCGCCCACCGCGAGCGAGACGGCCACGCTCACCGGAACCCGTTGCGCCGCCTCGGCGATGAGCGGCAGGTCCCGGCGCAACAGCGTTCCCTTGGTCAGGATGGAGAACGGCGTGGATGAATCACGCAGTGCGGCAATGATTCCCGGCATGAGCGCATAACGGCCCTCGGCCCGCTGATAGGGGTCGGTGTTGGTGCCCAGGGCGACGGTGTCCCCCGTCCACGACGGCCGGCGCAACTCCCTGCGCAACACGTCTACTACGTTCGTCTTCACGACGACCTGGGTGTCGAAATCGGCGCCGACATCGAAGTCGAGGTACTCGTGGGTGGGGCGGGCGAAGCAGTACCGGCAGGCGTGTGAACAGCCGCGATAGGCGTTGACCGTGTACTGGAAGGGCAGCATCGAGGCATTCGGCACCTTGTTCAGCGCCGACTTGCACAGCACCTCGTGGAACGTCATCCCCTCGAACTGCGGCGTCCGCACACTGCGCACCAGGCCGATCCGCTGCAGGCCGGGCAGTGCGCCGTCGTCGACCTCGACCCTTTGACCGGACCACCGCATGACCCCATTCGAACGTACATTCGACTGGGTGTCAAGGGGCGGATCTCCCTGGGATTCTCCCGGATCACACACCCCGTGCTAGCCTCGTCGGAGAATGCTTTCTGCATTCGTACGTAAGTCGAAAGAAATCACGATATGACACAGGGAACCGTTAAATGGTTCAACAGCGAAAAGGGCTTCGGCTTCATCGCTCCCGACGGCGGCTCTGACGACGTCTTCGTCCACTACTCTGAGATCCAGGGCGGCGGCTTCCGCTCGCTCGAGGAGAATCAGCGGGTCGAATTCGAGATCGGACAAGGTGCAAAGGGTCCGCAGGCTACCTCGGTGACCGCGATCTAGCAGACTTCAACGAACTGTGGGCCGCCGGATTATTCCGGCGGCCCACAGTCGTTTTCAGGTATCGAACGTCACCGATTTCCCTTGTCCGGTGCGTCGGAGAATTCCGGGTTCTGCACCGGCGCAGACGATTCCTGCGCCGGGCTCGGTTCGGTGACGACGGGATGCGAGAAAAGATCGCCGTGTTTCATAGGTGAAAACCCTTCACGAGTTTCTATGGAGTGGCCGTCTCATCGGCCGAAAATCACCGCTGACAGAAGCGGTTCCTCACCCACTCTACGCTTCCGTCCGCGGCGGCACCGAACGGCTCCCCCGGTGTCGACCACGCGCCGGATCACCTCACCAGGCGCGTAACGAGCACTGTGTGCCGCTGCCGCCGTCGGACTGCACGACGACCGCCCCGTCGACGGCGATCTCGCAGTGGAAGTTCGGCGGAACGCGAAGGGCGCCGCTGGCACTGACCAACGCCCACTGTGTGGGGTCGGCGAGCGTGGTCTGGAAGACCCACGGAACACCCGGCTTCAGCGGCACCTTCACATTCGTCAAGTACTTCGACGAGTCGGCGTCGAACTCCGCCCGGCCCGGCGGCTCGCTCGCCAGATAGTAGATCTGGGCGTTGAGTTCACTCTGCGCGACGACCGTGTAGGTGACGGTGTGCGCGCCGGACTCCGCCGCCGGGTCGGCGTGCGCCGGAGCCGTTGTCGCCGTCATCGCCGCCGCGACCGCGATCGATACCACCACTGTTCGCATGCCGGCTACATCGGCCGCGCGGGTTACCCCGTTACAACCCGGCTCAGACGTGTAATCCAGCAGGTTAATGCGTTCGTCACACACAGTCATTTCCCAGAAACACCGGCACCTTAACGTGCCGATGCGGCACTGCGACGGTGCCTGCGCTCCCGCGCTGTTGACCCAGGGAAAGGCCCCACATGCGACGACCAGGACGCTCCTCTCTCCACAGATCGGCTCTCGCCGCGGGAAGTCTGGTGGCCGTGACCAGCATGTTGCTGGCCGGCTGCGGCTCCAAGGCCACCGACACCGACGCCGCGAGCGCCGAGTCCTGCGTCGACACCTCCGGCCCGGCCATCAAGGTGGGTTCGCTGAACTCGCTGTCGGGCACGATGGCGATCTCGGAGGTCACCGTCCGCGACGCCATCAAGCTGGCCGTCGACGAGATCAACGGCGCCGGCGGAGTGATGGGCAAGCAGATCCAGCTCATCGGTGAGGACGGCGCTTCGGAGCCGACGGTGTTCGCGGAGAAGGCCGAGAAGCTGATCAGCAGCGACTGTGTCGCCGCGGTGTTCGGCGGCTGGACGTCGTCGAGCCGGAAGGCGATGCTGCCGGTGTTCGAGAGCGCCAACTCACTGCTGTACTACCCGGTCCAGTACGAGGGCCTGGAGGCGTCGAAGAACATCTTCTACACCGGCGCGACCACCAACCAGCAGATCGTCCCCGCGCTGGACTACCTCAAGGAACGCGGCGTCACATCGCTGTACCTCGTCGGCAGCGACTACGTCTTCCCGCAGACGGCGAACCGGATCATCAAGGCCTACGCCGACGCGAACGGCATCGAGATCAAGGGCGAGGACTACACCCCGCTCGGATCCACGGACTTCTCGACGATCGTCAACAAGGTCCGCACCGCCGACGCGGACGCGGTGTTCAACACCCTCAACGGCGACTCCAACGTCGCGTTCTTCCGTGAGTACCGCAACGTCGGCCTGACGCCGCAGGACATGCCGGTGGTGTCGGTGTCGATCGCCGAGGAAGAGGTCGGCGGCATCGGCGTGCAGAACATCACCGGACAGCTGACGGCCTGGAACTACTACCAGACCATCGACACCCCGGTGAACAAGGCGTTCGTCGAGGCCTACAAGAAGGCCTACGGCGCCAACAAGCCCACCTCCGACCCGATGGAGGCCGCCTACGTGTCGGTGTACCTGTGGAAGAACACCGTCGAGAAGGCGCAGTCGTTCGACGTCAAGGCGATTCAGGACAACGCGGGCGGCGTCTCGTTCGACGCGCCCGAGGGCAAGGTCACGATCGACGGCGAGAACCACCACATCACCAAGACCGCCCGCATCGGCGAGATCCGCCCCGACGGGCTGATCTACACGATCTGGGAGTCCCCGGGACCGATCGAGCCGGATCCGTTCCTCAAGTCGTACCCGTGGGCCGCGGGCCTCTCCAGCTGATCGGGGCGAGCGAAGCGACGGGAGAAAGTCCTCGATGGATGTCCTGATCGGGCAGCTGGCAACGGGATTGAGCCTCGGCTCGATCCTGTTGCTGGCTGCGCTCGGGCTCTCACTGACCTTCGGTCAGATGGGGGTCATCAACATGGCCCACGGCGAGTTCATCATGGCCGGCTGCTACACCGCCTACGTGGTGCAGCAGGTGTTCTCCAGTGCCGGTGCGTCACTGCTGATCTCGCTGCTGATCGGGTTCTTCGTCGGCGGCGCGATGGGCGCGCTGCTCGAGGTGACGCTGATCCAGCGGATGTATCACCGTCCGCTGGACACGCTGCTGGTCACGTTCGGCGTGGGGTTGATCCTGCAGCAGATTGCCAGGGACATCTTCGGCGCCCCTGCGGTCAACGTCGTTGCGCCGGCGTGGCTTTCCGGCGGGGTGGAGATCCTCGGCGCGGTGGTGCCGAAGACGCGCATCTTCATCCTGGTGCTGGCGGTGCTGTGCGTGGCGGTGCTGGCCACCGTGCTCAAGACCAGTCCGATGGGCCGGCGCATCCGCGCCGTCGTCCAGAACCGCGACCTGGCGGAGACCAGCGGGATCTCGTCGCGCAAAACCGATATCACCACGTTCTTCATCGGGTCGGGTCTGGCCGCCGTCGCCGGGGTGGCGCTGACCCTGATCGGGTCGACGAGCCCGACCACCGGACAGAGCTTCCTGATCGACGCCTTCCTCGTGGTGGTCGTCGGCGGTCTGGGGCAGATCAAGGGCACGGTCATCGCGGCGATGGCGCTGGGATTCCTGAACTCGTTCATCGAGTACAACACCACCGCCTCGCTGGCCAAGGTGCTCGTCTTCGTGATCATCGTGATCTTCCTGCAGGTTCGTCCCCAGGGCCTGTTCACCGTTCGGACAAGGAGTCTCGTATGAGGACGCTGCTCGGGCGGTGGCAGACGTGGGCGGGGTTCGGCGTCGCGGCGCTCCTGCTCTTCGCGGTCGCGCCCGCGGTCCTGTCGGATTTCCGGCTCGGCCTGCTGGGCAAATTCCTCTGCTTCGCGATCGTCGCGGTCGGCATCGGCCTGGCATGGGGCCGGGGCGGAATGCTGGTCCTCGGTCAGGGGGTGTTCTTCGGCCTCGGCGGATACATGATGGGCATGCACCTCAAGATCTCCGACGCACAGCTGCGCGGAGACGACGTGCCGGACTTCATGCAGATCGCCGGTGTGCGCGATCTACCCGGCTATTGGGCGCCGTTCGCCTCGCCCGCCGTCACGCTGCTGGCCATCGTCGTCATCCCGACCGGCATCGCCGCGGTGCTGGGGTTCGGGGTGTTCAAACGCCGGGTCAAGGGCGCCTACTTCGCGATCCTGTCCCAGGCCCTGGCGGCCGCGCTGGCCATCCTGCTGGTCGGGCAGACCGGGCTGGGCGGAAGCAACGGCCTCACCAACTTCCGGACGTTCTTCGGGTTCGCGCTCAACGATCCGGTCAACAAGCAGATGCTGTACTTCATCGCCGCGGCCGTGCTGCTGATCGTCGTGGCGGTGGCGCGCCAGCTCATGCAGAGCCGCTACGGCGAACTGCTCGTCGCGGTCCGCGACGGGGAGGAGCGCGTGCGCTTCCTCGGCTACGATCCCGCCAACATCAAGGTCGTCGCCTACACCGTGGCCGCACTGTTCGCCAGCATCGCCGGTGCGCTGTTCGCCCCGATCGTCGGGTTCATGGCGCCGTCCCAGGTGGGCATCCTTCCGTCGATCGCCTTCCTCATCGGCGTCGCGATCGGCGGCCGCACCACGCTGCTCGGGCCGGTCCTCGGCGCCATCGGCGTGGCGTGGGCGCAGACGCTGTTCTCCGAACGCTTCCCGTCGGAGTGGATCTACGCCCAGGGGCTGCTGTTCATCGTCGTCGTCGGGTTCTTCCCCGCCGGTCTGGCCGGCCTCGGCGTGCTGCTCACACGGCGCCGGAGGAAGAAGGCCGAACCCGCGGCCGCGCAACCGGATCCCGACCCGGAACCCGAGAAGGTGGGAGCGCCCACATGACCACCACCACCGACCGCGAACCGGTCGCAGGCGGCAACGCCGGCATGGGTGCGGAGTATCTCGAAGTCCGCGGGCTGACCGTCGATTTCGACGGGTTCAAGGCGGTCAGCGATGTGAACCTCACCCTGTTCCAGGGTGACCTGCGTTTCCTCATCGGGCCGAACGGGGCCGGCAAGACGACGGTCATCGACGCGATCACCGGTCTGGTCAACGCGTCCGGGTCGGTCAACAAGTCCGGCGTCGAACTGCTCGGCAAGAAGGTGCACCAGATCGCCAAGCTCGGCGTCGGACGGACCTTTCAGACGGCGAGTGTCTTCGAACAGCTCACCGTGCTGCAGAACCTCGACATCGCCGCGGGCGCACACCGGTCGGTCTGGACGCTGCTGCGCCGCAGGCACGGAGTGTCACCGGCCATCGAGGAAGCGCTGGAGACCGTCGGCCTGACCGAGATGGCGGACAAACCCGCCGGCGTGCTGGCGCACGGGCAGAAGCAGTGGCTCGAGATCGGCATGCTGCTCGTCCAGAACGCGGACGTGCTGCTGCTCGACGAACCCGTGGCCGGGATGAGCACCGAGGAGCGCGAGGAGACCGGGAATCTGTTGCGGCGCATCGGCGGTCAGCGCACCGTGGTCGTGGTCGAGCACGATATGGACTTCATGCGTGCGTTCGCGACGTCGGTGACCGTGCTGGCCCGGGGTCAGGTGATCGCCGAAGGATCGGTCGCCGAGGTGCAGGCCAACCCGAAGGTGCAGGAGGTGTACCTGGGCACGGCGGCGGCCGGTGCGGACGGTATCGACGGCGACCTCGTCGTGGAAGGTGACTGACATGCTGCAGCTCGTCGACATCCGTACCGGGTACGGGCGGTCACAGGTCATCCACGGCGCGAGTGTCGAGGTGCCCTCCGACGGGGTGGCCGCGGTGATGGGTCACAACGGCGCGGGGAAGACGACGCTGCTGCGCGCGGCGGTCGGGCTGCTCAAATGCACGGGCGGTCGGGTGCTGTTCGACGGTGAGGACATCACCAGGCTGCGGCCCAGCGCGCGGGTGGCCCGGGGACTGGCCTACGTCCCGCAGGGACAGCAGTCGTTCGGGCAGCTGACCACCGCGGAGAATCTGCAGGTGGTCGCCGACGGCCGCAAGAACGGCAGACAGCTGATCGACGAGCAACTCGACCTGTTCCCGGCGCTCAAGGAACTGTTGACCCGCCGCGCCGGCCTGCTCTCGGGCGGGCAGCGGCAACAGCTCGCGATCGCCCGCGCACTGATCACCAGCCCGAAGTGCCTGATCCTCGACGAACCCACCGAAGGCATCCAGCCGTCCGTGGTCGCCGAGATCGAAGCGGCGATCACCGCGTTGACCGCTCGCGGCGACCTCGGTGTGCTGCTCGTCGAACAGCACATCGGCTTCGCACTGGAATCGTCGCAGCGGTACTACATCCTCGAAGCCGGCCGCATCACCTCCAGCGGCACCGGTGGTTCGGCGTCGGAGGCCGATGTGCGGGCGGCGATGGCGATCTGAGCTACTGTCGGCCCATGAAGGCCGTCAGCTGCGAACGCGGCACCCTGTCGGTGGTCGACCTGCCCACCCCACAGCCGGCGAAGGGCCAACTGGTCCTCGACGTGCGACGCTGCGGAATCTGTGGATCCGACCTGCACGCCAAGGACCACGCCGACGAGTTGACCGACGTCATGGACCACCTCGGCTATCCGGACTTCATGCGAGGCGACACGCCGGTCGTCCTCGGCCACGAGTTCTGCGGTGAGGTGGCCGAACGCGGCAAGGGTGTGGGCAAGGAGTTCAAGCCGGGCACGCCCGTGGTGTCCTTCCCGCTGGTACGGGCGGCCGGCGGCGTCCACCTGACCGGCCTGTCGCCGCTGGCCCCTGGCGGCTTCGCCGAGCAGGTCCTGGCCGAGGCGTCGATGAGCTTCGCCGTCCCCAACGGTCTCGACCTCGACATCGCGGCGCTGACCGAGCCGATGGCCGTCGCCCTACATGCCGTGCGGCGCAGCGAGATCCGCAGACGCGACGCGGCGATCGTGATCGGCTGCGGGCCGGTCGGGCTCGCGGTGATCTGCCATCTCAAGGCGCTCGGTGTGCGCCAGATCGTCGCCAGCGACTTCTCCGCCACACGACGTGCGCTCGCCACCCGCTGCGGCGCCGACGTGGTGGTCGACCCGGCCGTCGACTCCCCCTACGAGGCGTGCGGTCAGCGGGGCGCGGTCACCGAGGCGCCGCAACTCTACGAGCTCGGGGTCGGCTCCATGGAGAAGTTGCGCCGGCTGCCCGGCTGGTCGCACCTGTACCGGGCCGCCGACGCGCTGGGCGCCGCGGGACCGAAACGGCCGATCGTGTTCGAATGCGTCGGGCTGCCCGGGATGATCGACGGCATCATCGCCGCCGCCCCGCTCCAGTCCCGGGTCATCGTGGTCGGCGTCTGCATGGGCGAGGACCGCTTCCGGCCCACCCTGGCGAACGCGAAGGAGATCGACCTGCGATTCGTCTTCGCCTACACGCCGCTGGAGTTCCGGGACACGCTGCACCTGCTCGCCGAGGGCAAGCTCGACGCGTCGGCGCTCGTCACCGGCACCGTCGGCCTCGACGGCGTCGCGACCGCCTTCGAGGTGCTGGGATCGGCCGAGGCGCACGCGAAGATCCTCATCGACCCGCGCAGCACCGCGGTCGCACCCTAGCGCAACCGCGAAACGACCTCGGCCACAACGTCTTCGCGCGCGACCTCGGTCTGGTCGCCGGTGCCGAGGTTCTTCACCTTCACCGCGGCGACCCCGGGGTCGGCGATCAGCGCGACGGACGCGCCAGTGCGGTCCGCCGCCTTGAGGGCGGCCTTGAGGCTGCGATCGCCGTACGCCACGTCGGCGCGGACGCCGGCCCGGCGCAGATCGGCGGCCAGCACGGCGACGTCGACCTTCGCGTCGGGCGCGGACGGGATGCAGTACACGTCGATGCGCGCCGCCTCGTCCGCCGCCTTCCCCTCGGCCCGCAACGCCAGCACCGTGCGGTCGACCCCCAGCCCGAACCCGATGCCCGAGACGTCCTGCCCGCCCAGCCGTCGCATCAGCCCGTCGTAACGGCCGCCGCCACCGATGCCGGATTGCGCGCCGAGGCCGTCGTGGACGAATTCGAACGTGGTCTTGGTGTAGTAGTCGAGGCCGCGCACCATACGCGGGTTGATCACGAACGGCACACCGAGAGCGTGCAGATGCGTCTGCACCGTCTCGAAATGCGCTTTGGCGCTGTCGGACAGGTGGTCCAGCATCACCGGAGCGTCGGCGGTCATCTCGCGCACGTGCGGGCGCTTGTCGTCGAGGACGCGCAGCGGGTTGATCTCCGCACGGCGCCGGGTGTCCTCGTCGAGGTCGAGCCGGAACAGGAAGTCCTGCAACAGTTCCCGGTACTGCGGCCGGCAGGTGTCGTCACCGAGAGAGGTGAGTTCCAGGCGGAAGCCGTCGAGGCCCAGTGACCGGAAGCCGGCGTAGGCGACCGCGATCACCTCGGCGTCGAGCGCCGGGTCGTCCACCCCGATCGCCTCGACGCCGACCTGCTGGAGCTGGCGGTAGCGCCCGGCCTGCGGCCGCTCGTAGCGGAAGAACGGCCCGGAGTAGCAGAGTTTGACGGGCAGCGCCCCGCGGTCGAGCCGGTGCTGGATCACCGCGCGGATCACCCCCGCGGTCCCCTCGGGCCGCAGCGTCACCGACCGGTCCCCGCGGTCGGCGAAGGTGTACATCTCCTTGCTCACCACATCGGTGGACTCCCCCACCCCGCGCGCGAACAGCGCGGTGTCCTCGAAGATCGGGAGTTCCACGTCGCCGTATCCGGCCCGCCGCGCCGCGGTGAGCAACCCGTCGCGGACGGCGACGAACTGCGCCGACTCCGGCGGGAGGTAGTCCGGGACGCCCTTGGGCGCCTGGAAGACGGTCTCGGTCACAGTCTGAGCCCTTCGAGGAACGGGTTGGTGCGGCGTTCGTCGCCGATCGTGGAGGCCGGTCCATGCCCGGGCAGCACGACGGTGTCGTCGTCGAGCACCAGCAGTTTGGTCAGGATGGACCCCAGCAGGTCGCGACCACTGCCGCCGGGCAGGTCGGTGCGGCCGACGGAACCGCGGAACAGGGTGTCACCGGTCAGCGCCACCGGTGTGGTGTCTCCCGGCAGCCGGAAGACCACCGACCCGCGGGTGTGGCCGGGCGTGGGGTCGACGGTCACCGGCATACCGCCGAGGTCGAGCGTCTGCCCGTCGCGGTCGAACTCGACGAGCTGCCGCGGCTCCCGGAACAGCGCCCCCATCAGCATCTGCCCGATCCGGGGTCCGAAACCCTTGATCGGATCGGTGAGCATGAACCGGTCCTCGGGGTGGATGTAGGCCGGGCAGCCGTAGGTGTCGGCGACCTTCTGCGCCGACCAGATGTGGTCGATGTGGCCGTGCGTCAACAGCACCGCCGCCGGGGTGAGTCGGTGTTCGTCGAGGACACGGCGCAGCGGCGCCATGGCCCGCTGCCCCGGGTCGACGACGATCGCGTCCGACCCCGGCCGCTGGGCGAGCACGTAGCAGTTGCACGCCAGCATGCCCGCCGGAAATCCGGTGATCAACACGTATGCCAGTTTCCCATGCCGGACGGGGTGACCCTTTCCAGCGGGTCGTTCACCTGACCCTCAGCAACTTTTGGCACACTCGGTGCCGACCGGACGCGGGTATGACCGCGCAGACGAGGAGGACAGCGGCGGTGCCGACAAACGAACAGCGACGCGAGGCGGCCAAACGCAAACTCGAACGGCAGCTCGAACGCCGGGCCGAGAAGGCGCGTAAGCGGCGGATCGCGACGATCGCCGGTTCGGCGGTGGCGGCGCTCGCCGTGATCGGCGTCGTCGTCGCGACGATCGTGCTCACCGACGGCGACTCGTCGGACACCACCGCATCGGCGCAGACCCCCAGCCCGACCACCTCGGGGGCGCCCGCTCAGCCGGCCGCGGACGGCCGGCTGCCCGCGTTCGCGCCGCCTGCCGGTCTGGGCGCCGACTGCCAGTACCCCGGGGCCGGACCGGCGAGCAAGCAGGTCAACCCGCCGCGTACGGGCACCGTGCCCACCGACCCCGCCGAGGTCAGCGTCAGCATGTCCACCAACCAGGGCAATCTCGGTCTGCTGCTCGACAACGCCAAGGCGCCGTGCACGGTCAACAGCTTCGCCAGCCTGGCGCAGCAGGGTTACTTCAACGACACGCCGTGCCACCGGCTGACCACCAGCCCGGCGCTGTCGGTGCTGCAGTGCGGCGACCCGACCGGCGAGGGCACCGGCGGACCGGGTTACGAGTTCGCCAACGAATACCCGACGAACCAGTATCAGCCGGACGACCCCGCACTGCAGGAAGCGGTGCTCTACCCGCGCGGGACGCTGGCGATGGCCAACGCCGGACCCAACACCAACGGCAGCCAGTTCTTCCTCGTCTACAAGGACAGCCAGCTGCCGCCCGGCTACACCGTGTTCGGCCGCATCGACGACACCGGCCTGGCCACGCTGGACAAGATCGCCGCGGCCGGCGTCCAAGGCGGCGGTCAGGACGGCGCACCGACCGACGAGGTCCAGGTCAAGACGATCCTGCTGGACTGATGAGCCACCCGCCGGGGCCGTGGCCCCCGCCGCCGGGGTACCCGCCCGGTCACCCCGGTGGATATCCGCGTCCGCGCACCACCAACTCGTGGGCCGTGGCCGCGCTGGTGTGCGCGCTCCTCGTCGCACCGCTGGGCATCGTCTTCGGCCACCTGTCGCTGTCCCAGATCAAACGGACCGGGGAGGACGGCCGCGGCCTCGCGCTCGCCGGCCTGATCATCGGGTACCTCATGACCGCGCTGACCGTGATCGTCGTCGTCCTCAGCCTGCTGTTCCTGGTGGCGGTCGCCCAGCAGGCCGGCGAACTGCGCGTCGACGACGGCGGCCGCACCCGCAGCGCCGCACCGCCGTCGGGTGACCGGCTGCCCGCCTTCGTGCCACCCCGCAATCTCGGCGCCAACTGCCAGTACCCGAAGAGCGACCTGCCCGCCGCCGCGCCGGTCAGGCCGCCGCGCACCGGGCGCGTGCCGACCGACCCGGCGACGGTCACCGCCGGCGTGTCGACCAGCCAGGGCAACATCGGCCTCGAACTCGACAACGGCACGTCACCCTGCACGGTGAACAACTTCGCCAGCCTTGCCCAGCAGGGGTTCTTCGACGACACCACCTGCCACCGGCTCACCACCGCGCGCACGATGAAGGTGCTGCAGTGCGGCGATCCGACCGGCACCGGCGCGGGCGGGCCGGGCTACCGGTTCCCGAACGAATACCCGACGAGCCAGTACCGGCTGTCGGATCCCGGGCTGCGGCGTCCGGTCGTCTACCCGCGGGGCACGCTGGCGATGGCCAACACCGGGCCGGGCACCAACGGCAGCCAGTTCATGCTCGTCTACGGGGACACCCTGCTGCCGCCGAAGTACACGGTGTTCGGGACCGTCGACTCCACCGGCCTGGCGACGCTCGACAGGATCGCCGCCCGCGGTGTCGCCGGCGGCGGGGACGACGGGAAACCGGCCGCTGAGGTCACGATCACCACCGCGCGACTCGACTGACCGGTCAGGCCGCGCTGGTCACCCGGTAGACGTCGTACACGCCTTCGACGTTGCGCACCACCCGCAGCAGGTAGCCGAGGTGCTTGGGGTCGCCCATCTCGAAGGTGAAGCGGCTGATCGCCACCCGGTCGTTCGACGTGGTCACCGACGCCGAGAGGATGTTCACCTTCTCGTCGGCGAGCACCCGGGTGACGTCGGAGAGCAGCCGGTGGCGGTCGAGCGCCTCGACCTGGATGGCCACCAGGAACACCGACGACGGCGACGGGGCCCACTCGACGTCGATGATCCGTTCGGCCTGCTCCTGGAGCGAGGATGCGTTGGTGCAGTCGGTGCGGTGCACGCTGACCCCGCCACCGCGGGTGACGAACCCCATGATCTGGTCGCCCGGCACCGGGGTGCAGCACTTGGCCAGCTTCGTCAGGACCCCCGGCGCGCCGGGCACCGACACGCCCGTGTCGTCGGTGCTGCGCTGACGGACCGGCATCGTCGCCGGGGTGGACCGTTCGGCGAGCTCGTCCTCGGCGGCCTCGTCGCCACCGAACTGGGCGAGCAACCGCTGCACGACGTGGCGCGCCGAGACGTGCCCCTCACCGACCGCGGTGTAGAGCGCAGAGACGTCGGCGTAGCGAAGCTCCCGTGCGAGCGCGGCCATCGACTCGGCATTCATCAAGCGCTGCAACGGAAGTCCGCCGCGCCGCACCTCACGGCCGATCGCGTCCTTACCGGCTTCGAGAGCCTCCTCGCGGCGCTCCTTGGCGAACCACTGGCGGATCTTGGCCTTGGCGCGCGGGGACACCACGAAGGTCTGCCAGTCCCGCGACGGGCCCGCACCCTGCGCCTTGGAGGTGAAGATCTCGACGACCTCGCCGTTTTCGAGTTTGCGCTCCAGCGCGACCAGGCGGCCGTTGACCCGCGCGCCGATGCAGCGGTGCCCGACCTCGGTGTGCACGGCGTAGGCGAAGTCGACCGGTGTGGACCCGGCGGGCAGCGTGATCACGTCGCCCTTCGGCGTGAAGACGAAGATCTCCTGGACCGCGAGGTCGTAGCGCAGCGACTCCAGGAACTCACCCGGGTCTGCGGCCTCCCGCTGCCAGTCGAGGAGCTGACGCATCCAGGCCATGTCGTCGATCTCGGCCGCGGTGTGGCCTGCCGGTACACCGTTGCGGCCCTTGGCTTCCTTGTACCGCCAGTGCGCCGCGATGCCGTATTCGGCGGTGCGGTGCATGTCGCGGGTGCGGATCTGCACCTCGAGCGGTTTGCCCTCCGGCCCGACGACCGTGGTGTGCAGCGACTGGTAGACGCCGTAGCGGGGCTGGGCGATGTAGTCCTTGAACCGCCCCGCCATCGGCTGCCACAGCGAGTGCACGACACCCACCGCGGCGTAGCAGTCGCGGATCTCGTCGCACAGGATGCGCACGCCCACCAGGTCGTGGATGTCGTCGAAGTCGCGGCCCTTGACGATCATCTTCTGGTAGATCGACCAGTAGTGCTTGGGGCGGCCCTCGACGGTGGCGTTGATCTTCGACTTCGTCAGGGTGTTGACGATCTCCGCGCGGACCTTGGCCAGATACGTGTCGCGCGACGGTGCCCGGTCGGCGACCAGGCGCACGATCTCGTCGTATTTCTTCGGGTGCAGGATCGCGAACGACAGATCCTCGAGCTCCCACTTGACCGTGGCCATCCCCAGCCGGTGGGCAAGGGGCGCAATCACTTCCAGCGTCTCCCGGGCCTTGCGCGCCTGCTTCTCCGGCGGCAGGAACCGCATGGTCCGCATGTTGTGCAACCGGTCGGCGACCTTGATCACCAGCACCCGCGGATCACGCGCCATCGCGATGATCATCTTGCGGATCGTCTCGCCCTCGGCGGCGGTCCCCAGCGCCACCTTGTCGAGTTTGGTGACCCCGTCGACCAGATGGCCGACCTCGGCGCCGAAGTCGGCGGTCAGCGCGTCGAGGGTGTACCCCGTGTCCTCGACGGTGTCGTGCAGCAGCGCGGCGATCAGCGTGGTCGTGTCCATCCCCAGTTCGGCGAGGATGTTGGCCACCGCCAGCGGATGGGTGATGTACGGGTCGCCGGAGCGGCGCATCTGGTCGGCGTGCCGTTGTTCGGCGACCTCGTAGGCGCGCTGCAGCAGCGTCAGGTCGGCCTTGGGGTAGAACTCCCGGTGCACCGCCACCAGCGGTTCGAGCACGGGGTTGACCGCACTGCGCTGCGCGGTCATCCGGCGGGCGAGGCGGGCCCGCACCCGCCGCGAGGCACTCGACGTCGTCTTGGGAGAGTCGGTCTTGGGCGCGTCGGACTTGGGTGGTTCGGCCGGCGCCGGGGATTCGGGGATGTCGGCGATCGGCAGCGGCGCGGTGACCGGTGAGGTCGTGGTCGTGTCGTCAGCCATCAGTCCACCTCCTCGTCCACCTCTGCTCCGGCCGCGCAGACCTCGAGGATATCCCTCACACCGTGTAGAGGCTGCTGACGGACAGCGGGTGCACCACCTCACGCCCGCCCAGGGCGGTCAGCTCCAGCACCACCGCGGCGTTGCGCACCGTGGCGCCGCCGCTGGTGAGCAGTCGATGCGTGGCCGCGACGGTCCCGCCGGTGGCCAGCACGTCGTCGATGATCACGACGGTGCGCCCGGCGATGTCCAATCCGTCGGCGGGGATCTCCAGCGTGGCCGAACCGTATTCGAGGTCGTAGGTCTGCGAGTGCACCGGAGGCGGCAGCTTGCCCCCTTTGCGCACGGCCAGGACCCCGGTGCCCAGCCGCAGCGCCACCGCGGCGCCCAACAGGAATCCGCGGGCATCGATACCGGCCACCAGGTCCGCGCCCTCCGCGGTGGCGGCCAGCGCGTCGGTGACCGCGATCAGACCGTCGGCGTCGGCGAGCAGCGGCGTCAGGTCCTTGAACTGGACGCCGGGCTCGGGGAAGTCGGGCACCTCGCGCATCAACGACGCGATGACCTGCGCGATGTCGGTCACCGTGACAGCCTCCAGCGGTCCATGTTCCAGCCGGCGCCCCACCGGGTGGGGTTGCCGATCACCGCGTACATCTTCGACGAGGTGAGCAGTGTGCGCTGCTGACGGTACAGCGGCAGGGTCGGCATGTCGGCCCACAGCATCGGCGCGCCCTCGCCGAGCAGCCTGGCCTGTTCTTTGGGATCGGAGCTGACCGCCAGCGAGCCGATGATGCCGTCGATGCGCGGATTGGAGTATCCGCTCAGATTGTTGCCGTTACCGGTGTGCAGCGCGTAGGCGTCCAACGCCGACGCCCCGGTCGAACCACTGCCAGGAGCGCCGCCGGTGCTGGCGAGGAGGACATCGATCTCGTTGGCGCGCAACGTCAATGGCCCGACCGACGGACCCGCGGCGTCGACCACCCTGATACCCGCCGGTTCGCAGGACTTGGCGATGGCCCCGACGGTCGCGGCCAGTCTGGCGTTGGGGCTCTGATAGCCGATCCGCACGGTCAGCGGGCGGTTCCCCAACGCGTCGCGAGCGGCCTTCGGATCGGCGACGGCGAATCGGCCGACCTCGCCGGTGGCCTCCGCGGCGGCGAAGGCGTCCTCGCCGGCCGGGTTGAGCCGGGAGTTGGCGATCGGCGCCTCGGCGTTGCGGGCGATGACGTCGCGCGGTGTGCAGAACGCCAGCGCGCGACGGGCCGGCGGGGCGGCCAGCGGGCCGCGCGGGGCGAAGATCAGCTGTTCGATACCCGCTGACGGGCTGTCGGAGCGGACGTAGTCCTCGGGCATGTTCAGCGCGCCGGAGGAGCCTGCGGCGATGTCGACGACGTCGTAGGCGCCTTCGTTGACGCGCTCCTGGATGTCGGCGCCGCGCGGCCACACCGTGATCCGGTTCGTCACGGGTGCGGCGCCCCACCACTTGTCGTTGGCCACGAGGGTGACGGCGCCCTCGTCGGTCACCGACTCGAGCTTGTACGGCCCCGACGACGGGAACTTCTTCAGATCCTCGGAGCTCAGCCCGGGCTCGAGGTCCCAGGTGGTGTTCCACGCGTCGGCGATGCGGTCGACGACCGGCAGGTCACCGTTCGTCAGCGCGGCGGTGACGTCGACGCCGAGTTCGTCGGCGAGGACGTGCGACGGCATCAGCGCGGTCGCGCTGAACAACTGCCCGAAGTCGACGAATCCGCGGTCCGGCGCAAACGACACCCGCGCGCGTTTCTGGCCCGGGGCGCAGTCGACCGATGCGACGTCGCTGTAGCCGCCCCGGTTGGCGGCGTCGAACCGCGGGAAGCGGCCCGACTGCGACGCCCACGCCAGGACCAGGTCGTCGCAGGTCACCGGTTTACCGTCGGAGTAGACGGCCTTGTCGCTGATCTGGTAGTCGAGCACCAGCGGCGCACGGCCGACCACCGCGATGGTGCCGAAGTCGTGGTCGCCGACGATCTGGCCCTCGGGACCGTGGTAGTTGAACCCGGTCAGCACGCGGGCGAAGGCCTGCGGGCCGCCCGACGCGGCGCCCGCGACGGTGTTGGTGTTGTAGCTGACGAGCGCGCCGTCGACGGCGTAGTCCACCGAGTCCGCGGCGGTGCCGCAGGACGACAGCGCGGAGGCCGTCAGCGTCGCCACCGTCGCCGCCACGGCGGCCCGCCGGATCCGAGCGTGCATCGGGCCTACCGGCCCCGGGGGGTGCGCTTACCCGTGGGGCGACTGGGCCTGCTCGGCAGTGACGGTTTCGCACCCGGCGCGGGCTTGTCGGCCGGCGGGGCGGTCGCGGCCTTGACCGTCGACGTGGCCGTGACCTTCTCCGGTTCGCCGGCTTCGGTGTCGTCCTCGACCGGTGCGGTGAGCGCCGCACCCCTCGGGGCGCCGGGCTTGCGCCGGTTGAGCACACGGCGGGTGTGGTCGCGCACCAGCTGCGTGCGTTCACGCAGCGACACCAGCAGCGGGGTGGCGAAGAAGATCGACGAGTAGGTGCCGACGATCACGCCGACCAGCTGGACGAGCGCCAGGTCCATCAGCGTGCCGACGCCCAGCAGCCACACCGCGATCACCATCAGCGCGATGATCGGCAGCACCGAGATCAGGCTGGTGTTGATCGAGCGCATGAACGTCTGGTTGACCGCGAGGTTGGCCTGTTCGGCGAACGTGCGCCGGGTCGTGTGTTCGAAGCCGTGGGTGTTCTCCTCGACCTTGTCGAACACGATCACCGTGTCGTAGAGCGAGAAGCCCAGAATGGTGAGCAGGCCGATCACGGTCGCGGGACTCACCTCGAACCCCACCAGGGAGTACACACCCGCGGTGACGATCAGGTCGAAGAACAGCGTCGCCATCGCCGCGATCGCCATCCAACGTTCGTAGCGGATACCGATGTAGAGCGACGCCAGCACCAGGAACACCCCGAGCGCGATCAGCGCCTTGTCGGTGATCTGGCCGCCCCACGTCTCGGACACCGCGGAGTCGCTGATGGCCTGTTCGCTGGGCCGGCCGTCCTCGCCGAAGGGCTGGAAGCGGTCGAACAGCGCGGTGCGCAGTTCGGAGGCCTCGTCGTTGGTGAGCGTCTCCGACCGGATCTGCACGGTCGCCGAGTTCCCACTGCCGACGGTGACCACCGACTCCGGCGCCTTGCCGAGGGTCTCGTTGAAGACGGTCTCGACCTGGGTGACCTCGGCGTTGCCGTTGGCTCCCGCCACCGGCATCCCGACCTTGGTGCCGCCCTCGAAGTCGATGCCGAAGGTGAATCCGCGGATCAGGATGCTGGCCAGCGCGATGACGACGATCGCCCCGCTGATCGCGTACCACATCTTGCGCCGCCCGACGACCTCGAAGGCGCCGGTGCCCGTGTAGAGCCGGACGAAGAAACCGTGTCTGGGTGCCGTCTCGGTGCCCGTCCCCGTCACGGCGTCCGGGGTGTGCTTTCTCGCCATTGCCTATCCCCGTCCCGCGGTCGCGTGTGCGGCCGCCCGTCGTTCGCGCGCGATCTGCTGGACCGCGCCGAGGCCGTTGAACTTCGGTTTGGCCGCCCAGGTCGTCTTCGAGGCCAGGTAGACCAGCGGCCAGGTCACCAGGAACACCACGACGACGTCGAGGATGGTGGTCAGCCCGAGCGTGAACGCAAAGCCCTTGACCTGCCCGACAGCCAGGAAGTAGAGCACCGCCGCGGCCAGGAACGTCACCGCGTTGCCGGACACGATCGTCTTCCGCGCTCTGGCCCAACCGCGCGGTACCGCCGACCGGAACGACCGTCCTTCGCGGATCTCGTCCTTGATGCGTTCGAAGAACACGACGAAGGAGTCCGCGGTGGTGCCGATACCGATGATCAAACCGGCGATACCGGCGAGGTCGAGGGTGTAGTTGATGTACCGACCCAGCAGCACCAGGATCGCGAACACCATCGCCCCGGAGGCGACCAGCGACAGCGCGATCAGCACGCCGAGCAGGCGGTAGTACAGCAGCGAGTACAGCAGCACGGCCGCCAGACCGACCGCACCGGCGATCAGCCCGGCCTTCAGCGACGCCAGCCCGAGCGTGGCCGACACCGTCTCGGCTTCGGACGACTCGAAGGACAGCGGCAACGAGCCGTACTTCAGCACGTTGGCGAGTTCACGGGCCGACGCGTCGGTGAACCGGCCGTTGATCTGCGTGCGGCCGCCCGGGATGGCTTCCTGGATCTCGGGGGCGCTGACCACGCGGGAGTCCAACGTGAACGCGGTCTGGGTGCCGACGTTCGCGGCGGTGAAATCCGCCCAGACCTTGGCCGCTTCGTCCTTGAACTCCAGGTCGACGATGTACTCGCCGCGCTGGTTGTCCAGCCCGGACGACGCGTTGGCGATCTGCTCACCGCTGATGATCGACTTGTTCAGCAGGTACACCGTCTGCCCGTCGGTCGAGCAGGTGATCAGCGGCAGGTTCGGGTCGTCGTTGCCGGCGAGGACGTCGTCCTCACCGCAGCGGGTGGCCTGGAACTGCAGCGCCAGCAACTGGATGGACGGGTCGGTGCTCTGCCGCAACTGCTTCTCGTCGGCGATGCGCTGCGCGAGGTCGGCGCGCTCGTCGGGCACGCCCGGCGCCTGGGTCGGCGCGGGTGCGGCCGGACCGCCCGGTGCCTGCGGTGCCGGGGCCGGCGCCGGGGTGGGTTCGGTGGGCGACGGGGCCGGCTGCTGCGGGTAGGGCCGGGGCTGCGGCGCCGGTGGCGTATCCGCGGGCGGAACCTCACCCGCCGGCGCCTGGCCCGGGGGCGGCGCCTGGCCGGGCTGCGGGACGAGACCGGGCAGGCCGGGCAGACCCGGCGCCGGCTGCGGCTGACCGGGCTGGGCGGGTTCCTCGCCGCCCTGTTCGCCACCCCGGGCGGCGGCCGGCTGCGCCTGCATCGCGTGCACGACCGGCCGGATGTAGAGCCGTGCGGTCTGCCCGAGGTTGCGGGCCTCGTTGCCGTCGTTGCCCGGAACGGTGATGACCAGGTTGTCGCCGTCGACGACGACCTCCGAGCCCGACACCCCCAGCCCGTCGACGCGCGCACTGATGATCTGCTGTGCCTGGGCCAGCGATTCCCGGGTCGGCGGGGAGCCGTCCGGGGTCCGCGCGGTCAGGGTCACGCGGGTGCCGCCCTGCAGGTCGATTCCCAGCTTCGGGTCCGCCTTCTTGTCACCGGTCAGGAAGACCAGGAGGAAGGCGCCGACCAGAAGTACCAGGAAGAGCGACAGGTAGCGGGCAGGATGTACCGGCGCCGAAGACGATGCCACGTTGCTTGGGTCCCCTCGAGTTCAGTTCGTCAGCACCGCAAAGGGTACGTGCGGCTGCTGAGGGCTTGGCTGTCAGTCTCCCCGTGATCAGTCGCGCTTGGACCGGTCGGGATCGGACGTCGCGTCGGCGACGGGGCTGTCGAATACCTCGGTGGCCGCCGAATCGTCGGTGTCGAGTTCGTCGGAGGGGTCGATGCGGTCCCGCACCGCGAGCTTCATCCAGGTGGTGACGACGCCGGGGGCGATCTCCAGGTGCACGTCGTCGTCGGTGATGCCGGTGATGGTGCCCTGCAGACCGGAGGTGGTGTGGATCCGGTCGCCGATCTGCAGCGAATTGTGCAGGTCGATGGTGGCCTGCATGGCCTTCTTCTGGCGGCGCGAGGCGAAGAACATGAACGCGCCCATGATGATGAGCAGGGGTAGGAATACGACCAGATCCATGGCAGCAAGCGTCTTTCGTTTCGAGGTATTCGCGGTCACGGCGCCCTTGATCCCCCCGGAAAACAGGCGCCTCGTAGTTGACCAGTGTGCCATTGTCCGGCCCCGGATCCGGATGCCCGGTCGCCTGCGACCACCTCCGCGGGTCCGATTCCACGGAAATCGCACAAATCCCGCGTGCTTGTTGCGCAATCCATAGTGGAGCCCTCCCCCGACAGCCGTTTCCCGCCGCACACCACCGTGTCGCCGACTAGGCTCATGACGTGGACACCCTCGAGCAGAGCCGCCACCTCGCCACGGCCATCCCCGGCCCGAAGTCACAGCAGCTCATCGACCGCAAGGCCGCCGCCGTCTCGCGCGGTGTCGGCACCACGATGCCGGTGTACGCGGCGCGTGCGCACGGCGGGATCGTCGAGGACGTGGACGGCAACCGGCTGATCGATCTGGGCTCGGGCATCGCGGTCACCACGGTCGGCAACGCGGCGCCCCGGGTCGTCGAGGCGGTCGCCGCGCAGGCCGGTCACTTCACCCACACCTGCTTCATGGTCACGCCGTACGAGGGTTACGTCGCCGTCGCCGAGGCGCTCAACCGGCTCACCCCCGGCAGCGGCGAGAAGCGCTCGGCGCTGTTCAACTCGGGATCGGAGGCCGTCGAGAACGCGATCAAGATCGCACGGTCCTACACCCGCAAGTCGGCCGTGGTGTCCTTCGACCACGCCTACCACGGCCGCACCAACCTGACCATGGCGCTGACCGCCAAGGTCATGCCCTACAAACACGGGTTCGGACCGTTCGCCCCCGAGATCTACCGCGCCCCGCTCTCCTACCCGTTCCGCGACGCCGAGTTCGGAAAGGAACTCGCGACCGACGGCGAGCTGGCCGCCCGCCGGGCCATCGACGTGATCGACAAGCAGGTCGGCGCCGACAATCTGGCCGCGGTGATCATCGAACCGATCCAGGGCGAGGGCGGCTTCATCGTCCCGGCCGAGGGATTCCTGCCGACGCTGCTCGACTGGTGCCGGCGCAACGACGTCGTGTTCATCGCCGACGAGGTGCAGACCGGCTTCGCCCGCACCGGCCGGATGTTCGCGTGCGAGCACGAAGGCATCGAGCCCGACCTGATCGTCACGGCCAAGGGCATCGCTGACGGCATGCCGCTGTCGGCGGTGACGGGCCGCGCCGAGATCATGGACTCCCCGCACGTCTCGGGGCTCGGCGGCACCTACGGCGGCAACCCGGTCGCGTGCGCGGCGGCGCTGGCCACCATCGAGACCATCGAATCGGAGAACCTCGTCGGCCGCGCGGCCGCGGTCGAGGTGCTGATGAAGGACCGGCTGGGCCGGCTGCAGGCCGAGGACGACCGCATCGGCGACGTCCGCGGACGCGGCGCCATGATCGCGGTCGAACTGGTCGAACCCGGCACCACCACACCGAACGCCGCGCTGGCCAAGGCGCTGGCGGCCGGGGCGCACGCCGCAGGCGTGATCGTGCTGACGTGCGGCACCTACGGCAACGTGCTGCGCTTCCTCCCGCCGCTGGCCATCAGCGACGAACTGCTCGTCGAGGGGCTCGACGTGCTGGCCCTCCTCCTCCGCGATCTCTGACAGACCGCGACCTCTGACAGACAAGGAGCACTGCATGACCACGGTCAAGAACTTCATCGACGGCCACCTGGTCGACTCCGTCTCCGGCGCCACGATGCCACTGGTGGATCCGTCGACCGGCGAGGAATACGGCACCGCACCGGTGTCCAACGAACAGGACATCGACAACGCCTACGCCGCGGCGTCGAAGGCGTTCAAGGACTGGAAGCGGACCACGCCGGCGCAGCGGCAGAAGGCGCTGCTCGACTTCGCCGACGAGGTCGAGAAGAACGCGGACGATCTCGTCGCCGCCGAGGGCCGCAACACCGGTAAGCCCAACCACGTCACCATGGCCGAGGAGATCCCGCCCATGGTCGACCAGATCCGGTTCTTCGCCGGCGCGGCGCGCGTCCTGGAAGGCAAGTCCGCGGGCGAGTACATGGAGAACCACACCTCGTGGATCCGCCGCGAACCCGTCGGTGTCGTCGGACAGGTGGCGCCGTGGAACTACCCGATGATGATGGCGATCTGGAAGATCTGCCCGGCGATCGCGGCGGGCAACACCGTCGTCATCAAACCCAGTGACACCACCCCGGTGACCACCGTGATGCTGGCCGAACTGGCGGCCAGGCACCTCCCGCCCGGGGTCCTCAACGTCGTCACCGGCGACCGCGTGACCGGCGCCAACCTGGTCGCCCACCCGACGCCGGAGATGGTGGCGATCACCGGGTCGGTGGCCGCGGGCCGGGCTGTCGCGGTCAGCGCCGGCGGCCACCTCAAGCGCACCCACCTCGAACTCGGCGGCAAGGCTCCGGTGATCGTGTTCGATGACGCCGACATCGCCTCGGCCGCCGAGGGCATCGCGACGGCGGGCTATTTCAACGCCGGACAGGACTGCACGGCGGCCACCCGGGTGCTCGCACCGGCGCGGATCGCCTCCGACCTCACCGACGCGCTGGCCGAGCAGGCGAAGGCCGCGACGACGACGTTCGGCAAGCCGGCCGACGACGAGGACGCCTGGGTTCCGCCGGTGAACAACGTCAACCAGCTCGACCGAGTGCTGGGCTTCTTCGACGACGTGCCCTCGCACGCGAACGTCGCAGTCGGCGGAAACCGCCAGGGCGACAAGGGCTTCTACATCGAACCCACGGTGGTGGGCGGCCTGCGCCAGGACGACCGGATGATCCAGCAGGAGATCTTCGGCCCGGTCATCACCGTGCAGAGCTTCTCCGACGAGGACGAGGCGATCGCCTGGGCCAACGGCGTCGAGTACGGGCTGGCCTCGTCGGTGTGGACGAAGGACGTGTCACGGGCACTGCGGGTGTCGGCGGCGCTGGACTTCGGATGCGTGTGGATCAACACGCACATTCCGCTGGTCGCCGAGATGCCGCATGGCGGCTTCAAGTCGTCGGGACACGGTAAGGACCTGTCGATGTACGGCCTCGAGGACTACACCCGCGTCAAGCACGTGATGGCCTACATCGGCTGAAGGCAGCAGAGATCCCGGTCGTCACCCCTCGGGTCTCCCGACGACCGGGATCTCTCATCGACCGATCAGGTCAGTGGTGTGCCATCGGCCGGTTCCGCCCGCCCCGGATCCGGTCGAGCAGTCCGCGCTTGCGCTGACCGGCAACGGGTGCGGCCATCGGCTGCGGCCCGGTCTGTGCCACCGGCTGCGGCCCGGTCGGCGTCACCGGACCGGTCTGCGTCACCGGCTGCGGACCCGTGTGCGTCACCGGAGCGGCGGCCACCGGTTGGGATCCGGTATGCGTCGCCGTGGCGTGGTCACGGTCGGTCAGGGCGCGGTCGTGGTCGGCGACGGGACGCTGCGCGTACTCGACGTCCCGGACGCTGCGGACCGACAGCCGTCCGAGCGCGAGCGCACCGAGGAAGACGATCAGGGCACCGAGCCCGTAGAAGTAGGTGAGTTCCAGCCACACCCGCTTGGTGTCGGTTCCGGCCACCGGAGTGCCGGCGCTGCCGAGACCGAGCGGCCCGGCCAGCGCCCGCCCGATGACGAACCACGCGCCGGCGGCGACGGCGAGCCACGCACCGAGCGACGCGGTCGCGCGGTTGCGCGACGTCAACATGAGCAGACCGCCCACCACGGTCACGGCGCCGGGCAGCACTTCCAGCCACCCTCTGGCGTTCGTCCACGTCCACGGCTGATCCGGGGTGAACGCGAAATCGAAGTTCGGCCCGACGAACGGAATGAGCGCACCCCACAGGCCGAGCAGGATGAGCAGGAATCCGCTGGTGGCGCCGCGGCTACGGGGAATCCTCATGCGGCCGCCGCGCGGCTTGTCCGGACGCTCGGATCCGATCATTGTTGCCTCCTCTGTCGTGCGCACCGGATACCCGACGGCGGCCCGGCGTAATCCAGGAGTCAGGCCACCACGCTCTCGACGCGGACGACCGGTGGGATGGCGAGCATCAGCAGACCGGTCAGGCCGATCCAGGCGACCATGCTGTAGGCGCCCGGCAGCCCGACCCAGGTGTGCAGCAGCGGCAGTACCCCGAACACGGCGAGCCCCGCCGACCACCTGGGCAGGACGCCGGTGCGCCACACGACATACGCTGTCGCGGAAATCAGTGCGGCCGAACCGATGTGGCTGTAGTGGTAGAGCCACACCGCCAGCGTCAGGAACGGCGGCGCATAGTCGATCGACGTGACGTCCGACGCCTGTGCGATCGCCGCCGGAACCGCCACCTCGGCCGCCAGCCCGGCGGCGGTCAGCGCGAGGAACATCCCGCCGCCGACGACCGCCGTGTAGACCGCGCCGGTCGGGCCGGCCGCCGAGCGCAGCAGGGACAGCAGCACCCCGAGGAACGCCAGACCGAACAGCAGGTGCAGTAGCGGCACGGTGCCGTTGGCGGTGGTGAACGATGCCGCGTCGGCGAAGTACGCGTTCGCCTCGTCGAGGGTCCGGGGCCGCTCCGGCGAGGCCGCGAGGTAGGCGGGGATCGCAGCGCCCGCGCTGATCAGACCGCACACGCCGCCGATCCGGATGGTGCCGCTGCCCATGTCTGATCCCCTCTCAGTCGAACAGTCCGGCCTGGCCCAGTCCGGTGACGCCGGCGGGCGGGGTCAGGCCGAGGTGCGTCCAGGCCGACGCGGTGGCGACGCGGCCGCGCGGGGTGCGGGCGATCATCCCCGCGCGCACCAGGAACGGCTCGCACACCTCCTCAACGGTGGTGGCCTCCTCCCCGACCGCGACCGCCAGCGTCGAGACACCGACCGGTCCGCCACCGAAGCTGCGGGTCAGCGCCGAGAGCACCGCGCGGTCGAGCCGGTCGAGACCGAGTTCGTCGACGTCGTAGACCTCGAGTGCCGCCTTGGCGATATCGCGGGTGATGACACCGTCGGCGCGCACCTCGGCGTAGTCGCGCACCCGGCGCAGCAGCCGGTTGGCAATGCGGGGCGTGCCCCGCGAGCGCCGGGCGATCTCCGCGCCGGCCTCACCGCCGAGGTGGATGCCGAGGATGCCCGCCGACCGGGCGAGCACCCGTTCGAGTTCGGCCGGCTCGTAGAAGTCCATGTGCGCGGTGAAGCCGAACCGGTCGCGCAGCGGGCCGGTCAGCGCACCCGACCGGGTGGTCGCGCCCACCAGGGTGAACGGGGCGACCTCGAGCGGAATCGACGTGGCGCCAGGGCCTTTGCCGACGACGACGTCGACCCGGAAATCCTCCATCGCGAGGTAGAGCATCTCCTCGGCGGGCCGGGCGATCCGGTGGATCTCGTCGATGAACAGCACGTCGCCCTCGACGAGATTCGACAGCATCGCCGCCAGGTCCCCGGCGCGTTCGAGCGCCGGACCCGAGGTCACCCGCAACGAGGACGAGAGTTCGGCCGCGATGATCATCGCCAGCGACGTCTTGCCCAGCCCCGGCGGTCCGGACAGCAGGATGTGATCGGGTGTGCCGCCGCGGTTCTTCGCGCCCTCGAGCACCAGCTGCAGCTGTTCGCGCACGCGCGGCTGGCCGATGAACTCCCCCAGCGACCGGGGCCGCAGGCTCGCGTCGATGTCGCCCTCGCCGACGGTCAGTGCGGCTGAGACGTCACGCTCGTCGGGTTCGGGGCCTTCCGCGCCGGTGTCGTCGAAGCGGCCCATCTACTTCTTCCCCAGCATCGACAACGCCGCCCGCAGCGCGCTCGACGTGGTCGCGTCCGGATCGTCGGCGAGCACCTTGTCGCACGCCTCCTCGGCCTGTTTGGCCGGGAACCCGAGCCCGACGAGGGCTTCGACGACGGGGCCGCGCACGGCGTGGCCGCCGACCGCGCTCGCCACCGCGCCCGTGCCCGTCACCGCGCCGATCTTGTCGCGCAGTTCCAACACCATCCGCTCGGCGCCGCGCTTGCCGATGCCGGGCACGCGGGTCAGCGCGGTGATGTCGCCGTCGGCCAGCGCCTGCCGCAGGGTCGGGGCGTCGTAGACCGCCAGCGTCGCCAGGGCGATCTTCGGACCCACACCGGACACCCCCAGCAGCGTGCCGAACAGGTCGCGGGACTCGCCGTCGGCGAACCCGTACAGCGTCATCGAGTCCTCGCGCACGATCATCGCGGTGACGAGGCGCGACTCCGCGCCGCGGGGCAGCGTGGCCAGCGTCGACGGGGTGGCCATGACCTTGTAGCCGACACCGGCGGCCTCGATCACCGCGTGGTCGAGCGCGATGTCGATGACCTCACCGCGCACCGAGGCGATCATCTCGCCGCCCTGAGCTTGGCCTGATACGTGCGGCGCTGTTCGGCGGCGAGCTTCTCCGCAGCGGCCATCCGGGCGATCATGGGGGCGCGCCAGCAGTGGCAGATCGCCAGCGCCAGCGCGTCGGCGGCGTCAGCCGGTGTCGGTTTGGCCTGCAGCGCAAGGATTCTCGTCACCATCTCGGTCACCTGGGCTTTGTCGGCGCGGCCGTTGCCCGTGACCGCGGCCTTGACCTCGCTGGGCGTGTGGAAGTGCACGTCGATGTCGCGTCTGGCGGCGGCCAGTGCGATCACCCCACCGGCCTGCGCCGTCCCCATCGCCGTGTTGGCGTTCTGGTTGGCGAACACCCGCTCGATCGCGATGACGTCGGGCCGGTGGGTGTCCATCCAGTGCTCGACGGCTTCGCTGATGATCAGCAGCCTGCGGTGCAGTTGCTCGTCGGAGGGCGTCCGCACCACGTCGACGTCGAGAGCGATGACCTGGCGCCCGCGTCCACTCTCGATGACCGAGAGCCCGCAACGCGTCAACCCGGGATCGACTCCCATCACCCGCACAGCACAGCCCCTTCGTGAGAACACGTGTTCGACAACACTAGCGGGCCGTGCGCGCCTGCCCCGGCAGACACACCGCTCAGGTGTACGGACGCAGGTCCTGGGGCGGGACGCCCGGCTCGGGCACCACACCGGCCACGCGGATGCCGTCGACGATCTCGGCGATCCGCCGCCCCGACGCGCGCCAGCCCTTGATCTTCTCCTCCGCCACGTCCTCGCCCTCGCGGGTGACCACGACCTTCCACGGCACCCCGCACAGCTTCCCCAGCGCCCAGAACGGCCACGCCAGCACCAACGGCAGCGCGATGACGAACATCAGCAGGCCGAACCAGTCGTTGCCCCAGTTGAGCATGTCCAGGCGGTCCAGTAGGGGCATCCAGCGCCGGCGCACGCGCCACCGCGCCCCGTTCGCATCCTCGAGTTCCGGCACGGTCAGATCACGAACCTGCCGGACCGGGCGCCCTGTGAGATCTCCCACGCCAGTTCCGCGATGCGCCCTTCGGAGCGCCGCCATCCGCGGACCAGTTCGCGGCTCGACTCCTCACCGTCACGTTCGACCACGATCGTCCACCGCCCGCCCAGCCACTTCGTCGACAGCCAGAACGGCCAGAGCACCACGAACGGCAGTGCCAGCAGCAGTCCGAACAGATCGAGGGTGAGATCGAACACGCCGGGGAACGGCCACCACTGCCGGTGCACCGACCACGCCGTTCCGTTCGGATCCGTGACCGCAGCCATGACGTCATCTTGTCCGATCTCGGTGGTTCCCGGCGTCATATGAGTGCGCGGTCATATGACGCGTCGCGCCCGTGCCGCTACCGTCGGGACGGTCCGTCGAACCCGAGCTGTGGAGCAGATGCGCCCGATGCCCGAAGAGACCGAACTCCAATCCGCCACCAATCTCGCCGTCACCCTCAGCTGGGTGGCCGGTGCCGTCGTCGCCGCCTACCTGCTGGGCATCGTGCTCACCTGGGTGTTGTCCCGCGTCGCGCGACGCAGCCACGTCGTCAAGGACATCGAGGTGTGCACGCGGCTGCCGATCCGGGCCATCCTGATGGTCGTGGCGGCGACGATCGCCGTGCAGCGCACCGCCGATGCCGCCACGGCCTGGCGCGGCTGGGTCGACCACACCCTGGTCATCGCGCTGATCGCGACGCTCACGTGGCTGGTGACCGGGCTGGTCAACGTCGCCGAGCGCCAGGTCATCGCACGCTTCGGGGGCGGTGACGCCGGGTTGACCGACGCCGACCGCCACCGCAGGAGGGTCCGCACCCAGGTGACGGTGCTGCGGCGACTGGCGGTCGCGATCGTCGTCGTCCTCGGGTCCGCCGCCATCCTCATGACGTTCCCGTCGTTCAGCGACATCGGCACCACGCTGTTCGCGTCGGCCGGTGTGCTGTCGGTGGTCGCCGGTCTGGCCGCGCAGACCTCGCTGGGGTCGGTGTTCGCCGGGCTGCAGATCGCGTTCTCCGACGCCATCCGCGTCGGCGACGTGGTGGTGCTCGAGGAGGAGTGGGGGCGGATCGAGGAGATCACCCTGACCTACGTGGTGGTCCGGGTCTGGGACGAACGCCGCCTGGTCCTGCCGTGCACCTACTTCACCACCACCCCGTTCCAGAACTGGACGCGCAGCGCCACCGAGATCATGGGCACCGTCGAATTGGACGTCGACTTCTCCGTGCCCTTCGACGACATGCGCGCCGAATTGGACCGGTTGCTGTCGCAGAGCGAGCAGTGGGACGGCCGCAGCGGCGTCCTGCAGGTCACCGACGCGGTCGGCGGGTTCGTGCGGGTGCGGGTCCTGGTCAGCGCCCCCGACGCGAGCGCGCTGTGGGATCTGCAGTGCGCGGTGCGCGAGGGGCTGGTCGACTGGATCCGGCGCACCCACGGCACCGCGCCGAGGTACCGGCTGGAGACCAGCCGGCCCGCGCCGCGGCGCGACGACACCACCGGTGGCGAGACCCGCCGGGTGGGCTCGGCGGTGTTCTCCGGCAGCCCGGAGGCCGACGCCCGCGCCCGCGACTTCGCCGAGTCCAACGGGCACGGCCGCGACTGACCGTCAGAACGACGAGTGCGGGGCCCCGATCCCCGGGTCGATCCTCACCGGCCCCGCCGCCGACGGCGCCACCGGGAAGTCGAAGATGGCTGTCGGGATGTACACCGTCGCACAGGCATTCGGGATGTCGACGACACCGGACAGCCGGCCCTCGATCGGTGCGGCGCCCAACAGCAGGTAGGCCTGCTCCGGGCTGTAACCGAACTTGGTGAGGTAGTCGATCGCGTGCAGGCAGGCCCGCTGGTAGGCCAGATGTGAGTCCAGGTACCGCTGTTCGCCGTCGAGGGTGACCGACGTGCCCGAGAACGCCAGCCACTCGGAATACTGCGGATCGGTGTTGCCGGGCATGAAGATCGCGTTCTCGCTGACGCCGTATGTCTCCATACCGCCGGGGATCACGTCGACGCGCAGATCGATGAACCCGCCCATCTCGATGGCGCCGCAGAAGGTGATCTCACCGTCGCCCTGGGAGAAGTGCAGGTCGCCGACCGACAGATTCGCACCGTCGACGAACACCGGGTAGAAGATGCGGCTGCCCTTGGTGAGGTTCTTGATGTCCTGATTGCCACCGTTCTCGCGCGGCGGTGCGGTGCGCGCGGCCTCGGCGGCGGCCTTGGTGAACGCCTCGCCGGTGAGGCTGCCGAGGATCGCGTCCTGCGGCTCCGGCGGCAGCGCCAGCGGCGGCACCCGGTCCGGATCGGTCGCGATCAGCGCGGCCTCGCGGGTGTTCCACGTCGCCAGCAGGTCGCGCGAGGGCGCGGTGCCCATCAGCCCGGGGTGGACGATCCCGGTGAACTCGACCCCGGGCACGTGCCGCGAGGTCGCCTTCTGGCCGGAGAAGTCCCAGATCGCCTTGTACGCGTCGGGAAACTGCTCGGTGAGGAATCCGCCGCCGTTGCGGGTGGCGAAGATGCCGGTGTAACCCCAGCCCTGCCCGGCCAACGGCCCGGAGTCCTCCTGCGGGATGGGGCCGACATCGAGGATGTCGACGATGAGCAGGTCACCGGGTTTGGCGCCTTCGACCGCGATCGGTCCGGACAGCGTGTGCACGGTGGTCAGCGGCGCGTTGAGGATGTCGTCGGCCGAATCGTCGTTGTGGATGGCACCGTCGAACCACTCCCGACAGTGCACCCTGAACGAGTCGCCCTTCTTCACGGTCACCGCAGCGGGGATGTCGGGATGCCAGCGGTTGTGGCCGACCTTCTCCTGGTCGGTGAACTTCTTCGTCGAGTCGAGCGGAAAGACGATGTCCGGCATGGGATCTCCTTCTACGGTCGTGGGAGTGTGCGGTGCAGCGGATTGGTGCTGACGGGGCGCCGCCGTGTCGCCGGTGGCGGGGCGCCGACGACCGCGGGACTGTCGGCGGTGGCCCGCGTGGCATCCTGCAGCGCCAGTGCGGCGCCGCCGGCGCCACCGAGGTGGGGGGTCGCCATCATGCGGCGGGCCGAACCGCCGCAGTCAGGGCAGGAGACCACATCCGGACGGCTGTGCATCGAGTGCATCTGCTGCGTGGTCCCGCACCCGGATTCGCAGCGAAAGACATAGAGAACCAAGACAATCCCTCACTGTGCTCGAAGCAGGCGAGGGCCACGTTACCGAGCGGACGGGCCGCCCGCGCGGCAGTTGGAGAACCCGACAGCGGACCCCTGTTCCCGGTGTGGTCACCTACAGGTCGGCACCGGTTCAGCTGCCGGACGGCGGCTGCCGTCGGCCGCGGGTCGGCGACCCGAAACTGTTGTGGGGACGCGGTTTCGCCGTGACCGGGGCGGTCCCGGCGCGCGAGCCGGCACCGTCGCTCATGCCCATGTTGTGCGCGGCCCACAGCGCGATGCGGAAGTTGATCCGGTCGGTCTCGTCGAGCGGGTTGGCCCCGGTGAGTTCGGCGATCTTGGCCAGGCGGTTCCGCAGGGTGTTGACGTGCACGTACAGCTCGTTCGCGGCGGCCGAGATGTCGTTGCCCGGCGCCAGGAACGCCTTCAGTGACGCCACGAGGTACGAGCTGCTGTGCTTGTCGTGGTCGACCAGCGGCACCAGCAGGCGGTGCACGAACGGGACCAGGCGCACCTTCGGGACCGCCGCCAGCAGACCGTCGAGGGTGGCGATCTCGTCGATGTGGACGGTCCGCCGCCACCGGATCGCCTCGTGCAGCGCCTCGAGCGCTTCCGGGATGGCGTAGGCCATCGATTGGGCGTCCGCGCCGATCGCGACCCCGCACACCAGTGCGGACGCCGCCAGCTCCGAGGCGAATTCCGCGGTCTGCGGGCAGAGCGCCACGATCCGGTCGTCCAGCAGCGCGACGGCGCCGCCGTGGCGGTCGACCAGGTCGTGGACCTCGGCGTGGACGTCGGAGGTGAAGGCGCACACGGAGACCGTCACACCGGACAGCCCGTGCCGGGCCAGGGCGGACTCGACCGGACCGACGCCGAGGGTGCCCGCGACGAACCACCGCAGGATCGCGCCGAGTTCGCGCTCACGCGCGTCGGCCTCGCGTTCGGCCGCGCGCCGGGATTCCGCCCAGTCGACGATCCGGCGGAACGGGACGGCCGCCCGCTGGACCAGCAGCGGCAGATCCTTGTCGCGGCACGCCTGCACCAGCGCGTCGGGCAACTCGTCCAGCACGTCACCCAGGCCGATGAGGAGGGCGGTCACACCCCGGTCGGTCAGCGTGGTGACGTAGCGGCGGATCGCGTCGGCCGACTGGCCCGCCACCGGCACACCGACGCTGAGGATCAATTCCTCACCGGACAGGTACGGCGAGGGGTCGGCCAACTCGGTCGGATAGACGTAGCGGATCTGCCGGTCGAGAGACCCGACCGGGGTCATCGAGTCGACGTGCAGATCGGGCTCCGCGAGCAGCTGCGCCAGACTCACGGTGCCGTCGTGCGGCGCTGCCACCGTCTCCGCTGCCTGGACCGTCATGGCTGCGCAGTCTAGGCGGCTGATCGTGTTCTCACAGGTCGAGTGTCAGCGTGCTCCCACCGCCTGGGCCACGGCCGGGGTCTCCACCAGCCCGCGGGCCCGCTGAATGGTCTGCACGGCGTGCTGTGTGGCGCGGCGGTAGTTGAGCGTGTAGATGTCCGCGGGAGCGGACACCTCGAACGCCTGCCCGGCCAGCGGAACCTCCTTGGGCTCGAGGCCGTTCAAGATCGGCGTGTCCTCGTCGAACACCTTCGTCTCGGTGGCCAGGATCTCGTCGACCGTGCCACCGCGGAAGTCGCGGTCGGTGGCCACCCCCCAGAAGATGATGCACTTGTCGTAGCTGACCGGAGACGGGAAGTCCACGAGGTAGCGCTTACCGGTCTCCGGACCGAAGTCGTAGAGGATGGTCGCGATCCCCGGGGCGTAGGAGTGGTAGTGCATCCAGGCGTCGCCGACGTCCGAGAAGTCCGAACCGGGCACCTGCCGGTAGAAGTAGGACGCCCACACCTCGCGGCCGTCGCGCCTGACTTCGAGGTCACCGACAACCGGATCGACGTCGCCCATCGAGGGTTCGTGGACGAACGGGAAGTGGGCCATGTCGCGGAAGTTCTCGGTCGCCGCCATGAACCCGCACTCGGCGTGGATCGGTTCGGCCGCAAGCCATTCGAGGTCCAGGCCGGCGATCTCCGGCGGGTCGGGCAGGTCGAACACCGGCTCGCCCAGACAGGTCCACACGTGCCCGAAGCGCTCGATGACGGGATAGGCGTTGATCGCGGCCTTCGGCGGGATCCGCCCCTCCGCGGGCAGCGACGGGATACGGGCGCACGCCCCGGACCGGCCGTCGAACTGCCAACCGTGGTACGGGCAGGCGATGGTGTCGCCCACCACTTTTCCGTCCGCCAGATTCGCCCCGCGGTGGATGCAGCGCCGGTCCGTGACGCGCGCCGCACCGGTCGAGTCGCGGAAGACCACCAGGTTCTCGTCGAGCAGCGTCGCGGACTGCGGGGTGGAGATGTCCTCGGACCTGGCGACGACGAACCAGACGTGCCGGTAGGCCTCGCGCAGCTTCTCGGGGGTCAGGGCTTCGCGGTTCACGGTCGGTTCTCCTTACGCTCTCGGGACGACCGGGGTCGGTTCCGGACGAGTGAGGGTGCGCGGGGCAAGCTGTTGGGCCCGCACGTGGGCGGCGATCTCGGACATGCCGGCCACCCAGACGTCGTCCATGGCGCGGACGTCGGCGATGAACGCGCGCAGGGCCGCGGCCCGGCCGGGACGCCCGGACAGGAACGGGTGGTTGGTCAGGATCCACGCGCCGCCGACGTCGCGCATCGCGTCGAGTTCGCAGCGCCACAGTTCGATCGCCTTGGCGGGCGTCTCGATCAACCCGGTCCCCGAGAAGTCGGGCACGAAGCAGTACTGCTGCCAGTCGTCGAGCGCCCAGCTGACCGGCAGCTCGACCAGCGAGGTGTCCCCGACCGCGAGCTCGTAGGGGTGGTCGGAGTCCATCAGCGTGGAGTCGTAAGTGAAACCGAACTCCGCCAACAGCTTCGGGGTGTGCCAGTTCATCTCCCACATCGGCGCGCGGTAACCGGACGGCCGCACACCGGCGACCTCGTCGAGCGCCTCGAGGCCACGCTGGAGGATCGCGCGCTCGGTGTTCTCGTCGACACCGACCAGCGACTCGTGCAGGTAGCCGTGGTGGGCGATCTCGTGGCCGGCCTTCGCGATGGACCGGATGGACTCCGGATGGCGGTGGGCGGTGTAACCGGGCACGAAGAACGTTCCGGGGACGTCGAACTCGTCGAGGATGTCGAGTAGGCGCGGTACCCCGACGAGTGGTCCGTACGCCTGATGCGACATGGCGCCCATGCGGTCGGCGAATGCCAGATCGGTTGTCAACAGCGGCGATTCGGCATCCACGTCGAAGGTGAACGCGACGGCGCAGCTCTTGCCGTCCGGCCACTGCACCGGGCCGGCGGGGAGGGGGGCGGTCATCATCGAGCCTTTCTTCCGAAGACGGACAGGAATTCCCACGTCACGTTCGCCGCGGCGATCGCGGTGATCTCGGCGTGGTCGTAGGCGGGTGAGACCTCGACGACGTCGACGCCGACCAGGTTCACGCTGTCCAGACCGCGCACCACCTCGAGCAGCTCACGGCTCGACATGCCGCCCGCTTCCGGCGTCCCGGTGCCGGGAGCGTGCGCGGGATCGAGCACGTCGATGTCGACCGAGACGTAGACCGGCGCGTCGCCGACGCGGGTGCGGATCTTGTCGATGATGCCGTCGGCCCCGAGCGTGTCGATGTCGCGGCAGGTGACGACGGAGAAGCCGAACTCGGCGTCGTCGACGAGATCCTGTTTGTCGTAGATGGACCCGCGGACCCCGACGTGGATGTTCCGGTCGAGCAGCAGGCCTTCCTCGAAGGCCCGCCGGAACGGTGAGCCGTGGGTGATGTCGGCCCCGTAGTAGCGGTCCCAGGTGTCGAGGTGGGCGTCGAAATGCACCAGCGCCATCGGCCCGTGGACGGCGTGGGCGGCACGGAGCGAGGGCAGCGCCACGGAGTGGTCACCGCCGAGGATCACCGCGCGCGTGCCGTTGCCGAGCAGGTCGGTCAGCTGGGCGGCGACCTGGTCGACCGCCTCGGCGATGTCGAACGGATTGCACGCCACGTCCCCCGCGTCGGCGAACTGGCACACCTCGAACGGTTTGACGTCCAGCTCGGGGTTGTAGCCGCGGATCAGCCGTGAGCCCTGCCGTATCGCGTTCGGGCCGAAGCGCGCTCCCGGCCGGTAGGTGACCGCGCTGTCGAACGGGACACCCACCACGACGACGTCGGCGTGCGCCACGTCCTCCAAACGGGGCAGGCGCGCGAACGTGGTCCAGCCCGCGTAGCGCGGCTGCACCTGGGGGTCGGCCGGACCGACGATCGCGCCGCGGACCGACGACGTGTTGTCGTTGTTCATCGAAATGCCTTTCCTAGACCCGATTCCGGGACAATCCACCGTCGAGGTTGACGATCTGGCCGACGGCCGCGCCGAGTCCGCGCCCGCAGAGCACGCCGATGACGCGAGCCGCCTGGTCGACCGTGCCGCAGCGCCCGAAGGGCGTTGCGTCACAGGAGACACCGGCTGCGGCATCGCAGATCGACCATTCGGATTCGACGGCGCCGACCGCGACGGCGTTGACCCCGATACCGAACGGGCCGAGGTCGCGGGTCAGTGTCTTCGTCAGCGCGACGATGCCGCCGGCGGCGGTCGCGACCGCGGACAGGGACGCGCCACCGATGTGCCAGCGGGAGGTGGTCAACACCATCCGCCCGCCGGTGCCGGCGTCGCGCATGTGCGCCGCGACGGCCTGGGCGTAGAGGAAGCTGCCGGTCAGCGTGTCGTCGACATGCCGCCAGAACGCGTCCATCGGCTGGTCGCCCAGCGGGGCGACGTAGGGCAGACCGTGCGCCACGACGAGGACGTCGATGCCGCCCATCGCGTCCGCGGCCTCCCCGACCGCCGAACGCACGGCGGTGCCGTCGGCGTGGTCGACGCTCGCCGTCGTCCCCGCGGTGGCGGCCCCGCGCTCGGTGAAGTACCTGCGCACCGCGGCGCCCAGCGCGGTGTCGACCCCGGTCACCAGGACCCGGGTGGTGTCGTCCCCCACGCTCAGATCACCGTTCCGCTGTTGACCGACAACACTTCTCCGCACAGGAACACGTCCTCCTCCAGCAGTGCGCGGACGAGTTCGGCCACCTCGGACGTGTCGGCGATGCGCCGCGCGGGTAGCGCGTCGACGAACTCGGGCGCGCGTTCCCAGGAGTCCTGGGGCAGCAACGGTGTGTCACACGGTCCGGGCGCCACCGCGTTGACCAGCACGCCGTCGGCGGCCACCTCGACGGCGATGCTGCGCAGGAGGCTCAGGGCGGCGCCCTTGGCCGCGGCGTAGTGGGCGTCGTTGCTGCCGCCGCCGATGGCGCGTTCGGAGGCGATGCCGACGATGCGCCCGGCGCCCCGCTGCCGCATCTGCGGCAACACCGCCCGGCACACGTGCGCGAGGCCGCCCACGTGGACCCGCAGCATCCGTTCCCAGGCCGCCTGTTCGATGTCCAGTGCGGGGGTCTCCTCGTAGTGGCCGGCGCAGACGACGGCGGCGTCGATCCGTCCGAGGGCGTCGGTGATCTGCCGGACGGCGTCGGTGACAGCCCGCTCGTCGGCGACGTCGGCGGTCAGCCACATGTCGGTGTCGGGGGCGGGCTCGCGGGAGATCGAGGCGACCGTCCAGCCCGACTGTGCCAACCGCTGGGCGACCGCGGCGCCGATGCCGCTGCCGGCCCCGGTCACCACCGCGACGGGTGCCGTCACACCAGCTCCGTCTCGGTGGACTGCGCCGGCTCGGCCGGGTCGTCGAGGCGGCGGCCACCGACGTTGCGCACCTTGATGATCACCGCGCCGAGCGCGAGGATCGCCCCCATCGCGACGAAGAACGCCCAGTTCATGTACCACGACTCCGACACGGTGCGCGGCCAGACGATGTTGGTGAACTCGAAACCGACCCACAGCACCGCCAGGACGGCCACCGGGGTGCCGAAGCGGCCCAGATTCCACGGCCCGGGAACCCACGTGCCGCGCAGACGCGCCACCAGGCCGGTCACCAACGGGAACAGGAACGCCAGGTAGTAGCCGCCCGCGGTGAACGTGACCAGGACCGAGTAGACGTCGGTCGCGGAGATCAGGTAGACGAACGCGCCGATGACGGTGGTGACGAGGATCGCGGGGATCGGCTGCGCCTCGGTCTTCGACAGCTTGGACAGCACCTGTGACCCCGGCAGCACCCTGTCGCGGGCGAAGGACCAGATGACCCGCGAGCCCGAGGCCTGCAGCGCCAGGAAGCTGGCCAGGAAGCCGATGACGAAGGCCAGCAGGATCGGCTTGACGAACGACTCACCCAGCGCGCTGCGCAGCACATAGGACACCGGGTCGGGCTCCTCGCCGGACCGGACCATCTCGAAGTCGGGCACCGCGAGCGTGACCGCGAGCGACGCGTACGCGATCACCAGGGCGATGAAGGCAATGGAGAACAGCATGGCCTTGGGGACGTTGCGCCGAGGCTCCTTGACCTCTTCGGCGATCGCGCCCGCGCTCTCGAAGCCGAGGATCGACCAGCCGGTGAAGGCCAGCGCCGCCAGGAACGGACCGGAGATGTAGGCCCAGGACCAGCCGCTGGACAGGTCGATGCCGTGCAGGATGGCGTCGAAACCGTGGTGGCGGTGGAAGATCAGCAGGTAGGTGCCCAGACCCACCGACGCGACGATCTCGGCGATGATGCTGCCGACCATGAGCGCCTTGAGGAAGCCGCGCCCGAGGATGTTCGCCCCGGTTCCCGCGAGCAGGATCAGCAGCGCCACGATGCTCTGCTGGACGGCGGTCGGGCGCTCGATCCCGATGAGCTGAGCCAGGAATCCGGCACCGCCGTAGGCGACGGTCGCCATGATGATGACCAGCGCCCACATGTACACCCAGCCGGCCAGCCATCCGGCCACCTCGCCGGCCAGCCGCCTGGTCCACTGGTAGATCGACCCCTCGTAGGGCCAGCGGGACACGAGTTCGGCGAAGGCCAGCGCGACGATGCACTGACCCACCCCGACGATGACGAAGGTCCACCAGAATCCCGGGCCCGCGGTGGCCAGTGACAGTCCGTAGATCCCGTACATCGCCACGATCGGCGAGATGAACGCGAACGCGAATGCGAACGCCGACCACAGCGAGAACTCGCGCCTCAATTCTGTTGGCGCCGAGCCTGTTTGCGCACTGGACGTCATCTGATCTCCCTTTCGCTGCCCCGAGGACACGCAAGTATGGGCATGACGCGGGCGGCCGGGCATGGCGGACGGCGAAGTGTGGTTTGGGCGCACAGTCACCGGGCATGTGACTGTAGGTGTCTACAGGGTTGCCCGGTCACCCCGTCGCACGGTCGGCCGGCGCCGGACAGCACCCATACACTCGCGGCGCCAGCCCATCAGGAAGTGAGGATGTCGTGCCCGACACCGACCAGACCGAGTTCCTCTCGGCCCTCGAGGACTGCCTGCACACCGTCGTCCGCGACACGGTCGCCGAACCGCTGCGGGCGATCGACGAGGACCTGGGCGCCGTCGCGGCGCTCTGCCAGTCCGCGGTGCAGTCCGGCGGCAAACGCCTGCGCCCCCGGTTCGCCTACTGGGCGTGGCGGGTGGGCGCCCCGGCCGACGCGGCGCCGCAACCGCTGGTGCGGCTCGCCACCGCGCTGGAGTTGCTGCACGCGGCGATCCTGGTGCACGACGACGTGATCGACGCCTCCGAGGTGCGCCGCGGACAGCCGTCGGTCCGCGCGGCGCTGGCCGAACGCCACCGCAGCGATGCGGGGTGGGGTGACGCGAGGGCGTTCGGCGACCACATGGCGCTGCTGGTCGGGGATCTGCTGTGGTCGGCGGCCCACGACACCTTCGACCGAGCCGTGGCAGGTCTGTCCGAGCGCGTCGCGAGCCGCACCACGCGCGCGTTCCGGACGATGCGGGTGGAGGTGCTGGCCGGTCAGTTGCTGGAACTACGGGCGCAGGCCGCGCGCGACTACCACGCCGACACGGCGGAGAAGATCCTGCGCTACAAGACCAGCACGTACACCGTCGAGCGCCCCGTCGAACTCGGCCTGGAACTGGCCGGATCAGCCTCGCCGGCCACGGCCGCGATGCTGCGCGACTACGCAGGCGCCGTCGGCCAGGCGTTCCAACTGCGCGACGACCTCGCCGACCTGTTCGGCACGCCGGACACGCTCGGCAAGCAGACCGGTGACGACATCCGGGCGGGCAAACCCACCGAACTGCTGGGTGCCGCGCTGGAACTGGCGACCGGACCGGAGGTCGACGCGCTGACCGCAGTCGTCGGCGATGCGACGGCCGATCAGGCCAGGATCACCGAGGTGCAACAGATCGTGCTGCGGTGCGGTGCGGCGGACCGGGTGCGGCGGCGGATCGCGGACCTGGTCACCACCGCGCACCGGACGATCGCCGATCTGTCCGCCTCGGCGGACGTGACGGCGCTGGCCGGATTGTCCGAGATGCTCGCCGAGTGCACCGAACTGTCGTTCCTGCCCGCGACGTGAGCGCGGGAAGGGCTCACGCCTCGAGCTGAGCCAGGATCTCGTCGGGGATGTCGGCGTTGGTGTACACGTCCTGCACGTCGTCGCTGTCCTCGAGCGCGTCGACGAGCTTCATCACCTTGCGCGCGCCCTCGGCATCCAGCGGCACGGTGACCGACGGCTGGAAGCTGGCGTCGGCGGAGTCGTAGTCGATACCGGCGTCCTGCAGCGCGGTGCGCACGGCGACGAGGTCGGTCGGTTCGGAGATGACCTCGAAGCTGTCACCGAGGTCGTTGACCTCCTCGGCGCCCGCCTCGAGCACCGCCATCAGCACGTCGTCCTCGGAGAGCCCGTTCTTCTCCAGCGTCACCACGCCCTTGCGGGAGAACAGGTAGGACACCGAACCGGGGTCCGCCATGTTGCCGCCGTTGCGGGTCATCGCCACGCGCACCTCACCTGCAGCGCGGTTGCGGTTGTCGGTGAGGCACTCGATGAGGACCGCGACCCCGTTGGGCCCGTAGCCCTCGTAGGTGATCGTCTGCCAGTCGGCGCCGCCGGCCTCTTCCCCGGCGCCGCGCTTGCGGGCGCGCTCGATGTTGTCGTTGGGAACCGAGCTCTTCTTGGCCTTCTGGATGGCGTCGTACAGCGTCGGGTTGCCGCCCGGGTCACCGCCGCCGGTGCGGGCCGCGACCTCGATGTTCTTGATCAGCTTGGCGAAGTTCTTACCCCTGCGGGCATCGATGATCGCCTTCTTGTGCTTCGTGGTCGCCCACTTGGAATGGCCGCTCATCAGGTGTGAACCTCTCTCCAGTCACGATCTCGCCTGACGAGTCTACGTGCAGCGACGTCACTTCCCGGAAACCATGTCGACGAACAGCTTGTGCACGCGCCGGTCCCCCGTCACCTCCGGGTGGAACGACGTCGCCAGCATCCGGCCCTGCCGGACGGCGACGATGTGCCCGTCGGCGCGGCCCAGCACCTCGACGTCGTCGCCGATGCGCTCCACCCACGGCGCCCGGATGAACACGGCGTGCACCGGGGTGTCCAGGCCCACGAACGGGATGTCGCCTTCGAACGAGTCGACCTGACGGCCGAAAGCGTTGCGCCGCACCGACATGTCGATGCCCTTGAGCGGGGTGGCCTCGCGGCCCGGGGCACCGGCCTCGAGGATCTCGCTGGCCAGCAGGATCATCCCGGCGCAGGAGCCGTAGGCGGGCATACCCTCGGCGAGGCGGGCACGCAGCGGTTCGAGCAGTTCGAACTCGCGCAGCAGATGGCTCATCGCCGTCGACTCCCCACCCGGGATCACCAGCGCGTCGACGGTCTCGAGTTCGGTCAGCCGGCGCACGGTGACGGCGTCGGCGCCCGCTTCTGTCAGCGCGGCGAGATGCTCACGGGTGTCGCCCTGTAGAGCGAGCACCCCGACCCGAGGTGTCATGCCCGGCCCGGCGTGAAGTCACGCGGGTAGCGGGTCAACCCTTCCTGCATGACGGCCGCGACCATCTCGCCGTACTGGTTGAACAGCTTGCCCTGGGTCAGCGCCCGGCCCCCGCACGCCGACGGCGACGACTGGTCGTAGAGCAGCCACTCGTCGGCGCGGAACGGCCGCATGAACCACATCGCGTGGTCCAGCGAGGCGATGTTGAGGTACTTGCGTTCGTCGGGGTGGTTGACCTGGGCCGACCCCAGCAGCGTCAGGTCGGACAGGTAGGCCAGCGCGCAGATGTGCAGCACCGGATCGTCGGGCAGCGGATCGTGGTGGCGGAACCACACCTGCTGCTGGGAGGCCTTACCGGGCACCTGGTGGACCAAATCGCGCGGCACGATGCGCACGTCCCATTCGGCGAACTGCGCGAAACCCGCTTCGTCGAACGCTTTTCCGGACCGGAACCCGGGCAGGTCGTCGGGCGGGGGCGCCGACGGCATCGCGTCCTGATGCTCGATACCGCTCTGGTCGGTCTGGAACGACGCGGACATCGAGAAGATCGTCTCGCCGTGCTGGATCGCGCTGACCCGGCGCGTGCAGAACGACCCGCCGTCGCGGATCCGCTCGACGATGTACACCGACGGCGCGCGGGCGTCGCCGGGCCGCAGGAAGTAGCCGTGCAGCGAGTGCACCTGGAATTTCGGGTCGACCGTTCGTACCGCGGACACCAGCGACTGGCCGGCCACGTGACCGCCGAACGTGCGTTGCAGGAAGCCCGATTCCGGGCTGAACACCGCGCCGCGGTAGATGTTGTACTCGAGTTGCTCGAGGTCGAGGATCTGCTCGATCGCCACTAGATCGTCTGTCCTTCGCGCAGGCGACTCATCACGCGTTACCAGCCGCGTTCGGCGAGCCGGTGCGGCTGGGCGATGTCCTCCACGTTGATCCCGACCATGGCCTCCCCCAGCCCGCGCGACACCTTGGCCAGCACGTCGGGGTCGTCGTAGAACGTCGTCGCTTTGACGATCGCCGCGGCCCGCTCGGCGGGGTTGCCGGACTTGAAGATGCCCGATCCGACGAACACCCCCTCGGCGCCGAGCTGCATCATCATCGCCGCGTCGGCGGGGGTCGCGATGCCGCCGGCGGTGAACAGCGTCACCGGCAGCTTGCCGGCCCGGGCCACCTCGACGACCAGGTCGTACGGGGCCTGCAGTTCCTTGGCCGCGACGTACAGCTCGTCTTCCGACAGCGAGGTCAGCCGGCGGATCTCGCCGCCGATCTTGCGCATGTGGGTGGTCGCGTTCGACACGTCACCGGTGCCGGCCTCACCCTTGGAGCGGATCATTGCGGCACCCTCGGTGATGCGGCGCAGCGCCTCGCCCAGGTTGGTCGCACCGCACACGAACGGGACGGTGAACTTCCACTTGTCGATGTGGTGGGTGTAGTCGGCGGGGGTCAGCACCTCGGATTCGTCGACGTAGTCCACCCCGAGGCTCTGCAGGATCTGGGCCTCGACGAAGTGCCCGATGCGGGCCTTGGCCATCACCGGGATCGTGACCGCGGAGATGATGCCCTCGATCATGTCGGGGTCGCTCATGCGCGACACCCCACCCTGGGCACGGATGTCGGCGGGCACCCGCTCGAGCGCCATCACCGCGACGGCACCGGCACCTTCGGCGATGCGCGCCTGTTCGGGGGTGACGACGTCCATGATCACGCCGCCCTTGAGCATCTCGGCCATACCGCGCTTCACCCGGGCAGTGCCCGTCTGATGCGCCGTCCCGTTCTGCGTGGCGGCGCCGTTGGCCCGCTCGTCACGCTTGCGCCCTTCGAGATCCACTGTCCACTCCTCTAAATCGCTACCGATCCAGTGTAGTAGCGGCACCAAATCGATTGATTCCGCAACTCAGCGGATCGTTTGCACCGGCCCCGGTGGCGCCGGCGCGTCGGCCAGTTCGTTGGCCTGGGCCAGCAGTTCACCCAACTGCTGCGGGTAAACGGTCTCTCCGTCGGCGACCAGTTCGTCGATCATTGTGGCATCACACCAGCGGTGCCCGTGAATCGTGCGCTTCTCCAGGGCGGTATGACCGCCGACGGACGGCTCGAACCGTCGGGTGCGGTGCACGAAGAACATCTCCTGGCTGCGCAGGACCGAGCCGTCGAACTCGAAGACCGCATCCCGGCGCCAGACCGGGCCGACCAGCCGCTCCGGGTCCACCCGGAGCCCGGTCTCCTCGGCGACCTCCCGGGCGGCGGCGTGCGCGAGCGTCTCCCCCGCCTCCACCGCCCCGCCGACGGTGAACCACCAGCGCGGGGCGTCGGCCAGCGACGGGTCCGACCCGCAGAACAGCAGCACCGCCCCCGACTCGTCGAGCAGCACGACGCGGGCCGAGACGCGCCGGCTCAGCGGTTCGATGTCGCGCGAGGACACCTCGGCGATCTCGAAGTAGGTCGGCAACGCCGCGGTCCCGCCCAGCCGCAGCAGCCGCACCGGCCTGCGCTCGCGGAGCGCGAGGGTGTCGCGCACCGCGTCGTTGTGGAACCGGCGGGCCAGCAGCACCCTGGCCTCGGCGTCGGCGAGTTCGGCCACCAGCGCCACCGGCAGGGACGCTGGATCGACCAGCGCCAACGCGGCGGACAGTTCGTTCTCGGCGGCCTCCCGGCCGCTGCGCGGCGCCCGTTCGGCGGCATCGGCGAGTGCGGCCAGCCGCTTGCCCTGCGGCCCCCCGGCGTAGGCGTCGACGGCGACCGCGCGGGCCACCACCGCGCGGCGGGCCAGCGCGCCGTCGAGTGCCTGCCAGCTCAGGTCGTAGCGCACGTGCAGCCGGTCGAGGCGGTGCGCGGTCTGGTACGCCCACGCGCCGACGAGCACGACGAGCACCAGCAGGATCGCCAGCGCGACGATCACGACCCACGTCACGGCGCGACCTGCACCTTCACTCCCGCCCCGGCGACGGTCTCGTAGACGCGCATGATCTGGGCGGCCACCACCGACCAGTCGTAACGGCCGACCGCATCGGAGGCGGCGGCGACGTAGCGCCCGCGCGCCTCGTCGTCACCCAGCACCTCGATCAGCCCCTCCGCCAGCGCCCCGGCGTCGTCGACGGTGACCAGCCGGCCCGCCGTGCCGTCGTGCAGCACCCGCCGGAACGCGTCGAGATCGCTGGCGACGACCGGGGTGCCGGCAGCCATCGCCTCCACCAGCACGATGCCGAAACTCTCCCCGCCGGTGTTGGGCGCGCAGTACACGTCGGCGCTGCGCATCGCCGACGCCTTGACCGCGTCGTCGACCTGTCCGAGGAAGCACAGGTGTGACGCCAACGGGCCGGCCTGCTGGCGCAATTCGTCCTCGTCACCGCGGCCGACGATGAGGATCTCCACGTGCGGGTACCGCGCCACGACGGCGGGCAGCGCCCCCAGCAGGACGGCCATCCCCTTGCGCGGCTCGTCGTAGCGGCCCAGGAACAGCACCGTGCGCCCCGGCCGCGGATAACCGTCGAGGCGGGGTGCGTCGGCGAAAGACGCGACGTCGACCCCATTGGGGATCTCGACCGCGTCGGAACCGAGCGCCTCCATCTGCCAGCGCCGCGCCAGGTCGGACACGGCGATGCGGCCGACGATCTTCTCGTGGTACGGGCGCAGGATGCCCTGGAACACCGACAGCGTCAGCGATTTCGTGGTCGACGTGTGGAAGGTCGCGACGATCGGCCCCTCCGCGGCCTGCAACGCCAGCATCGACAGGCTGGGCGCGTTCGGCTCATGCAGGTGCAGGACGTCGAATTCGCCCTGCGCCAGCCACTTCTTGACCAGGCGGTGGGTGGCGGGGCCGAACCGCAGCCGCGCCACCGACCCGTTGTACGGAATGGGCACCGCCTTGCCGCCCGACACCACGTAGTCGGGCAACTCGACGTGCGGTGAGGACGGCGCCAGGACGCTCACCTCGTGGCCGCGTTCGCGCATCACCTGCGCCAGCTGCAGCACGTGGGACTGCACCCCGCCCGGCACGTCGAACGAGTACGGGCACACCATGCCGATGCGCATCGTCAACCGGCTCCGGCCAGCCGGGCGCGGCGCGCGTCGGAGAGGTCGGCGACCCACTGCGGCTGCATCATGTGCCAGTCCTCGGGGTGCTGGGCGATGTTGACCGCGAACCGGTCGGCCAGCGCCTGCGTGATCACCCCGACATCCCCGTTCGCGGTGTCGAGCGGTGCGAACACCCGCATGCCCCAGCCGTCGCCGTCGAACCAGCAGTGCACCGGCAGCAGCGCCGCCCCGGTCTCGCAGGCCAGCTTCGCCGGACCGGCGGGCATCCGGGTCGGCTCGCCGAAGAAGTCGACCGCCACGCCCTGCCGCGTCAGGTCGCGCTCGGCCATCAGGCACACCACGCGGTTGGCGCGCAACCGGTCCCGCAGCAGCTGGTAGGGCGGACGCTCGCCGCCGGACAGCGGGATCACCTCGAAGCCGAGGCTCTCGCGGTAGGCGACGAACCGGTTGAACAGCGACTCCGGGCGCAGCCGTTCGGCGACCGTGGTGAACGTGCCGTGGTTCTGGACCAGCCAGACGCCGGCCATGTCCCAGTTACCGCTGTGCGGCAGTGCCACCACCGCGCCGCGACCCGTGTCCAGGGCGTCCCAGACGTGCTGGATGCCGTCGACCGAGAGCTCCCGCCCCAGCTTGCGATGGTCCATCGTGGGCAGCCGAAACGCTTCGCGCCAGTACCGGGCGTAGGACGCCAGCGACGCGCGCATCAGTTCGTCGGGCACGTCGGCCGGCGCGGCCCCGATGACCCGGGCGAGGTTCTTGCGCAGCTGCCCGGGGCCGCCGTTGCGGGCCGAGTACCACGCACCGGCGTCGAAGGCGTTGCGCGCCACCACTTCCGGTACGGCCCGCACCACCCGCCAGCCGGCGGCGTATCCCCAGTCCGTCAGGTGGTCGGTGCCGGGCAGCCAGCCGCCGAGTGCGGTCACTGGTCGTCCGCCGCCGGTTTCTCTTCGCCCTTGGGCTCGAGCTTGTCCATCGCGCCCGGCGAGGTGCGCACCGTGTGCAGCCGCTGCAGCACGGTGACCACGCTGGCCACGGCCAGGACCCACATGGCCACGTGGATCAGCCACGGCATGTGCAGGAACCACACCCCGGACAGGCCGGTGCCGGTCAGCACGATCACCAGCCGTTCGGGGCGTTCGATGAAGCCGCCGTCGCCGCGCAGCCCGCTGGCCTCCGCCCTGGCCTTGATGTAGGAGATGACCTGCGAGGTGATCAGGCAGATCAGCGTGGCCACCACCAGCGCCGGGCTGTCCATGCCGAAGGCCGCCCACCACAGCAGACCCGCGAAGATCGCGCCGTCGGCGATTCGGTCGCAGGCCGCGTCGAGTACGGCCCCGAACCTCGTGCCCCCGCCGCGTTCGCGGGCCATCGTGCCGTCGAGCATGTCCGCCAGCACGAACACGGCCACCGCGAAGGCGCCCCACCACAGCTGTCCGATCGGGAACAGGGTGAGCGCGGCCAGCACCGTGCCCGCGGTGCCCAGGATCGTGATGCTGTCGGGGGTGAAGCCCACCCGCAGGGCCGCTCTGGCCACGGGGCGGGCCAGTTTGGCGTAAGCGGCCCGGGTCATCAGGTAGACGTTGCTCACTGTGTGAACCCCCCGTCGCTGCGCTCCTGTTTCGCCCATTCGGTGGCGAGCAGTTCGCGGGTCTCACGCAACAGCTGCGGGATCACCTTCGACCCGCCGATGATCGTGATGAAGTTGGCGTCCCCGCCCCACCGCGGCACGACGTGCATGTGCAGGTGTTCGGCGAGCGAGCCGCCTGCCGAGTGCCCGAGGTTGAGTCCGACGTTGAAGCCGTGCGGACGCGACACCGCCTTGATGACGCGGATCGCCTGCTGGGTGTAGGCCATCAGCTCGGCGCTCTCGGCGACGGTGAGGTCCTCGAGTTCCGACACCCGCCGGTACGGCACCACCATCAGGTGGCCGGGGTTGTAGGGGTACAGGTTGAGCACCGCGTAGACCAGCTCACCGCGGGCCACGACCAGTCCGTCCTCGTCGGCCATGTTCGGGATGTCGGTGAACGGCTGCGACGACTGCGAGGAGTCCGAACCCTTCTTCATGGGCGACTCGGCGATGTAACTCATGCGGTGCGGCGTCCACAGCCGCTGCAGATTGTCCGGGTCGCCCACGCCGTGATCGACGATGGTCCGGTCGTCCGGTTCGGTCACGTCGCCCATCGTCTGCTCTTCGCGCAGGCGCTCATCGCCGTTCACGTTCCGGCGCCCGCCTTCACCAGGTCGGCGGTGGGAACGGCGTTGCGCCGCTGGGCGATCCAGCTGACGATCGCCTCGACCGCCTCGTCGCGCGGCACCCCGTTGATCTGGGTGCGGTCACCGAAGCGGAAGGAGATGGCGTCCACGGCCACATCTTTGTCCCCCGCCAGCAGCATGAACGGCACCCGCTGGTTGGTGTGGTTGACGATCTTCTTGGCCATCCGGTCGTCGCTGCCGTCCACCTCGACCCGCACACCTCGCGAACGCAGTTGCGCGGCAACCTCTTCCAGGTACGGGGTGTGTGCGTCGGCGACCGGGATCCCGACCACCTGCACCGGCGCCAGCCACGCCGGGAACGCCCCGGCGTAATGCTCGGTGAGCACCCCGAAGAACCGCTCGATCGAGCCGAACAGCGCGCGGTGGATCAGCACCGGCCGCTGGCGGCTGCCGTCGGCGGCGGTGTACTCCAGCTCGAAACGCTCCGGCATGTTGAAGTCCAGCTGGATCGTCGACATCTGCCAGTTGCGTCCCAGGGCGTCCTTGACCTGCACGGAGATCTTCGGGCCGTAGAACGCGGCGCCGCCCGGATCGGGCACAAGATCGAGACCGGAGGCCTCGGCCACCTCGCGCAGCGTCTCGGTGGCCTCGTCCCAGATCTCGTCGGAGCCGACGTACTTGTCCGGATCCTTGGTCGACAGTTCCAGGTAGTACTCGTCGAGGCCGTAGTCGGCCAGCAGGTCGAGCACGAACTGCAGCAGCGAGGTCAGCTCGTCGCGCATCTGCTCGCGGGTGGCGTAGATGTGCGCGTCGTCCTGCGTCATCCCGCGCACCCGGGTCAGCCCGTGCACCACACCGGACTTCTCGTAGCGGTACACCGATCCGAACTCGAAGAGCCGCAACGGCAGTTCCCGGTACGACCGGCCCCGCGAGCGGTAGATCAGGTGGTGCATCGGGCAGTTCATCGGCTTGAGGTAGTAGTTCTGCCCGGGTTTGCGCACCGCGCCGTCGGCGTCGAACTCCGCGTCGATGTGCATCGCGGGGAACATCCCGTCGGCGTACCACTCGAGGTGCCCGGAGGTCACGTAGAGCTGTTCTTTGGTGATGTGCGGGGTGTTGACGAACTCGTAGCCGGCCTCGAGATGCTTGGCCCGCGAATAGTCCTCGAGCTCTTTACGGACGATGCCGCCCTTGGGGTGGAAGACCGGAAGGCCGGAACCGAGTTCGTCGGGGAAGCTGAACAGATCGAGTTCCACCCCGAGCCTGCGGTGGTCGCGGCGCTGCGCCTCCTCGATGAGCTCGAGGTGACGGTCGAGCGCCTCCTGCGACTCCCAGGCCGTCCCGTAGATGCGCTGCAGGCTGGCGTTGGCCTGATCGCCGCGCCAGTAGGCCGCCGAACTGCGGGTCAGCTTGAACGCCGGGATGTACTTGGTCGTCGGGATGTGAGGGCCGCGGCACAGGTCGCCCCAGACGCGTTCGCGGGTGCGGGGATTGAGGTTGTCGTAGGCCGTCAGCTCGTCACCGCCGACCTCCATGACCTCCGGGTCGCCCGACTTGTCGTCGACCAGTTCGAGTTTGTACGGTTCCGCCGCCAGTTCCTCGCGCGCGGCGTCCTTCGACTCGAATACGCGCCGGGAGAACAGCTGACCGTCCTTGACGATCTGGCGCATTTTCTTCTCGAGCGCCTCGAGGTCCTCGGGCGTGAAGGCCTGCGGGACGTCGAAGTCGTAGTAGAAGCCGTCGGTGATCGGCGGGCCGATGCCGAGCTTCGCCTCGGGGAACAGGGTCTGCACCGCCTGGGCGAGGACGTGCGCCGCGGAATGGCGGATCACGCTGCGGCCGTCGTCGGTGTCGGCGGCGACCGGGACGACCTCGACGTCGGTGTCGGGCGCCCACGCCAGGTCGCGCAGCCGGCCGTCGGCGTCGCGCACCACCACGATCGCGTCGGGCGCACCGCGAGCCGGCAGCCCCGCGTCGCGCACCGCGGCCCCGGCGGTCGTCCCAGCAGCGACCCGGATCGGGGCTGCGGGGGCTGGGCTGGCGGCGGCGCTCATCGGTGACTCTTTCCGGTGGGTCGGGGACGGGTCGATCGCGACCATGCTATCGGTGCGACCGGCAGTAACTTGAGCGTGCTACGACGATCCGGAACCCAACCCGAACGGACTGTTCAGCCACTCGTGCTCGATGCCGAAGATCCGGGCGGCCCAGTCCACGGCGCCGAGCAGCCACAGCGTGGTGAACACGACGAGTGCGGTGAGCAGCCCGCCGAGGATCTGGATGATCGCGTGCTGGCCGTGGAACCAGTCCATCACCCGGTCGTAGCGTTCGCGGGCGTAGGCCAGCAGGCGTTTGGCCCAGTCGAACTCGGTGGCCAGGATGCCCAGGCCGATGAACACGATCGCCCAGCCCGGCCCCGGATAGGGAATCGCCAGGACGCCGAGCCCCAGCACCACGAGGCCGATCAGGCCGACGGCGATGCGGTAGAAGAACTCGACCCGCGGTCGCCGGCGCAGCCCGTCACGCCAGCGCTTCCAACCGCCCTTGATCCGCGACCAGCGCGACGGGTCCTCGGTGTCCTTGCCGGTGTCCTTGCCGGTGTTGTTGTCGGTGTCGTCGTCGGTCACGGCTGCCCCGGGTTGAGTCGGACGAACAATGCCTCGGCGTCGGCGAGCAGGGTGTCGCCGTCGAGAAGCCGGCCCTCGACGAAGATCTTGCGCCCCTCGATCCGGTCGATGCCGGCCTCGACGCGCAACGTCTTCTCCACCGGCGCGATGTTGCGGTAATTCACGTGCAGGAACGCGGTGCGCTGGAACCGGCTCTGGGTGAGCTTGTAGGTGGTGTAGCCGAGCACCGAGTCGAACAGCAGCGCCACCGCGCCGCCGTGCGCGGCCCCGTTGCGGCCCAGGTAGAAGCGGCGGAATCTGGCCTCCCCGGCGATCCGGCCGTCGTCGGTCTTGGCCAGGAACATCGGCACCTGCAGAATGTTTCCGCGGTTGGGCAGGTCCAACCTCCGCCCGGAGGGCGAGGTCCACTCGTCGGCCCGGTAGGGCTCCAGAAGGCCGGTGACCTTCTCGATCAGCCCGGCAGCCTCGGTGACGACCTCGTCGGGTGCGTCGGCCGCGCGGGCGAGATCCTGCAGCTCACGAACCGCCTCGACGAACCTGCCGTAGTCGGGTCCGCCGCGGGTGGTCGGTTCCGGAGGGTTGAACCCGCCCCCGTCTCGCGCCTGAGTCGATTCACTCGCCACACCGCTCACCGTATTGGGCGCACACGGTGAGAGGGTGGCGGGGTGAAGCTGAGCGACCTCGCCGATCTGCCCTTGACCTACCCCGAAGTCGGCGCGACGGCCGGACCGATGCCGCCCGGCTACCACCATGTGCGGCGGTCCACGGTGATCGGATCCGGCCGGGTGCGCTTCGAGGAGGCCGCCGACGCGGTGATGCGCTGGGGCATGCTGCGCGGCGCCGGTCTGCGCGTCCGGGCGACCACCGAGGTCGCCGAGGTGGGTTCCGAGGTGATCGTCGGCCTGGGCCCGGTGACCGTCCCGTGCCGGGTCGTCTACGTCATCGACGAACCCGACCGTCGCGGCTTCGCCTACGGCACACTGCCCGGTCACGCCGAGACCGGCGAGGAGTTGTTCGCCGTGCGCTTCGACTCGGCGACCGGCCGGGTGTACGCCGAGGTGGCGGCGTTCTCCCGGCACGGCACATGGTGGAGCAGGCTCGCCGGCCCGGTCACCTCAGTGCTGCAGCGCGTGGTCACCGGGCGGTACCTGCGGGCGCTCTGAGACCTCGCCGGCGGTGCGCCGGACCGCCACGTCGATCTGATAGGTCAGCAGGGCCAGCGTGAACAGCCCGACCGACATGCTGAGCAGCGCGGCGAACCCCTCGGTGGCGAAGTCGACGAAGGCGTTGAGGAAGGTGAACAGCAGCGCGGCGTTGCGCAGCCACCGCAGCGGCCACAGGCGGGTCGTGCGGCGGCGGGCGATCATCGCGGGCACGGCGATCGCCGAGGTCGCCGCGGCGTTGACGAGCAGGATCACCGACGCGGGGTTCATCCCGTCCACGCGCAGCGTGATGTCGTCGTCCTGGTAGAAGTAGCCGCCCAGGAACACGCCCAGCAGCCCGAAGAACAGGCCGCTGATCGCGCTGACCACCAGGAGCCAGCCGACCACGGGCACCCAGCGCGGACTGCGGAAGAAGCCGGGGATCAGCCGAGGCGCCCACTGCTGCAGGCGGTGGAGCCGGTCGCTCGAGGTCTCCGCTGACACCAGCAGGGCCCGCACGGACCCGACCGCGGAGGGCTCGGCCCCCGCCTGTTCGGCCTGGACCAGCAGGGCCAGCCCCAGCGCCCGGCGCCGGTCGGCCAGACCGCGCGCGACGCCGTCCGCGGCGATCACCGCCGCCGAGGCCAGGGATTCCCGTGCGCTCAACGGCCGGAAGTCGCGGAGCACCCGTGCCCCCACGAGGATCAGCACCACCAGGATGTACATGATCTCGGCGGACGGCCCGTAGAAGTAGTCGTTGTCCTTGGTGACGAACTTGCCGACCTCGTCGAGGAACAAGCCGAAGCCGATACCGCCCATGACCACCGCGGCCACCCGGGCACCCGCTCCGATCAGCAGCCAGCCGGTCAGCAGCGCGAGCATCATCAGCGCACCGCCCCACAGCGCGTGGGCGATGTGGAGATTGCCGCCGCCGACCTGCGGATAGCCGGTCAGCTCGAGGTAGAGGCGGGTGAGCAGGATGGTCGCGATCGCGATGAGCACGAACGCCTCCGCCGACCCCGAGCCGGTGGCGTCACGAGTCATCAGACCGCGACGGTGTGGACGGGTTCTGTTCATGCATCCTCCGGCGTTTGGAGCGCGTAGCCTTAAGCAACTTATCGGAGGAAGATGATCGGAATATGCTGGTGAACGAACCTGCCGACGTCGACGGAGTGCACCGGCGGATCGCCGAACTCGTGCAGGAACTGCACGGCAGGACAGACGCCGACGCCGACACGGTGCTCGCCGAACTCGTCGAGCACGCCGCGGCCGAGATCCCGGGTGCCGACTACGCCGGTGTGACCGTCACGCGCAACGCGAGGAAGATCGAGACCCCGGCGGCCACGCACAAGTGGCCGATCGTGCTCGACGAGATCCAGGAGCGCCACCGCGAAGGACCGTGTCTGACCGCGGCCTGGGACGAGCGCATCGTCCATGTCCGCGACCTCGAGCGAGACGACCGCTTCCCCCGTTACCGGCGGGATGCGCTGGAACGGACGCCGATCCGGTCCATCATGGCGTTCCAGCTCTTCATCGCCGATGAGACGATGGGGGCCATCAACGTCTATGCCGAGACACCCGACGCCTTCGACTCGGCGTCGCGCGAGATCGGACTGATCTTCGCCGCCCACTCGTCGGTGGCCTGGAACTCCGCGCGCCGCGACGAACAGTTCCACCAGGCGCTGGCCAGCCGCGACATCATCGGACAGGCCAAGGGCATGATCATGGAGCGCTACAGCGTCGACGCGGTGCAGGCGTTCGCGCTGTTGCGCAAGCTGTCGCAGGACTCCAACGTCCCGTTGATCCAGATCGCGACCGACCTGACGAGGAAAGCCACTTCGTCCGGGATCTGACGCGCGGGGTTTGCATCCGCCCAGCCGGGGGCACCACATCCTCACACAGTCAAGTCAGAGGGTTGGTGTGTGATGAGTCTCGAATCGAAGCCGGGCGCCGATGCGTCGCTCGGCGAACTGATGAGCCGACTGTCCGCCCAGACGTCGCGGCTGGTGCGCGACGAGTTGCGGTTGGCGCAGAAGGAGTTCCAGGAGTCGGCGAAGCACGCCGGGATCGGCGCCGGATTGCTCAGTGTCGCCGGGCTTTTCGCCTTTCTGGGGCTGGCCACCGTGATCGCCGCGGCGGTGGCGGCGCTGTCGCTGGTGTTGCCCGTGTGGGCGGCGGCACTGATCGTCGCGCTGGTGCTGTTCGTCATCGCCGGTGTCGCGGCCCTGGTCAGCAAGAAGCAGGCCGACGAAGTGACCCCCGCAGCGCCCCGCACCGTCGAGACGGTGAAGGCCGACATCCAAGAGGTAAAGGACCGAGCGTCATGACCGCACCTGACCGCCCCGAACCCGGCCCCGACGCCGGAGTCGAAGACATCGAGGCCGACATCGAGGCAACCCGGCAGGAACTCGGCGAGACGGTCGAGGCGCTGTCGGCCAAGCTCGACGTCAAACAGCAGGCGAGGGACAAGGTCGACGAGACCAAGCAACGGGTGGCGGACAAGGCCCACACGGCCCAGCACGTCGTCACCGAGAAGGCGCATGCGGCGCAGCACGTCGTTACCGACAATCCGCAGAAATCGATCCCCGTCGCCGCCGTCGTCGTCGCCGTGGTGGTGGCGGTGGGCGTCGTCGTGTGGCGCAGGCGCCACTGACCGCGCACACCGCGTTGTGCCCGTGAAAGGCCCACGAAATCAATTTGCTCGAATTTCAAAGAATTACTTCTTTATCAGGTTCCCTTAAGGTAGGTTTCACAGCATCCGACGTGGTCGGGGGGACGATTCCTACTTGATGAGGGGGCCATGATGTCGGGCAATGCTGCTGAATCCTGTGAATTTGAGTTTGCGCACGGCGGGCCGGTAAAAGGCAGGCAACGCCGAGTCGGCGGTCGACATCGTCGTGCGAAAACCGCAACGCCGGTGGTGGCCATCGATATGACGCCCGGCGTGCATCTCTCGCGTGCCACCGACCGGCCAGCAAACTCCGCACCACGGCGGGTGCGGCGCCGTCGCGGATCGCTGCGCCCCGCCATCACCGGTGGTCTGGCCGTCATCGGCGCGACCGCGCTGGTCGGGACGTTCGTCACGCCGGCCCCCGCCGAGGCCCGCACCACCGCGTACGCGGTGAGCGCGCCGACTCCGACGCCCCTGCTGGCGGCCCTGACACTGCCGATCCCGCAGGCACAGGTCGACGGTGTCGTCGACGCCGCGGCGCGGCTCGGCCTCGACCTCGACGCCGACCTGCTCCTGAGCGGCGACGTGGTGGCCATGCTGGCCGACATCGGTGCGGCGCTGCGGCTCTGGTTCGACCTCGACGTGGACCTGGACATCGACGTCGACGTCGAGGCGATCAGCGCCGCGTTCGCGGCACTCATCAACGACATCGCTCTCGGGATCGACGGCGGGGCCGCGTTGGTCAACGGTGTGGTCGATCTCGGCGCCGGTCTGGTCTCCGAGATCGCGCTCGCCGCTTCTGCGGCCGGGGTGGAGGTCGTCGACGCGATCACCGGGGCGCTGTTGAGCACGCTGGCGGCGCTGGCCCCCGAGGGAGGCGTCGGGGCCGAGCTGTTCGCCTCGATCGGCGGTGCGATCAACGGCATCGGCGAACTGTTCGCGACCGGGTTCCTGGGCGCGGGCGAGGCCGTCGCGTGGAAGGCCACGCTGGACGACGTCCTGGTGGACCTGTTGGCGACGGGGACGATCGCGTTGACCAACGGGCTGGCCGGGGGGCTGATCGCCGCGCTGGGCGTCGATGCCGACCTGCCCGACCTGCCCGACATCGACGGCGAGGACGTCGTGCTCGCGCTCGGGGCGCTGATCGAACACTTCACCGACGGCATCAACGGCGCCCTGCTGACCGGCGGCGGCGCCGTCGAACTGGGCGTCGAGCTGATCGCCGACCTCGCGCGGGCGGTGGCCGAGACCGGCGTGGACATCCGCGGCGCGATCACGGGTGCGTTCCTCGGCTCGCTGGACGTGCTCGCACCGGACGCGCCGTTCGCCGACGCCGTCGCCGAGCTCGTCGGCGATATCAGCGTGGGGCTCGACGCCGGTATCCGCGGCCTGGGCGAGGCGGTCGCGTGGAAGTTCACGCTCGACGACGTGCTGGTGGACGTGGCCGTGGCAGGCGGGGTCTCGCTCGTCAACGGGCTGACCACCGGGTTGTTCGGTGGCATCGGGCTGCCGCTGCCCGAGCTTCCGGAGGTCGACTTCGCCGCGTCGGTGCGGGCGCTGATCAACCACTTCGCCGTCGCGCTGGGGATCGAACTGGACCTCGAAGGCGACGTCGACGTCGAGGTCCCCCCGAACGAGGACGAGGGTGACGGCCAGGTCGAACTGCTGTCGGACGGCTTCGACGTGCAGCGCTCGGGTCTGGTCGACGACGGGACGGATTCCGGGTCCCTGCCCGCCGATGAGGAGTTGGAGCCGGCCGAGGGGGGCGACGACGACCTGCCCCCGGCGGACGAGGCGACGGGCGACGCGGGCGACTCGGGCGACCCGGATCCCGAGGGAACCGAGGACCTCGGCGACGCCGAGCAGCTGCCGGAGGACGACGACACGGGTGAGGTCTCCGAGGATTCCGGTGAGGAATCAGAAGACGGCGACCCGGAAGCCGAGGACGCCGGCGACACGGGTGCGGAGACGGACGGCGGGGCCGATGCGGAGCCGGGCGGCGATCCGGGCGGTGACTCCCCGACCGAGTGATCACGCGGTGATCGAGCTCATGCAGAACGCTTTTCGGGCTTCCTCTGCATGAGCTCGATCTCACCGTGGTTGACGGTGGTGGGCAGGCGAGCCGCGATCGCCGCGCCGATCAACAGCACCACGCCGGTGATCGCCTGCGCGTTGCCGATTACCTGGCGGAGGACGGCCTCGACACCTGCGACGTCAGGACCCGGCAGGGCGATGTGCGGGCCTATCACGAAGACGATGCCCGAAGCGATGAGGAGCGGCCTCCAGCGCCGGTGCTGCGGCGCGACCATCAGCGGGACGAGGAGTACGGCGTACACCCAGTGGTGGGTGACCGCCAGCGGCGCGGCGGGCGGCGCGGCCAGCGCGACGACGGCGGTGGCGGCCACGTGCATCCCGGACCGCGTGAACCGATGGCCCGCGTAGACGGCCGCCACGATGATCGCGGTGACACCGAGTAGCCACAGGACGTCCTTGGTGTGGCCCGCTGCACCCCACCGGGTGATCAGGCCGGTGAGTGCCTGATTGCGGCTGAACTCGTGGCCACCCGCGCGGTCGGTGCGGAAGAACTCGGTCGCCCAGAAGTAGAGCGACTCCTGGGGACGTGCGAGGAATCCGATCAGGACCGTCGCGCCGAACGCGATGAGCGCCCGGGCCGCGCCTGCGAAGTCCCGCCGGAGCAGGAGAACCAGACCGAAGGCCGCCGGGGTGATCTTGATGCCTGCCGCGATGCCGATGCCGACTCCGCGCAGACGGCGCGGCAGCACACCGAGGCAGTCGGCGACGACCAGGGCCATCAGCACGATGTTCACCTGACCGAACTCGAAGTTCGACCGCACCGGCTCGAAGATCAGCGTCGGTCCCAGCAGCGCCAGGGCCACCAGGTTGGCGGGCCGGACCCGCAGCCGGACGAGCACGGTGCGCAGAATCCACCACAGCAGGAACAGGTTGAGCGCACTCCACCCGATCTGGAGTGCGGTCTGCGGCACGGCAGCCATCGGCGCGAACAGGATCGCCGCGAAGGGCGGGTAGATGAACCGGAACCCCGAGGCGCTCGGGAACTGCTCGGAATACAAGGGCAGGTTCGCCGTGATGGCATACCCGGCGTCCCGGAAGACCGACAGGTCGAGAAGCTTTCCGGTCGCGGCCTGGACGGCATAGCGGACGATCATGCCGAGGGCCAGCAGGGAGCCGAGCAGCCACAAGCCTCGGATCCATGGGCGCAGGCGGTTCGGCGGGGTGTGGACATCGTCCTCGGCGACCTGGTCGACCGAGGGGCGATTCACGAAGCGAACGGTACCCAATACGTGCGGCTGAGAATCCGGTCTCGCGCGACTGCCCGATCAGAGGAGGTGATGGTGGGGTGGTGGTGGTCCCGGCTGGTTTCGAACCAGCGACCTTCCGCGTGTGAGGCGGACGCTCTCCCACTGAGCTACGAGACCGGGTGGGATCGGCCGAACGAGCGGGCCGAACGACGTCGAAGACTAGCATGCGGCAGCGGTGGGGACGGAATCCGCTGGTCATCTTCGACCCCGTTCACCGACTTCGACACCACGGTCGTGAACGCCTCCGGACGACGACCCTGGTGTGGAAATCGGCGTCGGGACTGGTGCGGCCTAAGGGATTTGTGTGGCCAGGCATGTGTGCACTATCGTTCTGCATCGCGACGGACGACGATCTCGCCCGTGGCACGCGGATGTAGCGCAGTTGGTAGCGCATCACCTTGCCAAGGTGAGGGTCGCGGGTTCGAATCCCGTCATCCGCTCGAGGTGCAGAAGCATCAACCCCAGCGGTGGAGTGGCCGAGTGGTGAGGCAACGGCCTGCAAAGCCGTGCACACGGGTTCGATTCCCGTCTCCACCTCCGATGAAGGATCCCGGCGCGATTAGCTCAGCGGGAGAGCGCTTCCCTGACACGGAAGAGGTCACTGGTTCAATCCCAGTATCGCGCACCACGTTTTGCAGGTCAGACAGACCCGGTAGATCCGGGTCTTTCTTGTTTTCGTGCCCGATGCGTGCCTAATTCGGTATGCAGCCGGGGCGCGCGACGGCCGCGGCCCACGCTGGCTGAGGCCGGCGGCGAAACTACGGGCACCGAAGTCGCAGCCACCGCGCCCTGTCGGCGGCTGCTCGCTCCATCTGCTCGAACGGGTTCCTCCCTAAGCGCTCCACCAGGTCGACTCAATCCTCTCGAGCCATTGCGCGTGCAGACTCGGGGTACAGCAGCTTTCCTGAGTCACTCGCGCCCTGAGAACGCCCGGTTCGTCTGTCTCCTGAAACATGTCCTCCTCGGCCATCCCGAGATACACCCACGGATCTGATCAAGCCGCGCACGCTGTGCCTCCTTCGCGGCGTCAGACAACCCGAGTGATTCGAGCGCGGGGTGCTGGTGGTGCACGTCCTTCGCGTGCCAACGCAACACACGTTCGACGCGAACAGTTCGCTTCGCCGAGTGCAACATCCAGAAAGTCGACGACAGTACTTCGAGTGCGCCACGAACCATGGAACGGCGCGGCGCTATGAAGAAAGTTGAGGTCGATGAGAAGTGACTTCATCGCGTGCAGGTGATCGACGCCGTCGACGATGCATATCTGCACCGCGTGCGAAACCTCGCAGGGATCGCGCGCGCGGTCATCGCCGGCCAGCGGCAATCCCGGCGACACCGCGAAGTCCAACGGATCGTTGACCCGTTCCTTATTCGATCGACGTCAGCGGCAAACGTCGCCCACAGCGCGTCAATCTTCTCCTGATCGAGACCGTCCCCATGCGCTGCGATCAGTTCAAACGCGATGCGGCGCGGTACCGCTGCATCGCCGGTCCGGTTTCGACTCGGACGCGCAGCATCCGCATGTAGCCGCGCATCCACAGCTTCGGCAGCACCAGCGACTCGCCGCCGGCGTACGGGTTGGGGTCACCGGGTTCAGCCAGCGACCCGGAGTAGAGCGCGTACATGTACTCGGCGCGCTTCGACGTCACCCGCCAAGCATGCAGCCGCGCCGGCCCAGTCCGTCGGACCCACGCCGACGGCGAAGAGCAGCGCCGCGGGCCAGTTGAAATCCTCGGGGTCTGTGAACCGCACGATTGAGATTGCGAACTTCGACAGCGAGGTCGCTGAGGCGTCTGATCGCACCTCCGCGGCGTGCAGGTACTGCACCGGGCGCTCGGCCAATGAGCCCTCGCGGCGTTTCATCCCCCGGACGGCGGGAATGCGTTCCCACGAGGTCTCGCGGGGTTCAGCAGCGAAGCCCGGTGAGGCCGCCCTCAGACCGCGAATCAAGGGACCCATGAGCATCTCTGACGACTGGACGATGACCGACAAGCCCTGCGGGCGCTGCGGTGCCCCACTGGCCGAACAGACCGGCGCAGGGGGCGATCAGGCGGCCGTACGGACGCGTTGCACCAACGACGCGTGCCCGGAGAGCCGGCGGTGGGGGGGGGGGGGGGGGGGGGGGGGGGGGGGGCGGGGGGGGGGGGGGGGGGGGGGGGGGGGGGGGGGG
>NZ_LQIV01000005.1 GCF_001500125.1 Mycobacterium sp. IS-1742 | reverse complement strand
CCTCCCGCCCGCGGCGCCATGGGACGGGCTCGACGCCCGCGTCCGGCAAGCCACCGCCGAGGCGGCGAAGTCCGGGGCCGACGTCGAGGTGGTCGTGCTGGACCGCGACACCGGCACGATCGTGTCCGACGGGGCCAACCGGCCCTTCCCGATCGCGTCCGTGGTGAAGCTGTTCATCGCCGACGACCTGCTGCTGCAGGAGTCGGAGGGCAAGACGAAACTCTCGGCAGCCGACCGTAAGTCGCTCGACGCCATGCTGCGCTCCTCCGACGACAGCGCGGCGCAGGTGTTCTGGGACCGCAGCGGTGGCAACGCCGTCATCGCGCGCGTCGCGGCCCGGTACGGGCTGACCGGGACGACGGCGCCGTACAACGGACAGTGGGATGTCACGCAGAGCACCGCGAGCGATCTGGTCCGCTACTACGACATGCTGCTGGACGGCGCCGGTGGGTTGCCCGCGGAACAGGCCGACGTCATCATCGACAACCTCGCGCGGTCCACACCGACGGGGACCGACGGGTATCCGCAGCGGTTCGGTATCCCCGAGGGGCTCTACGCCGAGCCGGTCGCGGTCAAGCAGGGCTGGTTCTGCTGCTGGAACGGCGCCAATCAGCTGCACGTGTCCACCGGCGTGATCGGACCCGAACGCCGCTACGTGATGGCGATCAGCGCCCTGGATCCGACCGGCGAGGCCGCCGCCCGCGAGACGATCACCCGGGTTGTCAGAACGATGTTCCCGGGCGGCAAGATCAGCTGACTCACCCGACCGCCGTCGGGGACGGCGCCGCGGACCCGCCGTGCGTCTTGTCGGCGGTCATCAACCGGATGATCTCCTCGCGGTCGGCCGGCGACGGCAGACCCATCCACGGCGCGTACCCGTAGACCTCGTGCAGCGGTGTCGACCCGTAGCGCCCGTCGAGGATGTCCACCGAGTCGCAGCCGATCAGACCGGGGTGGTGCACCCCGCACGCCTCGGCGACTTTGACCAGGTCGCGGCGCAACGTCTTGATGTAGTTCGCCGCCCGTTCGGCCTTCACCTCGGGCACCAGGCCCCGGGCCAGCCACGCGTTCTGGGTGGCGACACCGGTGGGACACGTGTCGGTGTGGCACTTCTGGGCCTGGATGCACCCGACCGCGAGCATCGCCTCCCGCGCGACGTAGACCATGTCGCACCCGAGCGCGAAAGCCACGATCGCGTTGTCGGGCAGACCGAGTTTCCCGCCGCCGATGAACGTGACCTGCTCGTGCAGGGCCCGCTGCGCGAAGATGCGGTACACCCGGGAGAAGCCCACCTGGAACGGCAGCGACACCGAGTCGGTGAAGATCAGCGGCGCCGCGCCGGTGCCTCCCTCACCGCCGTCGATCGCCACGAAGTCCACACCCCGCCCCGTCTCGCACATCGAGTCGGCCAGTTCGGTCCAGAACTCCAGATCGCCCACCGCCGCCTTGATCCCCACGGGCAGCCCCGTCTCGCTCGCCAGCAGTTCCACCCAGTCGAGCAGGCTGTCGGTGTCGGAGAACTCCGCGTGCCGCGACGGGCTCACGCAGTCACGCCCCTCCGGGATACCGCGGGCGGCGGCGATCTCCGCGGACACCTTGGGGGCGGGCAGCAACCCGCCGAGGCTCGGCTTGGCGCCCTGGCTGAGTTTGATCTCCAGCGCCCGCACCGGCGCGCCGGCCACCGCGTCCTTGAGCCTCTCCAGGTCGAATCGGCCCTCGTCGTCGCGGCAGCCGAAGTAGGCGGTGCCGATCTGGAAGATCAGTTCCCCGCCGTTGCGGTGGAAGCGGGAGATGCCGCCCTCGCCGGTGTTGTGCAGGCAATCGGCCATCGCCGCGCCCCGGTTGAGCGCCTCGATCGCGTTGCCGGACAGCGAGCCGAAGCTCATCGCCGAGATGTTGACGACCGAGGCGGGCCGGAACGCCCGGGGCCGGTTGCGCGCGGCGCCGACCACTTTGGCGCACGGGAGCTCGACGTCGCGGCCGGCCCTCGGCGCCGACGCGGGGCCGTTGCGGCCGAAGGTCCGGTGTTTGATCACCGGGTAGCCGCTCGAGTGCTCGAGGTCGTTGTCGGTGCCGAACCCGAAGTAGTTGTTCTCGTTCTTCGACGAGGCGTACACCCAGCGCCGCTGGTCACGGGTGAACGGGCGCTCCTCGTCGTTGGCCGCGACGATGTACTGCCGCAGCTCCGGGCCGACTGCCTCCAGGAGGTACCGCGCATGCCCGACGACCGGGAAGTTGCGGAGAAGGGCATGTCTGCGTTGGAAGAGGTCTCGCAGGCCGACAGCTGCCACCGTCGAGGCGGCCGCGGTGGCGAGACCACGAACGGCCCGGCTCATGGCGTCAGTGTTTCCGGCCGACCGGCGCCCGAAACTTCTCAGGTGGGCCCGACGCGGCCCGTCAACCACCGGATGGTCCGGACCTCGCTGTCGCGGTAGGGCTGCCCGTCGGGGCGCAGCAGTTCGTGGAACCAGGCTTTCGGGGGCGAGGTGTAGGGCTTCTCCCACGAGTCCCACGGCAGGTGGGTCTGGGTCTTGCCGACCACCAGCCCCCAGTTGTAGGCGCCCACGTTGCGTCGTTTGGCCAGCGGCAGGATCTCCTCGACGGTGTTGCCGAATTCGCGGGCCAGGTATTCGGTGCACACGATCGGCCGCCCCAGCGGGCGCAGTTCGGCGATCCGCGCGTCGAACTCGTCCGCGTCACCGTAGTTGTGGAACGTGATCACGTCGGAGTGGTCCAGCTGGATGCGGGCGACGGCGCTGCGGCGCGCGGGGTCGGCCCACTCCCCGTCCCACACCCCGCTAGTCAGCGGCTGGGCCGGATCGACCTCCCTGGCCCAGCTGAAGACCTGCGGCAGCAGCTCCGCCACCCGTTCGACCTTGTCCTTGCGTTCGACCCCGCGGTACTGGTTGGCGGGGTTGTCCGGTTCGTTCCACAGATCCCAGCCGAGGACGCGCTCGTCGTCGCGGAACTGCGTCAGCACGCCTGTGACGTAGTCGCGCAGGACCCGTCGGTACCGGGGGTCGCCGATGAAGTGGGCACCGGGGCTCTGCACCCAGCCGGAGTTGTGCACACCCGGCCGCGGCGGGCGCTGGCGGCCGAGCTTGGGCAGCGGATCCCAGCACGAGTCGAACAGCACGAACAGCGGCCGGATGCCGTGCCGGGCCGCGATCGCGACGAACTGGGCGAGTCGCCGCTGGAAACCGTTGCGGTCCTGCGCCCACAACTGGTCGTGCAGGAAGACCCGCACCGTGTTGAGCCCGATCCGGCGCGCCAGCATGAGTTCGGTGTCGATGCGCCGTCGGTCGAACGTCGCGGCCTGGAACATCTCCAGTTGGTTGACGGCGTTCGAGGGGATGAAGTTGGCTCCGACCAGCCAGCCCTGTTGCTGGTACCAGGCGTGGGCGCGGGCGGCCGACCACCGACGGGATGCGGCGGAGGCACGGGGCAACGCGGACGCCGCGGCGGACGCCGTCAGCAGCGCGGGCAGTTTGAGCGCGGCGCGTCGGGCGAACGGGCGATGCTGATTCCCCCCGGGCACGTCGGGTGTGCTCGTCAATGTGCAGTCTCCGGCTTCGACTCTGATTCGGCTTCGCACGCCGCCCCCGACCCTCGCGACGTGCCCTCGGACACACAGCAGGGGGGCGACGCTTGTGGTGAGCGACGCCCCCGCCCCATCTGTCGTACCCGTGCGGCGCGGGCCCTACAACGCGGTGGCCGCGGCGCCCGCTGGTGCGCCGAGTAAAACCCCATGGCGACAGGCGATTTCGGCACCGATTGTGTTTCGCGTCACGGCCACCGCAGCGGACCGGCGAAAACTGCCGATCGCAAGTACGTCACCGGGCCGACCTGTACCGTGAGCAAACACGCACAGGGGCGTGTGCCGGGGGGAACTGTCCATGCAATGGGTGCGCAACTGGTGGCGGCAGCCGGACCACTTCGATTGGCTCAGCGGTTATCTGCAGACCCGTGGAATGGCGACGATGATGCGCCGCGGGCTCGCCGTGGTCGCCGCCTCGCTGGCGTTGGTGCCGGTCAACGCCCTGTGGGGACCCGCGTCCATCGACGACCGGCTGGCAATCGGCCTGGCGACGGTGGCTTCGCTGGCGGGCCTGAGTCTGGCGGTGCTGTGGTTGAAGCGCTGGCCGACCCGGACCGAGTCGATGGTGTTCGCAGCGATCGGCAGCGCAACCATCGCCGGGGGCTGTCTCTGGCAGGCTGAACCGCTGATCGGCCTGACGTTCTGTACCGCGCTGGCGGTGTCGGGCGGCTACATCGCGTTCTTCCACACCGCGCGCTACATGCTGATGAACTTCGCGCTCGCGGTGGGGGTCGGGGCGTGGCAGGCGGTCCGGGTGGCCGCCGAAGGCGAACCCGTGCTGGCGCTGACCGGTTACTTCCTGGTCCTCGAGCTCAACATCGGCGTCCCGTTCGCGATCCAGGTGATCGTCCGTGCGCTCGGCACCGACCTGCTGCGCTCCGACCGTGATCCCCTCACCGGACTGCTCAACCGCCGGGCGTTCACCCATGCGGTGATCGGGCGGCTGGTCGCGCGGGCCGATCGGGCCTATCTGGCGGTGGCGCTCATCGACCTCGACCGGTTCAAGGCGATCAACGACCAGCACGGCCACGCCAGCGGGGACGCCGCGCTGGTCGACGTCGCGCAGGCGTTGACGGCCGCGGTCCCCGACACCGCCCTGGTGTGCCGGATGGGCGGCGAGGAGTTCCTGATCGCGGACATCGTGCCGTCGGCCACGCCGACCGAGTGGGCCCAGCGCCTGTGCGCGGCGGTCACGTCCACACCGTTCCGGGTCACCGCGAGCGTCGGCACCGCCACGGTCCCGTTGCGCGACGTCAGACCGGACGAGGCCGACGAGACGTTCCACCGGCTGGTCACCGAGGCCGACATCGCGATGTACGCCGCGAAGCGGCGCGGCGGCAACCAGATCCAGCACGCCGGCGACGCGCGCACGGTCAGCTGAGATTCGCCGCCCACCGCAACCCGTCCTCCGAGTACGTCGCGATCCAGTCGGCGACGGACCGCGGGTCGTACCGGGCGATGAAGGCCTCCTCCTGGACGGCCCATCGGTCCCAGTGCGGCGCGTAGGTGTCACCGTCGCGTGCCAGCGCGCGGCGCTTGCGGTCGGCCTCCCGGGCGTCGACCCAGATGCCGAGGTCTGCGAGTGCACGGTGCGCCGCGTTCAGCGCTCCGACCCCTTCGATGATCACCCGCCGGTCGGGTTCGACGGTGTGCCAGTCCGCGGGCGTGCCCGTCGTCCAGTCCCACCTGCGCCACCGTCCGGGCCGACCGGCGGCGCGCGGTTCCAGCAGCGCCACCCGCAGGTGCTCGACGGCCCAGGCCAGTCCGTCCCAGCCCGCGTAGATGTCGTCGAGGGCGATGATCGCGCTGCCGTCCCAGGTCTGGTGGAGTTGTGCGGCCAGCGTCGTCTTGCCCGACCCGGAACGCCCGTCGATCAGGACGGTGCAGGCGCCGGTGTCGGCGAGTCGGCGCGCGAGGTCACCGACTTCCAAGGAAGTTCCAATGTCCGGTGGTGACGGAGGCGGCGATCGCGGCGGCGGCGATGCCGAACCCGGCCAGCACCAGGGCCACGTCGCGGGCGCCGAAACGTGACGGCCGCGCCCAGGTGCGCGTCGGGTGGGCCCCGAATCCGCGTGCCTCCATCGCGGTGGCGAGCATCGACCCGCGGCGGATGGCGAACACCAGCAGCGCGAACGCCTGGCCCGCGACGCGCCGCAGGCGGTTGCGGTCGGCGACTCCGCGGGCACGGCGCGCGTAGCCGAGGTAGCGCCAGTCCTGCCGCAGCAGCCCGACCGTGCGCAGCCCCGCCAGTGCTCCCAGCACGAACCGGGCCGGGAGCCGCAGCACCTGGGCGAGGCCGTCGGCGAGTTCGGTCGGGTCGGTGTCGATGAACAGGACCACCGACGGCAACGCGATGGCGAGCACCCGCACGAACGTGGCGACCGCCAGCGTGATGGACCCGTCGGTGACCGTGATGAGCAGGAACTGCCAGTGCACGGTGCCGCTGCGCTCGCCGTAGAGCACGATGGTGACCGCGGTGAGTCCGGCGGCCAGCATGAGCAGACCACCGCGGATCAAGACCGCGCGCAACGGGATTCGCAGCGCGAGGATCAGCAGGATCTCCAGCGCGAGCGCGGTCAGGGCCGACACCCAGTCGAGGCTGGCCACCAGGCCCGCGGCGATCACGAGGGCGGCCACCAGTTTCGCGACGGGATTGATCCCGGTCCCCGCCGGCGCGGTGCCGACGCTCGTCATCGCGTCCGTCCCGACGTCGCGCTGGTCTGCATCTCGATCCGGCGGTCGGCGAGCACCGCGGCGAAGTCCAGATCGTGGGTGACCGCGACCACCGCGGTGCCGTGGTCGGCGATCTCGGCGAGCAGCCGGACCAGTTCCTCCCAGGTGTTGCGGTCCTGACCGAACGTCGGCTCGTCGAGGACGACGAGTTCTGGCCGGGTGGCGAGCACCGTCGCGACAGACAGCCGCCGCTGCTCACCGCCGGACAGCGTGTACGGGTTGGCATCGGCGAGTGCGGTGAGCCGCAGCCGCTCCAGCAGCGGATCGCACAGCCGGGCGACGGCGTCGCCGGACCGGCCCAGGGCGCGGGGGCCGAGTGCCAGCTCGTCGCGGACGCTGCCGGTGAGGAACTGGTGCTCGGGGTTCTGGAACACGCTGCCGATGCGGGTCAGCAGTTCCCGGGACCGCCACCGGACGGGTTCGCGGCGGTCGGCGGCGGGACCGAATCCGTCGCGCGCCTCGACCCGCCCGCCCCGGGGCGGGAGCAGTCCGCCGAGGGTCAGCGCCAGCGCCGTCTTGCCGGCTCCGTTCGGCCCGGTGACGACACTGACGGCCGCCCGGGGGATGTCGAAGTCCATGTCGTCGGTGCGGGGCCCGTGCGGGTACCCGGCCGACAAGGCGACCGCGTCGGCCAGGGGTGCACCCGGTGCGGTGTGCCGGTCGACGGACGGCAGGGCGGCGCCGGGCACCCATACACCCGCCCGCGCCAGGCGTCCACCCTCCCGTGCGACGGTTTCGGTGGGCGGCCCGTCGGCGAGGATCTCGCCGAATGGTCCGAGGACGACGACCCGGTCGACCACGGGAAGCCAGACGGCGGTTCGATGTTCGACGACGATCAGGGTCGCGCCGGTCCGTTCGGCCACCGCGGCGACGGCGTCGCGCACCTCGACGACACCGGCGGGGTCCAGGTTGGCGGTCGGCTCGTCCAGCAGGATCAGGCCGGGGTCCATGGCCAGCACACCGGCCAGCGCCAGCCGCTGCTGTTGGCCGCCCGAGAGCCGCGAGGTGTCGTGCCGCAGCGGCATACCCAGTCCGACGGCGGCCAGCGCCCGCCGGACCCGCGGCCAGATCGCCTCGGGGGCGACGTTGAGGTTCTCCATCCCGAACGCCACGTCGTCGCCGACCCGCGACAGGATGACCTGCGAGTCGGGGTTCTGCAACACCATCCCGATGCGGCCGCGACGCTGCGCCGGCGCGACCCCGTCGACGAGCAGACGCCCCGCCTCGTCGCCGTCCTCGCTCCCGCCGAGCAGACCGGCCAGACCCTGCAGCAGCGTCGACTTGCCCGAGCCGCTGGCGCCGAGGAGCAGCACCCGCTCCCCCGGTTCGACGGTGAGGTCGAGGTCGCGGACCGCCCACGACGAGCGACCGGCATGCCGCCAGTGCCAACCCCGAGCGGCGACCGCGACACCGCCGGAGATCATGGCCGGACGTCGCTCGGCGACCCTGTCCGGCCCGACGGAAACCGGGACAGCGCACCGGTTTTCGCGAGTCCGCGCACCACGTACCAGGACAGCCCACCGGCGATCACGGCACCGGAGACGATCCCGGAGACGATGTAGATCGCCGCGAAGGCGGAGGTCGAACCCGGGTACAGGAGCACCAGCTCGTTGATCGCCATGGCCAGCCCGGCCGCGGCCCCGGCCAGCACCGCGACCGGAAGGTTCCACACCCGGTACAGGAAGCAGGCGAACACGATCTCGGCCGCCAGTCCCTGCACCAGGCCGAACTCCAGGGTCATGACACCCCATTGGTTTCCGACCAGGGCGGACACCGTCGCGGCCACGAGCTCGCCGTAGACCGCCGCGCCCGGTTTGCGGATCACCATCGCGGTGAGGATCCCGGCGAACAGCCAGCCACCGCCGAGCAGCCCCTGCAGACCCGGCAGCGCCGCACTCAACGGGGCGCCGATCGGGTTGGACGCGACGTTCCACATCACGAACACCAGGCCGGATGCGACGGCGAGCACGCTGGCCACCACGATGTCGACGACACGCCAGCGGTAGCTGCGCGCGGTCACGGGGAAAGGTGGGGACACCTCGGTCATCAGTTCACTCCCTACGCCGGCATTACCCGGTCAGGTTCATACGGTCGACGGCCGCTCAGCCGTCCTCTCAGCGCACTCGGTGTGCACTCCCGCGTGGGTTGTCGGCTCCAACGTACGCGTGCATGTCGCCATCGGAAACCCGAGGGTGTCGCAAGTCGTGATGTACACGCCCCGCCTCAGCACGGAAGCTGTCAACGACGACAGGGAAGGCGGTTGGCCCATGACGATCGACGTCGCCGAACGGGAGGCGCTGCAGGAGGCGGTCCGCGACCTGCTGCGCAGCCGGTGCACCGAGCAGGACGTGCGACAGGCTGACCGGTGCGGATGGATTCGACCGTGACCTGTGGCGCCGCCTGGCCGAACAGGGTGTCACCGGCATCGTGATCGCTGGCGAATACGGCGGCGTCGGGCTGGGCGCGACCGAGCTCGAGGCGGTGGCCGAGGAGACCGGGGCCGCCCTGCTGCCGTCGCCGTTCATCTCCAGCGCGGTGCTCGCGACCGCGCTCATCCAGGCCGCCGGCTCCGAGGAGGACAAGCAGCGGCTGCTGCCCGGCCTGGCCGACGGCAGCGCCATCGGGACGGTCGCGGTGACCGGGCGGACCGGCACGTGGACCGCCGAGGGCGTCGACGTGCGGGCCGGCGCCGACGGCACCCTGACCGGCAGCGCGCACTACGTCACCGACGGACAGGTGGCCGACGTCCTGCTGGTCGTGGCGCAGGGTCCGGACGGTGTCGGCGTGTACGAGGTCGACGCCGGGGCGGCCGGATTCCAGCGGGTGGCGGCGACGGTGTTCGACCCGTCCGTGCGGCTGTCCACGTTCACCTTCGCCGACACCCCGGCCCGCCGACTGGGCACCGCCGGATGGGACGCGGTGCAGCAGGCGCTGGACCTGGCGACGATCGCGCTGGCCGGTGAACAGTGCGGCGGCACCCGCCGCATCTTCGAGATCACCGTGGAATACCTCAAGACCCGCATCCAGTTCGGCCGGCCGATCGGCAGCTTCCAGGCGCTCAAGCACATGGCCGCCGATCTGCTGCTCAAGGTGGAGTCCTCCACGTCGGCCGCGCAGCACGCCGCGGCCCAGCGCGATGCCGACCCGGAGACCGCGGGCGGGGCGGTCGCGCTGGCCGGTTTCGCGTGCGCCGAGGCGTACCGCGACACCGCCGCCCAGGCCATCCAGATGCACGGCGGCATCGGCTTCACCTGGGAGCACCCCGCACACCTCTACCTCCGCCGGGCCCGCACCGGACTGCAGCTGTTCGGCGGCCCCCGCCTGCACCGCGAGCGTTACCTCCAGTCGAAAGGCGCTTGACCGATGACCGAGACGACTCCGAGCGCCGACGAACTGCGCGCCGAGGTGCGCGACTGGCTCGAGCAGAACTGGACGGGTCTTCCGAAGTCGAACGATCCGTGGGTGGCCTCCCCGGAACGGGTCGCCTGGCTCGAGAAGGTGCTCGACGCGGGCTACGCGGTACCCACTTATCCGACCGAGTGGTTCGGCCGGGCGTATCCCCACCATCTGGCGTCGGCCATCGAGAAGGAGTTCAAGGCGGTCCGGGCGCCCGGCGCACGGCGGGACAAGTACAGCATCCCGGCCAACACCGTGTTGAAGTTCGGCAGCGACACCCTCAAACGAGAGTTGTTGCGCGACTTCCTCACCGAACGCGCGAGCACCTGCCTGCTCTACAGCGAGCCCGGCGCCGGCTCCGACCTCGCCGGTGTGCACGCCACCGCGGTGCGTGACGGCGACCGGTGGGTGGTCAACGGCCAGAAGGTGTGGACCTCCGGGGCGGCGACGGCCGACTACGGGCTGCTGCTCGCCCGCACCGACTGGGATGCGCCGAAACACAAGGGGCTGAGCTTCTTCATCCTGCCGATGAAGCAGCCCGGCATCGAGGTCCGGCCACTGGTCCAGATCACCGGCGAATCCCACTTCAACGAGGTCTTCATCAGCGACGCCGCGGTCCCCGAGGACTTCCTGGTCGGCGGTACGGGCAACGGCTGGCGGGTGCTGCAGACCGCACTGGCCTACGAGCGGTCGATCATGGGCGACAGCGGTCGCGGGTCGCGCAACAGTTCGCGTGCCGACAGCCTCGTCGAACTCGCCCGCGAGCACGGCCGCCTCGACGACCCGGTCATCCGGGACGCGCTGGCCACCGTGCTCTCACTGCGGGAACTCAACCGGCTCAACAACGCTCGCGCGAAGGCGTCGACGTCGATCGGCACGTCGAGCTCGATCATGTCGCTGGGCAAACTCGCCATGTCCGACATCCTGCACACCGAGGCCCGGGTGAAGACCGACATCGTCGGCGCCGAGGCGCTGCTGGCCGGGCCGGACAACCCGGAGGCCGACGACATCAACTTCCTGACGCTCAACGCCTACTTCACCTCAATCGGCGGTGGCACCGATCAGATCCAGCGCAACATCATCGGCGAGCGGGTCCTGGGGCTGCCCAAGGAACCGGAGGTCGACCGCGACATCCCCTTCCGCGACGCCCGCCGGAACTGACCGATGACCGAGACCCCCTCTTACGATCCGCCGCTGGCGGGCGTCCGGATCCTCGACCTGTCGTCCGGTCCGATGACCGCGATCGGCCGGCTGCTCGCCGATCTCGGCGCCCGCGTGACCGCGGTCGGACTGAACGGCGTCACCGGCCACATCGAGGTCGGTCCGCGCATCGGCCGGGTGTCCCTGGCGACGGCGATCAACCGGCGGGGTATGCGATCGGTCGACATCGACGCCGCCACGCCCGCGGGACGGCGGCAGTGGGACGACCTGCTGGACGCCGCCGACGTCCTCATCGAGGACACCCCGCCCGGTTCCCCGGCCGAACGCGCCCTTGCGGTAAGCGAGGTCCGCGCCGCCCACCCGGGCCTGATCGTGTTGTCGCTCAGCGACTTCGGACGGGACTCGGAGTTCAGCGAATGGCAGGCCACCACCCCGGTGCTGCACGCCCTGACCAGCGAACTGTCCCGCTCGGGCATCCCGGGGCGCGAGCCGCTGGTACCGCCGGGTGAGCAGTTGCCGTACCACGTCGCGGCCGCGCAGGCCGGGGTCGCGGTGCTCAGCGTGCTGCTCGACCGGCTCCGCACCGGCATCGGCGACCGCATCGACTTCGCGATCGTCGAGGGGGCGATGCAGGCGCTCGACCCGCCGTTCGGGACCATGGGCACGGCGTCGGCGGGAGTGCCGACCGCCCAGCAGCAACGCAACTGGGCCGCCGAGCGTCTGCGGTACCCGATCGTCGGTTGCCGCGACGGCTACGTGCGCATCTGTCTGCTGGCAAAACGCCAGTGGCACGGCATGTTCGAGTGGATGGGCCGACCCGTGGAGTTCGCCGATCCGAAGTTCGAGGGCCTGCGCGACCGGCTGACCTCGATCCCGCTGGGGACGGCGATCGAGGCGTTCTGCGCCGACAAGGACCGCGACGAGCTGGAACGGGAGGGGCAGGCCCACGGCGTGCCGACCGCGGCGGTGCTGAGCCCGGCCGAGGCGCTGGCCACCGACCAGGTCGTCGCACGCGGATTCTTCGGCGCCGTCGAGCTCGCCCCCGGGCTCGTCGCCCCCGTCCCGCGCGGCGTCGTCGAGATCGACGGCTGCCGCGCGAGCGCCGACACCGCCCCCGACCCCGGCGGGCGCGCCCTCGGCGGTGCGCCGGTTCTGCGGCGCCGCAAGCGATCCGACCAGGGTCTGCCGCTCGAGGGGCTGCGGGTGCTGGACCTCGGCGTGATCGTCGTCGGCGCCGACACCGGACGCCTGTTCGGCGATCTGGGCGCCGATGTCGTCAAGATCGAGAACGCCGCGTTCCCGGACGGGATGCGGCCCGGCCGCAGTCCGATGAACGCGAGTTTCGCCGGCGGACACCGGAACAAGCGGGCGATCGGCATCGACCTGCGTTCGGCCGACGGCCGGGCCGTGCCACACCGGCTGGTGCGTGAGGCCGACGTCGTGCTGACCAACTTCAAACCCGGGGTCGCGGCGAGCCTCGCCATGGACTACGACACGCTCAAATCGGTCAACCCCGGCATCGTCGTGGTCGACAGCTCGGCATTCGGCCCCACCGGTCCGTGGGCGCAGCGGCTCGGCTACGGCCCCCTGGTGCGCGCCGCGGCCGGCTTCACCAAGCAGTGGGTCTACCCGTCGGACCCGGACGAGTTCTGCGACACCGTCACCGTCTACCCCGACCACGTGTCCGCACGCATCGGCGTCCTGGCCGCGCTGAGCCTTCTGGTGCGCCGCGAGCGCACCGGCCTGGGCGGCGCGGCCAGCATCGCGCAGTCCGAGGTCATGCTCAGCCACCTCGCCGCGGAGATCGCCGGCGAGGCGCTCGTCCGCGACGGGCACGAACCGTCCGACACGCCCGCGCACGATGCGCCCTGGGGGTTGTTCCGTGCCGCCGGTGCGGACGGCGCCGATGCGTGGGTGGCGGTCACCGTCCGGGACGACACCGACTGGCAGGCGCTGTGCCGCGTGCTCGAGCGCCCCGACCTGGCCGACGATGCCGATCTGCACAGCCGAACCGGCCGGGACCGCAACCGAATTCGCATCGACGAGGCGGTGACCGGCTGGACGGTCCGGCACACACCCCGCGAGGCCATGGAACTGCTGCAGGCGGCCGGCGTGCCCGCGGGCGCCGTCATGCACGCCGCCGAGCTACCTGGCTGGGAGTACTACTCGCAGCGCCGCGCCTTCCGGGAGGAGCTCCATCCGCACGGACGGGAACCGTACGTGCTGGAGAACGCGCAGCTGCACACCGAGCGGATCGCGGACCCGCCGCTGGGGCAGGCGCCGCTGCTCGGCGAGCACACCGTCGAGATCGCCACCACGCTGCTGGGTCTGGACGACGCGGAGGTGCAGGACCTGCTCGCCCGCGGGGTGCTGCAGACCCCACCGGAGGCGCGACCGATCTGAGGCCGGCGCGGTTTCGTACGATTCAGTCAAACGGACCGTCGGACGAGGTGTCTTGGAACTCGACTTCACGCGACTGAAGTACTTCGTCGCCGTCGCCGACGAACTCCACTTCAAACGCGCGGCCGACCGGCTGCGGATCACGCCGCCGCCGTTGAGCAAGCAGATCAAACTGCTCGAGCGCGAGCTCGGGGGTGCGCTGTTCGAGCGGAACTACCACGAGGTCCGGCTCACGCCGCTGGGTGAACGGCTGATCGGCCCGGCCCGCGACATCCTGCGACGGGTCGACGAGTTCAAGGCTTCCGCCGCGCAGGCGGTGCATGGGGCGCCGGCGCTGCGGATCGGCGCCACCGCCTACGCCCCGTCGGACCTGCTCGCCCAGGTGGAGGCGGCCGCCGCCGACCTGCCGAACCCGTCGGTGTTCAGCGTCCCCGGGTCGGCCGCGGAGGTCATCGCGAAGCTGGTCTCCGGGCACCTGGAGCTCGGCGTCATCCACCTGCCCGCCAAGGACAGACGGCTCGCACACCGGGTCATCGCCACCTATCCGGGCGCGATCGCCGTCCGGTTCGACGATCCGCTCGCCGCCCACGACACCGTGACGGTCGAGCAGCTGCGGGACCGGGAGGTGGTCATCGACTTCGCGCGTCCCAATCCGGTGGTGCTGGCCGCGCTGACCCGACAACTCAACGCGCGCGGGGTGCACCGGATCGTCCGCACCACCAATCAGCGCGGCGGCGAGCTGGAGATGGCCGCCCAGGTCTCCAACCGGCACCTGGTCGCGATCCTGAGCTATGCCCCGGCCTCGGCGATCGGCCGGATCTTCTCCCCACCGGAGTTCAAGCTGATCCCGATCGACGGAAGCACCTGGCCGCCCGCCGAGATCGCGCTGGCGTGGGCCCGCGACCGCGCCGCGTCGATGCCGGAGATCGCTTCCGCGGTCGAGCGGTTGGCGGACGCGGTCGGCCGGGCACGGGCCTGACTCAGTCCAACCCCCGCGCGGCAAGGGCGTCGGCGAAGCCGTCCGCGGTGCGCAGTGCCGCGACCACCACCGGTGCCACCACGATGCGCGGAGAGAACCGCAGCCCCCTGGCGCGGCGCGCCTCCTCCACCTGCCGCACCGTCTCGACCATCAGCGGGATGGCCCGGATGGTCAGCGCGAGGCCCAGCGCGACCTGTTCGACCGGGAAGCCGAATCGGGCCAACGGCCGCATCGCCCGGGTGAGCGCGGCCAGCATGTCGGTGGTGCGGGTGGTGGTGGTCACCGCCGCCGCCAGCGCCACCGACAGCGTCAGGATCCCGCACACCACCAGGGCACGCCGCCAGTCGGTGAACAGCAGCTGGAACCCGAATATCACGACAACCACCCAGAACACCGGACGCATTTGCGCCACAACGGTTCTCGGGCCCATCCGCGCGCAGCCGAGGACGCCGACCACCCCGAGGGCGGCCACGCCGAGGTGCGCGGGTGTGTCCACCGCCACCGACATCAGCGCGATCAACCCGCCGAGGGCCAGTAATTTGAGCCCGGCCGGGAGGCGGTGCAGCAGTGACGGCCCCGGCCGGTAGACACCCAGCACGGTCATGACATCAGCCGCCGGTAGGCCGCCAGCGCGGCGGGCGGGGCGTCGTCGGCGTGGACCTCACCGTCGTCGAGGACGATCACGCGGTCGAAGTCGTCGACCAGTGTGAGGTCGTGGGTGACGACGATCAGCTGGGTGTCCAGGGTCGCGAACGCGGCGCGCAGCATCGCGGTGTTGCGCAGGTCCAGCAGGGTGGTCGGTTCGTCGGCCACCACGATGTCGGGTTCGGTGACCAGCACCGCCGCCAGCGCCAGCAGCTGTTTCTGGCCGCCGGACAGCAGATGGGCGGGATGGTCGGCGTGCCCGCCGAGGCCGAACCGCTCGAGCACCCGCCGGATGCGGTCCGCACGCTCGTCGCGGGTGAGGCGGTGGCGCGACAACGACAGCTCGATGTCCTCGGCCACCGTCGGCATCAGGATCTGGCGGTCGGGGTCGGTGAAGACGAATCCCACCCGGCGGCGGACCTTGCGGGTGGACCGCCGGGTGTCGAGGCCGTGCACCCGCACCGTGCCGCGGTCGGGGAGCACCAGCCCGTTGATCATCCGCGCCAGTGTCGACTTGCCGCTGCCGTTGGCGCCGAGCACCCCGATCCGGCGTTCGGTCAGGCGCAGCGACACCTCGCGCAGGACCGAGCGGTCGCCGTAGGAATGCGAGACCCCCTCGACGACGACGCCCTCGGTCACGTGATCAGACCGGGCCGGGCCCGGTGCACCTGCGCCGCGACGAACGCCGTCACCACCGCCTTGGCGACGTCACCGGGTATGTAGATCCCGTTGGTGGACAACGCAGCCCACCACGACAGGTCGGTGCGGATCATCAGGCCGGCGGTGCCGAACGCGTAGATCACCGCCATCCCGCCGACGACGTTGATCACGATCCCCCACAGCACCCGATAGCGCGGCATCATCAACGCGGTCAGCGCGCCGATCACCACCGCGGCGGGCAGCCAGCCGACGAAGAAACCGGCCGTCGGCGAGGAGAGCGACACCAGCCCGGTGCGGGCGCCGGCCAGGATGGGCAGTCCGGCGACGGCCAGCAGCGCGAACAGCCCCACGGCCAGTGCCCCCTTGCGGGGACCGAGGATCGACCCGGCGAGCATCACGCCGAGGGTCTGCACGGTGATCGGCACTCCGCTGGGCCCGACGGTGATCGTCCCCGGCAGCCCGAGCGCGGCGATCAGCGCGGCGAACACCGCGGCCTGGGTCAGGTCGGCCGCCGACACGGCCCACCGGCGCCGCGGCGCGTCCACCTTCCCGTCCATTCGGGCGATTATCGCGGGCGCCTCAGCGCGGCACGTCGGGCGGGGTGATGGTCCGTGGTTCGAGCCCGAGTGCGCGGACGTGTTCGGCGATCGATCCCAGGTTGGTCGTCCACACGTCATCGTGGTCGAGCACGTGGCGCATCAGGTCGTCGAGTTCGGCGGCGCGCGACGCCCGCCCGGTGAGGAACGGGTGGTTGGTCAGCACCCAGCAGCCGCCGGCCCGGCGCAGGGCGTCGAACTCCAACTGCCACAGTTCCCGCGCCTTGCGCGGGCTCTCGATGAGGCCGCTGCCGGAGATGTCGGGCAGGAAGCAGTACTGCTCCCAGTCGTCGAGGGCCCACTGGATGGGGATCTCGACCAAGGACCGCTCGTCGCCGGGCGTCACGGCGAGTTCGTACGGATGGTCGGCGTCCATCAGGCTGGAGTCGTAGAGGAATCCGCGCTCGGCCAGCAGGGCGGGGGTCCGCCACGACAGGTCCCACATCGGCGCCCGGTACCCGGTGGGGCGCACCCCGGCGACGTCGGCGAGCGCGGCCAGGCCCCGGTCGATGACGTCGATCTCCTGTTCGAGCGTCAGCGCGGTGGGCTGTTCGTGCAGGTACCCGTGGTGGGCGATCTCGTGCCCGGCGGCCACGATGCTGCGGATCGCCTGTGGGTAGCGGTCCGCGGTGTGCCCGGGGACGAAGAACGTCGAGGCGATCTGATGACCCTCCAGCAGGTCGAGGATGCGCGGGATGCCGACCAGCGGACCGTAGGCCTGGTGGCTCATCACGCTCATCCGCGCGCCGACCGCCTCCAGATTTCCCGGGGGCCCCCACAGCACCGCGGACTCGGCGTCCACGTCGAAGGTGAACGCCGCCGCCGCGACCTTGCCGTCGGGCCAGCGCGCCTGGGTCATCGGTCGGCCATGAGGGTGATCAGCTCGTAGGCGAGGTTCGCGCCGGCCACCGCGGTGACCTCGGCCTGGTCGTAGGCCGGGGCGACCTCGACGATGTCGGCGGCCACGATGTTGCACCCGCGCATGGCCCGCAGCACCGCCACCAGCTCCCGGCTCGTCATCCCGCCGATCTCCGGGGTGCCCGTGCCCGGGGCGAACGCCGGGTCCAGGACGTCGATGTCGATGGACACGTACACCGGATGCTCGCCGACGCGCTCCAGGACCCGCTCGATGACACCGTCGACGCCGATGCGGTCGATGTCGCGGCAGTGCACCACCGTGAAGCCCAGTTCGGCGTCCTCGAGCAGGTCGGCGCGGTCGTAGAGCGAACCGCGGATGCCGACGTGCGCCGAGTGGTCCTTGACCAGCAGGCCCTGCTCGGAGGCGCGCCGGAACGGGGTGCCGTGGGTGCAGGGGGCGCCGAAGTAGGTGTCCCAGGTGTCGAGGTGGGCGTCGAAGTGCACCAGCGCCACCGGTCCGTGCACGTCGTTGACGGCCTGCAGAGCGGGCAGCGCGATCGTGTGGTCCCCGCCCAGCAGCACGACCCGCTGGTCGGCCCGGGTGAGCAGACCCCGCACCCCGGCGCGGATCTCGTCGACCGCGGTGGTGATGTCGAACGGGTTGGCCGCGATGTCGCCGGCGTCGACGACCTGGGCGGCGGCGAACGGCGCGACGTCGAGCGCGGGGTGGTACGGCTTGAGCAGCCGCGAGGCCTGGCGGATCGCGGCGGGTCCGAAGCGGGCCCCGGGCCGGTAGGTCACCCCGCCGTCGAAGGGCACGCCGACCACGGCGATGTCGTGGTCCGCGACCTCGTGGCGCTGCGGCAACCGCGCGAACGTCGCGATACCGGCGTACCGGGGGACCGCCTGCGCGTCGACCTGACCCAGCATCCCGGTCTCCGACTTCACGTACTGCACGTGCCCTCCCTCTGTGGTCATACCCTCCCCCTTGTAGAGCCGCCGTTACACGAGATCACCTGGCCGACAACGGCTTCCACATCGAAGTCGCAGAGCAGCTCGACCGCGGCGGACACCTCGGCGGGTGCTCCGATGCGGCCGAGCGGGATCGACTCCGCGTACCGCTCGTGCATGGTCGCGAGGTCCACCCCCGCCGCCTCGGCGTCGACCCGTAGCTGCGGGGTGTCGGTCACCCCCGGGGCGACGGCGTTGACGATGATCCGCTCGGGCGCCAGTTCGCGGCCCAGTGTCTTGACCAACGAGATCAGACCCGACTTGGCGGCGCTGTACGCGGTGGCCTCCGGCCATCCGATCACGCCCCATTCGCTGGTGATCACGACGATGCGCCCTTCGCCACCGGCCCGCATGTGCGGCAGGACCGCCTGCACCAGGAAGAACGTGCCCCCCAGGTTGGTGTCCACGACCTTCCACCAGTCGGCGTCGTCGTGCTCGGTCAGCGGCGCCATGGTCATGTAGGCGTGGTTGGCGACGAGGACGTCGAGGCGCCCGGCCCGCCCGGCGACGTCGCCGGCGATGCGCACGCATTCGGCCGGGTCCGAGACGTCTCCCGCGGCGGTGAGCCCGCCGATCTCCTGCGCCAACGCGCGGAGCGGCTCGCTGTCGCGAATGTCGTTGACCGCCACCGTCGCTCCCGCCGACGACAGACGGCGGGCGTGCGCAGCGCCCATACCCTGGGCCGCGCCGGTGACCAGCGCAACCCGGCCGGTCAGATCGGTGGTCATATGACGGCTCCCGCGTTGACGTTGAGGACGTCACCGGCGCTGAACGTCGCGTCACAGACCAGGTACTCGACGCAGCGGGCGACCTCGCGCGGTGTCGTGAGCCGCCGCAACGGCAGCGAGTTCAGGTATTCCGGTGCGCGACAGGGGTTGTCGGCGGTGAGCAGCGGGGTGTCGGTGGGACCCGGCGCCACCGCGTTGACCCGCACCCCGTGGGGGGCCACCTCGGCGGCCAGGCTGCGGACCAGGCCGATCACCGCGCCCTTGGCCGCGGCGTAGTGCGCGTCGCCCTCGCCGCCGCCGACCGCCAGCTCGCTGGCGACGGCCACCAGGGTGCCCCGGGTCTTCAGCAGATCGGGAAGGGTGGCGCGGGCGATGTTGGCCAACCCGCCCAGGTGCACGCGCAGCATCGTGCGCCACGCACCCGGGGTGATGTCGGAGACCGGGACCATCTCGTAGTGGCCGGCGGAGTTCACCACCGCGCTGATCGGGCCCAGCCGGTCCCGCAGTTCGGCGACCGCGGCAGCGACGGCTGCGGAGTCCGAGATGTCCACGGCGACAGAGTGTTCGACGTTGGGTGCGGGGTTGCGGTCCAGGCAGCCGACGGTGTGACCGCGGGCGGCCAGGGCGTCGACCACCGCGGCGCCGATGCCGCTGGCACCACCGGTCACCAGCGCGACGGGGCGATCAGTCACGGGTGTCGGCCAGTTCGTCACGTGCCTCCGCGTCGTCGACCACGGCGGTACCCGCGATGCGGGACCGCACCGTCGCCAGCAGCAGTGCGCCGATCACGCCCAGCACCACGACGCCGATCCACACCGACCAGTCCAGGTAACGCTGTTCGAAGGCCGCCCGAGGCCACGCGATGTTGAGGAACTGCAGCGTCGCCCACACCACCGCGACGACCGCGACCGGAAGCGTCAGGCGGCCCAGGGAGAAGGCACCGGGGGTCCACGCCCGGCGCAGCAGCACCGCGAGGAACCCGACGAGCGGGAACAGGAACGCCAGGTAGAAGCCGCCTGCGGTGAAGTTCACCATCAGCGAGTAGACGTCACCCGCGACGATGCTGAGCAGGAACAGGGCCGCGCCGACCACCGTGGTGACCAGGATCGCCACCACCGGGATGCGCGCCTTGCCCCGCAGTTGCACCAGCACGTTCGCCGCGGGCAGGGCGCCGTCGCGGGCATAGGCCCAGATGACCCGCGATCCCGAGGTCTGCAGCGCCAGGAAGCTGGCGAGGAAGCCGATGACGAACAGCACCTGGACGGGTTTGGCGATGCCGGCGCCCAGCGCGGTGGTCAGCGTGTCGTAGACCGGGTCGGCCACGGCGCCGTCGGCCACCGCGCCGAGGTCCGGGATCGCCAGGATGATCGCCAGGCTCGAGTAGGCCACCACGATCGCGATGAACGCCAGCGAGAACAGCACCGCCTTGGGCAGGTCGCGGCGTGGCTCGTGCACCTCCTCGGCGATGGACCCGGCGCTCTCGAAGCCGACGAACGACCAGCCGATGAACGCGACCGCCAGCATGAACGGTCCGGTCAGGTAGGCCAGCGTCCCGGTGTCCGCGCCGCCGCCCTCGAACAGCACCGACAGCGAGTTCTCGCGGTGGAACAGCAGCAGCCAGGTGCCGAGCACCACCGAACCGACCACCTCGGCGACGATGCTGCCGACCATGAAGATCTTCAGTGCACCCCGGCCCACCAGGTTGACCGCGGTGCCGGCGAGCAGGATCACCAGAGCGATCAGCGCGAGCGTCCCGCCGGAGGGGTCCTCGAGCCCGAAGATGTTGGCCATGAAGCCCGCCGCGCCGAGAGCGACGGTGGCCATCGCGATGACCAGCGTCCACATGTACACCCAGCCGGCGAACCAGCCGTAGTTCGTCCCGAGGAGCCGGCGTGACCACTGGTAGATCGATCCCTCCAGCGGCCAGCGCGAGACCAGGGTCGCGAACACCAGCGCGACGAGGAACTGGCCGCCGAAGACCAGCAGGAAGCCCCACCAGAAGCTGGGGCCCGCCGCCGAGAGCGCGAGACCGAAGATGCCGTACAGCGCGACGATCGGCGAGATGAACGCGAACGCGAACGCGAACGCCGACCACAGCGAGAACTCCCGGCGCAGCTGGTGCGGCTGCTCTGAGACCGATGACGACATGTGCTGCTCCCCTGGGGTCGGTGCGCGTTGTTCACGAACTATCACCCCAGCTCAGCGCTGACGCCAGGCCATCCGCTGAACACGCAGTGATCCCACCGGACGGCGGCGCCGCATTGGACGATCGCACAACGTCCACGGACCCGGATGTGTCATCGGCGTTACGCTCGTCCAATGACGGCCGGGCCTGTCGACACGGGTGCCCCCACCTTGAGGGCGCTGCTCGACGTGTCGGGTCTGGGGCTCGCGGTCCCGGACGGCCCGTCGCAGGATCTCGACCGGCCCATCAGTTGGGCGCACATCACCGAGATGCGCGATCCGTCGCGGTACCTGCGCGGCGGGGAGCTGGTGTGCACCGTCGGCCTGAGCCTGCAGACCCCGCAGGACTGCCGGACCTTCGCCGGCGCGTTGGCCACGGCGCGGGTGGCGGGCGTGTGCTTCGGCGTCGGCGACGGCCACGATGTGGTGCCCGCCGCGCTGCTGGACCACTGCCTGCGCCACGGCCTGCCGGTGCTGATCGCCCCGCCGAGCGTGCCGTTCAGCAAGGTCAGCCGCTTCGTCGCCGAATACGAACTCGGCGCCGAGATCGCGGTGGCGCGGGCGACCTACGCGCTGGTGCCCGAGCTGCTCTCGTCGTTGCGACGGCATGCGTCCGCACGTGAGCTGCTCGACACCGCCGGTCACATCCTGGGGTGCTATTTCCTGCTCGACCCGGAGGGCTCGCACGATTCGGCGCCGGTGTCGGTCGACGTGCCGGGGGTGGGAACGCTCGGGTGGATGGGCACCGGTGACGCGCCGGAGTCCGCGGTGCTCGACCTGATCGCGCGGTTCGTGCGCGCGACCCAGGTCGAACGCGACGTCGAAGCCGCCCTCGCCCGGGAACGCGTCGGCCAACTGCTCTCGCTCGTCGAACGCCGGATGCTGCTGCCCGACGCGTTGAGTCAACTGCTGGACTGGCCCGGGTTCGCGGCGGGACACCTCACCTGTTCGGCCTGGCCGGCCGGCGCCGGCGCCCTGCTGTCGATGGCGGTTCCCGACGCGTTGGTCGGCGACGCGCCCGACCTGTGCCTGATGCTGACCACCCGGTCGCTCGACGGCACCGACGACTTGTCGCTGCCGTCGGGGCATTCGGCGCCGGTGCCGCTGACGGAGATCGGTTCGGCCATCGGCCAGGCGCGCATCGCACTCGACCTGGCACAGCGCCGGGGCCGGCGGGTCGGACCCGACCAGCTCAGCACCCTGGACAGCCTGCTCGAACAACTGCCCGCCGCCCAGTTGGCGCCCTTCCGCCAGCAGCTCATCGATCCCCTCGCGGAGATGGACCGGCGCAGGGGCACGCAGCACGTCCGCACACTGCGGGCGTTCCTCGCCGCAAACGGGTCGCTCAGCGACACGGCCCGCGATCTGTACCTGCACACCAACACGGTGCGTCACCGGCTGGTCCGCATCCTCGAACTCACCGGCCGAGACCCGCTGGACCACAACGATCAATCGGCGTTCTCGATCGGTCTGCATGCGCTCGACCGGGACGCCGCTCGCTGACGCACCGGTTCGCAACAGTTCGTACCAGCGTGGAGAAATACCTGGTTTTTACAAGTCAAATTTGTGTAAACTCTGGTCATGAGCACCCGGCGCGGGGACGTCCTGGCGGTGTTGCGCGAGGCGCCGACTCCACTGAGCATCGCGCAGATAGCCGGGCAGTTGACCGTCCATCCCAACACCGCGCGGTTCCACCTGGAGGCGCTGGTGGAGTCCGGGCAGGTGGAGTCCGTCGAGGTCGACCGCACAGGGCCCGGCCGGCCGCCGTTGATGTTCCGGGCGGTGGCGGGTATGGACCCGGCCGGACCGCGCGACTACCGGATGCTGGCCGCCATCCTCGCCGACACACTCGCCCGACAGCCCAACGCGGCGCGGCAGGGCGTCGCCGCGGGTCGTAGCTGGGGTGAACGCGCCACCGCGCCCGCCCGTACCCGCACCCGCCGACAGGCCGTCGAGCGGCTCACCGCGATGCTCACCGATCTGGGGTTCGCGCCCGAAACCCGCGGCAGTACAGGGTCGCTCGGTGAGATCGGCCTGCGCAACTGCCCGTTCCTCGAGGTGGCCGACACCCGCCGCGACGTGGTGTGCCCGGTGCATCTCGGGCTCATGCAGGGAGCGCTGAGCGCCTGGGAGGCCCCGATCACCGTCGAAGCGCTGACCCCGTTCGCCGAACCGGACCTGTGCGTCGCGCACCTGCAACAGGTGGTTGAGTCCGGGTGAGCACCGCCCACGCGGTCGCAGTCGCGGTCCTCTTCACTTGGCTGGGAATGGTATTGGCCATCTCCTTCCTCGAGGCGCCGCTGAAGTTCCGCGCTCCCGGGGTGTCGATCCCACTCGGACTGGGCATCGGCCGCCTGGTCTTCCGCGCCCTCAACACGGTCGAGGCCGTCCTCGCGGTGGTTCTGCTGATCACCGTCGCCGTCGATCGGCCGTCTTCGACGGCTGCGATCGGTGTTGGCGCGGTCGTCGTGGTGTTGACCGTCCAACTGCTGGTGGTGCGGCCGCGCCTCGCGCGGCGCTCGGAACTGGTCTTGGCCGGCGCCGCCGCGGCCGACGGTGCGACCCGGCGGTCGACGGTCCACTACGAGTACGTGGGCCTGGAACTGGTGAAAGTCGTCGCACTCGTCACCGGCGGCGTCGCGATGCTGACCGGTTGACCACCACAGGCTTCAGGAGCACGATGCAGGTCGGCAGCATGAGTGAAGTGCGGGCACTCGACACCCCCGGACGAGATCTGGCCACCCGTGCCGACGTGGAGTCGTTGTTGCGTCGCTTCTACGGGCGGGCGTTCGAGGATCCGCTTCTCGCCGCGCCGTTCGCCGACCTACTCTCCCGTGGCTTGGACCAACACCTCCCTGTCATGTGCGACTTCTGGGAGACGGTGTTGTTCCGCGCCGGACTGTACCGGCGCAACGCGCTGCACGTGCACCGCCGGATCCACGCGCGGACACCGTTGCGCGCGGAGCATTTCGTCCGCTGGCTGACGCTGTGGACGACCACCGTCGACGAGATGTACCGGGGGCCTGTCGCCGAGCGCGCCAAGATCCAGGCCACCAGGATCGCCACCGCGATGGGCCGCCGCCTAGTGAAGGAGAAGTGATGAAAGTCGTCGTGGACCGTGACCGATGTGAAGGGAACGCCGTCTGCGTGAAGATTGCGCCCGCCGTCTTCCAGCTCGACGACGACGACTACGCCGTCGTCGTCGCCGACCCCGTGCCGGCCGACCAGGAGGCGCTCGTCGAACAGGCGATCGCCGACTGCCCGCGCGCGGCGCTGTCGCACGGCCACTAGCCACCCCGGAAGTGGGCGATCGTCAGGTGGTCCCGACACCGGCCACCTACGGTCAGGGGGTGAACTTCGAGGAGTACCGGACCTACGACGCGGTCGGACTGGCCGAGCTCGTTGCCGACAAGCAGGTCACCGCGGCCGAGCTGCTGGACGTGGCCAGGGAGCGGGCGGCCGCGGTCAATCCGCTGATCAACGCGATCGTGCGGGACATCCCTGCGGCGCCGTCACCCGGGGCGACCGGACCGTTCGCCGGTGTGCCCTTCCTGATCAAGGACCTCGCGCAGCACTATGCGGGGTTGCCGACGTCGGCCGGGTCGCGCGCGCTCATAGCGACGCCGGTCGCCGAACACGCGACCGTCGTGCAGCGGTGGCTCGACGCCGGTCTGACGATCTTCGGCAAGACCAACACCCCGGAGTTCGGCGCCAAGGGGATCACCGAGCCCGCCGCCTGGGGACCGGCGCGCAACCCGTGGGATCTGACGCGGACGCCGGGTGGTTCGTCCGGTGGTTCGGCGGCCGCGGTTGCCGCGGGCATCGTGCCGTGTGCCGGCGCCAACGACGGTGGCGGCTCGATCCGCATCCCGGCCGGATGTTGTGGACTGGTCGGGCTCAAACCGGGCCGGGGGCTGACGCCGTCGGGCCCGGCGATCGGTGAGGCCATGCACGGGGCGGCGGTGCAGGGTGTGGTGTCGCGGACGGTGCGGGACACGGCCGCGATGCTCGACGTCCTGCGCGGCGGCGAGCCCGGCGGCCCCTACGTGCCCGCGATCCCGAGCGAGTCGTTCGCGTCGGCGGTGGGACAGGACCCGGGACCGCTGCGGATCGGGGTTCGGGTGCCGTCGGCGATCAACCCGGCACCGCATCCGGAGGCGCGCACCGCCGTCGAGAGGACCGTTCGGGCGTTGACCGACCTGGGCCACCACGTCGAGCAACTGCCGGTCGCACCGTTCGACGACGCCGCGCTCGCCCGCGACTTCCTGCTGACGTGGTTCGTCCACAACGCGTGGGAAGTTCGTGAGGCCAAACGGCTTTCGGGCGCCGGTGACGACGCGTTCGAGCGGGACACCCTGATCATGGCGGCCATCGGAGCGGCGACGAGCAGCGTCGACTACGTCGACACCGTCGAGCGCCGACACGAGCACACCCGAAGGCTGACGACGTTCTTCGAGTCGTACGACCTGCTGATGACACCCACGCTGGCGACCCCGCCGCCGACGATCGGTGAGTTCGACCTGCCGGTCGCGCTGCAACGCGCCTCGGACCTGCTGATCAAGACCCGCACGGCCCGAATGCTGCGCCACACCAAGATCGTCGACGACATGGTGGACAAGAACCTGTCCTGGGTGCCGTACACCCAGCTGGCGAATCTCACCGGGCGCCCGGCCATTTCGCTGCCCCTGCACTGGACGTCCGACGGCCTGCCGCTGGGCGTCCAGTTCGTCGCACCGCTGGCGGGAGAGGCGCTGCTCCTGCGACTGGCCGGTCAACTGGAACAGGCGGTGCCGTGGGCGGACCGCGTCGCACCGATTCAGGGCGCCTCGGCCGCGAGGCGCTGACGCAGTGCGGCGGCGCGCCGCGTGAGGTGATGGCGTTCGGCGATGTTGTGCGCCTTGACGGCGGCTTCCGCGTAAAGGACCACGGCGGCGGCCAGGTCACCCTCCCGCTCGCGTAGGTAGGCCTCCGACGCGGTGTACCGCGGCAACGACGGATCGAGATCGGCCAGTGCGGCGAGCCCCGCACGTGGGCCGTCGGCCTCGCCGACGGCGACCGCGCGGTTGAGCCGGACGACCGGGCTGTCGGTCAGGCGGACGAGTTCGTCGTACCACTCGACGATCTGCACCCAATCGGTCTCCCCGGCGGTCTGCGCGTCGGCGTGCAACGCCGCGATCGCCGCCTGCGCCTGGTACTCGCCGAGCCGGTCGCGGGCGAGCGCCGCCTGCAGCACGGCCACACCCTCGACGATCAGCTCGCGCCGCCACAGGCGCCGGTCCTGTTCGGCGAGCGGCACCAGCGTCCCGTCGTCGCGGATCCGGGCCGGGCGCCGGGCGTGGTGCAGCAGGAACAGCGCCAGCAGGCCCGACACTTCGGGATCGTCGGTGGTCGCGGCGAGCTGCCGGGCCAACCGGATCGCCTCGGCCGCGAGGTCGACGTCACCGCCGTAACCCTCGTTGAACACGAGGTACAGCACGCGGAGCACGGTGCGCAGGTCACCGGGACTGTTCAGCGTGACCCCGCTGACTGTGCGCTTGGCACGACTGATCCGTTGCGCCATCGTCGATTCCGGCACGAGATAGGCCTGCGCGATCTGCCGGGTGGTGAGGCCGCCGACGGCCCGCAGCGTCAGCGCGACCGCCGATGACGGGGTGAGGCTCGGATGCGCGCAGAGGAAGCACAGCTGCAGCGTGTCGTCGGTCGACTCCGTCGGCCCGGGCGGGGGCTCCTCCGCCGCCCGCAGCTCGCGGTGGTGGCGCGCCGCATCGGACCTGGTGAAGTCGAGGAATCGGCGCCACGCGGTCGTGATCAGCCAGCCCTTGGGATCGTCCGGGGCCCGCGTCGGCCAGGTGTCCAGCGCCCGGATCAGCGCCTCCTGGACCGCGTCTTCGGCCGTCGCGAAGTCCGCTCCGCGGTGGACGAGGGCGGCCAGCACCCCGGGGATCAGTTCCCGAAGCCGGTTCTCGTCCACTACTCGTTGGAGCCGGGCGCTGCGGTCATGAACGGCCGCACCTCGAGCCACTCGTGGATCGGTCTGCCACCCGCACCGGGTGCCGCGGACAGTTCGCCGGCCAGTGCGACGGCGCGGTCGTAGGAGTCGACGTCGATGATCATGAACCCGGCGATCAGGTCCTTGGTCTCGGCGAACGGACCGTCGGTCACCGGCGGCCTGCCCTCGCCGTCGTAGCGGACCCAGGCGCCGTCGGCGGCGAGGGCCTGGCTGTCGACGAACTCGCCGCTGTCCCGCAGGCGGTCCGCGAAGTCCTCCATGTATTGCATGTGCGCCTCGATCTCTTCGGGCCTCCACTGATCCATCGGCACGTCGTTGACCGCGGCCGGCGCACCCCGGTAGTGCTTGAGCAACAGGTACTTCGCCATGACTTCTCCCTTCAGGTCGCGACCCTAGTTGGTCGCTCACCCCTGGGACGGAGCCGTGACGCCGTTCTCGACATCCCCCCGGGAGGCGGTTACCGCCGCGCGTCACGGGGTACCAACCCGGCATGACATCTGCCGACGAGAATGTAACGCCCGAACCCGCCGCGAAGGACGAGGAGGTGCTGGCCCCCGCCACCCCCGGTGCGGAGGCGCTTCCGCTGCCCGAGAACGAGGTCGACAAACCCTCGGAGGGGTGAGGGCGCTGCGGCGGAATGAGCGCCGCGGCCGCCGCGTTGCACCGCTTCGTGGCTACCGAAGACCTCTTCCGACCGCTCACCGTCGGCTCGCTGACCGTCCCCAACCGCTTCGCGATGGCGCCGATGACCCGGCAGGCCTCACCCGGCGGAGTCCCGGGCGCCGATGTCGCCGAGTACTACCGTCGTCGCGCCGCGGGCGGAGTGGGCCTGATCATCACCGAAGGCGTCCGCCTTCCGGATCCGTCGGCCGGGTATCCCTCCTCCATCCCCACGATCGCCGGTGACGACGTGCTCGCCGGGTGGTCGCGCGTCCTGGCGGCGGTCCACGAGGAGGGCGGTACGGTCGCCGCACAGTTGTGGCATCAGGGCGCGCAGCGCGACGACGCGGACGGTGTCGTCCCGGTCAGTCCGTCCGGTGTGGACGGCCACGGCCGACCGCGGGGACGCGCGCTCGAGACCGACGAGCTCCCGCGGATCGCCGAACTGTTCGCCGAGAGCGCCAGGACCGCGCGTGAGGTCGGCTTCGACGCCGTCGAGTTGCACGGCGCACACGGGTATCTGCTCGACGAGTTCCTCTGGGCGCGAACGAATCTCCGAACCGACGGATACGGCGGCAGCCTCGCCGACCGCACCCGCTTCCCGGCCGAGGTGGTGGCGGCGGTCCGGGCGGCCGTCGGTCCCGACTACCCGATCATCTTCCGGTTCTCGCAGTGGAAGGGCACCGACTACGCGGCCTCCATCGCCGACGACCCGACGCAGTTGCGGGATCTGCTCGCCCCGCTGGCCGCGGCCGGGGTGGACGTCTTCCATCCCTCCACGCGGCGGCACTACGTACCGGCCTTCCCGGACCATGACGGCGACGTGAGCCTGGCCGGGTGGACCAGGAAGGTCACCGGGCTGCCCGTGATCGCGGTCGGCTCCGTCGGGTTGGAGACGCAGTTCCGCAGTGAGAAGCAGGGCCAGCTCATCCATCCGGCGTCGGTGGACCGCCTCGTCGAGCAGTTCGATGCCGGTGAATTCGACATCGTGGCCATCGGCCGGGCGCTGCTGGCCGACCCGGCGTGGGTCAACCGCCTGCGCGACGGCGAACTCGACGGCTTCGCCGGATACCACCCGGAGACGGCGCTGGCCAAACTCGCCTGACGCCCGCGGCGGTTGGCTACGGTGACCGCATGCCACCCCCCTTCCGCGTCGAGGATCTTCCCGTCGTCGACACCGACGTCCTGATCGTCGGCGCCGGGCCCACCGGCCTACTGGCCGCGCTGGTCCTCGGCCGCCGCGGCGTCCCCGCGGTCCTCGTCGACCGGAAGGCCGGCCCGACCCGCGAGTCCCGCGCCCTGGCCGTGCAGGCCCGGACGATGGAGGTCTACGACCAACTCGGGCTGGCCGGCACGGTACAGGCAAAAGCCAACGCGGCGTTACGGATTCAGGTCGGCGGATCGGCCCGCGCGATCGGTCCGAACCTGGCGGAGCTGCAGAGCGGATTCACCCGGTTCCCGGGCATCCAGATCTTCGAGCAGAGCCACAACGAGGAACTGCTCGCCGGCGCCCTGACCGCGGACGGCGGCGACGTCCGCTGGCGGCACCGTCTGGTCGACGTGCAGGACAGGACCGCCGCGCCCGACGGCCGGGTCGAGGCACTGCTCGAAGGACCGGACGGGGCGCTGCTTCGGCTGCGGTCCCGATGGTGCATCGGAGCCGACGGCGCGGCCTCGGCGGTACGGCGCGCACTGAACCTTCCCTTCGAGGGCCGCACCGACGACGCGACGTTCTGGGTGGCCGACGTGCACGACGTGCGCGGTGTGCCCGACGGGGCGGTCAACATCAGGCCGGGTCGGCGGACCTTCACGGCGGTGTTCCCGCTGGGCCCCGGTGGCCACGTCAGGCTGCTGGGTCTGGCGCCCGGGGACACGATCACCCAGGACGAGGCGCTCGCCACCGTCCGCACCGAGTTCGGTCTGACGCACGGTCCGGTGGACTGGTTCTCGACCTATCGGGTGCACCACCGCGTGGCGGCGAAATTCCGGGTCGGCTCGATCTTCCTGGCCGGTGACGCCGCACATGTGCATTCCCCCGTCGGCGGTCAGGGGATGAACACGGGTCTGCAGGATGCCCACAATCTGGCGATGCTGCTGGCCGACGTCGCGCAGAACCGCGTGGACGGGCGAGCGCTCGACCGCTACGAACGGGAACGCCGTCCCGTCGCGCTGACCCTGGTCAACGTCACCGACCGCGCGTTCACCGTCATCGGCCGCCGCGGATCGTCGGCGGGACTGGTCCGAAAAGCCATCGGCGGCTTGGCGTTCGGGGTGTTCCCGCTGATCACCCGCACGCCACTGGGCACCCGCCTGGGCGGCTACATCGGCCAGTACCGCATCCGCTACCGCTACGCCGTCCCCGGGGACCGTCCCGGCTGGGCGCAGGATCCGGCGGTGGGTCTGCGGCTGCCGCCGGTCGCGGAGAATCACCGCGCGCTGGACACGATGACCTGGCAGCTGCACTCCTACGGCGCACCCCGGATCGTGCGGCCCGAGGTTCCGGTGTGGATCGACGGCCCACAGGATTTCGGCGCCGACCCGCGCGGTCGGCTCCGGTCCGACCGGCTCTACCTCGTTCGGCCCGACCACTTCGTCGCCGCGTCTATTCCGTTGCGGGGCAACAGTGTCGACGATGCAGAGCTACGGGATGCGCTCTCGGCCCACGGATTGGGCGCGCTGCCGAGTTAGCGGATCGGCAGGGCGTCTCGTCGACCGGCGCGGGTCACCACAGCACCGCGATCGCCGCGGCGGCGAAGGACAGCACACCGACCGCGTAGAACATCGCGCGCGGCACCGGGAGGTTGCGTTTGCGCTGGCGCGCGTTGCTCATGCCGAGGATTCCGCCCAACACGATCAGGATGACGAGTTTCACACCGATCTTCGGATAGTTGAGCACCACGTCCGCGGGCCACGGCGCAGCGAGGGCCAGGCCGGTGAGCAGGGACAGCAACACGCCGTAGTCCATCAGCCGGGTGGTGCGGAAACGACGGCCGACCGCCTCGGCCACCCAGGCGCCGAAGGTGACGGCGAAACCGACGATGTGGAAGAGCACGACCGCGTCACGCAAGAGCTGCATGCCCGGGAATCTAGCTCACTGTCGCCGGTCTCACTGCTAGCAAGGTGCTAACAATTGTTAGCACTCGGGTATCCTGGCCTTATGCGAAGTTTGCCGATCACAGCCACCGACCGTCTTCTTCGCCGCGTCCACCGCGCCCTCGGCCTCACCGCGCGACGAAGGCCTGCCGAGCGGCCGACCGAGGACGACGTCGCACCGGACGACGTCAGCATCGTCGAACGCGAGCTGACGCGGTGCTGACCAGCGCGCTCAGGTGAGCGAGGCGAGGAAGTCGCGCGCGACGGTGTGAACCTTGGTGTTGGTGTTCTGCGATTCCTTGACCAGGCGCTGGAACGCCTCCTCCTCCGAGCATCCGTGCACGGCCCGGAGCGCACCCTTGGCCTGGTCGATGACGGAGCGCGAGGTGAGCGCCTCGCGGAGCTGGTCGATCGTCTCCAGCGACCGCTGCCAGTGCCGGGCGTTGGTGATCAGGAGCCCGGCGGTCAGCGTGTACAACCGCATCAGCGCTTCGTCGAAGGGGTCGAACGCGGTCGCGGTCGTGCTGTAGATGTTCAGCGATCCGACGAGTTCGGGCTCATGGCCCACCCGGTCGGCGAGCAGCGGCACCGACAGCGTCGCGGTGATGCCGCAGGCGCTCGCCGCCGCGACGAACTCCGGCCAGCGTTGTTCGTCGAGGCTCATCACGGCGCGGACCGGCCGTCGTACGTCGGCGGCTTCCAAACAGGGGCCCCGCCCCGCCTCGTACTGTGCGCGGTCAAGTCGGAGCACACGCTTGTCGGTGCACGCGGCGGTGCGCGGAGTCGGTTCGGCCAGCACCGTGATACTCACCGCGTCGGCATCCGGTATCGCTTCGGCTCCGGACGCCGCCACGCTGTCCAGCAGCTCGTCGAGCGGCCGACCGTCCGCGAACAGCGACTGCAGCGACTCGATCGCTTCGCTCACACTCTCGAGTCGATCCGTCTCGTCCGGACGCTCCTCTGTCATCACCGGCTCCCGTCCTGTCCGCACCGTCGACCGATTCTTCGAGCGTAATGACCGATTGACGGGGACGAAAGTTTCCAGGAACCGCCGTCACCGTCTCGTACAGAGCGGCCGGCGGCGTCGCTACACCTCCACGACGCGTCCGCGGTCGACCCGCCAGGTGCGGTCCAGACGGACGTTCTGCAGCATCCGGCGGTCGTGCGTCACGAGCAGCAACGCGCCGTCGTAGGTGTCGAGGGCTTGTTCGAGCTGCTCGATCGCCGGCAGGTCCAGGTGGTTCGTCGGCTCGTCGAGCACCAGCACATTGGTGCCGCGTGCCTGCAGCAACGCCATGCCCGCGCGGGTGCGCTCCCCGGGCGACAGGTCGTCCACCGGGCGCTCCACGTGGTCGGCGCGCAGACCGAATTTCGCCAGCAGGGTGCGCACGTCGGCGGTGGTCCAGCCCGGCACCCGCTGTTCGAAGCGGTCGACGAGTCGCTCCGGACCGGTGAAATCGGCGCGCGCCTGCTCGATCTCCCCGATGGCGACGTTGGCACCGACGCTCGCGCGCCCCTCGTCGGGCCTGCGGCGTCCGAGCAGAAGCCGCAGCAGCGTCGACTTGCCCGCGCCGTTGGGCCCGGTGATCCCGATCCGCTCGCCGGCATCGACCTGCAGCGTTACGGGTCCGAGCACGTGATCACCCTGGCGCACGACGGCGTTGTCCAGCGTCGCGACGACCGAACTCGACCGTGGCGCGGCGCCGATGGTGAACTGCAGCGTCCACTCCTTGCGCGGTTCGGCGACCTCCTCGAGCCGGGCGATCCGGCTCTCCATCTGACGCACCTTCTGCGCCTGCTTCTCGCTGGATTCACCTGCCGCGCGTCGCCGGAGTTTGTCGTTGTCCGGCGCCTTGCGGATCGCGTTGCGCACACCCTGGCTCGACCATTCCCGTTGCACGCGGGCCCGGGCGACCAGGTCGGCCTTCTTCTCGGCGAACTCCTCGTACTGCTCGCGCCGGTGCCTGCGGCCGACCTCGCGCTCTTCGAGGTAACTCTCGTACCCGCCGCCGAAGACGGTGGTGGTGTTCTGAGCCAGGTCCAGCTCGAGCACGTGGGTCACGCTGCGAGCCAGGAACTCCCGATCGTGACTCACCAGCACCACCCCGCCGCGCAGGTCGCGGACGAACTGCTCCAGCCGCGCCAGCCCGTCGAGGTCGAGGTCGTTGGTCGGCTCGTCGAGCAGGACCACGTCGAACCGCGACACCAGGAGCGCGGCCAGCCCGACCCGCGCCGCCTGTCCACCCGACAGCGCGGTCATCGGAGTCTCGTGCGGCCGCACGGCGTCGGTGTCGAGGCCCAGGTCGGCCAGCACGGCGGGCAGCCGTTCGTCGAGGTCGGCCGCACCGGTGGCCAGCCAGTGATCGAGCGCCGCGGAGTACGCGGCGGCGGGGTCCGCGGGTGAGGCCGCGTCGGGCTCGGCCAGCGCGGCGGCCGCTGCGTCCATGGCCTGCGTCGCCGCCGTGCAGCCCGCGCGGCGGGCGATGTAGGCGGCGACGGTCTCGCCGGGCACCCGTTCGTGCTCCTGCGGCAGCCATCCGACGAACGCGTCGGCCGGCGCGAGGCTCACCATGCCGTCGAGCGGGTCGAGATCGCCCGCCAGGATCCGCAGGAGTGTGCTCTTTCCGGCCCCGTTGGCGCCGACGACGCCGACCACATCACCGGGCGCCACGGTCAGGTCCAGGGCCTCGAAGAGGGTGCGGTGGGCGAACCCGCCTGCCACGTTCTTCGCGACGAGCGTTGCGGTCATGACGTCCATCGTCGCACCCGACGACTGCCCGACCTCGCCGGCACGGAGCGCGGCGGTGTTACTGGAGTGACTTGTGGGACGATTGGGTACAGGACGACCGTTCCGTCCACCGCAGCATTCGGTCGAGGAGAGGCCGTGACCGTCGACAAGGTGACCCGCCGCACGGGGTTGGCCGCGGCAGCGGCTCTCGCCGTCTTCGCCACGGTCGTCGCACCGACCGCGTCGGCCGCTCCGCGCTGTCCGGACGTCGAGGTGATCTTCGCCCGCGGCACCGACGAGCCACCCGGGATCGGGGTGGTCGGCAAGGCCCTGGTCGACGCGCTACGCCCGATGGTGAAAGGACAGACGGTCGGCACCTACGCCGTGAGATATCCGGCGTCGTGGGACTTCCTGCAGGTGGGTGCCGGCGCCACCGACGCCAGCCTGCGGGTCCAGTCGACCGCGGCGAAGTGTCCGGACACCACGATGGTGCTCGGAGGCTACTCGCAGGGGGCCGCGGTCATGGACATCGTCACGACGTCCCCGGTCGCCGGACTCGGGTACGCCGCGCCCCTGCCTGCCGCCGTGGTGCCGCGCATCGCCGCCGTCACCGTCTTCGGCAACCCCTCGGCGCGGGTCGGTCAGCCGCTGACCCGCTTGAGCCCGGTCTTCGGATCCCGCACCGCCGACCTGTGCAACACCAACGATCCGGTGTGCTCGTTGGGGCGGGACTTCGACGCGCACGTGCGGTATCCGCAGTCCGGGCTGGTCAAGCTGGCCGCCCAGTGGGTGGCCGCTCACGTCCGCCCACCCGGCACCCGTTCACCCGCCAGCGGGTGATCCCGTCACCAGCCCGCGTTGCGCGCCAGGTCGATGGCGTAGCTACTGACGAACGTGCCCGCGCTGGGCGCTCCGCGGCAGGCACCGTCGGACTCACCGGGCCGCTTGACCCACAGGAACGCGTCGATCTGCGGGTTCCCGGTGTTGGTGGTGGGCGCCACGCCCAGTGCCCGTCCACTCGGATTGCACCAGTACAGGGGGTCGTTCTCGACCGGTCCGGCGCCGTTGCGCGACGTGTCGATGACGAAGGGCTTCCCGCCTGTCATCCCCGAGACCGCCTGGCCGTACCCGACCGACTCCTCGGTGGTGAAGAAGTTGGCGGTGTTGAGGCTGAAGCCCCGCGCCTTCTCGATGCCGACCTGGTTCAGCCGGCCCGCCATCACGTCGGCGGCCACCCAGCGCGGGTGACCGGCGTCGACGTACACGCCGGTCGCCGGATTGCGGCTCAGCGTCTCGACCGCGTAGCGGATCAGGTCGAGGCGTTCCTGCTGCTGGCCGGGCGACAGGCAGTCGATCATGGCCAGCGCGTCGGGTTCGAGGACGACCGCGGCGGGCCCGGTGCCGATCGCCGCGGCGACGCCGTCGACCCACCCCCGGTACGCGCCGGCCGAGCCGAACCCGCCCGCGGCGTAGCTCCCGCAGTCCCGATTGGGGATGCCGTACAGCGCGAGGATCGGTGTGGTGCCCGCGGCCTGTGCGTCGGCGATGTACTTCGCGTCGATCGACGGCGTCGAGATGTTGTCCATCCAGTACGCCGTGGGCGTGTTGGCGACCGCGGCCAGCAGCGGATCCGCATTGCCCTGCAGGGCCCGGCTGGCCTTGGAGGCCGGGTTGACGTAGAACGGCCTTCCGACCAACGGGTTCGCGTCACTGGCCAGGCGCACCGCCGGAGCGGGGCCGGTGGGCACGGGTGCGACGAGAGCACCGGTGCCTGCGACGGCTGCGACCGTCAGAAGAGGAGCGACCCACCGCGCGACTGCACCAGCAGCTGAGGACATCACCCCAGGGAACTTAGCGGCGCTCCGCAAACGGTTCCAATTCAGGGGTGGGCGGCGATGATGGAAGCCATGGGCATCGAGGTCATCACCAGCCGCGCGGTGCCCCTCGGTGGGCCACGGGCGATGACGGTGCGCCGCACCCTGCCCCAACGGGCGCGCTCGCTGATCGGCGCGTGGTGCTTCATCGACCACTACGGGCCGGACGACGTCGGACGCACCGGCGGCATGGACGTGCCGCCCCATCCGCACACCGGCCTGCAGACGGTGAGCTGGTTGTTCGACGGCGAGATCGAACACCGCGACAGCAGCGGCGTGTCGGCGCTGGTCCGCCCGGGCGAACTCAACCTGATGACGGCCGGGTCCGGTGTCGCGCACTCGGAGGTGTCCACCGCGGCCACCGCCACACTGCACGGTGTCCAGCTGTGGGTGGCGCTGCCCGATCAGGCCCGCGACCTGCCCCGCCGCTTCGACCACGCGGTGCCCCCGCCGGTGCGACTCGGCGGTGCGTCGGCCCGGGTGCTTCTCGGCGCATTGGCCGGCCACAGCTCGCCGGTCGCCGTGCACAGCCCGCTCGTCGGCGCCGAACTCGTCCTGGACCCGCGTGCCGAACTCACCGTCGACGTGGCGCCGGCCTTCGAGCACGGCGTGCTCGTCGACATCGGTCCGGTCGTACTCGACGGCACGCGTCTGGCTCACGCCGAGTTGGGTTACCGCGCACCGGGAGTGGACCACCTGACGCTGGCGAACCCCGGTGACCGCCCGGCCCGGGTGATGCTGCTGGGCGGGGTTCCCTTCGGTGAACCGCTGGTGATGTGGTGGAACTTCGTCGGCCGCAGCCACGACGAGGTCATCGGCTTCCGGGCGGACTGGCAGGCGGAGTCCGAACGCTTCGGACACGTCGAGGGTTATCGCGGCTCGGTGCACCGTCTACCGGCCCCGCCCATGCCGACCGTGCGGCTCAAGCCTCGGCTGTCGCCGCCGGGCGGCGGCGATCCGAGCGCCTGGGGATAGCGGTGCGCCGGGAAGGATTCTCGCGCCTGCGCGCTTGAAGTTCACATGGAACTCGAATCCCAGACCGCACTGGTGACCGGCGGGACGTCCGGGATCGGCCTCGCCTCGGCGCGGCTCCTGGCCGACCACGGCGCCGGGGTGGTGATCTCGGGGCGCGACGCCGAACGCGGCGCCAGGGCCGTCGACGAGCTCGACGGCAAGGCCCGGTTCGTCCGGGCCGACCTCAGCGACATGGCATCGGTGACGCAGCTCGCCGAACAGGCCGGCCCGATCGACATCCTGGTCAACAACGCGGCGGTGTTCCCCGTGGCGCCGACGCTGGACCAGGATCTGGCGTCGTTCGAGGCGATGTTCGACACCAACGTGCGCGGCGCCTACTTCCTGGTGGCCACCGCCGCCAGGGGCATGGTCGCACGCGGACGGGGCGCCATCGTCAACATCACGTCGCCGGCCGGCGACAAGGGTTTTCCCGGCACATCGGTCTACAGCGCCACGAAGGCCGCCCTGGCCTCGCTCACGCGCACCTGGGCAGCGGAGTTCGGCGCCAACGGTATTCGCGTCAACAGTGTCTCGCCGGGTCCGACGCGGACGCCGGGGACCGCCGACATGGGCGAGTTCATCGACGAGGTCGCCGCGGCTCTGCCGTTGGGCCGCACCGCACTCCCCGAGGAGATCGCCGAGGCGGTGCTGTTCTTGGCGTCGCCGCGGGCCGCCTTCGTGACCGGATCGACCCTCTACGTCGACGGCGGCGGTTCGGCGGTCTGAGAACTCCGGCCGGTCGTCACGACTGCCGGTGCCGCAACCGGATGACCACCGCCTTCGACACCGGCGTGTTCGACTTGCGCGCGACGTGGTCGAGCGGGATCAGCGGGTTGGTCTCGGGGTAGTACGCGGCCGCGTTGCCCCGCGGGGTCGGGTACGGCACGAGCCGGAAGTCCTCGGCCACCCGCTCCTCGACGGACCCGCCCGGCGTCGGCCATTCGGAGACCAGATCCACCCGGTCACCGGCGGTGAACCCGTGCGCCGCGATGTCCTCGGGATGGCAGAACACCACGCGGCGGCCACCTTTCACGCCGCGGTACCGGTCGTCGAGGCCGTAGATGGTGGTGTTGTACTGGTCGTGGCTGCGCATCGTCTGCAGGATCAGCCGGCCGTCGGGAACCGGTACCCACTGCAGAGGATTGACGACGAAGTTCGCCTTGCCGGTCGCGGTCGCGAAGCGCCGTTCGTCGCGGGGCGGGTGCGGCAACACGAATCCGTCGGGTCGGCGCACGCGGGTGTTGAAATCCGCGAATCCCGGGATCACGCGGGCGATCGAATCGCGGATCCGGTCGTAGTCGGAGGCGAACTCCGCCCACGGCACCGGGTGGGCGGGACCCAGCAGTGCCCGCGCCAGCTCGCACACGATCGCGACCTCACTGCGCACCTGATCGCTCGGCGGTTTCAGACCACCTCGCGACATGTGCACGACCGACATCGAATCCTCAACGGTGACAACTTGTTTGCGGCCGTTGAGGATGTCGCGGTCGGTGCGGCCCAGTGAGGGCAGAATCACCGCGGTCCGCCCGGTCACCAGATGTGAACGGTTGAGTTTGGTCGAGACCTGCACGGTCAGTGCGCAGTTCCGCAGGGCCGCTTCGGTAACCGCGGTGTCGGGGGTCGCGGAGACGAAGTTGCCGCCCATCGCCATGAACACGCGCACCCGCCCGTCGCGCATCGCGCGGATGGCGTCGACCGAGTCCAGCCCGTGCGCCCGCGGCGTGCTGATCCCGAACTCCGCGTCGAGCGCGGCCAGGAACGACTCGGGAGCCTTCTCGTAGATCCCCATCGTCCGGTCGCCCTGCACGTTGGAGTGCCCGCGCACCGGGCACACCCCGGCGCCGGGTTTGCCGATCATGCCCTGCAGCAGAAGCAGACTGGTGGCGTCCTGGATGGTCGCCACGCCGTGGGTCTGCTGGGTCAACCCCATGGCCCAGCACACGATCGTCTTCGACGATCCGATCAACGCCCGTGCGGTGTCCTCGAGTTGCCTGCGCGACAGCCCGGTGGCCTCGACCACGGTGTCGAGGTCGAGCGCGCGGATGTGTGCGGCGTAGGCCTCGAACCCCGCGCAGTGGTCGGCGATGAACGCCCGGTCCAGCACGGCGCCGGGGTGGCGGTCCTCGGCGTCGAGCAGGAGTTTGGCCAGCCCCTGGAACAGCGCCTGGTCGCCGCCGATGCGGATCTGGAGCAGTTCGTCGGCGATCGCCACGCCGTCGCCCACCACCCCGTGCACCTTCTGCGGATCCTTGAACCGCAGCAGGCCGGCCTCGGGCAGCGGGTTGATCGCGATCACCCTGGCGCCGTGGGCTTTTGCCTTCTCCAGCACGGACAGCATGCGCGGATGATTGGTACCGGGGTTCTGGCCGGCGATCAGGATCAGGTCGGCGTTCTCGAGGTCGGGCACCGACACCGAACCCTTGCCGATGCCGATGCTCTCCTGCAGTGCGGTGCCCGACGACTCATGGCACATGTTGGAGCAGTCGGGCATGTTGTTGGTGCCGAAGCTGCGGATCAGCAACTGGTAGACGAACGCGGCTTCGTTCGACGTCCGTCCGGAGGTGTAGAACGCGGCCTCGTCGGGCGAGCCCAGCCCGCGCAGTTCGGTGGCGATCAGGTCGTAGGCGGCGTCCCAGCCGATCGGTTCGTAGTGGGTGGCGCCGTCGCGCAGCACCATCGGATGGGTGAGCCGGCCCTGCTGACCGAGCCAGTATTCGGTGCGCTCGAGTAGATCGGCCACCGGGTGGGCGGCGAAGAAGTCCGGACCCACCCGTCGCGTCGTCGCCTCTTCGGCCACGGCCTTCGCGCCGTTCTCGCAGAATTCGGCGTGCTTGCGGTGGCCGGGCGTCTCGGGCCACGCGCAGCCGGGGCAGTCGAACCCGTCGCGCTGGTTGAGCCGGGCCAGTGTGCGCGCGGTGCGCGCCACCCCCATCTGCTCCACACCGCGCCGCAGCGACACCAGGACGGCGGGAATGCCTGCCGCATGGCCTTTTTCGCCGGTGACGACCACGTCGTTCTCGTCGAAGTCGTACCGGGTGGTGTTCGCAGGCGTCACGCGTGGACCGTACGGGCCGGTGTGCCGCCGGCCAAGCGTTTGGTGTTCGCGATCCCGAATGCTTCGATAGGCACGGACTATCACAGCAGGCGGTGAGGTGCACATGCACGGCAACGTGCTGATCCAACAACTCGAGTACCTGGTCGCGCTGGCAAGGGAACGGCACTTCGGGCGCGCCGCGGCCGCGTGCCACGTCAGCCAGCCGACGCTGTCGGTGGCCATCCAGCGCCTCGAACGCGAACTCGGCGTCGTCATCGTCCGCCGGGGCCGCCGCTTCGAAGGGTTCACCGACGAAGGCACCCGGGTCATCGCCTGGGCCTGCCGCATCGTCGCCGAACGTGACGAGCTGTTGGCCGACCTCGACCGCATGCGCGGCCGGCTGACCACCACCGCGCGCATCGGCGCGATCCCCACCTCGGTGCCGGTCAGTCCGCTGCTGACCGCGCGTTTCCTCGACAGCCATCCCGCCGCGGCGGTCCGGGTCGAGGCGCTGTCGTCCCGCGAGATCGTCCGTCGGCTGGCCGATTTCGACATCGACGCCGGACTGACCTACCTCGACGAGGAGATCCCGCCCGGGTACCGGCAGTTCGGCCTCTACCGCGAGCGCTACGTGCTGCTCGCCCCCGCCGACGATCCGGTCACCGACAACGCACAGGTGGCGTGGGCGCAGGCGGCCGCGCTGCGCCTGTGCGCCCTCACCCCCGAGATGCGCAACCGTCGGATCATCGACACCCAGATGGCCGCCGACGGCGCCAGCTTCGCGCCGGTGGTCGAGGCCGACACCGTCGGCGCGCTCTACTCGCATGTCACCGGTCTCGGGCTCGGCACGATCGCCTCGCACGCCTGGCTGCACGCGTTCGGCGTTCCGCCCGGGTTCGCGGCCCGCCCGATGGCCGGCGGCGGGCCCGGCCCCACCGTCGGGCTGGTCACCCTGGCCCGCGAGCCCACCTCGATCGTCGTCGAGGCGCTCCTGACGGCCGCCGCCGACGCCGGCATCGCCGACGCGGTGGAGGGTGCGTTCCGTAAGCTCGTCAAGCGATGAGTGTCGAGGGTGATTCCGCCGGTCGCGTGTCCATGCTCCGCCGCTATCCGGTGAAGTCGATGCTCGGTGAGCAGCGCGCGTCCCTGGAACTCACGCCACTCGGGGTGTCCGGCGACCGCCGCTACGCCTACATCGACGACGAGACCGGCCGGGTCGCCACCGCCAAGAACCCCCGCCTGTGGCGCCGGCTGCTGCAGTGCTCCGCGAGGACGGAGGCCGACGGGGTCTCGGTGACGCTGCCCGGCGGGCAGACCGTACCCGTCGGCGAATCGGCCGGACCGGTGTCCGAGCTGACCGGCCGCGGTGTTCACGTGGCCGACGAGCGCTCCGCAGGCGCGGTGGTCGAACGGTCCGACCCGATGGACGTGCTGACCCACGGCCTCGACGCCGAGATCGAGGCCGCGCTGCTGGAGATCGCTCAGGGCACCCCGGGCGGCGCCTTCGTCGACCACTCGCCGGTGCACCTGATCACCACCGCGACACTCGACGCGATCGGTCTCGGGGAGGCCGAAGCGTTGCGTTACCGGCCCAACGTCATCATCGAGACGCCGCCCGGTTGCCCGCCTTTCGTCGAGAACGACTGGGTCGGCGTCACGCTGCGTCTCGGCGAGGCGGCGGTGCGCGGCACCATGCCCACGCCGCGCTGTGCGGTGCCGACGCTCGAGCACGGGCCCCTCGGCCGGTCCCCGCAGTCGGTCCGTTACGTGCTCGAACACAACCGGGTCGAGGCGCCGGATTTCGGGGGGCTGCTTCCGTGCGCGGGGCTCTACGCCGAAGTCGTGGGCACCGGCACGGTGGGCGTGGGTGACGAGGTCCGCGTCGGCCCCGGCTAGCCCACGAAATCCCGCAGGGCCTGCGCCATGGCCTCCGGTTGGTCCTCGGGGATGAGTGTCCAGGAGTCGTCTATCACGACTTTTCTGGCGTCGGGGAACAGCGCGACCAGGCGGTCGGCGTGTTCCAGGGGCATCATCCGGTCCTCCCGCGCCCAGACGACGAGTACCGGGCGGTCGAAAGCGCCCAGCATCTCGGACATTTCGAGCAACCGGCGGCGCGGAGGTGCACCGGTGGCGAACTTGACCAGATCGCGGCGGATCGCGGCGTTCTCGACGGCGGGCCGGAACCACTCGTCGTACAACTCGTCGGGTAGTCCGGATTTGGCCATCCCGCCGTAGGCCTGGCGGCTGTGGCGAAAGAACCGCGTCCCCAGCATCCGGCTCAGGACCCAGCCGCCACCCGGGAGCCGGCACAGCAGGGCCGCGGGCCGAGCCGGTTTCGGCGGGAAGTTGTCGAAAGCCTCGCAGGACGCGAGCACGAGTCTGCCGACGCGCTTGTCGCGGCGCTCGGTGATGACGAATTGTCCACCGCCCCAGTCGTTGAGGACCAGGGTCACGTCGTCGAGGTCGAGGGCGTCGAGGAAGTCGGCCAGGATGCCGGCCACCCCCGTCTGGGTCAGGTCCGCGTCGTCGTTCATCGGCGCGGTGTGCGCGCCCAGCGGCAGAGTCGGTGTGATGCAGCGGTACCCGGGCAGCAGCGGGATGACCTTGCGCCACTGCCTGCCGTCCATGAGCAGGCCGTGACCGAATACGAGCGTGGGCCCGTCGCCACCGGTGTCGTCGTAGGAGATGGGTCCGGACGGCACGTCCACGGAGAGCATGTGATCGCCTCCTAGATAGATCGTTCTACTTATTTGGACGATATGCTGTCGTGGCACGATGCGCAAGAAGGAGACCTCATGCCAGATCCGTCCACCCGCAGCCGGATCCTCGATGCGACGGCCGAGCTGTACCGACGTCAGGGCATGCCGGCCACCGGCCTCAAGCAGATCTCGGCCGCCGCGCACGCACCGTTCGGGTCGATCTACCACCACTTTCCCGGCGGCAAAGAGGCCATCAGCGTGGAAGTCATTCGCCGCGAGGGCGTTCGGTACGGCGAGTTCGTCGGCGCGCAGCTGGCGGGCATCGACCCGCTCGACGGCATCCCCCGGTTGTTCGAGAAGGCGGGTGCGGACCTCGAGGCCCAGGACTACAGCGAGGCGTGTTCGATCGAGACCATCGCCCTGGAGGTGGCCAGCACCAACGAACGGCTCCGGATGGAGGCGGCGGAGGTCTTCGAGAGTTGGCTGACCGGCCTCGCGGCGTGGTTCGGCAGACTCGGCGTCTCCGAGGAGGAGTGCCGCCGGCTGGCGACGATCACCCTGACCGCCCTCGAGGGCGCCTTCGTGCTGTGCCGCACGCTGCGCTCCGTCGAACCCATCGTGTGCGCCGGGCACGGGGTACAGGCGGCGGTGCACGCGGCGGTTGGACATCGCCCCCAGCGGGCATCTACCTGACACCCCAGACGAAGAGGAGCTCCCCCATGTCCGGTCGGACCGTCGACAGCCGGTCGACCACGGCGTCGACGTTGTTGTTGCCGGGCGGCGTCAGCCTGGCGACGGCGGCCACACTGTTCGTCAACTATCTCGCCAACGGCCTGCCGATCAATGGCCAGACCACCGGTGACGTCACCCGTCGCTTCGAGGTGTACTTCGTGCCCGCCGGGTACGTGTTCTCGATCTGGAGCGTGATCTATCTCGGGCTGATCGCCTACAGCGTCTACCTGAGCCTCACCCTGGCCAGAGGGCGTCCGGACAGCGGCGCGGCGCGGGCGATCGCGCCCTGGTATCTGCTCACCGCCGCGGCCAACTGCACGTGGCTGTTCGCCTGGCACTACAACCCCTTCCCGCTGAGCATGCTGCTGATGCTGGTGCTGCTGGGCACGCTGATCGTCATCTACCGCCTGCAGGCCGCCCATCCGCCGATGTCGACGGTGGAGCGCTGGACGGTGCACATCCCGTTCCGGGTGTATCTGGGCTGGATCTCGGTGGCCACCATCGCCAACGCCACCATCACGCTCGACGACGCGGGCTGGAACGGATTCGGTCTCTCCGAGCCGACGTGGGGCGTCATCATGGTGCTGGTGGCGGCCACGCTCGGCGTGACGATGACGTTCCTCCACCGCGACATAGCCTATGCGCTGGTACTCATCTGGGCCCTGATCGGCATCGCGGTGCGTCTGCGCGAGACCACGTCGATCCTGATCGCGTCACTGGCCGGTGCCGCCGTGCTCGTCGCCGCGGTGCTGGTCGTCGCGTTGCGCAACCGCGAGCGGACCGATCAGCGGCGAAAACTCGGCAGCCGCGCGGCCAGTTCGTCGAACAACGCCTGATTGAGGCCGAAGGCCACCTTCACCTCGTCCACCACTCGGTCGGTGTCACCGGCGTCCAGGCCCAGCCCGTCGAGGCGGTCCCGGTATCCGTCCTTGTACGGCTTCACCCGCAGGCCGAAGTCGTAGAAGGCCAGCCCCGCACCGTCGAGACCGAATTCGCGGTCGAGGATCCTGCCCATGGCCTGACCCCCGGACAGGTCGCCGAGGTATCGGGTGTAGTGGTGGGCCAGTAACGCTCCGCCCCAGGATGATTCGAGGATTCGGTCCCGATATCGTTGCGCGGCAGGCGAATCGATGGCGCGACGTGCGCCGGGGGCCCAGTGCTCGAGATCCGCGTCGATGGCCGGCAGGCGTTCGAGCACCGGGTCGTGGATCGCGGCGACCAGTGGGTCGTCGCGACGGGCGCGGACGGCATCCTCCAGGGCTTCGTAGACCACCCGCAGACGCAACAGGTATTCGGCGTAACCGCGGCGGCCGACCCGGCCGGCCAGAAGTTCCGTCACGAACGGTGACTGCTCGGCGGCGTCGTGTTCGGCGGCCGAGCCCTCCCTCATCGCGACCGACAACGGCCACGCGGTGTGGTTCGGGTGGTCGGCGCGGTCCATCTCAGCTCGGGACGTTCGCCTTCAACGACGCCAGCGCCGCGGTGCTGAGCCGGGCGAGTTCCTCGGCCTCGGTGGGATCCAGTGCAGCCGAGAAGATCCCGCTCATCCGACGGTTGGTCGCCTGCTCGGCCTCGTCGTAGCGCTCCTTCTTGTCCGCACCGTCGGCGAACGGTTCGGGCCAGCCGAACATCGCGGCGTACCTCGGGCCCTTGTTGAGCATGTGCGCCTCGATCGGGGTGACATCGGTGAGCGACAGCGCGTTGAAGTGCAGTCCGGCACGCAGTTCCCTCAGCACGAACATCACCTGCAGTGCCCGGGCCGCGGCGTCTTCGGCCAGCGGCATCGCGCGCCAGCCCGCGAAGAGCGGCAATCCGCTGATCGGTGCCGCCGCGATCACCTTCTCCCCGAGTGCGGCGATGCGATCCAGTCCCTCTGCACCGGAAAGGTACGTACGGCCGAACTCCGCGGTCTGGTCCCAGTACACCTGCGCCGCACCGATCGCGCCTCGGACCGCGACGCCCTCGTCCCACATCGCCGCCAACCCCGTCGGCTCGAACACCGCGAACACCGCCGCGACCGTGGTGCCGGTGGCGTCACCCAGCACTCCGCCGCGGCCGGCGACATAGCCCGCGAGCGGGTTCTCGTAGCCGGCTGCGACGCTTCCGCCGTAGGTCTCCGGATGCAACATGAACACCGCCACCGCTTCTTCGATGGCCGCTCCTGCGGTTGCGGCGGTGTCGAACACATCGTCAACGCTCATGTCGAACATCTCCTGGGTCGGGCCGGCACGTCGAGCGGTCGGCACTCACCCGGAAGGGTAACCGCGACGATCGCCGGCGGTGCGTCAATACCCCGCGTCGTGGTCGTAGCGGTTGCGGAGATCCTCGCCGTCGAGGTGACGCCGCAGGTTGTCGACGAAGATGTCGACGATCTTGGCGTTCTCGGACGACACGTTGGCGGCGGTGTGCGGGCTCACGATCACGTTGTCGAGGGTCCACAACGGGGAATCGGACGGCAGCGGTTCGACCCGGGTCACGTCGAGCACGGCGCCGCCCAGCCTCCGGTCGGCGAGCGCTTCGACCAGGGCGTCCTCGTTGATCGTCGTGCCCCGGCCGACGTTGACGACGATCGCCCCATCGGGCAGGGCCGCCACCTCCCGGGCCCCGATCATGGCGCGCGTCTCGTCGGTGCCGGGCACGGCGACCACGAGGATGTCGGCGTCCGGAAGATGCCCGGGAAGCGCCTCGCGCGTAACGGCTTTCATGAACGGTGAGCCGAGCTCGCGACTCGTGCGCGTCACCCCTGTGGAGCTCACCCCGAATGCGGCCAGGAGTTCGGCGATGCGGGTCCCGATCCGGCCGGCACCGACGACGACGGCATGCCGATTCGCGAGTTCGGTCGCAGGGCCCTGCCGCCAGGACCGGTCGCGGCGAGCCGCAGCCAACCCCGGGAGGCCACGGGCGAAGTAGAGGATCCCGGCCAGGGCGAACTCGGCCAGCGGATCGGCGTGCACACCGGAGGCCGTGGTCACGGTGAGCGGTGTGTGACGCAGCCCGAGCGCTTCCATCCGGGTGCCGATCCCGGCCGAGGTGGCCTGCACCCAGCGCAGCCTGGGCGACTGCGCCAGCGTGTCCGACGGGCGCCGCCAGTCGAAGTCGAACATCACCTCTGCCTCCGCGAGCAGCCTCGTCCACTGCTGGTCCTGCTCTGCGGTCAACCGTCGCGGCGTACCCAGGTGATCGCCGTGCCAGCGTGGTTCGGGAAGCAGTTCGGGGTGGTAGTGCACGCGGATCCGCGGGTCGGCGGCGGCGATCGCCTCGACCAGAACAGGCTCCAGATAGGAGGCGATCAGGACGTCGAGTCGACTCGTCACCGTTTGTATCCGTCGAGTTCGGGCATGGCAGCCGAACCCTACTCGGTTTGCGACGGCATCGTCGGCAGGAGGATTCACCTGTGGCCCCCGAACGCAGCGTGACTCTCGAAGCCCTGGGCGCGTGGGTCATCAAGTGCAATCCGCACATGACACCCCTGGACGCCATGCTGGCGGCCGGCGAGACGACGCCGCAGTGGTGCGTCGCCGACAACTACCGGTCACGGCTCATCCGGCGCGGTCAGCGTGTCCTGTTCTGGGTGTCGGCGCACCCGCGGCGAGGCTTCTGGGGTGCGGGGCACGTCACCGGTGAGCTCACCGCGAGCGACGGTGGGCTGCGGCTGCCCGTGCACATCCCGTTGTTCGCGACGCCCCTGACGGCCGCCGAACTGCAAGCGATCCCGGGGTTGCAGTCGATGGAGGTGTTCCGGTCCCCCCAGCAGTCCAATCCGTCGTGGGTGAGCACCGCGGAACTGCGCCTCCTCGACCCGCTGCTGCCGGATCGCTAGGCCAAGCCCTTGAGCATCAGATTCCAGTACATGAACGGCAGCCCGTACTTCTTGAGGTACCAGTAGCCGCGATGCGGCGCGGTCGGATCGAGCAGCGGGAACGACGGCGTCACGTTCAGGTCGTAGTCGAACTCCGCCAGCAGCATCGCATGCGACGAGGTGACGATCGGGCACGAGCCGTAGCCGTTGTACGAGGCCGTCAACGGCCGGCCGGCCAGGAACGCCTCGATGTTGTCGACCACCACCGGCGCCTGCTTGCGAATAGGCGCGCCGGTCTGGAGTTCGGTGACGATCCGGCGTCGCCGAGGCTGAAGACGTTCGGATACCGCACGTGTTGCATGGTGTGCTTGTCGATCTCGACGTAGCCGCCTCCGTCGCCCGTCGACAACGGGCTCGCCTTGATCCAGTCCGGCGCCGACTGGCGCGGCACAGCGTGCAGCACATCGTAGGCCAGGATCGTGTCGGATCCGCCGTCGCCGGTGCGGGTGATGCCCACCTTGTGCGCCGCGGCGTCGACAGAGGTCACCTCCGCTCCGGTGTGCACCGTGATGCCGTAGTCCGCGGCGATGACGTCGAGGTTGTCGGCGATCGCGGGGATGCCGAACAGCCGCGGGGTGGGCACCACCAGGTGCACGTCGATGTCCTTGAGAACGCCCTGCCTGCGCCAGTGATCACTGGCCAGGTAGGCGATCTTCTGCGGCGCGCCCGCGCACTTGATCGGGCCCGACGGCATCGCGAACACCGCACTGCCCGAACGCAGGTCGCGGATGAACTCCCAGGTGCGCGGCGCCAGGTCGAACCGGTAGTTCGATGACACGCCGTCCTTGCCGAGCGCATCCTGCAGACCCTCGGTCCGGTCCCAGTCCAGCTGGATGCCCGGACTGACGACGAGGACGTCGTACTCGTAGACCGCCCCGTCGCCGCAGGTGACCGTGTTGTCGTCCGGATCGACCGATGCCGCGGCGTTCTTGATCCACGTCGCACCCTTGGGCATCACCGAGGCCTCGGGGCGCGCGGTCGTCGACGCCTTCGCCTGCCCGCCGCCGACGAGCGTCCACAGCGGTTGGTAATAGTGCGTGTCGGACGGTTCGATGACGGCCACGTCGGTGTGTCCCTTGCGCAGCAGGCGGGCCGCGACGGAGATGCCGGCGGTCCCCCCGCCGACGATGACGATCTGGTGCTTGTCGGTCGTGGTTTTCGCTCCGCTCAGGCGTTCTGGTGCGCGTCGTCCCAGGCGTTGTAGCCGCCCAGGATGTCGCTGACATCGCCGAACCCGTTCTGCCGCAACAGGCTTGCGGCCACCGAGGACCGGTAGCCACCGGCGCAGTACACGACGGTCGGCTTGGCCGGATCCAGCTCGGCCACCCGGGACGGCAGCTGACCCACCGGGATGGTGAGGGCATTCGGGATGGTTCCCGCGGCGACCTCACCCGGGTTGCGCACGTCGACGATCTGCAGGTTGGAAACGTCGGCCACGCGTTCGTCGAAGGCCTTGGCCGTCAAGCGGGACGCCATCTGGACCTCGGCCTGGTGGTTGACCATCACCTCGAACGGGCGGTCCAGGTAACCGATCACACGGTCGAAACCGATTCGGGCGAGCCGATTCTTGCCTTCCAGCTCCTGGCCCGGTTCGGTGAACAGCACGATGTCGACGTCGGTGGGCACCACCGATCCGGCGAATTCGGCGTACCGGCCCGCCAACCCGATGTTGACGGCGCCGCGCAGGTGACCCAGCGCGAACTCCTCCGGGCCGCGGCCGTCGACCAGGATCGCGCCTGCCTTCATCGCGTCGCGCACCTGTTCGTACGTCATGGCGGCCGGCATCTTGGTCTCGTCCAGCAGTTCGCGGTGCTTGCGGTTGAGGACCGCGTCGTAGACGAAGTAGCTCGGTGCCGGGGGCTGCCCTTCGGTCACCAGGTCCATGAACGTGGCCTTGTCGGCGGCGCGCAGTGCGTAGTTCGTCTCCTTCTGGTCGCCGATGGTCGACCACAGGTCGGTGGAGAGGTTCTTGCCGCAGGCCGAGCCGGCACCGTGCGCCGGGTACACCCGGGTGGCGTCGGGCAGCGTCATCAGCTTGTTGTGCAGCGAGTCGTACAGCTTCTCGGCCAGTTCCTCGCGGGTGAAGCCGATCGAGGCCAGCAGATCGGGCCGGCCGACGTCACCGATGAACAGCGCGTCGCCGGTCAGCACACCGTAGGGAACCTCGTCGTCGGCGTGCTCGAAGACCACGATGCTCATCGACTCCGGCGTGTGGCCGGGGGTGTGCCGGAACTCCAGCGTCACGTCACCCAGCGAGTAGCGCTCACCGTCGGCCACACCCATCGACTCGAACTCGGTCTCGGCGACCGCGGAGTAGACGATCTTCGCGCCGGTGGCCTTGGCCAGCTCCAGGTGGCCGGACAGGAAGTCGGCGTGGAAGTGCGTCTCGATGACCAACTCGATCGTGTAGCCGGCCTCCTTCGCGTCCGCCAGGTACTCGGACACGTCGCGCTGCGGGTCGACAACGACTGCGCGGCCGGTCTTCTCGTCGGCGATCAGGTACGACGCGTGGGACAGGCAGTCCAGGTAGTACTGGGTGAATTTCACGGTGACAGTCCTTTCGTTCGGGTGGCGGGTCCTAGGCCTGTTGTCCAACAGCCTGCCTATACCCCTATGGGTATGTTAAGTACCCTAGGGGGTATCGATATTCCTCCTTGTATTTACCCCCGGGGGTATGTGTAGCATTGCGGTCAGGATACCCCCGGCGGTATCGACAGCCAACCGGGCCGCCCCACCCGAAAGGACGCGGAGATGACCGCACCCGCCACCATCGATTCGCACGACCTGCGCCAGCTGCTCGGATCCCCCACCCCGCCGCGGGTGCTCGACGTGCGCACCCCGGCCGAGTTCGAGAGCGCCCACATCGCCGGCGCCTACAACGTGCCACTGGACCTGCTGCGCGAGCACCGCGACGAGATCGTCCAGCACCTCGACGAGGACGTGGTCCTGGTGTGCCGGTCCGGGCAGCGCGCCACCCAGGCCGAGGAGACCCTGCGCAACGCCGGGCTGTCCAACGTGCACATCCTCGCCGGCGGCATCACCGACTGGGAGGGCAAGGGCTTCTCGGTCAACCGCGGCGCCCAGCGCTGGGACCTCGAGCGTCAGGTGCGGCTGGTCGCCGGATCCGTCGTGCTGGCCAGCATCCTCGGCAGCATCGCCGCCCCCAAGCTCAAGTGGGTGGCCGGCGCCATCGGCGGCGGTCTGACCTTCGCCGCGCTGTCCAACACCTGCGCGATGGGAATGATGCTGGCCAAGCTGCCCTACAACCGCGGCGCCAGCTGCGATGCGCAGACCATCGTGTCGCAACTGGTCGACTCCGCTCCCACAGCCAAGGAAGCGGGTGGCCGATCATGATTGCGCTGACCATCGGCCTGGCCGTCTTCGTCGGCATCTCGCTGGGACTGCTCGGCGGCGGCGGCTCGATCCTCACCGTTCCGCTGCTGGCCTACGTGGCCGGGATGGACGCCAAACAAGCCATCGCCACCTCCCTGCTGGTCGTCGGCGTCACCAGCGCGATCGGCGCGATCTCACACGCTCGCGCCGGCCGGGTGCAGTGGCGCACGGGACTGATCTTCGGCGGCGCGGGCATGGCCGGCGCCTACGCGGGCGGCGTGCTGGCCCGGTTCATCCCGGGCACGGTGCTGCTGATCGGCTTCGCCGTCATGATGGTCGCCACCGCGGTCGCGATGCTGCGGGGACGCAGGAACGTCGAGGCCGGCGAGGGTACCCGTCGCCTGCCGGTACCGAAGATCCTCGCCGAGGGCCTGGTGGTCGGGCTGGTCACCGGCCTCGTCGGGGCCGGCGGCGGATTCCTGGTCGTGCCCGCCCTCGCCCTGCTCGGCGGCCTGTCGATGCCGATCGCGGTGGGCACCTCGCTGATCGTGATCGCGATGAAGTCGTTCGCGGGCCTGGGCGGATATCTGTCCAGCGTCCAGATCGACTGGCCGGTCGCGCTGGCCGTGACCGCCGCGGCCGTGGTGGGCGCACTCGCCGGCGCCCGGCTGACCGCGATGGTCGACCCCGATTCACTGCGAATGGCCTTCGGCTGGTTCGTGCTTGCGATGTCGTCGGTCATCCTTGCGCAGGAGATCCACCTGGGTGTCGGGATCGCCGCGGCCGCACTCACGGTGGCGGCCGGGACGATATCGGTCGCGTGTACCCGGTATGCGCACTGCCCGCTCCGCCGCTTCAGCAGTCTGTTCACCTCCCGCGGGGTCGCCGCATGACCGGTGACGGGCGAATCTCGGTCGGGTTGAGATGTGATGTCACACCGCTGCAAATCTCGACGGGGCTGCCACCATCGGACGGGTGTCACCCAGAGCAGCGACGAAGACGGACAGCAAGCTGGCGGCTCGTCTGGCGGCGCTCGCCTCGCTGGGCGCTGCGGTCATCCACTTCGCCGTCGTCCCGGCGCACTGGCAGGAGTGGCCGCCCGCAGGCCTGTTCTTCGTCGCACTCGCCGTCTGCCAGCTGATCTGGGCGTTCGTCGTGCTGGGCCTGGCCACCACGCCGGTGCTCGCCGGTGGCATCCTGCTCAATCTCGGGGCGGTGGCGCTGTGGGCGGTGTCGAGGACCGCCGGAGCGCCGTTCGGCCCGCACGCCGGTGACGCTGAACTCGTACAGGCCGCCGACCTGTGCGCCCTGCTGCTGCAGATCTACGTCGTCATGGGAGCCGGCTGGGTCTTGCACCGGGGTCGCCATGGTCAGCACATCCCCGCGTTCGCCAACGCACTGGTGCTTCTCGGCGCCGCGGGCGTCGTCACGCTGGCGTCCACCGTGGGCGTGGCGTCGGGTCTTCGGCACGGCCACCATGCGCCGGCCGGGGCCGAAGCACACCACCACGGGCCGATCGTCAAACATGCCGAGAGCCACCCGAACCATCATCCTCAACCGCCGGCAGCACCGGCGCCGGACACCGGGCCGGCTGCCGTGCCCGCGGCGCCGTCGCCGCCTGACGCCCCTGCGCCGCTCGACACCGGTCACGGCGACCACGCCCATTAGGGCGGTGGGGTCAACAGCGTTTCTATACGGAATCTTCACAGAACCACCAGCGCGGCTCCACGTCCGTCGGCGAGGCTGAGGTCGACTGTCCGACGAGGAAAGGAACACCTTTGCACCGCAACAGAAGTCGTGCGTTCGCAGCGGCAGCGGCGGCGCTGGTGACTGTGCTCGCGTCGTGTGGCGATTCCGGGAACGGGGAGGCGACGTCACCGTCGCCCATGCCCGTTCAGACGTCGGCCGCGGCCCCCGCCGCGGCGCACAACCAGACCGACATGATGTTCGCGCACCACATGATCCCGCACCACCAGCAGGCGATCGAGATGAGCGACATGGTCACCGCCAAGCAGGGTGTCGACCCGCGCGTGACCGAGATGGCGAAGCAGATCAAGGCCGCGCAGGGCCCGGAGATCGAGCAGATGCGCGGGTGGGTCGATCAGTGGGGCATGCCGGGACCGAACGCGCCGCGTGGGGACATGGGGCCACACCACGGTGGCATGCCGGGCGGACCGATGATGCCCGGAATGCCTGCGATGAACGGGATGCCCGGCATGGACGGGATGATGTCGCCTGCCGAGATGCAGGCGCTGCAGAACGCCCAGGGCGTGGAGGCGAGCCGCTTGTTCCTCACCCAGATGATCAGGCATCACGAGGGCGCGATCACCATGGCGCAGAACGAGATCGACAACGGCCAGTTCCCCGACACCATCGCGCTGGCCAGGTCGATCGTCACCAGCCAGAAGAAGGAGATCGACACCATGAACCAGATCCTGGGTTCCCTCTAGCCTCCTGCCCAGGCTCTACAGCGCCAGGTCCGCAGGCAGGTCGATGTCAGCGACGGCCATGTTCTCCTCGAGGTGCGCGACCGACGACGTCCCGGGGATCAGCAGCACGTTGGGCGCCACGTTCAGCGTCCACGCCAGGGCGATCTGCGCCGGGGTCCGGTTCAGCTCGTCGGCGACGCGCTTGATCGTCGGATGGCCGAGCACGGGGTTGTCGGCGACGAATCCCGAACCCAACGGGAAGAACGGCACGAAGGCGATGTCCCGTTCCACGCACAGGTCGAGCACGGGCGCAGACGTACGGTCGGCGAGGTTGTACGCGTTCTGCACGCAGGCGATCTCGGTGCGCTCCAGCGCGATCTCCACGTGTTCGCGGGAGACGCTGCTCAGCCCGATCCCGGCGATCAGCCCTTCGTCCCGGGCGGCGATCATCGTGTCGAGTTGCCGCTCGAACAGATCACGGTCGACTCGCGCGGGACCGCCGACGTCGTCGCCGAACACGCGCAGGTTCACCGCCGCCAACCGGTCCACGCCCAGGGTCCTCAAGTTCGCCTCGATGTCGCGGCGCAGGTCCTCGGGTTCCTGGGCGGGCAGCCAGTTGGCCTGGTCGTCGCGTCGGCCGCCCACCTTGCTGACCAGGGCGAGGTTCTCGGGGTACGGGTACAGGGCCTCCCGGATGAGCTCGTTGGCGACGTCGGGTCCGTAGAACTGCGCGGTGTCGATGTGGTCGACACCCAGTTCCACTGCGCGCCGCAGCACCGCGACGGCCTGATCGTGGTCGCGGGGCGGGCCGAACACGCCGGGCCCGGGCAGCTGCATGGCGCCGAATCCGACGCGTCGGACGGTGTACGGGCCGAGGGGGAACGTTGCGGTCATCGAACGGCGGCCTTTCATTAGGCATCTAACTATCTGTAATCAAACTATACGAGTACTGATAGTCTGGTCAACCGTTCTGAGGAGATCTCTCGTGGAAGACCAGCAGGTCGCTGCGCAACTCGCCGACGCTTTCGGCCGCGCCGCCAAGTCGGTTGTCCGCGCGTTCGACGAACACCTCGGCGACCGTGGCGTCTCGACTCCCCGGTCGAAGCTCCTCGCCGAGATCGACCGGCTGCAGCCGGTCCGGTCCGCCGATGTGGCCCGAGCGGTGGGAATCACCCAGGCGACGGCGTCGACCCTGGTCGACGCGCTCGTGCGAGAAGGCCTCGTCGCGCGCGCACCGGACGAGAACGACCGTCGGGCAGTGCGTTTGACCACCACGGAGCTGGGCCGTGACCAAGCCCGGGAGTGGCGGGCGCAGTACACCGAGGCCGCGCACGCGATGTTCGCCGGATTCAGCGACGACGAGAAGAAGCTGCTCACCGAGCTGCTCACCAAACTCGGCGACGCCCTGGCCTGACACGCATCGGTTTGTCGGTCGAGCATCGCCGCCGGTTAGTGTGCTTGGGTCGGTCTCCGCGACAAGCCGGCAGAAGAGTTGAGTGAATTCATGACCGCAGCACCAGAAGCGTCGCCGCTCGAAGCCCGGGTCGGCCACTACTACCAGATGGACGACACCTACCTGGTCGGCCGCGAGAAGGTCCGCGAATACGCCCGGGCCGTGCAGGACTACCACCCGGCGCACTGGAATCTCGCAGCCGCCGCCGAGTTGGGCTATCCGGGTCTGGTGGCGCCACTGACGTTCACCTCGGCCCCCGGGATGTCCTGCAACCGCCGCATGTTCGAGCAGATCGTCGTCGGTTACGACACGTACCTGCAGACCGAGGAGGTCTTCGAGCAGCACCGGCCGATCGTGTCCGGCGACGAACTCCGCGTCGACGTCGAGCTGACCTCGGTGCGCAGGATCGCAGGCCGGGACATGATCACGGTGACCAACACCTTCACCGACGCGGCAGGCGAACGGGTGCACACCCTGCACACCACGGTCGTGGGCGTCACCGCCGAGGACCTCAACCCCGACGTCAAGACCGCCGTGCAGAACGCGATGATGCACGACGTCGATTTCTCCGGGGTCGGCAGCCTGGACGGCCACTACGAGAAGACGGTGCGCCCCGAGGGCGAGATCCGGATCGCCGACGGCGGCCTGACGCGCACACCCGCGACGCCCTCGTTCGACGACGTGAAGGTCGGCGACGAGCTGCCGGTGCGCCACACCCGACTGTCACGCGGTGACCTGGTCAACTACGCCGGCGTGGCCGGCGACGCCAACCCGATCCACTGGGACGAGGACATCGCCAAACTGGCCGGGCTCCCGGACGTGATCGCCCACGGCATGCTCACCATGGGTCTCGGCGCCGGGTTCGCCTCCGCATGGACCGGCGACCCGGGCGCGGTCACCCGCTACGCGGTGCGGTTGTCCGCCCCCGCGATCGTGCCGGCCAAGGAGGGCGCCGACATCGAGTTCAGCGGCCGCATCAAGTCACTGGATCCGGCCACCCGCTCCGGGGTCATCGTGGTGGCGGCGAAATCGCAGGGGAAGAAGATCTTCGGCCTGGCAACGATGAACGTCCGCTTCCGCTGACACATCCGGTCAGTTCTCGGTGCCCGCTCCGGCGAGTTTCCGGATGACGCGGATCTCGTTCTCCTCGTAGGGCCGCCCATCCGGGTGCAGGAGGTCGCTGAACCACGGATCGGGAGGCGAGGTGTAGGGCTTCTTCCACGAATCCCACGGCAGATACGTCTGCGTTCTCCCGGCGACGAAGCCCCAGTTGTACGCCCCGACGTTGCGCCGCTTGGCAACCGGGAGAATTCCTTCCACGGTGCTGCCCAGACCCCGTGCCAGGTACTCGGTGCACAGGATCGGGCGCCCCAGCGGAGCGAGTTCGTCGATGCGGGCCTCGAACTCGCCCGGGTCACCGTAGCTGTGGAAACTGATGACGTCCGAGTGCTCGAGCTGCAGGCTACAGATCGCGCTGCGGCCGCCCGGATCTCTCCAGTGTCCCTGCCACACACCGCTGGTCAACGGTTGCACCGGATTGACGGCCCGGGTCCACTGGAAGACGTGGGGTAGGAACGCCTCGACCAGTTCCTGTTTGTCCTCGTGCTCCACCTTGCGATAGTCGCGCGCCGGATTGTCCGGTTCGTTCCAGACGTCCCAGCCCAGCACACGGGGATCGTTGCGGAACTGGCCGACCACGCCGGTCACGTAACTCTGCAGCACACGGGTGTAGCCCGGGTCCTGCAGCCGCGCGGCTCCCGGGCTCTGCACCCAGCCGGAGTTGTGCACTCCGGCGATCGGCGCCCGCTGGCGGCCCGCTTTCGGCTGCGGATCCCAGCACGAGTCGAACAGGACGAAGAGCGGTTTGATGTTGTGCCTCGCCGCGATGCCGACGAACTGCGCCAGCCGGTGGCTGAAACCGACCCGGTCGGTGGCCCACAACAGATCGTGGAGGAACACCCGGACGGTGTTGAACCCGATCTGTTGCGCCAGGCGGAGCTCGGCGTCGATGCGGCGCGGATCGAAGGTGCCCGCCTGGAACATCTCGATCTGATTCCCGGCGGTCGAGGTGACGTAGTTCGCGCCCACCAGCCATCCCTGCGCCGCGTACCAGGCGTTGGCGCGGTCAGCCGTCCATCGGCTCGGCGCGGCAGAGACCACGGGCACTCGGGTCAGTGCCGCCGCTGCGGCCAGGTACAGCGGGAGCTTGAGGGCAGTTCGCCGGTGCACCACGTGACCATAGTGTTCGTCGCCGCGCTGTCAGCGCGCTTGTGTCATCCCGCAACACAACGGGTTTCGAATCGTTACCGAGAGCCCGACTGCTGCGACTCGTCGACGACGGCGGTGGCCGCCTCGTCGATGATGGCGCGCATGGCCTGTTCGGCCTGCTCCTCCTCGCCCATCCTGATCGCGCGCGCCACCTCGTCGTGCAGGGCGATCGCGGCCAGGTTGGGCTTCTCAGGCATCATTCCGTGGTGTGTGCGGCCGGCGAGCACCTCGGCGACGACACCGGCGAGGGCCCGGAACATCTCGTTGCCGCTGGCTTCCAGCAGTGTCTGATGAAACAACCTGTCCGCCAACAGGTATGCGTCGAGGTCGCCCGCTCGTCCGTGGACGACCATGTCGGACACCGCAGATGCCATCACCCGGCACTGATGCGGAGTGGCCCGCCGAGCCGCCAAGGCCGCCGCCGCCGGCTCGAAACCCAGACGCAACTCCGACAGCGACACCAGTACCGCGGTGCGGTCCCCGACGTCCAGCCGCCACCGGATCAGCATCGGATCGAAGACGTTCCACTTCTCCGCCGGCTGAACCGTGATCCCGACCCGACGCCGCGACTCGACCATTCCCAGGGATTCCAGCACCCGGATCGCCTCCCGGGCGACGGTGCGCGACACGCCGTGTTCGGCGCTCACGGCATCCAGCGTGAGAATCGCGCCCGTCGGGTACCGACCGGACACGATCGCGGTCCCCAGGGCAGTCAGCAGACTGTCGTGAAGAGCGCCGGCATACGGCCGATCGAGCATCGTCAAATCATGTCAGATCGCTGTGTCACACGGAAGGAACCGCTTCTTTCCCGCCAACACCTTGCAAAAGTATGACTATTGATGCAAGCTGTGTGACGTCGCACACATGATTCAGGTGGAGGGTATGGCATCGCCGATCGTCGTCATGGGGGTTTCCGGGTCCGGCAAGTCGACCGTCGGCGCGGCATTGGCGCAGCGACTGCGGGTGCCGTTCGCCGACGCCGACGACTTCCATCCCCCGGAGAACATCGCGAAGATGACGGCCGGGCATCCCCTCGACGACGACGACCGGCATCCCTGGCTGGAGTCGATCGGCGAGTGGCTCGCCCGGCACGGCGACGGTGGGGTGATGAGCTGCTCCGCGCTCAAACGCAAGTACCGAGACCAACTGCGGCGCCACTGCGCCGACGTCGAGTTCCTCCATCTGGTGGGTTCCGTCGAGACCATCGGTAGACGGCAGGCGAGCCGGCCGGGCCACTTCATGCCGGCGACGCTGCTGGCGTCGCAGTTCGCAACGCTGGAGCCGCTCGGCCCCGATGAACGGGGCGTCGCCATCGACATCGCCCAGAGCATCGACTCGATCATCGAGAGTTACGTCAGCACACGAGGTTTCCACACGTCCGAGAAGGAGGACCGATGAGTCGGGGTAGGGACATCACTGTGGTCGGGGGTTCGCGTGGAGGCCATTGATCCGGCATTCGGAACCGCCACGCTGCTGCTGATCGCCGCGGGCGCCGTCGCGCTACTGCTGTTCCTCATCATCAAGGTCAAACTCCACGCCTTCGTCGCACTGGTACTGGTCAGCGCGCTCACGGCGCTCGCCGCGGGCATCCCGGTGGCCGACGTCCCCGACGCGCTGGCGTTCGGATTCTCGAACACGCTGGGCTCGGTGGCGCTGCTCGTCGGTTTCGGCGTCATGATCGGCAGGCTCCTCGAGATCACCGGGGGCGCACAGGTTCTCGCCGACACCCTCATCGGACGGTTCGGTGAGAAGCGGGCGCCGTTCGCGCTCGGCGTGGCCGCCCTGCTGTTCGGGTTCCCGATCTTCTTCGACGCCGGGCTTGTCGTGTTCCTCCCGATCATCATGACGGTCGCGCGGCGCTTCGGCGGCTCGATGCTGCTCTATGCGTTCCCGGCGGCCGGCGCCTTCGCGGCCATGCATGCGCTGGTTCCGCCGCACCCCGGTCCGGTGGCGGCCGCCGAACTCCTCGGCGCCAACATCGGTCTCACCCTGATCATCGGCGTCCCGGTCGCCATCGCCTCCTGGTACGTCGGCGCGTTCCTGGTCTCCCAGGTCATCGGACGACGCGTCCACGTCGACATCCCCACCTCGTTGTTCGGGGAGATCAACGGGGGCCGAGACGTCGAGGAAGCCGACACCTCCGCGGCCGGCACGACGCGCACCGCCACCCGCACCCCGCCCGCGTTCATCACCGTGCTCGGGGTGCTGCTGCTGCCGTTCGTGTTGATCTCCTTCAACACCGTGCTCGACACCCTGATGACCGCCGGCGTGATCGAGGAGGGCGCGACGTGGGCGGAGTACCTCAAACTGCTCGGCAACACCTCGATCGCGCTGTTGATCACGGTGATCGTGGCGACACTGGTACTGGGGTTGCGCGGCCGCTCGATGGCCGCTGTCAGCGACATCCTCGACGGCGCCCTCGGACCCATCTGCGCCATCATCCTCATCACCGGCGCCGGCGGGATGTTCGGAGGCGTGCTGCGACTGAGCGGCATCGGCGACGCGCTGAGCAGCTCACTGTCGAATCTCGGTATCTCGCTGATCCTGCAGGCGTTCCTCATCTCGACGCTGCTTCGCGTCGCGCAGGGTTCGGCGACGGTCGCGTTGACGACGACCGCGGGCCTGCTCAGCGCGGCCGTCGCCGCGGCAGGCCTGAGCAGTATCCAGCTCACGGCGTTGGTGATGGCCATCGCGGCGGGCGCGACGGTGCTCTCCCACGTCAACGACTCGGGTTTCTGGTTGGTCAGCCGGTTCTTCGGCATGGACGTGAAGACGACGCTCAAGACGTGGACGGTCATGGAGACGACACTCGGGCTCAGTGCCTTCGTCATCAGTCTCGGGTTGTGGGCCGTCGCTTGACATGTCCGGGCTGATCGCCGAGGTTCGCGGCGCTCTGGCCGCGGCGGCGGATCCGGGCCGCGCACCGGCGATGCAGGCCTACATGCGGTCCGAGATGCCGTACTACGGCGTGCGCCTGCCCGACGTACGCCGGATCTGCGCGCCCATCTTCGACGCGCATCCCCTCGGCTCCGAGGAGGCGTTCGACGCCACCGTCGAGCGTTTGTTCACCGAGGCGACGCACCGCGAAGAGCGATACGCCGCCGTCCAGCTCGCACGCCACCGGCGCTACCGGCCCTACCAGGGCGCGGCCCGGATACCGCTGTATCGCCGGCTGATCCTCGCCGGCGGTTGGTGGGACACCGTCGACGAGATCGCCGCCAACCTGGTCGGCCCGATACTGGCCTCACACCCCGCACAAGTTCGGCCGATCGTGCTCCGCTGGGCGACCGATCGAAACCTGTGGCTGCGCAGGACCGCGATCATCGCTCAGCTGGGCGCCATGGACGGAACCGACCTCGACCTGCTGACCTCGGCCATCGACGCCAATGCCGGCGACACCGACTTCTTCATCCGCAAGGCCATCGGCTGGGCGTTGCGGCAGTACGCGCGCACCGATCCGGAGTGGGTTCGGATGTTCGTCGACGAACGGGAGGACCGGCTCAGCGGGCTCTCGAAACGCGAGGCGCGCAAGCATCTCCCGCCTCCCGCGGAGTGACGCGCCGCCCGTATCACCGCCGGGTGCGCTGATCCGACCCCTGCGAGCACCACCCGTGCCACAGTTTTCGGGATGGGGCGACGTGTCGCGGTGATCGGAGCCGGCCCGGGCGGGCTGGTCGCCGCACGGTGGTTGCAGGCCCAGGACTTCACCCCGACGATCTTCGAACGCAGTCCCACGCTCGGAGGGCAGTGGGCCGGGATCGTGGGCCGCAGCGGCGTGTGGCCGGCCATGCACACCAACACCAGCCGGGTGATGACGGCCTTCAGTGACCTCGACAACGACGGCGCTCCGGTGTATCCGTCGAACCGGGACGTGCTCGACTATCTGCACCGCTATGCCGACATGTTCGGCCTGTACCCCCGGATCCGCTTCGGCTTCCAGGTCGACCGGCTCGAGCAGGACGGTGCCGGCTGGCGGATCGGCGGTGCGGGCACAAGCGAGTGGTTCGACAAGGTGGTGGTGGCGACCGGCCGGTTTCATCGGCCCGCCATCCCCCCGGTCCTCGGCCTGGCGACCTTCACCGGGTCGGCGGCGATCGTGCCGAGTTACGACTATCGCGGCCCCCTGCCGTACGCCGGCAAACGCATCCTCGTCGCCGGATGTGCCATCAGCGCCCTCGAGATCGCCGTGGAGCTCGCGCTTTCCGGCGCCGCGCGTGTCGTCGTGGCCCAACGCAGGCAGCGTTACGTGCTACCCAAGTTCGCCCGCGGCGTGCCCTCCGACCACCGGATGTTCACCCGGTACGCGACGCTGGCCGCCGAGACACTCCCCGCACCCGAGGTCGATCGTCAGCTCAGGGAGATCGTCGTCGAGGCCGCGGGCACCCCGGACCAGTACGGCGCGCCCGCACCCGATCCGTCCCTGTTCGCCGCGGGCGTGACCCTCAACCAGGGTTATCTCCCACTGGTGGCGGAAGGGCGCATCGCGATCCGCCCGTGGATGGCAGGCGTCGACGGGACGCGCGTGACATTCGCCGACGGATCCGCCGAGGATGTCGACGGCATCGTGTTCGGCACAGGGTTCCGGTTGCACCTGCCCTTTCTCAGCGAACACATCCGCTCTGTCGTGGGTCTCGATGCCGCACATCTGGATTCGTACCTCCACACCTTCCATCCCGAGCTGCCGGGACTGGCGTTCCTCGGCATGTGGGATCAGTCGGGTGGGTACTTCGTCCCGCTCGAATTGCAGGCCCGGTGGATCGCGTACACGTGGGGTGGCGTCGTGGCCGCGCCGACCGAGGCCGAACAGCGTTCGGGAATTGCCGCATACCGAGCGCGACGGGGCCTGCCGCAGAAGACACGGATGAACCTGGCGGCTCTCGCGTTCGCGCGCGCGGCCGGAGTGGAACCGCGGCTCGACCGGTGGCCGCAACTGCGGCGCGCGCTGCTGTTCGGGCCATTGGCGCCCAGCTGCTTCCGCATGGAAGGCCCCGACGCCCGACCGGACGCCGCGCGCCGATTCGAAAGCGACGCAGCCGCGTTCGGCGCCATCACCTCCAACGACATGACGCCACGGGAAGCGCGCTACTGGTCACTGGTCGACAGCTCCGGCCCGGGCTGATCAGCCGGTGCGCCTGCCTCAGGGCAGAAAGAGGATGCCGTCGTCCGAGGCGGCCTTCATGAGTTGCGGGATGGTCAGCTCGCCGTAGCCGGTGTGGACAGGTCCCCGTGCGGTGCCGAGCCACAGCACGATGCCGGGGTCGGGGGTGACGTCGAGGTGGTAGGCCTGCACGCCGGGCAGGTGGTACTGGAAGAAATTCATGAGGTAGTCCACGAGGAAGACGACGCTGCCGATCGGGCTCGTGCCCCACAACTGCGAGGCGTTGTACAACGGCGTCATCGCCGCGGGGTCGCCGATCATCACGATCGGGCCGTAGTGCGGTTTGCTCCCCCGCCGGGCACGTACGGCGGCATGAACGGTTGCAGGCCGGGCAGATCCGTCGCCATGTACGGCGCGGAGCTTCCGTAGGTGCCGATGTTGACGAACATCGAGTCGGCGCCGTTGCCGGGCACGACGGTGTTGATACCGGGGGCCTCGAAGCCGATGCCGGACAGGCCGGTCTGCTGCGCGACGTACTGCGCCTCCCAACCGCCGAGCGAGTGACCCGTGACGAAGATGTCCTCGTCGCGGTAACCCTGCAGGGCGGCCTCGGCGCGCACCTCTTCGGCGAAATCGAGGGCGTCGTGGAACGCCAACGGCGTGGTCCCCGTGAACACCACCTGGAGATCGGCGAGTACCTGAGCGATGGTGATGAACGGGTTGAACAGCAGATGCGATCCGCCCGTCGTGCCCTGATAGGCGATGATCACCTGCCCCTCGGGGGTCACCCAGGCCCGGCCCACCATGCCCGAGAAGACGTTGGTCGACGACATCTGGAACCCGTCGACGGTGAACGGGACCAACCCCCCGGGTGTCGCCCCGAGCACGTATCCGGCCGCGGACGCGTTGAGGAACTGCGCCACCGTCGGAGTCGGCCTGTCCGTGGGGCCGGTGTAGGTCAGGGTCGGGACCACGGGTTGCGGCACCGGGGTCCGCCACAGGCCCAGCTGCCGTTCGAGCTCGCGGAACGCGCCGAAGATCGCGTCGTTGATGGGCGCGAAACTGATCGGAAGGCTGGGGCTGTTCGCCGACGAGGTGAAGTCGAGGATCTCGAGCACGGCGTTGACCACGCGGCCCGGCAGCTCGATCAACTCGGCGATCGGTGACAGCGGCTGCGGCGGGCTGGGCGCCGTATCGACCGTGGGATCGACGACGGCGGCGAGTGCGGGCGCCGTCGCGTCGACCAGGCTGGGCGCCACCAGAGAGGTCTTCAGGTCCCGTGCGACCTCTACGGCGCCGACCTCGACAGGCAGGGTGAGCGTCGCCACCGCGCGGTCGGTGGCCTGCGTGGTGCGGACGGATTCCGCTGCCGACGCGGCCTTCGCTCCGGTGCCCGGGTCCGGTTCCCGGGCAACGGGTTCCGGGACGACGGGTTCCGGGACGACGGGTTCCGGGACGACGGGCTCGGGGACGACGGGCTCCGGGACGACGGGCTCGTCGACGGTGGCATCTCCGGGCTGCGCCGGCTGCGGCGCCTCGCCGTCGGTGATCTCCTCGGCCGGCGCGTTCGGGTCCGGCCCCTCGTCGCCTACGGGGTCGCCGGCGTCGGCGTCGAGCTCGCGGTCCTGTTCGGGTACCTCGGCGCTGTCGTCGATCTTTGCCTCGGCCGGCGGGTCCGCCGGTTGTGGATCGTCGGCCGGCTCCTGGTTCGTCTGGGCGGTCGCATTCGAGGGCGTGTCGGAGACGGTCTCGTCGGCCCACGCCACGCCCGGAGCGGGCGCGCCGGCGACCGCCGCGCACAGCGCGATCGCCGCGATGCCGTAACGGACCGACCTGGAGTTGATACGGCTGCGTGCGTACTTGACGTCTTCCACGGCCGACGGCTCCCTCTCGACACCGACACGAACTCTGACAACGTACATTGTCGTGTGAGGACCGTCACAAGGACGTGGCTTTACGCCGGCTACGGGGTCAGACGGTGATCCGCATGTCGGCACCCGGATGCGAACTGAGCGTGACGAGGACCGAACCGCTGCCCGTTTCGAAGGCGGTGTTCGCGTAGCCGATGAAGCCGTAGTGCCCGTCGATCGTCGACACCGCGGTGACGTCACCGCTTCCCGACGCGCCGGTGTCGAGGTTGACCCACGCGGCGGTCACCGTCAACGCACACGAGCCGTCGTAGACACCGGCGTCGTAATGGATCGCCACGCGGACGCCGTCCTCGACCCGATCGTCGACCTGGACCGGCGCCACCTGCGCCTCGCCGCTGACGCTGCCTGCACACGACGGGGACGCCACCACGGGCACTCGGGCGAGTTGCGCGGACGCCTCGGCGTGAGCGGTTCCCGCCGCCGCCCAGGTCGCGATGATGGCGACAGTGAGCGCGCAACCGGCACGGAACGGGGTCATGCCTCTGTTATCGACCGGCACCAATACGGCGTTAGCGCCGGTCTCCACGGTCGAACCGAGTGCCGTCGGCCAGGATCAGCTGAAACGTCGGGCCCGCCGTCTACGATTCCTGCGGCACCCCACCCGGCACCGATGGAGAAGACGAGCAGTGAGCTACACCGCGGCCGACATCACCGAGCTCGACGATGTCCAGCACACGCGCCTGCGGCCCGCGGTGAACCTCGGGTTGGACGTGCTCAACACCGCGCTGCGCGAACTCGTCGACAATGCGATCGAGGAGGTGGCCGATCCCAGCCACGGCGGGGCATACGTGACCATCACCCTGCACGCCGACGGCTCGGTCAGCGTCGCCGACGACGGCCGCGGCCTGCCCGTCGACTCCGATCCGGTGAACGGGAAGAACGGCATCGTCAAGACGCTGGGCACCGCGCGCGCCGGCGGCAAGTTCTCCGCCCACGCCGACGCCGCCAGCACCGGCGCCGGGTTGAACGGAATCGGCGCCGCCGCAGCGGTGTTCATCTCCAAACGCACCGACGTGACGGTGCGCCGCGCCGGGAAGACCTATCTGCAGAGCTTCGGCGGCGGCTACCCCGGTGTCTTCGAGGGCAAGGACTTCGACCCGGACGCCCCCTTCACGCGGGCCGACACGCAGAAGCTGCGCGGCACCGCCAACCGCAGGCCCGATGACCACGGCACCACGGTCCGCATCCTGTTCGACCCGGCCGTGGTCCCGGATTCCGGCGTCGACATCAACGAAGTGCTGCTGCGGGCGCACGCCGCGGCGCGGATGTCACCGGGGGTGCATCTGGTCGTGGTCGACGACGGCTGGCCCGGTGACGACGTCCGGCCCGAGCTGATCGAAGCGTTCAGCGGGCCGTGGGGTACCGAGACCCTCCTGGACCTGATGTGCGCCGCTGCCGATACTCCGGTACCCGGTGTGCGCGCGGTGGTGGAGGGCCGTGGTGAGTACACCACCGGTCGCGGCCCGACCCCGTTCCGCTGGTCCCTGACCGCGGGCCCCGCCGAACCGGCAACCGTCGCCGCGTTCTGCAACACCGTGCGCACCCCCGGCGGCGGCTCGCACCTGACCGCGGCGGTCAAGGGGCTGTCGGAGGCCCTGGCCGACCGTGCGTCCCGCATCCGCGACCTGGGCCTGGCCAAAGGCGAGGACGGCCCGGAAGCACAGGATTTCGCCGCGGTCACCGCGCTGGTCGTCGACACCCGCGCCCCGGATGTGTCCTGGGATTCGCAGGCCAAGACCGCGGTGTCCTCGCGGTCGTTGAATGTGGCGATGGCCCCGGACGTCGCGCGCAGCGTCACCATCTGGGCGGCCAACCCCGCCAACGGCGACACCGTGTCGCTGTGGACCAAGCTGGCGCTGGAGGCGGCGCGGGCCCGGCGCAGCGCGGAAGGGGCGAAGGCGCGCTCGCGCGCCGCCTCGAAGGCCAAAGGGCTGGGTACGAACCTGTCGCTGCCGCCGAAGCTGCTGCCGAGCCGCGAGACCGGACGCGGGTCGGGTGCCGAGCTGTTCCTGTGCGAGGGTGACTCCGCGCTGGGTACGATCAAAGCCGCGCGGGACGCCACCTTCCAGGCGGCCTTTCCGCTGAAGGGCAAGCCACCCAACGTCTATGGCTTCACCCTCACCAAGGCTCGGGTCAAGGACGAGTTCGATGCGATCGAACGCATCCTGGGTTGCGGGGTGCGGGACAGTTGCGATCCGGAGTCGTGCCGCTACGACCGGATCCTGTTCGCCTCCGACGCCGATCCAGACGGCGGCAACATCAACTCCAGCCTCATCTCGATGTTCCTGGACTTCTACCGGCCGCTGATCGAGGCCGGCATGGTCTACGTGACGCTGCCACCGCTGTTCGTGGTCAAAGACGGCCAGCAGCGGATCTACTGCCAGGACGAGTCCGAACGCGACGCCGCCGTGGCGCAGATGAAGGCCACCTCCAAGCGCAAGGTGGAGGTGCAGCGCAACAAGGGTCTGGGCGAGATGGACGCCGACGACTTCTGGAACACCGTGCTGGATCCGCAGCGGCGCACCGTGATTCGGGTGCAGCTCGATGACGGTGAGGCGAAGCTGCACCACACGCTGTTCGGTGGGCCGCCCGAGGGCCGGCGGACGTGGATGGCCGATGTCGCCTCCCGCGTCGACACCCTGGCGCTGGACCTGGACTAGGAGCACGCTGTGACCGCCACCCTGGACGTTCCCGAGCAGAATCCGGACCTGGTGCTCGACCAGAGCGCCGACGATTACTGGAACCACTATCAGCTGACCTTCGCGCTCTACAGCGTCAGCGACCGCGCCATCCCGTCGGCGTTCGACGGGCTCAAGCCGGGGCAGCGACGGCTGCTGTACCAGATGCACGATTCCCGGCTGCTGCCCGGCAACAAGCCGCAGAAGTCCTCGAAGGTCTGTTCGGCCGTCACCGGCAACCTGCACCCCCACGGCGGGGCGTCGATGTACGGTGCCGCGGCGCTGATGGCCGCCGAGTTCCAGCGCGTGAAAGTCATTGACGGACAAGGCGCTTTCCCGCGCATCCAGGGCGACATCCCCGCCGCCGACCGCTACACCGAGATGCGGTTGTCCGCACCCGGTGCGGCCCTGACCGCAGAACTCGACGACCACGCGGTGCCCATGGTGGCGACGTTCGACGGCGAGTGGACCGAGCCGACCGTCCTGCCTGCGCGGTGGCCGGTGCTGCTCTGCAACGGCGCGGTGGGCATCGCCGAAGGCTGGGCCACCAAAGTGCCCGCCCACAACCCGCGCGAGATCATGGCCGCCTGCCGGGCGCTACTGAAGACCCCGAACATGACCGACGACAGGCTGATGAAACTCGTCCCCGGTCCGGACTGGGGCTGCGGCGCGACGGTCGTCGGTGAGACCGGCTTGCGGGAGTACATCACCACCGGCCGGGGGGCGTTCACGGTGCGGGGCACGGTCTCGGTGGACGGAAAGAACTGCGTCATCACCGAGCTGCCGCCCGGGGTGGCCAGTAACACTGTGCAGGAACGGGTTCGGGCGCTGGTCGAATCCGGGGAGATGCCCGGTGTGGCCGACATGTCCGACCTGACCGACCGCCGTAACGGGCTGCGGATCGTCGTCACCGCCAAACGCGGTCACAGTGCCGAGCAGATCCGCGAGCAACTGCTGGCCCTGACACCGTTGGAGGGGACGTTCGCCGCCAGCCTGGTGGCCCTCGACGAGAACCGGGTGCCGCGCTGGTGGTCGGTGCGTGAGCTGATCCGTGCCTTCCTGTCCCTGCGAGACTCGGTGGTGCTGCACCGCAGCGAGTATCGGCTGGAGAAGGTGACCGCGCGGCGCCATCTGGTGGCGGGCCTGATGCTCATCCACCTCGACATCGATGCTGCCGTCGCGGTCATCCGCAACTCCGACACCGTCGACGAGGCCCGCTCAGGTCTGCAGGACCGGTTCGCGATCGACGCGGTTCAAGCGGACTACGTGCTGGCGTTGCAGCTGCGTCGCCTGACCAGACTCGACGTGATCGAACTGCGCGCCGAGGCCGAGAAGCTGGACGCCGAGTTCGCCGAACTCACCGAGCTGGTGTCCAATCCGGATGCACGCCGGAACGTGATCGACCAGGAGCTGGTGGAGACGGCGAAACTGTTCAAGGGCCCGGAGTTCGACCGGCGTACCGTGCTGGACTTCGAGGCCACTCCGGTGGCGTCCGGCGCCGCGGACGACGGACCGCGTGAACGAAAGGTCAACGCCGCCTGGCGCCTCGACGACCGCGGCGTGTTCTCCGACAGCCACGGCGAGCTGCTGACCTCCGGACTGGGCTGGGCGGTGTGGACCGACGGCCGGGTCAAGTTCACCACCGGCGGCGGTCTGCCGTACAAGATCCGCGACATCCCCGTCGCGCCGGACATCACCGGGCTGCTGCGCTCCGGTGTGCTGACACCCGGCTCGCACCTGGCGCTGGTGACCCGGCGCGGCAAGATCCTGCGCATCGATCCCGCGGCGGTGAACCCGCAGGGCGCGGCGGGCAACGGCGTGGCGGGGGTGAAACTCGCCGCCGAGGATGACGAGGTCATCGCTGCACTGCCGGTGTCGTGTGAGAACGGTGAGGCCATTCTGTCGATCGCCGAGAAGAGTTGGAAGGTCACCGAAGTCGCCGACATCCCGGTGAAGGGCCGCGGTGGCGCCGGCGTCGGGTTCCACCCGTTCGTCAAGGGCGAGGACGCACTGCTGGCGGCGTCGATCTCGGCGACGGGGTTCGTGCGAGGCAAAAGGGCGGTTCGTGCCGAGAACCGCGCGAAAGCGTCGATCAAGGGTTCCGGCGCGGACGTGACACCTGCGGGGTAGCCGCACGCAGCGTCGCGACACCGGCACAGTGGTTACCCTGGCCACAGCCGTCACACTGTTAACATCGCGCCGTGTCGATATCCCGGCGTGACGCGCTGCGCTACGCCCTCGGCGCGTCGGCCCTGGCCGGGCTCGGTGCCGCGGCGGGCGCCCGCCCACCCGCGGCGTCGGCCGCCGCCCCCACGCTCATCGACTACGCCATGAAGCAGATCCCGGCACAGGACATCCGGGCCGCGGGCCACGCCGGGGTGATCAACTACGTCTCGACGTCACGGCCCGGCTCATCCTTCGGCGCCAAACCGATCACCCTGCCCTACGCGAAATCGCTGACCGCCGCCGGGTTGGCGATCGTCAGCAACTACCAGTACGGCAAACCGGGCGGGACTGCGCCGTCGGACTTCACCCGCGGATATGCCGGCGGCGTCGCCGACGCGCAGACCGCATGGCGCCTGCACTCCGCGGCCGGTGGCGGCCAGAGCGCACCGATCTACTTCAGCGTGGACGACGACGTCGATCGCGAGACGTGGAACCGTCTGGTGCTCCCCTGGTTTCGCGGCATCAACTCGGTGATCGGCGAGATGCGCACCGGAATATACGGGGGCATCCGACCCTGCCAGTGGGCTGTGGCCGACGGGGTCATCGGGAGGTCGCGGTCACCCGGCAAGGTGTGGGCCTGGCAGACCCGGTCCTGGTCCAACGGCCAGATCTACCCCGGCGCCGTGCTCTACCAGCGCATCATCGACACCGCGTCGAACCCGGGGCCGGTGGTCGGCGGCATCCGCGTCGACGTGAACGACGTGCTGGCCCAGGACTGCGGCCAGTGGAACCTGCATCCGTGACCGGGTCAGCGGCGGGGCGTCACCGTGATGTGGACGTGGTCGTAGTGGCCGTAACCCGATGCCTGCGGACCGGCAGGCGTGTAATAGGTGCCGCGCCAGATCACGTCCTGTAGCCCGAACCGGCCCGCGTTGCTCATCGCGAACGCCAGGATCTGATCCCCGAGCGCGATGCCCTCGGGGCTCTCGGGATCGGGGATCATGATGTCGATGGCCAGGCCGCTGGGATGCCACGGCTTCGAGTCCGGCCGCACCCCGTCGATGTCGGAGATCTGGGGGAACTGGTGGCTGACGGCCCTGGCCGCCACGATGGTGTTCGGCTGCAACCCGGCCTCGGAGGCGACGCCGACCGGCAGTGCCTCGGGCGGCGGCGCCACGTCGCCGGGAGGCACGCCGGGCACCGCGGCGATCGGCAGCGGCGCGCTGTCGACGATCGCTTGCTGCTGCGGTGTCAACGCCGCGTACTGCGCCTCGGCGGCGGCGATCTGACGCAGCAGCTCGCTCAGTTTGGCCTGCAGTTCAGCGCGCACGGCAGCGGCCGCCTCGGCCGCGGCGCGCGCGTCGGCGGCCGATCTCTCGGACGCCTGGGCGGCGGTGGCCGCGCGTTCGCGGGCCGTCTTGAAGGCCGCCATCTGGTCGGCGATGCCGGCCCCGACCGTCCGTTGCACCGACAGCCGATCGATCAGCTGTTGCGGGGAGCCTGCGGTCAGCACGGCCGCGAACTGACCGTCGCTCCCGCTCATGTAGTTCATCGCCGCGATCCTGTTGACCGCGTCCTGATAGGGCTCGAGCTGGGCGTTCGCGGTCTCCAGAGCCGTCAGGTCGGCGCGGTGGCGATCGGCGGCCGCTGCCTGCTCACCCAGCCTGGCGTCGGCGTCGCGCTGAGCGGCGGTGAGGGCCTCGCGACTCTGCACCGCCTGCTGGGACAACTCGTTGAGTCGGGCCAGCGCATCAGCCGCCGGATCAGCGTCGACGTTCCCCATCGACAGGGCCAGAACCAGGATCGCGGATGCCGAACCGCACATCGCTCGCCGAAGTAAGCGGCGCGCCCCGGTCACGCGGATGGTCACGATCCTTCACTCGAGGACCACACTCGGCCCGGCTGTCGATGTCCCGGGCAAGGCTACGAACTGACGCCGACGATGTCCACTTCTCCTCGTTGGAGACCTAGCGGACGACCAACTGAACCTGGGGCGCGGCCGCCTGGTTGTAGAGGGCCCCGGCTTCGCCCATCGCGGCTTCGACGGTGTTGTAGTAGCCGGTTCCGACCCCGCGCCCGTGCTTGAGCAGCTGCGGGTTCTGCGCGAGCGTCGCGGCCTGCACAGTGTCGCCGGTGATGCCGTATTTCGTGAACGCCTCCCTGTACCTGACGATGAAACGAGCGATCGCCTGGTTGGGGTCCTGCCGTTCGGCGACGGTGCCGAAGCTCGCCTTCTCCTGGAACAGGCCGAGGACCTCATCGGCCGCTGTCCCCGGCCCGCCGTAGGGCTGCACCCCGCCGGATGCCGCCGGGCGGAAGGAGGACTCGATCTTCGCGGTGGCGATGATGGTCTTGATCTGCTCTGCGGTCAGCCCGGCGGCCTGGCCCTGACTCACGATGGCCCTGACGATGTCCTGCGGGCCGGAGTCCTTGGTCGCGAGCACCGGCTTGGGGGCGGGGGCGGCCGCGAGCACCGGCTCGGGGGTGGTTGCCACTGGCTGGTCGGGCGATACGAACAGAGCAGCACCCCCGACGCCGGCGGTGACGGAAAGAGTGAGGAGGAAGGTCTTTCCGTGCTTCTTCTCTGCGAACGTCGTCAATCGGTTGGGCTTCGGCATGGTCTTTCTTCTGTGTGCGTGTGTCGTGGGCAGCGGCCGATCCCGACACGGTCGGAGGACGTGCCACTAGGGAACGAGTGCTGCACAGCGGCCGATGGTCACCCGGACAACTGGCGCCACTGTTTGCGGGATGTGGCCTACATTGCGTTGTCGGGGTCGCCGCCCTGTGAGTTAGGCGCCGACTGTAGTGGAACGCCAACGGTTCTCAAAAAACGCCGGGCAGACGGTGGATACCGGGCGAGTGCAGCAGTGCGACGCAGATCACACCGCATCTGGTTTTTCCTGCGCGGATCCGCTCGAATCGGTGTCCTAACTCGCGGTACCTCTGGAAGTCGCGTCACAGGGCGGTCGACGTTGAGGTGTTGGACACGCTGTCTTATGCGTGGCCGCCGAACCGCGGTGGGTAGAGGAGAGAGATGAGCGACGACAAGCCGGCGGTCCGCGACCGCGGTTCGGTGTACGGTTCGCACCTTCGGTCGACGGCGGTCGTCGCGGTGCAGTTCATCGCGGTCGCCGCCGCGCTCTGGGTCCTGGCGTGGGTGGTGGGGAAGACGTGGGTGATCCTGCTGCCGGTGGCGCTGGCCCTGGTCCTGTGCACGGTGTTGTGGCCACCTGTGCGCTGGTTACGCGACAAGGGCGTGCCCCCTGCGGCGGCGGCGTTGTCGGCCCTGCTGTTGGCGCTCGGCGTGATCGCCGGCGTCCTGGCGGCGGTGGCACCGGCGATCGTCGAGCAGTCCACCGAACTCGCCGAACAGGCGTCCGCCGGTGTGGTGCAGGTGCGGGACTGGCTCGGCGGCCCGCCGCTGGACATCAGTGACGCGCAGCTCGATTCCGCGGTCGCGGCGATCACCGACCGGCTGAACTCGAGTAGCGCCCAGATCGCCGCCGGGGTGTTCACCGGTGTGGGAGCCGCGACGTCGGCGTTGGTCACGGTGTTCACCACCATCGTGGTGACCTTCTTCTTCCTGAAGGACGGCCCGCGCTTCCTGCCGTGGTTGCGTCATGCGGTGGGCGCCCCGGGCGCCCGTCACGTGGCGGAGATCCTCCAGCGGGTGTGGTCGACGCTCGGCGGATTCATCCGCACTCAGGCGCTGGTGAGCTTCGTCGACGCGGTGCTCATCGGTATCGGTCTGCTGATCCTCGGGGTGCCCCTGGCCTACGCCCTCGCGATCATCACCTTCATCGGTGGCTTCGTGCCGATCGTCGGTGCGTTCGTCGCCGGCGGTCTCGCGGTGCTGATCGCGTTGGTGTCCAACGGGCCGGTCAACGCGCTCATCGTGTTGGGGATCATCCTGGCGGTGCAGCAACTAGAGGGCAACGTCCTGCAGCCGTGGTTGCAGTCGAAGTCCATGAAGCTGCACGCGGTGATCGTGCTGCTGGCCGTGACGTTGGGCGCGTCCACCTTCGGAGTGATCGGAGCGTTCCTCGCGGTACCGGTGGCGGCGGCCGTCGCCGTCATCCTGCGCTACTACGACGAGCAGGTCGAAGCGCGCGCCGACGAGGAAACGTCCTCCACCGACGGCATACCGTCCGATGCGGAAGCGTCACCCTGACCCTTTCGCTCGCGGGTCGGGTCAGGTGCCGTCGGCACGACGGCCGGGGCCGGCCGTCAACAACGCGACGGCCTCATCAGCCGCCGCCTTCACCGTCGCCGCAGATGCGCCACCCTTGCGCAGCGCCTCCATCCCCCGCAGGACCGCCAACAGCAGACTGGCCGTCGACTTGGCGTCGATGTCCGACGGGAGGTCGCCGTCGGCTCGCGCGGCGTCGATCGTGGCCGTCAGTTCACGCAGCCACACGTCGAGTGTCCGCTTGACGTGCTTGGCCACCAGCGGATCGGTCGAGGACAGTTCGGCCGCGCTCTTGGCGAGGAGGCACCCGCGGCGATCGGTGTCCGACACCACGTTGGCGGCGACAGCGCGCACATGCGCGACCAGGCGGTCGTACGCCGGGAGGTCCGGGTTGCGGAGTTCGGCGCGGATACCGCTGATCGCGTCGGTGCAGTAGGACTCGAGGCCGCGCAGAAACATGCTGTGCTTGTCGCCGAACGCCTTGTAGAAACTGCCGCGGCCCAAACCGGTTGCGGCACTGAGGTCGTCGATGCTCGTCGCGGCGTATCCCTGGTCCCAGAACAGATCGCGGCTGGCCTCGACGACGGCGGCTTCGTCGAACTTGCGGGGGCGTGCCATGCCGCCATCGTACCCATTGGTGACCTTTCGGTACACAACGTGCGGTCGACATTGTGTACCATTCAGTCAATAACCGTATCGACCCGAAGGAGACATCCCATGAGTTCCGTCATCGTGGCACCGGAAGTACCCACGACACCCCTCCACGACCTCGTCGGCAAGACCGCCGTCATCACCGGCGGCAGCAAGGGCATCGGCGCGGCGACCGTGGCCCGCTTCGTCGAAGGGGGCGCGCGCGTCGTCACCTCCGGTCGCTCCCGGCCGGACTCGCTGCCCCCGGGGGTCGAATACGTCATCGCCGACGTCGCCACCGTCGACGGTGTCGATCACCTGGCCCGGCGATCCCGGGAGATCCTCGGCGACGTCGACATCGTCGTCAACAACGCCGGCGCGTCGACACCGCATTTCGGCGGCGTACTCGACATCCCGGATGCGGAGTGGGCCGCAGACCTCGCGATCAATTTCCTGGCCGCCGTTCGACTCAACGCCGCGCTGCTCCCCGCTATGTACGCCCGCGGCAAGGGTTCGATCATCAACGTCTCCTCCGCGGTGACGTTGAGTCCACCGTCGCCGATGTTGCACTACGCCAGCGCCAAAGCGGCCCTGGCCACCTACACCACAGGGCTGGCCGCAGAGGCCGGGCCGCGCGGCGTACGAGTCAACACCCTGACTCCCGGCAACGTCACCTCACCGGGTGCCGACGCCATCCGGCAGGCGATCATCGACGCCGGGGGTGCCGACAGCCCGGAGGCCGGTGGCACCCCGATCCCGCTCGGCCGAAAAGGCACGGGGTCGGACATCGCCGAGGCGATCGCCTTCCTCGCCTCCGACCGGGCCGCATGGATCACCGCCAGCAATCTGGTGGTCGACGGCGGCCAGGTCCAGGCCAGATAGCGACTGCTCTTCGCAGCTGACGTCAACACCGTTGCGCCGCTTCGATTTGCGGGCCCGGCAGACCGCGGGGCGATGACCAGGGGTGGACCCCCCTCCGGGTGGGTACCCCCCAGCCCATGGCCGACAAGAAACCCCGCGACGACAACTCCGGTGACCGCGATTCCGTTGTCATCTTCGCCCCGCTGCCCGTGCTCACCGTGACGGTCGAGGACCGTTCGGGGAAGGCCGACATCCACGTCCACGCCGGGGGCCAGGGTGTCTGGCAGTCCCGCATGATGTCGTCCCTCGGCGTGCCGGTGGTGCTGTGCTCGGCGCTCGGCGGGGAGACGGGTGACGTCCTCGGGCACCTGCTGCCCATGCGCGACGTCACCGTGCGGGCCGTGCCGGTCAGCGCACGCAACGGCTCGTACGTGCACGACCGCCGCTCGGGCAGCCGTGAGGTCATCGCCGAGGCCGACGGCAGCCCGCTGGACCGCCACGAACTCGACTCCCTCTACGAACTCACGCTCACCGAGGGCCTGACCCACGGCCGGGTCCTGCTGTCTGGGCCGCAGGAAGACGACGTGGTGCCTGCCGATCTCTACCGGCGGCTGTCCACCGACCTGGGTGCCAACGGCTGCAAGGTGGCCGCCGACCTCTCCGGCGAGCGGCTCGAAGCCGTGCTCGCCGGCAAGCCGGACCTGATCAAGGTCAGCCACGAGGAGCTCCTCGACGACGGCCGGGCGAAGTCGGAGGACGCGGAAGACCTGGTCAAGGCGATGCGGTCGATACGCGATGAGGGTGCGGGCACGATCGTGGTGTCCCGGTCCGGATCCGAGCCTGCGCTGGCCCTGCTCGACGACGATGAGGTCGTCGAAATCTGCATGCCTGCGCTGGAGCCGGCCGATTCGGCGGGCGCCGGAGACTCCATGACCGCAGGCATCGTGTCCGCGCTGGCGAACGGTCGACCGCTGCGCAGAGCGCTGCAGATCGGCGCGGCCTGCGGGGCGCTCAACGTCGTGCGACACGGGCTGGGCACCGGTGGCGCACGGGCGGTCGAGACGCTCGCCGAGCGGGTGGAGCTGCACCCATGGAAGTAGTGCCGGCAGAGGAGGTGGACGCGTGCCACTCGCACTGGTGACCAACGACGACGGGATCGACTCCCCCGGGCTCCACACGCTGGTGATGGCGGCGCTGGAGGCGGGATTGGACGTGATCGTGGCCGCCCCGGCCGAGCAGGCAAGCGGCGCGAGCGCGGCGCTGAGCGCAGTCCGCGAGGACGGTCACACGGTCGTCGAGCAGCGCGATCTGCCCGGCCTCGACGTCCAGGCGTGGGCGGTTCAGGCGCAGCCGGGTCACATCGTCGCTGCCGCGCTCAACGGTTGGTTCGATCCGCGTCCGGACGTCGTGCTGTCCGGAATCAACCACGGCGCCAACGTCGGTCGCGCCGTCCTGCACTCCGGCACCGTCGGTGCCGCACTCACGGCCAAGATCAGCGACACCCGCGCGCTGGCGGTGTCGCTGGACGTCGCGCTGCACCCGACCGGCGAACGGCACTGGAGAACGGCCGCCGGCCTGCTGGCGCCGGTGCTGGAGCTGCTGTTCGATGCACCCGACGGCACCGTGCTGTCCCTCAACGTCCCCGATCGGCCCGCGGCGGATGTGGGTCCGCTTCGCCACGCGCGGCTGGCCCGGAGCGGGGCGGTGCAGACGCGCGTCGAGGAGGTGCGCGATGGGGGCGTGCGTCTGGGCGAGGTCGAGGTGTCCGACGAGCCCGAGGAGGACACCGACAGCGCGCTGCTCGACGCCGGGCACCCCACACTGACGGAGCTGCGCTCGGTCGAGGCGGACGAGGGCGAACTCGTGCGAAAGTGGTTGGCGGGGCGGCCCGGTCGCGAGTCCGGGTAGTGACTGCTGCGGCGTGCACTTCTACGTGCCGGCCCCGAGCGGGAGTATCTCTCCCCAGTCGAGGACCAGCGCGACGGGTATGCCCAATTCCTGCCACAGCCCCGCGATCTCCGGATCGTCGTCGATGGCCGCACGGATGTCGTACTTGAACGCCAGGCCGTCGTGAATCTCTCGTTTGACGTCCATGTTGGGTCGGACGTCCATGTGCCGGCGCGTATGGATGCCGGCGGGCGACACCGCCAGATGTTCCGAGAGCCATCGAACGATCAGCGTGTGCGCCCAGGCGTCGTGGCCGGTGACTATCAGGACATCGTGTCCGCTGCTGTGGAAATCGACGCGCCACTCGACCACTGCCCGGTGGGGTGGGCATCGAACACACCCTTCATGGAAGGCGGTGACTGCGGGTCGACTGTCTACTGCCCTCTCCCCGGCTTGTTGACGTTCGTGGGCCTCAACCCTTGCGCGAAAGCTCGAATATCTCGCCTTTGATCGCCCAGCGGTCCACGCCCGCTTCACATTCGGCGGCGAGGAATTCCCCACCCACGCACAAGTGGTCGGAAGGGTCCCACTTGACGCCTGACCGGTACGGAGAGACCAACCGGGGCCTATCACCCAGCACGCCGCGGCTTCGATCGAGCAGATATTTCTCGATCTCTTCGGGCTGCACCCCGAGGGCTTTCGCGAGTCGCTCTGTCACCTCCGGCGAGACGGGTCTCTCGGTGTGGGTTTGGAAGGCGCAGATCACCCCGTCGACGATCCCCTTCACCAATCCACCCCATACCCTTTGCCGACGATGTGGTGCCCGAACTTCGATTCGGACGCCGAATGGTGTGTCGGGCCCGATCACCGGGGAGAACACCTGACAGTCGCCGCGCCACAGCGCCAGCCAGACTTGCGCCAATTGCTTTTCGGACTTGAACACACCCAGATCAGTCCAGTCGAAGGAGCCGAGTGCTCGGCCTTTGCTCCAATGTGAGAAGGGTTCAGAACGGGGCGCGAGCGCGTAGCGGTAGTGGAATCGATAGTCGGCGCCATCTGGAGCCGCCGGCAGTGTGTCCGCGAGTTCGAAGCGGATCCCGTTGCGGCCGGCGACCTTGAACGTGCCGATGTTGTAGAGCACGAGATTCTCGACGTCGGCATTCGGGAGTTTCGCGCCGCCGAACGTGGCGTGCAACACTTGCTCCGCCGACGGTTCGAGCTGCCGGCAACGATCACGGATCTCATGTCGCAGACGCTCTTGCCACGGTGGCCGGCGCTCGAATCGGATGTAATCATCGGTCCAGGCCACGACTACGGCGCTGTCCGGTTCCGGTCCGTGGAGCAGGAATTGCCCCTCGTGCGTCACGGCGATCTCCGTGCTCGCGCTGTGGCTTGCCGAAACGCATTGTGAGTCAGCTCTTTCGGGTGGCAGATTCCGCATCGCACGATCGGCTCGCCGAGCCTGTCGACCGCCCACTGGTCGATCTCGGCCGGATCGGGCGCGCATACTTTCGCGTACTGTCCGATCCACTTGCCCCCACCGGGGTTCTGACCATTGATCGTCCGGCAGCTGGCACGGTGAAGACGGGCCCCGCTGACGCTGTAGCTGCGCAGGATGTTGATCACATAGCCGCCGGGGTTGGCGGCGAGCCAGGCCAGGAAGTCATCGTCACGGTCACCGTTGTCATCCCGGAACTCTCGGACTGCCATTCATCCCCCTCCCCCGGAATTCCCCCCGGAACCCGGACCTCAAGCAGGCGAACATTTTACTGATGCCCACCGACAATTCGGTCTGCCGCACGAGTTACCCGCCACCAGCCTGCGAAGGGGGCCATGGATTGGGTGTTGTTCCCGTAGTCCCGCGACCAATCGGGTTCCTGCTCGTCCCAACGTCTCCGAAAGCCGTCGCTGCGTCGCGACGGTTGGCGTCGGCGTGGTGGTACGCAGCGTTATGCAGCGGGTAGAGCCCATGCCCGAACACTGCTACGACCCGCACTGGAGGACGCCGCTCACGACCTGGTGGCGGCCGCTACAGGACCGGCACCGGCCCGCCATCCAAGCCGACTCGATGCGGGCGACGGGTTTTGTCGGTGGTCGAATGTATGTTCGATCTATGTCGGTTGGCGGTCTCCAGGATGCGGTGACGGCGCTGCGCGCCGCCTGCGACGCGGTGGCCGCCTGCGATGTCGACCTACTCGGCCACCACGATCTCCTGGCGGCGCTGGATGAACTCGAGGGGCTGGGGTGTCAGCTGCCCGCGCTGCGCCACCGGCTGCTGGCCCGCCTGCAGGTCGAGGCGACACCGCAGCAGCTGGGCGCCAAATCGTGGAAAGAGGTCCTCACAATCCGCTGGCGGATATCGACCGGCGAGGCCCACCGGCGCCTCACCGAGGCCGCCCTTTTGGCGCCACGCCCGGCGGTGACCGGCCCCTCGCTACCGCCGAAGTTGGCCGCCACCGCGATCGCGCAGGCGCACGGGTTGATCACCGGGGAGCACGTGGAGGTCATCCGCAAAGCCGTCGACAAGCTGCCCGGATTCGTCGACCCCGCCACCCGTGAGCAGTGCGAGGTCACCCTGGTGCGCACCGCCGTGGGTGTGGGTCCCAAGGAACTCAAAGACGCCGCCGAGCTGATCCTGTTTCTGCTCGACCAGGACGGTCCCGAACCCGATGACACCGAATGTGCCCGCAAACGCGGGGTCACCAAGCACAAACAGCGCGACGACGGGATGGTCGACCTGTCCGGCCACCTGACGCCGGAAGCGTGGGCGGTGTGGGAGGTCATCTTCGCCAAGTACGCCGCACCGGGGATGTGCAATCCCGACGATCCCGAACCCTGCACCTCGGGCACGCCCACCCAAGCCCAGATCGACAACGACCACCGCACCCTGGCCCAGCGGCAACACGATGCGATGGTGGCGATCGGGCGCATCGCGGTGATGAGCGGAGAGCTCGGTCAGTTGAACGGGCTGCCGGTCTCGGTCATCATCCGCACCACCCTGCAGGACCTCGAATCGCGCGCCGGGGTCGGCACCACCGGGGGCGGCACCATGATCCCGATCAAGGACGTGATCAGGATGGCCGGCCACGCCAACCACTACCTCGCGGTGTTCGACCGCGCGACCGGATCGGCGCTAGATCTGTTCCGCACCAAACGCACCGCGTCCCCGGCGCAACGCATCATGCTGACCGCCCGAGATGGTGGCTGCACCAAACCCGGCTGCACTGTCGGCGCCTACGGCTGCCAGGTTCACCATGTCGATTCCGACTGGGCCGATGGCGCCAACACCAATATCGACGAACTCGGGCTGGCCTGCGGACCCGACAACCGCGTTGTCGACAAAGACAACGGCTGGACCACCCGCATGACAGACCAACACGACGTCGAATGGATCCCACCCCCACCGCTGGACACCGGCCAAACCCGGATCAACCACTACCACCGACCCGAACGCCTCCTCGCCCCACCCGACGACCCCGACGCGCCCGACGACCCCGCCGAGCCCGCTGACGACGCCGACGAGCCCGACCCAGTGGAGCCGGACTCGCCCACCCGGTCCGCCGACAGTCCTGGTGAGCCGGGCGGCCCCGCACCACCGGAAGCTCAGGCGGCCTGACCGCCACACATCACACCCGCACCCCACGGCATCGCGGCGGGTGGGAAGCCTGCTGCGCCCAGGACCTCGGGAACGGCAGCTTCACCTGTACCGGCGGCTACCCGGTCCCCCGGACCACCCGGGCTCAGGAGTCCTGCGTCGTAGCGCCAAATAGGGTCTTGCCCGACGAACCCGGTTGGCTGCCGCCGTACACCAACAACATCGCTTAGCGGCTATGACAGGGACGCGGCGCTGACACCCGCCGCGTCCGACGGTCGCCGGCCCGGCTGTTCAAAAGAAGGACAGGACAGGCGGGTTCGGCGATCCAGCCCACGAAGCCCCTACGCGTGGGCCATGTTCGCGAAGCGCGACAGATGCAGTTGGTGTGCAACGGTGATCGTCTTCGTCGGGCCGTTACGGTGCTTGGCCACGATGAGGTCGGCCTCGCCGCCGCGCGGATCGTCACGCTCGAACGCATCGGGCCGGTGCAACAGGATCACCATGTCGGCGTCCTGCTCGATCGCGCCTGACTCGCGAAGGTCCGAGAGCATCGGCTTCTTGTCCGTCCGCTGCTCGGGACCACGGTTCAGCTGGCTCATGGCGATCACGGGGACCTCGAGTTCCTTGGCCAGCAGCTTCATGTTTCGGGAGAACTCCGACACTTCCTGCTGGCGTGACTCGACCTTCTTGCCCGACGTCATCAGCTGCAGGTAGTCGATGACGATGAGCCGCAGTCCGGCCTTCTGGTGGAGCCGGCGCGCCTTCGCCCGGATCTCCATCATCGTCAGGTTCGGCGAGTCGTCGATGTAGAGCGGAGCCTCGCTGATCTCACTCATCCGCCGCGCCAACCGCGTCCAGTCGTCATCGCTCATCCGGCCCGAGCGCATGTCGGCCAGCTTGATCTTCGCCTCGGCCGACAGCAATCGCATGACGATCTCGGACTTGCTCATCTCCAGGGAGAAGATGACGCTCGGGAGCTGATTCTTGATCGAGCAGGACCGCATGAAATCCAGTCCCAGTGTGGAGTTGTGCGTCGGCACCATCGACCGACTCGCCAGGTACATATGGCTGGTGTTGTCGACCTCGACGCACCGCACGGGAACGCTGGGTACCGGCCGCACGTCGACGATGAAGCGCGACCCGGAACGGGCGGTGCTCGTGGCGCCGCGCCGTTCCTTGTGCAGCAATGCCTTTCGACTGAGCCCGAAGACTTCGTCGTCCGTGGAGAAGTTGAGGGTGTACGCGACCGATGTACTCTCCCAGCGGCCTTTCACGACCTTGGTCGAGGTCTGGCACCGGTAACCCAGGCTCACCACCAACTCCGCGACGTCCGACGCGAGTCGCTTGTTCGTGACACTGAATTGGATCCCGCCGCCAACGGTGACCGTTCCGTCGGTGTCGAGCAGTCCCGCGAGCAAGGCCCGCCGCTGCGACTCCGACGCTCGCAGATAGTCCATGGGGATGTGCTTGTCGCCCAGCACTTCGATCGTGCGGAGCCGACCCTGCAGCGTCCCTACTTCGCTGTGGCAGCGCTGGCATAGGCGCAGTCCGCAGGATCGTCCCCCGCACCGCTCACAGGAGGGTGGCGGCACCGGCGCGGACACGAATCGCGCCCGCCCGCCACACGACCGTCCGCACGTGCGCACCTGGCTGGTCTGGGGAACGAACTTTGCGCCACACACCTCGCACTCTCGGGGCGCAATGGCTGCAGGCTCGGGCAATCGCAGCTGATACCGGTATAGAGCGCTGGCCGACCGGTGTGCCTCGATGCCCTCTCCCTCGATGCGCATCACGATCTCTGGATCAGCACAGGTGATCTGCGCAGCCGCGGAGGTGCCGTCACCGAGCCAAGCACCCAGCGTGTACGGCGGCACAAGCAGATCGCGCTCGGGCGCTTGGAGCGCCGCCGCGTTGGTGACCGAGTGGTTCAGACGGCGGTCGGCGGTCGGGCAGCGCAGCGTCGCCGCAATCTCCTCAGTCGTACGGATCGCCGCTTCCTGCGTGGACCTCCGCGACGCCCGCGTATCAGTGAGCCACTGATGTTCGGCGTCCGCGACGATGACGGTGCCGTCGGAGAACTCGACCTCGTAGCAGGGCCGGCCGACCATCACGTCGGTCGCCGCCACCACCCGGGTCTGCTTGCCGTCGTCACCGATCAACTGGTCACCCACGGCGACCTCGCCCATGGTGGTCCAGCCGTCCGGCGTCGGCAGCGGTGTATCGAGCGCGAGCGCCTTCCCCATACCCGGCCGCGCCGCGATCACGATCATCTGGCCCGAGTGCAGGCCGTTGGTCAACTCGTCGAGTTCGGTGAAACCCGTCGGCACACCGCGCGAGATCCCGCCCTGGGAGGCGATGGCGTCGATCTCGTCCATCGTGGGCTGCAGCAGGCTCTCCAGTACGGCGAAGTCCTCGGACGAGCGCCGGTCCACCACGTCGTAGACCTCGGCCTGCGCCCGGTCGACCACATCGGCCACGTCCGCCCCGTCGGCGCCCGCATAGCCGTACTGCACGACGCGGGTACCCGCCTCCACCAACCGGCGCAGCAGCGCCTTCTCGGCCACGATGCCCGCGTAGAACCCGGCGTTGGCCGCCGTCGGCACCGTGGAAATCAGCGTGTGCAGATACGGCGCCCCGCCGATCCGCCGCAGCAGCCCACGCCGGTCCAACTCGGCGGCCACCGTCACCGCGTCGGCGGGCTCACCGCGCCCGTACAGGTCGAGAACGGCGTCGTACACGTTCTGGTGTGCCGGCCGGTAGAAATCGCCGGGACGCAGCCGTTCGAGCACGTCGGCGATCGCGTCCTTGCTGAGCAGCATGCCGCCGAGAACGGCCTGCTCGGCCGCGGCGTCATGCGGAGGTTGACGGCCGAAATCCTCACTGGGCGGAGGAGCGTCCATGTCCGGATGACCACGGTCGTCCACGACAGCCACGAGACCCCCTCAATCTGTCGAACGTCAGTTCGCTTTCCGCTCGTTGCGACTGTAGGGACCCCCACCGACAACTCCGCGCGAGGGCCAACGTTAGACGTTGCTGGGGCGGCCGGGAACCAGGCCTGTGGAGGAACCTGTGCATCGCGTGTGGATAGATCAGGCCGCGCATGTTGAGGCGTTGGGGAGAACCTGTGGATGAAGGTTCGTTATGTGGATATCACTGCAGATAAGCGCATCACAGCGCCAGTAATTCGTTGTGGATAGAAACTTCCCCGGCGTGTCGTGGCGGGTTGACGAGTCGGGCGTGTTGAGTAGCGCGGCAGCGCCGGGCAGGTTAACACCAGATAACGTTCGCTACGCAAACTTCGGCCGAAGAAGTTCGCCAGAAGACACAGCAACGCCCGGGTGGGAACAAGATCAGTTCCCACCCGGGCGTATTTGACGCTGGTGTCAGCTTTCGGCGACGACGTTCAGCGACACCGAGGCTTCCACACCCGGGTGCAGCCGCACCGAAACGGCGTGCGTGCCGAGGCTCTTGATGTGCGCCTTCGGCAGCTGGACCGTCCGCTTGTCGAGGTTCGGCCCGCCGGCCTTCTTGATCGCGGCAACCACATCGGTGGACGTGACCGAACCGAACAGCTTGCCGGTGTCGGCCGACGCGTTCACCGCGAGCTCGACGGTGTCGAGCGCCTCGAGGGCGGTCTTGATCTCGTTGGCGTGCTCGAGACCGCGGACGGTCTTGAGCTCCCGGGCGCGACGAATGTCGTCGGCCTGGCGCTGGGCGCCCCGGCTGGCGACGATCGCCAGCCCGCGCGGCAGCAGGTAGTTACGGCCGTAGCCGTCCTTGACTTCCACGGTGTCACCGGGCTCGCCGAGGTGTTCCACGTCGGCGGTCAGAATCAGTTTCATCTCGTTGATCTCTCGTTTCCGGTGGCGGTCTACCGCGTCGACGAACCGAACGGCAGCAGGGCCACCTCACGGGCGTTCTTCACGGCGACCGCGATGTCGCGCTGATGCTGCACGCAGTTGCCGGTCACCCGGCGGGCACGGATCTTGCCGCGCTCGCTGATGTAGGTACGCAGCAGTGCGGTGTCCTTGTAGTCGATGTCCTGGCCCTTCTTGGAGCAGAACACGCACTTGCGGGTCTTGACCGGCTTCTCCGGTGCCGGCCGCCGCTTGTTGGACTTGGCCATATCGCTATCTCTTTCTCAATGTTCTTTCGGGAGTGCTTCGGGAGCCACTCAGAAGGGGGGCTCGTCGTCGGCGCCGCTGAAGGAGCCCGATGCCGGGGCGCTGCCCCACGGGTCCTCGGCCGCAGCCGCCTGTCCACCACCGCCGCTGCCACGGGATCCCCCGCCGCCACCGCCACCGAAGCCGCCGCCTCCGCCGCCGCCTCGGCTGGCCTTGTTGACCTTGGCCGTGGCATACCGCAGCGAGGGGCCGATCTCGTCGACCTCGACCTCCATGACGGTGCGCTTCTCACCCTCACGGGTTTCGAAGGACCGCTGCTTGAGCCGTCCGGTCACGATGACCCGAGACCCCCGGGTCAGGCTCTCGGCCACGTTCTCGGCGGCCTCGCGCCAGATGTTGCAGCGCAAGAACAGCGCTTCGCCGTCCTTCCACTCACCGCTCTGGCGGTCGTAGATCCGCGGCGTGGACGCCACGGTGAAGTTGGCGACGGCCGCACCGGACGGCGTGAACCGCAATTCCGGATCGGCGGTCAGGTTTCCGACGACGGTGATGGTGGTGTCACCAGCCACTGGGTCCTCCTGAAATGGACGGCATGTTGGGCGCGAGCCTACGCAAGGCGAATGACACCCGGAGCCGTTCGGTGATCAGTGCTTGTCGGTCCGCATGACCTTGGTGCGCAGCACCGACTCGTTCAGGCTGAGCTGACGGTCGAGCTCGGTCACCGTGGCGGGGGCGGCCTTGACGTCGATCACCGCGTAAATGCCCTCGGCATGCTTGGCGATCTCGTAGGCGAGCCTGCGGCGGCCCCAGATGTCCACCTTGTCAACGCTTCCGCCGTCCTTGCGGATGACGTTCAGGAACGTCTCCAGCGAGGGAGCTACCGTGCGCTCGTCAAGTGTGGGGTCGAGAATGACCATGATTTCGTATGGACGCATTAGAACCTCATCACCTCCTATGGTCGTAGTGCGGCCACGGCGAATTCCGTGGCAGGAGGGTCGCCTGCGTCGGCAACCTGCCCAGGCTACAGGAGACGGGTCTGAGCTGCGAAATCCGTCGGCTGCTCTTCGGGAGCCGGTGGCGGGGCCTCGACCCGGACCCGCCGGGCCGACGGCTGCAACCAGTCGGGCAGCCAGCGCGGCGGATCATCGGGCGCCCGGTCGAAGACGCCGCCCGCCGGGTCGTCGACGCGCCCGCCGGCACGGACCAGATCCAGTTCGGGGCGGTAGATCTGACGGATCACCAACGCGCACAACGTGATCACCGCGACGTCACGCAGCAGCACGGTCGCGGTGAACCACTGTTCGGGCAACCCGCGGTTCGCCTCGCCGTAGAGGTAGAGCATGCGGGGCACCCACACCAGCGCGTCGATCGTCATCCACGCCAACAGAATCCGCCGGTGCGGCAGCGCCAGCACGGCCAGCGGCACCAACCACAGCGAGAACTGCGGACTCCACACCTTGTTGGTCAACAGAAACGCCGCGACCACCAGGAACGCGAGCTGCGCCACCCGCGGGCGCTGCCGTGCGGTCAGCGCGATGTACCCGATCGCGATGCAGCAGGAGGCGAACAGCACCGCGGTGACGGCGTTGAGAATGGTCGGCGGCTGCCAGAATCCGAGGTCGGTGTCGAAACCGCGCCACCCGGTGAACGACTTCACCACGTTGTACAGCGAGTCCATGTCGTCCCCGCGACGGGTGTTCAGCCGGAAGAACTCCGACCACCCTCGTGGGAACAGCACCATGATCGGCAGGTTCACCAGCAGCCAGGTGACCGCCGCCGTCGCGGCCACCTTGGCCACTTCGCGCAGTCTCCCGGTCCGCACCGCCAGCAGCGCCAACGGCACCAGCAGCAGCAGCGGATACAGTTTGGCCGCCACCCCGAGGCCGATCAACGCACCGGCCAGCACCGGTTTTCGCCGCGCCCAGGCGAGCATCGCGCCGACCGCGAAAGCCGTTGCCAGCGCGTCGAAGTTGGTGAAAATCTGGAAGATCACCAGCGGTGACGCGGCCACCAGCGCCGCATCCCAGACCCGGCGGCCGGCCAGCATCGCCGTCGCCCACACCGTGGCCAGCCAGGCCAGCGCCAGCCCGAACGCGGCGATGTTGAAGAACATCACCACCTCGGCGACCACCGGGACCGACACCGCGCGCGTGACCGCGGAGTACGTCTTGGCCAGCGCCATCGACACGTACTGGTACAGCCCGGTCAGCACCGGATACTCCATGTACCGCACGGCGACCTCGCCGTCGTGGGTGATCCGCGGATCACCGCTGCCGTCGACCTCGATCCAGCTCGACTTGTACGGGAACTTGCCCTGGTTCAGCAGTTCCGCGGTGTAGAGCGGCACGGTGTCGGAGTAGCAGAGCTGGTAATAGGCGCGGTTGTTCTCCCAGTTCGCCACCCGCTGATCGGCCGACCCGCTGCCGGTGGACTGCAGACACGCGGCCTTCGTCGAATAGCCCAGCGCCAGGAAGGCGACCGCGATGATCAGCATGACGCGCAGCGGTGTCAAAAACCGCTGCCTGCCGATCAGCGCATGCCGGCCCACCGGGCCGCCGACGGTCTCCGCGAGCGCGGCACCGATGGGGTCGGTACGGCTCGGCAGGTCGCGGTCGTCGGCGCTGCGCAGGTCGTGCGCCAGCGGCGCCGGCGACACCCACCGGGGTTCCGGTTCGGCCCGCTCCTCCTCGGGCGCCGTCACGGAGGCGGCGGCGGACCGGGCGGCACGGGCACACCCGGGGCGACCGGCGGCGGCGGAACACCCGGCGCGGGCGCGACGGGTGCGGGCACCCCGGGCGCGGGCACCGGCTGGCCGATCGGTGGCGGCGGGCCCACCGGGACCGTCGTCGGCGGGCCCAGCGGGATCGTGATGCCGGGGGCGACCTCCAGCGTCGGCTGGATGACGGTCTGCGACGGCGTCGGCGGTGCGGTGGTCGTGTAGGTCTGACGCGGCGGCGGCGCCTGCGGCACACCGGCGTACCCGCCGATCTCCTCGGGCTCGGGGAACTCCTCGTTGTCGGTGTCCTCGAGCGCGCCGTCCATCGTGGCCTTCCAGATGTCCGACGGCAGACCCGAGCCGTACACCGGCGAGCCCCACTTGTTCTCGAGCGGTTTGTTGCCCTCCACGGTGCCGACCCACACTGCGGTGGACAGCGACGGGGTGAACCCGACCATCCACGCGTCGCGGTTGTCGTCGGTGTCGCCGAGCTGGTTGGTCCCGGTCTTGGCCGCCGACGGCCGCCCGCCCGCCAGGGCGTGACCGTTCGAGTACGCGGCGATCGGCTGCATCGCCGCGGTGGCGTTGTCGGCCACGTTCTTGTCGATGCGCTGCTCGCCGCTGTTGTCCTCCTGGGCGGCGTCGAACAGCACGTCACCCTCGGAGTTGACGACCTTCTGGACGAAGTGCGGCTTGTGGTAGACGCCGGAGGCGGCCAGCGTGGCGTACGCCGAGGCCATGTCGATCACCCGGGACTGGTACTGGCCCAGCACGATTCCGTTGTTCGGCGGTCCGCCCTGCCCGTCCTCGCTCAACGTGTGCTCGACACCCGGGAAGCTCTCGGGGATACCCGCCTCATGGGCGGCGTCGGCCACGTCCTGGGGCCCGTTGTTGAGATCGAGCATCAGGCGGTAGTAGCTCGTGTTCAGCGAGCGCTTCAGCGCCTCGGCGATGTTGCAGGTGCCGCAGCTGTTGCCCTCGACGTTGCTGATCTTGATGCCGTCGACCTCGAGCGGGGAGCTGTCGACCTGGTAGCCCAGGCCGATGCCCTGCTGCAGCGCGGCCACGAGCGCGAAGACCTTGAACGACGATCCCGTCGGCAGACCGGCCTGGGCGAAGTCGAACCCGTTGGCGTCCGAACCGCCGTAGTACGCCTTGACCCCGCCGGTCTTCGGATCGATCGACACCACCGCGGTGCGCATGTCGGGGTCCTGACCGTCCAGGTACTCCGCGACGGCCTCCTCGGCCGCCCGCTGCGCCTTCGGGTCGATCGTCGTGGTGATCTGCAGACCCTCGGTGTTGAGCTGCTGCTCGCTGATGTTGAACAACTCGAGCAGTTCGCGCTGCACCTGACGCTCGATGAGGCCGTTGGGGCCGGTCGTCTGGTTCTGGGTCTGCGCGACGTCGGGGGGCACCGTCGGCGGGAACACCTGCGCGGCGCGATCGGACTCCGAGAGCGCCCCGATCTCGACCATGCCGTCGAGCACCCAGTTCCACCGGTCGGCGGCGCCCTCCGGATCGACGGCCGGGTCGAGCGCGGACGGACGCTGGATGAGCGCGGCCAGCAGTGCGCCCTCGGCCACCGTGAGCTGCTCGACCGGTTTGTTGAAGTACGCCTTCGACGCCGCCGCCACGCCGTAGGCGCCGCGTCCGAAGTAGATGATGTTCAGATACGACTGCATCACCTGGTCCTTGGACCACTCGCCGGACATCTTCGTCGAGATGACCAGCTCCTTGGCCTTGCGGGTGATGCCGCCCAGCCCGCCGCGCTCGGAGCCGACGAGCGCGTTCTTCACGTACTGCTGGGTGATGGTCGACCCACCCTGCAGGTCGCCGCCGAACAGGTTGTTCTTGAACGCACGGGCGAAGCCGGTGAACGAGAACCCCGGGTTGGAGTAGAAGTCGCGGTCCTCGGCGGCCATCACCGCGTCCCGCACGTGGACCGGGATCTGGTCGATGTTGACGTCGACGCGGTTGCCCTCGGGCGGGACGATCTTGGCGATCTCACTGCCGTCGCTGGCCAGGATCGTCGACACCTGATTGGTCCGGATGTCGCCCGGGTTGGGGACGTCGACGATCATGTACGCCATCCCGAACGTGACCAGCGGCAGCACGATCAACACCACGGCCGCCGTGATCAGGCCGCGCCGGACCCACCTCCAGTTGACGCGCTCACGCCAGTGCCGACGCCCGCCGGGCGGCGGACCGGACGGCCCGTCGCCACCGCCGCCCGGACCGCGCGGCGGCGGCGGCTTCTGCGGCGGGCTGCCTTCCAGAGCGGCCTTGACCACGTCGATCGGATCACGCAGATGCCGCGGCTGTTCGTCGCGGATCGCCGGCAGGATCGCCGTGCGGTTGTCGTCGGGCGCCCGCGGCGGACGGTTGCGCGGAGCCGGTTCGGGTGGCCTTTGCAGACGACCCTGCACCGGGCCCTGAGGCGGACCGGGCGGACGGCCCCGATCGGCGTGCCGCGGGCCCTTGCCGAACGCCGGGTCGGATCCTGGAGGCGGCGCGCCGACACGGTCAGCCGAGTGTCCCCTGCGGACATCGTCGACCGGCCGTTCGTGGCGCCCTTCGCTATTCACTCGCCGTACGCGCGCTCTTGCGCGCCGGCCGGGTACCGCGCGGGGCCTTGGGCGGCCGCACCGCGCCGAGCACATACGACTTCACCAGATGATTCCATTCACAGGTTCGGCATACCTCCACCACATGTACGGAGAACTCGTCGAACTTGGTGGCCAACAGGACCAGCTCCTCGGCGGTGCGCGCCGACCCCGACACCGGGCCGAGGTGATCACCGAACACCCACGACACGAGCGTCAACTGCTCTTTACGGCAAATCGGGCACATCACCGAACTGGGCTTGCCATGGAACTTCGCGGCGCGCAGCAGGTAGGGGTTGGCGTCACAGACCTCCGAGACGCCGGTGCGCCCCGAGTAGACCTCGGCAAGCAGGGACCGGCGCCGGAGCGCGTAGTCCACCACCTGTCTCTGCAATCGCACGGTGACCAGAGTACGTCGGCCCACTCGAGGCCGGTGTGAGACGCCGCAACGTCACCGCCGATTCCGCGTCTGGTCTGCGGTATCGCCCATCGAACTCTTACGATCTCGGCGTGGCAGTGAGCAGCTCCGGGCGGCGGACGGCGGGGACCCGGGCCAAGGACAGCGACCGCAACGACACCTGTCAGGTGCTCGACACCGCGCTGAGCGAGGGACAGCTGTCGATGGCCGAGCACGGGGAGCGGGTCAAGGCCGCGACCCATGCCGCGACGCTGGGCGATCTGCAGGCGCTGGTGTCGGATCTGCAGACCGGCAACGCACCGGTGCAACTCCCGGATCTGAGCCGCCCCAAACCCCCGCGCCGCATCTCCGCGCCGACGGGCTGGGGAGTGAAGGCGGCGATGGCCGCGGTTCTCGTCGTGCTCGGCATGTGCATCGGCTGGGGGCTCTACGGCAACACCAGTTCGCCGTTGGACTTCCAGAGCGATCCGGGCGCCAAATCGGACGGCATCGAACCCGTCGTGCTCACCCCGCCGCGGCAGCTGCAGTCCCTCAACGGATTCACCGGGCTGTTCGAGCAGATGCGGCAGCGGTTCGGCAGCACGATGGGCTACGAACTGGACATCCACTCCGACTACGCGTCGCTGGACCGGCCGGACCCGACCGACAACCGGCGCCAGCAGAACTACGACTACCGCGGCGGCTGGGGTGACCCGTGGGGTTCGCCCAGCACGCTGAGCAGCGACGACCGGCTCGTCGACCTGGCGAGATTCGACTACGAGAAGACCCTGGCGGTGATGCGGGGCGCGCCCGACACCCTCGGGATGAACCGGGCCGACGTCACCGACACCTGGGTGCGCGTCGGACCGTCCGGCGATCCGGCGACGCCCGACCTGGTGGCCGTCGAGATCGTCGCGAACAGCGATTTCGGCACCGGGCGGATCGAATTGTTCCCGGACGGCACCACCAAGGCGATCTGGCCGCCGAGCAGCTGAGCGGCCGGTCCAGGTGACCGGCAGGCAAACAGCAGGCAACGCCCCGTGTGGCGTCGAATATATCGGCGCGATACTATTCAACGAGGTGTCGATGCGTCGTAGCGACGGTGCGGATCGTGAGGGGGTGGTTCCGGGTGCTGGAACTCGCCATTCTCGGTCTGCTGCTCGAATCGCCGATGCACGGCTATGAACTGCGTAAACGCCTGACCGGTCTGCTCGGTGCGTTCCGCGCCTTCTCGTACGGTTCGCTGTACCCGGCGTTGCGCCGCATGCAGGTCGACGGGCTGATCGTCGAGGACGCCGCGCCCGCGGGCACAGTGACGCGTCGACGGGCCCGGCGGGTCTACCAGCTCACCGACGCCGGTAAGCAGCGCTTCGCCGAGCTCGTGGCGGACACCGGCCCGCAGAACTACTCCGACGACGGATTCGGTGTGCATCTCGCCTTCTTCAACCGCACCCCGGCCGAAGCCAGGATGCGGATCCTCGAGGGTCGCCGTCGTCAGGTGGAGGAACGTCGCGAAGGTCTGCGTGAAGCAGTGGCGCGGGCCAGCAGCTCATTCGACCGATACACCCGGCAGTTGCACCAGTTGGGGTTGGAGTCCAGCGAGCGCGAAGTGAAGTGGCTCAACGAACTCATCGCGGCAGAGCGTCTCGGGCAGGGGAGTCCGGACAACACGTGAGCACAGCCTTGAACCGGGGCGACCACAGGCAGCACCACCGAATTTCAGTAGGAGAGGGAGAGAACGGCCATGACTGAGCACGCAGGAGACATCCGGGTCGCCATTGTCGGCGTCGGCAACTGCGCGTCCTCGCTGGTACAGGGCGTCCAGTACTACAAGGACGCAGACGAGAACGCGACCGTGCCCGGTCTGATGCACGTTCGCTTCGGGCCCTACCACGTGCGCGACGTCAAATTCGTCGCCGCCTTCGACGTCGACGCCAAGAAGGTCGGTTTCGACCTGTCCGAGGCGATCTTCGCGTCGGAGAACAACACCATCAAGATCGCCGACGTGCCGCCGACCGACGTCGTCGTGCAGCGCGGCCCGACCCTCGACGGCATCGGCAAGTACTACGCCGACACGATCGAGGTGTCCGACGCCGAGGCCGTCGACGTGGTCAAGGCGCTCAAGGACGCCAAGGTCGACGTGCTGGTGTCCTACCTGCCGGTGGGTTCGGAGGAGGCCGACAAGTTCTACGCCCAGTGCGCGATCGACGCAGGCGTGGCGTTCGTCAACGCGCTTCCGGTGTTCATCGCATCCGACCCGGTGTGGGCGAAGAAGTTCGAGGACGCCGGCGTGCCGATCGTCGGCGACGACATCAAGAGCCAGGTCGGCGCCACCATCACCCACCGCGTGATGGCCAAGCTGTTCGAGGACCGCGGCGTGCAGCTCGACCGCACCATGCAGCTCAACGTCGGCGGCAACATGGACTTCCTCAACATGCTCGAGCGTTCGCGCCTGGAGTCCAAGAAGATCTCCAAGACCCAGGCCGTGACCAGCAACCTGCAGCGCGAGTTCAACACCAAGGACGTCCACATCGGCCCGTCCGACCACGTCGGCTGGCTCGACGACCGCAAGTGGGCCTACGTCCGCCTCGAGGGCCGCGCCTTCGGTGACGTACCGCTGAACCTGGAGTACAAGCTCGAGGTGTGGGATTCGCCGAACTCGGCCGGCGTCATCATCGACGCGGTCCGCGCCGCGAAGATCGCCAAGGACCGCGGTGTCGGCGGCCCCGTCGTCGCCGCGTCGGCGTATCTGATGAAGAGCCCGCCGCAGCAGCTGCCCGACGACGTCGCCCGCACGCAGCTGGAAACCTTCATCGAGGGCTGACCTCCTCCACGTTGACTCTGCGTCCAGGGTGTGCGGCTCTCGCACTTCTCCACCCTGGGCGCAGAGTCGTTTCATGAGTAGGTTCGATCCGTGGTCACCGACGCTGAACTGCTCAACCTCGACGAATTCGCCCTGCTGCCCGAGAACGCCGAGCAGATCGGCGCCTCCGAGATCCCGCCGGCGGCGCGCATCGAGGCCGGACCGATCAGCGCGATCAAGTGGGGCGACGACGAACCGCGCGTGATCTTCCTGCACGGCGGCGGACAGAACGCGCACACGTGGGACACCGTCGTGCTCGGACTGGGCGTGCCCGCGCTCGCCGTCGACCTCCCCGGACACGGCCGCTCCGCGTGGCGCGAGGACGGCGACTACGGACCGAAGCTCAACGCCGAGACGCTGCGTCCGGTCCTGCGTGAGTGGGCGCCGCGGCCGCGGCTGGTCGTCGGGATGTCGCTGGGCGGGCTGACCGCGCTCCGCATCGCGGCCACCGAACCCGCGCTGGTGCCCGAACTGGTGCTCGTCGACGTCACCCCGTCGGCGCCCGAACGCCACGAGCAGATGACCAAGGCCCAGCTCGGCGCCGTCGCGCTGGTGCAGGGCGACCGCACCTTCCCGTCGTTCGAGGCGATGCTCGACGTGACCGTCGCCGCCTCGCCACACCGCGATCGGAACTCATTGCGCCGCGGGGTGTTCCACAACTCCAAGCGGCTCGAGGACGGTACCTGGACGTGGCGCTACGACTCGTTCCGCAAGGGCGACGGCTTCGAAGGACTGTGGGACGACGTCCCCTCGATCACCATGCCCACCACGCTGGTGCGCGGGGCGAAGTCGTTCTTCGTCAACGACGAGGACGCCGAGGCATTCGCCAAGGGCGCGCCCGGTTTTCAGCGCACCCACGTGGTCGAGAACTCCGGGCACTCCGTGCAGGGTGATCAACCGCGGGCGCTGGTCTACATCCTGCGCGGGGTGCTGTCCCGTCAGAGCTGAACGAGCGGTGCGCTCACCCGGTATCCGAGGTCCCGCAGAATCCCGAGCTCGATCGGGCTCAACAGGCGGGCATGCGGGCCGACACCCGCCATGGCGTTCATGACCTTCTGGTTCACGCCGGTGAAGGTGTCGTCGTCCAGATGGTGCATCGAACTGCCGGACATCCACGGCGTCGGCGTGAAGAGCGGAACGAAGCCGCCGTAGGCCGCAATGGCGTTGGCTCCGCCGAAGTACAGTCCGCCGTCCTGACCGATCAGGTACGGATCGTATTGCGTATCCCAGACGTGGTCGGAGCCGATCGGACGCCGCCCGTCGGCCGCCACGATGAAGCCGTCGAAGATCAGCCAGCTCCGGTCGGTGTTGTCGCCCGGGCTGCCGACGCCGGTCATGAAGCCGAATGAGTGCAGGATCTCGTGGATCGCCGTGGAGGTGAAGTCGAACTCGTCGGGTCGGACGGTCTCGCCGAGTCCCCACCTGTTCGCGAAGTTGAAGGCGATCTGACCGTCCGACGCCTCGCCGTTGGAGTCGACGCCCGAGATGATCTTGTTCTGCACCACGGTTCGCCAGTAACCGTCATCCTCGCTGAGGGGCTCGCTGTACGCCCACGCCAGCGTCCGTGAGGTGGCGTCCTCTTCGCCCAGGACGTCGTAGGTGACGGTCACCGCCCGGGTGACGGTGAAGTACTCCACCAGCTGGTCGGCGACGTTGTTCAGCGCCGCGCGCCGTTCCGGGGTCCAATGCTCGGCTCCGTCGCGGTAGGCGAACGTGAACCTGATGGCGCGCTGGTTGACCAGATTGTCGGCGCTGGTGCCGACCCGGCGGAACGGGTCGAGCAGGTTGACATGCGGTCCGACGTCGACGGCGACCACGCGGAAGGTGTCGACACCGTCGAAATCCGCTCCGGGCGTGTAGGTGTAGGTGCCGTCGGCGTTGACATGCACCGACCCGGATCGCGGCCCCCGGGTGACGACGTAGAACAGCCGGTCGCCGTCGGGATCGACCGCGCCGATCGTTCCGACCACCGGGCCGTCCAGCTTGCCGCTGATCTGGATAGGCGCAACATTGGGCGCCTGGTTGAAGAAGGTGCGACGGGTCGCCCACAGCGCCCCCTCGAGGTGGTACTTGGCCTGGTTGTCGACCGGCAGCGAGTTGATCCAGCCCTGCGAATCGTCGGTCCAGTTCGAGATCGCCCGCCCGGTGACCTCACTCCAGCTGCCCGACGACGGCGCCTTGGGGGCCAGCGAGCGCGCCTGCGGTTGGGACTTCGCCTCGGGGGCAACGGCTTCGGAATTCTCGTGTGCGGCCGACGGAGTGACGTGGTCCTCGTCGTCGTCCTGGTCGACCTCGGGTTCGTCGGCGTCCTCGGGTTCGTCGACTTCCGGTTCGTCTTCTTGTTCGACGTCCTCGTCTTCGGTGTCGTCTTCGTCGTCGACTTCGGGTTCGTCGTCCTCATCGACTTCGGTTTCGGCGTCGTCAGCGTCATCAGCGTCGGCGTCCGCGGCGCCCTCGGTGTCCTCGGTGTCCCGATCCTTCGCGTCCGACGGTTTGTCGTCCGATGCGGAGGCACTCGCCGAGGTCGAGGACTCCCCCGCGGTCTCCGCGGCGGCCGTACCGACCTGCGGACCCAGTAGCGAGAACCCGAGCAACCCCGCCCCGACGCCTGCCGACGCCGCCCCCAGCTGCAGCCAACGCCGGACCGCAAAGCTCTCCGATCGGCGCACGCCCCGACGACCCGCCATGATTTGACCCCTCCGTTATTTATGTGCGGGGAACGTATCCCGCGCGCAGCGCGGACCGCAGCAAATTCGTTGAAATCGCAACCGCGTGTCGCGGCGGCAACCGGTTGTTCACCTGTTCATCGCCTGCTGCACGTCCGATTGCCGTAGGTTTCCGCGCGATCGGTCGCTCAGCCCGCGGCCGTGCGGACGGAAGGATCCTGCCTGCCATGGCGTTAGTGCCGTTGAATCTCCCTGTGTCGCACGACGGGAAGTCGAAGCGTCAGCACATCACCTGCCGTTACAAGTGCGGCGATGCCTGCTCCAAGCCGGTTCCCAACACCAGCGGCAACGAGTATTTCGGCGACATCGTCAAACAGGTCTCGCGGCGCTCGATCCTGCAGGCCACCGGCGTGACCGTTCTCGCTGTCGGCGCCGGTTCGGTGCTCGCCGCCTGCGGCAGCGACGAGGCTCCCCCGGCCGCGAGCCCGTCGGCCCAACCGCTCGAACCGCGCCCCGGTATGCGGTTCACCCCCGTCGCCCCCAACAGCGAGGACGCCGTCGTCATCCCCGACGGGTACCAGCAGGCGGTCGTGATCAGCTGGGGCGACCCCGTGCTGCCCGGCGCGCCGGCGTTCGACCTCGTCCGGCAGAGTGGCGCCGCGCAACGCGGGCAATTCGGCTTCAACAACGACTTCGCCGCCCTGCTGCCGGTGGACGGGCAACCCGACCGCTTCCTGCTCGTCACCAACTTCGAGTACGTCACCCCGCAGTTCATGTTCCCCGGCTACAACCCCGACTCCCCCACCCGCGACCAGTTCGACGTGGAGATCGCGGCCATCGGCATGGGCGTGGTCGAGGTGGAGCGCACGCCGCAGGGGTTCACACCCGTGATGGGCCGCTACAACCGGCGGATCACCGCCGACACCCCGTTCACGCTGACCGGTCCGGCGGCAGGCACCGACTTCGTCAAGACCGCGGCCGACCCGGACGGCCGCACCGTCGCCGGGACCTTCGCCAACTGCGCCGGCGGTGTGACTCCCTGGGGCACAGTGCTTTCCGGCGAAGAGAACTTCCACAGCTACTTTGGCGCCGCGGAGGGGTCCCCGCCTCCGGCACCGGTGGACGCCGACCGACAGGACCGCTACGGCGTCGCACTCGAACCCTCGGAACTGAAGTGGGAGACCTTCGATCCCCGATTCGACCTCGCTGCGACACCCAACGAGGTGAACCGGTTCGGCTACGTCGTCGAACTCAATCCGTGGGATCCGCAGTCCACGCCCGTCAAGCACAGTGCACTGGGACGGTTCAAACACGAGGGGGCCAACATCCACGTCGCCGATGACGGCACGGTGGTGGCCTACACCGGCGACGACGAGCGCTTCGACTACCTCTACAAGTTCGTCTCCAGCCGGAAGATGCAGCCGGGACGTGAGCCCGCCGCGATGACGCACAACATGGGCATCCTCGACGAGGGCACGCTCTACGTCGCCAAGCTCTCCAGCGACATCCCGGCCGGCGAGATCGACGGCTCCGGCGCCCTGCCGAAGAAGGGTTCGTTCAGCGGTACCGGCACCTGGCTTCCGCTGTTGCGGTCCGGGCCGGACGGACAGGCCGAGTCGCTGGTCGACGGTGTCAGCGCCCAGGAGGCCGCGGTGTTCACCCGCATGGCCGCGGACAAGGCCGGCGCCACCAAGATGGACCGACCCGAGGACGTCGAAGCGCACCCGACCACCGGCAAGGTCTACGTCGCGCTCACCAACAACGACGAGCGGGGCGCCCCGGGTGAGGCTCCCGTCGACGCGGCCAACCCCCGCAACGACAACAAGAGCGGGCAGATCCTCGAGATCACCGACGACCACGCCGGCACCGGCTTCACCTGGGACCTGCTGCTGGTGTGCGGTGACCCCGCCGCCGCCGACACGTACTACGCGGGCTTCGACAAGACGAAGGTCAGCCCCATCTCGTGCCCGGACAACCTGGCGTTCGACAGCCACGGCAACCTGTGGATCTCCACCGACGGCAACGCGCTGGACTCCAACGACGGCTTGTTCGCCGTCGCGCTCGACGGCGAGAACCGCGGTGAGACCAGGCAATTCCTCACCGTGCCGATCGGCGCCGAGACCTGCGGTCCAGTGGTGACCGACGACTTCGTCACGGTGTGCGTGCAGCATCCCGGCGAGAACGACGACAACAGCATCGACGATCCGGTGTCCCGCTGGCCCGAGGGCGGCAACGGCACGGCGCGGCCGTCGGTGGTCGCGGTGTGGAAGGCCGACGGGCAGATCGGCGTGTAGAACGAGCCGCGAGCAGACGCAGAATCGCGTTCATCCGAGGTAATTCACGCGAGTTTGCGTCTGCTCGCGAAGGGATAGATTGAGGCATGACCTACCGCGTACGCATCGGTGTCCAACTGCAGCCCCAACACTCACCGGAGTACCGCCACATCCGTGACGCGGTACGCCGCTGTGAGGACCTCGGCGTCGACGTCGCCTTCAACTGGGATCACTTCTTCCCGCTGTACGGCGATCCGGACGGCGCCCACTACGAATGCTGGACCATGTTGGCGGCGTGGGCGGAGCAGACCTCGCGCATCGAGATCGGCGCGCTGGTCACCTGCAACTCGTACCGCAATCCGGAACTGCTGGCCGACATGGCCCGCACGGTCGACCACATCAGCGACGGTCGGCTGATCCTGGGTATCGGTTCGGGCTGGAAGCAGAAGGACTACGACGAGTACGGCTACGAATTCGGCACCGCCGGAAGCCGGCTCGACGATCTCGCGCAGGCGCTGCCACGGATCAAGTCGCGGTTGGCCAAGCTCAACCCCGCACCGACGCGGGAGATCCCGATCCTCATCGGCGGTCAGGGTGAGCGCAAGACGCTGCGCCTGGTCGCCGAATATGCCGACGTCTGGCACGGTTTCACCGATCGCACCACCTACCCCGCCAAGGCCGACGTCCTCGACCGGCACTGCGCCGACGTCGGCCGCGACCCCTCGGCCGTCGAACGCTCCTCCGGCGTGCCCGAGAGCGGGAAGGACGCGATGCTCGCCGAGGCGGATGCGCTCGTCGGCCTGGGCGTCACCCTGCTGACCGTCGGTGTGAACGGCCCGGACTACGACCTGACCGCCGCCGAAGCGCTGTGCCGTTGGCGGGACAGCCGGTAGCGATCCGCCCCCGCGGATGCCGAAACGCTACGGAGTCAAGGAGAAGGACCAGGTCGTCGCGCATGTCGTCGACCTGGTCATGACCGGCCGGCTGCGCGGCGGCCACCGCATCGACCGCAACGCCATCGCCGAGACACTCGGGGTGAGCCGTGTGCCGATCCAGGAGGCGATGGTCCAGCTCGAGCACGACGGAATCGTCTCGACGCGGTATCACCGCGGCGCGTTCGTCGAACGCTTCGACGCCGCGACGCTGCACGAACACCACGAGTTGTACGGCGTGCTCAATGGGATCGCGTCCGCGCGGGCCGCCACCGATCCCGGCCCGGACCTGCTCGGCCAGCTCGACGAGGCGCTGCAGAACATGCGAAAGGGCAAAGACCGCAGGGCATTCCACGAATGCTGCCAACGGTTCCGCGACGTCGTCAACACCGCGCACGCCGGTCCGCGACTGCACGCGGCGATCCGCGCGTCGCAGTGTTTCGCAGCGTCGGACTTCTGGGTGTCCTATCCGCGGGTGCGGGCGGAATTCCTGCCGTTCTATCAGCAGGAGGCCACGGCCATCGCCGACCGGGACCCGTCCGGCGCGCGCGCCGCCTGCGTCGAGCGGTCCGACCTGATGGCCACGATCATGGTCGCCGAGCTGACCCGCCGGGGTGTGCTGCCAAGCCCCGGTGGTTAGGTTCAGACCCATGAACGTCGGACGGATCGCCGCACTGATCACGACGATGCTGATGGTGATCACCCTGTGTAGCGCCGCGCCGGCGGGCGCGCAGGTCGACCAGTGCGCTCCGCCGGGTGTGGAAAGCGCCAGCGCGCTACCGACGAACCTCGCTGCCGCCGCACAGGGTCCGGAGGCCGACCGCTACACCACCCCGACCGTGCGCCCGCTCGACGGCGTCGACGTCGACGCGCTGGGGCTCGGCACACCCGGTGTGCTGACCGTCGGCACGCTGTCCGACGCGCCGCCCAGCATCTGCATCGACTCCGCCGGTCAATTCACCGGATTCGACAACGAACTGCTGCGCGCCATCGCCGGGAAACTCGGTCTGCAAGTCAACTTCGTCGGCACCGAGTTCTCCGGTCTGCTCGCGCAGACCGCGGCGCGGCGCTTCGACGTCGGCTCGTCGTCGATCACCACCACCGACGCACGCCGGCGCACCGTCGGCTTCACCAACGGCTACGACTTCGGCTACTTCTCGCTGGTCGTGCCCAGCGGCTCGCCGATCGACGGGTTCGGGAAGCTGGGGCCGGGCCAGCGCATCGGCGTCGTCCAGGGCACGGTGCAGGAGGCCTACGTCGTCGACACGCTGCGCCTGCAGCCGGTGATCTTCCCCGACTACAACACCGTCTACGCCAGCCTCAAGACCCGGCAGATCGATGCGTGGGTGGCGCCGTCGGCGCAGGCCGAAGGCACCGTCCAGGCCGGCGACCCGGCCCAGATCATCGAGAACACGTTCAGCCTCGACAACTTCATCGCCTACGCCGTGGCCAAGGAGAACCAGCCGCTGATCGACGCGCTCAACTCCGGGCTGGACGCGGTGATCGCCGACGGCACCTGGGCGCGGCTGTACTCGGACTGGGTGCCGCGGGCCCTGCCGCCCGGCTGGAAACCCGGCTCGAAGGCGGCGCCGGCCCCCGAGCTGCCGGACTTCCAGGCGATCGCCGCGCAACAGGAGGAGTCCGATGCCGGCCCCGCCGCGCCGAAATCGACCCTGCGCCAACTGTCCGACTCGTTTCTCAACTGGGATCTCTACAAGCAGGCCATCCCGGACCTGCTCAAGACGGGCCTGCCGAACACGCTGATCCTCACCGTCAGCGCCGCGGTCATCGGCCTGGTGCTGGGGATGGCGCTGGCGGTCGCCGGGATCTCGAGGTCCCGGCTGCTGCGGTGGCCGGCGCGGATCTACACCGACATCTTCCGCGGCCTGCCCGAAGTGGTGATCATCCTGCTCATCGGCCTCGGCGTCGGACCGATCGTCGGCGGGTTGACCGGAAACAACCCGTTCCCGCTCGGTATCGCGGCACTCGGGTTGATGGCCGCGGCCTACATCGGCGAGATCTTCCGGTCCGGCATCCAGAGTGTGGAGACCGGGCAACTCGAAGCGTCCCGCGCGCTGGGCTTCAGCTATTCGTCGTCGATGCGGTTGGTGGTGATCCCGCAGGGTGTGCGGCGCGTGCTGCCCGCGCTGATGAACCAGTTCATCTCACTGCTCAAGGCGTCCTCGCTGGTGTACTTCCTCGGCCTGGTGGCCGACCAGCGCGAGCTGTTCCAGGTCGGGCGCGACCTCAATGCCCAGACCGGAAGCCTGTCGCCGCTCGTCGCCGCGGGCCTGTTCTACCTGCTGCTGACCATTCCGCTGACCCACCTGGTGAACTACGTCGACGCCCGGTTGCGCCGCGGGCGGCGACCCACCGAAGAGGATCCGCCCACCCTCCAGCCGGCGGCGACCCAGGAGATGATCTGATGGCCGACGCACCCGTCGATCCGGTGTCGTTGAGCGCCAACGATATTCACGTCGCGTTCGGACCCAACAAGGTGCTGCGCGGCGTCGACGTCGACGTTCCGGCCGGAACCACCGCAGCGGTCATCGGGCCGTCGGGCTCAGGGAAGTCGACGCTGCTGAGGACCTTGAACCGGCTCTACGAACCCGACCGCGGTGACATCCTGCTGGACGGACGCTCGGTGCTCAAGGACAACCCCGACGAGCTGCGGCAGCGAATCGGGATGGTGTTCCAGCAGTTCAACCTGTTCCCGCACCGCAGCGTGCTCGACAACGTGACCCTGGCCCCCCGCAAGCTCAAACGGCTGCCCGCCGACGAGGCCCGAGACCTCGGCCTGGCCCAACTCGACCGCGTCGGGCTGCGGCAGAAGGCCGACGTCCGGCCCGGCACGCTGTCCGGTGGTCAGCAGCAGCGGGTGGCGATCGCCCGCGCGCTCGCGATGTCGCCGCAGATCATGTTCTTCGACGAGGCCACTTCGGCGCTGGACCCGGAGCTGGTCAAGGGCATCCTCGCGCTGATGGCCGAGCTCGCCGCAGACGGGATGACCATGGTGGTGGTCACCCACGAGATGGGCTTCGCGCGGTCGACGGCCGACTCGGTGGTGTTCATGGATCAGGGGCAGGTCGTCGAGGCCGGGCCACCGGAGCAGATCTTCGACGCGGCGCAGACCGACCGGTTGCAGCGGTTCCTGTCGCAGGTGCTGTGAATTAACGGCCAAAGCCAAATCGGCAGGCCCGGACACGTTAGACTGGCGAACTATGGTCGAGACGCAGGCTCAGGTCACCGAGTTGGCAGGTGAGCTGCAGCGTGTGCTGTCGAAGGTGTTCTCCGTCCTGCGCCGAGGCGACGCCAATCGGGGCACCGAAGGCGGCGATCTGACGCTGGCCCAGCTGTCCATCCTGCTCACGCTGCTCGACTGCGGCCCGATCCGGATGACCGAGCTGGCCGCTCACGAACGGGTCCGTACGCCCACCACGACGGTCGCGATCCGCCGGCTGGAGAAGCTCGGCCTGGTCAAGCGCTCCCGGGACCCCTCGGACCTGCGGGCCGTGCTGGTCGAGGTCACACCCGAAGGCCTGGTCCAGCACCGGGAGGCGCTCGCGACGCGCCGCGCTCACCTGGCCACGCTGCTGTCGAAGCTCAGCGACGAGGAGCTCGACACCCTGGCCAAGGCGCTGGCGCCGCTGGAACGCCTCGCCGAACAGCACGAGGACTAGGCGTCAGCCCAGCCAGTCCAGCACCGCCGCAGCGGTCCACGACTGCTGCATACTGCCCAGCGGTTCGCCGGTGAAGGGTTCGTAGTATTCGGCGAACGACCCGTCGCTGGCCTGGCGCAGCCCCTCGTGCCGCAACACCCGGGCGCGCTCGGCCCAACCGCGCCGGGCGAAACACCACGCGAACAGCCACGTCATCACCGGCCAGATCGGGCCGCGCCAGTACTCCCGGGGCCGGAAGTCGCGCGACACCGGCGACGTCGACGGGATGCACGCGTACTTCAGGTCGGGGTGCCCGCAGAACCGCGGCCCCTCCAGCAGGCGCAGCAGGGCCCGCTCCCGGTTGTGGGGCAGCCCCCCGCACAGCAGCGGGGCGAACTGCGCGACGGTCTCGGTGGCCACCCACTTGTCCGCGCGGACGTCGAAATCCCTTGCGGCGCCGGTGCGTTGGTCGGTGGTCTCGATCACGCCGGTGCGGAACCGCTCGGCCCACGCGTACAGGTCACGCACGTCGGCGTTCGGGCGCTTGTAGTCCTCGCCGATCTCGGCGAGCACCTGGCACGCCACCGAGAAGATCGCCGAGACGAACACGTCCTCGACCGCGAAGCTCATCACCTTCGGCAGCAGATGGTCGTCGTAGCGCGCGGACTTCATCTCCTCGAGCAGCCACAGATAGCGGTCGTACTCGTGGTCGGACGGCCGCTGGCTCGAGTCGGTGATGATCGCGTTGTCCTCACGCTGATATTCCGGCACCGCACCGGGAATCACCTTGGCGTAGGCGGCATCCCACCGCGGGGAGTTGTCCATGCCGGACTCCCAGCCGTGGTAGAGCGTGACGCGGCCACGGCCGTTCTGGTCGCGGCATTCGGCCAGCCAGCGATGCCAGCGCACCAGATCACCCCAGCGGCGGTCCAGAAATGCCTCGGCCACCTGACGGGTCGACCGGCCGCGGGTGCGGGCGTGGTCCAGGATGCGCTGCACCGCGATCGCGTGGACCGGCGGCTGGGTGATGCCGGAGGTGTGCCGGGTGCGCGGCGCATCGGCGGCCAGGGCCGAGGTGGCCCAGCGGGCGGGGCCGGGGAAGTAGCCGTCCACCCCGTTGGCGAACACGATGTGCGGGATCATTCCGTTGCGCCACTGCGCCGAGAGCAGCGTGTCGAGTTCGACGACGGCGCGCTCGACGCTCAGCGGCGCCAGCCCGATCGACACGAACGCCGCGTCCCAGCTCCACATGTGCGGGTACAGCAGAGGCGCCGCGGTGGTCATGGATCCCAGGTCGTTGCCGCGCAGGAGATACGCGGCGCGGGCCGCGAGTTGGGTGGGCGCGAAGCTGGGATCGTGGGGCATCCGTTCAATCATGCGACGGCAGGGCGTTTCGCGCAGGTCGGTAGGGTTGGCCACATGCCGACCGCGATGATCACAGGCGCTTCGCGCGGGCTCGGGGCGGCCATCGCGACCGCGCTGGCGTCCACGCACACCCTGTTCCTGGCCGGGCGGCCGTCGGCGCAGCTCGACGAGGTCGCGCAGCGGCTGGGCGCCACCACCTGGGAGATCGACTTCGACGACGTCGACGCGATCCCGGCCGCCGTAGAACCGATCGTCGAACTCGACGTGCTCGTCCACAACGCCGGCGTCGCCTATCCGGCGCGGGTCGCCGAGTCGACCGTCGACGAATGGCGGGCCACCATGAACGTGAACGTGATCGGCGCGGTCGCGCTCACGCTGGCGCTGTTGCCCGCACTGCGCGCGGCCGACGGTCAGGTCGTGTTCATCAACTCCGGTTCGGGGATCAACGCCTCCCCCGGCCTGGCGTCGTACTCGGCGAGCAAGTTCGCGCTGCGGTCGTTCGCCGACTCGTTGCGCAACGACGAGGCCGGCCTGCGGGTCACGTCCGTGCACCCGGGCCGGATAGCGACCGAGATGCAGCAGGATCTCCGGGCGTACGAGGGCCGCGACTACGACCCGGCCGACTTCCTCAGCGCGGAGACCGTCGCCCGGGTGACGGCGGACGCGATCAACGCGCCGGCCGATGCGCACATCCACGAGGTGATCGTCCGCCCCCGCTGAGCGATTTGTGATTTCGGTGTACTTCGTTGTGGTGAGCGCGACAAACTACGCCGATATCGCGGAGCGGAGAGTGGCGATCACCCGCTCGGGATACTCGGTGAGGTCCAGCCACGTGAACCTGAGCACCTGCCAGCCCGCCAACGCGATGTCGTTCTGCCGCAACCGGTCTCGGTGGAAATCGTCCGAACTGCTGTGGAAGGCGAAGCCGTCGATCTCGACAGCCACCTTCTGTCGGAGAAATGCCACATCAACGCGGTAGCCACCGACGCGATGGTTCGCCCGCCACCCGGTGATGCCCGCCTGTTTGAGCAGCCGGACGAAGAGCCGTTCGGCTTCGGACTGCGCACCGTCTGCCGCGGCCTGCAGAAGCATGCGTGCGGCGGGTGAACCGTGACGTCCCTTGTTACGAAGATGGGCACGCCAGAGTTCGCGGAGCTCCATGTTGTTCTGCAGCGCTCGGTCCAGGATCTTTGCGCCGCCGCGGACCCGTACCGCGGCCTCGACGACGGTGAGTTGGACGGCGGTGACACGAAGTCCTCGTCGCTCGACGATGTCGGCGGGTACCAGATCACGCCGGCGGAGCCGGGATCCCGGTCGGCATCTTCCGCTGCCGTTTCGGGGCGTGGTCACCTCGACGACGTCCGGGGCGAACATCGTCAGTCCATGCCACCAGGCAGCGGCCAACCCGCTCGCGACGGCGTGTTCGCCGTGGCCCCACACCGCGGCGCGGAGGCGGGCCGCGTCGGTGAACGGACGATCGTCGACGAAGTAGACGCCACGCGAGCACTGCCGCCACAGACCCGACTTCACCCGCCTGTTCACCGCGTGCCGACTGAGCCCTACTTCGAGCGCCTGGGTCAGCGTCACGACGCCATCGTGTCGACGGAGATAGTCGTTGAGCACAACACAGGGACGCCGCCGAGGGTACGGGCGGTTCCATCCGATGCGATTTAGGTGTAGTTGGTTGCGCTCACCGCGACCAACTACACCCAAATCGCCCCCTAGACGACGAGGTTGACCAGGCGGCCGGGGACGACGATCACCTTCTTCGGCGCCGCGCCGTCGAGGAACGCCTGCACCTTCTCGTCGGCCAGCGCCGCCGCCTCGAGCGTGTCCTTGCCGGCATCGGCCTCAACGGTGATCCGGCTGCGCACCTTTCCGTTGACCTGCACCGGGTACTCGACCGTGTCGGTGACCAGATACTGCGGATCGGCCACCGGGAACGGTCCGTGCGCCAGCGAGGTGTCGTGGCCCATCCGCCGCCACAGCTCCTCGGCCAGATGCGGCGCCAACGGCGCGACCATCAACACCAGCGGTTCGATGGCCGCGCGCGCGGTCACCCCCTCCTTCGTGAGGTGGTTGGTGTACTCGATCAGCTTGGCCGCCGCGGTGTTGTTGCGAAGCGCCGCATAGTCTTCCGACACGCCGGCGATGGTGCGGTGCAGCACCCGCAGGGTGTCGGTGTCGAGCGCCTCGTGATTGGCCAACCGCACCGCACCGCTCTGCTCGTCGACCACCAGCCGCCACACCCGCTGCAGGAACCGGTGCGCCCCCACGACGTCCTTGGTCGCCCACGGCCGCGAGGCCTCCAACGGGCCCATCGACATTTCGTAGACCCGCAATGTGTCGGCGCCGTAGTTGTCGCAGATCTCGTCCGGCGAGACGGAGTTCTTCAGGCTCTTGCCGATCTTGCCGAACTCCTGGAAGACCTCCGAGCCCTCGTACCAGAACTTCCCGTCGCGTTCGACGACCTCGGCCGCGGGCACGTACGACCCGCGCGCATCGGTGTAGGCGAACGCCTGGATGTAGCCCTGGTTGACCAGCCTCCGGTAGGGCTCCCGCGAGCTGACGTGGCCCAGGTCGTAGAGCACCTTGTGCCAGAACCGCGAATACAGCAGGTGCAGCACGGCGTGCTCGACGCCGCCGACGTAGAGGTCGACCCCGCCGGGGTCCTGCGGCCCGTGAAGGTCCGGCCGCGGGCCCATCCAGTAGGCCTCGTTCTCCTTGGCGCACAACGCCTCTTTGTTCAGAGGATCGGTGTAGCGCAGCTCGTACCAGGAGCTGCCCGCCCACTGCGGCATGACGTTGGTGTCGCGGGTGTAGGTCTGCAGACCGTCGCCGAGGTCGAGTTCTACGTGCACCCAGTCCGTGGCCTTGTTCAGCGGCGGGTTCGGCTCGCTGTCGGCGTCGTCCGGGTCGAACAGCACCGGCGAATAGTCCGGGACGTCGGGAAGCTCCACCGGCAGCGCCGATTCCGGCAGCGGATGCGCACGGCCGTCGCTGTCGTAGACGATCGGGAACGGCTCACCCCAGTACCGCTGGCGCGCGAAAAGCCAGTCGCGCAACTTGTATTCGACGCGGGCCCGGCCGCGGCCGTCGGCGACCAGCCGTTCGGTGATCGCCGCCTTCGCGGTCGCCACGTCCATCCCGTCGAGGTGGCCGGAGTTCACCAGGACGCCGTCGCCGGCGTGGGCCGCCTCGGAGACGTCGCCACCCGAGATCACCTCGACCACCGGCAGCCCGAACTCGTGGGCGAACTCCCAGTCCCGCTGGTCGTGACCGGGTACCGCCATGATGGCGCCGGTCCCGTAACCGATCAGCACGTAGTCGGCGATGAAGATCGGAACCTGGTGTCCGGTGGCCGGATTCGTCGCGTACGCGCCCAGGAACGCTCCGGTCTTGGTCTTGTTCTCCTGACGCTCCAGATCGCTCTTCGCGGCGATGGACGCGCGGTAGGCGGCCACCGCCTCACCCGGGGTGGCCGCACCGAAGGTCCAGCGGCCATCGACGCCGTCGGGCCACTGCCCGGCCGTCAACGAGTCGACGAGCGGGTGCTCGGGCGCCAGCACCAGATACGTCGCGCCGAACAGCGTGTCCGGACGGGTGGTGAACACCTCGATGTCACCGGCATCCGTGCCGAACAACACGCTGGCGCCGGTGGAGCGCCCGATCCAGTTGCGCTGCATCGTCTTCACCTTGTCCGGCCAGTCGAGGACGTCGAGGTCCTCGAGCAGGCGGTCGGAGTAGGCTGTGATACGCATCATCCACTGCCGCAACCGTTTCCGGAACACCGGGAAGTTGCCGCGGTCGCTGCGGCCGTCGGCGGTGACCTCTTCGTTGGCCAGCACGGTGCCCAGACCCGGGCACCAGTTGACCACCGAGTCGGCGCGGTAGACCAGGCGATAGGAGTCGAGGACGTCGGCGCGCTCACCGGCGGTCAGCTCCGACCACTGCCGGCCGTCGTCGAGTGCGCGGGCACCGGAGGAGAACTCACCGACCAACTCGGCGATCGGGCGCGCCCTGTTGGCGTCGCGGTCGAACCAGGCGTTGTAGATCTGCAGGAAGATCCACTGCGTCCAGGTGTAGAAGTCGACGTCGGTGGTGGAGAAGCTGCGCCGGGTGTCGTGACCCAGCCCGAGCCGGCCCAGCTGGCGCCGGAAGTTGACGATGTTGGCCTCGGTGCGGGTCCGCGGATGGGTGCCCGTCTGGACCGCGTACTGCTCCGCGGGCAGACCGAACGCGTCGAATCCCAAGGCGTGCAGCACATTGCGGCCCGTCATCCGGTAGAAGCGCGCGTACACGTCGGTGGCGATGTATCCCAGCGGATGCCCGACGTGCAGCCCCTCACCCGACGGGTACGGGAACATGTCCTGGACGAACATCTTGTCGGCGGGCACCGTGCCGTCCGGCGCAGCCAGCTCACCGACCGGGTTGGGCACGTTGAAGGTGCCCTCGGCCGCCCATGTCTGCTGCCACGCGTCCTCGATCCGCCCCGCGAGTTCGGCGGTGTAGCGATGCTGCGGGGTGTCGGCGTCAGCGGCCCGGTCGGGCCGGGCGGTCGGGGTTTCGGTCACCTCACCAGGGTATAAGGAGAGTTCTGCCACCCTTGCGGGCCCACGTGACCGCGGTGGACGCCCCCGCAGGACACGTCTCGGTATCGGTTCCGTTGCGGCGAAGTCAGGGGTTGGTCCCAGGTCGGTCCCAGCCATGGTGAGTGCCATCGGCCCGTGGTTACAGTCGGCGCCTGACCTCAGGGCGTGGCGAGCCCAACCACCACGGGAGAAGGACTGCGTCGATGATCGAGAAAGCCCGTCACTGGCGGGTTCTGGCAGGAGGTGTGGCTGCGGGCGTGGCCGGACTGGTCGGCTTCGCCGGAGCAACCGCCACGGCAGAACCCGTCTTCCCCCAACCCCCGGTACCGGGCCCCGCCGTGGTGAGCGCCGCGCCTGCCGCGGCACCCGCGGCGGTGCCCGAGTCGGCGACGATGCCCGGCCTCACCGGTGCGGTGATCAGCCCCAGCGCGGGCACGGCGCCTGCGGCCGTCACGCCGCAGGCCCCGGCCATCCTGCCCGCCTCGTCCGGCACGATCGCCGAGTTCTTCCGCGCCAAGGGCGTCGCCATGCAGCCGCAGGTGGCCCGCGACTTCAACGCGCTCAACATCACACTGCCGATGCCGCGGGGCTGGGCCTACATCCCGGACCCCAATGTCCCCGAGGCGTTCGCGGTGATCGCCGACCGCGTCGGCGGTGACGGGTTGTACTCGTCGAACGCGCAGCTCAAGGTGTACAAGCTGATCGGCGCCTTCAACCCGGACGAGGCGATCAGCCACGGCTTCATCGACAGCCAGATGCTGCCTGCGTGGCGGTCCACCGATGCGTCGCTGGCGCCCTACAACGGGATGCCGTCCTCGCTGATCGAGGGCACCTACCGCGAGAACTCGATGACGCTCAACACCTCGCGCCGACATGTGATCGCGTCCTCCGGGCCGGACAGATACCTGGTGTCCCTGGCGGTTACCACCACCGTCGACCAGGCCGTCCCGGCCGCGGACGCGACCGACGCGATCGTCACCGGGTTCAAGGTGACCTCACCCACCGCGCAGCCCGCGGTCCCACCGCCCCCGCCGGCCCCCGCGACGCCGCCGGCGCCCGGGTTGGCACCGCTGCCGCAGCCCCTCGGGCAGCCCTGATACGACGTCCCCCGGGCGTGCCTGGCGCCCGGGGGGCGGCCACGAACCGCGCCTCGTATCCTTGTCACCCATGGTCTTTGTAGCGGTGCTGTGCCTGTGTGCCGCCGTCGCGGTCGGCGCCCTCGGGCTGTGGCTGCTGACGCGGCCGCGTTCGGCCGATCCCCGTCAGCAGATCCTGCGGGCGGTGGCCCCCACCCAACTCGCTGCCGCGGTGATGCTGGCGGCCGGTGGTGTGGTGGCCCTGGCCGCCCCGTCCGAGACGGGAGTGCTCGCGGTGGCCGCATGCGGTGTCGGGGCCGTCGCCACGGTCGCCGCGGGCTGCTGGCAGAGCGCCAAGGTGGTGGCCCGCGGTGAAGCCGCGGCGGTTGCCGGCGCGGACTGCGCGGGCTCGTGCGCCAGTTGCGTGCTGTCCTGCCGGTGAGCTAGTTCCGGCTGACGTCGATCGGATGGGTCGCCAACAGCGACAGCGGTAGCGGCTGACGGCGCAGCACCCGCGCCCAGAGATCCACCCGGGACTCGATCAGCACGTCAGAAGGCAACGCGGACAACACGATCCAGTCATCGCGCTCGATCTCACCCTCGAGCTGGCCGATGGTCCAGCCGGAGTACCCGGCGAAGATCCGCACCCCCTCGAGCACCGGCGCCAGCGATTCGGGGTCCGCATCGAGGTCGACCATCACCATGCGCCCCTGCACGTGGCGCAACCCCGGCACACCGGTGGCCGCCACGCCGGCGCGCAACGTGGCCAGACACAGCGCGGCGTCGCGCTTGACCGGCCCGCCGATGAACATCGTCTTGGGTTTGGCGGCCAGCTTCGCCCACTGCGGCAGCACGTTGTAGACCGCGGTCTCGCTCGGCCGGTTCAGCACCACTCCGAGGGTTCCGCCGTCGTTGTGTTCGACGATGTAGATGACGCTGCGCCGGAACGTCGGCTCGAGGAGATCGGTGTTGGCCAGCAGCAGCGTTCCCGCCCGCACCCGCTGTGCCGCGGGGGCGATGAAGTCCTCGGGATCCTCTGACTGCGCCACGTTCACCATCATGTCACCGGCCGGCTGCCGATGTGGTGGACCAGCCCGCCCCGCGCAGACATTTGTACTGTGGAGGCGGTGCCGCGCGCCTCAGCGCCTCGGGCATCCATTCCGCCGGAACAGGACGTGATCTCTCGTGGCTGACGCTCGCGCGCTCGTGGCCGTCTGGCGGTCGGTGCGCGGACTCACCGAGTTCCGTCGGCTGCTCGAACTGCGTGCCGTCAGCCAGTTCGGGGACGGGCTGTTCCAGGCCGGTCTGGCCGGGGCCATCCTGTTCAACCCGGACCGGGCCGCCGGGCCGTGGGCGATCGCCGGATCATTCGCGGTGCTGTTCCTGCCGTACTCGCTGCTGGGGCCGTTCGCCGGTGCGCTGCTCGACCGCTGGGACCGGCGGCTCGTGCTGATCGGGGCGAACTCGGCGCGGTTGCTCCTGGTCCTGGCGGTCGCTGCGTTACTCGCCGCCCGGGTCGGCGATCTGCCGATCCTGTTGGGCGCGTTGATCGTCAACGGGTTCACCCGCTTCGTGTCCTCGGGGCTGTCGGCGGCGCTGCCGCATGTCGTGCCCCGCGAGCAGGTGGTGGCGATGAACTCCGTCGCGGCGGCCACCGGCGCGGTCGCGGCGTTCCTCGGTGCGAACTTCATGCTGCTGCCCCGCTGGGTGTTCGGCGACGACGACACCGGCGCCTCGGTCATCATCCTGATCGTCGCGCTGCCGGTGGCGCTGGCGCTGCTGCTGTCGGTGCGCATCGGCTCGCACGTGCTCGGCCCGGACGACAGCGTGCGCGCCGTCCACGGATCGGTCGTCTACGCGGTCGCCACGGGTTGGGTGCACGGTCTGCGCACCGTGCTGTCGGTGCGCACGGTCGCGGCCACCCTGTCCGGACTCGGCGCCCACCGCGTGGTGTTCGGGATCAACACGCTGCTGGTGCTGGTGATCGTGCGGCACAGTGACACCACCGCGGTCGCCGGCCTCGGCACGGCGGTGCTGTTCGTCGCCGCCACGGGCGCAGGCTCGTTCCTCGCGACGATCGCCACGCCGGCGCTGATCAGCCGCTGGGGCCGCTACCGCACCGGCAACGGCGCGCTGGTCGTCGCGGCCGCCGTCCAGCTGGTCGCCCTCGGACTGCACCTTCCCGTGATGGTGATCTGCGGATCGCTGCTCGGCGCGGCCGGGCAGATCGTCAAACTCTGTGCGGACACCGCGATGCAGATCGACGTCGACGACGCCCTGCGCGGGCACGTGTTCACCGTGCAGGATTCGCTGTTCTGGATCGCGTTCATCGGCGCCATCGCCGCGGCCGCAGGGGTCATCCCGCCCGACGGGCACTCCCCGGGGCTGGCGGCCACCGGTGTGGGCGTCTACCTCGTCGGACTGGCGCTGCATGCCGCACTGGGCCGGCAGACACCGCGCAACTAGTCTGCACTCCATGGCCGCCGCTGACTCCATCGTCGCCGATCTGCGCGCCGAGAGCGCCGACCTCGACGCGCTGGTCGCCGACCTCCCCGACCCGGCGTGGTCGACGGCGACCCCGGCGCCGGGATGGACCATCGCCCATCAGATCGCCCACCTGTTGTGGACCGACCGCGTCGCGCTGCTGTCGGTGCGGGACGAGGCCGGCTTCAACGTCGTACTCGGTGAGGCCGCCGAGGATCCCTCCGGATTCGTCGACCGCGCCGCCGAGGACCTGGCGACCACGCCGCCGGCCGAACTGCTGGCGGACTGGCGGGCCACCCGTGATCTGCTGCACGACGCCCTGCTCACCGTCGAGGGCGGTCGCAAACTGCCGTGGTTCGGCCCGCCGATGAGTGCGCCGTCGATGGCGACCGCACGGCTGATGGAGACGTGGGCGCACGGTCTCGACGTCGCCGACGCGCTCGGCGTGCGGCGGCCGCCGACCGCGCGGTTGCGGTCCATCGCGCACATCGGGGTCCGTACCCGCGACTTCGCCTTCGCCGTGCACGGGTTGCCTGTCCCGGTCGAACCGTTTCACGTGGAACTGAACGCGCCCGACGGGTCGCGGTGGACCTGGGGGCCGGCCGACGCTCCGCAGCGGGTCACCGGATCCGCCGAGCATTTCTGCTTCCTCGTCACGCAGCGGCGGCCCCGCGCCGAGTTGGAGGTGACCGCCGTGGGGCCGGACGCCGAGCGCTGGCTGGACATCGCCCAGGCGTTCGCCGGCCCGCCCGGCCACGGCCGCGGTTGAGCTAGCCGCGTTTGCCGTTCCCCTTGCCGTTGCCACCGCCGTTGCCTTTGCCGTTGTTCCCCGCTCCCTTCGGCGCCTTGATCTCCGGGGCCTGGACCTGCGCGGGCTGCTCCACGATCGGCGCGACCGACGGTGGTGGCGGCGGCGGTGGGGGCGGGGGCGCCGTCGGCGGCGGCGGCGCGATGCTGCTGCTGTCACTCACCGGCATCTGGGCGGGCGCCGACGAGAACGGGTCCATCGCCAGGGCGACGGCGGCGACGGCGAACGCGGCCAGCACCGCGACCGCACCCGCGGCAGCGCGCGCACGCCGCGACGGGCCGCGGCGGGGAGGCGGACCGACGGCCGACGGCGGCAGCGGCGCGGCGAGCACCCTGGTCACCGGGCGGGGCGGCGGGACGACCGGTGCGGTCCCGCCGAACAAGGCGCCCTGATCGCCGGCGAGCGCGGCGCGCATCTGCGTCGCGCTGCCGAACCGCTGACTCGGGTCACGCGTCATCGCCCGCTCGATGACGCCGGCGAGGATCGGGTCGACGTCGGAGCGGAACGCCGTTACCGGGGGCGGGGGTTCGTCCATGATCGCGCGCGCCACGCAGCCCGGGTTGTCCTGCGGGAAGGCCCGCCGAGCCAGCAGCGCCTCGTACGCCATCACGCCGACGGCGTAGAGGTCGTCGGCGACCGACGCCGGGGCGCCGCTGATCCGCTCGGGACTCATGTACGCCAGCGTCCCGACGATCTGTCCGGTCATCGTGTGGGCGGCGCCGCCGGTCTTGGCGATGCCGAAGTCGGCCACCTTCAGGCTGTTGGCGTCGGCCGAGAGCAGGATGTTCCCCGGTTTGATGTCGCGGTGCAGCACGCCCGCGGCGTGGGCGACCTCGAGGGCCGCGAGCACCTCGTCGAGCATCGCGCGCACCTGAGCCGGCGACATCGGGCCCGCGGCGATCACGTCGCCGAGGGTGCGGCCGGGCAGCCGCTCCATGACGATGAACGGTGTGCCGTCGTCCTCGCCGTAGTCGTGCACCGCGACGATGTTCGGATGCGTGAGGGCGGCAGCCGAGCGGGCCTCGGCCTCGAATCGGCTGCGCACGTCCGGCTGGGTCCGCAGGGCCGGATGCAGCAGCTTGACGGCGACCGCGCGGTCGAGGCGCGTATCCCATCCGTCGCGGACCTCGGCCATCCCGCCGAGGCCCAGCACCTCGCGGAGCTCGTAGCGGCCTGCGAGTACTTCGGGGCCGGTCATAGCCAAGCGGTAGCCCGGTTTACCGCCCCGTAAACGGCTGCCGCGACATTCCCGTCGCCGCGTCGGCCAGACCGTCCCCGTCACCGTCGGACAACCGGACGTCCCAGCGTCCGTCGCCGTCGGTGTCGACGTGGGCGGTCTCGCCGCTGAACACCCGGTCGGCCAGCCCGTCCCCGTCGCTGTCGACGAGCCGGTCGTCGACCTGTCCGTCGGCGTCGACGTCCACCACCGGCCCGCCCGTCTGCTCGACGCCGTCGAGACCGAACCAGCGCACCTGCCCGGTGCGGTCGACGCTCAGCAGCCAGGTGCCGGTCCCGTCGTCGCCGAAGTAGGCCTCGACCACGCCGTCGTCGTCGAGATCCCGGGCGGCTAGTTCGGCCCGGCTGTCGCCGTCGTGATCGGCGAGTGCATCGTCGAGACGGCCGTCGCCGTCGAGGTCCAGACCCACCGCGTCGACCACTCCGTCGCCGTCGGTGTCGATGTCCGGCTCGGCGGTCCACATCGTCGCCGACCCGTCGGGCTCACCCAGGCAGTACTCCACACATGTTCAGACGCCGGGCTGCTGCTTCTCGTTCCACCACTTGACCAGTTCGTCGACCGCCTCGTCGTGCGAGAGCGGACCGCGGTCGAGGCGCAGCTCCTTGAGGTGGCGCCACGCCTCCCCCACCTGCGGCCCCGCCGGGATGTCGAGCAACCTCATGATCTCGTTGCCGTCGAGGTCCGGCCGCACCCGCTGCAGATCCTCCTTGGCGGCCAGCTCGGCGATGCGGCGCTCGAGGTCGTCGTAATTCGCCTGCAACCGGGCGGCGCGCCGCTTGTTGCGGGTCGTGCAGTCGGCGCGGACGAGCTTGTGCAGCCGGCCCAGCAGCGGACCGGCGTCGGTGACGTAGCGGCGCACCGCCGAATCGGTCCACTTGCCGTCACCGTAACCGTGGAAGCGCAGGTGCAGGAACACCAGCTGCGACACGTCGTCGACCATCTGTTTGGAGTACTTCAGCGCCCGCATCCGCTTGCGGGCCATCTTCGCGCCGACGACCTCGTGGTGGTGGAAGCTCACCCCGCCGTCGGCTTCGTGGCGCCGCGTGGCGGGCTTCCCGATGTCGTGCAGCAGCGCCGCCCAGCGCAGGACCAGGTCCGGCCCGGAGTCCTCGAGATCGATGGCCTGGCGCAGCACGGTCAGCGAATGCCAGTAGACGTCCTTGTGCTGGTGGTGCTCGTCGATGGCCAACCGCATCCCGCCGACCTCCGGCAGCACCACGTCGCCGAGGCCGGTCTGCACCATCAGGTCGATCCCGGTCACCGGGTCGGCACCGAGCAGCAGCTTGTCCAGTTCCGCGGCGACACGCTCCACGGTGATGCGGGCCAGTTGCGGCGCCATCTCCGTCATCGCCGTCCGCACCCGCGGCGCGACCTCGAACCCCAGTTGCGAGGCGAAGCGCGCGGCACGCAACATCCGCAGCGGGTCGTCACCGAACGACACCTCCGGCGCCGACGGGGTGTCGAGCACCTTCGCGCGCAGCGCGGCCAAACCGCCCAGCGGGTCATGGAACTCACCCGGTCCGGCCGCCGTGATCGCCACCGCCATGGCGTTGACGGTGAAGTCCCGGCGCACCAGATCGTCCTCGAGCCGGTCGCCGTACCGGACCTGGGGATTGCGCGACACCTGGTCGTAGCTGTCGGCGCGGAAGGTCGTGATCTCCAGGCGGTGACCGGCCTTGCCGACCCCGAGCGTGCCGAAGTCGATGCCGGTATCCCACAGCGCGTCCGCCCACGGCCGCAGGAAGGCCTGCATCTGCTCGGGGCGGGCGTCGGTGGTGAAGTCGAGATCCTCGCCCAGCCTGCCGAGCAGCGCATCGCGGACACTGCCACCGACCAGATACAGGCTGTGGCCGGCTTCGGCGAACACCGCGCCGATATCGCGCAGGACCTCGCCGTCGCGGTTGAGCGCCACCGCGGCGCGGGCCAGCAGCTCGGCGTCGGTGGCGAGGTCGTGTGGGTCGTCCGGCACGTTCGTTGAGCCTAGAGGGTAACGGTCCGGCAGCGACCGGCGAGTGTGGCCGGAGTGAAACAGGGTGGCAGCTACTATCGCTTGGGTGTCGGAAGGCGAACAGCCCAAATCACGACGCCGCCGCGGGCGACGTCGTGGCCGACGCGCGGCCGGACCCCCGCAGGCGGCCACCGACCGGCCCACCGCCTCCGCCGGAGGCGCCGACGGCACGGATACCCCCGAGACGACGGCCAAACCCACCGACCAGGCCCGCAAGACCCGGCCCCGCCGCCCCCAGGAACGGCTGCGCACCGTGCGCGAGACGTCGGCGGGCGGGCTGGTCATCGACGGTATCGACGGCCCGAAGGACAGCCAGGTCGCCGCGCTGATCGGGCGCATCGACCGGCGCGGCCGGATGCTGTGGTCGCTGCCCAAGGGACACATCGAGCTGGGCGAGACGGCCGAGCAGACCGCGATCCGCGAGGTGGCCGAGGAGACCGGGATCCGTGGTGACGTGCTCGCCGCGCTCGGCAGCATCGACTACTGGTTCGTGACCGAGGGCCGGCGGGTCCACAAGACCGTGCACCATTACCTGATGCGATTCCTCGGCGGAGAACTGTCCGACGAGGACGTCGAGGTGACCGAGGTGGCGTGGGTGCCGCTGAAGGAACTGCCCGACCGGCTGGCCTACGCCGACGAACGCCGGCTGGCCGAGGTCGCCCACGAACTCATCGACAAACTGCACAGTGACGGCCCGTCGGCCCTGCCACCGCTGCCCCGCACCTCGCCGCGCCGACGCCCCCAGACCCATTCGCACACCCGCAACCGTCGTCGTGACGAGTCCAGCCAAACCCCTCCCGGCCGGCGGACGAACGGATGCGGACAAGGCCAGTGAGGACCGTGGCGGCGCCACGCACGACGACGGCGGTACCGCGTCTGCTGGCCGCACTCGTCCTGCTGCTGCTGACCGCCGTCTCGACCGCGCTGCCGCAGGCCGCCGCCGGGGAGCCCGGCGCCGCGCCGTTCCTCCAGTTGCGCATCGACCGCGTCACCCCCGACGTCGTCACCACCGCCAGCGATCCCGTCGTCACGGTGTCCGGGGTGGTGCGCAACGTCGGGGACCGCCCGGTCCGGGACGTGGTACTCCGCCTCGAGCACGCCCCGGCCGTCGACTCGTCCTCCGGGCTGCGCACCAACCTGACCGGCAACCTCGACCAGTTCGATCCGGTCGCCGACTTCATCACCGTCGCCCCCGAACTCGCCCGCGGGAAAGAGGTGCCGTTCACCCTCGCCTACCCGATCCGCGGGGCGGCCGGCCCGTCGCTGGGCATCGACCAGCCGGGCGTGTATCCGGTGCTGGTCAACGTCAACGGCACGCCGGAGTACGGGGCACCGGCCCGGCTCGACGACGCGCGGTTCCTGCTGCCGGTGCTGGGCGTCCCGCCCGAACCGGGCGCGGAGTCGGCCGCCGACACGCTGACCTCCGTCGTCGCCCCCGACACCTCGAAACCGGTGCGGCTCACCATGTTCTGGCCGCTGGCCGACAAACCCCGGCTGGCCGCGGGCATCCCGGGCGGAACAACGCCCGTGCGACTCGCCGACGACGATCTCGCCGCGTCGCTGGCGCCGGGCGGCCGGCTGGAGACGCTGCTCGCCGCGGTCGACTTCGCCACCGGCCCGGCCGTCGACCCCGGCGGCGACGTCGGCCGGGCGCTGTGCCTGGCCGTCGACCCGGACCTGCTGGTGACCGTCAACGCGATGACCGCCGGGTACGTCGTCAACGACGGACCCGACGCCGGGCCGACCACACCCACCCGCCCCGGCACCGGGCAGGAGGCCGCCGTCGGCTGGCTCAACCGGCTCAAGGCGCTGGCGAAGCGCATGTGCGTGGCGTCCACGCCGTACGCCCAGGCCGATCTGGACGCGCTGCAGCGGGTGGGTGACCCGCGCCTCAGCACGGTCGCCACCACCGGCGCCGCCGACATCGTCGACCAGATCCTCGGCGTCGCCACCACCCGCGGGGTCACGCTGACCGGCGACGGCCCGCTCACCGGTCCGGCGGCGCAGCTGCTGTCCGCGCAGGGCCGCACGGTCGCCGTCACCGCGGCGACGCTCACCGCACGCGACGATGCGACCGGCCTCGGCTCGACCGCGGAGCTGGTTCCCACGCGCTACTCCCCCAACCTCGTCGCGATGCCGTTCGACCCGACCGTCGGTGCGGCACTGGCCGGTGCGGGCAGCGAGCCCACCGCGCCCACCTACCTCGACCCCTCGTTGGACATCCCGCTGCGCCAGGACTCGCCGGTGGCCCGACGCCAGAACGCGATCGGGTCCCTGCTGTGGCGCAGCCTGCGACCCGACACCGAACCGCGCGCCCAGATCGTGGTGCCGCCGCTGGTGTGGAGCCCGCGTCCCGACGACGCGCAGGCCGTCCTGACCACGATGGGCACCGCCATCCGGGCCGGTCTCGCGCGCCCCCGGCCGCTGCGCGAGGTGATCGCCGAGGGGGACGCCGTCCCGCCCCAGCCGGATGCCGGCTGGCCGGCCGACGACATCGGCAACCCCCGCGGCCGCATCGACGACGCGGTGACCTCCGGTGTCGCCGCCACCAACGGGCGGCTGTCCGGGCTGACCGCCGCGCTCGGCGTCGACGAGCGGACCGGCCTGACCGGCATCGGATACACCGCCCCGCTGCGCGAGGACATGCTGCGCGCGCTGAGCCAGTCCGTGCCCCCGGTTGCCCGCAACGGCCTGGCCCAGGAGCGGCTCGCGGTCACCTCCGACACCGTCGGCGACATGTTCGGCGCAGTCCGCATCATGAACCCCGGCGGCGCGTACACCCTGGCCACCGAACGCAGCCCGCTGCCGCTCGCGCTGCGCAACGACCTGCCCGTGCCGATCCGGGTGCGGCTCGCCGTCGACGCGCCGCCGGGGATGACGGTCGACGACATGGGTGAGATCAGCCTCCCGCCCGGCTACCTGCCCCTGCGGGTCCCGATCGAGGTGCACTTCACCCAACGGGTCGCCGTCGACGTGGCGTTGCAGACGGCCGCCGGGGTACCGCTGGGTGAACCGGTGCGGCTGTCGGTGCACTCCAACGCCTACGGCAAGGTCCTGTTCGTCATCACGCTCAGCGCGGGCGCGGTGCTCGTGCTGCTGGCCGGCCGCCGGCTGTGGCACCGCTTCCGCGGCCAACCCGATCCGGCCGACCTGGACCGGCCCAAACGCGCGGTCGCCGAGGCGCATCTGCACTCCGACCACGACACCGGCCGGCCGGTGGGCGACCCCCTCGACACCGCGATCCGGTACGCGCCCGGCGACCAGCCCGTCGGCGACCAGAAATGAGCACCACCGGGTGGGAACCGGGTCCACCGCCGAACCGGCCACCCGATCCCCCACCGCATCCGCCGTCGCAGCCGTTCCCGCCTCCGCGCCGCATCCCCCCGGCGCCCGGCGCCGCGCGGCCGAACCCGGCCCGGCGCCCGCCCCCCCCGCCACCGCGCCAACGCATCCCTCGCGGTCCGGCGCCCCGCCGCCGCGCCGGCCGCCCGGAACTGTCCGATGCGGCCGTGGTCTCGCGCTCCTGGGGTATGGCCGTCGCGACGCTGGTCAGCCGGATCACCGGCTTCCTGCGGATCGTGCTGCTCGCCGCGATCCTCGGCGCCGCCCTGTCGAGTTCGTTCACGGTGGCCAACCAGTTGCCGAACCTCGTCGCCGCACTGGTGCTCGAGGCCACCTTCACCGCGATCTTCGTGCCGGTGCTCGCCCGCGCGGAGCGCGACGACCCCGACGGCGGTACGGCCTTCGTCCGCCGCCTGGTCACCCTGGCGACCACGCTGCTGCTGGTCGCCACGGTGCTGTCGGTGGCGGGCGCGCCCCTGCTCGTACGCCTCATGCTCGGTGACGACCCGCAGGTCAACAATCCGCTGACGACGGCGTTCGCCTACCTCCTCCTGCCGCAGGTGCTGTTCTACGGGCTGTCGTCGGTCTTCATGGCGATCCTCAACACCCGCAACGTCTTCGGGCCGCCGGCCTGGGCGCCGGTGGTCAACAACGTCGTCGCCATCGCCACCCTCGGGCTGTATGTGATCGTGCCGGGCGAACTCTCGGTCGACCCCGTCGAGATGGGCAACGCCAAACTGCTGGTCCTCGGCATCGGCACCACCCTTGGCGTGTTCGCGCAGACGGCGGTCCTGCTGGTCGCGATCCGCCGCGAACGGATCAGCCTGCGCCCGCTGTGGGGTATCGACGATCGCCTCAAGAAGTTCGGCACCATGGCCGCGGCGATGGTGCTCTACGTGCTCATCAGCCAGGTGGGGCTGATCGTCGGCAACCAGATCGCCAGCGGCGCAGCCGCATCGGGCCCGGCGATCTACAACTACACCTGGCTGGTGCTCCAGCTGCCGTTCGGGATCATCGGCGTCACCGTGCTCACGGTGGTCATGCCCCGGCTGTCCCGCAACGCCGCCGCCGACAACATCAGCGCCGTCCTCGGCGACTTCTCGCTCGCCACGCGGCTGACGATGGTCACGCTCATCCCGATCGTCGCGGTCATGACCGTGGGCGGCCCGGCGATCGGCACCGCGCTGTTCGCCTACGGGAATTTCGGCGAGACCGACGCCGGCTACCTGGGCATGGCGATCACGCTGTCGGCGTTCACGCTGATCCCGTACGCGCTCGTGCTCCTGCAGCTGCGGGTCTTCTACGCGCGGGAACAGCCGTGGACGCCGATCATCGTCATCGTCGTCGTGACCATGGTCAAAGTGCTCGCCTCGGTCGCGGCGCCGTCGATGACCGACGACCCCGACCTGGTGGCCGGATTCCTCGGCCTCGCGAACGGCCTGGGCTTCCTCGCCGGTGCGATCGTCGGCCACTTCCTGCTGAAGTCGAGCCTGCGCCCGCCGGGCGGGCGGATGCTCGACGTGCAGGTGAGCCGCACCATCCTGGTGACCGTCGCCGCCTCACTGCTGGCCGGGCTGCTCGCCCACGTCGCCGACCAGTTGCTCGGCCTCGAATCGCTGACGGCCAGCGGCGGCGGAGCGGGGTCGCTGGTACGGCTGGCCGTGCTGGGCCTGATCATGCTGCCGGTCATCGCCGCGGTGCTGCTCGCAGCGCGCGTGCCCGAGGCCGGCGCCGCCGTCGCGTTCGTGCGCAGGCGCCTCGGAAGGCCCGCCCCTGCGGCCGCCGCACCGATATCTCGGCCCGACCAGGCGCGGCCCGCCGGTGCCGTCCCGTACTCTGACGGCAGGAGTGCGCGTCCGGTGCGGAGGAGTCGGGGCCCCGCGACCGGCCGGTACGAGTCTCCGGTTCGGGGAACTCCGGTGCGTGGGGCCGGAGAAGAGAGGTGGAGGGGACCAGCGGTGAGCGACGACTCCGCGGGTGATTCCGCAGCGACGCCCGACAGCGCTTCGACCACCAAGGTCTCTGCGGACGATTTCCAGCCCGACGTCGCCGAACCCTCTGCCACCACCGAGATGTCCGCCTCCGGTCGTCCGCCCTCGGACTACGGCGGTGACCCCACCCGCGAATCGCTGCCCTTCGAACCGCCGCGCGAACCGGCGATCGAGGCGGCCACCTCCGACGAGGATGTGCACCTCATCCCCGGCGCGACGATCGGCGGCGGCCGCTACCGGCTGCTGGTGTTCCACGGCGGACCCCCCAACCTGCAGTTCTGGCAGGCGCTCGACACCGCGCTCGACCGTCAGGTCGCGCTGACGTTCGTCGACCCGGACGCCACCCTGCCCGACGAACGGGTGCAGGACATCCTGTCGCGCACCCTCAAGCTCAGCCGCCTCGACATGCCGGGCGTGGCCCGCGTCCTCGACGTCGCCAACACCGGATCCGGCGGCCTGATCGTCTCGGAGTGGATCCGCGGCGGATCGCTGGCCGAGGTCGCCGAGACGGCGCCCTCCCCGATCGGCGGCGCCCGCGCGATGCAGTCGCTCGCCGCGGCCGCCGAGGCCGCGCACCGCTCCGGGGTGGCGCTGTCGATCGACCACCCCAGCCGCGTGCGGGTCAGCATCGAGGGCGACGTCGCCCTGGCCTTCCCCGCCACGATGCCCGACGCCACCCCCGAGGACGACATCCGCGGTATCGGGGCAGCGCTCTACGCGCTCCTGGTCAACCGCTGGCCGCTGCCCGAGACGGGCGTCCCCAGCGGCCTCGCCCCGGCCGACCGCGACCCGGCGGGCGAACCCCTCGAACCACGGGCCGTGGACCGCGAGATCCCGTTCCAGATCTCGGCGGCGGCCGCGCACGCCGTCCAACCCGACGGCGGCATCCGCAGCGCACCGACGCTGCTGAACCTGCTGCAGCAGGCCACCGCCGTCGCCGACCGAACCGACCTGATCTCCCCCGTCGACCGGCCCGACGGCGGCGCGACGTCGCGCTTCCGCGGCGGAGCCGACGACGACCCGGAGGCACAGGCCCGGCGGAAGCGCGGTCTGATGGTCGGCCTCACGGTCGGCGGTGCGATCGTCGTCGTCGCGCTCATCGTGCTGGCGACCGTGCTGAGCCGTATCTTCGGCGACGTCGGTGGCGGGCTCGGCGGCGACCAGCTCGGCCTCAACGACCCGAGCACGTCGGCCGAAGCCGAGGGCGGGCCGACGGCCCCGGGCAATGTCGTGCGCCCCGTGCGGGCGACGGTGTTCTCCCCCGACGGCGGCGCCGACTCCCCCGATCAGGCCGGTAACGCCATCGACGGCAGTTCGACGACGGTGTGGCCCACCGACACCTACTCCGACCCCAACCCGTTCCCGAACTTCAAGAACGGCGTCGGCCTGATGCTGGAGCTGCCGCAGCCCACCGTCATCACCGCCGTGGACATCAACGTCTCGTCGACCGACACCTCCGTACAGATCCGGTCGTCGCAGTCGGCCGAACCGTCCTCGCTCGACGGCACCACCGCGATGACCCCGTCGACACCCCTGCGGACCGGCAACAACACCATCGAGGTCAGCAACGCCTCCCCCACCCCGTACGTGCTGGTGTGGATCGACAAACTCGGCACGGTCGACGGTCTGAACCGCACCGACGTCTCCGAGATCACGCTGAAGGGCACCACCTAGCGGGTTATCCACAGGGCCCGCGACCCCCGACCTCCGCGTACGGGCCACCGGCGGATCAGGTGTGCGGAACCCGGCCGGCACCCGCTTACTGTTCGGCTGTGGGGAGCTTCGACGCCGTCGGCCGGTCCGACGCCCAGCTGCTGGCCGATCACGTCGCGGGTGACCGCTATGCGTTCGCGGAGTTGTTCGCCCGCCATCAGCGCCAACTCGAGCGGCTCGCGCGGATCACCAGCAACAGCCGCGAGGACGCCGCCGACGCGCTGCAGGACGCGATGCTCTCGGCCCATCGCAAGGCCGCGAGCTTCCGCTTCGACTCGGCGGTGAGCAGCTGGCTCTACCGCGTCGTGGTCAACGCCTGTCTGGATCGTCTGCGCAGCAACCGCAACCACGCCACCAGCCCCCTCGTGGACGACGTCGCGCCGCCCGGCGATCCGACCGCCAGGGTGGACACCGCGATCGTGGTGGAACGGGCCCTGCTGCGGCTGCCCGTCGAACAGCGGGCCGCGATCGTGGCGGTCGACATGCAGGGCTACTCGGTCGCCGAGACCGCCCGCATGCTGGGCGTCGCGGAGGGCACGGTCAAGAGTCGGTGCAGCCGGGGCCGGGCGAAACTCGCCGAGACACTGCGCGGTCTGGACGAGACGACGCCACGCGCCTGCCACGCGGTGCCCCGGTCCGCCCGCAGCCGCCCCCGCGCGACCATCGTCCGCGCCGTGGGCCACGGCGGGACGCCGGTCGACCGGCCGTAGCGTGACCCTGCAGGCGTGCGGGAACACCCGGACCTAGGCTGGTGTTGTACCCGTGCCGGTGCGAAACGGCAGAAAGGCTCACATGACCACCTCATCGACGGTTCACGATGTGATCATCATCGGCTCCGGACCGGCCGGCTACACGGCCGCCGTGTACGCCGCCCGCGCGCAGCTCAAGCCGCTCGTGTTCGAAGGCAGCCAGTTCGGCGGCGCCCTGATGACCACCACCGAGGTGGAGAACTACCCCGGTTTCCGCAACGGCATCACCGGACCCGAACTGATGGACGAGATGCGCGAGCAGGCGCTGCGTTTCGGCGCCGACCTGCGGATGGAGGACGTCGACGAGGTGTCCCTCGACGGCCCCGTCAAGACGGTCACCGTCGGTGATGAGACCCATCGGGCCCGCGCGGTCATCCTCGCGATGGGTGCGGCCGCGCGTCACCTCGGCGTCCCCGGCGAGGAGGCGCTGCTCGGCATGGGCGTCAGCACCTGCGCGACGTGCGACGGGTTCTTCTTCCGCGACCAGGACATCGCCGTCATCGGCGGCGGCGACTCGGCGATGGAGGAGGCGACGTTCCTCACCCGCTTCGCCCGCAGCGTGACGGTGATCCACCGCCGCGACGAGTTCCGGGCCTCCCGCATCATGCTCGACCGCGCCCGCGCCAACGAGAAGATCACGTTCCTGACCAACACCGCCGTCACGGAGATCGAGGGTGATCCCAAGGTGACCGGAATCCGCTTGCGCGACACCGTGACCGGTGAGGAATCGAAGCTCGCGGTGACCGGCGTGTTCGTCGCGATCGGCCACGTGCCCCGCTCGGACATCGTCCGCGGTCAGGTCGAGGTCGACGAGGACGGGTACGTCCTGGTCGAGGGTCGCACGACCAACACGTCGATCGAAGGTGTCTTCGCCGCAGGCGATCTCGTCGACCGCACCTACCGGCAGGCCATCACCGCCGCGGGCAGCGGATGTTCGGCCGCCATCGACGCCGAACGCTGGCTGGCCGAAATCGGCGTCGCCCCAAGCGATCAAGAGATCTCAGCACCGATCTGAGACACCCCTACCCGAGGAGCAGACATGGCCGACAACGGCGCCACCGTCACCGTCACCGACGACTCGTTCTCCAGCGACGTGCTGACCAGCAGCACGCCCGTGCTGGTGGACTTCTGGGCCACCTGGTGCGGCCCGTGCAAGATGGTCGCCCCGGTCCTCGAGGAGATCGCCAGCGAGAAGGCCGGCGCGCTGACCGTCGCGAAGCTCGACGTCGACGCGAATCCGACCACCGCACGCGATTTCCAGGTCGTCTCGATCCCGACGATGATCCTGTTCAAGGACGGTGAACCGGTCAAGCGGATCGTCGGCGCGAAGGGTAAGGCCGCGCTGCTGCGCGAGCTCACCGACCTGCTCTGACGGATCACGGGCCGATTCCGGTTCGCCTGGCGTTTTCCGGATTGGCGGAAACTTCTGAGAGAATGCCTTCCGGGCCTGTCGTGCATATGTCCGTGCCGCAGGGGTACTGACAGCCAGAGCTGAGGGCCTGCCGAAGGGGCGAGTATGTCGAGTCTGCGTCAGGGTGATCGCGGGGCCGCGGTCACCGAGATCCGCGCAGCGCTTTCGGCTCTGGGCCTGCTGGACAGCCCCGACGACGACCTCACCACCGGAAGACACGTCGTCGCGGACCTGTTCGACGATGACCTCGACCAGGCGGTCCGCGCCTTCCAGCAGCACCGCGGGCTGCTGGTCGACGGCATCGTCGGTGAGGCCACGTACCGGGCACTGAAGGAAGCGTCCTACCGCCTCGGCGCGCGTACGTTGATGCACCAGTTCGGTGCCCCGATGTACGGCGACGACGTGGCGACGCTGCAGGCCCGGCTGCAGGACCTCGGGTTCTACACCGGTTTGGTCGACGGCCATTTCGGGCTGCAGACCCACCACGGACTCACCTCCTACCAACGCGAGTACGGGCTGTACCCCGACGGCATCTGTGGTCCGGAGACGCTGCGCTCGCTGTACTTCCTCGGTTCGCGGGTCACCGGCGGGTCCCCGCACGCGATCCGGGAGGAGGAGCTGGTCCGCCGCTCCGGTCCCCGGCTGTCCGGTAAGCGGGTCATCATCGATCCGGGCCGCGGCGGCAGCGACCACGGACTCATCATGAATGGACCGCAGGGCCCGATCAGCGAAGCGGACATCCTGTGGGACTTGGCAACTCGCCTCGAGGGCCGGATGACCGCCATCGGGATGGACACGTTCCTGTCCCGCCCGGCCAACCGCAGCCCTTCCGACGCCGAGCGGGCCGCGACCGCCAACACCGTCGGCGCGGACCTGATGATCAGCCTGCGCTGCGCCGCGCAGCCCACCCCGGGGGCGAACGGGGTCGCGTCGTTCCACTTCGGCAACTCGCACGGATCGGTCTCCACCATCGGGCGCAACCTTGCCGACTTCATTCAGCGGGAGGTCGTCGCCCGCACCGGATTACGCGACTGCCGCACCCACGGCCGGACCTGGGATCTGCTGCGCCTGACCCGGATGCCCACCGTGCAGGTCGATGTCGGCTACATCACCAATCCCCATGACCGGGAACTGTTGGTGTCCAACCACAATCGCGATGCGATCGCCGAGGGGATACTCGCCGCGGTCAAGCGGCTCTACCTTCTCGGCAAGAACGACCGTCCCACTGGCACTTTCACGTTCGCCGAGCTGCTGGCCCACGAACTGTCCGTCGAGCAGGCCGGCCGGCTCAGCTCGAACTGACCCGTTCGGTCGCTAACAGCGGCCGCTGCCTGCGCCGACGGGCTGCTGCAGTTGGGCCGACTCCAACAGACGCTCCAGCGCCGCCTCCACACCCGCCTTCCATCCGAGGCCCTGCTCGAGTTCCAGCCGCAGGCGAGGGAAATACCGGTGGGGGGACACGACGGTGAAGCCGACCTGTTCCAGGAAGTCGGCGTCCACCATGCACTGGTGCACCGAGCAATCACCCAGCGCTTCGACCACCGGGGTGAGCTCGGGGGGGACCAGTCGCGGGTCCATCAGTTCGGCGGCCTCCTCGGTGCGGCCGAACGCCTCGAGGGCGCGAACACCGCGGCGCACGAGATCCCCGACCACCGACGTCAACAGCGTGCGCGGCAGAGCGTCGGCGTCATCGCCCTGCTCCACCCCCACCGTCGTGAGAAGAACGGCGTCCGCGCTGACCGGTCCGGACGGAAACAGACGGGCCCGCGGAACCGCACGGGGCGGTGCATAGAACGCGTAGCCGATGCAGGGTTCCTCGGCGGACGGGTCGGTCGCCGCGGCTTCGTCGCTCAACGCTTCCGCGCACCGCACCGCCACCTGCCCGCACGATCCCCATTCGAGCATGACCATCGACAGCCACGCTTCCTTCTCGAACTCGGGGTCGGACAGATGATCCTCACGCCCGAGCGTCGAGGGATCGACCTCCCAGAAGACACAGCGCCGCGCGTGCTTGGGAAGCTGCTCGAAAGCCTCCAGACGCAAGGGCGTGATGCGTGCGGGCACTAGGTTCCCCGGTTCTCGTGCGCTGCGGACGCTGCGCGCGACCGCGGTTCGGTCTCCAGGATAGGCAGCGCGGCCGCGGCACACGAAAAGCGTTGCCGGCCAGATGATCTGCCGGCAGCCGCCGGGTGAGTCCCGGATGCCCAAGGTGCTGGTGTCACAGTGACGTAATGCCCCCGTGTCCTCGGTCAGGGCTTCGTCGAGTTCATCAACTCGACAATTCGCTGGAGATCGTCCACCGAGCCGAACTCGACGACGATCTTGCCCTTGCGTTTGCCGAGACTCACCGTGACGCGGGTGTCGAAGGCCGTCGAGAGCTGTTCGGCAACATCCTGGAGGCCGGGCATCTGGATGGGCTTGCGCCGCGGCGCCGGCGGCGCGGCCGGATCGCTCCGGTTGGCCAGCGTGACCGCCTCCTCCGTCGCGCGGACCGACAGTCCTTCGGCGACGATGCGTGCCGCGAGCTCCTCTTGGCGTTCGGGTCCGCCTTCGAGGGCGAGCAGCGCGCGGGCGTGTCCGGCGGACAGCACGCCGGCGGCGACACGGCGCTGCACCGCGATCGGCAGTCGGAGCAGACGGATCATGTTCGTGATCAGCGGGCGGGAGCGGCCGATCCGCGTCGCGAGTTCATCGTGGGTGACGCCGAACTCGTCGAGCAGCTGCTGATAGGCCGCCGCCTCTTCGAGCGGGTTCAGCTGGACGCGGTGGATGTTCTCGAGCAGCGCGTCGCGGAGCATGCTGTCGTCGGCGGTCTCGCGCACTATTGCCGGGATGGCCGCGAGGCCGGCCTGCTGCGCGGCACGCCACCTCCGCTCCCCCATGACGAGTTGGTAGCGCGGCCCGGAGTCAGCGGCGTCGAGGGCTCGTACGACGATCGGCTGCATGAGCCCGAATTCACGGATCGAGTGCACGAGTTCGGAGAGTGCCTCGTCGTCGAACACCTGACGCGGCTGGCGCGGGTTCGGCTCGATCGCCGACGGGTCGATCTCCCGGTAGACCGCGCCGACCTCCACGGTGGGCGGCACCACCGCCGGCCCACCGCCGATCACGACGTCGGCCGCGGCGCTGCCCATCCTCGGACCACCCAGCGCGGCTTGGCTGCCGTCCTCGGTCGGTCCGGTCGGGATCAGGGAGGCCAGGCCGCGGCCGAGACCGCTGCGCTTACGAGTGGGCTGCGTCATGTCCTTCTCTCCTTCGCGCACCGATGGTCATCGTGTGGTGCCGTCATGGGGAGCTCCCCGCTCCGCCAACTCACGGCTGGCGTCGAGGTAACTCATCGCGCCCCGGGACCCGGGGTCGTAGTCGAGGATCGTCATGCCGTAACCCGGCGCCTCCGAGACCTTCACACTGCGCGGGATGACCGTGCGCAGAACCTTGTCGCCGAAGTGCGCGCGCACATCCTGGGCGACCTGATCGGCCAGCCGCGTCCGGCCGTCGTACATCGTGAGGACGACGGTCGAGACGGTCAGTTCCGGGTTCAGGTGTGACTTCACCATCTCGATGTTGCGGAGCAGCTGACCCACCCCCTCGAGGGCGTAGTACTCGCACTGGATCGGGATCAGCACCTCGGGTGCGGCCACCAACGCGTTGATGGTGAGCAGCCCGAGCGACGGCGGGCAGTCGATGAACACGTAGTCGAAGTCGTACTGTTTCAACTCGGCGAGCGCCGTCCGTAGCCTGCCCTCCCTGGCGACCATGCTGACGAGCTCGATCTCCGCGCCGGCCAGATCGATCGTCGCCGGCACGCAGTACAACCGCTCGCTGTGCGGGCTCTGCTGCAGCGCCTCCTGAACCGGGATGTCTCCGATGAGCACCTCGTACGACGAGGCCGTCCCCGGCCGGTGTTCGATGCCGAGCGCCGTGCTCGCGTTACCCTGCGGATCGAGGTCGATGACCAGAACCTTCAACCCCTGGAGAGCGAGCGCCGCCGCGATGTTGACGGCGGTGGTCGTCTTGCCCACCCCGCCCTTCTGGTTGGCGATGGTGAACACCCGCTGCCGTGCGGGACGTGGTAGGCCGCCGCGGGATGCGGAGTGCAGCAGCCGCACCGCCCGTTCCGCCTCGGCGCCGATCGGGGTGTCGATCACGGCATCGTTCTGCCAGTCCTGAGCGGCGTCGGCCGACGCGCCCTTCGGCCCCACCGGCCATGTTTCACGTGAAACGCGCGCACCGCCTCGTGCCGCCCGCGGCCCGTCGGGACCCTCGCTCATGCTCATCTCCTGCCCGATCTTCCCGGCCGGCCGCGGCCCGTCACCGGTGCCGCGCGCCGCGCCTCGACCACGGTCGCGGGCGGGTTCAAATAGTCCGCGCCACATCTCAACACCCTGACATCGACTGCGCCCACCCGGGCAAGTACACGCCGGTTCTCCTCGATCTCCGTCTCGGCCCGCGCGCCCTTGAGCGCCAGCATGCGTCCGCCGACGCGGAGCAGTCCCAAGCTCCACGCCGCGAGCTTGTCCAGCGATCCGACCGCCCGCGAGGTCACGACGTCCATCTCCCCCACCTCGCGCAGCACCCCCGGTTCCTCCGCGCGCCCTCGCACCACCGTGACCGTCACACCGAGAGCGTCGACCACTTCCGTGAGAAAGTCGCAGCGTCTCTGCATCGGCTCGATCAACGTGACGTGGACATCGGGCCGCGCCAGCGCCAACGGTATCCCGGGCAGGCCCGCTCCGCTTCCGATGTCGGCGATCCGCTCGCCCGATTCGACCAACTCGCCGAGGGCCGCACTATTGAGGATGTGCCGATCCCAGATCCGGTCCGTCTCGCGTGGACCGATCAGCCCGCGCTCGACACCGGCGGTCGCCAGATGGTCGGCATAGCGCTGCGCAAGCGCAATACGCTCGCCGAAGACTGCCTCTGCGGCGGGCGGCGGCGCTACGTGTTTCACGTGAAACATCCCCTGCCTTCTGGCCGACAGCTCGGTGAACTACATGGGTGTAACTCGTTCAGTGGGCGTCAGTCGGCGAGGACGACCACGCGCCGCGACGGCTCGACGCCCTCGCTCTCGCTGTGCACGCCGTCGACCGCCGCAACGGCGTCGTGGACGATCTTCCGCTCGAACGGCGTCATCGGCGCGAGCTCCTCGCGGTCACCGGTCTCGAGCACACGGCGCGCCACCTTCTCGCCCAGTGCGGCCAGCTCGTCACGGCGGCGCCGACGCCACCGGGCGATGTCGAGCATGAGACGGCTTCGCTCGCCCGTCTTCTGGTGCACCGCAAGCCGCGTCAGCTCCTGCAGCGCGTCGAGCACCTCGCCCTTGCGACCCACCAGCTTGTTCAGATCGCTGCCCCCGTCGATGCTCACCACCGCGCGGTCACCCTCGACATCCAGATCGATGTCGCCGTCGAAGTCCAGGAGGTCGAGCAACTCCTCCAGGTAATCGCCGGCGATCTCTCCCTCGGCCACCAACCGGTCCTCGAGGTCGTCCTCCGGAGCCGCGGTCTCCGCGCCCTCCCGCGTCTCGACGTCCTCGGCCCGCTCGGTCGTATCAGCGTCAGTCATGTCTGCCTTCCCTCTCCCGCCAGTCCCGGACTGGTCAACGCTTGCGTTTCTTCGGCCGGGCTCCCGGCTTCGGCGCTCGGCTCGCGCCCTGGCCGCCACTCGCCTTCGCGGCACCGTTCCCACTCGCCTTCGCGGCCGGCCCGCCGGCCTTCGCCACGGGCCCGCCCACAGCGCCGTCGGCGCCGTCGACACCGGTCCCGGAACCGTCGACGACGTCCTCGCCGGCCTCGGCCGCCTCCTGCGCCTTCCGTGCGCGCTTGGGCTTGGCGCCGGGCGCGGGGGCGTTCGCGGCACGGCGTTCGAGCGCCTCGGCCTTCTTCGCCTCTTCTTCCTTCTCGATCTTGCCGAACACGTAGTGCTGCTGGCCGTAGGTCCAGATGTTGTTGGCGAGCCAGTACATGATCACCGCGAGCGGCAGGAACGGTCCGCCCACCACCACACCGAGCGGGAAGACGTACAGCGCAAGCTTGTTCATCAACGCGGTCTGCGGGTTCGCCGCCGCTTCCGGTGTCTGACGGGCGACCGAGGCGCGGCTGTTGAAGTGCGTGGCGATGCCCGCCAGCAGCATGATCGGCACACCGACGATCACCACGGCCAAGCGGTCGAACTCGGTGAACGCCTCGAGGCCGTGCTGCTGGATCATCGTCGCGCCGAGAGGCGCCCCGAACAGGTTGGCGTCCAGGAAGTGTGCGACGTCGGTCGAGCTGAACACGTAGTTCGGCAGGCTGCGGTTCTCCTCCACCGACAGGCCCAGCCGGCCGATACCGGTCTGTGTCCGGTTGAACGACATCAGCACGTGGTAGAGGCCGAGGAACACCGGGATCTGCGCGAGCATCGGCAGACAGCCGAGGATCGGGTTGAACCCGTGCTCCTTCTGCAGCTTCTGCATCTCCAGCGCCATCCGCTGGCGGTCCTTGCCGTACTTCTTCTGCAGCGCCTTGATCTGCGGCTGCAGTTCCTGCATCTGTCGTGTGGTGCGAATCTGCCGGACGAACGGCTTGTAGAGGATCGCGCGCAGGGTGAAGACCAGGAACATCACCGACAGCGCCCAGGCGAAGAAGTTCTCGGGGCCCAGCAGGAAGGCGAACGCCTTGTACCAGACCCACATGATCGCCGACACCGGGTAATAGATGATGTCGAGGCTGAACCAGTTAAACACGCGACTTGCTCCTGACGGGGTCGGCGGTGAAGTCTGCACCGCTTCGGTCTCGGGGCGGCGCGCTCGCCGCGTCCGGGCGTTCGGGGATCGGGTCCCATCCTCCTGGATGCCACGGACCGCACTTGGCCAGCCGCACGAGCGACAGCCAGCCACCGCGCACCAACCCGTATTCGGTCAGCGCCTCCACGGCGTACTGACTACAGGTCGGCGTGAAGCGGCATGACGGGTAACGAAGCGGAGAAATCATGTGGCGGTAGAGCTGGATGACGTACACGACGACCTTCAGCGGGAGCGAAGCGGCCGAGATGCGAACTCGTCGTGGTGCATTCACGCCGACGCCTCGACGCGCGGCCGGGCTCGGCGCAGGGCCGCGGACAGTTCCTGGCGGAGCCGTTGCGACGTGGCCGTGCCGGCGCCCGGGAGCGCGCGGATCACCAGCCGGTGTCCGGGCTGCAACTCCCCGAGCATGGGATGAACGCTGTGTCGGAGCCGACGGGAGACCCGGTGGCGCACTACGGCGTTACCCACCGACTTCGCCACGACCAGACCCACCCGGGGACCGCTCGGATCGTCGGTGACGTTCGCCATGTGCAGCACGAGATCGGGTTGCGCCGAGCGCACCCCTTTACTGACCGTGGTACTGAACTCCGTCGACCGGGTCATCCGGTACCGAGCCGGAAGCACCGCGTGAGATCCTGCGTCGACTCACGCAGTCAGAGAACGGCGGCCCTTACGACGACGGCCCGTCACGATGGCCCGCCCGGCACGGGTGCGCATCCGCAGCCGGAACCCGTGCACCCGCGCGCGACGGCGGTTGTTGGGCTGGAACGTCCGCTTGCCCTTGGCCACGGCAATCTCTCCTCGTTACGTGTGGCACCCGCATTCCCTCCGCATGTCACTCGCGGGTGGACGCGGTCGCCGTTGTTAAGCTCGTGCGTCTTGCTGGCTTGCCGGCGCGGTCTCCGCGTACGGATCGCAGCCGTATCGCCACGTGCGGGCGACTGTTCGAGGGTACTGACGAGATTTCCCCGGGTCAAACCTCGCCCTCGAGGCGCCGAACCGTTGACATTCGTCACATTGTTCACCGTCGTCCGGCGGACAGAAAGATGAAGTCCCCCAATGTTGTCGAACGGTTGGCACTACGAGAGAAAACTGTTAGCTTCTGGCAATGCCGTTTCGCACCCGAAACGGCCGCCGACAACGAAACGAGGACGATCCACCGGCCGCGAGCCCACAGCCGCACCATCCGCTGTGCCGAGCCCCGTCCCGGTGGCGTCCAAACCGGTAGACAACAGAACGAACGACGCCTGCCCGTTACTCCACAGGTTGTGGATAACTTTGTGGACAGCTTTGTGTCTTCGTTCGATTGGTCGTCTCTGGACGGACCGCAAGGGGGTAGCAGTCGTTGACAGCTGACCCCGACCCACCTTTCGTCGCCGTCTGGAACACCGTCGTCGCCGAACTGAACGGCGACCCCGCGGCCACCGGACCGCGCAACGGTGACGGCGCGCTGCCGACCCTGACCCCTCAGCAACGAGCCTGGCTCAAACTGGTCAAACCCCTGGTGATCACCGAGGGGTTCGCCCTGCTGTCGGTCCCCACGCCGTTCGTCCAGAACGAGATCGAACGTCACCTGCGCGAACCCATCATCACCGCACTGAGCCGTCATCTCGGCCAGCGCGTCGAACTCGGCGTCCGCATCGCCACCCCCTCCCCGACCGACGACGATCCGCCGCCGGCCCCGGTCATGTCCGACGCCGACGAGGTCGACGAGGACACCGAGGCGCGGGTCAGCGCGGAAGAGACCTGGCCGCGGTACTTCAGCCGCCCGCCGGAGACGCCGGCCGCCGAGGATCCGGATGCGGTCAGCCTCAACCGGCGCTACACGTTCGACACCTTCGTCATCGGCGCCTCGAACCGGTTCGCCCATGCGGCGACGCTGGCCATCGCCGAGGCACCGGCCCGGGCGTACAACCCGTTGTTCATCTGGGGTGAGTCCGGCCTGGGCAAGACGCATCTGCTGCACGCCGCGGGCAACTACGCCCAACGCCTCTTCCCCGGTATGCGCGTGAAGTACGTCTCCACCGAGGAATTCACCAACGACTTCATCAACTCGCTGCGCGACGACCGGAAGGCGTCGTTCAAGCGCAGTTACCGCGACATCGACGTCCTGCTGGTCGATGACATCCAGTTCATCGAGGGCAAGGAAGGCATCCAGGAGGAGTTCTTCCACACCTTCAACACGCTGCACAACGCGAACAAGCAGATCGTCATCTCGTCCGACCGCCCGCCCAAACAGCTGGCGACGCTGGAGGATCGGCTCCGGACGCGTTTCGAATGGGGCCTGATCACCGATGTGCAGCCGCCCGAACTCGAGACGCGTATCGCGATTCTGCGCAAGAAGGCCCAGATGGACCGGCTGGACGTCCCCGACGACGTCCTCGAACTGATCGCCAGCAGCATCGAACGCAACATCCGCGAACTCGAGGGGGCGCTGATCCGCGTCACCGCGTTCGCGTCGCTGAACAAGACGCCGATCGACAAGTCGCTCGCCGAGATCGTGCTGCGGGATCTCATCTCCGACGCCAGCACCATGCAGATCTCGACCGCCGCGATCATGGCGGCCACCGCGGAGTATTTCGAGACCACGGTCGAAGAGCTCCGCGGCCCCGGTAAGACCCGCGCGCTGGCGCAGTCCCGCCAGATCGCGATGTACCTGTGCCGCGAGCTGACGGATCTGTCGCTGCCGAAGATCGGCCAGGCGTTCGGCCGCGACCACACCACAGTGATGTACGCGGAGAAGAAGATCCGGGGCGAGATGGCCGAACGCCGCGAGGTGTTCGATCACGTCAAGGAACTCACCACGCGGATCCGCCAGCGCGCCAAGCGCTGAGCGCCCTAGTTTTTCTCGATTTCCGGCCGCCGGGGTCCATCCGGCGGCCTTCTGTCACGTGTCGAAACCGGTTCGTCCGCATCCACGCCGAAAAAATTTGGGTATCGGCTGTCACATCCGTCACTCATCGCGCCTGTGGACAGACTGGGGACAACCTGGTGGCCGAACCTCGCAGAACCTCGACCTTGTTACACAACGCGCTCGCCGTACACAGCCGCCGCGGCCGGCGCGGGACTTCCTCCACAGCCACCGCACAGCCCGACACGCCTGACAGGCTGCGACGAACGGCGTTCATCCCCAATCTCCACAGGCCCTAATACTGTTGCTTGTATATCTCTCTAGTTCTCTTCTAAGAACAAAGGCTCTGGGGACACACCGGATCGTCGCCTCCGGTGCGCCCGATGTCAGCCCGATCGATTAGCTTTCAAGTTCGGGTGGAAAGCTCTACGGTGGTTCATCGACAGCCGTTACGGTCGTCGAGACGCATCAGGGCGACGCGTTCCGAGACGCCGGTGAAACCGCTGGTAGAGCTCATTGTGGTTGTTATGCGAAGGGACGCTATGGACGTGGTGCCGACGACGGCGGGTCACACCGATCTGAAGTTCCGCCTGGTGCGCGAGGACTTCGCCGATGCAGTGGCCTGGGTGGCCCGCAATCTGCCGACCCGTCCGACCGTCCCCGTCCTGGCCGGTGTGCTGCTCACCGGCGACGACGACGGGCTGACGATCTCGGGATTCGACTACGAGGTCTCGGCCGAGGTCCGCGTCGCAGCCGAAATCGCTTCTCCGGGAAGCGTTCTCGTGTCGGGGCGGTTGTTGTCCGACATCACCAGGGCACTGCCGGCCAAACCCGTCGACGTCAGCGTCGAGGGCACCCGCGTCTCGCTGACCTGCGGAAGCGCCCGGTTCTCGCTGCCCACCATGGCGGTCGAGGACTACCCGGCCCTGCCGACGCTGCCCGATGAGACCGGCGTGATCGGCGCCGACCTGTTCGCCGAGGCCATCGGCCAGGTGGCGGTCGCCGCCGGCCGCGACGACACCCTGCCCATGCTCACCGGTATCCGTGTCGAGATCACCGGTGAGAGCGTCGTTTTGGCGGCCACCGACCGGTTCCGGCTGGCGGTGCGCGAGCTGACCTGGTCGACGAGCTCCCCCGACGTCGAGGCCGCGGTGCTGGTCCCGGCCAAGACGCTCGCGGAGGCGGCCAAGGCCGGCACCGACGGCACCGAGGTGCACCTCGCGCTCGGCGCCGGGTCCGCCGTCGGCAAAGAGGGCCTGCTCGGTATCCGCAGCGAGGGCAAGCGCAGCACCACCCGCCTGCTCGACGCCGAATTCCCGAAATTCCGGCAGCTGCTGCCCAGCGAGCACACGGCGGTCGCCACCATCGGCGTCGCCGAACTGACCGAGGCGATCAAACGCGTCGCGCTGGTGGCCGACCGCGGGGCCCAGGTCCGGATGGAATTCGCCGACGACGTGCTGCGGCTGTCCGCGGGCGCCGACGACGTCGGCCGCGCCGAGGAGGATCTGGCGGTCGCCTTCTCCGGTGAGCCGTTGACCATCGCCTTCAACCCGACCTACCTCACCGACGGGCTCGGATCGCTGCATTCCGAACGCGTGACGTTCGGCTTCACGACGCCCAGCCGCCCCGCGGTCCTGCGTCCGGCGGGCGACGAGGACACCGGCGGCGGCGCGGGCCCGTTCCCGGCACTGCAGACCGATTACGTGTATCTGTTGATGCCGGTACGGCTTCCCGGCTGACCGGCCGACGCAACGTAGAGGGGCGGACATGCAACTGGGTCTGGTGGGGCTCGGCAAGATGGGCTTCAACATGCGTGAACGCCTACGCGAGGGCGGTCACGAGGTGGTCGGTTACGACCCGCGGCCGGAGGTGACCGACGTTCCGTCGCTCGCCGCCCTCGCCGAGGCACTGCCTGCCCCCAGGGTGGTGTGGGTGATGGTGCCCTCCGGTCCGGTCACACACGACACGATCGTCTCCCTGGCCGACGTCCTGGCCGAGGGCGACCTGGTGATCGACGGCGGCAACTCCCGCTTCACCGAGGACGCCCCGCACGCGGAGTTGTTGAAGGACAAGGGAATCGGCTTCGTCGACGCAGGTGTGTCCGGCGGTGTCTGGGGTCTGGCGGAGGGGTACGGCCTCATGGTCGGCGGCGACGACGCCGACATCGAACGGGTGATGCCGATCTTCGACACCCTGCGTCCCCCCGGCGACCGGGCGGACGGCTTCGTCCACGCGGGTCCCGTCGGCGCGGGCCACTTCGCCAAGATGGTGCACAACGGCGTGGAGTACGCGCTGATGACCGCCTACGGCGAGGGTTACGAGATGCTGGCCGCCGAGGAGCTGATCCGCGATCCGCAGGCGGTGTACCAGGCCTGGACCAACGGCACCGTGGTGCGGTCGTGGCTGCAGCAGCTGCTCGCCAAGGCGCTCCGCGAAGACCCCGGGCTGGCCGAGATCTCCGGCTACACCGAGGATTCGGGCGAAGGCCGGTGGACGGTCGAGGAAGCGATCCGGCTCCGTGTGCCGGTGCCGGCCATCGCCGCGTCGTTGTTCGCGCGCTTCGAGTCCCGCCAGGAGGACTCCCCCACCATGAAGGCGGTCTCGGCGCTGCGCAACCAGTTCGGTGGGCATGCGGTGCAGAGGATCAGCAAGTCGGGTTAGGTGCGTGAGTTGTTCGTCCGACACCTGACGCTGACCGATTTCCGGTCCTGGGCGCGAGCCGACCTGGAACTGGAGTCCGGCCGCACCGTCTTCGTGGGACCCAACGGTTTCGGCAAGACCAATCTTGTTGAGGCGCTGTGGTATTCGGCTACCCTGGGGTCGCATCGGGTGGCGTCGGACGCCCCGCTGATCCGGGCCGGCGCACCGCGCGCAGTGGTGTCGACCATCGTCGTGAACGAGGGTCGCGAGTTGGCGGTCGACCTCGAGATCACCACCGGCCGGGCCAATAAGGCGCGGCTCAATCGTTCTCCGGTACGCAGCCCCCGCGAAGTGCTGGGGGTGCTGCGGGCGGTGCTGTTCGCGCCCGAGGATCTGGCGCTGGTCCGCGGGGATCCGGGTGAACGGCGCCGCTATCTCGACGAACTGGCGACCACCCGCCGTCCGGCCATCGCCGGGGTGCGCGCCGATTACGACCGGGTCATCCGCCAGCGCACCGCACTGCTCAAGAGCGCCGCGGCAGCCCGGTACCGCGGGGACCGCAGCGTGCTCGACACCCTTGACGTCTGGGACGGGCATCTCGCCGCGCACGGCGCGTTGCTGATGGCCGCGCGCGCCGACCTCGTGCATCACCTCGCGCCGGAAGTCGAGAAGGCCTACCAGCTCCTGGCCCCCGGATCGCGGCCCGCGGCGATCCGGTACCGCACCAGCGTCGACGCCGACGACGTGGACGCCGACGTCAGCGCGGAGTACTACGAGGCCGCCCTGCTCGATGCGATGGCCCGCCGGCGGGACGCCGAACTGGAACGCGGCGTCTGCCTGGTCGGACCCCACCGCGACGACCTCGAACTGCGCCTCGGCGATCAGTTGGCGAAAGGCTATGCCAGCCACGGGGAATCGTGGTCGATGGCGTTGTCGATGCGGTTGGCCGCCTACGAACTGCTGCGGACCGACGGCAGCGATCCGGTGCTCCTGCTCGACGACGTGTTCGCCGAACTCGACGCCGCACGGCGGCGCGCGCTGGCCGAGGTCGCCGCGTCCGCCGAACAGGTGCTGGTCACCGCGGCGGTGGCCGAGGACATCCCCGCCGACTGGGATGCGCGTCGGATCATGATCCGGATGCAGGACGACGACGATGGGCGCGTGTCGATGGTGGACGGATGAACGAGGACGGCGACCGGGACCGGGGCGACGACGGGGCAGGCCCCCCGGCGCACCTGTCGGAGCTCAAGGGCATGGACCTCGTGCGCCGGACTCTCGAGGAAGCCAGGGGCGCGGCGCGCAGCCAGGGTAAAGATGTGGGCCGCGGTCGGACCTCCCCCACTCGCCGGGTGGCCGGGACGGGTCGCCGCCGCACCTGGTCGGGTCCCGGCCCGGACTCCCGGGATCCCCAGACCCTCGGCGCCGCGACCCGTGACCTGGCGCGCACCCGCGGATGGTCACCGCGGGTCGCCGAAGGTGCGGTGTTCGGACAGTGGTCGACCGTGGTCGGCGAGCAGATCGCCGAACACGCCACACCGAGTTCCCTGCGCGAGGGCGTGCTGACGGTCGCCGCCGAGTCGACCGCCTGGGCGACCCAGCTGCGGATGGTGCAGTCACAGCTGCTGGCGAAGATCGCGGCGGCGGTCGGTGACGGGGTGGTCACCTCGCTGAAGATCACCGGGCCGACGGCGCCGTCGTGGCGTAAGGGCCGTTATCACATCGCGGGCCGCGGACCCCGTGACACGTACGGATGAGCGGTCACAACTGTGCGCTGAGAGCCGCCTGGGGTTCTCGAGGCGTGTTCTCGAGCGTCTGGACGCACCGAAGTTCGAGAAATTCCGCGCACGGCGCGGACAGATAGGTGAAAACGCCGCCGCAGCGTCGGTCCTGACGGTATCTCCCGGTAGACTGGACAGGAACTACGCGGCGGTCCGTCGACCGTTCGCCCGCGAACCCCGAGGAGACGCGTCCAACGTGGCTGCCCAGAAGAAGAACGCTCCCAGCGAGTACGGTGCCGATGCGATCAAGGTGCTCGAAGGTCTGGAAGCGGTCCGCAAGCGCCCGGGCATGTACATCGGTTCCACCGGAGAGCGCGGCCTGCACCACCTCATCTGGGAGGTCGTCGACAACGCGGTCGACGAGGCGATGGCCGGGTACGCCTCCAAGGTCGACGTCCGCATCCTCGAGGACGGGGGTGTGCAGGTCACCGACGACGGCCGCGGCATCCCGGTCGCCATGCATGCCACGGGTGTGCCGACCGTCGACGTCGTGATGACGGTGCTGCACGCGGGCGGCAAGTTCGAAGAAGGCGCCTACCAGGTGTCCGGCGGTCTGCACGGTGTCGGTGTGTCGGTGGTCAACGCGCTGTCCACCCGGCTCGAGGCGGATATCCGCCGCGACGGCTACGAGTGGTTCCAGACCTACGACCGGTCCGTGCCGGGCACCCTCAAGCAGGGCGAGAAGACGAAGGCCACGGGCACCACGATCCGTTTCTGGGCCGATCCGAACATCTTCGAGACCACGAACTACGACTTCGAGACGATCGCCCGCCGGCTGCAGGAGATGGCGTTCCTCAACAAGGGACTGACCATCGAGTTGACCGATGAGCGCGTCACCCCCGAGGAGGTCGTCGACGACGTCGTCAGCGACCACGCCGAGGCGCCCAAGAGCGCCGAGGAGAAATCGGCCGAGGCGGCCAAACCGCACAAGGTCAAGCACCGGGTGTTCCACTACCCCGGCGGTCTGGTCGACTTCGTCAAGCACATCAACCGCACGAAGACCCCGATCCAGCCCAGCGTCATCGACTTCGACGGCAAGGGCGAAGGTCACGAGGTCGAGATCGCGATGCAGTGGAACGCCGGCTACTCCGAGTCGGTGCACACCTTCGCCAACACGATCAACACCCACGAGGGCGGCACGCACGAAGAGGGTTTCCGCACGGCGCTGACGTCGGTGGTGAACAAGTACGCCAAGGACAAGAAGCTGCTCAAGGACAAGGATCCGAACCTCACCGGTGACGACATCCGCGAGGGCCTGGCCGCGGTCATCTCGGTCAAGGTGTCCCAGCCGCAGTTCGAGGGTCAGACCAAGACCAAGCTCGGCAACACCGAGGTGAAGTCGTTCGTGCAAAAAATCTGCAACGAGCAGCTCAGCCACTGGTTCGAGGCCAACCCCGCCGAGGCGAAAACCGTGGTGAACAAGGCGGTCTCGTCGGCGCAGGCGCGCCTGGCCGCACGTAAGGCGCGGGAACTGGTGCGGCGCAAGAGCGCCACCGACATCGGCGGTCTGCCGGGCAAGCTCGCCGACTGCCGTTCGACCGATCCGCGCAAGTCGGAACTGTATGTGGTGGAGGGCGATTCGGCGGGTGGCTCGGCCAAGAGCGGGCGCGACTCGATGTTCCAGGCCATCCTCCCGTTGCGCGGCAAGATCATCAACGTCGAGAAGGCCCGGATCGACCGGGTGCTCAAGAACACCGAAGTCCAGGCCATCATCACCGCGCTGGGGACCGGTATCCACGACGAGTTCGACATCACCAAGCTGCGGTACCACAAGATCGTGCTGATGGCCGACGCCGACGTCGACGGCCAGCACATCTCGACGCTGCTGCTGACACTGCTGTTCCGGTTCATGAAGCCGCTGATCGAGAACGGCCACGTGTTCCTGGCCCAGCCGCCGCTCTACAAACTCAAATGGCAGCGCAGCGCACCGGAATTCGCGTACTCCGACCGGGAACGCGACGGTCTGCTCGAAACCGGGCGCGCCGCGGGTAAGCGCATCAACGCCGAGGACGGCATCCAGCGCTACAAGGGTCTGGGCGAGATGGACGCCAAGGAACTGTGGGAGACCACGATGGACCCGTCGGTGCGGGTGCTGCGCCAGATCACGCTCGACGATGCCGCGGCCGCCGACGAACTGTTCTCGATCCTGATGGGCGAGGACGTCGAGGCGCGCCGAAGCTTCATCACCCGGAACGCCAAAGACGTTCGCTTCCTTGACGTGTAGAGACATCCGACCGCTATCTAGGGATCCTCGATGACTGATACCACGTTGCCTCCCGGCGACGAAACCGGAGACCGGATCGAACCGGTCGACATCCAGCAGGAGATGCAGCGCAGCTACATCGACTACGCGATGAGCGTCATCGTCGGTCGTGCGCTGCCCGAGGTGCGGGACGGCCTCAAGCCGGTGCACCGCCGGGTCCTCTACGCGATGTTCGACTCCGGTTTCCGACCGGACCGCGGCCACGCGAAATCGGCACGCTCCGTTGCCGAGACGATGGGCAATTACCATCCGCACGGCGACGCGTCGATCTACGACACCCTGGTGCGCATGGCGCAGCCGTGGTCGCTGCGCTATCCGCTGGTCGACGGGCAGGGCAACTTCGGCTCGCCGGGCAACGATCCGCCGGCGGCGATGAGGTACTGCGTCACCGGCGATGCATTGGTTCGGTTGCCGCTGGGGCAGTCGGTGCGCATCAATGATGTCGTCCCGGGCGCGAAGCCGAACACTGACAATGTCATCGACCTCAAGGTCGTCGACCGCCACGGCGATCCCGTGGCTGCTGACCGGCTGTTCCACTCCGGTGAACAACAGACATTCACGGTGACCACTACGGAGGGGTACACGGTCACCGGCACCGAGAACCATCCGCTGCTCTGCCTGGTGGATGTCGGCGGCGTTCCGACTCTCCTGTGGAAGCTGGTCGAGGAGATTCGACCCGGCGACACCGTGGTGCTCCAACGGACCCCGCCTATGGAGTTTGGTCCGGCCAACTGGCAGGAGACACTCGAGGCCTTGCTTGCAGGAGCCTTCATCAGCGAAGGTTTTATCTCGGACAATCGCGCAGTATTCAACAATCTCGATCGCGACTTCTTCAACATGGTTGTCGCTGCCTATGACGCGGTCGTCGGTGGTCGCCGGTACGTCTCCAGTCGGACGATCGCGTCCGGATCTCTGCTGCACCAACTGGACATCCACAATCTCGATGCCCTGCGCGCTTCGAGGTTGGGAGTCGCAGTGGGTCAGCGATCTGCCGACAAGTTCGTGCCGGACTGGATCTGGCAGTCACCTGCCGCCGTCAAGCGGGTCTTCCTGCAGGCACTGTTCGAAGGTGATGGCTCGTGCTCGAGCCTGCCGCGCAACACCGTTCAGGTGTCGTACTCAACTCAGAGCGAGCGCTTGGCCGCTGACGTCCAGCAGATGCTGCTGGAGTTCGGCATCGTGTCCCGGCGCTACTGCCACGCCGTTGGCGAATACCAGGTGGTGCTCACCAACCGCGCCCAGGCGGAAGTCTTCGCCCGTCAGATCGGCTTCGGCGGGGCGAAGCAGTCGAAGCTGCTCGAAATCCTGGCGGCACTTCCAAGCGACGCTGCGGGTCTCGATCGGGACTTCGTGCCCGGCCTGGCGCGCCTCATCCGCGAGCACGGCGGCGGCCGGTGGGCCGACAAGGAATGGTTGCGCAAGCACAACGTCGATCGCATCTCGCGGTGGCAACGCGACGGTGCTGAAATGCTCAGCCACATCGAGGATCGCGACGTACGGGCCATCGCCACGGAGCTGACCGACGGCCGGTTCTATTACGCCACAGTGGCCTCGGTGACCGATGCCGGCGTTCAACCGGTCTACAGCCTGCGGGTCGACACCGCAGACCACGCCTTCATTACCAACGGGTTCGTCAGCCACAACACCGAAGCGCGGCTGACCCCGCTCGCGATGGAGATGCTGCGCGAAATCGACGAGGAGACAGTCGATTTCATACCGAACTACGACGGCCGGGTGCAGGAGCCGACGGTTCTGCCGAGCCGGTTCCCGAACCTGCTGGCCAACGGTTCCGGCGGTATCGCGGTCGGTATGGCGACCAACATCCCGCCGCACAACCTGCGCGAGCTGGCCGAGGCCGTCTACTGGTGCCTGGAGAACTTCGAGGCCGACGAGGAGACCACCCTCGCCGCGGTGATGGAACGGGTCAAGGGTCCGGACTTCCCCACCTACGGACTGATCGTGGGCAGCCAGGGCATCGAGGACACCTACAAGACCGGCCGCGGGTCGGTGAAGATGCGCGGCGTCGTCGAGATCGAGGAGGACAGCCGCGGGCGTACCGGCATCGTCATCACCGAGTTGCCCTACCAGGTCAACCACGACAACTTCATCACCTCGATCGCCGAACAGGTCCGCGACGGCAAGCTCGCCGGCATCTCCAACATCGAGGACCAGTCCAGTGACCGCGTCGGTCTGCGCATCGTCGTCGAGCTCAAGCGTGACGCCGTGGCCAAGGTGGTGCTGAACAACCTCTACAAGCACACCCAGCTGCAGACCAGCTTCGGGGCCAACATGCTGTCGATCGTCGACGGGGTGCCCCGCACGCTGCGGCTCGACCAGCTGATCCGCTACTACGTCGACCATCAGCTCGACGTGATCGTGCGGCGCACCCGATACCGGCTGCGCAAGGCCAACGAGCGGGCCCACATCCTGCGTGGTCTGGTCAAGGCGCTCGACGCGCTCGACGAGGTCATCGCCTTGATCAGGGCGTCGCAGACCGTCGACATCGCGCGGGCCGGCCTGATCGAACTGCTCGACATCGACGACATCCAGGCCCAGGCGATCCTCGACATGCAGCTGCGGCGGCTGGCCGCCCTGGAGCGTCAGCGCATCGTCGACGACCTGGCCAAGATCGAAGCCGAGATCGCCGACCTCGAGGACATCCTCGCCAAGCCGGAACGCCAGCGCGCCATCGTGCGTGACGAGCTCAAGGAGATCGCCGACAAGTACGGCGACGACCGACGGACCCGCATCATGCCCGCCGACGGTGAGGTCAGCGACGAGGATCTGATCGCCCGCGAGGACGTCGTCGTCACGATCACCGAGACCGGATACGCCAAACGGACGAAGACCGATCTGTACCGCAGCCAGAAACGCGGCGGCAAGGGTGTCCAGGGCGCCGGGCTCAAGCAGGACGACATCGTCAACCACTTCTTCGTCTGCTCCACCCACGACTGGATCCTGTTCTTCACCACACAGGGCCGGGTCTACCGGGCGAAGGCCTACGAGTTGCCCGAGGCGTCCCGCACGGCCCGCGGCCAGCATGTCGCGAACCTGCTGGCCTTCCAGCCGAATGAGCGCATCGCGCAGGTCATCCAGATCAAGGGCTACGAGGACGCGCCCTACCTCGTGCTGGCCACCCGCAACGGGCTGGTGAAGAAGTCCCGCCTGACCGACTTCGACTCCAACCGCTCCGGCGGCATCGTCGCGGTGAACCTGCGCGACGGCGACGAGCTGGTCGGCGCGGTCCTGTCCTCCTCCGAGGACGACCTGCTGCTGGTGTCGGCCAAGGGGCAGTCGATCCGGTTCTCCGCCACCGACGAGGCGCTGCGGCCGATGGGCCGCGCCACCTCCGGTGTGCAGGGCATGCGGTTCAACGCCGACGACGAACTGCTGTCCCTCAACGTGGTGCGACCGGACACCTATCTGCTGGTCGCGACCAGCGGCGGCTACGCCAAGCGCACCTCGATCGAGGAGTACACCGCGCAGGGCCGTGGCGGAAAGGGCATCCTGACGATCCAGTACGACCGCCGACGTGGCAATCTGGTCGGGGCGTTGATCGTCGATGACGATACGGAGTTGTACGCGATCACCTCGGGTGGCGGTGTCATCCGGACGGCGGCCCGCCAGGTCCGCAAGGCCGGGCGGCAGACGAAGGGCGTTCGGTTGATGAACCTGGGTGAGGGCGACACACTGATTGCCATCGCGCGCAACGCCGAGGCGGGCGACAGCACCGACGAGGTCAACACCGACCCGGATGCGGTCTGATCAGTGAGGAGCCGTAGGTGAGTGCACCGAACGAGCCGGGATTCCCGCGCGGGGGCGACGGGCCCGGGAGCGGGAACGGCTCCCCCACGCCGGGCGCGGGCCGCGACAACGGTTCGCCGGCCGGTCCGGCCGGTCGGGTCGGGACCGAAGGCGGGGACGTCCCGCCCTGGCAGCGCGGCCGCCCCAGCCGCCCGCCGCAGGGTGGGCCGGCCCGGCCGAAGCCCGGCCGCAGCGCGTCGGCCACCCACGCTCCCGGCGCCGAGGCCCGCAACACGAGTCGGTTCCCGGTGAGCGGGTCCGCACCGACCGAGGAGACGCAGGCGCCCGCCGCCCCGGTCCGGACCTCCGAACGCACGGACACCCCCCGTCCCGAGGCGTACGCCAGCGAGCTCCCGGACCTCTCCGGCCCGGTGCCGCGGCCACCGCAGCGCAAGCCGGCCGGTGATCGGCCCGCGGCCGAACCGCCGGCCCGGCCCGCCGCCCGCACGCAGGTGGGTCAGCGGCCCGCCCGCGGCCCGGTGCGTGCCAGCATGCAGATCCGTCGCGTCGATCCGTGGAGCGCGCTGAAGGTCTCGCTCGTGCTGTCGGTCGCGCTGTTCTTCGTGTGGATGATCGCCGTCGCGTTCCTGTACCTCGTGCTCGGCGGGATGGGCGTGTGGGACAAGCTCAACAGCAACGTCGGCGACCTGCTGACCAGCACGAGCGGGTCCGGTGGCGGCGAGCTGGTGTCGAGCGGGACCATCTTCGGCGGTGCCGCGCTCATCGGCCTCGTGAACATCGTGGTCCTCACCGCGATGGCCACCGCCGGGGCGTTCATCTACAACCTCACCACCGACCTCGTCGGCGGCGTCGAGGTGACCCTGGCCGACCGCGACTAGGGATTTGGGGACAGCGGCGCGGTTACGGTAATCTCGCTGCTCGTCCGTAGTGACCACGGGCCTATAGCTCAGGCGGTTAGAGCGCTTCGCTGATAACGAAGAGGTCGGAGGTTCGAGTCCTCCTAGGCCCACTGGAAGGGGGCACCGTGCGATTCGTCCTGGTGCTCGCCGCGGTGGCGGTGTCGGTCTTGGTGTGGCGGTCACGGCACGGCCCCGAGGTGTGGCACGCGCTCGACGAACGGCCAGCCTGACCCGCGAGGGGCCTTAGCTCAGTTGGTAGAGCGCTGCCTTTGCAAGGCAGATGTCAGGAGTTCGAATCTCCTAGGCTCCACACTTGTTTCGTTCCGCCCGACCCGGTCAGGGTTTGGGCGTCACCTCCACGCTCGGCGGCAGCGGCGACGGCTCCGGCTTCATCGAGCGGCGCAGGATCGAGAACGTCACCGCGCCCACCGCCAGTACCCCGGCGCCGATCCCGAGCGCCAGCAGGCGCTTGCGGCGCCGGGTGCGCGCGCGTGCGCCCGTGAGGGCCTCGGGAAGACCGCTCACCGCCTCCTGGACGGCCGCGAGCTCGGCGACGAGGGTGCTCTGGGCGGCGGCGAGTTCCCGGCGCAGCTGGCCGTTGCGGTAGCGCCGGCGTAGTTCCGCCGCGGTGGCCTGCGCGGAATCCGCGCCCATCCCCAGCACGCCCCGGGTCACGTCGACGGGTCCGACCGCGGTGTACCGCAGGCCCTGGGCCAACCGCTGCCGCGGAGTCAGTGGCTTCACGCTCATCGGGACCTCTTTCACGGCGATGGGACCGGTCGGTGGCAAGGAACGGGTGGGTACAGCCTGCCACCACAGGGTGCGGTGTCGACGCCCAATCGGCGGATGGCACACTGACATCCCGTGACGAGCCCCATTCAGACCGCGACGGCGACCCTGCACACCAATCGTGGCGACATCAAGATCGCCCTGTTCGGAAACCACGCACCCAAGACGGTGTCGAACTTCGTCGGCTTGGCGCAGGGCACGAAGGACTACAAGGGCGAGAACGCCTCCGGCAGCACGTCGGGCCCGTTCTACGACGGCGCGGTGTTCCACCGGGTCATCGACGGGTTCATGATCCAGGGCGGCGACCCGACCGGCACCGGCCGTGGTGGGCCGGGCTACCAGTTCGCCGACGAGTTCCACCCCGAGTTGCAGTTCGACAAGCCCTACCTGCTGGCGATGGCCAATGCCGGACCGGGCACGAACGGTTCGCAGTTCTTCATCACCGTGGGCAAGACCCCGCACCTCAACCGCCGCCACACCATCTTCGGTGAGGTCGTCGACGCCGAGTCGCAGAAGGTGGTCGACGCGATCGCCACGACCGCGACCGACCGCAACGACCGCCCGACCGATCCGGTGGTCATCGAATCGGTCACCATCAGCTGACCGACCGCGCCCGTCACCGCGGGCCGGTGTAGCCGGCCGCGGTGAGGGCGTCGAGCACGTCGAGTGGGTCGGTTCCCAGGTCCCACCGCGTGAACACGTGCAGCCGGTCGTCGGCTGTGTCGATCTCCAGGAGCCGCATCGTGCGGGCCAGGCGCCGGAACTCGGTGATCCGCACGAGTTCGATGTCGGCGCGCCCGAACACGCTGGTGCGCCACCAGCCGCGCACCGCCACGCCCTCGGGTGTGATTGCCAGCTTCGGTCGTGCCCGCCACGACAAGATTGCAAACGTGATCAATCCCACTGCGGCAATCCCGGTGAGAATCCTGCCCGGGGGGTCTGTGACAACAGTCACAGCCGCGGTAGCCATCAACACACCCACGAGGCCGCAACCTGCGATTCCCGCCGCAGGGGGGCTCCACTCAGTTTGCTGCATGCGTTCTGCACACCCTTTTACCGTTGCCGATGGGGTTATCCACAAGTGCTATCCCCAATGGGGATGAACTACACGGATGTGATTGCGCGGGCCCATCGTTGCTGTGTTACCGGCCGACCGGGCGCGAAATGAATTCATTTCGCCGTTCTGCGGGTCAGCGCCAGCGCATCGTGAGCAACAGACCCGTGATCATGAAGGCAAACGCGATCGCGTAATTCCACGGGCCGAGGTCGGCCATCCACTGCAGCATGCCCGGGGCGTCGACCGGATTGGTGGCGGCGAGCTGGAAGACCAGCAGCCAGATCAGCCCGATGAGCATCAGGCCCACGAACAGCGCGACGAACCACACGCTCGACGGGCCGGCCTTCACCTTCACCGGAGTCCGGCTCACCGGGTTGATGGTGAAGTCGTTCTTCTTGCGGACCTTCGACTTGGGCATGGTCACCTTCGTGGCTGTCGGCGTCGCAGTTCCACCGGTGCGCTGACCGGCTCCGAGATGCGACGATGGTGCAGATGCCCCCTGAGCCTAACGCAGGACCGGACCGGGGAACGCCGCCCACGGAGTCGGCGGCCCCCGCCGCCCCGGCGCGTACCCGCCCCGGCCGACCCTCCGGCTGGCGCTTCGGGGTGCCGATGGTGTGTCTGGCCGCGGGCCTGTTGCTGGCCGCCACCCACGGGGTGTCCGGCGGCGACGAGATCCGCCGCAGCGACGCGCCACGGCTCGTCGACCTCGTCCGCGAGGCGCAGCAGTCCGTCGACCGGCTCGGCGCCGAACGCGACGGCCTGTCGGCGGAGGTCGACGGACACCACGGCGGAAGCCCGGGGACCGAGTCGGCGCTGACCGCGATCACGAACCGGTCGGCGGCCCTGGCCGCCGACGCGGGGCTGAACCCGGTGAAGGGGCCCGGCCTGACCGTCACCCTCAACGACGCCCAGCGCGACGCCGAGGGGCGTTTTCCCAGGGACGCCTCCCCCGACGACCTGGTGGTCCACCAACAGGACATCCAGGCCGTCCTCAACGCGCTGTGGAGTGCGGGGGCCGAGGGCGTCCAGATGCAGGACCAACGGATCATCGCCACGTCCGCACCCCGCTGCGTCGGCAACACGCTGCTGCTCAACGGGCGCACGTACAGCCCGCCCTACGTCATCACCGCGATCGGCGACGCCGACGCCATGCGGGCCGCGCTGTCGGCGTCGCCGCTGGTGGCGCTGTACAAGCAGTACGTGGTGCGGTTCGGCCTCGGCTACACCGAGGAGCCTCGCGCCGAGGTCGAACTGGTCGGGCACACCGAACCGGTGCGGATGAAATTCGCGCAGCCGATCGGACCCGTCGGGTACTGAACCCCGGAGGTAACCTGGCCGGATGCAGTTCTTGGTCGTCGACAATTACGACAGCTTCGTGTTCAACCTCGTCCAGTACCTCGGGCAGCTCGGGGTGGACGTGACCGTCTGGCGCAACGACGACAGCCGCCTGGGCACCGACGCCGACATCGCCCGGGCCGCCGAGGACTTCGACGGGGTGTTGCTGAGTCCCGGCCCGGGCACGCCCGAGCGCGCCGGGGCCTCGATCTCGCTGGTCCACGCGTGCGCGGCGGCGGGCACTCCCCTGCTCGGTGTGTGCCTGGGCCACCAGGCGATCGGCGTGGCGTTCGGCGGCACCGTCGACCGTGCGCCGGAGTTGCTGCACGGTAAGACCAGCGTCGTGCACCACACGAACACGGGTGTGCTGAAGGGACTGCCGGACCCGTTCACCGCCACGCGGTACCACTCGCTGACGATCCTCCCCGAGACGATGCCCGACGAACTCGAGGTCACCGCCCGCACCCCGGGCGGCGTGATCATGGGTGTGCGCCACACCGAATTGCCCATCCACGGTGTGCAGTTCCACCCCGAGTCGATCCTCACCGAAGGCGGCCACCGGATGCTGGCCAACTGGCTCGGCTACTGCGGCAGCGCCCCGGACGAGGCACTGGTCCGCCGCCTCGAGGACGAGGTCGCCACCACGGTCGCGTCGGCTACGACGCGAAGTTCAGCGTGATCCTGCTGTCGAAGTTGACGCCCGCGCCCGGCGGCGGGGTCTGACGGACCACCGCGTTGGTGCGCTGACCGCTGTTCGGCACGTCACCGCCCTTGTCGAGCACACCCGTCCACCCCAGCGCGCGCAGCCGCGGTTCGGCATCGGTCCAGAACTGACCCGTGAGGTCGGGCATCACGAACTGGTTGCCGCGGGAGACCTGAAGCTGGATCAGGGTGTCCACCGGGACGTTCTCGCCGGCCGCCGGGCTGGTGCCGAGGACCTGGCCGGCCGGTTCGGTGCTGTCGACCTCGGCGGGCACCGAGTTGCTGAAACCCGACGCGGTGAGGATCTGCCGCGCGGTGTCGACCGTCTGCCCGACGACCTCGGGAACAGACCGGCTCTGGGGGCCCGAGCCGATGATGATCGTGATCTCGTTCGTGATCGCCGACGTCTGGTTGGCCGGCGGGTTGGTGGCCATCACCCGGTCCTTGAGTTCTGGGGTCGACGGCGAGGCCTGCTGGCGGAAGCGTCCGAATCCGGCGTCGGTGAGTTTGCGGACCGCCTCGGCGTAGGTCAGCGACTTCACGTCGGGCACCTCGCGCTGTTCCGGCCCGGTGGAGACGTTGATGGTGATCTCTTCGCCGGCGTCGACTTCGGTGTTCGCCTCCGGCGAGGTGTTGATCACGTGGTCGGGCGCCACCTCGGAGTTCGGCTCGTTCTGGGTGCGCACCGCGAAGCCGGCGTTCTGCAGCTGCGCGATCGCGTCGGCGGACACCTCGCCGCGCACATCGGGCACCTGGACCGCGCGGGTCTCCCCGCCGTAGGTGTTGATGGCCACCGCGACCACGACGGTCAGCACCGCCAGGACGGCGACCGCGGCGAGCCAACGCCCGATCGAGCCCCCGCGGTTGCGCTCCACCAGCCGCGGCTCCGGACGCGGCATGTGCGTGATGGGTTCGGTGCGGTCGGGATGCGGCGCCGCGGCGAGCATGGACGTCCGCTCAGCGTCGGTGAACACCTTCGGCGCCTCGGGCGGCTCGCCGCTGTGCACCCGCACCAGATCGGCCCGCAGCTCGGCGGCGGTCTGGTAGCGGTTGTCGGGGTTCTTCGCGAGCGCCTTGAGCACCACGGCGTCGAGATCGCGCGAGATGCCCGCATGGCGCTGTGACGGCGGCACCGGATCCTCGCGAACGTGCTGATAGGCGACTGCGACCGGGGAGTCACCGACGAACGGCGGTTCGCCGGTGAGCAACTCGTAGAGCACACAGCCCAGCGAGTAGACGTCGGAGCGGGCGTCGACCTTCTCGCCGCGGGCCTGCTCGGGCGACAGGTACTGGGCGGTGCCGATCACCGCGGCGGTCTGGGTGACGCTGTTCGCGTCGGCGAGCGCCTTGGCGATGCCGAAATCCATCACCTTCACCGCGCCGGTCTTGCTGATCATGATGTTGGCGGGTTTGACGTCGCGGTGGATGGTGCCGTGCTGGTGGCTGAAGTTCAGCGCCTGGCAGGCGTCGGCGATGACCTCCAGCGCCCGCTTCATGGGCATCGGCCCCTCGGAGTGCACGATGTCGCGAAGCGTGACGCCGTCGACGTACTCCATCACGATGTACGGCAGCGGCCCGGTCGGCGTCTCGGCCTCCCCGGTGTCGTAGACCGCGACGATCGCGGGGTGGTTCAGCGCCGCCGCGTTCTGCGCCTCACGCCGGAACCGCAGATAGAAGCTCGGGTCGCGGGCCAGGTCGGCGCGCAGCACCTTGATCGCGACGTCGCGGTGCAGCCGCGTGTCACGGGCGAGGTGGACTTCCGACATCCCGCCGAAGCCGAGGATCTCCCCCAGTTCGTAGCGGTCGGACAGGTGCTGTGGGGTGGTCATGTCTGTGTTCGGGGCCATGTCTGTGCTGGGGCGGGCAGCGCCCTGAGGTGCGTGGATGCGGCGGCCGCGTCGGGGCGGACCGCCCCGGAGGTGTCTCCACCATGACCGATGACCGCCGGGGAGGTCCAATCGGGCATCCATTCGGGCATGGCTGCGGGCGACTGGTAGGGCGTGGTCTCGGTGATGGTGTTCGTCACCGTCGGCGGCGGCAACTCGCGGTCCTTGCGGTCCTGGGCGTTGAGCACGATCAGGATCGCGATGACGATGGCGAGCGCACCGAGCACCCCGGCGGCCCACAGCAGCGCGCGCTGCCCGGACGAGAACGTGCGCCGCGGCGGGGGCGGCCGGTGGATTGCGCCCGTGGGCCGCGCCCTGGCGGCGGTGACCGGCGCGCGGCCGGTGAGGTCGGCGGCGGCGCGGGCCTGCGCGGCCGACGGAACGGCGGCGGGGGTGGCACGACCGAGGGTCGGCGCCTGGTTCGGCCGCGGTGGACGGCGACCGGACCGCACGGCCGCGACGGCGTCGGCGAACGGGCCGCCGGAGCGGTACCGCATGCCGGGGTTCTTCACCAGCGTGATCTCGATCAGTTCGCGCACGTTGGGCGGCAGATCCGCGGGCAGCGGCGGCGGCGTCTCCTTGATGTGTTTCATCGCCACGGTCAGCGCCCCGTCACCGGTGAAAGGCCGCTTGCCGGAGACGGATTCGTAGCCGACGACGCCGAGTGCGTAGACGTCGCTGGCCGCGGTCGCGTCGTGGCCCAGCGCCTGTTCGGGCGCGATGTACTGCGCGGTGCCCATCACCATGCCGGTCTGGGTGACCGGGGCCGCGTCGACGGCCTTGGCGATCCCGAAGTCGGTGAGCTTCACCTGACCGGTCGGGGTGATGAGGATGTTGCCGGGTTTGACGTCGCGGTGCACCAGACCCGCGGTGTGCGCGACCTGCAGTGCGCGCCCGGTCTGTTCCAGCATGTCCAGCGCGTGCCGCAGGGACAGCCGGCCGGTGCGCTTGAGCACCGAGTTCAGCGGCTCCCCGTTGACGAGTTCCATCACCAGGTAGGCGGTGCGGCCCTCCCCGTCCATGTCGGTCTCGCCGTAGTCGTAGACGCTGGCGATGCCGGGGTGGTTGAGCATCGCGACGGTGCGCGCCTCGGCGCGGAACCGTTCGACGAACTCGGGGTCGGTCGAGTACTCGGCCTTGAGGACCTTGATGGCGACGCGGCGGCCCAGGCGGCTGTCCACGGCTTCCCAGACCTGACCCATACCGCCGGTGGCGATCAGCCGCTGGAGCCGGTAGCGGCCGGAGAGGGTGACGCCGACGCGGGGGCTCATGAGCCCTCCCGCAATGCCGCGGCGATGGTGGCCCGGCCGATCGGCGCGGCCACCTGTCCCCCGGTGGCCGAGAGCCGGTTGCCGCCGTTCTCGACCAGCACGGCCACGGCGACCTTCGGGGCCTGCGCCGGTGCGAAGGCGATATACCAGGCATGGGGCGGAGTGTTGCGGGGATCAGTCCCGTGTTCCGCCGTGCCCGTCTTCGAAGCGATCTGCACGCCGGCGATGGCTCCCTTCTGCTGCGTCTGCTGCTCGGCGCCGACCATCAGATCAGTCAGTGTAGCCGCGACCTCGGGTGTCACCGCCCGGCGCTCTTCGACCGGATCGGTCGTCGTGAGGTTTGCCAGGTCGGGTCCCCGCAGGCTGTCGACCAGGTAGGGCCGCATGGTCACCCCTTCGTTCGCGACGGTGGCAGCGACCATCGCGTTCTGCAGCGGTGTCAACGCCACGTCCCGCTGCCCGATGCTCGACATGCCGAGTGCGGCGGCGTCGCCGATGGGACCCACCGTGGATTCGGCCACCTGCAGCGGGATCGGCGCGGCCGGGGTGTCGAGCCCGAAGGCCGCGGCGGTCCTCTTCAACGCCTCCGCCCCGTTGTCGATGCCCATCTCGACGAAGGCGGTGTTGCACGACCGGGCGAACGCTTCACGCAGCGGCGCGGTGGGCCCGCCGCCGCAGGCGGAGCCGCCGAAGTTCTCCAGCGTCACCGAGCTGTTGGGAAGCGGGACGCGTGGCGCGGCGGTCAGCGGGGTGTCCGGGGTCGCGCCGTTCTCCAGGGCGGCCGCGGTGGTGATCACCTTGAACGTCGACCCGGGCGGGTAGGTCTCCGAGATCGCCCGGTTCAGCAGCGGGTTGTCCGGGTTGTCCCGCAACTGCTGCCACGCCGCGGTCTGCTCCTCGACGTCGTGGGTCGCCAGCAGGTTCGGGTCGTAGGACGGTGCGGACACCATCGCCAGGATCTTGCCCGTCGACGGCTCCAGGGCGACGACCGAACCCTTGCACGGGCCGTTGCAGCCCTGCTCCATCGCCTCCCAGGCGGCCTGCTGCACCTGCGGGTTGATCGTGGTGACCACGTTGCCGCCGCGCGGATCCCGGCCGGTGAAGAAGTCGGCCAGCCGGCGGCCGAAGAGCCGCTCGTCCGACCCGTTGAGGATCGTGTCCTCGGCCCGTTCGAGGCCGGTGCTCGAATACGTCAGCGAGTAGAAGCCGGTGACGGGCGCGTAGGCGGGCGCGTTGGGATACACGCGCAGGAACCGGAACCGGCCCGGGGTGGCGACCGAATACGCCAGCAGCTGACCGCCCGCGGTGATCTGGCCGCGCTGGCGGGAGTACTCGTCGAGCAGCACGCGCTGGTTGCGGGGGTCGGTGCGCAGCCCGTCGGCGGTGAAGACCTGGGTGATGGTGGCGTTGCCGAGCAACAACACGATCAGCACCATGATCGTGACGGAGATGCGCCGCAGTGAGGTGTTCATACCTTGTCGATCACCTCGGTGCTGGCGGCGGCGATCGGTGTCTGCGGCAGCGGTTTGGTGCTGATCGGCCTGCGTGCGGCGTGCGAGATGCGCAGCAGGATGGCCAGCAGCAGATAGTTGGCCAGCAGTGAGGAACCGCCGTAGGACAGCCACGGCGTGGTGAGCCCGGTCAGCGGAATCAGCCGGGTCACGCCGCCGACCACGATGAACAACTGGATCGCCAGCGTCGACGCCAGTCCGGCGGCGAGCAGCTTGCCGAAGCTGTCGCGCACGGCGATCGCGGTGCGGAGGCCCCGGATGACGAGGATCGTGTACAGCATCAGCACCGCGGAGAACCCGACCAGGCCGAGTTCCTCGCCGATCGCGGCGATGATGAAATCCGTCGACGCCGCGGGCACCGTACCCGGCTGGCCGTTGCCCAGGCCGGTGCCGAAGACGCCGCCGGTGGCGAAGCTGAACATCGACTGCACGAGTTGGTATCCCGCGCCCTCCGGATCGGCGAACGGGTCCAGCCACGTCTGCACCCGCACGCGGACGTGGCCGAAGAGGTAGTACGCCACGACGCAGCCCACCGCGAAGAGGCTCAGTCCGATCGCCACCCAGCTGACCCGGTCGGTAGCGACATAGAGCAGGATCAGGAACGACGTGTAGAGCAGCAGTGAGGTGCCGAGGTCCTTCTCGAACACCATCACCCCGATGGAGGCGATCCACGCCGCGAGCAGCGGCGCCAGATCGCGCGGCCGCGGCAGCGTCATCCCGAGGAAGTGCTTGCCCGCGCTGGTGAACAGTTCGCGTTTGTCGACCAGCACGGCGGCGAAGAAGATCAGCAACAGGATCTTGGAGAACTCCGCCGGCTGAATCGAGAAGCCCGGCAACTCGATCCAGATCTTGGCGCCGTTCTGCTCCGACATCGACGCGGGGAGCACCGCCGGGATGGCCAACAGGATCAGGCCGCTGAGCCCGCAGACGTAGCCGTACCGGGCCAGCATCCGGTGATCACTGAGAAACGTGATGACACAGGCGAATCCGATGACCCCAACCAGGGTCCAGAGCATCTGCTGGTTCGCGGTGCCGCCCAGGCCCCGTCCGGTCAGCTCGCCCTGGGCGAGGTCGAGGCGGTGGATCATCACCAGACCCAACCCGTTGAGCAGCGCGACGACCGGCAGCAGGAGCGGGTCGGCGTAGGGCGCGTAGCGGCGCACGGCGAGGTGGGCGCCGGCGAACAACGCGAGGTATCCGGCGGTGTACTGCGCCAGATCCCAGCTGATGCCCTGTTCCTGGTTGGCCTCCACCATCAGCAGCGCGACGGTGGTGATGACCGCGGCGAAGGCCAGCAGCAGCAGCTCGGCGTTGCGCCGATTCGGCAGCGGCGGGGTGACCGTCACCGGCGACTGCGGCTGGGTGGTCATGATGCCGCCCGGCAGGTCGTTCCCGGTTGTGGTGGCGGGGGAGGCAACGCAGTCACGGTGGGCGACGGGGG
>NZ_LQIV01000004.1 GCF_001500125.1 Mycobacterium sp. IS-1742 | reverse complement strand
GGCGAGGACGCCGACCGTTACGGCGCCGGATGCAACGCGACCTCCTGGGCCTTCACGGCCAGCGAGACGCGGTCCCCGGGAGTCAGGCGCAGTTCGGCGGCCGATTCGGCGGTGATGGCGGCCGCCAACCCGGGCACGCCCCCGGGCTGCTCCGCCGCCCGCACCCGTACCGCCGGCCCGCTGCTGTCCACCTCGGCGACCGTGACCTCGACGGTGTTGCGCGGGCTGCCGTGCGGACGCTGCCGGTACACCGCGACGGCCGCGGGCCGGAAGATCGCCACCGCCGGCTCACCGCTGACCACGTCGTCGGCCGCGACACCGTGCCAGTCGACGCCGCCCGCGTGGAGCACGCCCGCCGGCCCGGCAACGCCGACCACGAGGTTCACCCCGGCGAACCGGGCGCCGAACGGGCTGCGCGGCGCGGTGAGCACCGCGTCTGCCGGACCGGCCTCGGCGACCCGGCCGCCGTCGACGACCACGACCCGGTCGGCCAGTGTCGCGACGTCGACCAGGTCGTGGGTGACCAGCACCGCTGAGCGGCCGTCCTGGGTGAGCACCCGCCGCAGCACACGTCGCATCGCCCCCGCGACGGCGACGTCGAGACCGGCCAGCGGTTCGTCGAGGAGCAGCACGTCGGGTTCGGCGGCCAGCGCACGCGCCAGGGCGACCCGCTGCGCCTGGCCGCCCGACAGCTGTCGCGGCATCCGCCCGGACAGCTCGGCGGCATCCAGTTCACCGAGCCAATGCTGGGCGCTCGCACCGGCTTTCGCACGCGACCGGCCGGAGCTTCTGGCACCGAACGCGACATTGGCCGCGACCCGGAGGTGCGGGAACAGCAACGGATCCTGCAGGAGCAGCCCGACCCGCCGACGATGCGTCGGCAGGTGCACACCGGCGGCCGTGTCGGTGAGCAGACGGTCACCGACCCGGACCACGCCGTCGTCGGGCCGCACCACCCCGGCGATCACGTGCAGCGCGGTCGACTTGCCTGCGCCGTTGGGTCCGAGCACCGCGAGCACCTCCCCCGGGCCGACGGCGAAATCGACGTCGACACCGCGGCGCTCGACGCGCGCCCGCACCGCCAGCCCGGTCACGTCCAGCCCTGCGCGCGTAGGCGGCGACTGCCCAGGCCGACGACGACCACCGCCGCGACCGCCACCAGGAGCACCGACAACGCCACGGCCGCGTCCGGGTCGCTTTCGCGCTGCAGGTAGATCTCGAGCGGGAGCGTGCGGGTGACACCCTCGCGAGACCCGGCGAACGTCAGCGTCGCGCCGAACTCGCCGAGCGCCCGCGCGAACGCCAACACCGAGCCCGAGACCAGGCCGGGTGCGAGCAGCGGCAGCGACACCCGCCACCAGACGGCCGACGGCCGGGCCCCGAGCGTGGCCGCCACGACCTCGTAGTCCGTCCCCGCGGTCCGCGCCGCCCCCTCCAGCGCGATGACCAGGAACGGCAGCGACACGAACGTCTGCGCCAGCACGACGGCCGCGGTGGTGAACGCGATCTGGATGCCTGCCGCCTCGAGATACCGGCCGAGCAGCCCGAGCCGGCCGAAGGCGTAGAGCAGCGCGATACCGCCCACCACCGGGGGCAGGACCAGCGGCAGCAGCAGCACCGGGCGCACCGCCCGCACGACACGTGACCGGCTGCGGGCCAGCACCATTGCCATCGGCACTCCGAGCAGCACGCACAGCACGGTGCTCGCGGTGGCCGTCTGCAGGCTCAGGACCAGCGCGGCGACCGAGGATTCGCTGCTCACCAGCGTCGCGAAACGCGGCCAGTCGACCTTCGCGGCGACCGACACCAGCGGAAGCGCCACGAACAGCGCGCCGGCCACCGCCGGCACGTAGATCCACCGGGGCAGCGCGGACCCCTCGGTGACGGTCACGCGATGCACATTAGGTCACCGGCGTGCGCCTATACCGCATCGTCCGCGCGTCGATTAACCCGAGGTAGCTACCGTCCAGTAACATCGACGCGAGACCGCGGCCCCCGCGTGCTGTGGTCGAGCCGACGAGGAGGGTATGGCGATGGAGGTGCTGGTCACCGGCGGTGATACGGATCTGGGACGGACGATCGCCGCGGGGTTCCGCGACGACGGGCACCAGGTGGTGATCGCCGGCGCGCTGCGAGAGGACCTCGAGATCGCCGCCAAGGAACTCGACGTCGACTCCATCGTGTTCGACAACACCGACCCGGCCAGCGTCGAAGAGGCCCGGTCGCTGTTCCCGCACCACCTCGACACTCTCGTCAACGTGCCCGCACCCCGGTACGCCGCGGAGGACCCGCGCACCTTCGGCCTGGCCGACCACGCGCTCGCCTGGCGGCGCGCCCTGGACACCACCGTGCTGTCGGCGGTGCTGACCGTCCAGATCGTCGGCGACCACCTCCGTTCGGGCGGGTCGATCGTCAACGTCATCCCCGAGAACGTCGTCATCGCCCAGGCCCGCGAGGGCAGCGTCGACGCCGCGATCAAGGCGGCGCTGTCCGACTGGACCGCCGGGCAGGCCACCCACTTCGGCACCCGCGGGATCACCGTCAACGCCGTCGCGACCGGGAAGAGCGCCGAGCCGTCCTACGACGGTCTGTCGAGCACCCCGCCCGCCGTGGCCGCCGAGATCGCCCGGCTGGCCCTGTTCCTGTCGACGCCGGCGGCCCGCCACATCACCGGTCAGACGATGCACGTCAGCCGCGGAGCGATGGCCAACTTCGGCTAGCCCGATAGGGTCGATGGAGTGACGATTCGACTCGGACTCCAGATCCCGAACTTCAGTTACGGCACCGGCGTCGCCGAACTCTTCCCGACGGTCATCGCGCAGGCCCGCGAGGCCGAGGAGGCGGGCTTCGACTCCGTCTTCGTGATGGACCACTTCTATCAACTGCCCGGGCTGGGCACCCCCGATGCCCCGATGCTCGAGGCCTACACCGCACTCGGCGCGCTGGCCACCGCCACCGAACGCATCCAACTCGGCACGCTGGTCACCGGCAACACCTACCGCAACCCCACGCTGCTGGCCAAGGCGATCACCACGCTCGACGTGATCAGTCAGGGCCGGGCCATCCTCGGACTCGGCACGGGCTGGTACGAGCTGGAACACGATGCGCTGGGCTACGAGTTCGGCACGTTCACCGACCGGTTCAACAAGCTGGGCGAGGCGCTGCAGATCATCCTGCCGATGCTCGGAGGTGAGCGCCCGACGTTCGAGGGCCGGTACTACCGCGTCACGGAGGCGATCGCCGAGCCACGCTTCCGCGACCACATCCCGCTGATGATCGGCGGCAGCGGCGAGAAGAAGACGATCCCGTTGGCCGCCCGCCATTTCGACCACCTCAACATCATCGCGGGGTTCGACGAACTGCCTCGCAAGATCGAGGTCGTCAAGCAGAAGTGCGAGGAGATCGACCGGGACCCGGCGACGCTGGAGACCAGCATGCTGGTGGTGGCGATCATCGACGAGAACGTCACCGGCGACGTCATCCCCGACGACTTCAAGCAGCAGGCCGTGTACGGCAGCGCCGAGCAGATCGTCGACCAGATCAAGACGAAGGTGCTCGGCGCGGGTGTCGACAGCGTGATCCTGAGCCCCGTCACCAGCCTCAACGGATACCAGCCGGGCGGCATCACGGAGGTCGCCGCGTTGTTGAAGCCGGTGCTGGGCGTTTAGTTCCGCGCCTCGCGTGGCATAAGCCACAACCGACCGAGTGCCCAACGCCGGGCACCGCCGACTACCGTAGAGGGCGAGAATTCGCATGTCCCGCCCGTCGAGGAGCACTGATGAGCCATCCCGGAGCCACTCCAACGGATCGGCACAAAGTCGTCATCATCGGGTCGGGGTTCGGTGGCCTGAGCGCCGCCAAGACCCTCAAGCGCGCCGATGTCGACATCAAGCTGATCGCCCGCACGACCCACCACCTGTTCCAGCCGCTGCTGTATCAGGTGGCGACCGGCATCATCTCCGAGGGTGAGATCGCCCCGGCGACCCGCGTGGTGCTGCGCAAGCAGAAGAACCTGCAGGTGCTGCTCGGCGACGTGACACACATCGACCTGCAGAACCGGCTCGTGCACTCCGAGCTGCTGGGCCACGACTACGCCACGCCCTACGACAGCCTGGTCGTCGCCGCGGGCGCCGGTCAGTCCTACTTCGGCAACGATCACTTCGCCGAGTGGGCGCCCGGCATGAAGTCCATCGACGACGCGCTGGAGTTGCGTGGCCGCATCCTCGGCGCCTTCGAGCAGGCGGAGCGGTCGAGCGATCCGAAGCGACGCGAGAAGCTGCTCACCTTCGTCGTCGTGGGTGCCGGGCCGACGGGCGTGGAGATGGCCGGCCAGATCGCCGAGCTCGCGGACTACACGCTCAAGGGCACGTTCCGGCACATCGACCCGACCAGCGCCCGGGTGATCCTGCTCGACGCGGCACCGGCGGTGCTGCCGCCGATGGGCGAGAAGCTGGGCAAGAAGGCGGCGGCCCGGCTGGAGAAGATGGGCGTCGAGATCCAGCTGAATGCGATGGTCACCGACGTCGACCGCAACGGGATCACGGTCAAGGATCCCGACGGCAAGCTGCGGCGTATCGAATCCGCGTGCAAGGTGTGGTCGGCCGGCGTGTCCGCCAGCCCGCTGGGACGCGATCTGGCCAACCAGTGCGAGGTCGAGGTGGACCGCGCCGGACGCGTCAAGGTGCTGCCCGACCTGTCGATCCCGGGGCACCCGAACGTGTTCGTCGTCGGCGACATGGCCGCCGTCGAAGGCGTGCCGGGTCAGGCGCAGGGCGCCATCCAGGGTGCCCGCTACGCCGCGAAGCTGATCAAGAACGAGGTCAAGGGCGCGAACCCCGCGTTCCGCCAGCCGTTCGAGTACTTCGACAAGGGTTCGATGGCGACGGTGTCGCGGTTCTCCGCGGTCGCCAAGGTCGGTCCGCTGGAGTTCGGCGGTTTCATCGCCTGGCTGGCATGGCTGGCGCTGCACCTCGTGTACCTGGTCGGCTTCAAGACCAAGATCGTCACGCTGATCTCGTGGACGGTGACGTTCCTGTCGACCAAGCGCGGACAGCTCACGATCACCGAACAGCAGGCGTACGCCCGAACGCGCATCGAGGAACTCGAGGAGATCGCCGCGGCGGTCACCGAGACCGAACGGGAGAGGGAGCAGGCGGCTAGTTAGTCAGCCGCTCCCCCTGCCAGGTCGCCAGGCACCCGCCGGCCGCCAGCGCGAGCACCATGCCGTCGGACGCGAACGACGGTTCGGGATAGCGCAATTCGCTCACGCACGCCAGCGGGCGGCCGAGTGCGTCGTCGGCGGCCGATCCGCTGCCCAGCTCGACGCGGTGCCGCAGCAGCGGTGCGCCGTCGACGTCGGCGTGCAGGGCGCCGGACCAGAAGCCCTCTCGTTCACCGGTTCTGCCGATCTGCACCCGCTCCCGCAGGCGGATGCCGCCCGCGCCGGCCAGCCGGATGCGCGTGGTCGTCAGGTGCCGCGAGGCGCCCGCGACGACGGTGGGCTGCGGGTCGATGTCGAGGTCCCCGGCGGATTCGATGTCCCAGCACGTCCGCGACTCCGGGGTCGTCGCGCTCGGCAGCGTCACGGTGGCCGCCGCGCTGCGCACCACCAGCCGGGCGCCCGGTTCCACCACGACACGCACGCTGATCACGTCGCCACCCAGCGGCGTGGCCGCCGCGGACACCAGGTGCACGGTGTCGTTCCCGGTGTGGCGCACCGCGATCCCGCCGGTGTGCTCGATGCGGGGGGTGCGCCTCGGCGACGCGACGATGAGGACGTCGGAACGCACTAGCCCTGCACCGGCACCCTCAGCTGTGCGCGCACCCACTCGAGCACCGGCCCGGCCGTCGGATCGGCGGTCAGCGAGATGAGCACGAAGGGCCGGTCGCCGCGCACCGCGGCCGAATCGCGTCGCATCACGTCGAGATCGGCGCCGACCATCGGCGCCAGGTCGGTCTTGTTGATCACCAACAGGTCCGAGAACGTCACCCCCGGTCCACCCTTGCGGGGTACCTTGTCACCCCCGGCGACGTCGACGACGAAAATCTGCACGTCGACGAGCCCGGACGAGAACGTGGCGGTGAGGTTGTCGCCGCCTGATTCCACCAGGATGAGATCAAGCCCGCCGAGGCGGTCCTCCGGGCCGGAATGCGCGGCGATGAGGTCGTCGATGGCGTCGAGGTTGGCGGTGATGTCGTCGCGGATGGCGGTGTGCGGGCAGCCGCCGGTCTGCACGGCGGCGATCCGGTCGTCGGGCAGTACCGCGTGGCGCCGCAGGAAGTCGGCGTCCTCGGTCGTGTAGATGTCGTTGGTCAGCACCGCCAGCGACAGTTCGTCGCGCAGTTGCCGGCACAGGGCGGCCACCAGCGCCGTCTTACCGGAGCCGACGGGGCCGCCGACGCCGATGCGCAGGGGCTCCCCCGGCGTGCGGACCCGTCTCGGGCGGTCGGTGTGGCCGTGGGGTTGGCCGTCGAGCAAATGCGGTGGCATGACGAACCTTTCAGGAGGCGAACAACGGCCGCTCGCGGGCGCCGTGCCGCTGGGCCAGCACGTCGAGCAGCGGATCGGACAGATCGGCGGGCTCTTCGGTGGCGACCGCGGCGACCTCGTCGCACAGCGGGGCCAGCCCGAGGGTCAGTGCCGCGACGTCACCGGGGTCGAGCGCGAGCAACCGCTGCGCGGCGGTGGCCGAGCCCGTCATCGTGGTGTAGACGACCGACAGCGCCGTCTGCCCGGGGGTCAGCCCGGCCGCGGCACCCACCGCGCCCGAGGCGACGGGCAGGTGCGGCGTGCGGCCCAGGGCGTCCCAGTCGTGGTCCGGCCAGACCCGGCGGGCCAGCCGTGCCAGTCCCCTGCCCTGCGCCCGGGAGGCGGCGCGTGCGGCCGGAGCCGGTGTGCGCGCGTCGGTTTCGCGGTCGGCCACCGCCACCGTAAGGCTGCCCGCGTGTACGGCCGCGGCGATCGATGCGGCGACCAGACCCTGGGTGCGCACCCGCCGGACCAGGTAGGCGTGCAACGTCTCGACATCGGTGACGAGCCCGCTGGTGACGGCTTCCTCGACACCGCCGGAGTGGACGTGGCCACCGGTGGGAAGTCGGGAGTCGGCGAGGGCCAGCAGGGTGGTCAGTGCGGTCATCAGAACAGGAAATAGCGTTGCGCCATCGGCAGTTCGGTGGCCGGCTGCTCCTGCCACACGTCGCCGTCGATCCGCACGGTGAAGGTATCGGGGTCGACCTCGATGCGGGGCAGTGCGTCGTTGAGCGGCATCTGAGCTTTCCCGACTTGCCGGCAGTTCTTGACGGCGACCAACGAGCGCCGGATGTCGAGGCGGTCGGCGAGGCCGTCCTCGACCGCCTGCGGCGAGACGAAGTGCACCGACGTCGCGGCGGCCGAAGCCGGTGCCGCACCGAACATCGGGCGGGGCAGCACCGGTTGTGGTGTGGGGATCGAGGCGTTGGCGTCACCCATCGCGGCCCAGGCGATCATGCCGCCCTTGACGACCGCGTGCGGGCGGACGCCGAAGAACGCCGGCTCCCACAGCACGAGGTCGGCGAGCTTGCCCACCTCGACGGAGCCGATCTCGTGGTCGAGGCCGTGTGCGACGGCCGGGCAGATCGTGTACTTGGCGACGTAGCGGCGGGCGCGCAGGTTGTCGGCCCGGCCGTCGCCCTCCAGTGCGCCGCGGCGCCGCTTCATCACGTGTGCGGTCTGCCAGGTGCGCAGCACCACCTCCCCGATCCGGCCCATCGCCTGCGCGTCGCTGCCGATCATCGAGATCGCCCCGATGTCGTGCAGCAGATCCTCCGCGGCGATGGTCGACGGTCGGATGCGACTCTCCGCGAAGGCGAGATCCTCGGGGACGCTGGGGTTGAGGTGATGGCACACCATCAGCATGTCGAGGTGTTCGTCGAGGGTGTTGACGGTGTGCGGGCGGGTCGGATTGGTCGAACTCGGCAGCACGTTGGGGTGCGAGGCGACGGTGATGATGTCGGGTGCGTGGCCGCCGCCCGCGCCTTCGGTGTGGTAGGCGTGGATCGACCGGCCCTTGATCGCCGCCAGGGTGTCCTCGACGAAGGCCATCTCGTTGAGCGTGTCGGTGTGGATGTTGACCTGGACGCCCGCCGCATCGGCGACGGTCAGGCACGCGTCGATCGCGGCCGGGGTGGTGCCCCAGTCCTCGTGCAGCTTGAATCCCGCTGCGCCGCCCCGTAACTGCTCCCACATCGCCTCGGCGGACACGGTGTTGCCCTTGCCGAGGAGCACGACGTTGAGCGGCCAGGTGTCCAGCGCCTCGAGCATTCGGGCCAGGTGCCACGCCCCCGGGGTGACGGTGGTGGCCTTGCTGCCCTCCGCCGGCCCGGTGCCGCCGGCGACGATCGTCGTGATGCCGCCGCCGAGGGCTTCTTCCATGATCTGCGGGCAGATCAGGTGGACGTGGCAGTCGATGGCGCCCGCGGTGACGATGCGCCCGTTGCCCGCGATGACCTCCGTCGAGGGGCCGACCACCAGGCCGGGGTGCACACCGTCCATGATGTCGGGGTTGCCGGCCTTGCCGATCGCGACGATGCGACCGTCGCGGATACCGATGTCGGCCTTGACGATTCCCCAGTGGTCGAGGATGACGGCGCCGGTGATGACGGTGTCGGGGGCGCCGTCGGCGCGGGTCGCCCTGGCCTGTCCCATCGACTCGCGCAGGACCTTGCCGCCACCGAACACGGCCTCGTCGCCCGCGAGTCCGGGTCCACCGCTGTGATCCTCGGTGATCTCGATGACGAGGTCGGTGTCGGCCAACCGGATCCGGTCACCGACGGTGGGGCCGTAGAGCGCGGTGTAGCGATCGCGCGACAGGCTGGTCATCGCGTCCCGTCCAACCGGCCCGGCGGGTTCGGCGACAACCCGTGCACCTCACGCGTACCGCGCAGCGGGACGAGCCGGACACGCTGCGCGACACCGGGTTCGAAACGCACAGCGGTGCCCGCGGGGACATCGAGGCGGTGACCGTGTGCGACGGTCCGATCGAAGTCGAGTGCGGCGTTGGCCTGCGGCAGGTGCACGTGGCTGCCGACCTGCACCGGCCGGTCACCGGTGTTGACGACCTCCATCTCGAGACGCTCGGCACCGGCGTTGATCTCGATGGCCCCCTCGCCGAAGAGGATCTCGCCGGGCACCATGGGCGCGGTCACGGGATCGGGTGGTGGACGGTGACGAGTTTCGTCCCGTCCGGGAACGTGGCCTCCACCTGCACGTCGTGCAGCATCTCGGGCACTCCCTCCATCACGTCGTCGCGGCTGAGCACATCGCGTCCGCTGACCATCAGCTCCGCCACCGTGCGGCCGTCGCGGGCGCCTTCGAGCAGGTGGTCGGTGATGACGGCGACGGCCTCGGGATGGTTGAGGCGCAGCCCACGGGCTCGCCTGCGCCGTGCGAGGTCGGCGGCGTAGGAGATCAGCAGGCGGTCCTGCTCATGCGGGGTCAGACGCATAGTGGGCGATCCTGCCATGGTGCGCCATGCGCGGCAGCGCTCACGCCCGAGGACCCTAGGCGTCGGCGATGTTCTGCAGCCGAACCTGACCGCGCGCGACCAGCCTGTCGTTCTCGTCGGTGATGGTGATCAGCCACAACTGCTGTCGACGACCGCGGTGGATCGGCGTGGATACCGCGGTGACGGTTCCCGAGGAGATGGCGCGCAGGAAGTCGGTGTTGTTGTTGACGCCGACGACCGTGCCGCCGCCGTTCTCGCTCAGCCAGACGTGGCCGGAGACACTGGCGAGGCTCTCGACGATCGCGCAGTAGACGCCGCCGTGCACGATGCCCCATGGCTGCAATAGTTTGTCGTGGATCGTCAGCTGTGCCCGGCCGCCGTCGGGGGTGATCTCGAGATAGGTGAGGCCGAGTTCCGAGTCGTAGCCGTCGCCGAGGCCGTCGGGTACCTGTGTGGTCACAGCAGACGTGTCTACACCGCGGCGTGGGGCGGACGCGACACGGGTTGGGCGAGAAAGCGGACGGGCCCCGCACGTGATGTGCGAGGCCCGTCCTTTTCGATGGACCGGGGGTCTCTGCAGCCCTCAGGACTCCGGCGCGGTCCGGTGGAACATGATTAGAATAGGCAAGGCTGCCCTAATTAAGCAAGACCTTCCCCCCGCTGCCGCGCACCGCACCGCGGACGGGAAGGCCGAATCCGACGAGCGCGTCGAGCACGGCCTGGCCGCGGCGCATGCTGGTCCATTCGCTCGAGCCGGCGAGCAACGGAACCTGGGTGGCCGCGCCGACTACCGCCCCGCCGACGAGGTGCCACATCGCCGGCACGGACATCGCGCCGCCGCTGACGGCGGCCAGCCTGGTGAACAGCGGCGCGAGCGCACGGTGACTGCGATGGGCCACCCACGTGGCCAGCGCGGCCTCGCTCGGCAGCGCGACGATGCCCTGCGGCGCCCCGAGCCGCAGCCGGGCCGGGCCGTCGACGTGGGGATCGTCGGGCAGTGCGCGCAGGGTGGGGTCCACGACGCCGACCCAGTCGATGGCGCCCTCGGAGTCGACGTGCACCCACAGGTTCTCCAGCCCGGTGTCCCAGGCGCGGCCCTCGAGCACCAGCAGCGGGATGACCCGGCCGAGGACGACGTGGGCCAGCGTGGCGGCCAGCTGCTGGGCGACCGCGGCACGGTTGTCGGTCTCGGCGCTGGCCAGGTCGAACATCGCCTGCAGGCGATCACCGGTGAGCGCCTCGGTCAGCGGCCACCACCGGCGCCGGGACAGGTCACCCATGACGGCGACCCCGTAGACCCGTGGGCACTCGGGGTACAGCTCGCGCAGCCGTCGGCTCGATTCGTGCAGCGGGAGTGTCCGCTTGATGGTCATGCCCGCGATCAGCGGGTCCTCGATCAGTACGGTCACTGCACCTCCGGCGGCTGGCTTGAGTTAGGTTAGCCTTACTATAACTACGAGCCCGGGCGGGGCCAGAACGTGTGATCGGTCTCACAGGACCGCCCCGGTCACCAGGGCGGGAATGTCCGCGATGAGGAAGACTGTTGCTCCTCTGCATCGGATACGACGCGCGGTAGTACCCTGGTTCTACTGTTGGAGAGAGTGACGGGAACATGGCCAAGTTGACACGTCTGGGCGAGCTCGAGCGCGAGGTGATGGACCACCTGTGGTCCGCCCGCGAGCCCCAGACCGTGCGCCAGGTGCACGAAGCGCTCGCCGCTCGACGCGACCTGGCCTACACCACGATCATGACGGTGCTGCAGCGGCTGGCGAAGAAGAACCTGGTGGTGCAGCACCGTGACGACCGGGCGCACCGCTACGCCCCCACCCACGGTCGCGACGAACTGGTCGCCGGGCTGATGGTGGACGCCCTCGACCAGGCCGCCGATTCCGGTAGCCGGGAGGCCGCCCTGGTGCACTTCGTCGAGCGCGTCGGCGCCGACGAGGCCGCCGCGCTGCGCCGGGCGCTGGCCGAATTGGAGGGCAAGCAAGGTCTCACCGAGCCCGCTGGCGGTCCGGGCACCGCCTGAGCGACAATCGAGGGGTGTCCGCGCTGGCCTTCACCCTTGTCGCGCTGCTCCTCGTGGGGCCGGTGCCGGCATTGTTGGCGCGTGCGTCCTGGCCGATGCGGGCTCCGCGCGCCGCGGTGGTCCTCTGGCAGTCCATCGCGCTGGCCGGTGTGCTCTCGGCCTTCTCCGCCGGAATCGCGATCGCGAGCCGGCTGTTCGTCCCCGGCCCCGACGGCCGACCGACCGCCACCGTCACCAGTGAGATCGACGCGCTCGGCTGGCCGCTGTGGTTGCTCCACGTCGTGGCCTTCGCCCTCACCCTGCTGATCGGCGCCCGCCTGATCGTCTCGGTGCTGCAGGTGGCCGTCGCCACCCGCCGCCGGCGCGCCCACCACCGGATGATGGTCGACCTGCTCGGGGTGTCCCGCGACGCGGTGCCCACCGACGTCCGCAGGCAGGCGACCGGCCTGCGCGTCCTCGACGTCGAGCAGCCGCTGGCCTACTGCCTGCCCGGGGTGCGCAGCCGGGTGGTGCTCAGCGACGGGGCGCTCAAGACGATGACCCGCGAGGAGATCGCCGCGATCCTCACCCACGAACGCGCCCATCTGCGCGCCCGGCACGACCTGGTCCTGGAGATGTTCACCGCGGTGCACGCCGCGTTCCCCCGGTTCGTCCGCAGTGCCAGCGCCCTGGACGCGGTGCGGCTGCTGGTCGAACTGCTCGCCGACGACGCGGCCGTGCGCACGGCGGGCCCCACTCCGCTCGCGCGCGCCCTCGTCGCCTGCGCCGCGGGGCGTGCCCCCTCCGGCGCGCTGGCCGCGGGTGGCCCGACCACCGTGATCCGGGTGCGCCGTCTCGGGGGCCGGCCGAACAGCCTCGCCCTGGCCGCCGCCGCCTATCTGGCCGCGGCGGTGGTGCTGGTCGGTCCGACCTTCGCCGTCGCCGTCCCGTGGCTGACCGAGCTGCACCGCCTGTTCGTCCGCTAGGCCCACCCCGCGAGAACACAACAGAAGAGGAAAGGCTGCGCCCATGAGCTCGTCCGAGAAGTCCACCGCAGGCACCGCGCAGATCGGGGTCACCGGCCTGGCCGTGATGGGCTCGAACATCGCCCGCAACTTCGCCAGGCACGGCTACACCGTCGCCCTGCACAACAGGTCGGTGGCCAAGACCGACGCGCTGCTGGCCGACCACGGTTCCGACGGCTCCTTCGTGCGCACCGAGACCATCCCGGAGTTCCTCGCCGCGCTGGAGAAGCCGCGGCGGGTGCTGATCATGGTCAAGGCCGGCGAGGCCACGGACGCCGTGATCGACGAGCTCGCCGATGCGATGGAAGAGGGCGACATCATCATCGACGGCGGCAACGCGCTCTACACCGACACGATCCGCCGGGAGAAGGCGATCCGCGAGCGGGGCCTGCACTTCGTCGGCGCGGGGATCTCCGGTGGCGAGGAGGGCGCGCTGAACGGGCCGTCGATCATGCCCGGCGGACCGAAGGAGTCCTACGAGAGCCTCGGCCCGCTGCTGGAGGAGATCTCCGCGCACGTCGACGGCGTCCCCTGCTGCACACACATCGGACCCGACGGCGCGGGGCACTTCGTGAAGATGGTGCACAACGGCATCGAGTACTCCGATATGCAGCTCATCGGGGAGGCCTATCAGTTGCTGCGCGACGGTCTCGGCAAGTCGGCCCCCGAGATCGCCGACGTCTTCGACGAGTGGAACCGCGGTGACCTCGACAGCTTCCTGGTGGAGATCACCGCGCAGGTCCTGCGCCAGACCGACGCGAAGACCGGCACACCGCTGGTCGACCTCATCCTCGACGAGGCCGAGCAGAAGGGCACCGGCCGCTGGACGGTGAAGTCCGCGCTCGACCTCGGTGTGCCCGTCACCGGCATCGCCGAGGCCGTGTTCGCCCGGGCGCTGTCCGGTTCGGTGGCCCAGCGCAAGGCCACCACCGGCCTGGCCGCCGGTCACCTCGGCGAGAAGCCCAGCGACGCAGCGCAGTTCACCGAGGACATCCGCCAGGCCCTCTACGCCTCGAAGATCATCGCCTACGCCCAGGGCTTCAATCAGATCCAGGCCGGCAGCGCCGAATACGACTGGGGCATCACCCCCGGCGACATGGCCACCATCTGGCGCGGCGGCTGCATCATCCGGGCCAAGTTCCTCAACCGGATCAAGGACGCCTTCGACGACGATCCCGACCTGCCGACCCTGATCGTCGCACCGTACTTCCGCGACGCGATCGAGGCCGCGATCGACAGCTGGCGCCGTGTCGTGGCCACCGCCACCCAGCTGGGCATCCCGATCCCCGGATTCAGCTCCGCGCTGTCGTACTACGACGGGCTGCGCACCGAGCGGCTGCCCGCCGCGCTGACGCAGGGGTTGCGCGACTTCTTCGGCGCCCACACCTACGGCCGCATCGACACCGACCCGGCCAAACGCTTCCACACCCTGTGGAGCGGCGACCGCACCGAGGTCGAGGCGTAGCTCTCTCGCGAGCAGACACAGATTCGCGCTCTTGACGCGCTCATCACGCGAATCTGTGTCTGCTCGCGGCGGGGAGCGCGCAACTAGACTGGCCGGCGATGAGATTTCTCGACGGCCACCACCCGGCATACGACCTGACCTACGACGACGTCTTCGTCGTCCCGCAGCGGTCCGACGTGGCGTCGCGGTTCGACGTCGACCTGTCCACCGTCGACGGCTCGGGCACCACGATCCCGGTCGTGGTCGCCAACATGACCGCCGTCGCAGGCAGGCGGATGGCCGAGACCGTGGCCCGCCGCGGCGGTCTGGTGGTCTTGCCGCAGGATCTGCCGATCTCGGCGGTCCAGCAGACCGTCGACTTCGTCAAGAGCCGCGACCTGGTCGTCGACACCCCCGTCATGCTCGCGCCCGACGATTCGGTGTCCGACGCGATCGCGCTGATCCACAAGCGCGCGCACGGGGCGGCGGTCGTGGTGTTCGAGGGCCGCCCGATCGGGCTGGTGACCGAATCGACCTGCGTGGACGTCGACCGGTTCACCCGGGTCCGCGACGTCGCGATCACCGACTTCGTCACTGCACCGGTGGGCACCGATCCGCGCAAGGTCTTCGACCTGCTCGAACACGCCCCCGTCGGGCTCGCGGTGCTCACCGAACCGGACGGCACGCTGGCCGGCGTGCTCACCCGCACCGCCGCCGTCCGCGCCGGCCTCTACTCCCCAGCGGTCGACCGGCACGGACGACTGCGCATCGCCGCGGCCGTCGGCATCAACGGCGACGTCGGGGCGAAGGCGCGAGGGCTCGCCGAGGCCGGGGTCGACCTGCTGGTGATCGACACCGCGCACGGTCACCAGACCAAGATGCTCGAGGCGATCCGGGCGGTGGCCTCCCTCGATCTGGGCCTGCCGATCGCGGCGGGCAACGTGGTCTCGGCCGAGGGCACGCGCGACCTCGTCGCCGCGGGCGCATCGATCATCAAGGTCGGTGTCGGCCCCGGCGCGATGTGCACCACCAGGATGATGACCGGCGTCGGCCGGCCGCAGTTCTCGGCGGTCGTCGAATGTGCCGCGGCGGCAAAGGATCTCGGGGCACACGTGTGGGCCGACGGCGGGGTGCGTCATCCCCGGGACGTGGCGCTCGCCCTCGCGGCGGGTGCGGCCAACGTGATGATCGGATCGTGGTTCGCCGGCACGTACGAATCCCCCGGTGACCTCATGCACGACCGCGACAACCAGCCGTACAAGGAGAGCTACGGAATGGCCTCGAAGCGGGCGGTCGCGGCGCGCACCGCCGGGGACAGTTCGTTCGACCGTGCCCGCAAGGCGCTCTTCGAGGAGGGCATCTCGAGGTCGCGGATGAGCCTCGACCCGACCCGTGGCGGCGTGGAGGACCTGCTCGACCACATCACCTCCGGGGTCCGCAGCACCTGCACCTATGTCGGCGCCACGACCCTGCCCGAACTGCACGACAAGGTGCTGCTCGGGGTGCAGTCGGCCGCGGGCTTCGCCGAGGGCCGCCCACTGCCGACCGGCTGGTGAGAGTCCGGCTACGATTGGGCATTCGCGCCGTCACTCGCTGACGCCCGACGTCCGACCGAGGAAGGGATCACGTGCCGCAGGCACCCGCCGAGGCCCGGTCTGCACCGGAGGCCTGCCGGGCCGAGCACCCGTCCATCGAGCCCCCCGACGCCGAACCGTCTTCTAGACTGCCGGGCTCACGGCCCGGCGCACCGGTGACGATGCGATGAGCGTCGTGTACACCCTGCTCTCACTGCTGGCGATCGTGCTGTTGACCGCGGGTACCGCGGTGTTCGTCGCCGCCGAGTTCTCGTTGACGGCGTTGGAGCGCAGCACCGTCGAGGCCAACGCGCGCAGCGGGCACCGACGCGACCAGATGGTGCGTCGTGCCCACCGCACCCTGTCCTTCCAGCTCTCGGGCGCCCAGGTGGGTATTTCGATCACCACGCTGGCCACGGGCTACCTTGCCGAACCCGTGGTGGCCCGGCTGCTGCATCCGGTTCTGGACGCGATCGGACTGTCGGAGCGGGCCGCCGGCGGCGTGGCCCTGTTCCTGGCGATCCTCATCGCCACCTCGCTGTCGATGGTCTTCGGTGAGCTCGTCCCGAAGAACCTGGCCGTGGCCAGGCCGGTGCCGACCGCGCGCGCATCGGCCCCTCCGCAGCTGCTGTTCTCCGCGATCTTCACGCCGCTGATCCGGTTGACCAACGGCACCGCGAACCTGATCCTGCGCCGGCTGGGCATCGAACCCGCCGAGGAGCTCCGGTCGGCGCGCTCGGCGCAGGAGCTGATCTCGCTGGTGCGCAATTCGGCGCGCAGCGGGTCACTCGACCCGGTGACCGCCGTGCTCGTGGACAGATCGCTGCAGTTCGGCGACCGCACCGCCGAGGAGCTGATGACACCGCGCACCGAGATCGAGGCCCTGCAGGCCGACGACACCGTCGCCGATCTCATCGCGGCGGCGATCGAGACGGGGTACTCGCGCTTCCCGATCGTCGAGGGCGACCTGGACGAGACGATCGGTGTCGTCCACGTCAAACAGGTGTTCTCGGTGCCGCGCGACGACCGCGGACGCACCCGCCTCGCGGCGCTGGCGATTCCGGTCGCGACCGTCCCCTCGACCCTGGACGGCGATGCGGTGATGACCCAGATCCGCGCCAACGGCCTGCAGACCGCGCTGGTGGTCGACGAATACGGGGGCACCGCGGGCATGGTGACCGTCGAGGACCTGATCGAGGAGATCGTCGGCGACGTCCGCGACGAGCACGACGACGCCACACCCGACGTCGTGGCCGCCGGCGAGGGCTGGAAGGTGTCGGGTCTGCTGCGGATCGACGAAGTCGCCGCCGGAACCGGCTTCCGCGCCACCGAGGGCGAGTACGAGACCATCGGCGGGTTGGTGCTGCAGGAACTCGGGCACATCCCGGAGGTCGGTGATGCGGTCGAGCTGACCGCTTTCGATCCGGACGGACCGCTCGAGGACCCGATCCGCTGGCAGGCCAGGGTCGTGCAGATGGACGGCCGCCGGATCGACCTGGTGGAACTGACCGAACTCGGGCGCCGCGGCGACACCGATCACGAGCACGCCGGCGACGGTGCCGAGCCGGAGGAGGACCGCTGATGGGTGGCGATCTGTTCGGCGTGCTGCTGACCGTGCTGCTGCTGGGTGCCAACGCGTTCTTCGTCGCGTCCGAGTTCGCGCTGATCTCGGCGCGCCGCGACCGGCTCGAGGCGCTGGCCGAGCAAGGCAAGAAGAGCGCGGTGACGGTCATCCGGGCCGGTGAGAACCTCTCACTGATGCTGGCCGGATCCCAGCTGGGCATCACGATCTGCTCGATCCTGCTGGGCCGGGTCGGCGAACCCGCGGTGGCGCATCTGCTGGAGAAACCGTTCGGGCTGCTCGGCATCCCGGACGCGGTCCTGCACACCGTGTCGTTCGTGGTGGCGCTGAGCGTGGTGGTGACGCTGCACGTGCTGCTCGGCGAGATGGTCCCGAAGAACATCGCGATCGCCGGACCCGAGTCGGCGGCGATGCTGCTGATCCCCGTCTATCTCGTCTACATCAGGGCGGCGCGCCCGCTCATCGCGTTCTACAACTGGTGCGCCAACGCCACGCTGCGGGCCGTCGGCGTGGAGCCCAAGGACGAACTCGACGTCAACGTGTCGACGGTCGAACTGTCGGAGATGATCGCTGAGTCGGTGTCCGAGGGTCTGCTCGACCCCGAGGAGCACACCCGGCTGACCCGCGCCCTGCAGATCCGCAACCGCGCCGTCAAGGACGTGGCGATGCCACTGGACACCATCCACGCCATCCCGGCGTCGGTGCCGGGGCAGGGCCCGACGGTCGCCGCGGTCGAACGGGCGCTGGCCGAGACGGGGTACTCCCGGTTCCCGGTGACCGCACCGTCCGGGCAGTTCCTGGGCTACCTGCACATCAAGGACGTGCTCCCGCTGGTCGGTGACCCCGACGCGGTGCTGGACCGGTCGATGGTGCGCCCGCTCCCCCAGCTGCCCGCGTCGCTGCCGTTGCCCGAGGCGCTGACCCGGCTGCGCCGCACCAACAGTCACCTCGCTCTGGTCACCTCCGACGGGGCGATCACCGCGATGGTGGCGCTCGAGGACCTCGTCGAGGACCTCGTCGGAACGGTGCGCGACGGAACGCACCGGCGGTGATGGTCGAGGTCCTCGACGAGTCGGTCTGGGTGCGGCGGGAACGCACCCACCGCGATCGCGTGGACGCGTTCTGCGCACCGCATCAGGCGAGGCGCAGTGCGGGCCGGACCCACCCGGTGTGGGACTTCCTGTTCACCTACTACAGCCTGCGTCCCCGCCAGTTGCGGCGCTGGCACCCCGGATTCGGCGTGGTGCTCTCGGGGCCCGCCGCCCGCGACCGTCCGGGCCGTTCCGGCTACGGCGCGGTTCCCGGTGGGGCGACCGTGACCGTCGAGCACCTGCGCTCGCGGGCCGACACCGTGGCGTTCGTGGCCGGCCTGCTGCGGGCCACCGCCGCGCGCCCGGCGCGGCTGAACTGCTTCGGATTACACGAGTGGGCCATGGTGTACCGCTGCCCCGAGACCCGCCACGACGCGGTGCCGTTACGCCTCGGACGGCGGGGAACGGACGCGGTGGTGGAATCGATGTCTCTGCGCTGCAGTCATTTCGACGCCTACCGGTTCTTCACCGACGCTGCGGTCGGCCGCAACGTCGAACCGTTGAGCCGCGCGCGTCAGATCGACACCGAACAGCCTGGCTGCCTGCACGCGGCGATGGATTTGTACAAGTGGGCGTACAAACTCACACCGCTGGTGGCGTCCGATCTCGTGATGGACTGCCTGGAACTGGCGGCCGACGCGCGGGTGCTCGACATGCGCGCGAGCCCATACGATCTCCGCGGCTACGGATTCGACGCCATCGCGATCGAAACCCCGGCGGGGCGGGCCGAATACGTCCGCGCGCAGCAGGACATCGCCGACCGGGCGGCCCCGCTGCGCGCCACACTCGCGGCGCGATGTGACGCACTGCGCACCGCACTGGCAGCAGACGGCGCGGCGCCGGTGCGCGCTGGATTCGCCGAGGTTACCCATGGGTAAGCTGGATCGACGGCGGCGCGCCGGGTGGCGCCCGCGGAGTACGGCCGAGGAGGAAGACGATGACTGATCGGGTGACGGTGGGAAACCTGCGCGTGGCCCGCGCGCTCTACGACTTCATCACCGATGAGGCGCTGGCCGGTACCGACCTCGACCCGGACAGCTTCTGGGCGGGCGTCGACAAGGTCGTCGCCGACCTGACTCCGCGCAACCAGGAACTGCTCGCGCGCCGCGACGACCTGCAGGCGCAGCTCGACAAGTGGCACCGACAGCGGGCGATCGGTCCGCACGACGCCGACGAGTACAAGCGCTTCCTCACCGAGATCGGCTACCTGGAGCCCGATCCGGGCGACTTCACGATCACCACGACGAACGTCGACGACGAGATCACCACGACCGCAGGCCCACAGCTGGTGGTGCCGGTGCTCAACGCCCGCTTCGCGCTCAACGCCGCGAACGCGCGGTGGGGTTCGCTCTACGACGCGCTCTACGGCACCGACGTCATCAGCGAGGAGGACGGCGCCGAGAAGGGCACCAGCTACAACCGCGTCCGCGGCGACAAGGTGATCGCCTACGCCCGCGAATTCCTCGACGGCGCAGCGCCGTTGGAGTCGGGCGGCTGGAGCGACGCCACCGGCTTCAAGATCGAGGACGGGCAGGTGCTCGTCGAGGTCGGCGAGCGGTCGGTCGGCCTGGCCGACCCGGCCCAGTTCGTCGGCTACACCGGCGAACTCGGTTCGCCGCAGTGGTCGATCCTGCTGTGCAACAACGGCCTGCACATCGAGATCCTCATCGACCCCGAGTCACCCGTCGGCTCGACCGACAAGGCCGGTGTCAAGGACGTCGTGCTCGAATCCGCCGTCACCACGATCATGGATTTCGAGGATTCGGTGGCCGCGGTCGACGCCGAGGACAAGGTGCTGGGTTACCGCAACTGGCTGGGACTCAACCGCGGCGACCTGAGCGAAGAGGTGAGCAAGGGTGGCGAGAGCTTCACCCGCGTGCTCAACCCGGACCGCACGTACACCACCCCGGACGGTTCCGGCGAGCTCACGCTGCCCGGGCGCAGTCTGCTGTTCGTGCGCAACGTCGGGCACCTGATGACCAACGACGCGATCACCGACGCCGAGGGTCATGAGGTGTTCGAGGGCATCCAGGACGCCCTGTTCACCGGCCTGATCGCGATGCACGGCCTCAAGGAGAGCGAGTCGAACGGCCCGCTGCGCAACAGCCGGACCGGCTCGGTGTACATCGTCAAACCGAAGATGCACGGACCTGCCGAGGTGGCGTACACCGTCGACCTGTTCAGCCGCGTCGAGGACGTGCTCGGGTTGCCGCAGAACACCCTCAAGGTCGGCATCATGGACGAGGAGCGGCGGACCACACTGAACCTCAAGGCGTGCATCAAGGCCGCCGCCGACCGGGTGGTGTTCATCAACACCGGCTTCCTGGATCGCACCGGCGACGAGATCCACACGTCGATGGAGGCGGGCCCGATGATCCGCAAGGGCGCGATGAAGAGCCAGCCGTGGATCAAGGCCTACGAGGACCAGAACGTCGACGTGGGTCTGGCGACCGGCTTCTCGGGCCGGGCCCAGATCGGCAAGGGCATGTGGGCGATGACGGACCTGATGGCCGACATGGTCGAACAGAAGATCGGTCAGCCGAAGGCCGGTGCCACCACCGCGTGGGTGCCGTCCCCGACGGCGGCGACGCTGCACGCCATGCACTACCACCAGGTCGACGTGTACTCGGTGCACAAGGAACTCGAGGGCAAGCAGCGCGCGACGATCGACGACCTGCTCACCATCCCGCTGGCCAAGGAACTGGCCTGGGCGCCGGAGGAGATCCGCGAGGAGGTCGACAACAACTGCCAGTCGATCCTGGGTTACGTGGTGCGCTGGATCGACGCCGGCGTCGGCTGCTCGAAGGTGCCCGACATCCACGACACGGCCCTGATGGAGGACCGCGCGACGCTTCGGATCTCCAGCCAGTTGTTGGCCAACTGGCTGCGTCACGGCGTCATCACCGAAGAGGACGTCACGACGAGCCTGCGCCGGATGGCCGCGGTGGTCGACGAGCAGAACGCGAAGGATCCCGATTTCAGGCCGATGGCCACCGATCCGGATGCGAGCATCGCCTTCCAGGCCGCCCAGGAGCTCATCCTCGCCGGCGGGGCCCAACCAAACGGCTACACCGAGCCGATCCTGCACCGGCGCCGCCGCGAGTACAAAGCCGGCGTTGCCGGCGCCTGAGAGCGGCGATGACCGAGCGATGATCAAGCGACGACGCCAAGACGGGAGCTGGAGTGGGTAGGCACAGCATTCCCGATCCCGAGGACTCCGACAACGAAGCCGGTGTCCCCTACGACGGGATCGACGAGGGCGGGTACGGCGCCGAGTCCGGTCCGTCGGGCCGGCACAGTGGCGAGTTCCCGGCACAGCCCGGGGGCGGGGACGAGACCCGCAACCCCGACGGCGGCTACGACAGCGGCGAATGGACGGGCAGCCACCGTGCGGTCACACCCGGCCGGCGCGGCATCAGCGTAGGGGTCATCGCGGCGCTGGTCACGGTCGTCGTGGTGGTCGGCGCGGTGATCTTGTGGCGTTTCTTCGGCGACGCCCTCTCCGAGCGCAGCGATGCCGCATCGGCCCGCTGCGTCGACGGCAACCTCGACGTCTCCGTGCTGGCCGACCCGTCGATCGCCGATACGATCCGCGGATTGGCCGACCGGTACAACGAGAACGCCGCGCCGGTCGGTGACCGCTGCGTGAAGGTCGGCGTCACATCGGCCGGATCCGACCAGGTGATCGCCGGTTTCACGAACTCCTGGCCGTCCGACCTCGGCGAGCGGCCGGCGCTGTGGATCCCGGCGAGCGGCGTCTCGGCGGCCCGGCTCGAGGCGGCGACGGACCAGAAGACAGTCAGCGATTCCCGCACCCTCGTCAGCACCCCGGTCGTGCTCGCGGTGCGGCCCGAACTCAAACCCAAACTGGCGCAGCAGAACTGGGGCACCCTGCCGGGTCTGCAGACCAACCCGACGGCACTCGACGGACTCGGCCTGCCCGGATGGGGCGCACTGAAGCTGGCCTTGCCGCGCAGCGGGAACGCCGACGCGTCGTATCTGGCGGCCGAGGCGGTCGCGGCGGCCACCGCACCCGACGGCGCCCCGGTGACCGACGGGGTCGGCGCGATCAACACGCTGGCCGCCGGCGCACCGGATTTGAAGGCCGACAGCGCTGACGCCGCCATGGAGGCACTGCTGCGCTCCGGCGACCCGGCCAGGGCACCGGTGCACGCCGTGGCGACCACCGAACAGCAGGTGGTGGCGCGGGCCGCGTCGATGCCGAATGCGAAGTCCACCCTCGCCTCGTGGCTGCCTCCCGGCCCCGTCGCGACCGCCGACTATCCGACGGTGCTGCTGTCGGGCGACTGGCTCGAGCGGGAACAGGTGACCGCCGCCAGCGAGTTCGCCCGGTTCATGCGCGAACCCGACCACATGAGCGAACTCGCCAAGGCCGGTTTCCGCACCCAGGGCGGCACTCCCCCGCGCAGTGACGTCACCGACTTCCCGAGACTGGCCGCCCCGTTGTCCGTCGGCGACGGTGCGGCGCGGGTCGAGCTGGCCGAGGCCCTGACCTCGCCGGCGCAGGCGTCGACGACCACGATCATGCTCGACCTGTCCATGCCCGGCCTGGAGGGTGCCAACACGCGGATGGGCAACGTCGTCAACGCGCTGATCCCACGGGTGGAGGCGCTACCGCCGACGACCGCGGTCGGGCTGTGGACGTTCGATTCCACCGCGGGCAACTCACAGATCACCACCGGTCCGCTCTCCGAACCGGTGGGTGATCAACCGCGCTCGGCCGCGCTGACCTCGACGCTCGACACGCTGTCGTCCACGTCCGGTGGCGCGGTGTCGTTCACCACGCTACGGCTGGTCTACAACGACGCGCTGGCCAAGTTCCGCCAGGGGCAACCCAACTCGGTGCTGGTCATCACCGAGGGGCCGCACACCGACCGGACCCTCGACGGTGCGGGGCTCGAGGCGTTCATCCGCGACGCGTTCGATCCCGCCCGGCCGGTCGCGGTCAACGTCATCGACTTCGGTGACGACTCCGACCGGGGAACGTGGGAGACCGTCGCGCGGACGACCCGAGGCCAGTACCAGAACCTCGCGACGTCGGATTCGCCCGAGTTGGCGGCGGCGATCACCGCGATGCTCAAGTGATCAGCCTCAACGCGTCGAGGTTCTAGCCTTCGCAAAAACCCCGGGACGAGGGTGCGCATTGCCCGCCCACGCGATCCGGAGCCGATGTTAGATACGGACCATGGCGGGGCAGAGCAGCGATGACCTCATCGTCGAGGATGCGACCAGCGGGGACGACACCCGCGGTGATGCCGCGGTGCGGGCGTACGCGCGAGCAGGCGGCTCCCGGAGGCTGATCGTCGCGGCGGTCGTCGGGTTCGTGGCCTTCAACGCCGGATCCACCTGGCTCTTCGGGATCGCCGGGAAGTGCGGGATCCTGCATTTCGCCTCTCAGTTCTCCGGCGGGAGTGAGCGGTTCGACTGGCTCGTGCAGGGGTGCACCGTTCCGGCTTCGGTCCAGATGATCCTGCTGCCCGACTTCCTCGTGATGGCCGGATATTGGCTCATGTTCACAGCCATCATCGTCGGTGGCTGGTGGCGGATCACGGTGCCCGCACTGCGCCGCGCCGCGTGGGTGCTGTGGCTGCCGACGATCGCCTTCGCCTGCGATGCGGTCGAGTACGTTCTGCTCTCGGTGCTGATGCACAAGCGGCCCGACGGTCAATTCGCCTACCGGGGCGAGGGCGGGCTGCTGAATGTCGTCCAGATGGCGTTCTCGTCGGCCAAATGGCTGGCGGTCGCTGCGATGGTGGTCGCGGGCCTGGTGGCGGCAGCGGCGTGGTTCACCCGGCGGGATGCCGCCTTTCCACCCGGGGTGTCACCGCCCCCGGATACCGCGCCGGTCGCGGTCGACGATGACTGGACGACAGGACGCAGGCTGCTCGACCGCCTCACCGCGGCCGTCCTCGTGGCCCTGACGACTTTTGTGGTGGCGTGGGTTCTCGGATTGTTCATGACGCACTGTGCGATCGACAGCGGTCAGCTCGGACCGGCTTACTGTGCGCCACCGCCCATCCCGACCGACCACTTCCAGGCGCCGAGTGTGGTTTTCGCGGTGGTCGGCGTGTCGTGCCTGGCGGTGGGGGCGCTGGCGCGCACGCGGGGGGCCGGCCTGCGGGCCGCGGGAGCGGTCCTCGTGGCGGCGTCGCTGTTCCTGGCCGTATGGCTCGTCTGGGCCCCCTCGGTGTTTCGTTCTCTCGACGATGCCCGCGGGGCGGCCGTGGTCGCGGCGGGGGTGATCGCGCTCGGTGTGGCCGCCGGCATCGCCGCCGGGTGGGCGAACGGGCCGTGGTTGTCGCGCGCACTCAGGGCGGTCGCTGCTGCGGGAACAATCCTCTGGGCCCTCGCGGTGATGTACGCCGTCGCCACGTCGGCCGAGTGGTCGGTCCATGCGCCGTGGGGCACCCTTCGGATCTCGGCCATGTCCCGGTGGACGGTGATCGTCGCCGCCGCGGTCCTGGTCGCGGTCTACGTCGTGCACACCGCCGGCCGGCGGCGGGCCGGGCAGACAGTCGATCAGGCCGAATCGTAGGTGTCGATGAACGCGCGCTGAGTCTTGCTGCGCAGCAGCAGATTGTCGAGCTGCACACCGAGCGGGCGGACGACGTTGAGGAAGTTCCAGCGCGCCGGGATGATCACCCGCACCTTCTCCTTCTCGACCGCCCGGATGAGCGCGGCAGCCGCCTTCTCCGGCCCGATGGTCAATCTCTGTTTGGCCCGCGACGGCGGGGTGAGGGACTGCTCGAGCATGGCCGTGTCGATCGGACCGAAGTAGGCGATCGTGACACCGACGTGGTGCGGCGCGAGTTCCATGCGCAGTCCGCGCCCGAGCATCTCGACGGCGGTCTTGCTCGTCGAGTACGCGACTCCTCCCACCGCCGGGAGGAGAGTCCCGTACTCGGTGTTGGGCGGCCACCCCATCGACGACACCACGACGATGTGCCCGCGCGCGGCGATGAGCGCCTCGAGTGCGGGGTGGACCGTGTTGAGGGTGCCGAGCAGGTTGACGTCGATGACACGCTGCGGTTCGCCCGGTTTGAGTGTGCGCAGCGTCGCGGGGAGGTGGGTGACTCCGGCCGTGCAGAAGACCGCGTCCAGCCTGCCGTACCGCTCGGCGACCCGGTCGACGGCCGCGGCCATCGCCTCGCGGTCCGCCACGTCGGCGCCGATCGCCAGATCTGCACCGCTACGTGCGGCGGCCTCCTCGTCGATGTCGACGGCGCACACCGTCGCGCCCTTGTCGCGCAGCAGCTTCACCTGCGCCGCACCGATCCCGCCCCCGCCGCCGGTGACCAGTGTGATGGCGTTCGAGAAATCCCGCATGGGCGCTCCGATCGATTCCGCGCCGTCCCCTGTCCACGTGGACCCTACACGGCGGGTCGCCACGGGGGTCGAAAGTCACAGCGGCGTCCAGCTTTTGATTCCCAATGCAAAGACGCTGGGCGTGGCGTCCGCCGGCTTCTAGACTTGGCCGATCGTGCGCGGGAGCGGACGGAAACCAACCTGACTCAGCGTCGTTCGGAGGCTTCACTTGGCGGACAACTATTCGGATGCGGCCTGGTTCGGCGATTTACCCGACACGCCGAAGGCGCGGGGTGTGCGGTCGTTCTCCTGCTACGTCCCCATGCGCGACGGGGTCGGTATCGCGGTGAGCGGGTACCTGCCCGCGGCAGCGAAGCGGGGTGCCCGACTCCCCACGATCGTCAACCAGACCCGCTACTACCGAGCGATGGAACTCCGGCAACCCCTGCGGACGGTCATGGGGGGAAAGCCTTTTCACCACATCCCCTCCACGGCGCGCTGCCGACGGCGCTTCCTGGCCGACGGCTACGCCTGGGTCGACGTCGACGTGCGAGGGTCGGGCGCCTCGTTCGGCCACCGACTGTGCGAGTGGTCCCCGGACGAGATCCGTGACGGCGCCCAGATCGTCGACTGGATCGTGTCCCAGCCGTGGTCGGACGGGTCGGTGGGCGCTCTCGGAAGCTCGTACAGCGGCGCTGCGGCCGAATTGCTCTCCGTCGCCGCACATCCCGCCGTCCGCGCTGTCGCCCCCCGGTTCTCCCCGTTCGACGCCTACACCGACATCGCCTTTCCGGGCGGGATTCACGCGGCGTGGTTCACCGACACATGGGGGCGGTACAACGCCGCACTCGACCGCAATGCCCCCCACGAGGTCGCCGGCTGGTGGGTTCGGTTGCTGGTCACGGGAGCGCAACCCGTCGACGGCGACCGCCGTCGGCGCCTGCGCCGAAGCGCGGTGGCGGCTCACCGGGACAATTACGACATCGAGAGCCAGGCACGGTCATTGACGTTCCGCGATGACGTCGCACCGTCGGATCCGTATTACTCCGACGAGGGCGACGGCCCGGAGCTGGTCGGGCACCCGATCGACGAATCAGGGAGCATCAACCTGTTCAGCCCTCACAACTACTGGAACGACGTGATGAAATCCGGTGTTGCGGTCTACAGCTACAGCGGGTGGTTCGACGGGGCCTATTCGCACTCCGCAGCCAAGCGGTTCCTCACGTTGGGCGCCGACCGGCACCGGTTGATCCTCGGCCCGTGGAGCCATGGCGGGCATTGGCACATCGAACCGCACCGGGACCCGGTCACTTCGCGATTCGATCACGAGGGCGAATTGGTGCGGTTCTTCGACCACCATCTGCGCGATCGGGACTCCGGCCTGGGCGTGGAGAACCCCGTGCACTACTACACCATGGGCGAAGGCCGCTGGAAAAGCTGTCCATCGTGGCCGCCGCCGGCTGATACACAGACCTTCTACCTGGCCGCGGAGCGCCGTCTGAGCACGGAACCGCCCGACATCGACAGCGGGGCGGATGAGTACGACGTGGACCCTACGGTGGGCACCGGTGAGCATTCCCGTTGGCGCACGCAGGTTGCCGTCGGCGAGGCCGTCCGCTACCCGGACCGCAGCGCTATGGACCGACGCCTGCTCACCTACACCTCCGCGCCGCTCGACGCCCCAGTGGAAGTGACGGGGCATCCGATGGTCACCGTTTTCCTCAGTGCCAGCGGCGACGACGCAACCGTGTTCGTCTATCTGGAGGACATCGACGCCGCCGGGCGCGTCGCCCCGGTCACGGAAGGGCAGTTGCGTGCCCTTCACCGGCAACTGAGCGATGCGCCCGCGCCGTACCGGCAGGCGGTCCCCTACCGCACGTTCAAACGCGCCGATGCCCGGCCTCTGGAGCCGGGCGAGGTGGCGGAGCTGACCTTCGACCTCATACCCACGTCACACCTGTTCCGGCCGGGCCACCGTATTCGCGTCGCAATCGCCGGGGCAGACGCCAGTCACTTCGCCACCCTGCCCGGCTCCCCACCCACATTCGGTGTGCATCGCAGCCGATTGTGCGCTTCCCGCCTCGACCTGCCGGTCGTGTCGACGTCCTTAAGTCAGTAGTGGCCGGCGATCCAGTCGTTGGTGAAGTGCTGCAACCTCGTGATCTCGTCGACGGTCTGGCGGCCCATGAAACTCTCGATCCGCCCGCCGACGAACGGGACCTTCACGCTGACGCTGCCGGAGTATGTCATCCGCGACCCCGTGTCCGCGGCGGTCAGCACGCTCTGACCCACTGCGGACACCGGCGCACCGGTTACGGTCACATCAATCTCACCGCGCACCCGCCCGTCCTCGAGCCAGCACCACCTCTCGTCACGAATCATCTCGATCTCCCCCGCGTGCAGTTGTGTGACCACCTTCGGCAGGCGTTCTCGCAGCAGGCCGAGCGCGATCCGAACGGCGACAGTGCCGCTCGGATCCGATCGCAGTGATGTCAATCTGGCGGTGCCGTCGGCGAATCTGTTCAGCCGTGCCGACCAGTACTGTTCGTCGGCGAACGCCGACAGGATCTGCACCACCGTCGCGGGTGAGTTCAGCGAGATCTCGAAGTTGCGCGGCATCTCAGCACTTCCTGTATTCGAAAGGGTTTTTCGCGCGGTTATCGGCGTAGTCGATGCTCTGCGCGGATGTCGGTGACATGATCGGACGATGGGGAAAAGCATTCGATCGGTTGAGGGTTCGTCGCCGTGTTCGGCGCCCGCCGAGACGGTTTGGGAGGTCTGGACAGATCCGTCGGCATGGCCGGGAGACGTCATCGAGATGGGTTCCGTCGACGGCGACTTCGCCGTGGGTGCCCGCGTCGGCGTGAAGGTGAAGGGTGGCGTGAAAACCTACTCGACGCTGACACGTGTTGAGCGACCGTCGATCTGGACGTCGGAGACCACGTTCCCGGGCCTTACGTTCACCTACGAGCACACGATCGAGGCTCACGGAGAAGGAACGCTTCTGACGGAGCGGGTGATCATGAGTGGGGCTCTCGCCGGCGTGGCGCATCGACTGCTCCGCCGCCGGCTGGAAGAAACCTTCACTGCGGTGACTGGGTATATCGGTCGGCTGGCAGAGGCGCGTCTGCCAACGTAGGCCCCCGATCGGCCGCCAACTGAGAGAGGTGTCCGGCCAGCACGAACGCGGTGAAGACGAAAACGGCTATGGCCAAGAACATCTCCTTGACCGGGTCGTTGACGCGGCGGTGCGCAACAACCGCACCGATCAGCAGGAGAAGCAGACCGATCGCCGCGGCGATCGCGAGCGGCCGCCAGAACAAGCCGCCGATGAGGCCGACCACCGATGCCCACTGACACCAGCCGATGAAGCGCGTGAGTCCCACGGAGATCCGCAGATGCACCTGGTTCTCCCGCGCATCACCGACGAAGAAGACGTTGAGGAAGCCGGCGACCGCCATGAAGATGGCCAGGCCGACGGAGACGATGATGATGGCGATTTCCATGGATCAGTCCTCTCGAGACACCGCAGTGGTGCTGGACCGCCGACGGGCGATCCAGCACCACTTTGGGTGGTTATGCAGTTGTCTAAGCCGCGGGCTCGCTGTCGTTCGCGGGTTCGTTGCCGCCGCTCGGCTCCGATTCCGTCGGTCCCGGGTCCTGCGTCGCCGGACTGGGGTCCTGAGTGGTGGTGGTGCCACCGCTACGCGGCTTGGGGGTGAGCGCCCCGACCACTGTGTTGACGGTCCCGGTGATGGCCTTGTTGATCTGCTGCAGGGACTTGTTGAGGTTCACCTGCGGCTTTGATGTGCTCGGCGTTGCAGCTTCGCCACCCGTGGACGCCGGGGCCTGTTGCACCGGCGGCGTCACAACCGGCTGGACGACGGGTGTGGCTGGTGCGACCGGAACCGTCTGCGTGGTCACCGGCGCAGCAGGCTGCGTGTATGCCGCCGTCACACCGCCGCCGCTCGTCTCCGTCCCCGTAGGGGCCGGCGGGGTGGCAGCAGGCTTGGCGTCAAGATCCGTCGAGCCCTCCGAGGCGATTTTAAGATTCGATTCAGGTGCAACCGTGTTCGCCTGCATAAGGTTGGCATGGTTGAGCTCTTCGAGGTTTTCCTGCGTCTGCTCCATGCCGGCGGCGATCGCGTGGAAGTCCTCGATCCACTGATGCGGGTCGGGGATCAATTCGAGGTGAACCGGCTTCGCCGGGTACTTGCCATCGATCGGCCGGTCGTACCCCGTCTCGATGATGGCCCGCAGCAGCGGATCGAGCGCCTTGACGATCTCGGGCGGAACGCCGAGATCCAACAACGGCCGAGTGAGCGGCAGCTGCCCCTCCGGATTCTTGATAAGGACATCGACAATGTTGCCCTCTTGCGTAATCACGTACTGCTCAGGCGCGTCGTCGATCTCGTCCTGAGATAGCCGGCCGTCGCCATCTGTGTCCAAGTCCGCGATGCTTACGTCGTTGTAGTAGCCGTTGTGCACGTAGATGAAGCCCAGTGCGGCATTCGCCCACGCGACCGGATTCATCACGTACTTCGGCACATCCGAGGCGCCGTCGTACTGCTTGCTTATCTGGATCACCTGTGGCGCGTTGGGATTGGTACTTGGATTCGTCGACGCCCCGAAGCGCAGGCCGATCAGCGGAACATATACGCCCGCCGGCATCCTCGCCCACAGGCCGCCGTCGTTTCGCGCTCCATTGCCGAGCAGAACGAAGGTAACTTTCGAGAAGTCCTTATTAGGGTATTCCTTCTCCAGATCGGCGAGGACATCGGACGCCGCGTTGGAGCCCTGCGAGAACCCGACGACATACACCGGGTCACCCGGATTCTGGCTGACCGCGTCGAGGATTGCGGCCTTCGTCTTCTCTGCCGCAATCGCCTTCGACTCCTCGTAGCCATGGCTGCCGAGGCCTGTCATCACACCGAATTCCCGTGGGTAGACGATGTACTTGTTATTTGCGCAGTCCACCGCACACTGGTCGTACGCGCCATTCAGCGCGCCCCTCATCCGATCCGGCGCCTGGCTGTCGTTCGTCGGGAGGATGTCCTTGGTGCCATCGATGAAGATCGACACGGCCGCCATCGGGCTGATGCCCGGGAGATGACTGTCCGTCGCGTAGGCGAGGCCGAAGAGCGTCACCAGTTGCAGCGCGGCGCCAGTCGTCACGACCGACGCCGTCCTTTTGTTGTTGCGAGCTTCTGCTCGATGGTTCCCCACGTTGGTCCTCCACCCCGGAATTGCTTGATGCGGGCTAATTCGTTACCCGCGTGTCGAGCAGCGTAGCGCAGGGTGGGCAGCCCGAGGAATACCTTTCGCTGAATTCTGAGGGCAAGCTGAATTTCATGCTTGCGATCGGGCGGATCGGCGGGCGTGGATACCGTGCCGGCAAGCGCGACTAGACCCAGAGCCGGCTGGTTCCGGCAACGCTCGCCTCACGATTGCCGTAGTCGTGTGCTTCATTATAACCGTTGTAATACAACAGGTTTTGCTAGCCCGCTGTTGATCACGAGACGATCACAGGTTCGTAGCAAACAAGACAACTCGGCCGGGCTGCCATTGCGGCAACGGGTTCGCAGCACCCTAGCGGGAGGTCTTGGCGAAAGGAATAATTGCGTACTCAATCGGTTTGCCATCGCTGGACAACTATATGCCCGACCCGTTGAGCGTCTGAGAGTGCATCTTTTTTACAGCAAACACCTTTTACGGTCCCGAAGTCGCGCCGGGCGGCGCCTCCGGCGGTACGGTGGAACGATGGATTCGGAGGTCTTGGACGTCATCATCGTGGGGGCCGGCTTCGGCGGAATGGGCGCCGCGATCGAGCTCAATCAGCTGGGCTACAAAGACATCGCGATTCTCGATCGCGAGGACGACCTCGGCGGCACGTGGTACGTCAACCACTATCCCGGTCTTGCGGTGGACATCCCGTCCACCACGTACTCATATTGGTTCGAACCGAACCCCTACTGGTCCCGACTGCACGCCCCGGGTGCCGAGCTCAAAACCTATGCCGACCACGTGGCGGACAAGTACGACCTCCGGCGCTTCATGCGGTTCAACACCACGGTCGACGGTGCCCGGTGGGACGAGGATGCCCAGTTGTGGCGGGTCGCGCTCGCCGGGGGACGGTCGATGTCCGCGCGGTTCCTCATCACCGCCACGGGATATCTGTCGCAGCCACGCATCCCCGACATTCCGGGGGTCACCACCTTCGGCGGCACGATGGTTCACACCGCGCAATGGGATCTGGCCTCCCCCATCGAGGGCCGCCGGGTCGGCATCATCGGCACCGGCGTGACCGCCGTACAGCTCATTCCGGAACTCGCGCAGCAGGCGGCGGAGTTGACCGTCTTCCAGCGCACCCCCATCTGGGTGGTTCCGAAGGTCGACTTCGCCATACCGTCGGCCGCGCAGCGCCTGTTCGCGAGGTTCCCCCTCGCGCAGCGCCTTCTGCGCCTGGTCACCGACGCATTCGCCGAGATCGGCGTGTCCAGTGCAGTCGTCCACTACAAGCAGGTCCGGTTGCTCAACGCCGCCGCGGCCGGGCTGTCCCGTCTGCACCTGTTCGCCTCGGTCCGGGACCGGTCGACCCGGAGGAAACTCACCCCGGCCTACGAATTCGGTTGCAAACGTACGACGTTCAACAATGACTACTACCGGATCTTCAACCAGTCACACGTCCACCTCGAGACGGCGGGGATCGAGCGCGTCGAGCCGGACGGTATCGTCACCCTCGACGGTCGGAAGCGATCGCTCGACACTCTCGTGTTGGCAACGGGATTCGATCTCTGGGAGGCCAACTTCCCGGCTATCGAGGTGGTCGGTCGGGATGGCCGGAACCTCGGCAAGTGGTGGCGGGAAAACCACTTCCAGACCTACGAGGGCATCTCCGTCCCGAACTTCCCGAACTTCCTCAACCTCGCGAGCCCGTACGCGTTCACCGGCGCATCGTTCTTCACGATGATGGAAATTCAGATGCGCCACATGCGTCGGCTGTTCGGGGAATTGCGCCGCAGCGGCCGTGAGACGTTCGAGGTGACGGAACAGGCCAACACCCGCTACTACGAGCAGATGTCGGCGAAGCTCGGCAATATGGTCTACTTCCGGGGGAACTGCGCCGGATCGCGGTCCTACCACTTCCGCGGTGACGCGACCATCGTTCGCCCCGTTTCCCGCGGTCGGGCGGTGCGGGAATCGACCCGGTTCCCGGTCAGCGATTACGCGTTCCGCTGACCGGCCCGGGTCGTCCGCGCTCAGAAGGCGTAGCGGTGGAGCTGCACTATTTTGCGCAGCACCGGCGTACGTGACGCGACGCGGCTGAATCGGCGAAGCCCTCTGGGCAGACGCTGCGCCGTCTCCGCGTCGAACAGTGAGATCGCGGCAATCAAACGCGTGCCCGGCACCTTCGCCAGGACGTCGTCGGGCTGATCGACCGACCATCCCAACTCCGACCCCGACCACCGCACGACGGTGTTGTTCTTCTGTTGCGCACGGGTTCCGAAGCGGCTCCAGAAGTCCAGCTGCAGTTCACCGGCTGGGAAATGCTCGACCACGCGACGCATCAGGGCAATTCCGTCCTGCTCCTGCAGGTACATGCTGACCCCCTCGGCGAGGACGAGCACCGGCCGGTCGCCGGGCAGATCCTGCAACCAGGCCGGGTCGGTGACCGAGGCGGCCACGAGATGATAGTGCTCACGGGTCGGATAGAACCGCTCACGCAGGGCGATGACGTCCGGAAAGTCGACGTCGAACCACTCCACGCCGGGCCCGGGATCGATTCGGAACACCCGGCTGTCCAGCCCGCAACCGAGATGCAGCACCACCGCGCGCTCGTTCGCCGCCAGGAACTGCCTCACCCAGATGTCGAATTGGGCCGCCCGCACGGTGATCGACGAGACCTGCCGCCTGCGCTGTTTGGTGATGGGATTGCGGCGCCTGTCGTAGTCGACCCGGTTGATCAGGTCGCGGGCATAGGTGTCTGCGAGGACCGGGTGCGGCGACTCGGCGTCGAGGGCCTTCGCGAACACCATGTCGAGCATGGTCTGCGGCGGTCCGCTCAGTTCGACGTGCACGGTGTCGGCTGCGTCGGGCCGCAGGTCTGTGGCGCGTCGGCGAGCGAGCCAACTCGGTGAGCTCATGGTTGACATCCCCTTCAGTGTTGGTGTTCTGAGACCGCGGCCCGCAGGAGCGAGTGAATCAGGTCGATGGTGGTCTCGGCCGCGTCGACGTGGTGTTCGATCAGCAGCTCGCCGCCGACCACGCCGAACGAGTAGACGTCGATGACCGCCGACGACGCGCGGTAGAACTGGGATTGCACGCCGACCACCGCCAGTCCAGGCGGCGTGCTCATGGCCACCGCGTTACCGAGGTTCGTCGACAGCACCACATCGGGCAGACCTGGAATCGCGCCCTCATACTGCATGTTGAAGTGCAGAAGTGATTGCTGCACAACGCCGTCGGCCAGGTCGGCCTGGAACATGTCCGCAATGCCGCGGGCCAGTTCGACCATCGTGGTCTCGGGCGTGATGTGCGCGAGGTAGGTCGCGACCCCGATCGCCAGCGTGCAGCCCGTCGCGCTCACCGGCGGTTCCACCAGCGCACGCAGGTTCACGTTGTAGACGTACGGGATCGGGATGTGCGGCGTGCGTCGAACCTGCCACTCCGCCAGCAGGATCGCCGCCGATATGAGGTTGTTCACGAACAGCCGGTTGACCCGTCCGTACTTCACCAGGCTCGACGTCTCGGCCTTGCTCAGCCGGCATCGCGTGGTCGGGACCGCCGCCGGCCGCTCGGCTGCGCTTCTGGTGGTGAGACGTTTGGGTGGGAGGTCGTAGGCGAACATGGCCGGGATGAAGCGGTCCAGCCCCGACCGCTGCTGCTTGTGAATGCCCCGCTGCTCGAGAATCGTCTCGATCGGCTCGGGGGCCGGATTCGGGCTCACCGTGCCCGCGCTGCCCGTCGTGACAACCCCGGTGTAGCGCGCAAAGAGCTCGAACAGCAGCCCGGCCATGTGCGTTCCGTCGGCGAGGCTGTGGTGGATGAACAGGGTGAGCTCGGCGGGTGTCGCATCGGGCTTCACCAGGAGGTAGATCAGCGCCACACCCTGATCGAGTTGATCTGTGGGCGCGGGGTCACCCTCGAACTGCACCCACACTCCGGGGTGGAGGAGGTCATCGGCCACCAATTGGAAACTGCCGTCAGTATCGGGCTCGAGGTGCCCCGCGTACACCGGATAGGTCTCCAGTAGTGCGTCGAATGCATCCGTCATCGCATCGATGTCCACCTCACCGTCGAGCAGCACGGTGATGGACGTGAAGGTCTGCGTCTCGGCGAAGAACTTCTCGCTGGGGGCGAGCCGTCGGATCACCGACGTCGAGTACGCCATCAGAGTCCTTCCCGGTGCGCTGCCCGGTGTTTGGGGCCGGTGTGCGGAGGCCGTCCGCGGCGTCGTCCGCTCATCCGCGCATGCTGGCTTTGCGGTAGCCGATGATCATCGGGATCAGGCAGGCGAGGATGATGCCGGCCGACCAGGCCAGCGTTCCGATGCCGGGCTGCAGAACGGGGCCTCCGAGAGACAGCCCGCGCATCGTCTCGATCGCGTACGACACCGGCTGGTGCTCGACGGCCGGCTGCACCCACGCCGGGTACTGGTTCAGCGGGACGAAACCGCTCGAGAAGAACAGGCACAACGAGTTCACCAGGACGATCGCGTTCACCATGGTCGGGCTCGGCCAGTACAACGCGACGGTGAGAACCAGGATGGCGAAGGCGACGCCGAACAGCACCGGCACGCACAGCCAGGCCACCGCCGCGAGCGGGCCGTGTTCGAAACGAAGCCCGAGCGCGAAACCGACGGCCAACAGCAGCACGGAGTTGATCACCACGCGCAGGGCCTCCGCGGTGATCCGCGCCAACAGCCCCGAGGCGCGATGGATCGGCGTCACCCACAACCGCGCCAGCATCCCGTCGTTCTGTTCCGCGATAATGCCGACGGCGCCGACGGATGCGCCGTTCATGGCACCGATCACCGTCATGAGCGGGACGCTGCCGTACACCGCGGAGGCGCCCGTGACGGCTTTGATCGCGTCGCCGAGAACGATGTCGAGCACCAGGAGCATGAAGATCGGGAACACGACACCGAAGAAGAACGTCATCGGATCCCGCAAGAAGCGGGTCAACAGCCGCTTCGTCTGCACCCAGGCATGCGGGAGAAGCAACCGCAGCGAGTTCTCCCCGCGGGATCGGTCGATCGTCGGAAAGCTGTCGTCCCGCAAGATCGTGGATTCGGCCGGCCGAGCGCCGTTGTGGGTCATCGTCATCAGGACCGCCTCCGCAGGAGCATCACCGACACCGGCACCATGATCACCATCACCCCGACCAGCCAGGCCACTGACGGGCCGATGACCGACCAGCTGACCTCGCCGGCGCCCGGGGTGGTGTCGCCACCGAGCGCGCGCAGCGCATAGATGAACTGCGAGATCGGCTGGTTACGCACGATAGGTTGTATCCAGTCGGGGAAGTTCTCGGCGGGCTGGATTCCCACCGAGATCAGCCCGAAGATCAACTGCGGCAACATCAGCCACTGCGAGGTCGCCTCCGGATTCTTCGAATTGCTGCCCAGCAGGTCCGCCAGGAAGGACAGGACCAGACCGATCGCCAACAGCAGCACACAGAACAGGACCGCATTCAGCACGCCGCCGTGGAAGCGGAAGCCGATGATGTGACCACTGACCAACGCGGCGAAGGTGCCCACGGCGCACCGGTACAGGCCGGCCGACATGCGGGCGGCCATCGGCGTGAACGCCGGTATGGGCATCGAGTCGAACCGCCGGTTGATGCCCTTCACCGAGTCTGTCGCGGCACGGAGGGCGCCGGTGATCGCGGCGAAGGAGATGCCCTGGAGCGCAACAAGCGGCATCAGGAATTGCGCGTAGCTGCTCATCCCGGATCTGGGGCCGAGGATGTTGTTCAACGGGATGTACCACCCCACGGTGAACACCACCGACGCGACCAGAGCGGTGGCGACCTCGCCGTTGCGCAGCGTGGGCGACACCAGCCGGTTGGTCAGCACCCACCACTGTCCGAGCGTCTTCGGTTCCGGCCGGGGGTCGGTCAGCGCAGCCGTCATGACACCAGATCCGACGACGCGAGCGAGCCACGTCCGTTGCGGCGGTGCCGCCCCGTGCCGCCCGCGGAGCTGCCGACCAGTTCACCCGAGTTGCCGTCGTCCACCGCGTCGGAAGTCTTGGCCGCCGCCGACTCCGAGTCGGCGGTCAGGGCCAGGAAAACGTCATCGAGCGACGGACGCCGAAGTGCGATGTCCGTCAACTGAATAGACGCCGAGTTGAGCCGCGACAGAGCCTCGACGAGTGTGTTCGGCCCATCCGGCGCGGGCATCGCGATCCGGTCCGACGCGGCGGTCATGGCCGCTCGGTTCTGCTCCGGCAGAAGGGATCCCAGGGCGTCGACGATCGCCGGGAGGTCGTTGAGGTCGCGGGGGACAATCTCGCAGTAGCTACCGCCCGTGCGCTCCTTCAGCTCGTCGGCCGTTCCCTCGGCGACGATGCCACCGTGGTCGATGACGATGATCCGGTCGCTGAGCGCATCCGCCTCCTCGAGGTACTGGGTCGTCAGCAGTGTGGCGATCCCGACGTCCTTGAACCCGGAAACCAGGTCCCAGATGGTCTGCCTGCTCCGCGGATCGAGCCCCGTTGTCGGCTCGTCGAGGAACACGACCTCCGGACGCACCACCAGACCGCAGGCGATGTCGATCCGCCGCCGCATTCCACCGGAGTACGTACTCAATTTGCGGTTCGCGGCGTGGACCAGGTCGAAGGCGAAGAGCAGTTCCTCGGCCCGCGCTTCCGCGGCCTTCTTCGGCAGACCCTGCAGTCGGCCGAACAGCACGAGATTCTCTCGACCGGTCAGCATGTCGTCGAGCGCGACCTGCTGACCGGTCAGCATGATCGACCGCCGGACGCTCGATGCCTCGGTGACGACGTCGAATCCGGCGATCGTCGCCGTGCCGCTGTCCGGTTTGGTCAGGGTGGACAGGATGTCGACGGTCGTCGTCTTCCCGGCACCGTTGGGTCCGAGGAGGGCGACCACCTCGCCCCGCCCGACATCGAAGCTCACGCCTCGGACGGCATGGACGTCACCGAACGACTTGCTGATCCCATTGACGACGACGCTCCTGTCGGAGTTCGCCGTTCGGCTGTTCTGCATCGCATTCCTCTTCGTCGGTTGGTGCTTCGTCTGACGGTGCTTCGTCGGGTGGGGGCCTCGGGAGTCCCGGCTCATTCCGCGGACAGGTCCACGAGCGCGAGCTCCTCCATGGCGTCGGCGAGTTCGCCGTTCTCGCCTGCCGATGCGGTCGCCTCGGCCACGAGGTCGTTCAAGCTGGCGGGGAACCGTGCGGCCAACGTCTCCACGGTCGCCTGTGGGACGCGCCGCGTGTCGTGCCACCAGTCGAGGTGCAGTCCACCGGACGAACGGAACACGCGCAGTTCGATCGCGTGGCCCAACCCCGGGATCTTGTCGCGCAGGGACAAGGCCACGTCGGCGTCCATCTGGATGGGACCGTCCCCCAGGTCGATGTCGGGCACCACACCCTCGTTGGACAACAGGATGTCCGGCGGCGGGACGGCGCTGAGGGTGCGCGCGGTCGGTCCGTAGAGGAAGCGGAGCAGCCCGTACGCGATCCCCTGATGCGGCACGCGGTCCAGCGCGGTGTGGACGTCGTTCAGCGCGTCCACCGCCGACGACCTCTCGCGCCCGGCACAGGTCAGCGCCAGTGGGTAGAGCGTCGTGAATGCCCCAACGGTTCGCCGGGGGTCCACGTCCGGTTTCAGGATCGGCCGAGCGTCGCCGCGGACACCGACGGCCAGCACACCGTCACCGAGCGCATCCCCCACGGTCCGGGTGAGCGCGGCCAGCAGCAGCTCGTCGAGCGTGTACTGGTACATCCGCCGTGCGCGGTCGACCTCCTCGGTCTGCGCGGCGGACAGCGTCGTCCCGATCCGCACCAGGTGTTCGCTGGACGGCGGATCGCCGACGTGGTGGTCGGCGATGTGCATCGTCGTCCTGGTGGCCGTCTCCATCCAGTACTCGCGGCCGGCCAGCACCGAGGGGTGGGTGGTCAGTTCGGCGCAGCGTTGCGACCACGCCTGCCAGGACGCGGTGGCGGGCGGCAGGCTGATCTCCTGACCGGCGAGCCGCTGACCGAATGCGGTGATGATGTCGGTCAGCAGGATCTCGCGCGAGGTGCTGTCGACGACCATCTCGTGCACCGAGAGGGCGAGGAACCGCGGAGTCCCGTTCGCGTCGAGGATGTGGGCCGCGCGCAGCGGGGACATCGACAGATCCTCTGCCGACAGGTGGTCCGCCAGGAGCTCGAGAACCGCTTCACGTTCCCGGGCGGTGCCGTGGCCTGTTTCGTCGGGCAGGGTCAGGACCGTCGGGTCGACCGATTCCACCGCCTGGGTGATGCGCTGTTCCCAGCTACCGGCATGTGCGTCGACCTGCACACGCAGCGCGTCGTGGTGGTTCGTCACGGCGGTGAGCACGGAACGGACGTCGTCGACGCTGACGTCGGACCGCACCGTGAACAACAGTGGCACTCGCCACCGACCGGGGTCCCGGATGCCGTATTCGAGGAAGTGGGCGACGCTCGGTGGCACCGGCGGGTTGATCGCGTCGGCGGCAGGCATCTCGGCCAGCCCGCCGACCGAGAATCGCGCACCGAGTGCCCCGGCGAGCGCGGACACCGTCGGATACTCGTACAGATCCTGCGGTGTCAGGTCGAGACCCTTGTTCGTGGCGTTCATCGCGACCCCGATCGCGATCAGTGAGTCGCCGCCGATCTCGAAGAAGTTCTCCGTCGGATCGATCGAGGCGACACCGAGGCATTCACACCAGCTCTGTTGCAGTCGTTGCTCGATCGACTGACCGCTGTTGGCCGCGGCGGAAGTGACGACGGGTGCGGGCGCCCCGGATGCGTCGGAGGTCGAAACCCCCTGCGACCATTCAAGGCTCCGGTTCGGCTCGATCCAGTGCCGTTGCCTGTCGAACTGGTAGCCGGGCAACGTGACCCGCTGGGGCTGCGCCTTCGACAGTCGCGACCAGTCGAGGTCGACACCGGCGGTCCACAGTTGACCGAGGGCGAGCAGGAATGTGTCGTGGTCGTCACGGGTCTGGACCTGGTGGCGCATGAGCCGGACCGCTCGATGGTCGTCGGACCACCGCGGATGGCGAACGGCCGCCCCGGTCAGCGTCCCCCCGGGTCCCACCTCGACCAGTACCCGCTTCGGGGTGGCGAGCACCGTGGTGAGCTCGTCGGCGAAGCGCACGGTCGCACGGATCTGGCGCGCCCAGAACTGGGGGTCGGTCGCTTCCGCGTCGGTCATCCACGTTCCGGTGACGTTGGACAGCAGAGGAATTCGCGGGGCGTTCAGCCGCACCCCGGACAGGTACTCCGCGAACTGCGGGACCACGGCGTCCATCAGACGGGAGTGGAAGGCGTGCGAGGTCCGAACCCGGCGAGCGAGGATGCGACGCCGGCGCAGTTCGTTCTGGAGCGTCTTGATGTCCTCCTGTGAACCCGAGATGACGCAGCCACCGTGTTCGTTGATCGCGGCGACGTCCAGAGCCGGGCCGAGCAGATCGCCGATGTCCTCGCGGCCCGCGCCCACCGCGACCATCGCGCCCTCCGGCGAGGCGTGCATGAGTCGGGCCCGCTGCGCGACCACGCTGATGGCGGTGGGCAGGTCGAACACGCCGGCCAAGGTGGCCGCGGCGTATTCGCCGATGGAGTGTCCGGCGTAGGCCGCTGCCGTCACGCCGTAGAACTCGGCCAGCTTGCCGAGCGCGTATTCGACGGCGAACAGGGAGGATTGCGCCAGATCGGTGCGCTCCAGCTCCGGTGTTGCCGGCCCGAAGATCGACGCCTTGAGGTCGATGCCGAGCTCGGCGTCGAATCCCGCCGCGCATTCGTCGAATGCCGCCGCGAACACCGGTTCCGCGTCGTGAAGACCACGGGCCATGTCGCTGTGTTGGGCGCCCTGACCGGGGAACAGGAACACCACGCGGTCTGCTTCGTCTCCGGTGTCGACGCTGTCGCCGACGAAGACGTCGTCGCTGTCCGGTGTTCGGAGGACGGCGACCGCGTCGGCACGGTCGTGGACGACCGCACTCATCCGCACCGCATCGGTGCGCCGGCCGGCCAGCGTGAACGCGACATCGTCGAGATCGACGGGGTCGTCGCCTGCCAGCTCGTCGGCCAGCGCCGTGCGCAGCGCGCTCAGCGACTCCTCGGTTCGCGCGGACAGCCGCAGAACCTTGGGACCGTCGACCGGGGCGGTCACCGGGCGGGTGGGCGCCTCCTCGACGACAAGGTGGACGTTGGTGCCGCCGACGCCGAACGAACTCACCCCGGCCCGGCGGATCCCGTCCCACTCCCAGGGGGTGTACTCGCTCTGGATGACAAAGGGCCCGCGGTCGAGATCGAGCGCCGGATTGGGTTCGGTGTAGTGCAGCGTCGCCGGGATAGCCTTGTGCTGGAGGCTCAGGATGGTCTTGATCAGGCCCGCGATGCCGGAGACCTCGGCGAGATGGCCGATGTTCGACTTGACCGAACCGACCGCGCACGGGCCGGGCCGCGGGGTGTCGGAGACCCCGAACGCCTTTCTGAGCCCGTCGATCTCGATCGGGTCGCCGAGTGGCGTTCCCGTCCCGTGCGCCTCGACATAGCTGATCGTCGCGGGGTCGACGTCGGCGACCGCGTGCGCCTCGGCGATGACGTCGGCCTGCGCCGCGCCGTTGGGTGCCGCGTAGGTCATCTTCATCGAACCGTCGTTGTTGATGGCCGATCCCCGGATGACGGCGTGGATGCGGTCACCGTCCTCGAGTGCGGTGGCCAGTGGTTTGAGCACCACCACCGCGACGCCGCTGCCGAACACCGTGCCATCGGCCCGCGAGTCGAACGGCCGGCAGTGCCCGACGCCCGACACCATGGATCCTGGTTCGTGGAAGTAGCCGACGTGATGGGGCACCCGCAGCGACACCCCGCCGGCGAGCACGATGTCGGATTCCCCGTTGAGCAGGCTCTGGCAGGCCGAGTGGATGGCGACCATGCTCGACGAGCACGCCGTCTGCACCGTGACACTCGGTCCGCGCAGGTTGAACTGGTGGGAGACGCGGGTGGCGAGATAGTCCTTGTCGTTGAGCAGCGACATGTTCACCAGGTCGAAGGTCGCGCCCTGACCGAGGATGGTGTTCGGGTCGTGATGGGTGAGCAGGTTGTGCAGCAGGTAGATGCTCGATCCGCTGGTGGCGTAGACACCGATCGAACCGTCGAACCCCGCGGGGTCGCATCCGGCGTCTTCCATGGCGTGCCAGGCGGTCTGGAGGAACAGCCGGTGCTGCGGGTCCATCATGCGGGCCATCTGCGGCGGGAACCCGAAGAAGTCATTGTCGAATTCGTCGATGCCGTCGACGATGGGGGCCCGGCGGATGTAGAACGGGTTGGCCAGTGTCTGCTCGCTAATCCCGGCGGCGAGGAGTTCTTCCTCGGACAGCGTGACGATTGATTCCTCGCCACGGCGCAGGTTGTCCCAGAATGCCGACACCGAATTCGCGCCCGGGAGCCGTGCTGCCATGCCGATGACGGCGACCGCGTTGGGTGGTGGATCCTCCGGTGTGCCGAAAGCGTTCACAGCAGTTGTCCTTTCTTCCGCCGCACTGCGGCACCACGGCGCGCGGCGGCGCGCTGGTTGGCTTTCTCACGCACGTTGTCGACGGCGGTCGTTCCCGGCTCGGCGACTCCCAACTGGCTCAGCACGTCGGCGGTCACATCGTTGAGCGACCCGCCCTGGAGCAGCAGGGATACGGCGGGCTCGACGCCCAGGTCCGCGCGCGTGGCTTGCCGGATCCGCACGGCCATCAGCGAGTCCATGCCGAAGTCGATCAGCGGCGCCGAGGCGTTGATCGACGAGGGCTCGACGTATCCGAGCACCCCGGCCAGCCGCGAGAGCACCCTGTCGGCGATCACCCGCCGCGCCTCCGCCGCTTCCATACCCCGAACGGCGTCCAACCCGACCCAGCTGTCGCCGGCGTTCCCCTCGTCGGTCTCCGGCGTCGTGAGGTCGTCGAGGATGTGCATCGGCGCCCTGGTTCGGTAGGCGGCTCCCAGCCGGGTCCAGTCCGCAGCGACGACCGTCGACCGCACCGGGCTGTCGGAACCGATGGTCGACCAGAGAGCCTGGATGGCGACCTCGTCGGGCATCGGCTCGAGCCCCGAGTTGATGGTGACCTGGCGGTACTCGTCGGACTCGTTGTCCGCCAGCGATTTCCAGAACCCCCAGTTGATGGCGGTGGCCGGCAGGCCGGCGGCCCGGCGGGCGTAGGCGAAGGTGTCCAGGAACGTTGTGGTCGCGGTGTAGTGCGCCAGCCAGCGTGACCCGATCAGCCCGGAGATCGACGTGAAGAGGACGAACTGGCGCACCGGATGCCCCAGCGACAACCTGTGCAGGACGGCTGCCGCATCGAGCTTCGCGGTGAACATCGGGGTCACGTCGTCGTCGGTCATGTCCAGCAGCGTCACCGGTCCGCCTCCGAACGCGGCGAGGTAGATGCCGCCGAGCGGGGGCAGGTCGGCGCCGAAACGCTCGAACAGCGGGCGCATCGCGGTTTCGTCGGAGGCGTCCGCGGCGACCGTGACCAGCGTGACACCCCTGTCCGCCAGAGCCTGGGTGAGGTGCTGCAATCGGTTCCCCGGGTTGCGGGACACCGCGACGATGGTGCGGGCGCCCATGTCGGCCAACTGCTGGACCAGGTGCGGGCCGATGTTGCCGGTGGCACCCACGACGAGGTGTGCGGCGTCCGGATCGATCGACGCCTGGGCGGCCACCGCGTTGCCGCGGCGTTCCAGCCGGGGGACGCGGCGTACGCCCGCCCGGTAGACGACCTGGTCCTCCTCGTCGCCGGCGGCGGCCTCATCCAGCAGATACCGGGCCACGAGTTCGGCGGGCACGAGTTCGTCGACGTCGACGACCCTGCCCCAGATCTCGGGATGTTCGAGTGCGAGGGTGCGGCCGAGGCCCCACAGCACCGCATGGCCCGGATTGGCCCTGTCCCCCTCCTCGATGGGCTGTGCGTTGCGGGTGAGGATCCAGAGCTTCGCAGGCGTCGACGCCGTCACGAGGTGGTTGACCAGGTCCCGTGCCGCATCGAACAACGACCGGGCAGGCGCAGCGTCGAAACAGCGCGGCGCGGTCGCGGGCGCGTACACCACCCGGGTGGCCCCGGCCAACGCCTCCGTGAGCGCGTGGTGGTCGTGGACGGCGTGCTCGGCGAGGGTGGTCGCGGTGTGGCCCGCCCGGGTCAGCTGAGTGGCCACGTCGGCGCTGCCGATGACGAGCCACTGGTGCGCGGTGGTGTCCTGCGCGGTGAGATCCGCCGCGGTCCAGGTGAGATCGCAGCGCCATTCAGCGGGGATGACGTCCCCGGCGGTCTGTCCGGTGGTGTGGCGCACGGTGTGCGTGGCGCGGCGCGGCCCCTCCGATGCGAACCAGTGGCGGGTGTGATGCCACGGAGTGGTGGGCAGTTGAAGGTGGGGTTCGGGCGCGTGCGGGGTGACCGGCGGCCGGGTGGTGTGCGTGGTGTTGAGGTTGGTGTGGAAGGTGTGGGTGTCGTCGGTGTCGCGGGCCAGCGTGCCGATCGCGTGGTGGTGGCCGTCACCGAGCGTCTCGGCGATGGCGTGCGTGAGGATCGGGTGCGGGCTGACCTCGATGAAGGTGGTGTGTCCGTCGGCGGCCGCGGCCGAAACCGCCTGGTGCAACCGCGCGGGCCGACGCACGTTGGCGACCCAGTAGTTCGCGTCCAGCAGCGGAGTCGAGATGGTGTCGTCGACGGTCGACACGAACGGCACGGACGGCGTCTGCGGTGTGAGATCGGCGAGCGTCTGGCGTAGTTCGTCGAGGATGGGGTCCATCAGCGCGGTGTGCGAGGCGACCTCCATGTTCACCCGCCGCGCGAACCGCCCCTCCCCCACGACCGCCTCGATGACCGCGTCCACCGCTGCCGGCGGACCGGCCACCACCGTCTGTGTCGGCGACACGAAACCCGCGATGTCGACGTGCGGATGTGAGCCGACGACCGCCTCCGCGGCGGGCGCATCGAGTTCCAGGAGTGCGACCGCGCCCTGGCCGGCCAGCCGGGACATCAACCGGGACCGCACAGCGATCACCCGCAGCCCCTCAGCCGGGGTCAGAGCACCGGCCACCACCGCCGCGGTCACCTCACCCATCGAATGACCGATCACCGCATCCGGAGTCACCCCATAGGACCGCCACAACTCCGTCAACGCCAACTGCAACCCCATGATCACCGGCTGCACCCGCGAATCCCCCGACACAGCCTCACCATCGGCAAGCACCTGCTGCAACGAAAAACCCACCTGCTCAACAAAATGCGGCTCCAACTCCGCCACCGCCGCCGCGAACACCGGCTCATCGGCCAACAACCGCCGACCCATCCCCGCCCACTGCGAACCCTGACCCGAGAACACGAACACCGTCCCCGAACCACACGGACCCTCATGCGGCCGCACCACACCATCAGCCGGCCGCCCCGCCGCCAACGCCTGCAGACCCGCCACGGCCTGGGCGCGATCGCGCGCGCACACCGTCGCGAACCTGGCATGCCGGGCCCGGTGATGGTTGAGCGTGTGGGCCACCTCGGCCAACGGCACCCCGGCGCCGGTCATCCACTCCGCCAACGCCCCTGCCGTGGAGGCGATCCGGTCGTCGGACTTCCCCGACACCACCAGCGTGCACACCGCCGGATCCGACACCTTCTCACCGGCCACCACATCCGGGGCCTGCTCGACGATGATGTGCGCGTTGGTCCCACTGACGCCGAACGACGACACGCCGGCCCGGCGCGCCCGGGTCACCGCCGGCCACTCCATCCCGTCGGCCGCGATGGTGAACTGCGATGCACCAGGGCCCGCGTGCGGCGTCAACCGCTCGAAGTTCAGGTGTTTCGGAATGTACCCGCGTTGCACGCTGAGCACGGTTTTGATGAATCCCGTAACCCCCGCGCCGGATTCGAGGTGTCCGAGGTTGGTCTTCACCGAACCCAGCACCAGCGGCGCCGCGTCCCCCCGGTCGCCGAACACGGCGCTGAGGGCGTCCAGTTCGATCGGATCGCCCAGTGCGGTGCCCGTGCCGTGCGCCTCGATGTAGTCGATGTCGGTCGGACCCAACTGTGACGCCGTCAGCGCCTGCCTCATCAGTGCCTGCTGCGCGGGCCCGTTGGGAACCGTCTGCCCGCTGCTGGCCCCGTCCTGATTGACCGCCGACCCCCGCACGAGCGCCAGCACCCGGTCACCGTCGCGCAGCGCGTCGCCGAGGCGCTTGAGCACGACCACACCGCACCCCTCGCTGCGCACATAGCCGTCGGCGCCGGCGTCGAACGTCTTGCATTGACCGTCCGGCGCCAACATCCCCCAGCGGGACAGGGCGACATTGGCTTCCGCCTTGAGCATCAGGTTGACGCCCGCGGCCAGCGCGGTGTCGCTCTCCCGGCGACGCAGGCTCTGGCACGCCAGATGCACCGACACCAACGACGACGAACACGCCGTGTCCACCACCACCGCCGGACCGCGCAGCCCGAGGAAGTACGACAACCTACCCGCCGCGAAATTCGCCGCATTCCCGAACGGCACGTAGGCGTCATACTCCTCACGGCGCAGGCCGTCAGAGAGTTTCAGCATGTAGTCGTAGCCCGTCATGCCGACGAACACCGACGTCTGCGAACCGCGGATACCGTCCGGTGTGATGCCGGCGTGCTCGAGTGCCTCCCAGGCCACCTCCATCAGCAACCGCTGCTGGGGATCCATGGCCGCGGCCTCCCGCGGCGAGATCCCGAAGAACTCCGCGTCGAACTCGTCGGGCTCCCACCCGGTCAGGAACCCGCCCTCACGGGTACAGATCGTCCCCGGAACCGACGTGTCCGCGCTGTAGAACTCGTCGGCATCCCACCGCTTGGACGGAACCTCGACGATCCCACTGCGGCCATCGCAGAGCAACCGCCAGAACTCCTCGGGATCGCCCACCCCGCCGGGCAGCCGGCACCCTATCCCGACCACCGCGATCGGTTCGTACTGACCTCGCTCGGCGATTTCCAACCGTGCTGTCAGATCATCGATCTTGCGCAGCGCCTCGGTGATGATCGCGCGGCGATCCGGCGAACCAGCAGCCATCGAAGTCAGCTCACCTTCTCGGGCAGGGGTACCTCTGCGAGGTTCCGGAGGGAATCGACACCTTCCCCGTCGATCTCGCCGAGTACGACCAGATGGTCTGCGAGTGATTCGACGGTCGGATTGTCGAAGAGGACCGTTGACGAGATCTCCTCGCCGAGTGTGGCGAGCACCGCGCGTTGCAAGACGACGCTCATCATCGAATCCATCCCGAGATCGAAGAAATCCGCCTCGGGATCGAGGGCTTCGGGCGACGGCAAGCCCATGACCGCTGCGATGAGAACGCTGACATGCCGGCGTAGTAGCGCCCTTCGCCGATCGGTGGGAAGGGTCCGCCAGACTTCGAGGATGTCGCCGGCAGGCAGGGAGTCCTCGCCGCCGTCGTCCTTGGCGTCGGTCTCGTGAGGTTCGACCAGCACGAGCCCTCCCCAGATCCCGGCGTGATCACGGGCCAGGGTGCCGGCGAGTCCGCTGACGGTCATCCTGGCCACGGAACGCTCGACTCCGCCGTCCGGACTGCCCACGGGCGATACGGCGATGTGGAGTCGGGGCGGGGCGGCCATCGCCGTCAGAACCGATGTCAGCCGGCGCATACCGCTGAACAGACGGTATCCCGATTCGGCGTCGAACCCGTCCTCGGGCAGTTCGGGAACGAAGACGACGTTGCGCGCCGCGGCGAGTGCGTCGAGAAGCCCTGCACTGGAGGCGCTCTCGGCCAGGATCGAGGTGGACATCACAGTCGTCTTGTCGGCATCCAGCCAGGCCGGGGCGTCGTCCGCAAGCACCAGCCAGGACCCGTCTGCGATGTCGGCGGCCGACCGCACCGACACGTCGTGATCGACCGGCAGCTGCCGGTCGACCGGCGCCGTCGGGCTCACCCTGATCCAGTGGTGCGTGTGGTGCCACGGCGTGGTGGGCAGCAGAGGGTGGGGTTCGGCCGGATGCGGGGTGACCGGCGGCCGGGTGGTGTGCGTGGCGTTGAGGTTGGTGTGGAAGGTGTGGGTGTCGTCGGTGTCGCGGGCCAGCGTGCCGACCACGTGGTGATGCCCCTCGGCAAGGGTGTCGCCGATGGCACGGGTCAACACCGGGTGCGGGCTGATCTCCACGAACGTGGTGTGTCCGTCGGCCGCGGCGGCCGACACCGCCTGGCGCAACCGGACCGGCCGACGCACGTTGGCCACCCAGTAGTCGGCGTTCAAAAGCGGCGCCGTGGTCGTGTCGTCGACGGTGGAAAAGAACGGGACCGTCGGCGCCTGCGGCGTGAGATCGGCGAGCGTCTGGCGTAGTTCGCCGAGGATGGGATCCATCAGCGCGGTGTGCGAGGCGACCTCCATGTTCACCCGCCGCGCGATCGCGCCCGCCGCCGTCGCCGCCTCGATGGCCGCGTCCACCGCCGCAGGCGGACCCGCGATCACGGTCTGCTCCGGCGCGAGGTGACCGGCGATGCTGACGTCGTCGAGACCGGCGATCAACGCCCCGGTCGAATCGGCATCCAGGGTCACCAGGGCGACCCCGCCCTGACCGGCCAGCCGTGACATCAGTTGCGAGCGGACCGCGATCACCCGGAGTCCCTCGGCCGGGGTCAACGCACCGGCCACCACCGCCGCGGTCACCTCACCCATCGAATGACCGATCACCGCATCCGGGATCACCCCACAGGACCGCCACAACTCCGTCAACGCCAACTGCAACCCCATGATCACCGGCTGCACCCGCGAATCCCCCGACACAGCCTCACCATCGGCAAGCACCTGCTGCAACGAAAAACCCACCTGCTCAACGAAATGCGGCTCCAACTCCGCCACCGCCGCCGCGAACACCGGCTCATCGGCCAACAACCGCCGACCCATCCCCGCCCACTGCGAACCCTGACCCGAGAACACGAACACCGTCCCCGAACCACACGGACCCTCGTGCGCGTTCACCAGCCCGGCGGCGTGATGGCCGACCGACAGGGCCCGGAGCGCCGTCACCGCCTGGGCGCGATCGCGCGCGCACACCGTCGCGAACCTGGCATGCCGGGCCCGGTGATGGTTGAGCGTGTGAGCCACCTCGGCCAACGGCACCCCGGCGCCGGCACCGGCCATCCACTCCGCCAACGCCCCTGCCGTCGAGGCGATCCGGTCGTCGGACTTGCCCGACACCACCAGCGTGCACACCGCCGGATCCGGCTCCCACCGGGCGGGTTCCGGTGCGGGGGCCTGCTCGATGATGATGTGCGCGTTGGTCCCGCTGACTCCGAACGACGACACGCCCGCCCGGCGGGCCCGGGTCACCGCCGGCCACTCCATCCCGTCGGCGGCGATGGTGAACTGCGCGGCGCACGGGCCCGCGTGCGGCGTCAACCGCTCAAAGTTCAGGTGTCTCGGGATGTAGCCGTACCGCACGCTGAGCACGGTCTTGATGAATCCGGCAATGCCGGCGCCGGATTCGAGGTGTCCGAGGTTCGTCTTCACCGAACCCAGCACCAGTGGCGCCGCGTCCCCCCGGTCGCCGAACACGGCGCTGAGGGCGTCCAGCTCGATCGGATCGCCCAGTGCGGTACCCGTGCCGTGCGCCTCGATGTAGTCGATGTCTGCCGCGGTCAGTCGCGACGTCGCGAGCGCCTGACGCAGCAACGCCTGCTGCGCAGGCCCGTTGGGAACCGTCTGCCCGCTGCTGGCCCCGTCCTGATTGACCGCCGACCCGCGCACCACCGCGAGCACCCGGTCACCGTCGCGCAACGCGTCGCCGAGGCGCTTGAGCACGACCACACCGCACCCCTCGCTGCGCACATAGCCGTCGGCGCCGGCGTCGAACGTCTTGCACTGACCGTCCGGCGCCAACATCCCCCACCGTGAACAGGCGATGCTGTTCTCGGGGCTCAGCATGAGGTTGACACCGGCGGCGAGCGCGGTGTCGCTCTCCCGGCGACGCAGGCTCTGGCACGCCAGATGCACCGACACCAACGACGACGAACACGCCGTGTCCACCACCACCGCCGGACCACGCACCCCCAGGAAGTACGACAACCGCCCCGCCGCGAAATTCGCCGCATTCCCGAACGGCACGTACGGATCGATGTCCTCGCGCCGCAGCTTCCCGGCGAACAGCAGCGAGTAGTCGTTCGTGGTGAGCCCGACGAAGACACCGGTCTGCGTGCCTCGGAGGTTCTGGGCGGGAATCCCTGCGTGTTCGAGCGCTTCCCAGGCCACCTCCATCAACAACCGCTGCTGGGGATCCATCGCCGCCGCCTCCCGCGGCGAGATCCCGAAGAACTCGGCGTCGAACTCGCCCGGCTGCCACGACGTCAGGAACCCGCCCTCACGAGTACAGATCGTCCCGGGCACCGCGTTGTCGGCGCTGTAGAGCTCATCGGCATCCCACCGCTCCGGCGGCACCCGCACGATTCCCGAGCGGCCGTCCTGCAGCAGCTGCCAGTACCCGTCTGGGTCCGAGACCCCACCGGGCAACCGGCACCCCATACCGACCACCGCGATCGGTTCGGTGTCCCCCTGCTCGGCCACCGCAAGTCGCGCGGACAGGTCATCGATCTTGCGCAGTGCCTCCGTGATGATCGCACGGCGATCCGACGAACCAGCAGCCATCAGACTCAGCTCAGCCTTTCCGAGAGTTGTTGGAGCAGTTCGTCGTCGCTGAACTCGTCGTAGTCGTCGACGGCTTCGGCATCGGCGATCTCGATCATTTCGGGCAGTACCGTGGCGAGATACTCGGTGAGCCCGTCCACAGTGGGATAATCGAAGATCACCGAGGCCGGCAGTGTCTCGCCGAGGCTTGCGCCGAGTTCACGCTTGAGGGTCACGCTCATCAGCGAGTCCATCCCGCATTGGAAGAATCCCGCGGACGGGTCCACCAGCTGAGCGCTCGACAGTCCCATCGACGAGGCGACGAGCGAACGGACATGGCTGCTGAGCACGTACCCCCGCTCTTCAGCGGGGCACGTCCGCAGTTCGCGCCGGAAGTCGGTCTCAGGGACCGTCGCCGTCGTCTGCGCGCTTTCCTCATCGCTGTTCTCGACCGGCAACAGCTCGTCGACGATGCGCAGCGCGGCGCGCGTACGGTAAGCCGCGGCCAGTCGCGGCCAGTCCGCGGCGACCACGGTCGAGCGTGCGGGCGCTCCGGCGGCGGTGACCGACCACAGCGCCTGGATCGCCACCTCGTCGGGCATCGGTTCGAGGCCGGACTCCATCGTGATCTGGCGTTCGTGCTCGCTGTGGTTGTCCGCCAGGGACTTCCACAAGCCCCAGTTCACGGCGGTGGCCGGCAGGCCGGCCGCACGACGCGCGTAGGCGAACGTGTCCAGGAACGTGGTCGTGGCGGTGTAGTGGGCCAGCCACCGCGAGCCCAGCACACCGGAGATCGACGAGAACAACACGAATTGCTGGACGTCGGTCGTCAGCGACAAGTTGTGCAGAACTGCCACCGCGTCGAGCTTCGGGGCGAACATCGCGGTGACGTCGTCGTCGGTCATCTCCGTCAGCGTGACCGGCCCGCCACCGAACGCCGCCAGATAGATCCCCGCCAGCGGGGGCAGGTCGGCGCCGAAACGGTCGAACACCGTGCGCATCGACTCCTCGTCGGCGGCGTCGGCGGCCACCGTGACCAAGGTGGTGCCCCGGGCGGCGAGGGTCTCACCGAGCGCGCGCAACCGGTCGCCCGGATTGCGCGACACCGCGACGACAGTCGTCGCTCCCATATCGGCCAACTGTTGGATGAGGTGCGGTCCGATATTGCCCGTCGCTCCCACGACCAGATGGCTGCCGGACGGATCGAGCCCTCGGCCCGAGACCTGCGGCACCGCGGTCCGGCGCAACCGCGCTACCCGACGCACCCCGTCGCGGTAAACCACCTGATCCTCGCCGTCGTCGGCCGCCGACTCGGTGAGCAGACAGCGGGCGGCCAGCCGATCGGGGACCGACTCGTCGAGGTCGATCACCGCTCCCCAGATCTCCGGGTGCTCGAGCGCCAGCGTGCGGCCCAGACCCCACAACACCGCGTGTGCGGGGTTGGCTCGGTCGCCCTCGGTGAGGGGTTGAGCGTTGCGGGTCAGGAAGACGAGACGACCCGGGTCGGCCATCCGCGCGATCGCCACTGCGATCCGGCGGGCGGCGTCGAACAGTCGACGGCCCGGTGCGGCCTCGAAGACCTTCGGGACCGCAGGCGCGTAGACCACATGGTCGGCAGCCGCCAGGGCGGCCTCCAGTCGGTCCTCCGGCGTGTACTCGTCGAGGACGGTCACGTCCGCGCCGTCTCCCAGTTCCCGCCGCATCTGGGCCGCCAGCGCGGAGTCCCCCACGACCAGCCACGAGCCGACGGCGCGCTGGGCGCCGGTGAGTGGCCGGTCCGGCCAGGTCAATTCGCAGTTCCACTCCGCAGGAAGCACTCCCACCGACGAATCACCCTGCACGACAACGGTGGTGGAGGTCCGCCGCGCCGGTGTGAGGTCCATCCAGTGCCGGGTGTGCTGCCACGGCGTGGCGGGCAGGACCGGGTGGGGTCCGGGCGGGTGTGGCGTGACCGGCGGGTGCGTGGTATGCGTCGTGTTCAGGTTGGTGTGGAACGCGACGGTGTCGTCGGCGTCGCGCGACAACGTGCCCAGCGCGTGGTGGTGCAGGTCCCCGAGCGTTTCGGTGACCGCGTTGGTCAGCATCGGGTGCGCGCTGATCTCCACGAAAGTCGTGTGGTTGTCGGCGGCGGTGACGAATGCCTGGCTCAGCCGCACAGGTCGCCGCACATTCGCGACCCAGTAGTCGGCGTCCAGCAGCGGCGTCGTGCTGTCCTCGACCGTCGAGATGAACGGGATCGCCGTGGTGTTCGGCGTGAGGTCGGCCAGTTCGGACCGCAGTTCCTCCAGGATGGGGTCCATCAACGCGGTGTGGGAGGCGACCTCCATGTTCACCCTGCGGGCGAACCGATTCTGACTTTGCACCGCCGCGATCACCGCGTCCACCTGTGCGGGCGGGCCGGCGACGACCGTCTGCCCCGGCGAGACGTAACCCGCCACCGCGACGTCCTCGTAGTCCGCGATCAGGGTCTCGGCCGCATCGGCGCCCAGGGTCAGGAGTGCGACCGCGCCCTGGCCGGCCAGCCGCGACATCAGCCGCGACCGCACCGCGATCACCCGCAACCCCTCGGCCGGCGTCAGAGCACCGGCCACCACCGCCGCGGTCACCTCACCCATCGAATGACCGATCACCGCATCCGGACTCACCCCATAGGACCGCCACAACTCCGTCAACGCCAACTGCAACCCCATGATCACCGGCTGCACCCGCGCATCCCCCGCAACAGCCTCACCATCAGCAAGCACCTGCTGCAACGAAAAACCCACCTGCTCAACGAAATGCGGCTCCAACTCCGCCACCGCAGCCGCAAACACCGGCTCATCGGCCAACAACCGCCGACCCATCCCCGCCCACTGCGAACCCTGACCCGAGAACACGAACACCGTCCCCGAACCACACGGACCCTCATGCGGAACCACCACACCGTCAGCAGGCCGCCCCGCCGCCAACGCCTGCAGACCCGCCACGGCGTCGAGGCCGTCTCGGGCGCACACCGTCGCGAAGGTCTGGTGGCGGGTGCGGTGGTGGTTGAGCGTATGGGCCACATCGCTTAACGCGACGCCCGCACCGGGTCCCGCCATCCAATCGGCCAGTGCGGCGGCGGCGGCTCCGATCCGCTCGGGGGACTTGCCCGAGACGACCAGCGTGCTCACTGCTGCAGCGGGGTGTTGTTCGCCGGCGATCGCGTCCGGCGCCTGCTCGAGGATGACGTGGGCGTTGGTTCCGCCGAATCCGAACGAGGACACCCCGGCGCGGCGAGCGCGCGCCACGGTCGGCCATTCCTGTTCGTGGTCAACGACTTTCAACCGCAGCTGGTCGAACGGAATGTGCGGGTTCGGCGACTGATAGCCGGCGTTCCCGGGGATCCGTCCGTGCTGCAACGCCAACACCGTCTTGATGAATCCGGCCACCCCCGCCGCGGCCTCGAGATGACCGAGATTGGACTTGACGGCGCCGACGAGCAGCGGTGAGGTCGCGGGCCGCCCGCGGCCCATCACCGAACCGAGGGCCCTGGCCTCGATCGGATCGCCCAGGAAGGTGCCGGTGCCGTGCGCCTCCACGAAATCCATGTCCTGCGGTTCGACAGCGGCGTTCGCGCACGCCGACCGCAGCACCGCCATCTGCGCGGCCGGGTTCGGCGCCATCAGACCGTTCGAACGCCCGTCCTGGTTGACGGCGGACCCGCGCACCACCGCCAGCACCCGGTCACCGTCGCGCAGAGCGTCCGGCAGTCGCTTGAGCACCACCACACCACAGCCCTCGCCGCGCACGAAGCCGTCAGCGGCGGCGTCGAACGAATGGCACATCCCCGTCGGCGACAGGGCGCCGGCCTGGTCGAAGCCGTGGAAGACGGCGGGCGAGAGCAGAAGGTTCACCCCGGCGGCGAGTGCGAGGTTCGAGTCGCCCGACCGCAGGCTCTGGCAGGCCAGGTGGATGGCGACCAGTGAGGACGAACAGGCGGTGTCCACCGTGATCGACGGGCCACGAAGGTCCAGGAAGTACGACAACCGGTTGGCGATGATGCTCAACGCCCCACCGGTGTTGCTCCACGCGTCGACTCTGGGCAGGTCCGTCGATGCGAGGTAGCCGTACTCGCTGAAGCATGCACCGGCGAAAACGCCTGTCTGCGAACGGCGCAGCGAGGCGGTGGGAATGCCGGCGTGCTCCAGCGCCTCCCAGGCCACCTCCAGCAGCAGCCGCTGCTGCGGATCCATCTTGACGGCCTCGCGCGGCGAGATGTCGAAGAAGTCGGCGTCGAAGCCTTCGATGTCGTTGAGGAACGAGCCCCACCGCGTGGTGCGCGCCAGCGCCGACGCCATCTCCTGCGATCCGTCGTCGAACGGCGCCCAACGTTCGGCGGGCACCTCCCCCACCGTGCAACGTCCCTCGGTGAGGAGATCCCAAAGGGCTTCCGGATCGGAGATGCCACCAGGCATGCGGCAGCCCATCCCGATGACGGCGATCGGCTCGGTGCCCGAGACGTTCGGGGCATCGACGATCGCCTGCGTCTCCACCTCCGAGACCGGAGCGCTCAGGAACTCGATGAGACCGTTGACCGTCGGGTGCTGCCAGAAATCGACCGGCGAGACCGGCCTTCCAAGCCGCTCCGCCAGCTCACCGGACAGCACGACGGCATCACGGGAACCGAGCCCGAGGTCTGCCATCGACGCATCGAAGTCAATGCTTTCGGGTGCGCATCCGACGTGCGTGATCAGGTAGTTGACCAACCAGTCGCGCAGACCCACATCGTCGAGCGCCGCCGACGTCATGCCGGTAGATCCAGACGCTCGAACTCTCCTCGCCCGTACCGCTCGACACACGTGGAACGACGGATCTTGCCGCTGGTGGTGATCGGGATCGAACCGGGCGCGACAAATACGATGTCGGCAGCCCTGACCCGGTGCGTGGTCGAAACAGCCGCCGTGACCTGACGCTTGAGCGTGTGCAGGCGTTCCTGGTGCTCGTCGTCGGAGCCGCGCTTCTTCACCTCGACGATCGCGACGAGGTGTTCGGTCTCCCCGCTGGGCACCGAGATCGCGGCGACTCGGCCACCGGACAGTTCCTGGATAGTGGCCTCGATGTCGTCCGGGTAGTGGTTCGACCCGTCGACGATCAGGAGATCCTTGATCCGGCCGATGATGAAAAGCTCACCATCGGAGATGACGCCCACGTCGCCGGTGCGCAGCCACGGACCTGACGGCGTTCCGGCCGACGTGTTGACCAGCCGTCCGGAGAACGCCCGCTCCGTCTCCTTCGGACGCTGCCAATACCCCCTGGCGACGTTCGCGCCGTGAACCCAGATCTCGCCGACCTTGCCCGCGGGGTTCTCTGTGCCGGTTTCCGGGTCGACGATGCGCAGCATCGTCGACCGCACCGTGCCGTGACCGAGTAGATCGGTGCCGCCGACGGCTTCGCTCTCGCACCGCATCGCGTGTCCGCTCGAGAGCTTCTCGTAGTCGAACCGGACGATGTTCGGAGCGTGACCCCGGTCGGACGTCGCCACATACACGGTGGCCTCGGCGAGACCGTAGGAGGGTTTGACCGACGCGGCTTTCAATCCGAACCGGGTGAAGCGGTCGAGGAAGCGGTTGACCGTTGCGGCGTGCACCCGTTCGCTGCCGCTGCAGATTCCGAGCACGTCGCCCAGATCCAGCCCGGCCATGTCCTCGTCCGTGGTCCGGCGGACTGCCAGCTCGAACGCGAAATTCGGTGCTGCAGTGAACGATCCGGGATTCATGGCGAGCTGCTGTATCCAGCGCGCGGGACGCTGCAGAAACGCCATCGGGCTCATCAAGACGGCGGAACGGCCGCTTACCAGCGGTGCGCACACTCCCTTGATCAGACCCATGTCGTGATAGAACGGCAGCCACGATACGAAGGTCATGCCCGGCGGCGTCTTGCCGGAGCAGTCGAAGTAGTCGGTGAACGCCTGATCGACGTTGACCACCACGTTGTCGTGGGTCACAACGACGCCGGCGGGAACGCGAGTCGAACCCGATGTGTACTGCAGGTACGCGATCTTGGACTGTCGGGCCGGCGGCGCACCCACCTGAGCTGGGGCGTCGAGGTCCAACGAATCGACCTCGACCACCGCCGCGGCGCGGCCGGAGCCACCCTGTGCGTAGCGGGTGACCTCACCCGCCACCGCGGACGTGGTCAGGATGACCGACGGCGCACAGTCCCGCAGCACGCTCGAGATCCGCTCGTCGTGAACGCCGTACTGCGGCACCGACAGTGGAGCGGCGATGAGGCCGGCCTGCAGCGACCCGAAGAAGGCGACGATGTAGTCCAGGCCCTGCGGAGCGAGAATTGCGGCACGGTCGCCGGCGGCACCGAACAACGTCAGTTCCTCTGCCAGCACCTGCGCTCGGTTGTGCAACTGGGCCCAGGTGAGCGTCTCGGCGTACCCGTTCGGATCGACGTCGAAGTCGATGAACGTGTACGCGGCGTCGTCAGGCTGCTGTAGCGCCCGCTTCTGCAGCAGTGCGGTCAGAGACGATTCAGTCATGGTCCTACCCGTTTCTTCAGTGGCCGTCGGTTGAGAAGTGCGTGTGCGCTCGCCATCGACGGCGCTTCCCTGCGGCCCGGCGCCGCCGCGCGTCCTCCCCAGGTGCGCGCCCAGCGTGCCGGAGCCCTCGGTCGAATTGACCGTCAATGTCGTCCCCCAGTGCTCCCCACCAACGAATTCCGGTCATCGTGAACCACCCCTGCGGTTTCGTTGATCGCCATACCGTACAACGGCAATCCGAAACTTAAACCTGAAATTCTGGCCGCATCATTGCACTCGTTTCGTACGCAAATTACCCCTCGCTGGGGCCGACTGCGGGTGCGGCCCCTACCAGCGAGTTTGACGCCCGTCAAGCAAATTCGAACCGTTCACGGCGGTCTCAAATCAGCAACGGCCGCATCCGGCCGCAACACCCCCCGATCCGGTCCCCACCGCACCCGGGGCGGTAGTTCCAGCAATGATCGCCACCCCACCGCAGACCGACCGGACGGCCGAGCACGGCCCGCGCCGACCTCCGGAACGGCCGGGAACGCGGCGCCACCGCACCCAGGCGGGCTCCGGCGTCGACGACCACGGACACACCTACGGTGACACCCGGTGCCATTATCGGCGCAGGTGATCGCGTTCGCCACGATTTCAGGAGGTGTCGACATTGTGAACAACGGAATCCGTTGTTCAGGCATGGCGCAGCGCCTTGATTCCCCGACCCGGACCGCATCAGTCACCAGGCACTTGACACTGGCGTCACTTCGGGCAAGGACCCTGGCCGACGGTGATCCGCGCGAATCTGCGCGGCGTCGGCGAAGTTACCGCAACGTCGCGGACCGGTCCCGGCAACGCACGATGTCACCTGACAGGCAAACCGCAATGCGGGAAGCCCGCACGCTCCCCGACGCCAACTCCGCGGCGAAGGAAACATCGCCCGTTGTGTCGAAAGACCATTTTTCGGGCATACGCGAGTTTATGGCCGGATGCGAAATTAGTGAAAAGAAATTCCGTGACGATTGTTTGTCAGGCTATCCAGCTGGCCGACTAAGACTATTGTGCACAATGGAGCGATATGACACTGCCACTGATGTATGCCACGTCGTGTCACCGGTCGCGACGGCGGGCGGTGACCACAGCAGCCCGCCGACCAGCGCGAACCGCCGCACGGCCGGTGGTCGTCCCCCTGCCGAATACTGACGCTTGCAACGGTTTCGGAGGCCGGGCCCGTTGCCCCCGCTGAACTGCGCGCGCGCCTCGGCCGATTGACTGCAAATCCCTCCACGGCCCACTGGGCGGTCACGAATTTCTTATCTGATTCTCAGTTGGCGCCACGCTCAGCAGCCTTCCGAACGATCGAATGAAAGTCCGAGATCTCGGAAATTGACGATTGGGACGAAAGCTTCCGAGGCATGGCCGAGTGGCTCCAGCAGCAACCGCCGCTGCCTACTGAGCGCATTGCTGTGCCCCGTCGGGCTGCACATCCAGGCAGGTCACAGGAAGTCTGCGTTCGGAAAGACCATTGCGATGACTTCGCTGATCTGTCGCGAAGCGCGTCACTTTTCGGCGATCATCGACAGCGTCGACATTCCACGATGTGCCATACCGGGTGACCGAACCCGGCATCGGCAGGGGGAAACCACATGAACAGTGCCACGTCGTTGGGCGCGACGGCTCACACCGCAGTCGAGACGCTCTTCATCTTTCCGCACGCCGGCGGGTCCGCAGCCGGCTACAAACCGTTCGCCCGCGCGTTCACGATCGAGGCGAAGCGGATCGCGGTTCAGTATCCGGGCCGTGCGGGGCGCCATGACGTGCCCGACCTGGCGAGCATCTCCGCGCTCGCCGACGACATCTATCCGCTGCTGCGCCCGAAGATCAGTGGATCCCGCGTCGCCTTCTTCGGACACAGTATGGGCGGGCTGATCGCCTTCGACATCGCCCGGCGGCTCGAACAGGATGGTGAATCGCTTGCGGCACTGTTCGTCTCGGCATCACCGGCCCCGGGCCACGGCGGCTACGAGCACTTGCACCAGGGCTCGGACGACGAACTGCTCGATATGGTGGCGACCATGACCGGGACCGACTCCCGTTTCGTCGGAGGGGATTTCGGCGCCACGGTACTCAAGACGCTGCGAAACTACGGAGCGATAACGAGCTACAGCTGCCCACCGGGGACCACGGTGTCCTGTCCGGTGTACGCCTACGCCGCCGCCGACGACGCGGCTGTGACGTACGACAGCATGCGAGCCTGGTCCGAGTTCACCACCGGTGACTTCTCGTTGCGCACCGTCGCGGGTGACCACTTCTTCATCACCGAGCACGTCGACGAGATCGTCGGTGACATCGAGGCCCGGCTCGTCGGGTCCAACATCCAGGAACAGGGGTGAGGCGATGGTCGTGAGTCGCGATGCCGAGAAGGATCTCGGCCTGGTGCTGTCCTATTTGACCGGCCGAAAGCTCACGCTCGACGAGGTGCTCGCCGCGGTGGGGATGTCCCGGTCGACCTACTACGACCGGCAGGGCAAGGGCACGCTGACGACCACCGACACCCTCCTTCGCGCCGCCCGGAACCTCGATCTCAACCCGGTCGATCTGCTCATCCGCTACGGGCGGATCGCACCCACCGACGTCGCGGACTACCTGGAGGGCGAAGAAGACCACCCTTTTGGGCTGACGACGGCGAATTCCGCCACACCGGCGAACCCGCCTGAGCACACTCGCCGTCGTCGCTCGCTCAATTTCCTGACCCCACGCGGCGACGCGCCGCCGCTGTAGATCCGCTAGGCGAACGCCTCGACCGGCGGGCACGAACACATCAGGTTGCGATCGCCGTAGGCGCCGTCGATCCGCCGCACCGGCGGCCACACCTTGGGCCGGAAGCCCTTCCCCAGCGGGTACGCCGCCTGCTCGCGGGTGTAGGGGTGATCCCAGTCGGCCACCAACAGTGACTCGGCGGTGTGCGGGGCCCCGCGCAGCGGATTGTCGTCCACCGGCCACGCACCCGAACCGACCTGGTCGATCTCGGCCCGGATGGCGATCATCGCCTCGCAGAACGCGTCCACCTCGGCCAGCGATTCGCTCTCCGTCGGCTCGACCATCAGCGTCCCCGCCACCGGGAAACTCATCGTCGGCGCGTGAAAACCGAAGTCCGCCAGACGTTTTGCCACATCATCCACCGTGACGCCGGTCTGCTTGGTGATGGGCCGCAGGTCCAGGATGCACTCGTGCGCCACCATGCCGTTCTCCCCCGTGTAGAGCACCGGGTAGTACTCGTCGAGACGGCGGGCGACGTAGTTGGCGGATGCGATCGCCGTCAGCGACGCCGCACGCAGACCGGGTGCGCCCATCATCCGGATGTACATCCACGTGATCGGCAGGATCGACGCCGACCCGTACGGGGCGGCCGACACGGTGTAGTCGTCACCGAGTTCGTCGGCGAGCGGATGGCCCGGCAGATACGGGGCCAGGTGGGCGCGCACCGCGACCGGCCCGACACCCGGACCGCCGCCGCCGTGCGGGATGCAAAACGTCTTGTGCAGGTTGAGGTGGCTGACGTCGCCGCCGAACCGGCCCGGTCGGGCGAGGCCGACCAGCGCGTTGAGGTTCGCCCCGTCGACGTACACCTGACCGCCGGCATCGTGGACGGCCGCACAGATCTCCGCGACGTCGTGCTCGTACACACCGTGGGTGGACGGATAGGTGATCATCAGCGCGGCGAGACGCTCGGCGTTCTCGGTCACCTTAGCGCGCAGGTCGTCCAGGTCGACGTCGCCGTTGGGGCGGCAGCCCACCACCACGACCCGCATCCCCGCGAGCGCCGCCGACGCGGCATTGGTGCCGTGGGCGCTCGACGGGATCAGGCACACGTCCCGCTCGGGTGCGCCGTTGGCGTCGTGATAGGCCTTGATCGCCAGCAGGCCGGCGTACTCACCCTGAGATCCGGCGTTGGGCTGCAACGAGATCTCGTCATAACCGGTGATGCCGGTCAGCCAGGTCTGCAGATCGGCGATGAGTCTGCGCAGGCCCGGGGCGTCGGCCTCCGGGGCGAACGGGTGCTGCCTGGCGAACTCGGGCCAGGTGATCGGCTCCATCTCCGCGGCCGCGTTGAGCTTCATGGTGCAGGAACCGAGCGGGATCATGCTGCGGTCCAGCGCGATGTCCTTATCGGCCAACGACCGCAGGTAGCGCATCATCTCGGTTTCGGTGCGGTACCGGGTGAATGCCGGATGGGTGAGGAATCCCGAAGTGCGCGTGGCGATCTCGGGTCCGGTGAAGGGCTGCCCACCACGGGTGGCGCCGAACGCCGAGAGCACCGCGGCGACGTGGTCGGCGGTGGTCGCCTCGTCGCAGGCCACCGAGACGTGATCGGCGTTTACCAGCCAGATGTTGATCCCGTGGGACTTCGCGGCCTCCCGGATTTCGGCCGCGCGCCCCGGCACGCGGACCAGCACGGTGTCGAAGAACGCGTCGTGCACCACCTCGACCCCGGCCTCCGCGAGTCCGGTCGCGATCGCGCGGGCATGCCCGTGGACCCGTCGGGCGATCGCGGTCAGTCCCTCGGCGCCGTGGTAGCTCGCGTACATCGCGGCGATGACCGCCAGCAGCACCTGGGCGGTGCAGATGTTGCTGGTCGCCTTGTCGCGGCGGATGTGCTGTTCCCGGGTCTGCAGCGCCAATCGGAACGCGGCGGCTCCATCCGCATCCTTCGACACCCCGACCAGTCGGCCGGGCAGCTGGCGGGCGTGCTTGGTGTGGACGGCGAGGTATCCGGCGTGCGGGCCGCCAAAGCCCATCGGCACCCCGAAGCGCTGCGTGCTGCCGAACGCGACGTCGGCGCCGAGATCACCCGGCGGGGTGACCAGCGTCAGTGCGAGCAGATCGGCGCCGACCGCGACCAGCGCGCCACGTTCGTGCGCGTCGGCGACCAGCGGCGCCCAGTCGACGAGCACACCGCTCGCCCCCGGCAACTGCACGACGACGCCGAAGAAGTCGCCGTCGGGCAGACCCTGGCGCAGGTCCGCGGTGACGATCTCGATGCCCAGCGGCCGGGCCCGCGTGGCCAGCACGGCGCCGGTCTGGCGGTACACGTCGGCATCCACGGCGAGCCGGTTCGACTTGCTCCGCCCGGCCCGCTGCATCAGCGTCATGGCCTCGGCCGCGGCGGTGGCCTCGTCGAGCATCGACGCGTTGGCCACCTCGAGACCGGTCAGATCGGACACCATCGTCTGGAAGTTGAGCAGCGCCTCGAGCCGGCCCTGACTGATCTCCGGCTGATAAGGCGTGTATGCGGTGTACCAGGCCGGGTTCTCCAGGATGTTGCGGCGCAACACCGGCGGGGTCAGCGTGTCGAAGTAACCCTGGCCGATCATCGACACCGCGACGGTGTTCGACTCGGCGAGGGCACGGAGTTCGGCGAGGGCCTCGGTCTCCGAGGCGGGCGCCGGCAGGGACTCCAGGCCCGGTGCGACCCCCTCGGCGGACAGCGCGTCGAGGATGTTCGCGGGCAACGCCTTGGCGGCGAGGTCGTCGAGCGTCGCCACACCGATGGTGTCGAGCATGACCGCGACGGCGTCGGAGTCCGGACCGATGTGCCGGTCGGCGAATCGGGGCTGATGAGCATCGAGCACGGGTGAGATCTCCTACCGGGCGCAGAACCGCTGGACGATCCCTCTCCCTCTGTCGTCGACCCGAGCGGGCGCCTGAGAGATTCGGCGGCGGAACCGGTACCGGAGTCCGCGCCTTTCCCCATGGGCGGGCGGACCACTGGTGTCCACCGCTTTCCAGAGGCATCGAGGCCGTGCGCGGTCCTGGGTGCCTGAGAGGTTGACGGAGAGGTGTTGCTCCTTCGGCGCCCGTGACTGGCGATCACGGAGCTCTCCCGCACACGGGCGATGCACGACCAGTTTAGCGGGCTGCGCTCGCGGCCGCGAAGTCGATGGCCGCCCACGCGGCGCAGCCGTCACGACGGGGTCGACCGAGCGCCAATCCTGTTCTGCGGCAAGCGGTCCGGGACTCAGCCGATCTTTCGGTCGCGATGCTTGCGCCGGGACGCCAGCTCGTCCTCGGGTGCGGCGATGGATTCGCCGCCGTCGGCCCGCTCGCCGGGGAAGTCGGCGATGGCGCCGGTCAGCTCGCGCATCGCACCCGAGACCGCGATACCGAAGACACCCTGTCCGCCCTGGAGCAGGTCGACGACCTCCTCGGCGGAGGTGCACTCGTACACCGTGGTGCCGTCGGAGAACAGCGTGATGTTCGCCAGGTCGCTGACGCCGCGCTGGCGCAGATGGTCGACCGCGACGCGGATGTTGTGCAGCGAGATCCCGGTGTCGAGCAGTCGCTTGACGATCTTGAGGACCAGGATGTCCTTGAACGAATAGAGCCGCTGGCTGCCCGAACCGGCCGCGCCGCGGATCGAGGGCACCACCAGCGAGGTGCGGGCCCAGTAGTCGAGCTGCCGGTAGGTGATGCCGGCGATCTGGCAGGCGCTCGGCCCGCGGTAGCCCACGAGTTCGTCGGGGACGGAGTCGTCGGGGAACAGACCGCCCTGCACGGGCTCGCTCGTCACCCGGGCCGCCGGCTCAGGGGTGTTCTCGGTCGACAGATCCAGCTCTCCCTGACGTGGCGTGTCGCCCACTATCGAATCCTCTCGCCGATCGAACTCGCCCGCTAGCACCCTGTCGCGACGTGCAGATCAGGGTCGTCGTACGCCAGCCCGATTGTGTCCGAGCATACGCGTTCACTCGAGCCCTGACTGCTCGTCGCTCCCAAAGTATGGCCGTCTGACGAGGCGTTGGTGGGCACTCACACCGCGTGTCGGCACGCATGCGCCCAGTTGAGACGCATCCGTGACAAAGCCCGGGTTTCAAGTCGCTTTGAAGTCGTCCGGGGACACGCTGTCGAGGAATTCCTTGAATTTCTCCACCTCGTCCTCGCGGACTGCGCCTGCGGCCTCTTCGTCGTTCTCGTCGGGGATCAGCAGCCCGGCCTCCGCCAGCACCGCCTCCTCGACGTAGATGGGCACCCCGACCCGCAGCGCGATGGCCACCGAATCCGACGGCCGCGCGGACACCTTGATGTCCCGGTCGAAGATCAGGTCGGCGTAGAAGGTGCCCTCCTGCAGGTCGACGATCCGCACCTCCTTGAGCGAATGCCCGAGTGCGGCGATGACGTCGCGGATCAGATCGTGGGTCAGCGGTCGGGCCGGTTCGACACCCTGCTGTTCCAGGGCGATCGCGGCGGCCTCCGACTGGCCGATCCAGATCGGCAGATAACGGTCGCCGTTGGACTCGCGCAGCAGGAGCACCGGCTGGTTCTGGGGCTGCTCCACGCGAATGCCGACCACACGAACCTCAGCCATCTGTGTCTGCCCTTTCGCACCAGTGTGCTTGTCGTTCTTCGGTGCTGCGTGTCAGATGCCGTGACCGGAGCCTGCCCTGACGTGACGAACGAATCCGTCGTTGCGAGTCTAATCCTCAGCGATCCAGTACGTCGCGTACGGCCGATTTGATCAACGACGTGTGCAGCGTGATGGCCAGAGCCGCCACTTCCCTGGCCAGGTCGTCGGCCCGGTCGCGTGCCCCGGTGGTGCCGGCCTTGCCGACGGGACCGGCGATCTGCGCGATCAAATCGGACTGCCGGTCGGCCGCCGAGCGGAACGCGCGCAGGTGGCGGGGTTCCACGCCGTAGTCGGCCAGCGCACGGGCGCACTGGGCGATCACCACGGAGTGTTCGTCGAAGAAGATCCCGCCGCCGACCTTGGAGGAGGGGGTGATGACCCCGGCCTTGATCAGCGCGGCCAGCAGGTCGTCGTCGACACCGGACCGTTCCAGCAGATCCTCTCGGCTGAGCCGGACCTGGGTCGGGGCCACGCCCGCGACGCCGGCCGCATCCCCGTCCCGGGAACCGACCTGGACCAGCCGCGGGGCCGGGTAGGGCGTGGGGAAAGATCGGGCGGACGGCGGCAGCTCACCGTCGGGCTGGGCGTCGAGTTGGGCCTTGATGACCTTGAGCGGCAGGTAGTGATCGCGCTGCGCGGTGAGGATGAAGCGCAGACGCGCACAGTCGTACGCGGTGAACCGCCGGTAGCCCGACGCGGTGCGCTCCGGCGTGACCAGCCCCTCGGCCTCCAGGAACCGGATCTTGGAGATCGTCACGTCCGGGAAGTCCGGCCGCAGCAGGTCCAGGACCGCCCCGATGGACATCCCGGCGAGTGGCGCGCTGTCGGGCTGGCTCATGTACTCCTCGCGCGAGCGCTCATCGGCACCTAGCTGCTCGGGCCGTTCTCGTCGGTGCTGGGGCCCGTCAGGAACACCAGGCGGAACTTGCCGATCTGCACCTCGTCACCGTTGGACAGCACGGCGGAGTCCACCGGCTCGCGGTTGACGTACGTGCCGTTGAGGCTGCCGACGTCGACCACCTGGAACTCGCCGCTCTCGAGCCGGAACTCGGCATGCCTGCGGCTGACGGTGACGTCGTCGAGGAAGATGTCGCTGTCGGGGTGACGACCGGCCGATGTCGTCGGCTGGTCGAGCAGGAACCGCGAACCCGCGTTCGGACCCCGCTTGACGACCAGAAGCGCCGAGCCGACCGGCAGGCCCTCTACACCGGAGACCGCGCTGTCGGACCCTGCCGCAGGCGGTGCGTCCAGTTCGTTGAGGAAGTCGGCCCGGAATACCGAGGTCGTCTCGACGGTGACTTCTTCAGACGTCTGGTCGCCCCCAGAGTTGATGTCCTTCTCCGTCACCCGCTGCTCCTCACTGGCTGCTGTGGCGATACCCGGCCGGTCACAGCCGTCGTCTCACGTCGACCGTACCGCGCAGTGGACGTCACTGTGTCCACCACCGCCGGATCCGCCCCTCGTTGATTTCACTCGGTCGAAGATGGTCGAACCGTCGCCCAGCACCCTAACAACAACTCACTCGGTCACCACGGCACGGTAGGCGTCCGCGTCGAGCAGGCCACCCAGCGCCGCCTCCATGTCGTCGGCGTCGAGTTGCAGGTCGACCAGCCACCCCTCGCCGTATGGGTCGGAGTTCACCAGATCGGGGGTGCCCTCCAGATTCGCGTTGACGGCAACCACTTTCGCGCTGACGGGCGCGTACAGATCCGACACCGACTTGGTGGACTCGACCTCGCCGAATGTCTCCCCGGAAGTCAGTTCGGCGCCGACGTCGGGCAGCTGCACGAACACGACGTCACCGAGCGCGGACTGCGCGTAGTCGGTGATGCCGACACGCAGAGTGTCGTCACCCGTGCGCAGCACCCACTCGTGTTCCTCGGTGTAGTACAGCTCGGCTGGGATCTCGGTCACGGGTCTCCTCTGCGTACGACGGCGTGGATCGGCCGGCGGCCGGCACGCTATTTGACTGGCTGAGCGTATTGGCGGTCTTTCGGTTGCCGCAAGGCGGTCACGTCCACCCGCTCGGCCTGCTGTATCGCCATGGTCCCGCCCACCCTTTCGATGCTGTCCATCGCACCGCCCGGGATGTTCATCGCGGCCGCCAGGGTCGGCGGATCGCCAATGGCGGCAACGGTGTACGTCGGGTTGAGCGTCGCCCCGTCGACGTTGAGCGCCCCGGGCCGCCCGACGATCCAGGTGTCGACGCCGACCCGCACCACCACCGGCTGCCCGCCTGCGGTGCCCTGGATCTGGATCGCCTCCGCGCCGGCGGCGCGCAGTTCGTTGACCACGTCGAGCATCGTCTCGGGTGGAACCCCGGGGGTGCTGTCGGTGATGGTCAGGGTGACCCCGGGGCCCGTGGCGCCCACGGCGCCGATGAGGATGGACAGCGCCGCGAGCCGCGCCTGGGCGTTCTCGATGGCCGCCTGGTCGTTGCTCCCGGATGCCGCCAGCTGCTCGAGGGTCCGGCGCAGATCGCCGACTTCGGTGTTGAGCGCGGCCTCGCGCTGCTGCAACGAGTCGAGCAGGATCAACAGATCGGCGGGCCGGGCGGTCTCGAGCGAGTCACCCGATTCGTTCTCGCGGACCTGGGTGACGATCGCCACGCCCAGCAGGATGCACAGCAGTGCTCCGAGCGCGCCGAACAGCAGTTGCGACCGCCCGCGGCGCAACAGGCCGCCGAACGGAAGCCGCGGGCTGTCCGACGGCAGTTCGTGCCGGCCATGGTGTTCGGCATGGTGTTCGGCGTGGTCGTCGTTCGTCATGATCAGGCACCGAACAGTCTGCGCCGCAGCGCCGCGGCGTTGCCGAAGATGCGGATGCCGAGCACGACGATGATCGCGGTGGACAACTGCGTGCCCACACCCAACTGGTCGCCGACGTACACGATGAGCGCCGCGACGAGCACGTTGAACACGAACGACACCACGAACACCTTGGAGTCGAAGATCTGCTCGAGATAGGCGCGCAGTCCACCGAACACGGCGTCGAGCGCCGCGACGACCGCGATGGGTAGGTAGGGCTCGACGAAGTCCGGCACGCTCGGGCGGAACACCAGGCCCAGCACGATACCGACGAGCAGCGCGGCGATTCCGATCATCTGGCTCCGATCTGCGTGGCGAAGTTGACCTCCCGCACCGAACCGGCGGGCAGCGTGAGCGCTTCTGCGGCGCTGACCGAAACCCCGACGCCGTAAGAGGTTTCGAGGAGCCGCAGCCGCTGCAGACCGGCGCTGCGGTCGAACGTGTCGGCCATCGACTTGGGCGGGCCGACCGCCTGCAGGAGATATGGGCTGCTGATGGGCTGATTGTCGACCAGGATGCCGCCACCCGCCTGCCGGATCGTGACGTTGGGCCCGATGCGCACCCCGCCGACGGCCACCGCTTCCGCGCCACTGACCCACAGCGAGTTGACGACCAACTGCAGATCGCGGTCGAGGATCACCTGCCGACTGCCCGCGACACGTTGCTTCGACACGTCGGACAGGTCGTTCGACAACCCGGGGTCGGTGACGGTGACCGTCAATCCCGGACCGATCACCGGGGTTGCGGCGGCGGCGACGTCGGCGATGTCGAGGTCGGCCAACAGTCGCCTGCCGCGCTCGTCGCCCTCGAGCCGGCTGCGGCGTTCGGCCGCGACCTGAGTGGTCAGCTCGTCGCGTTGCGCGGTGAGTTGGTCGTCGGTCGCCTCAGCCGCCCGCACGCTCCCGGCGAGGACGTGCTGGGCCTCGCGGGTGGCCGGCGCAGCGGTCTGCGCCTGCGCGGCCGCGACGCCGAACACGGTCGCGACGGTGAGCGCCGCCGCCACCTGCCAGCCCCACTCGACGGCGCGCGGCCGCGTGGCGCCGTCGCGTCGGGCGGCGGCCGCGGCGGCATAGCCGGGGTCGAGATGTTCGGAGAGCAGGGATCTCAGCAGCGACGGCACCGGGATCTTCTTGGGCGCCGCGTCATGGTGCTTGAGCCCTGCCTCGGGATCGAACCCACCCAGGGCCCGGCGCTCATCGGGCGTCGGCGGTCGCGCGCTCTGCCCCTCAGCCACCGGCCCGGACCTTCGGCAATCGCTGTGCGACCATCACCACCTGGACCAGGTAGAGCACCCCCGACCACAGGTACAGCGCCATCCCCCAGATCAGGAACCCCCAGCCGCAGGCGAGCACCACCCGGCTCCAGAGCGCATCCCACTGCCCCAGCAGCACCAACGGGAAGCCGGACATCAGCGCGAACGTCGCGGCCTTACCCAGGTAGGTGACCGGGAGGGCGGCCAACCCCCGGCCGCGCAGCAGCGGCAGCGTCGCCGCGAGCACCAGGTCGCGGCCGAGCAGGGTGACGACGAACCACCACGGGACACTGCCCTCGACCGCGAGCGCCAACGGCACGGTCACCATGTAGATCCGGTCCACCAGCGGATCCAGCAGCTCCCCCAGCCGCGACGACTGATTGTCGACCAGCCGCGCGATCTTGCCGTCGGCCCAGTCGGAGAAGCCGCTGAACATCAGGACGCCGACCGCCCAGGCGTTGGCGTGCGCGCCGAACAGCAGCCACAGGAACACCGGGACCAGCACCAGGCGCAGCACCGACAGTGCGTTGGGCACCGTCAACACGCGGTCCCGCTCCCCTGACGCAGAGGCGTCCATGCGGCTAAACCTAGCGGAACACCCCCGGCAGGCTCAGCGCCGCCATCGTGTCGTCGGCCAGCGGGTTGTCGTGGACCATGTATGTCCACGTCGAGGTCGGCCGCGCGAGTTTGGACAGATCGACGCCCACTTCGCCCTCCAGCGACGGCGCGGTCTCGAACGTCTGCTGGGCCGCCTCGATCGCGTCGGCGGCCAGCGAGGCGAACGCGTCGACGGCCATCCGGTGGAACTCGTCGAGCGGATTCTGCCTGCCGAGCGCGCGCAGGTGGATGCTCTCGCGAATGTCGGCCAGGTACGCGAGGTGCTCACACCAGCCGCGGTCCAGGTGGTAGAGCATGATCAGCCGGCAGACCCGCTCGAGACGTTCCTCGGACATCTCCTCGGCCAGTTCGGCGTACCGCTTCGGCGACAGTTCGGCGAGTTCTTCACGCGCGGTCGCCGTGCGCAACAACGCATCCCGACGTTCGACGATGATGGCGCGCTGCTGGGCGGTGAGCTGGTTGTAGCGCCAGGTGTTGGCGTGCACGTCGAGCAGCCGCCCCTCCGCCACGCGCTGGGCGTGATCGAGCAGCCCCGCCGCCTTGTCGTGCAGGACCCGGCCGTTCTCGTCGGCCTGCATCGGGCGCTTGTTCGGTTCCAGGTGGGCCTGGACCAGTTCGTCCTCCCAGCTGGAGAAGAACACCGACGAACCCGGATCGCCCTGACGCCCGGCGCGGCCCCGCAGCTGGTTGTCGAGCCGCTGGGTGGTGTGACGCCCCGTCCCGACGACGTGCAGCCCGCCGAGTTCGGCGACTTCGTCGTGGTCGCGCTCGTCCGAGCCACCCAGCCGGATGTCGGTGCCGCGCCCGGCCATCTGGGTGGACACGGTGACGGCTCCCAGCTTGCCCGCCTCGGCGATGACGCGGGCCTCCTCGGCGTCGTTCTTGGCGTTGAGGACCACCGCGGGCACCCCGCGTTTGACCAGCTTCTCGTGCAGCTCTTCGGATTCCGCGACGTCGTGGGTGCCGACCAGCACCGGCTGGCCGGTCTTGTGCACCTCTTCGATGTGCTCGATGATCGCGTCGATCTTGGCCGCCGCGGTGACGTACACCCGGTCGGATTCGTCTTCGCGGATGTTCGGCTTGTTCGGGTCGATCGGCGACACGCCCAGTTTGTAGAACTGCCGCAGCTGCTCACCGGCGGCCAACGCGGTGCCCGTCATCCCGCACACGGTCGGATACCGGTTGATCAACGCCTGCACGGTGATGGTGTCGAGCACCTCGCCGGTCTCGGTGGTCTCGATGCCCTCTTTCGCCTCGACCGCGGCCTGCAGACCGTCGGGCCAGCGCTGCAGCTGGGCGATGCGGCCGCGCGAGGAGTTGATCAGGTGCACGGCGTCGTCGCGCACGATGTAGTGCACGTCGCGCTGGAGCAGCACGTGCGCGTGCAGGGCGACGTTCACCTCCGTCAGCGTCGTGCCGACGTGTTCCTCGGAATAGAGGTCGATGCCGCCGAGTCTGGCCTCGAGTTTGCGGGCGCCCTCCTCGGTGAGGTGCACGTTGCGGCTGTCGGCGTCGGTGTCGTAGTCACGGCCCGGCGTCAGCTCGCCGACCATGCGGATGAGCTCGACGCGCGGGGTCTCGCGATGGGTGGTGCCCGCCAGCACGAGCGGGACGAGCGCCTCGTCGACGAGGACCGAGTCGGCTTCGTCGATGAGCGCGACGTCGGGGTTCGGCGACACGAGATCGGCCACATCGGTGACGAGCTGGTCGCGCAGGACATCGAAACCGATCTCGTTGACCGAGGCATAGGTGACGTCGCAGGTGTAGGCCTCGCGGCGCTCCTCGGCCGTCGACTCGGCGGTGATCCACCCGACCGTCAGGCCCAGCGCCTCGATCAGCGGGCCCATCCATTCGGCGTCGCGGCGGGCGAGGTAGTCGTTGATGGTGATGACGTGCACGCTGCGGCCGCCGAGCGCGTAGCCGGCAGCCGCGATCGCCCCGGAGAGCGTCTTGCCCTCACCCGTGGCCATCTCGACGACGTCGCCGGCCAGCATGCGCAGCGCGCCGAGCAGCTGGACGTCGAAAGGCCGCAGGGAGGTGCTGCGCTCGGCGGCTTCACGGGCGATGGCCAGGAACTGCGGAATGTCGGCCGACTCGGCGAGATCCTCGAGCCGCAGCAGTTCGGCGGCCTTGCGCAGCTGGTCGTCGTCGAGGTCGGCGGCTTTGGTCTCGTAGTCCGCGGACGCCTTGACCTGTGCCAGCGACCGGCCCTGGTTCTTCTCGGTGGCGGCGCCGAGCAGCTTCCAGAACTTGCCGCTCAGGCGGCCGGGGGTGCGCGTAGTCGTCTTGGACACACGTTTACGGTACGCGGAACCCGACCGTGACCGAATCACCCACCGGCACGAAACCCAGCCGCTGATAGACGCGGTTACTCGTGGGGTTGTCGAGGTCGGCGAACAGCACCACCTGCTCGGCGCCCGCGTCCAGCGCCCACCGGCAGGCGGCGGCGGTGACGGCCGCCCCGAACCCGCGGCCGCGCGCCTCCGGTGCGGTGTACACCGGGCCGATGCGCGACACGCCGACCGTCGGCGGGCGCACCGCGGCCATGCTGACCGGCGCGCCGCTCGCGGTCCACAACAGGTAGACGTTGCCGACCTCGCGCGCGGCGGTCAGCGTGGCGCGCGCCCGGTTGGGGTCGGGTTGGTGACCGAACACCTCGGCGGCGAATTCGCACTGGTACTTGATCAGGACCGGCTCGTCGGCCCGGCGGGCGACGCGGTGTACGCCGGGCACTCCGGCGGGAGCCGCCAGAATGCCCAGCCGGTACAACCGTTCGGCGGTGACCGCGGCGCGCGCGGTGCCGGTGACCGTGCACCACTGCTGCGCGAACTCCTCGGCCACCTCCCGCGGACCCCGCACTCCGGGCAGAGTCAGCCCGGCGCCGACCATGTCACCGACGACCTCCGCGATCGGCGCCACGGACAGACCGCCGCACAGCAGCGGCAACGGAGGGGTGCGTATCGCGGCGCCGAGCAGTTCTGCGCCGGCGCCCCCGCCGTCCCACACCGTCATCAACACCGGCGTCTCCTCGCTGGGCACCCGCTCGCGCAGCAACGTGAGCTCGACGGTGTGCGCCATCGGCCGGCGCGCATACCAGGCAGCCGCCGACGACACGAAGTCGTCGACGTCTGCGTGCAATCGCAGGGCCATCCGTCCAGCATGGCGGCGTGCGGAAGATCTTGAAACCCCGCCGGGCCGCCGCCTGCAGGACATACTCATCGCTGTGCCCGACACCGCGAACACCCCCGTCCTGATCGCCGGCGCAGGCCCGGTCGGGCTCACCGCGGCGATCGAGTTGAGACGGCGCGGCGTCGACTGCATCGTCGTCGACCCGCTCCCCCAACCCCCGCAGTATGCGAAAGCCGTTGGCGTGCAACCTCGCACACTCGAGGTATTCGAGAACATGGGGGTGTTGCGCGCCGTTCTGGACGCCGGCATCGAGATGAAGGGGCAGTGCGTCTACGTCAACGGCGAACCGGTGACCCGACTGGACCTCTCGCTGCCGGCCACCGTCCCGTTCCGCTTCCTCTGCATCCCCCAGTACGAGACCGAGCGCATCCTGCGCGAGGCGCTCACCGCACGCGGCGGGTCGGTACAGCGCGGCTGGCGGCTGACCGGGTTCGTCCAGGACGACGACGGCGTGACGGCGACGGTGTCGACCGGCACCGGCGAGCGCACCGTGCGCGCCGGGTACCTCGTCGGCGCCGACGGCGCGCACAGCGTCGTGCGCAAATCGCTCGGGCTGACCTTCGACGGGGCGGCGTTCGAGGAGCAGTACATGCTCGGCGACGTCGAGGTGGACTGGACGCTGCCGCGGGGTTACGCCATCCGCTCGATGCACCAGACCGACGGCGTGACCGACGACCTGCTGGTGTGCATCCCGCTGCCCGGTCGCAACCGGTACCGGATGTCGATGCTGGTGCCCGAGGAACTGTCGACCGAGGCGCACGGCGGGGTGGAGCACGGCTTCCAAGGCGGCCGCGCCCCCGAACTGCACCACATCCAGGCCGTGCTGGACCGGCTGTCACCGCAACCCACGACCGCCCGGGATCTGCGCTGGTCCTCGGTCTTCCGGATCAGCCACCGCATCGTCGACGCCTACGGCCGCGGGCGGGTGTTCGTCGCGGGCGACGCCGCGCACATCCATCCGCCGACCGGGGCGCAGGGGATGAACACCGGGATTCAGGACGCCCACAACCTGGCGTGGAAGCTCGCGCTCGCCGTGTCCGGGAACGCCGCGCCCACACTGCTCGACAGCTACGACCTCGAACGGCGCCCGGTCGGTGAGGAGGTGGTGGGGCGCACGGTGCGCAGCGCCCGCCACGGCATCGGCGCCGACTCCGCCGACCTCGACCACGTCATGCTCCGCGAGGCGCAACTGCTCATCGACTACGCGGACAGCCCGATCGTCTCGTCGGCGGGCCCGGTGGCCGAACCCCTGCCGGGTGGCCGCGCCCCGGACGCGACCGGACTCGTCCGGGCCGCCGTGTCGGGACCGCTGCGCCTGTACTCGCTGCTGGGCCGCGACCACACCGCGCTGTTCTACGCCGACGGCGACGCCACGGCCGCGGACGTGGGCCGGTTCGAAGCGGCCGCCGAAGCCGCCGTCGCCGCGGCGCGCGGCGCTCTCGACGTGTATCTGGTGGCCGCACCGTCCGCGGAGGTGGATGCCACGGTGCTGCCGTTGCTGCGGGACGACGACGGCGACTTCGCCCGCAGCTACTCCACGGCGGGCACGTCGGTGTTCGTCGTCCGCCCCGACGGATATCTGGGATTCGCCGCCCACCGGCTCGACATCGAGGCGCTCGAGGGCTTCCTGCACAACACGTTTGGCTGACGGCCACCGCTGATGTTCAGACCGTCGCTCGATTGGGGCTCCGAATTCGCGAACTCGGCGGTGTGGGTGCTCGAGTGCTTCCTGATCACCGCGCCGTGCCTGCTGCTGGTGTTGGCCGCCGTCGGGCGGTTCACCGAGTGGGGCCGCCAGTTCCGGCGGATCACCGGCCGGTATTTCACCGGACGGCAGAGCGTTCCGGTGTGGGCGGGGCTGGCGGCGCTGCTGCTCTCGTCGATCGTGTTGGTGCGGATCAGCGTGCTGCTCAGCTACTACGCCAACGACCTTTTCACGTCGCTGCAGGTCGCCTTCCAAGGCGGGTCCGGCGACGGCGGGGCCGACGATCGCAGCGGTGAACAGGGCTTCTGGGCCACGATGGGAGTGTTCGTCGTGCTGGCCGGATGCTTCGTGGTGCGGCTGCTGGCCGACCTCTACCTCACCCAGCGCTTCATCATGCGCTGGCGGATCTGGTTGAGCCGCAGGCTGATCGACGACTGGCTGGACCACCACGCGTACTACCGCGGCAGGTTCTCCCGCCGGCCGGTCGACAATCCCGACCAGCGCATCCAGCAGGACATCGACGTGTTCACCACCGGTGTCGGGCGCCAGACCAACAACCCGGCCTACACCTCCGACCGGGTCCTGCTCTTCGGTGCGGTGCAGGCGGCGTTGTCCACGGGCGCGTTCAGCGTGATCCTCTGGCAGCTCTCGGGTCCGTTGACGCTGTGGGGTGTCACGCTGCCTCGGGCACTGTTCTGGATCGTCATCGGCTACGTGGCGGTGGTGACGTACGTCGCCGTCGTCGTCGGCCGCCCGCTGATCCGGTTGAGTTACCTCGACGAGGTCCGCAACGCCGGATTCCGGTACGCGCTGGTGCGACTGCGCGACGCCGGCGCCGCCGTCGGGATGTACAAGGGCGAGCGGGCCGAGAACGAGCTGCTGGACGAGAGGCTCTCGGCGGTGATGGCCAACTACCGCCGCTGGCTCAACCGCACGATGCTGTTCATCGGGTGGAACGTGTCGATGAGCCAGGCGATCAACCCGCTGCCGTTCCTGATCCAGGCACAGCGGCTGTTCGCCGGGCAGATCTCGTTGGGCGGGGTCATGCAGTCCGCCACCGCGTTCGGCGTCATCCACGACTCACTGTCGTTCTTCCGCAACGCCTATGACGAATTCGCCGGCTACCGCGCGGCCACCATCCGGCTCGACGGCCTGGTGACCGAGAACGCGCGCGCCCGCGCATCACATCGCATCGCCTGCGAGGCCTCACCCGCCGGGGCGCTGCGCATCGACGGCCTCGACGTGCGCGCACCCGACGGCCGGGTGTTGGTGGACGGACTCGACCTCGCCCTGCCCGTCGGGGAAGCGCTGGTGATCCGCGGCGAGTCCGGGGTGGGTAAGACGGTGCTCCTGCAGACCGTGGCCGGCCTGTGGCCGTTCGCCTCCGGCCGGGTCGAGCTGCCGGAGCCGATGTTCGTCCCCCAGCTGCCCTACCTGCCGCTCGGGGACCTTCGCTCCGCCGTGTCCTATCCGCAGCACGACGGCGCCGTCATCGACCGTCGGATCCAGGAGGCGCTCGTGGCGGTCGCGTTGCCGCATCTGGTGATCCGGCTCGACGAGGTCCGCGACTGGACGCAGGTGCTGTCCGTCGGCGAGCAGCAGCGGATCGCGTTCGCGCGGATCCTGCTGGCCCGGCCCGCGGCGGTGTTCCTCGACGAGTCGACGTCGGCGATGGACGAGGGCCTGGAGGCGATGCTCTACGCGCTGCTGCGGGCGGAACTGCCCTCGACAGTCGTGGTGAGCGTCAGCCACCGCGACACCGTCGAGCAGTTCCACGGCCACGAACTGAGGCTGCTCGGCGACGGGGACTGGCGGCTGGTCCGACTCGCCCGACCAGGTTGAGCGTCCCGACCCGCCACGGGCAGTGGCTCGCGGTACCTTGCCCGAATGGAAATGTTCGCCCCGTCGCTCGACTGGAGCAGCGAGCTGTGGACCTCTCTGTTCTGGATCGGCAGAGCCTGGGTGGTAGCGGCCGTCGTCACGCTGGTGATCCTTGCGCTCATCGTCCGGTTCACGACGTGGGGAAGCCAGTTCTGGCGGGTCACCCGCGGCTACTTCACCGGCCCGGAGAGCGTGCTGGTGTGGGCCTGGCTCGCGGGCATACTGCTGCTGGTCATCGTCAGCGTCCGCCTGTCGGTGTTGTTCAGCTTCCAGGGCAACGACATGATGACCAGCTTCCAGGTGATCGCATCGGGGGTGGGCGCGGGAAACGATGCCGTCAAGGAATCCGGCAAGGACGGCTTCTGGATGTCGATGGCCGTCTTCACCCTCCTGGCCGTCCTCAATGTGGCCGTCATCATGTTCGACCTGTTCGTCACCCAACGGTTCATGCTCAGGTGGCGGACCTGGCTGACCGACCGGCTCACCGGCGACTGGCTCGACGGTAAGGCGTACTACCGGGCGCGCTTCATCGACGCCACGATCGACAACCCCGACCAACGCATCCAGACCGACATCGACATCTTCACCGCAGGCGTCGGCTCGCTGCCGAACACCCCGAACAACACATCGACCAGCACCCTGCTTTTCGGCGCCATCTCCTCGATCGCGTCGATGTATGCGTTCACCGCGATCCTGTGGAACCTGTCGGGGCCGGTGACGTTGCCGTTCGTCGGGGTCGAACTGCCCAAGGCGATGTTCTGGATCGGCATCGTCTACATCCTGTTCGCGACCGTCGTGGCGTTCTGGATCGGCCGGCCGATCATCACGTTGTCCTTCAACAACGAGAAGTTCAACGCCGTGTTCCGGTACGCGCTGGTGCGTCTGCGCGACGCGTCAGAGGCGGTGGCCTTCTACCGGGGAGAGATCGCGGAACGGACCGGACTTCGGCGTCGCTTCACACCGATCGTGGACAACTACAAGAAGTACGTGAACCGGATGGCCGGGTTCCTGGGCTGGAACCTGTCGATCACGCAGGCCCAGGAGTTGATCCCCTACCTGGTGCAGTTCCCGCGGTTCTTCAACGGTGAGCTGACCCTGGGCCAGCTCACCCAGACCGCGAGCGCCTTCCGTGAGATCCTGTCCGGCCTGTCTTTCTTCCGTAACGCCTACGACCAGTTCGCGGGCTATCGCGCCGCGATCATCCGCCTCCACGGCCTGGTGATCGCCGACGAACAGGCCAGGGCGCTGCCGTCGATCGATGTCCGGAGCTCGGTCGACGGACGCGTGGAACTCGACGACATCGAGGTGCGCACTCCGACGGGCAAGCAGCTCATCGAACCCCTCGATCTCACTCTGGAACCCGGCGACGCGCTGGTGATCACCGGCCAGTCCGGCACCGGTAAGACGACGCTGCTGCGGAGCCTGGGTCGGTTGTGGCCCTACGCGTCGGGGACGATCACCTATCCCGGCGACGAGTCGACGATGTTCCTGTCGCAGCTGCCGTACGTCCCGCTGGGCGATCTGCGGACAGTGGTCTCCTACCCCAAGAACACTGGCACGCTGGAGGATTCGGACCTGCGCTCCGTGTTGGAGCGGGTCGCGCTGCCGCACCTGATGGACCGTCTCGACGAGGTTCAGGACTGGGCCAAGGTGCTCTCACCAGGTGAGCAGCAGCGGGTGGCGTTCGCCCGCATCCTGCTGACAAAGCCGAAGGCGGTGTTCCTGGACGAGTCCACCTCGGCGCTCGATGAGGGGCTGGAGCTGATGCTCTACCGGCTGGTGCGCAGCGAGTTGCCCGAGACCATCCTGGTCAGCGTGAGCCATCGCAGCACCGTCGAACAACACCACACCCGGCAGTTGCAGCTTCTCGGCGACGGGCAGTGGCAGCTCGGCGAGGTCGCCGCTCAGTCGTAGGCAGGTTGTCCACAGCGGCGAATTCATCCACAGGCGTGGGATTTTCGCGAGCTCGGTGTCAGACTTCGCTGGTATTTTCGAAAGCGTGTTCGATGGTTCGTTGCCCGAGATCGCCGACTTCTCCGCGCTCAGTGACGCGGAGCTGATCCTGGTGACCGGCGGCTGGGCACGCGTCGAGAACGCCGCCGCGGCCCGCAGGCTGGCCGCCATGGCCGAAGTGTTCCGCCGCCGCACCGGGCTCGACGACGCCGTCGACCGCGACAACTGGTTCGTCGACCCCGAAGCGTGCGCCGTCAGCGAGGTCGCCGCCGCCCAGAACATCACCGAATCGCTGGCCACCTTCCAGACCTATCGGGCAGTCATGCTCGGCGATCGCCTCCCCAAGGTGGCCGCCCTGTTCGCCGCCGGGTTGATCACCGATCTGCTGGTGCGTGCGATCGTGACCCGCACCGCGCTGATCACCGACCCCGGCCTGATGGCCGCCGTCGACACCGACCTCGCCGATCAAATCACCACCTGGGGACCGAAGTCCGCGAACAAGGTTCGCCAGGCCATCGACGCCGTCGTCGAGGCCCACGATCCCGGCGCGCTGCGCCGCACCCGAAACGCCGAACAGGACCGTGACGTCGAGTTCGGCTTCATGGGCGATGAGGCCGGCTTCATGACCGTCTGGGCGCGCATGTACGCCCCCGACGGCGCCGCGTTCGAACAACGCGTCACCGACATGGCCCACACGCTGTGCTCAGACGATCCGCGGCCGATGAAGGAACGCCGCAACGACGCCCTCGCCGCCGTCGCCACCGGCACCGAACTGCGCTGTGAATGCGCCAATCCCGACTGCCCCGGTAGCGCCGCCGGACGGCGCACCAAAGACGTCGTCATCCACATCGTCGCCCACCAAGCGACTGTCGACGCGGCACACGCACAAGCCGAGGCGGAGCCTTCCCCGGCACGTGATGCTGCGCCGGAACCCGACACACGGGATGAAGAAGCCAAACCTCGACCCACAGCGGTGCGGGGCAACGCACTGCAGGCTGAATCCGCTAGTGAGGGTGCGGCAGAGGCGACATCGGAACGCGTTGTCTCTCAGTCCCAGGATGCGCCGGATCCCCAGATGAACGTCGAGGTCGAGCCCGCAACCCAGGCCGAACCAACCCCCGCGGCGCCGCGGCAAACAGCCTGCCCGGCACCGGCGTTCGTCATCGGCGCCGGGGTCACCAACGCCGCCGTCCTTGCCGCGTTCCTCGACCGTGCCAGGGTCCGGCCGGTCATCCACCCCGCCAACGCCGCACCCGAACCGCACTACCGCCCCTCCACCGCACTGCAGGACTTCGTGCGCTGCCGCGACCTGACCTGCCGCTTCCCCGGCTGCGACCAACCCGCCCACCGCTGCGACATCGACCATGCCGTGCCCTACCCCACCGGCCCGACCTGCGCATCGAACCTGCGTTGCCTGTGCCGAAAACACCACCTGCTCAAGACCTTCTGGACCGGCAAGACCGGCTGGCGGGACCGACAATTCGCCGACGGCACCATCGTGTGGACCTCCCCGACCGGACAGACCTACACCACCCGACCGGGCAGCGCCCTGCTTTTCCCGACGCTCGCCGAGCCCGCCGCCCCGGCACCGATCAGCCACACCGACAACAGCGAGCCCGGGACCGACCGCGGCCTCAGGATGCCCAGACGCCGCCGCACCCGCGCCCAGGACCGCGCCCGCCGCGTCCAAACCGAACGCCGCCTCAACGACGACCTCGTCGCCGAACGCGGCAAACCGCCCCCGTTCTAGCGGTGTTGTCTCCTCGTGGCGGCGTGGGTCCCGGCGCGCCTGCCGAAGAACGACCCCTCCCCCAGCTGGGTCCCGCTGGCATAGCCCTTGCCGTCCTGGGCGATGTTCGACGCGCAGGCCCCCGCCGCGTACAGGCCGGGAATCGGCGAGCCGTCCTCGCGCAGCACCTCACCGTCGATCGACACCGCGAGCCCGCCCATGGTGAAGCCCGAGTACATCGCGCGGCCCAGCGAGAGGTCGAAGGCGGCCCACGGACCCTTGTCCTGCGCCGCAACGTATTCCGGCTGCTTGTGGAAGTCCGGGTCCTCGCCGCGCGCCGCGTGCTCGTTGTACCGCTCGAGGGTGGCGGCGAGCTTGCCCTCCGGGATGCCGAGCGCCGCCTCCATCTCGGCGACGGTCTCCCACCCGTCGATGAATTTGATCAGCGGCATCTCCGGCATCTGCATGTGCGCCTCGTCGACGATCAGATACGCGGTCTGATCCGGCTGCGCCAGCACGAAAGCCGATGTGCGCGAATGGTAGGAGTCCTCGGCGACGAACCGCTGGCCGTCCTTGTTCACGATCACCCCGGTCAGCAGGATCTCCGGCGGATACGCGGCGGCGGTGATGAACAACTCATCCAGGTTCTTGGCGACGCCGCCCGCAGAGATCCCCATCCGGATACCGAGGCCATCGTCGTTGGTGTTGCCGAGGATGTACGGCTCGACCTCGCCGTGGTGCTTGGTCTTGCGCTTCTGTCCGAGCGCCGGTGTGTGCTCGGCGACCATCTCGGGATTCATCGCGAACCCGCCCGCCGCGATGATCACCGCGTCGGCCTTGATGGCTCCGGTGTCGCCGAAGTGCTTCCACCTGACGCCGACCACACGGCCGTCCTCGATGACGAGGTTCGTCACGCCGGTCTCGTAGCGGATCTGCACACCCAGGTCATCGGCCCGTTTGAGCAACAGGTCTATCACCATCGCCGCACCGCCCAGCTCACCCGGGACGGGCACGGAGTGCCCCCGCGGCGCGGGCTTCGCCTGCTCGCAGAACGGCCACACCTTCTCGTTACCGGTATAGGACAGGCCCTCGGTGCCCGGCGGCACAACGACTTTGCCCGGGTAGTAGCTGCGTTCGAACTGGAACCCGAGGTTCTCGAGCCACTCGAAGTGTTCGACGCTGCCCTCGCAGTACGCGCGGATCTTGTCGTGCTCCGGGTCCCGCGACATCGCGACCAGGTACTTGTACATCTCGTCGGCGCTGTCGTCGAAGCCGGTGGCCTGTTGCACCGCGGTGCCGCCGCCGAGGTAGAAATGTCCGCCCGCCATCGAGGTGGTTCCGCCCGCCGCGGCCGCCTTCTCCAGCACCAGCACCCGTGCACCGGCGGCCGCGGCGCTCACCGCGGCGCAGCCGCCCGCGATGCCGAAGCCGGCCACCACCACGTCCACCTCGTCCGACCACTCGTGGACCGAGGCGGCCTCGACGGTTTCGGGAATCTCGGTGCTCATGGCTGCTGCTCCTGTTTGACGTAGTCGAAGAACGTGCGTATGTCGTTTGTCAGACAAGCGATCTCGATGTAGGGCACACCGGCGTCCTCGGCGGTGACGTAGGCGAAGCGCATGCCACCGGCCAGCTCGCCGTCCGCGACGACGGTGGCACCGTGCCGCTCGGCATCCCGAACCGCGGTGTCGAAGTCGTCCGGGTCGGTCGCTTCCTGGCAGACATGGTGAAGGCCCGGGCCACACCGGTCGAGGAACTCGGTGTACGGACTCTCCCCGCGTACCGGCGCGATGATCTCGAGTTGGGTGTCACCGGCATAGCTCAACGCCACGTCGGCGACGAAGTCGGCGGGCCGGCCGCGGAACCGGCACGAGTCGGGTCCGAAGTGCACGCCCGGCATGCGCACCCACGTGCGCGCACCGAGCAGGGCCGAGAGCGCCTGCTCGGTGGCATCCAGGTCGCGGGTCACCCAGGCGATCTGGACAGGTGTCTGATTGACCATCGGTGCGAGGATATCGCCCGGCCGCCCCACGCGCTAGAACGTGTTCTAGTTTCGCCTCTCGGCGGGCGGGGCGGCCACCAGATCGATCAACGCCCGGACGTGCAGGTCGAAGACGGCCCGTGGATCGGTGAATGTGTCCGGACCGTACTGACCGAAGACCTCGAGGCTGATCGCCCCGATCAACCCCGCCCACAGCGTGAGCGTCTTGGCCACCGCGCCGTCGCCGCCGGAGAAGTCGAACTGGTGCCGCAACCCTTCGAAGTCCGCGGAAAGCGCCTGCGGCACATCGTTGTTGACCTCGGAGATATCGCCGGCGGCAACGCCGTCCGCCATGGCGCGGAACAGGGCCGCGACCACCCGGGTGCCCGGACCGGTGGTGCGCTCGGCAGGTGCGCGATAGCCCGGGACCGGACTGCCGTACAGGAGCGCCCAGCGCGCCGGTTGCGACACCGCCCAGCCCCGGGCGGCATGGGCCATCCGCAGGACCTGGTCCCGCCATCCGCCCTCACCCGCGGCGGCCGCGTCCACCGTCGACGCCAGTTCGGAATAGGCGTCGACCAGCAGCAGTGTCAGCAGGTCGTCGCGGCTGCTGACGTACCGGTATACCGCGGAGGACACGACGCCCAGGTCCCGGGCGATCGCACGCAGCGAGAGTCCGGAGGGACCGTCGGTGCTCAGGTGTCGACGGCCGACCTCGACGATCTGCGCCTCCATCCGGGCCCGGCTGTCCTGGCGTATCCCCATGACGCCAGTGTGGCACGAAACGAGATCACTGCTCTTGATTTAACCGGAGAAACGGTGCACCCTCGAATAGAGAGCACTGCTCACTCAAATCGGAAGGGGTCAGACATGACCAGCCGCTATGACCTGCCGGGCCGCTTGGCCCGAACCGGGAACGAGTTGATCCGCCGGCTCGCCGAGGCGGGAATCAGCATCGCGGGCTCGCACGCCCTGCGGGTGCGCGGACGCAAGACCGGCAGGACGCGCGGCGTCGTCGTCAACATGTTGTCGGTCGACGGCCGCCGCTACGTGGTCTCACCCCGCGGAAACACCCAGTGGGCCCGCAACGCCCGTGCCGCGGCCGAGGTGGAGATCGGTCCACGCTGGCGGCGTCACACCGTCCGCATCGCCGAGATCGCCGACGTCGACAAGCCGGAACTGCTCAGGCGCTATCTGGATCGGTGGTACTGGGAGGTCAAGGGCCACGTCGGCGGGCTGACCCCCCGATCGAGCGACGACGAGGTCCGCGCAGTGGCCCCGTCGATCCCGGTGTTCGAACTGCTCCGCTGAGGCTCAGGCAGCACCGGCGGTGATGACGACACCCTGTCCGGCCTGCTGCGTGGCCGCCTGCCAGGACACCGCCGCCGGGAACTGACCCCAGGTGCTGTTGAACATCCCGATGATCACCGCACGGCCGTCCGGGGTGTTGGTGTAGACCGGGCCACCCGAGTCGCCCTTCTTGCTCACCACGCCGTTGGCCATGGTGAACCATCCGTTGTTGACGGCCTCGACGACACCGCAGCTCTCCCCGGTGACCACGCCGAAGTGACATACGGGCATCCCCTTGACGGGAACCACCGAGGCGTCGGCGACCAGCGCGCGGCCACTCGGGAGGAGGTTGTTCACCTGCGCCTCGGGTGCCAGTGCGATGGTCTGCCAGTCGGAGATCTGATGGTTGATGTCGATGGTCGTGCCGTCGGGCGTGTTGTCCTGGAAGGCGGTCTGCACGCCGATGAAGTTGCCGCTGCGGTCGTTGACCGGCCCGCTTCCGCGGCAGTGACCTGCGGTGTAGGCCACCCGCTGCTGCAGGTCGACGAAGCCCAACGTGCACACGTTGGTGTCCTGACGGACCTCCATACCGGGGAAGACGAGGACGCCCGGGTCGGCACTGGCAAGGGCCACCGGCGACAGCAGGGCCGCCAACGGTGCCGCTACGGCGGCCAGCACGCTCAGCAGGTGTCGGCGCACGTCTGCTCCCTCCCGACGGTTACAGCGAGTGCGACCCCGTGTGAGCGGCCGCTTGTGTGCTCTCTATCGGGGCCTCGTGCGTTCACGTTACGGAAGCATCACGGTCAGCGCAGAGGAGGTCACGAATCGAAGCCGAGACCCAGTGCGTCGAGGGTCCGCAGGAGGAGGTTGCGCCGACCGGCGGAGTGGTCGGCGCGGTCCAGGGACCAGCGGGTGGCGTTGATGCCGATGCTCGCCAGCGGCTCCGGCGGGAACGGCAGCGGTTTCGCGCGGACCATCTCCAGGCGGGTGCGCGCGGTGTCGGCGCCGTCGAGCAGGTCGAGGCACACGTCGGCGCCGAATCGCGCGGCGCCGACGCCCAGGCCGGTGAACCCGTTGACGTACGCGACGCGCCCACCGCGGGCGAGTCCCCAGTGCGCGCAGAACCGGGTGTTGGTGTCGATGGCGCCCGCCCACCGGTAGTCGAACCGGACCTCCTGCAACTGCGGGAAGGTGAGGAAGAAGTGTGCGGCCAGCCGCCGGTAGCTGTGCGGGCGGTCCTCGTAGGCGGACCTGACCTTGCGACCGAAGTGGTAGATCGCGTCGTAGCCGCCCCACACGATCCGGTTGTCGGCGCTCAGCCGGTAGTAGTGGAACTGATTGGCGGAGTCGCCCACGCCCTGCCGGTTACGCCAGCCGATGCGCGCCAACTGTTCCTCGCTGAGCGGCTCGGTGGCCAGGACGTAGTCGTACACCGGCACCGTGCGGAGCCGGTTGCGCCGCAGCAGGCTCGGAAAGACATTGGTGGCCAGCACCGCCTGCCGCGCGGTCACCCGGCCGGCGGAGGTGTGGACACACACCGTGGATCCGCGGGTCTCCAGTGCCGTGGCGGGGGTCTGCTCGTGGATCTGCACACCGGCCTCCGTGCACGCCCGCGCGAGTTCGAGCGCCAGTTTCGCCGGGTGCACGATCGCGCAGGTGTCCGGCTCGAACAGGCCCGCGCGGTACGTCGGGGAGTCGACTTCGCCGCGCACCTCGCTCTCGTCGAGGAAGCGGCCCGCACCCGATTCAGCCGCCTCCCGCAGCCACGACACCTGATGCGGTTCGGTCGCCACCGTCAGCATCCCGGTGCGCTGCCAGTCCACGTCGAGCCGCAGCCGCTCGATGTCGGCCTGCATCCCGTCGAGGTTCTCCACGCCGAGGCGTTCAAGGAGCTCGATCTCGTTGGGCCAGCGCGACTTTCCGTTCTCCAGACCATGCGTGAGGCTGGCGTCGACGAAGCCGCCGTTGCGGCCCGACGCAGCCCACGCCACGCGGTCGGATTCCACCACCACGATGCGTCGGCCGGGCCGACGTTCGGCGGCGTGCAGCGCTGTCCACAGCCCGGCGTATCCCGCGCCGACGACGACCAGGTCCGCGGTGACCGCGCCGGTCAACCGCGGGTAGCGCGGCCGCGGCAGGTCCAGCCACATCGACCCGGGGACGCTGGGCGCCAGCGCCCTGTCGATCAGCGTCGCGTCGACCGGCGCGTCGAATACCGTCTGCACGCCCCGGAGACTATCCGGGCCGCCGCCGCGCGGGCACCCGTGCACCGGTGAAGCGGGCCAGCACCGGGCCCACCATGGCCAGGATGAACACGTACGGCGTCGCCACCGCCTCGAGCGTCTCCACGCTCGCCCCGACCAGTCCGATGATCACCAGCGAGAACTCACCGCGGGCGATGAGCGCCGTCCCGGCACGCAGCTGACCGGGCCTGCCCACCCCGTCCCGTCGCGCGGCGAACTGTCCGGTGAGCACCTTCGTGAACGAGGTCACCACTGCCAGGGCGAGCGCGACGGGGAGCATGGGGAGCAGCGCGACGGGGTCCACCGAGACCCCGATCGCGAGAAAGAAGATGGCCGCGAACAGATCGCGCAGCGGGGTGAGCACCGTGCGGGCCCGCTCGGCCGCCTCCCCGGTCAGGGTCAAGCCGACCAGGAACGCCCCGACCGCGGCCGAGGCGTGGATGAACTCCGCCAGCGCCGCGACGATCAGCGTGAGCCCGAGGATGCGCAGCAGCAGTTGTTCGTTGTCCGGGTGGGCGACGAGTCGGCCGACGTGGTGGCCCCAGCGGTAGGAGACCACGAATGCCAACACCAGCGCGCTGATCGCGATCGCCATCCCGAACACCGCCTGCAGGAAGGTGCCGCCGGCGGCGAGCACCGCGAGCAGCGGCAGGTACGCCGCCATCGCGAAGTCCTCGAGCACCAGGATGGACAACACCGCGGGCGTCTCGCGGTTGCCGAGCCTGCGCAGGTCCGACAGCAGCCGGGCGATGACGCCCGACGACGAGATCCAGGTGACACCCGCGAGCGCCAGGATGCCGACACCGTCCAGGCCGATCAGCCACCCGGCGATCGCTCCGGGCGCCGCGTTGAGCACGAGGTCGACACCGGCCGAGGGCAGGTGTCTGCGCAGGCTGGTGGCGAACTCCCCGATCGAGAACTCCAGGCCGAGGGTGAGCAGCAGCAGCACCACACCGATCGACGCGCCCGTCTCCACGAAATCCCCCGCCGCGGGCACCGGCGCCAACCCACCCTCCCCGAGCGCCAGCCCGGCGACCAGGTACAGCGGAATCGGGGAGAGCGCGAAGCGGCGAGCAATGGTGCCGAGCACCGTGAGCACCGCGAGAATGACGCCGAGCTCGAGCAACAGCGTCGCGGATACCTCCACCGATCAGCCTCGGCCGGGCGGACCCGGCTGGTGCGTCTCGCGTCCGTGCCCCTGGGTCACGATGACCTCGACACCCGCCAGACCCTCTTCGGTGCCGATCACCACCAGCACGTCCCCGGCGCGCAGCAGATCGGAGGGCCCCGGCGACGCCAGGACCTCCTCGTCGCGGACGATCGCGACGATCGAGGCCCCGGTGCGCGTACGCGCCCGGGTGTCTCCGAGCGGCCGGTCGACGAAGGGGCTGCCCGCCCGCACCGAGACCTGGCCGGCGTTGAGGCCGGGCACCTCGCGGGTGAGGTCGGCGAACCGCTCGGCGATTCGTGGGGCACCCAGGATCTGCGCCAGCGCCTCGGCTTCCTCACCGGTCAGCCGGAACACCTGCTGGGCCTGGTCGGGGTCCTCCTTGGGGTAGACCACCACCTCGAAATCCCCTGTGCGCCGGGCGACCACACCGATCCGGTCCCCGTCGCGGTTGTCGAACTCGAACCGCAGCCCGACACCGGGCAGCAGGACCTCTTTGACATCCATGGGTCCATCTTGCTGCGCCGGAGCCGAAATCAGGCGCGAACGGCGGCCTTGTCCTCGACGTGTCGGCTCCCGGCCGGTTTCCATCCCGGCGGGCCGAATGCGTAGCCGACGCGGTCACTCCAGCGCCGCGCACGGCGCACGTCGCGGGCGATCGCAGCGTATTCGTGGGTCTGCAGCCGCCAGATGTTGTACGTGTCGACGGGTTTGGTCAGCCCGTAGTGCGGGCGGAACAGTTCGGGCTGGAACGTGCCGAACAGGCGATCCCAGATGATCAGGATCCCGCCGTAGTTCTTGTCCAGGTACTCCGGGTCCCTGCCGTGGTGCACGCGGTGGTGTGACGGTGTGTTGAACACGAACTCGATGGGCCGCCACAGGGTGCCGATGCGCTCGGTGTGGATCCAGAACTGGTAGATGAGGCTGATCGAGAACGCCGCGAACACCATCCACGGCGGGACGCCCAACAGCGGCAGCGGCAGCCACATCACGATCTCGCCGCTGTTGTTCCACTTCTGGCGCAGCGCGGTGGCGAAGTTGTAGTACTCGCTGGAGTGGTGTGCCTGATGGGTGGCCCAGACGAGCCGGACCCGGTGTGCGGTGCGGTGATAGGCGTAGAACAGCAGGTCGACGCCGACGATCGCGATCACCCACGTGTACCACTGGTTCGACGGCAGTTGCCACGGCGCGACGTAGGTGTACAGCGCCGCGTAGCCGATCAACGCGCCGAACTTCCAGACCGCCATCGTGCCGACCGACACCAGGCCCATCGAGAGGCTGGTCCAGGCGTCACGGGCGACGTACGCACCCGCGGGCGGCTGGTCCGCCGACTCGAGGTGTTCGAGCTTCCGGGCGGCGGTCCACTCGAGGATCAGCAGCAGCAGGAAGAACGGGATGGCGAACAGCACCGGCTCGCGCATCTGCGGCGGCAGGAACTCGAGAAACGCTCCGATCGCGTCGCCCATTGCGCCCATCACACGACACCTCCGGACGGCAGTCTATCCGCCCGCCCTACCGGAAACTGAGGACCTCGTCACCCCATGCGGCGCGCAGGTCACCGTCGAGGTCGTCGACGATCGAGTCCTCGCCGTCGATCACCAGGGTGGCCCGGTCGTCGGCCCGGTACGGACGCCACGGCGGCGCGCCTCCGGGTTGCCCGGACGCGGCGAACCGGGTCCACCGCCCCCGCAGCCGGCCGGAGACGGCGGTACCGGTCTTCAGACCTCCCAGCTTGAACGTGGGATCCCTCGGGCCGGCCACGAGATTGCCCCAGACATAGGGTAATTCGGTCGCGTGGGCCGCGCCGAGGCGCAGCAGCCGCAGCATCGGGGTGGCGAAGTCGAACCGGTACAGATAGACGGGCGCGACGGCACTGTGGCCCTCGCCGAACCACACCGACGGCATCCGGAAGCCGATGTCGCGGGCCACGCCCAACCCCCTGGCCTTCCCGCGCAGCCCGGAGTAGGCGCCCACCAGGTCGGCCTCCGACGGGAGCTGCAGTCCGGGTTGTTCGGCGGCGATCTCGGCGAACATCGAGCTGATGGCGTGCGGTGTGATCGGCATCAGGGGCGACTTCATCCACCGGAACAGCGCGGCCTCGTGCTTGTTGGTGCCGATGATCAGTGGCACCGGAAGGGAACCACCGTTGCGGGCCACTTTGACCGGGAGGTCGGGGACGAGGTCGCCGTCGACGATCGGCGCGAAGGCCAGTGTGCCCGGCGTCCGCACCGGAACCTCGTCGAAGAGGCGTTTGGAGGCGGCGAGCAGGGTCGGCAGCGGCGCCTCGACAAGACGGTGGCTGTCGGCGGTTGAGACGCCCACCTTGTCGAGGAACTGTTCGGCCGTGCGCCGCCCACGCTCGGCGCTGTAGACCGACGTCGCCGGAGAACTCTGCGCGACTGCCGCCGAGAACAGCCCGCGTGCCGCCGGACTCGTCATCAGCGTGGTGACGATGCCGCCGCCTGCGGATTCGCCGAACAGTGTGACCCGCGCCGGGTCACCGCCGAACGCCGCGATGTTGTTCTGCACCCAGTGCAGCGCGGCAAGCACGTCACGCAGACCGGGGTTCGTGTCGAACCTGCCGCGTGAGGTGGTGAACGCGGACAGGTCGAGGAAACCGAAGGCGCCGAGCCGGTAGTTGACCGTCACCACGACGACGTCGCCCCCGGAGGCCAGCGCCTTGCCGTGGTAGAGCGGCTGATTCGCCGAGCCGAGGACGTAGGCGCCGCCGTGCACCCACACCATCACGGGCTTCCCGTCGCCGGCGGCGGTACCGGACGGGGCCCACACGTTGAGCCGCAGACTGTCCTCGTCCTGCACACCACCGAGATCGAGGGGGATCCGCGGATCGGTCGACTGCGGGCAGACCGGACCGACACGGCGGGCGTCGGCGACCTCGCGCCACGGTCGGGGCGGTTCGGGGGCGCGCCAGCGCAGTTCGCCGACAGGCGCGGCGGCGTAGCGAACGCCCTTCCACACCTTCACGACACCGTCGTCGGCGCCGCGCACCGGCCCGTACGCGGTGTCGACCACGGGCTCGGCGGCCGCCGTCCGACCCGATGCCCCGGTTGATTCTGTCGTCACGCGGCAGCACCTCCCTGCGGTAAGCCTCGACCCGACCAGGCTACTCATCACGTCGGATAGGTTGACGCGGTGCGGAAGTCAGTGCTGTTGACCGCAGCCATCGTCACCGAGGTCACCGCGACCTTCGCGCTCCGGGCATCTCAGGACGACTCGTGGTGGCTGATCGTCGTGGTCGCCGGGTACCTCGGGGCGTTCGTACTCCTCACCGCCGTACTTCGGGCCGGGATGGCCGTCGGTGTGGCGTACGGCATCTGGGGCGCCTCGGGTACGGCGGCCACCGCCGTCCTGGCGGCCGGGATCTTCGGCGATCCGTTCACCTGGCCGATCGCCGCCGGCATCGCGTTGATCATCGGCGGGGTGTTGCTGGTGGAGGTCGGCGCGCACCCGCGGCCGGAAACGCGTGGCGCGCTGTGATGTATCTCGCCCTCGCGGCTGCCATTGCGCTGGAGGTGCTCGCGACGCTGTGCCTGCGCGCGTCGGACGGGTTCCGCAAGAAGGTCTGGATCGCGCCGGTGGTGCTCGGCTACCTGGCGTCGTTCACCTTGCTGTGGCTGACGCTGTCCCTCGGCCTGCCGGTCGGCATCGCCTACGGCGTGTGGACGGCCTGCGGCGTCGCGCTCGTCGCCGTGCTGGCGCGGTTCCTGTTCGGCGAACGCCTCACGCCGACGATGGGCGCGGGAATCGCCCTCATCGTGGCCGGTGTGCTCACGATCGAACTGGCCGGCCTCTCACATTGAGCGCGCCCGCGAGCGCCACGATCACCAGCCCGGCGAGCGGGACCGTCAGCAATCCGATCCGCAGGCTGGTGGAGTCGGCGATCAGGCCCACGACAGGCGGTGAGGCCAGGAAGCCGATGCGCAACAGCCAGGTGACGATGGTCAGACCGGTACCGGGTCGCAGTCCGGGGAGCTGATCGGCGCCGTGCATGGCCGCCGGGATCGCGGTGGCCACGCCGAGCGCGGCGACGGCGAAGCCGGCGATCGTCGTGGGAACGCTCGGGAAGGCCAGCGCCGCGCCCATGCCCGCCGCGGCCAACGCTCCCCCGGCGCGGGCGACAGCGGTCTCGCCGAACCGGTCGACCAGCCGGTCACCGAGGAGCCGGCCGACGAACATGAAGGCGGCGAGGGCGATGTACCCGAACGCCGCGATCGCGCCCGGAGCGCCGACGCTGTCGCGCAGATACAGGGTGGCCCACGAACTCCCGGCGTCCTCGACCAACGCCCCGGCGATGGCGATGACGGCCAGCGCGACCAGCACCAGGTACACCTTCCGCCCGGCGCGCTCGCCGTCGGCGTAGGCCGCCGCCGGATGGTCGTCGTGATCGGCCCCCGGCAGCATGAAGTGATAGGCGACCAGCACCACCCCGGTGAACACCACGGCGGCGACCCCCAGGTGCACCGGACGCGGGACCTCCAGGGCGATCGCGCCCGCGCCCATGAGCCCGCCCAGGACAGCACCGCCGGCCCACACGGCATGCACGGAGTTGATGATGGACCGGCCGTAGCTGCGCTGGACCCGGAGGGCATGGGCGTTCTGCGCCACATCGGTTACCGCGTCGGCCGCGCCCGCCAGGAAGAGCGCCGCGGCCACCAGTACCGCCGACGGCGCCAGCCCGGCCGCGAACACGAACACCGCGATGGTGACGGTCCCCGCGACGGCGACCCGGGCCGAATTGAAGCGGCGGATGAGAGCGGCTGCCGCGAGGCCGGCGACGAAGGCCCCCGCGGAGAAGGCGGCGATCGTGATGCCGTACACGGCGTTGGTCAGCGCCAGGTCGGCTTTGATCTCCGGATAGCGCGGCAGCAGGTTCGCGAACAACGCACCGTTGGTGAGGAACTGCGCGGCCACCGCGACCCGGGCCCGGCGCACACGCACCGCGGACACATCGAGCACTCCAGAGGCCATGGGCGCGACCATACCCAGGCCGGTTACTTTCACGCGGAACGGGAATGCTCGCGCGCGTGCCCACCTCACTCACGGCAGGATGGTCAGCTATGACCGAACTGTCCCCGTCCCTGGTCGAACTCGCCGCCCGCCACGGCGTCGCCACCCACTACGAGGACTGGTCCGGCACCCAGGTCGCCGTACCCGAGTCGACGCTGATCGCGGTGCTCGCTGCACTGGGCGTCGCCGCAGCGGACGACGAGCAACGCGCCGCCGCGCTCACACAGCACGACCGCATGTACTGGCAGCGGTCCCTGCCGCCCACGATCCTGGCCCGCACCGGAAGCACGTCGTCGTTCTGGGTGCATGTCACCCACGGTGACGCCGTCGAGGTGTGGGTCGCGCTCGAGGACGGCTCGACCCGCACTGCTCTGCGCCAATTGCGCAACGACACACCGCCTTTCGATCTCGACGGCCGACAGGTCGGTGAGGCCAGCTTCGAGCTGCCCGCGGACCTGCCGCTGGGATACCACCGGGTGCACATGCGCAGCGGGACGGTCGAGGCGGACGCGCCGCTCATCGTGTCCCCCGCGACCCCTCCGGTGCCGCCGCGGCTCGGGGCCCGTCGCAGCTGGGGGCTGGCCACCCAGCTCTACAGCGTCCGCTCGCACCGCTCGTGGGGAGTCGGCGACCTGACCGACCTCACCGACCTGGCGGTGTGGTCGGCGACGCGGCACAGCGCCGGGTTCATCTTGGTCAATCCCCTCCACGCGGCCGCGCCCGCCGTGCCGATGGAACCGTCGCCGTACCTGCCGACGTCCCGCCGGTTCGTCAACCCGCTGTACCTGCGGCCGGAGGCGATCCCGGAATACGCCGAACTGCGCCACCGGGGACGGTTGCGGCGCGCGCGCACCGAGGTTCAGGCCCGCGCCCGGCGCAAGGAGCTCGTCGATCGCGATTCGGCCTGGCGGGCCAAGCGGGCGGCACTGACGGCCATCTACCACGTCGAGCGGTCGGCCGGACGCGAGCTCTCCTACGCGGGATACCGGGCGCGTGAGGGGCGCGCCCTCGACGACTTCGCCGTCTGGTGCGCGCTGGCGGAGAAGTACGGCAACGACTGGCACGGTTGGCCGGCCGAACTGCAGCGTCCACGCAGCGAGGCGGTGGCCGCGTACGCCGCCGAGCACGCCGACGACGTCGACTTCCACCGCTGGCTTCAGTGGCAACTCGACGAGCAACTCACCGCCGCTCACGCCACCGCGATCGGCGCCGGGATGGACATCGGGGTCATGCACGACCTCGCGGTCGGGGTGGACCCCAACGGCGCCGACGCGTGGGCCCTGCAGGAAGTGCTCGCCCTCGGCGTCACCGCCGGCGCCCCGCCCGACGAGTTCAACCAGCTCGGCCAGGACTGGTCGCAACCGCCGTGGCGCCCTGATCAGCTGGTCGAGCGGGCCTACGAACCGTTCCGCGCGTTGGTCAGCGGGGTGCTGCGGCATGCGGGAGGCGTCCGGATCGACCACATCATCGGTCTGTTCCGGCTGTGGTGGATCCCGCGCGGCGCCGCACCGACCGACGGCACCTACGTCCGTTACGACCACGAGGCCATGATCGGCATCGTCGCGCTCGAGGCGCACCGGGCGGGGGCGGTGGTGGTCGGTGAGGACCTCGGCACCGTCGAACCCTGGGTGCGCGACTACCTGCACGACCGCGGGCTGTTCGGCACCTCGATCCTGTGGTTCGAGCACGACCGTGACGGCGACGGCGGGCCGCTGCCCGCGGAGCGGTGGCGGGAGTTCTGCCTCTCGGCGGTGACGACGCACGATCTGCCGCCCACCGCCGGATACCTTGCCGGGGAACACGTCCGGTTGCGCGACGAGCTGGGGCTGCTCACCCGTCCGGCGGCCGAGGAACTCGCCGACGACCGGGCCGCGCAGGCCGCATGGCTGTCCGAACTGCGCCGGGTGGGCCTGCTGCCCGCGCAGGACGGCGACATCGGACCGGATGGCGAACCGGGTTCCGACGCCGTGATCCTGGCCCTGCACCGGTATCTGGGCCGGACCCCGTCGCGGTTGCTGTCGCTGTCCCTCGCCGATGCGGTCGGAGATCTGAAGACCCAGAACCAGCCCGGCACCAGCGACGAGTACCCGAATTGGCGGGTGCCGCTACGGGGTCCGGACGGACGCCAGCGCCTGCTCGAGGACGTCTTCACCGACCCCCGCGCGGCGGCGCTCGGCGCAGTGATGGGTTCGCTGGTGCGCCCTGTGCTGTGAGATGGGCTGTAACGCCGGAGCGCCGTTCTCCGGTTTCACATTCGTCACCGCTGCGATATGTTCGCACCGCACACAACCGACGGAGGCCATGTTGAAGAAGCTCGTGACGCTCGGCGCCGGAGTGCTGGCCGCCGGGGCCGCGGCCGTGATCGGCACCGGTGTGGCCGCGTCCCAGCCGGGCGGCACCTACAACGTCGTCGGGGAGCCCTACACAAAGGCACTGCAGATCCTGCGCGCGCAGGGCGTGAAGGCCACCTTCGGCGGCTCGTTCGGCAGCGTGCTGCCGCAGTCGAGCTGCCTGGTCGACACCCAGAAGCTGACGTCCGGCGGCAAGATGCTGCTGATGCTGGACTGCAGCCAGGCCGCCGCCGACCGCCTCAAGGCGTCGCAGCCGGCCGGCGGACCGCGGGTGGGGTCCAACGGCATCACGACGGTGACGCCCACCCCGATCGTGCCGATCCAGGGTGCGCCGGGCGCGGGGACTCCGCCGCCCGTCGGCTGACCTCAGCGCTCCATCGGTTTGGCGATCAGCCGGTTCATCCGCGCCTTGATCCCGTCGGGCAGCACCATGGTGGCCGCCCCCAGTGCCTTCGACATCAGCGACGCCGCGACCACCTTCCGATCGCCGCGCTTCATCGCCTCGTAACCCTGTCTGGCCACGTCCGCCGGGTCGTCCTTGGGCAGCGGACCGCCGACAGGGGTGTTGCGCATCTTCGCGCGGGTGAAGAATTCGGTGTCGACGGGGCCGGGCATCAGCGCGGTGACCGTCACCCCGGTGTCGCGCATCTCGTCGTGCAGTGCCTCGGCGAAACTCTGCACGAACGACTTCGACGCGTTGTAGATGCTCTGGTTGGACCCGGGGATCGCGGCGACGGTCGACGACGTGAACAGCACCCGGCCACTGCCCCGCTCGTCCATGTCGGCCAGCACGAGTTTGGCCAGGTGCACCGTGGAGCGCACGTTGAGGTCGACGATCGCGAGGTCTTCGGCCAGGTCGCCGTCGACGAACCGCCCGGCCCGTCCGATCCCGGCGTTGATCGCCGCCGCGTCCAGCCGGCGGCCGTTCGCCGTCGCCTTCGCATACAGCGAGGCCACGCCCTCCTCCGTGCGCAGATCCACCTCGACCGGTGTCACCTGCCGACCGATTCGCGAAAGTTCCTGTGCGGCAACGTGAATCTGCGCCTCGTCGGCCGCGATCACCAGCTCGTAGCCATCCCGGGCGAACAGTTTGGCCAGTTCGAATCCGATACCCGTTGATGCGCCGGTGACCAGTGCCAGCTTCGTCGCTTCAGCCATGGGGCCGGACTACCCGCCGCGGACCGCGCGAAACGGTCAGCCCTCCACCAGGGCCTTGAGCCGCTTGAGCGTCTCGGACATGGTGCGCCCCACCTGTCGGGCCGCCACCCGGTCGGCGATCAGCCCGAGCACCCCGCCCGGCGCCTCGTAGGACAGCCGGAACGTCACCTTGGTGCGGCCGTCGTTGCCGTCACGCAACCGGAAGCGGCCGCGCAGCGTCACCCCGGTGATGCCGATCCACGCCAGGTCACGCTGCGGATCGAATTCCACGAGTTCGACGATGCCGCCGATCGGCACCGAACCCACCTTCCAGTGCACGGTGAACCGGGACCCGACGTCGGGCGGACCCTCGGTGACGGTCTCCCAGCGCTCCAGGCTCGCCATGAACTCCGGATAGCAGTCCGGGTTGCTGACCACCTTCCACACCGTGTCGCGGTCGGCGTCGAGCACACATCGCCGTTCGAGCCTCATGCCGCCCCCCTAGCCCAGCACCGGGAATCGTCGCTCCGCGGCCAGCCGGTCCACCCCGCCCTGCAGGCTCGCCACCACCTTGTCGTTGATGACGTCGGCGTCGGCGTCGGCGATGTCGGCCGCCGCGATGGGCTCCTGCACCTCGATGACGATCTTCGTCGGCAACGGCAGTCGCGGGATGAGGTCGCTGACCACCAGACCCCACGGCGGTGCCAACAGGATCGGCACACTCTTCAACCGCGCCAGCTTGTCCACCATCAACAACCGCGCCAGCCACTGACCGCGGTCGAGGAACAGCGCCGCCTCCTGACCGCCGACACTGGCCACCGGCACGATCGGCACCCCCGCGTCACGGGCCAGCCTCACGTAGCCCTTGCGGCCGCCGAAGTCGACCCGGTGCCGCTCCCACGACGGTCGGAACACCTCGTAGTCGCCGCCGGGGTAGACCAGCAGCGCCGCCCCGGATTCGAGCGCCAACCGGGCGTTGTCGGGATTGGCTGCGACGGTGCCGAATTTGCGCAGCCATCCCAGGCCCGGGACGGACACCACCAGATTGTGCGCCAACTGGTAGAACGGCCGCTCGACACCGAAGTACGAGCAGAAGGCCAGCGTGAACACGAAGGTGTCGGGCGGCAGGTTGCCGCCGCTGTGATTGCCGACCAGCAGTACGGGCCCCTCGGCCGGGATGCGGTCCAGGCCCCGCACGTCGGCCCGGAAGTACAGCGATGCGAGCAGCCACGTACCGGGCAACTGCTCGCGGATGTAGTCCGCATCGCGCTGGTCCAGGTCCGCCTTCGGCACCCTGGACGTCACCTGGTGCTTGGCCCAGTCGAGAACGTCGCTGATCCCCGCCATGGCACGTCGTATTGACACCCGGGCGTTAGCCGAAACCTGCGTTCCCACCTAACCGTCGTAGACTGCGGGCGTCACCGGCATCAGGAGGTGTGCAATGTTGCGACCGCGCCGCTTCGACGTGGAGATCGACCCGGGTCCCGTGCAGATCCAGGCCAGGAGGGTGGCCTTCGACGTCACCGACAGCGATCTGCACTGGATCCCCGGCCATCCGGTGGCGTCCAACGTCGTGAGCCTGCTCAACATCGTGCTGCCCGCCGCCGAACGCTGGTTCGTCGAGACCTTCAACGAGGCGCTGCCGCTGGTGCGGGATCCCCGGTTGGCCGAGGACATGCGCGGATTCATCGGCCAGGAGGCCACCCACGCCGACGTGCACGAGCGAGTTCTGCACGACTATCTCGAGGCCCGCGGCATCGACCCCGGGCCGGTCCTCGACCAGATCGAGTACGTGTTCGGCCGCATGCTGGCGCCGAGCACGTCCACCGATCCCAAGCGGCGGCTCAACCACCTGTGCGACCGACTGTGGCTGATCGCGGCCATCGAGCACTACACCGCGGTCATGGGCGACTTCGCCCTCAACTGCGCATGGGACGACTTCGGTGCCGACCCGACCATGGTCGACCTGTTCCGCTGGCACGGCAGCGAGGAGGTCGAGCACCGCAGCGTCGCCCACGACGTCGCGGTCCACTTCCACGACAGCTACTCCGACCGGATCAGGGCGATGTGCATCGCGGTGGCGATGATCTTCGTGTTCTTCCAGCGGGCCGCCTGGTATCTGGTGAAGCGTGACCCGAACACCGATATCGGCTGGTGGCGCTTCAACCGGATGCGGATGCGCGACTCCAAGCTGGGCCTGCTGCCCCGCTACCGAAAGCTGTTCGGCGCCAACACGTTGATGTACTTCCGGCCGGGGTTCTCCCCCGAGGAGATGGGGTCGACCGCGCAGGCCGTCGCCTACCTCGCCAGCTCCCCCGCGGCGCGGGCCGCACACCTGTAGATGCTGCTCGATCGGTTCCGGCAGGCGCCGCCGAGCGCGTTCGGCCGGTTGCGCCACGATCTGTCGATCGGCGTCGCCGATGCCGCCATCTCCGCGCTCTGGGCCCTGTCGGGCCGCGTCCGCGACATCTCCGAGCCGCGACCGCACGAACACCTGATCAGGCTCGCCGTCACCGACCGCCGGGTGGTCGCACACGACGAGGACGTCGTCGCGCTCACGCTCACCGCCGCCGACGGCGGCGCACTGCCGCCCTGGCACCCCGGCGCGCACCTCGACCTGCACCTGCCCAGTGGACGTATCCGGCAATACTCACTGTGCGGCGACCCCGCCGTACGGGACAGCTACCGGATCGCGGTACGGCGCATCGCCGGCGGCGGTGGCGGCTCGGTCGAGGTGCACGAGCGACTGCGCCCCGGCGCCACCGTGGGAACGCACGGGCCCCGCAACGCCTTTCCCCTCACGCTGCCCGGTTACGGATCCCCCGCGCGACGGCTGCACTTCGTCGCCGGCGGCATCGGCATCACCCCGATCCTGTCGATGCTCGCGCCGGCGCAGCGCCTCGGCGTGCCGTGGACCATGACCTACGCCGGCCGCAGTCGCGCCAGCCTGCCGTTCCTCGACGACGTCGCCGGCTACGGCGATCGCGTGCGCATCCACACCGACGACGTCGGGGGTGTGCCGACAGCCGAGGATCTCCTCGGTGAGTGCCCGGACGGCACAACCGTGTACGCGTGCGGGCCGGCACCGATGCTGACCGCGGTGCGGTCGGCACTCGCCGGACGCGCCCAGGTCGAACTGCACTTCGAGCGGTTCGCCGCCCCGCCCGTCGTCGACGGCGCGCCGTTCTCGGTGTCGGTCGCCTCGACGGGGGCGGTGGTCTCGGTGGCCGCTGACGAGACCCTGCTCGGAGCACTGAACCGGTCGGGTGTGCACACCGCGTACTCGTGCAGGCAGGGGTTCTGCGGAACGTGCCGGACCCGGGTGCTCGACGGCACCGTCGACCACCGCGACACACTCCTCACCGAGCCGGAACGCGCCGCCGGCATGATGCTGACCTGCGTGTCGCGTGCGCCGGAGGGGCAGCGGCTGACGCTGGACCTGTAGCCGCTACGCCCCGTCGGTGAACGGCCACCACAGGCCGTCGCTGCCGCGGACGCCGTACGGGGTGTCCATGGCGGCGGTGATCTCCTCGACCTCGCTGTCCTGCAACGGTTCCGGCGCCACCCGGCCGCCGGATCCGTCGGTGACGTCGTAGCCGAAGCTGACCGGCAGACCGGGGTGCATCCAGTGGCTCACCGTCTGCTCGGCGCCACCCTCGCCGTTGTGGGCGATGGTCAGGAAGTAACCCTTGCCCGACGCGAACCGTGCGGCCGTGGCCACCTGCAGGTGCGCCAGGAAACGGTTGGTGAAAGTGCCGGGTAGCGGTTGCCCGCCCACGTGAAGCGTTGCCACGGATTCGCCCTTCGCTCGTGTCCTCGTCGACCTTCGCCCACCCACGAACGCCGATCTGTACTATCGCGCCATGCCGTTGGCGACCGTATCAGCGGACGGCGGGTACCGAGAGCGGTTCAACCGGGAAGCCGTCGGGTGTGCGTGCGGCAACGGGCCGCCGGTCCCGTGAGGTACGCCGTCGTCGCGCCGGTCGCCGCCGGGGTCACCGCCGATCCGGCCTGGATGGTGGCATTCGCGCGACACCTCGAGGCATGCGGTTTCGAGTCGATCGTCGTGGTCGAGCACACCGTGCTGATGACCCAGTACGCCAGCGTCTATCCCTACGACCCCTCCGGACGGGTCGAACTCGCCGCCGACACTGCGGTTCCCGATCCACTCGACCTGCTGTCGTTCCTCGCCGCGCACACCGAGCGGCTGGGCCTGGCGACCGGAGTTCTGGTGTTGCCCAACCACCACCCGGTGGTGCTGGCCAAGCGAGTGGCCACCGTCGACGCGTTGTCGCGCGGCCGGGTCCGCCTCGCCGTCGGCACCGGGTGGCTGGCCGAGGAACTGAGCGCGTGCGGCGCCGACTTCAGCACCCGCGGGAGGCGTGCCGACGAACAGATCCAGGTGTTGCGCACACTGTGGGACGACAGGCCCCACGGGGCGGGTTTCCACGGCCGCTTCTTCGATTTCGATCACGCGATGTGCTACCCGAAGCCGTATGGGCGTGTGCCCATCCACATCGGGGGGCACAGCCGGGCGGCGGCGCGACGCGCGGGGCGCCTGGGTGACGGGTTCCAGCCCCTGGGTGTGGCCGGTGCCGAGCTCGACGAGCTGATCACCGAGATGCGTTCCACCGCAAGCAATTCAGGCCGGGACCCCGATGCGCTCGAACTGTCCCTGGGGCACGCCGTGACCAAGATCGACGCGGCCCGCGCCGAGAAGCTCGCCGCACTCGGAGCCGACCGCGTGGTGCTGGCGATGCCGCCGGTCACCTCGCTCGACGAGGCGACCGACGCGGTGTCGGCGTGCGCCCGGCGACTCGGGCTGATCTCGTGACGCTCCGCGTGGCCGATCGGCTCGCGCTGTCCGACCTCGTGCACCTCTACGCCGCCGCGGTCGACGACCGCCGGTTCGACGACGTGGTGCAGCTGTTCACCGACACCGCCGAGATGCGGTTGCCCGACCCTCCGCGCGTGCTCACCCCGTCGCGGCATCTACACGGGCACGACGGCGTCCGGACGGCGATGGCGGGACTGTCCGGGATGGAGCGCACCGAGCACGCGATCGTCGGCGAGGTGTACGCCGAGACCGCCGACCGCGGATACGCGCTGGGCCGCATCACCTGCATCGCCCACCACTGGAGCCAGTCCGGACGGGAGGTCACCGATGTGGTGTGGCACCTGCGCTACGACGACGAATACCAGCACACCCCCGCGGGCTGGCGTATCCACGGTCGCGCACTCACCGTCAACGCGATCGACGTCCGCCCTACCCGGGTTCTGCGCCGACAGCGGCCGACAGCTCATCGAGCACCGGACGCTGACCAGCAAGCAACTTCGTCCGCGCCGCCTCCACCGGAAACCATGCCACCCGGTCGATTTCGGGAAACTCCCTGAGCCTGCCCGAGCCCTTCGGCCACTCGAGGGTGAACGTGTTGCTCATCGCCGTCTGCGGGTCCAGGTCGCCGCGGACGGCGAAGACGGTGACGACCTTGCCCCCGGGCTGCTTCACCGGTCGCAGACGAAGCGGTTCGCCGGGGGGAACCGGCGAGCCGAGTTCCTCGGCGAACTCCCGTTGCGCGGCGACCCATGGGTCTTCGTCGGGGGTGTACTCCCCCTTGGGAATCGACCATGCGCCGTCGTCGCGGCGCGCCCAGAACGGGCCGCCCGGATGCCCGAGCAGAACCTCGAGGACGCCGTCGACGATGCGGTAGAGCAGCAGTCCGGCACTGAGTTTCGGCACCGTGCACCACCTACGCCGCGGTCAGTAGGAGCGGTCGCCCTCGCTGTCGTCGATGAAGTCCCAGCGGTCCTCCTCGACCTTGACCTCCATCCGGTAGCCGAGTTCATTGCCGGGGACCTGCTCGACGAACCAGGCATGCGCGTCGTCGGCGCTCTCGATGTCCGTGGTCGAGACGACCTCACCCTTCGGATTCAACACGCGATAGGTAGCCATGGCTCTACTGTTCCCGCTCCGGGGAGTTTGAATCAGTCCCCTCTGGGCATCGGAATGCCCTCGCTGGCGGAGAATCGGGCGTCCTCGGCGGACGAGAGTCCGATCGAGACCACCGACCGGGCGAAGAACACATCGGTCAGATAGGCCAGCGACACCGCCCACCGGTTGACGAACCGTGGGATGGCGTACAGGTGGTAGGCCCGCGTGACGGCCTTCGCCGGCAGCCCGGACAACCGCACACCGAGCGGATTGGCCACCGCGTAGCGCGGTCCCAGATCGACCACCAGACCCATGTTCCGGTGCTTGTAGAGCTTCTTGGTGCCGTGTCCGAGACTCGCCGCGACGTTGCGCGCCAACACCTTCCCCTGCCGGGTGGCGTGCTGCGCCGTGGGCGGCGTGATCGCGCCCGACTGGGTCAGATCCGGCACGGCGGCCGCGTCGCCGGCCGCGAAGACGTCGGGGTGACCGGGCACCTGCAGATCCGCGTCCACCTTCAGCCGCCCCTTCTCGGTGGGCAGCCCGAGCGTCTCGATCAGGGGTGCGCCGGTCACGCCGGTGACCCACGCAACGGTGCGGGTGTCGATGCGGGTGTCGTCGGTGAGCAGGACGTGGTCGTCGTGGACCTCTTTGAGCGTCACACCCAGGCGCACGTCGACGCCCCGTCCGCGCAGCACGCGCTGGGCCGCCTCGCCGAGCTTCTCGCCGACCTCCGGCATGACCTGTTCGGCCAGATCCAGGAGCACGAACCGCACGCTGTCGGGATCGAAGCCCATCTGCTGGGCCGCTGCGTCGGCCAGCGCCCGGAGCTGCACGGCCAGTTCGGTCCCGGAGTACGACGCGCCCACCACGACGATCGTCCGCCGCGCCGCGGCCAGTGCCGGGTCTTCGTCGATGTTGGCCAGTTCGAGCTGTTCGAGGACGTGGTCGCGCAGATACAGGGCCTCCGCGGTCGATTTCAGCCCGCGGGCGTGTTCGGCCAGGCCGGGGACGTCGAACAGCCGCGTCACCGAACCCGGTGTCAGCACCAGGCGGTCCCAGGGCATGCTGCGGACCCGTTCCTCGGGGTCGGTGAAGGCCAGGGTGTGCTGGTCGAAGTCCACCTTGTCGACGCGCCCGCGCACGACGCGCACCCCGCGCAGGCTGTTGGCCAACGGGATCGTGACGAACCGCGCGTCCACCAGACCGCCGGCCACATCCGGCAGCAGCGGCGTGTAGAGCATGTAGTCGACCGGCGAGATGATCGTGATCTCGATCGGTTCGGATCCGGATGACTCACTCTTGCGCAGCTTGCGGGCCAGGTGCCGGGCGCACTCGAAACCGGTGAACCCGCTGCCGACGATGACGACGGAGGTCATCGATCAGGTGTGCGCGGGAGTGTTGGCGAACTGATCGGTGATCGCCTGGCAGAACGCCGGCAGATCCTTCGGGGACCGGCTGGTGATCAGGTTCCCGTCGATGCAGACCTGCTGATCGACGACGGTCGCCCCGGCGTTGCGCAGGTCGGTGCGGATGCTGGGGTACGACGTGAGTGTGCGGTCCCGCACGACGTCGGCCTCCACCAGAGTCCATGGGCCGTGGCAGATCGCGGCGACCGGTTTACCGGAGCGCACGAAGTCGCGCACGAACGCCACGGCCGATTCGTCGAGGCGCAGCTTGTCGGGATTGACGGTGCCGCCGGGCAGGACGAGCGCGTCGAATTCGTCGACCTTCGCCTCGCCGACCGGGCGGTCGACGGCGAACGAGCCCGCGGGTTCGAGGTCGTGGTTGCGCGCCTCAATCTCACCGGCTTCGACGGACAGCAGTTCGACCTGCCCGCCCGCGGTCTCCACCGCGGCGCGCGGCTGTTCGAGTTCGACCTTCTCCACACCGTCCGCGGCGAGGATGGCGATCTTGCGGCCCTGTAGTTCGTTCGGCATACGCGGTCCTTTCTCGGAGGCATTTGAGGCGTACCCGCGTGAACGGGATCGAACACCTCCGTAGGCTTCCGGGCGTGATCCCCGCCGCACTGCGCCGCGTGCCCGCCGGTCAGGTGGACGTCACCGCACCCGTGACCATCGACGGCCTGAGTTACATCGCGCCCGACGATCCGGCGATGCCGATGTACCGGGTGATCGCGAACAACCGGCGACCGGTGGCGTTGCGGGATCTGATGATCGGGCCGGTGCGCAGCGGATACATCGGCGACGGACATCAACCCGACCCGGCCCTGGTCCCGCCGAGCGGGGCGCAGGCGGTGCCGGACGTCGACGTCGACCAGGTGTATCTGCCGGTGCGCGACGGGGTGGCCCGCTGCCAGCTCTACCGGCCGGGGTCGGCGCCTGCCGACGAGCGGCTGCCGGTGATCGTCTACTACCACGGCGGCGGATTCACCGTCGGGGTGTCCGAGGACTGCGACTTCCTCGCCCGCAAATTGGCGTTCACCAATTCCGCGCTGGTCGTCTCGGCGAACTACCGTTCCGCACCGGAGTTCATGTTCCCCACTCCGCTCGACGACGCGTTCGACGTGTACCGCTGGGTGGCCGACAACGCCGGGCTCGTCGGCGGCGACACCGGTCGTATCGCGGTGGCCGGCGACTCGGCGGGTTCGAATTTCGCTGCGGCACTGGCGTTACGGGCCCGTGACGAGGACGTCCGCGTGCCGGATGCGGTGGTCATGCTCGGCGCGATGCCCGATTTCCACTTCGAGCGCTGGGATTCCTTCCGCACCCAGGCGCCACGCGGGATCGTCTACGACATGGCGTTCGCGGGATTCATCCGCGGCGCCTACGTCGGCCCCACGCCCTGGGACCATCCGTGGGTCAGCCCCATCGAGGGCGACCTGACCGGTTACCCGCTCACGGTGATCACCGCCGGTACCCACGACCCGATCGTCGACTCCGCCAGGGCGTTCGGAGAGCGGATCCGGGCCTCCGGAGGGCGGACCGCCGAGTACTTTCCCGAGGGGATGCCGCACGGTTACTACTTCTTCCCCGGTGTGCACGCCGAAGAGGACGTCGCCTACCGGATCGTCGCCGAAGCCCTCGCGAGACCGTTCGACCGCTGAGGTTTCGGCCGTGACAGGTTATTCGCGCTACGTGGCGATCGGTGACAGTCAGACCGAAGGACTGTGGGACCGTGACGAGCACGGCGGTCTGATCGGATTCGCGGACCGGCTGGCCGCCCATCTGAACACGCTCCACCCCGGGCTCGCGTACGCCAATCTGGCCGTGCGCGGCCGCCGGATCGCCGACGTGCTCGACCACCAGTTGCCGCTGACGCTGTCGATGCGGCCCGACCTGGTCACCGTCTGCATCGGTATGAACGACGTCACGCGGCCCGGCCGGTCGTTCGGCGCGGCCATGGCCGATCTCGACGTCGTCTACGCGAGGTTGGCCGCCTCCGGCGCCACCGTCGTCACCACGATGTTCCCCGACATCGCCGCGATCCTCCCGGTGGGCAGGCTGATCAGCGGGCGCGTGCGCCGGATCAACGGCGTCATCAGCACCGCCGCGCACCGGCACGGGTTCCGGCTCGTCGACCTTTTCCACGCCGAGTCGATGCGCGAACCGGACACCTGGAGCGCCGACCGCGTGCACGGTTCGGCCAAGGGACACCGGCTGTTCGCCGCCGCCGCGGCCGAGGCGCTCGCCCTGCCCGGCAGCGACCACAGCTGGGCGGCCGCGGACGCGCGCGCCGAGCAGTCGTCGATCCGATCCCGGGCGGCGTCCCAGGTGTCGTGGACGCGGAACATGTTCGTCCCGCACCTGTGGGCGCACCTGCGGGGCGTGCCCAGCGGCGAGGGGCTCGCGCCGCGGCGGCCGCATCTGGCGCCGGTGTCAGATTCCGGACCAGGACTCGTCGATCATCTCGGCGACGTTGATGACCTGCGCCTGCTTCGACTCGGGGCTCTCGATCTCGCCCGCGACGTGGGCGGCGATGAAGCGCTTGATCTCGGAGTCGATCCCACCGATGACGCGGACCACCTCGGCGCGCAGGGACTTGGACGTCACGTGGATCGAGATGTCCGACGGCCGCGGCTTCTTGACGTCGAGGATGAGTAGCAGCGGATGCGCGGCAAGCGCCGACGCCCGTAGCGAGATCTCCCCGTACACAACGAATTTCGGCTTGTCGATGCGCAGATCGACGGTCATGTCGATCTCGAGCGGGATCCGGATCGCGAACGTGATCATCTCGCCGACGTGGCGGGTGACCCGGGGCTGCTGGATCTTCACCCGGGCGGTCACCTTGGCGATGCCGCCGGGCCCCTGACCCATCGGGCCCATCTCGAACGCGTCGCCGGCGATCTCGCCGATCGCCGCGCCGACCCGTTCCTCGGTGACGGCGACTTCGAAGAACCTGCGTCCGAAGTCCTCGTAGGTCATGTGTTGGCGGTCAGACATGGTCGTCATACCGTCTCATGTCCGAGTTCCGGTGAGGTGCAACCCGGCCGTCCCGCCCCGATTCAGTTGCCCTGCTGCTGTGCCCGGGCCTCCGCGCCGCTCTGCTCGTCATCGAGAGCGTCGTCGCTGCCGGTGCGGCCGACGTACGTGCCGTCCTCGTCGTCGCTTTCCTTCCCGGCCCGGGAGGAGGCGACCTTCTGGTCCTCACCGACGTCGGTCTCGTTCTTGTCGGCTTCATCGCTGGGTGTGCTCACGGGGCAGGTCTACCCGCGGTCCTGCACGGTTAACCGCGCGAAGAGACGCAGGCGCGTGATCGTGATCGGCCGGGCCTCGACGTCGGCGATCACCACCACGGATTCCCCGTCCGGCCTTCGCAGCGCGGCCACCACGTGGCGCCCGGCGGCGACGAGCTTGTCGCACCGCGCACCGGCGAGCAGGGCGAGCAACTCGGCCCCGCTCATCGGAGCATGATCACCGACGGTGACCCGCGTACCCCTGCCGAGCCTGCGCCGCACCGCGACCTCGTCGCCGGCCGCGGCGTCGCGGAGCAACCGGTCGACCTCGCCCCTGCCTGCGGTACCCGCACCGCGCAGCCCGGCGAGGAACCCCGCCACACCGGCCGGCCCCTGGTTGCGCAGCAGCGCGACGCCGAGCGCCCCGCCGACCGGCACCGCCCGGGGTCCGCTGCGCACGAACTGGCCGACCATGGCGCGCAACTCCCAGTACGCCCGCAGACGGGTGATCTTGAGTTCCCCGCCCACCGCGGCGAGGTCGTACCGCAGGAAGGCGGGGATGTGCATCGTCACGTCCGGGGACATCCGGACCTCGAGATCGACGTCGCGGAGGACCGTCTCGTCGACCACCAGGTCGGTCCGGACGTGGAAGGTGATGTCGCGCGGTGCGATGAACGTCGCATAGAAGCGGTCGATGCGATCGGTGCCGCGGTGTGGCCGGCTGCCGACCGGATCCTCGATTCGGGCATCGGGCGTGTACAGCGAGACCCATCCGGCACGGTCGTGCGCGGCCGCCAGGTGAGGTGAGCGTTCGACGGCGGACAACAGGTCGGCCTGGGTGAACGTCATGCGGTCGCCTCTCTGTCGCGCCTCGGAACGAAACGTGAGTACCGTGAGTGTTGCGGTACTTGAGGAGGACGGCAATGAGCAGCAACGGACCATTCGGCTTCGACCCCGACGACTTCGACCGGGTCGCCCGCGAGGCATTGGAAGGTGTCGGCCGGTTCTTCACGACCTCCGGTGAGCGCGCCGGGTGGAGCGCACTGCTCGACGAGCTGGGACGTGTCAGCCGTCCGCGGACCGAACCGGAGACCACGGGCGAGACCGGCGACGGCGTGTGGGCGATCCACACCGTCGACGCCGACGGCGGCGCCCATATCGAACAGGTGTATCCCACCGAACTCGACGCGCTGCGCGCCAACAAGAACAACACCGACCCGACCCGACGGGTGCGGTTCCTGCCGTACGGGATCGCGGTCAGCGTGCTCGACGCGAATACGCCCGACGAGTCCGCGGAGTAGGCGGAAAGCGGTCGCGCCCGAGGGCCACCGGTTACGCTTTGCCGCGAGGCCATCGAGTCAGCCGTGAGGGTGGGACATGTTTCGTGAACTCTTCGTCGCCGCGACGATCGCGGGTGCCGCTGTCGGATTGGCGCCGGGCGCCGTGGCAGATCCCTCCAACGACTTCCACGACGATCCGGGCCGGTATCCCACCGACGTACCGGGGATGAGTTACGAGGCCAAGCTCGGGGCGCCCTGCTACAGCTGGGAGCGCAACGTGTTCGGCCGCGGCCGCGGTGGTGAGCCGCTGCAGTGCAAGTGGATCCCCAACCAGTGGCCGCCGGTGTACACCGGCTTCTGGACGACGACCTACGCTCTGCACGGCGTCCAGGACATCGGCGCCCCGTGCCCCGGACCGCAGTCGACCGCCCAGGCCCCCGACGGCAGGCCATTGCTGTGCGTCGGCGCGCGCGGATGGCAGCCGACCGTGCTGACCGGCAGCGGGCTGCACCCGGCCTGAGACCTCCGACCATACGGAGAGCGCGTGGTTGTATGGTCAACTCCATGACCGACGGTGGTGTTTGTTTCGATCTGTCGACCGTGTTCAAGACGGTCGCCGAAGCGGTTCCGGACAACACGTTCCTGGTGTGGCGGGACCGCAGGCTCAGCTACGCCGACGCCGATGTCCGGATCGACGGCGTCGCGCACTACCTCACGTCGGTCGGGTTGGGCTGCCACACCGAACGCGACCGCCTGCAGGGCCACGAATCCGGTCAGGACCATCTCGGGATCTACCTGCGCAACGGCAACGAGTATCTCGAGGCCATGATCGGCAGCTACCGCGCGCGGGTCGCGCCGTTCAACGTGAACTACCGCTACGTCGACGAAGAGCTCAGATACCTGCTCACCGACGCCGACGCGAAGGCGCTCGTGTACGCGGCGGAGTTCGCACCCCAGGTGGCCGCGGTCCGGGACCGGCTGCCGAACCTGCGCGTGCTGATCCAGGTCGCCGACGACTCGGGCAACGAACTGCTGCCCGGCGCAGTCGATTACGAAACCATCGTCCCGACGTCTGCGCCCGCGGCGGGAATGCCCGTGCCGACCGGCGACGATCTCTACATCCTCTACACCGGCGGCACGACCGGCATGCCCAAGGGTGTGCTGTGGCGCCAGCACGACATCTTCCTGTCCTCGATGGGCGGGCGGCCGTTCGGCAGCGACACGTTCATGACCTCGTATGACGAACTCGCGGAGCGGGCGCGCGCCGGCGCGGGCGCGATGGGCCTGTTGATGATCCCGCCCTTCATGCACGGCGCCGCGCAATGGGCCGCCTTCAACGCGGTGACCATGGGCGGCCGGCTGGCCATCCCCGACCACGTCGACCGCCTCCACCCCGACGACGCGCTCCGCGTCGCCGCCCGCGAGCGGGTGCTGAGCATCCCGATGGTCGGCGACGCGGTCGCCCGCCCACTCGTCGACGAGATCGAACGGGGCGACTACGACCTCTCCGGGCTGGTGACGCTGACCAACGGCGGCGCACCGCTGTCGCCGACGGTGCGGGACCGCATCCTCGCCGCGCTCCCGCACGTCATCGTCATGGACGCGGTGGGGTCCTCGGAGTCCGGCGCACAGATGAGCACCTACGCCAGTGCGGGCGCCGAGGTCGAGGCCGCGACGTTCACACCGCAGAGCGACACCGCCGTCGTGTCAGCCGACTTCACCCGGGTGCTGCAACCCGGTGAGGGGCAGGGTTGGCTGGCCCGCCGTGACCTCGTCCCACTCGGGTACCTCGGAGACGCGGCCAAGACCGCGAAGACGTTCCCCACCATCGACGGGGTCCGCTGGTCGGTGCCGGGTGACCGGGCGAATGTGTTGGACGACGGTCGAATCGAGCTTCTCGGCCGCGATTCGGTCACGATCAACTCCGGCGGAGAGAAGATCTTCGCCGAGGAGGTGGAACGCGCGGTCGCCGCGCATCCGGCGGTCTACGACGTCGTGGTGGTCGGTCGGCCCTCCGAACGGTGGGGCAGCGAGGTCGTGGCGGTCGTGCAGTTCGCCGAGGGCGCGTCGGCGACCGACGAGGAACTCGCCGAGGTGTGTTCCCGTTCCATCGCCCGGTACAAGCTGCCCAAGGTCTACATCCGGACCGACAGGGTCGTCCGTTCACCCGCGGGCAAGGCCGACTACCGGTGGGCCAGATCTCTTGCCGCGGAAAGCGTCAGTAGCTGAAATTTCCGCACTGAGCGCCTCCTGCTCCGGCCGGGGATGAAAGGATCGTCCCGATGGATGTGCGCTCACGGAACAACGTCCGGATCGTCGGGGCCGACCACGGACCCACAGTCATGCTCGCGCACGGATTCGGTTGCGACCAGAATCTGTGGCGTCTGGTGACCGCGCGGTTGGTTCCGGAATTCCGGGTGGTCCTGTTCGACCACGTGGGCTCGGGTGCGTCGGACCCCGCCGCCTGGGACGCCGAACGGTACTCGTCACTGCGCGGCTACACCGACGACATCCTCGAACTCGTCCGCGAACTCGACCTGCACGACGTCGTGTTCGTCGGGCATTCGGTCGCGGCGATGATGGGCGTTCTCGCCGTCTGCGCCGATCCCGCCCGGTTCGCGAGACTCGTGCTGCTCACCCCCTCACCGTGTTACGTCGACGACGGCGACTACCGGGGCGGCTTCTCCCGGGCCGACATCGACGAACTCCTCGAATCCCTGGAGAGCAACTACCTCGGGTGGTCCCGCGCCATGGCCCCGACCATCATGGGGGCGCCGGATCAGCCCGAACTCTCCGAAGAGCTGGCCGAGAGCTTCTGCCGCACCGACCCGACGCGCGCCCGGGTTTTCGCGCGCGCGACGTTCCTGTCCGACAACCGTGGCGATCTCGGCGGCGTGTGTGTGCCCACGTTGGTCATCGAGTGCGCCCACGACGCGATCGCCCCCCGGGGGGTCGGCGCGTTCGTGCACGGCCGCATCGCGGGCAGCACCCTGGTCACCCTGGACACCACCGGCCACTGCCCTCACCTGAGCGCCCCGCAGGAGACCGCCGAGGCCATCGCGGCATTCGCCCGGTCGACGTGACCGATCCCGAGGGTGCGGCACCCGCACCGGAGCCCTCCGTCGAGGACCTCTACGAGCTCGCGCCGTGCGGCCAGTTCGCGACGGGACCCGACCGGCGGATCACCGCGGTGAACCAGACGCTGGCCCGCTGGCTCGGCCGCTCCCGCGATGAGCTGATCGGCACACCGTTCACCGAACTGCTGACCGTCGGGAGCCGGATCCACTTCGAGACCCACTTCGCCCCCCTGCTGCACCTGACAGGTGAAATACAGGGCGTGGCAGTCGATCTCATCGCCACCGCGGGGACCCGGCTGCCCGCCCTGATCGCCGCGAACGTCCACACCGACGCGTCGGGGAAACCGACGACGATCCGGTTCGCACTCCAGGACGCGAGCGACCGGCGGGCGTACGAGCGCGAACTGCTGGCCGAGCGGCAGCGCGCCGAACAGGAACGCGCCAGAGCGACCGCGCTGGCGCGGACGCTCAAGCAGTCGCTGCTGCCGCCCGCCCTCCTGCCGCCTGCGGGTCTGCAGGCCTGCGCCCACCTGCACGCGGCATCGCACGACGAGGTCGGCGGCGACTTCTACGATCTGTTCCCGCTGGCCGACGGCCGGTCGGCGTTCTTCCTGGGCGACGTCTGCGGCAAGGGTGTCACCGCGGCGACGGTCGCATCGCTGACCCGCTACACGCTGCGCGCCGCCGCCGTCTTCGACGACGATCCGGTCGCGGTGCTGCACAACCTCGACACCGTGCTGCTGACCGAGTTCGGCGCGGACCGTTCGCATTTCTGCACCGTGATCTTCGGGGTGCTCATCCACCGTGACGACGGCTTCGACGTGCGCGTGGCCAGCGGTGGCCATCCGCCGGCGCTACTCCTGCGGGCCGACGGCAGCGTCGAGAAGATCAACACCGAGGGCGGCCAGGCCGTCGGGATCTTCGCCAACGCCCGATTCGCCTCGGCGCGCGTTCATCTCGGCGCCGGTGACACGCTGGTGATGTACACCGACGGTGTCACCGAGGCCCGGATCGGCCGCGGCGCCGAGCGCTTCGACGACCACGACGCGCTGATGGAGTTGGCCCGCGCGCACGCGCCCACCACCGCGACCGGAATCGTCAAGACACTGCGGAGCCTGCTGGCCGACCTGGGCGAAGGAGTCGAAGACGATGCGGCGGTGCTCGCGCTCGGAGTCCCCCGGTGACGGTGTTCCTGCACGACCTGGTGACGACCGCGGCCGCCTCGGATCCGGACCGTCCGGCCGTCATCGGACCTGACGGTGCCGTCACCTCGTACGCCCGGTTCGACCGGGAGATCCGCTCGGTCGCCGGCTGGGTCGCGGCCCACAGCCGCCCGGGTGATCGCATCGCCGTCATCGCCGACAACAGCACCGCCTACGCCCGGTTGTATTACGGGGTGCCGCGCGCAGGCCGTGTGCTGACGTTGATCAACCAGCGGTTGAAGGCCGCCGAGCGGTACCCACAGTTGACCGTCACCGAACCCACCGTGGTCATCGGTGATCGGGCCTACCTGAGCGAACTCACCGAACTCCCCGAGGTGGTCCCGTCGGTGCGTCACGTGGTGGCGGCCGACTCACCGGAGCTCACCGCCGCATCCGCCGACCCCGTCGACGACGCGCGGTGCACCACCGACGACCCGGCCTGGCTGCTGTTCACCAGCGGGTCGACCGGGACCCCGAAAGGTGTTGTGCACAGTCACCGTTCGATCCTGGCCGCGGTGCGCGGATCGGTCATCGGCCGCGCCGTGCCCCGTGGTGGGGTGTATCTGTTGCCGTTCCCGATGTGCCACGTCGCCGGCTACAACATGCTCGTACAGCACGCCGTCGCCGCGACCGTCGTGCTCGCGGCGCAATTCCGGGCCGAGGCCATCGCAGCGACCATCAACGAGCACGCGGTGACCGCCTGTTCGCTGGCGCCGACCATGTTGCACGCACTGCTGGACCACCTGCAGGCCACCGGTGTCACGCTGCCGACGCTGCGGTCGATCGCCTACGGCTCCGCCGCCATCCCGGCCGACCTGTTGCGCACCGCGCTGGATCGCCTCGACGTCGACTTCCACCAGGGCTACGGCATGACCGAGACCGGGGGCAACGTCACCTTCCTCAGCCCCGAGGACCACCGGCGCGGACTCGCCGGGCAGACGGCGATCCTCGCCGGCGCGGGGCGGCCCCATCCGCATGTCGAGGTCCGGATCGGCGGCGACGGGGAGATCCTGATCCGCGGCGATCAGGTGGCCACCGGCTACTGGCCCGACCGCCCCGCGGTGGATGCCGACGGGTGGCTGGCCACCGGGGACGTCGGACGCGTGGACGCCGACGGCGGGCTCTACGTGGTGGACCGTCGCAAGGACATCGTCGTCACCGGCGGGGAGAACGTGTCCTCCCGCGAGGTGGAGGACGTACTCAGCCGGCACCCGGATGTGCGATCGGCCGCCGTGGTCGGGGTGCCGGACGACTACTGGGGTGAGGCGGTGTGCGCGGTCGTCGTCGCAGCCGACGGGAGACAGCCCACCGAATCCGGACTCATCGAGCACGTCCGGGCCCGGCTCAGCGGGTTCAAGCGGCCCCGCCGCGTGCTGTTCGTCGACGCTCTGCCACTGACGGCGAACGGCAAGGTGGACAAGAACCGGGTCCGTCACCTCGCCCGCACCGCCTTGCCGTGACCCGGGGACGCGAACGGCCCGCACCGTGCGCGGTGCGGGCCGAACGTCCGTGAGAGCCGGTCAGTTGTCGGTCTGTTCCGACTTCTGGCGCTCCTCGGCGACCTTGGCCGACCCGCGTGCGGCCTCGGCTTCGGCCTCCTTCTTGGCGGCGTCGCGTTGGGCGTCCGCCTTGTCCTGCTGGGCCTGGCCCTCCCGGTAGAGGTCGTCACGGCCGAGCACCGCGCCGGCGACCTCCTTGGCCTTGCCCTTGACCCCTTCGACCGCGCCCTTGACCGCTTCCTCGGGTCCGGTGTTGCCGCTGTTGTCGTCAGCCATCGTGCTGATCCTTCCTGGTCACAGCCCCACATCGAGGCGTCGGGACCTCTGTTCCCAGAAGTGATCACGTGTCAAACCTGTTGCGTCACCCCGATGGTGTCGCGTTCGTGACAGACCGCACGGCCCCGTTTGCCGCCGACGGCCACCGGCTAACCGTCCTCCGACGAAGGGACGGTCCCGATGTTCGGTTCAGCGTTTCGGATCGCCGGCCAGGTCGCCGAAGGCGTGGGGGCTCTGGTGGGAATCCGGCACGGCACCGAGGAACCCGCGCACACGACGCAGCGTCTCTCGGCGTCGGTCGAGGTCCGTCGTTACGACGAGCGCATCGCCGCGGAGACCACGGTTTCGGCCGACGAGGAAGCCTCCCGCAACGAAGGTTTCCGCCGCCTTGCCGGCTACATCTTCGGGGGCAACCGTCGCGACTCCGAGATCGCGATGACGGCGCCCGTCGCCCAACAGCGCGGCACCACCATCGCCATGACGGCCCCGGTGGCGCAGTCTGCGGGGTCGGCAGGCGAGTGGACGATCCGGTTCTTCATGCCGTCGAAGTGGACGATGGACACCCTCCCCACCCCGAACGACCAACGCGTGCGGTTGACTGTGGTGCCCGCCGAAACGGTCGCGGTCCTCACCTTCACCGGCGACCGCGGGCCGGAAGCCGTCGCCCGGCGCACCGAGGAACTGCGAAATGCACTGCGCAACAGTGATTTCGAGCCCGTCGGCGAGCCGGCGGCGTGGTTCTACGATCCGCCGTGGACGCTACCCTTCCGGCGTCGCAACGAGATCGCGATCGCCGTACGGGAGCGCACCGTCCACTGACCCGGGCGTCAGCTCATCCCGTCCCGCAACTGCTGCAGCGTCTTGGCGAGGATGCGGGAGACCTGCATCTGCGACACACCGATGCGCTCGGCGATCTGCGTCTGCGTCATCGAGGCGAAGAACCTCAGACTGATCACGGTCCGCTCGCGTTCGCTGAGCGCCGCCAGCAGTGGACGAAGCGATTCGCGATCGGTGATGTGCTCCATGTCGGCGTCGACCTCGCCGAGGGTGTCGGCGAGCGAACGGGTGGTGTCGTCCGCAGACGAGATGGGACTGTCGATCGAACGCAGGCTGTAGGCATCGCCGGCCACCAGGCACTCCACGACTTCCTGACGGTCGGCCCCCAGCTCGGCGGCCAGATCGGTGGCAGTCGGCGCACGACCGAGCGACTGCGTCAGGCGCGGGGTGGCCCGGGTGATCTGCACGTGCAGGTCCTTGAGCCGTCGCGGGACGTGCATCGCCCATCCGTTGTCCCGGAAGTGGCGCCTGATCTCACCGAGCATCGTGGGTACGGCGAACGACAGGAAGTTGGCGCCGTTCTCCGGGTCGAAGCGGTTGACCGCATGCATCAGTCCCACCCGCGCGATCTGCACGAGATCGTCGAGGTTCTCGCCCTTGCGGTGATAGCGGAACGCGATGTGGTCGGCCAGCGGCAGGCATCGCGTCACGATGCGTTCGCGCTGCCGGTCGTGCTCCGGGGCGCCTGCGGACAGGACCGCCAGGAGCCGGAACATGTCGGGAACGTCGGAGTAATCGTCCTGGGTACGGGTCGACGGCCTTCTGACCGTCATCTGGGGTGTGTCATCAATGATCGTCATCGCGGGTCCTTCCGGACTCGGTGCGGACGCGAAGACAACGCCAACTAAGGCGACGCGTGCCTGCTTATCCGGGAGGCGGCGGAGCTGCTGCCGCCGAGGGTGTTTCACCTGACAGCGGGAAAACGGCGGGAATGAGACCGTTGGCTCGATCGGACTTCCGCCTACAGCGGTCCGCTTTGAACTAAACGGTGACGCCTCCCGAACGGGATGTCGTTCACTCTACTCCTCCGAACCGGCTTCAGTGCCGTTGCGAACCACCCGGACCGAAGAACTACGTAATCAGTCGTGGCGAAGCCGCGATCACAGCAAATTCGTCCACCCGGTGCGCGACGCTCGGGCAAAACTGCAGGTAGAGGCGCACCTGAGAACCTCCTTAAGCTTGTAGTAATACGACGCATTCCGTAGTAATCTGCGTCACAGGTTGAGGAGAGCAGCCAGCGGCAAGGTCATCCGCGCAGGGCATGCCGGGTGGCCGCACAACCCGTCGGGGCAACACAATCGAGGGAGTTCCACTCATGATTGACGTCGGAACCATCCGGGTCTTCCGTCCCGACCCCTCGGCAGCCGAAGCGCCACAGCAGCGTGGGCGCGCAGTCTTCTCGATCACGTCACCCTCTCCGGTCCTCTCGGTGATCACCGCGGTCGGAGAGATCGACGCCACCAACGGGCGCGACCTCGGGCGCTACGTCGAGCGGCACACCGCCTCGGCGACACAGCTCATCGTCGATCTCACCCGGGTCACCTTCTTCGGCTCGCAGGGTTTCAGCGCGCTGCACTACATGAGCGTCAGCTGCACCCGGATCGACGTCGACTGGGTGATCGTGCCGGGCGGAGAGGTGCGCCGACTGCTGCGGATCTGCGACCCGCAGGGAGAACTGCCGCTCGCCGACAGTGTCGACTCGGCTCGCGCCCGACTCGACCGGGTCACGCGTCGGCGCCAACCCGTTTCGTGGGCCGGCTGACCCGAGGTCTTCAGGTCGCGAGTTCGACCTCGTAGCACACCGCATACCGGCGGAAGTTCGGCGTCGGCCGGAAGAGATGACCCGCGTCCGGTGACCACGTCACCACCCGCAGCAGACGTTTGTACGACGGCAGTCGCTTGGCCACCAACTCGGCCAGCGCAGCGCGCGGTGAGTACCCGCAGCGATCGTCAACGTCCTTCGGGAGCAGCACATCCCACATGGTTTCCTCAACCCGCATGCGAAAAGTCTCACGTGCGCACGGCCGTTCGCCGGGACCTCACGCCGTCGTGTCGCAGATCGAGACCAATTAGTGACCTTGGTCACATGTCAGTCGGCCGCCGGGTCGAAGCGAACCCGGTACATCGTCGACCAGTTCTTGCCGGTGATCAGATACTCCCCGTTGCCGGCGTACGCAATTCCGTTGAGCACGTTGGCATCTGACTCTGCTCCACGTAGCGCCGAAGCGTCCGCCGAGGCGGTCACCGCGCCGGTGCCCGGGTCGATCCGGATGATCTCGTCGGTGGGCCACACATTCGCCCACACCTGGCCGTCAACGCATTCGAGCTCGTTGAGACCGGTGACCGCCGCACCGTCGGATCGGGTGACGGTGACGCCGCCGGTCTCGGCGAAATCCGCGGGTGCGACGAACCGCAGCCGGTCGGTGCCGTCGCTGCGGACGATCCGGTCACCATCGAAGCAGACACCCCACCCCTCGCCGTCGATGCGTACCTCACGGGTAGGTCTCAAAGTCGTTGTGTCCCATTCGATCGCAACACCATCGCGATAGGTGACCTGCCAGATGCGATCGCCCACCGCGGTCATGCCCTCACCGAAGTACGCACCGGGAAGCGGCGTCGAACGGCGGACCGCGCCGGTGGCGGGGTCGAGTTCCCGCAGCTGTGACTGCCCGACGAGCCCGGTGGTCTCGAACAGTGCGGCGCCGTCGAACTCCAGACCCTGGGTGAATGCCGAGGTGTCGTGGGGTATTTCGCCGAGGACCGATATGCGGAGTTCCGACTGCGCGTCCGGCGCCGCGACGGCATCGTGGGCGTCGGCGCAACCCGCCGCCAGCAGCACAGCGGTGAGGCCCAACCCGGTCAGCACGCGTAACCCGCTCATCACCGACATCGTGCCCCATCCCCTGCGCCGGCGTTCAGCCGCGGTAGAACATCGCCGGCGGCAGGGGCCGCAGACCTCCCCCGCTGTTGCTCGCCGCGAAAGACACCGACGCCTGCGGGATCTCGTTGCCGAGCTGGATGTCGCCCACCCGGTGGAAGCGGCCGATCACGCCGCCGACGAGGAAGTCGAGCCGATCGCCGCGACCGAGTACCCCCGAGCGCGAACCGGCCGCGGCGGCGGCGCCGAAGACGACCGGACGCACGCCGGCGAGGTAGAGCCACAGCGAGGAGTAGAGCTGGTCGTCGGCGCGCGATCGCGGGAAGGTGAAGTGGTGCAGCGGGGCGCCGTCACCGGAGGACGCGAACAGGAAGTCCTGATCGCTTCCCGGTCCGTAGGCGTCGGGGAACTTGACACAGACCGTGCGCACCACGGCGTCGGTACTCCTCGGCGCGACACGGACGAAGGTCGTGTACCGCCGTCCGGGGCGCAACAAATGCGTGAGCCCGGGTGTCCGTGCGTCGTCGTCGAAGGTCACGTCGGCCTCGTACACCGGGCCGGGCTCGGCGAACAGCCGCAGCGGGTCGCCGAGCACCCCGGAGACGGTCGAACGCACAGCGGACGGCAGCGTCGCCAAAGTCTCAGACATACGGGCTGACTACCCACGCGCGGCGAATCTCAATATGGCGCGCTCCGGCGGCCCAGCAACCACGCCGTACCCGATCGTTCGTCGGCCGCGAGGATCTGCAGGTCGGCGAACGCGCCGGTGAGCGCACCGGGTGCGACCCGGTAGCGCCCCGGGGCCGCGCCGACCTCGCTCAGCGCGGCGATGGCGAGTAGCCCACCGGGCCTCAGGCGTGCCACCAGCGCCCGGTCCAGCCGCTCGTCGCGGAACAGGTGGCAGACCACGACGTCGACGGGTGGCCCCGGGGGGAGCCCGCCGTCGAGGTCCCCCACCTCGAACCGGCAGCGGTCGGCCACACGGTGCTGACGCGCGGCGGCCCTGGCGTGTTCGATCGCGACCGCGGAGATGTCACATCCGAGGACGGTCAGGCCGCGCTGGGCGAGCCACACCGCGGTGCGACCCTGCCCGCACGCGACGTCGAGCGCGGACCCCGCAGTCGGGAAGAGATCTGCGTGCGCGGCGAACAGTGTCGGCGGTCCGACCGACGCGGCCGCCGTGGGACCCAGTTCGGCGTATCGGCGGTTCCAGTGGTCGCCGTCGGTCACCGCCACCCGCGGGCTCCCGGTTCCACCCGATCGTGATTCCCGACGGCGGAACCGGCGCACACCCGGGCGGCCACCGCCGCGACGAGGAAACCGCCGAGCGCGGTCCATCCGCCTGCACCGGCCAGCCCCTGCTTGGCCATCAGCACCGCGGCCACCCCTGCGACGCAGACCAGTACGCCCGCGCAGGCCGCCCGGGCGCCGGCGGCGCCCGCCGGATCGTCCCACCACGGGAGCGGGCGGTGCTCCAACGGGGCGAGCAGCCGGAACAGCAGGGCCATGACGCCGGCGAACACGACCGCCCGTAGCGCGAGCAGCCCCCAGAAGTGCGGCGCATCCACGTCGTAGGCGTCCAGGCCGACGGCATGCAGCGAGAACGCGGAGATCGCGATCGCGGGGATGTGCCACAGGTAGAGCGTCATGGCTCCGGCGTTGCCCACCGCCACGACGTGCCAGACCCGCGGCCGCGCCGCCCACCGGCGCAGTGCCGCCGCCACGACCACGAAGGCGCACGACATCCACGTGCAGTGCAGGCCGAGCAGCAGCGTGGGCGGTGAGGTGTTCGACACCTGCTCGACGCCGGTCACCACCAGCGCGACCTCATACACGCCGCTGGCGGCGAGGACACACTGTGCGGCGAAGGCGGCGACCGCGCCGGCGAACGCGGCGGGCACGCTGATCGACCGGCGCGCGTAGGCCACGCCGATCACCACCGGAATCAGCCAGACCACGAGGAAGTTGAGCAAGCCGGCCTCGGGGGTGCCGACGGCGGACCGGACGCCGTCGACAACCCATGCGGCGGCGAGCAGCGCGGTGACCACCAGCGTGACCGAGGCGCCCGTTCGCAGACGGGTCAACACCGGCACGAAGGCCAGCGCGATGATATACACGCCCAGGAACCACAGCAGCGCGACGCTCTCGCGGCCGAGCGCGTCCGCCGACTTCGCGCCCAGGAGCACGCGCACCACGAGCAGGCCGGCCACCCACGCCGCCAGATACCAGAACACCGGCCGGCACAGCCGCTGCGCCCTGGTGAACAGCCACGCACCCCACGCCGTACCGGGGTGCCACCCGTAGGCGCCGGCAGCCCCACCCGCCAGGAAGAACAGCGGCATCACCTGCACGACCCAGGTGACGGGGGCGATCGCGGGCACCTCGCCCAACAGGTTGCCGATCCGCACTCCACCGGAGTCGATGGTGCCCAGCAACAGCGCGCAGTGGCCGAACATCACGACCACCAGGGCCGCGAGGCGGGCGACGTCCACAGCCCGGTCGCGGCGTCGCGCGGTGTCCTCGGAGGGACGCATGTCGAGTTCCGGCATGACCACAGCTTCCCCCGCCGAGCGTGTGCGCGGATGCGTAGGACTACCTGCATTCATGATCGAATATTTCGATTCGCCGAATCGGCGCGGAATCCCCGTGCCGCACCGCTTGGAACTCTAGAGTGCTGCGCATGGGGTGGAGGATCTCAGCGAAGGGCACGGGCCGCTGGATGGCGCTCGTCGCCTCGCTGGTCGTCTCCGCGGGGATGGTCTACGCCCAGGACACCGATGCCCCCGCGGTCGCCGCCGAGGCTCCCCCCGCCGCGGCCGCCCCGACCGACGTGCCCGAGGCCCCGCTGTCCGTCGCGCGCCCCGCCGAGGCCGAACTCCTGGCGGCCAGCGCGCCCGTGGCCGCGCGGGACTTCAAGTTCGAGCTGCCCAGCGGTGTCGCGCCGGAGGGCGGGCTGCAGGTGAAGACGATCTGGGCGGCCCGCGCCATCAGCGTGATGTTCCCCGAGATCAAGACGATCGGCGGATATCGCCAGGATCCGCTGAAGTGGCACCCGAACGGGTTGGCCATCGATGTGATGATCCCCAACCACGGTAGTGACGAGGGCATCGAACTCGGCAATCAGATCGCCGGGCTGGCGTTGGCCAACGCCCGCCGGTGGGGCGTGCTGCACGTCATCTGGCGGCAGGGCTTCTACCCCGGTATCGGCGCGCCGAGCTGGACGGCGGACTACGGCAACGAGACGGCCAATCACTACGACCACGTCCACATCGCCACCAACGGCGGCGGTTTCCCCACCGGGCGCGAGACGTACTACCTCGAATCGATGCGCCCGGCGCCGCCACCCTGACGTCCGCTCGGTGTGTGGTCCACCCGCCGACACAGCGGGCACCATGAGACGCATGGAACAGTCGACCGGATCAACGGCCCGTCGGCCCGGCTACCGCGCTCTGGTGGTCGACGACGAGACTGCGCTGGCCGAGGTGGTGGCCAGTTACCTGGAGCGCGAGCAGTTCGAGGCCTCCGTCGTCGGCAACGGCGCCGACGCCATCGCCGTCGCCCGCGGTCTCGACCCCGACGTGGTCATCCTGGACGTCGGACTGCCCGGAATCGACGGCCTGGAGGTGTGCCGCCAGCTGCGCACGTTCTCCGACGCCTACGTGGTGATGCTCACCGCCCGCAACGCGGAGATCGACACGGTCCTGGGGTTGACCGTGGGTGCGGACGACTACGTCACGAAACCGTTCAGCCCCCGGGAACTCGTCGCCCGCATCCGAGCCATGCTCCGGCGACCGCGCACCCTTCCCGGCGCGGGCGTCGCGTCGCCCGCAGACAGGCCGGCACCGCGGATCCTCGGCCCGCTGAGCATCGACGTGGCGGCACGTGAGGTCAGCGTGGACGGTGAGGCGATCCTGTTGACGCGCACGGAGTTCGACCTTCTCGACGCGTTGTCCGCGCGACCCGGGGTGGTACTCAGTCGCCGCCAGCTCCTCGAGCTCGTGCGCGAGGGACCGTGGGTGGGCAACGAGCACCTCGTCGACGTCCACGTCGGCCATCTGCGGCGCAAGCTCGGCGACGACGCCGCCAACCCCCGGTTCATCGTCACCGTCCGGGGTGTGGGCTACCGGATGGGACCCGCCCGGTGACCGGCCGACCGCGTACGGGACGCGTACGGCGACGCCCGGGCATCGGCGCGCGCCTGTTCGCCGCACAGGCCCTCGTCCTCGCGGTCGGCGCCGCCACCACGTCGATGGCCGCCGCGATCGTCGGGCCACCCCTGTTCCGCGACCACCTCCACCAGGCGGGCGTACCGGCGAACTCGCTGGAGGAGATGCACGCCGAGGAAGCCTATGGATACGCCACCGCCCTCTCCATCAGCGGTGCGCTCGCAGTCTCGGCCCTTGCGGCATTGGCCGTCAGTTGGTATCTGAGCCGCCGACTCCAGCGGTCGGTCACCGAGGTCGCCTCGGCGGCCACCGCGGTCGCAGACGGGAGGTACGACATCCGCGTCTCACCGCCCCACCTCGGTGAGGACTTCGACGCACTTGCGAACGCGTTCAACCAGATGGCGTCGCAACTGCAGTCCATCGAGGCCACTCGTCGCCGCCTGTTCAGCGACCTCGCGCACGAGATCCGCACACCGGTCGCCGTGCTGGAGGCCTACGTCGAGGCGATCGAGGACGGGGTCCGCAGCCTGACACCGCAGACCGCCGCCATGCTGCGCGACCAGACCGAACGCCTCGTCAGGTTCGCCAACGATTTCGCGGCGCTGGCACGAGCCGAGGAGAGTTCGGCATCGTTGGAGTGCACGATGATCGACACCGCGCCGCTGGTACGGCGTTGCGTCGCGGCCGCTCAGCCCGGCTACTCCCGAAAGGGCGTGGAGCTCACGACCGCAGTGGATGTCGACCTGCCTCGACTCTGGGGCGACGAGCTGCGCCTGAGCCAGGTGCTGGGAAATCTGCTCGACAACGCGTTGCGCCACACCCCAACCGGAGGACATGTCGAGGTCGCCGCCCGGCGTGACGGGGGCTCCGTCGTGATCCGCGTGTCCGACAACGGTGGAGGTATCGCCGCCGAGCATCTGCCCCACATCTTCGAGCGGTTCTACCGGGCCGATTCCGCCAGGGCCCGCGAGAACGGCGGCGCGGGAATCGGTTTGGCGATCGCGAAGGCCCTCGTCGAGGCCCACGGCGGCACCATCACGGCCGACAGCGGCGGACCCGGCGGCGGGGCGGTCTTCACGGTCGCGGTTCCCGTTCGCCAACCCGCACCGCATCGCACGACCGCCCCTGCCGTGCCGGCCGCGCGGCCCTGAATCTCACAGCTCCTTCAGCAGTCTCTCCATGGTGGTGATCTCCTCCTGTTGCGCGGACACGATCGCCCGTGCCATCTGCACCGCCGGGGGAAACTTGCCGCCGTCGATCTCCTGCTGGGCCATCGTGATCGCGCCCGTGTGATGCTCGATCATCTGGGTGAGGAACAGCCTTGCGGCCTCGGCGCCCTGCGCGTTCTGCAACGCTGTCATATCGCCCTGCGACATCATCCCGTGGCCGCCCGCTCCCATTCCGGGCATGTCGTGACCCGGTGCCATGGCACCCGATCCGGGCGGACCTGAGACACCCCACTCGTCGAGCCACCCGCGCATCTGTTCGATCTCCGGCGCCTGAGCGTCTTTGATGTCGTTCGCCAGTGCGACCACCTGGGGATCGATCCCCTGCTTGGTCAGCAGCATGTCGCTCATCTCGACGGCCTGTTGGTGATGCGGGATCATCATCTGCGCGAACATCACATCGGCGTCGTTGTGTGCGGACTCCGCAACGGCACTGCTGCCGGTCGGCGCTGCCGCCCGCGACGTCGTGCCAGACGGTTGCGTCTCGGTCCCCGAGCCACCGCACGCGGTGAGGGTGAGCATCGATGTGACCGCTGCCGCTGCCAGGTAGCCGTACCGCCTGTTGTGCATTCCTGCCCTTTCGTCGTCCGTAGCGATGCCGAGTCTTGGCGTGCCGGATGTGGGTTGGCTCGAGGTGACGTCAAGATCTCGTCAAGGTGCGTAGAGGAGACCGATTCGTGACGGTTGCGTGATCTTGACCCGCGGCGGGTAACCACGCCCCATCGACGAAGGGGATGACGTCATGGGTACGGGCTGGTTCGCCGACAAACCGGGTATGGCTGTGTGCAGGGCGTGTGGATATCCCACGTTGGGCGTGAAGTACTGCGCGCTGTGTGCGCATGACGTGGTCGCCGCGGCCGCGCACCCCGGCCATGACGCTCATCTGGATCCGGGGGTCAACCCGGCAGCGTGAGGTTCGCGCGGCTCAGCCGTCTCCGCCGCGCTTTTTCTCCTGCTCTCGCTTCTTCTCTTCCTTGTCCGGCTTGCCACCGGGCTGAACTCGTGGCTGTTCGACAACCGACGACGGCGCCGGCGGTGGAGGAGCACTGCTCGACGTGGGCGGCGGAGGACTGCTGGTGCTGACCGGACCCGTTGACGGTGCGGTGGAGAACGGGTCGGCAGCCACTGCGAGACCGGCGACGGTCAGGCAGACCAGAATCGCGGCCGCGAAGATCGCCTTGCGGGTGCGCCCCGGCAAGCGGCGCCACAGCGATGGGGCGGGGGGTGGCACGACGTACTGGGCCGACGGTGGCAACGGCTGGTCGAGAATCCTGGTGGCAGGCCGCGGCGACGCCGCCATCGCGGGTGCCGCTCCGGCGAGAAGCGCCTGACGGTCGCCATTGACCGCGGCACGCATCTGGGCGGCGTCGCCGAAGCGCCGGGCGGGGTCGCGGGTCATGGCGCGGTCGATCGCGCCGGCCAGCGCAGGGTCGAGGTCGGGCCCGATCTCGCTCAACGGCCGCGGCGGGTCGTCCATGATGGCCCGCGCCAGGGCGACCGGCGTGTCCTGCGGGAACGCCCGGCGGCCCACGATCGCTTCGTATCCCACGACACCGACCGCGTAGAGGTCGTCGGCCACCGACGCCGGCGCGCCGGTGACGCGCTCGGGGCTCATGTAGGCCATCGTGCCGACGATGTGCCCGGTCATGGTGTGAGCGGCACCACCGGCCTTGGCGATGCCGAAGTCCGCGACTTTGAAGCTGTCCGCCGTCGCCGAGAGCAGGATGTTCGCCGGTTTGATGTCGCGGTGCAGCACTCCCGCGGAGTGGGCGACGGTCAGGGCCGCCAGGACGTCGTCGAGCATGGAACGGACGTGGTCGGGCGGCATCGGACCGTGTGCCATGACGTCGAGGAGTGTCCCGCCAGGCAATCTCTCCATGACGATGAACGGGGTGCCGTCCTGCTCGCCGTAGTCGTGCACCGCGACGATGTTCGGGTGCGACAGCATCGCCGCCGACCGCGCTTCGTCACGGAATCGGTCGAGGGTTTCCGGTTGCGCCTTCATCGCGGGGTGCAGGAGTTTGATCGCGACGGCACGATCGAGCCGGGTGTCCCAGGCGTCGCGCACCTCGGCCATCCCGCCGGCTCCGAGCAGCCCGCGCAGCACATAGCGGCCCGCGAACAAGTCGTCCCCAGTCACGTCCACAGCTTGCCCCACTCAGCATCGCCGTGACAGCGGGGTGCCCCACACCGGTTTCTCAGCGATTCCCCGTGGCCCGGCAGGGGTATCAGTCTCCGCCGCCCCCGCCGCAGTCACCACTGCCATACGTTCCGCCGGTGCCATAGGTTTCTGACCCGCTTCCGGTGCCCCCCGCCCAGCGGAGAAGTCGTTCCAGGCGCTTCTGTCTACTCCGCCTGAAGCCGACGATGAACGGGATGGCGAGCATCGCGAGGAGCACGGCCGTGACGGCCCACCCGAGTGCCGCTTCGCTCATGACCGCAGGTTACGCCCGCAACTTCGCCAGCATCGCGAGATCGCCTCTCGCGATACGACTCTCGAGATGTGCGGCGGGTCACCCGGCGAGAACGGAGGCGACGGCTCGTGCCTGGCTCGTCAGCGCGACACACATCCTGTTGAGGTTGACGACACCCAGCAGCATTCCCGACATGACCCGGCATGCGCTGCCCGTGCCGGGAGGTGCCGTCGACCTCGGCGAGAGGGCGTACGCGCCGCAGACCGGCCATGCACCGATCCCCTGGGTGCGCAAGACGCGCTCGGCGATGAGGATCTGGTACTCGCGCGGTGTCCGCTCCGGGGAGCCGACACCGCCGTGTTCCCGCCAGGTGGCCGGCAGGAACTGCAGGCCGCCGTAGAACCCGTTGCCCGTGTTGATCGCCCAGTTGCCGCTCGATTCGCACTGCGCGATCGCATCCCAATTCACCGTGCTGGCTTGGGCGTTCGGCGTCCCCACTGCAACCGACGTCACCGACAGCGCAGCGGCGGTCAGGGCCACACCCACTCCCTTGACTATGCGCACTCGAATTCCCTTCTCCGCCGAACGCCGAGTGAGGCGCCCTGACGTAGTGGTCGATCTTCGATGACGGCCATTGTTACTCGTGATATCACAGTGAACTTTGAGGAGACGGTGATAGTTGTTCACAACTTCGAGGTGGCGTGCGCGGTGTCGGCCGGCGCCCGCACCACGGAAAAGGCGGCCTCCGAGTACTCGGAAACCGCCTCTCAACTGCAAGAACTTGGTCGGGCTGACAGGGTGGTATTTCAGGACATCGGAATACCGCCGCGCAACCCAACGAACGCTGGCAAGCCGACTTCACCCACTGGCGCCTCAAAAACGGCACCCGAAATCGAGATCCTCTGCTGGCTCGACGACTGCTGACGCCCAGCCATTGCGCGATCAGGTGACAGTTTCGGTCACGCGGCCTGTCGACGTCGGCGGTGGTAGGTGCGTTCGATCCAGGTGACGATTGCGATGCGAAGTTGTTCGCGGGTGTCCCAGCGGCGGCGGTCGAGCACATTCTTCTGCAGCAGGGAAAAAAGCTCTTCATGGCGGCGTTGTCGCCCGCACAGCAAAATTCGTTGCGCCTACAACCAGCTGTTCACTCTCTTCAAGCTAGCACTTCTAACAGCACGCCAGGACGCTATAGTCGGTTGACTGGTGGCCGGGGGGCGACTATCCGATGAACGAGGGGGCAAACACATGGGCGGGAATCTACGAGCGCTTCGCGGACTTGCCGTCGGCGTTGTCTTGGCAGGTTGTGCAATCGGGTTGGCCAGCCCGGCTTCTGCCGAACTGGTCGACGGCACCTACCAAGAGACGTTCGAGGGTGGGTCGTCATCAACAACGAAGGTGGTTACCTCCTGTGGTAGTGGCTGCAAACTCGTCAGAGCAGCCAACGGGACCACCTTCGAATTCCACCTGCAAGGAAACACCTGGACCGCCACTGCGCCCTCCGGCGCCTCGGTGGTGACAATCAACAACGACACTCTTGCTGGTGCTCTCGACACCGGCGGAATGGTCAGTAATTTTCAGTGGGTCAAGATAGGTTGACACCGCAGGCCCCCGCCAGGGACTTCTCTGAACCCTCCGAGTCGTCGGCCGGCGGATCACTCTGCTCGGCGGGCGGCTCCTCCTGCTGCCCGGCTTATAGAGCCGGTTCGGGTATTCCGTTTGGAAACAACAAGAAAGGCACCTCCTCGAAGTGAGAAAGTGCCTCTGACCTGCGTCGGGCTGACAGGATTTGAACCTGCGACCACTTGACCCCCAGTCAAGTGCGCTACCAAGCTGCGCCACAGCCCGTTGCCGCGCGAGTGCTCCTGCGGCAGCACGTGAGCCTACCGCACCGACGGTCCGCAATCCCAACCGCCCGCGCCACCTGCCGCGACGACACCGCGAAAACCAGGTGGTCGTACCACATTTGATTGATCAGGACAGCGCATCGGTCGCTCACCGGATGAAACCCGAAAACCAGCACTCGAGCGGCCGATAATCGACCACTGGGGGGGTCGAAGAGGAAGGGAAAAACCATGGCCGAGGCAGCACTATGCACAGTGTTCGGACAGCCCGTACCCGGCCGGGAGAAGCAAGCCCTGAAGGTCTACGCAGACACGGTGGACTACTGGGGGCGTCTCCAGAAAGAAGGACAGATCGAGCGCTTCGACATCACCGTGCTCACACCGACCGGTGATCTGAACGGGTTCATCCTGGCTCGCGGTAGCGCCGCGAATCTCGACACGATCCGCCGCTCCAAGGAATACCGGCAGCTGATCAACCGCGTCCAGCTCGTCGTGTCACACCTGCGGGTCTGCGATGCCTTCGTCGACGAGGGACTCGCCGAGGTCATGACCCAGTACCAGGAAGTCGTCGAACAAGCCGACTGAATGGCGGGCTACTGCGCCGGTTCCTCCAGTTCGGGGTGCAGCCCGTACAGACAGTCCAGACTGCAGAAGCGGTCGCTGCCCGCCAGATGCGGCCAGCGCTTTCCCTCTGGAGGGACACGGCGGCAGTTCGTACACCGGCTCATCGGCCCCAACAACACAACACTCATCGCTTCTCCACAACCGCAGTTTCGACCCGCATACCCTTGCATGCGGGAATCATTCCTGCCGGTTGAGGGTGTTCCGCGCGTATGACGCGTCGCTGACGCCGCGCGAAGTCACGCATGGCGACCGCGCAACGCTCGTAGTCTCGGATCGGTGACCGATACGCGGGACGACACCCCCCTGTGGCTGTTCGCCGATCAGCTCGGCCCGGCCGTCCACGGTGGCGAGCATGCCCACCGCGAGGTGCTGCTCATCGAGGCCGAGCACGCACTCCGCAAGCGCCGCTACCACCGCCAGAAACTGCACATCGTGCTCTCGGCCCTGCGCCACGCCGACCGCGACCTGGGCGACCGCGCCACCCTCATCCGCTCCGAGACCTACACCGATGCGCTCGAACGCTTCGGCCGGCCCGTGCTCGTCCACGAACCGACATCCCTCGCCGCGGAGAGATTCGTCCGCCGCCTCACCCAGCAGGGCCTGGTCGCCGACGTCCTGCCCACCCCGACATTCGCGCTGCCGCGCAAGGATTTCGAGCAGTGGGCGGGCAACCGCACCCGCTTTCGCATGGAGGATTTCTACCGCGACCAACGGCGACGGTTCGACGTGCTGATGAACGGCGCCGACCCGATCGGCAATCGATGGAACTACGACGAGGAGAACCGCGAGTCCCCACCGAAGAAGCAGCGCACCCTCGATGTGCCCGCACCCTACAAACCCCGCGAGGACGACATCGACGAGCAGGTCCGCCGCGACCTCGACCGGATGGATCTCGACACCGTCGGCGCCGACGGCCCTCGCCTGTTCGCCGTCACCCCGGCCGAGGCCAGAAGGGCCCTCACCCGTTTCATCGAGCACCGCCTGCCGACCTTCGGCCGCTACGAGGACGCCATGATGGGCGAAGACTGGGCGATGTCGCACTCACTGCTGTCGGTCCCGCTCAACCTCGGCGTACTCCACCCACTCGACGCCGTGTACGCCGCCGAACAGGCGTACCGCCGACAGCAGGCGCCGCTGGCCGCGGTCGAGGGCTTCATCCGCCAGATCCTCGGCTGGCGCGAATACATGTGGCATCTCTACTGGCATTTCGGCGAACGGTACGTCGACAACAACGAACTCGCGGCCCACACCCCGCTCCCGGACTGGTGGGCCGACCTCGACGCCGACGCCGTCACCGCCGAGTGCCTGCGCCACGCGCTGATGGGCCTGCGCGACCGCGGCTGGACCCACCACATCCAGCGCCTGATGATCCTCGGCAGCCACGCGCTCCAGCGCGGATACCGCCCCCGCGAGCTCACCGAGTGGTACGCCACCGCGTACGTCGACGGTTTCCGCTGGGTCATGCCCACCAACGTCGTCGGCATGAGCCAGCACGCCGACGGCGGCAGGCTCGCCACCAAGCCCTACACGTCCGGCGGCGCCTACATCAACAAGATGAGCGATCACTGCGGTGACTGTGCCTACGACCCGAAGAAGCGTCTGGGCGACGACGCCTGTCCCTTCACCGCCGGCTACTGGGCGTTCGTGCACCGCCACCGCGACCTGCTCGAGCGCAACATGCGCACCCGGCGGGCGGTACAGGGCCTGGACCGGCTCGGCGACCTCGACGACGTCCTCGCGCAGGAGAAGGCGCGGACGACGTTCTAGACCGTCACCAACCGCCACAGACCGATCAGCCCGACGACCACGATGACCCCGCGTAACGCGTTCTGCGACAACCGGCGACCGTAGTGCGCGCCGAGGAATCCGCCGATCAGTGATCCGCCCGCGATCAGCCCGGCCGCCGCCCAGCTGATCCGGTCGAAGGCGACCACGGTGTAGGCGACGGCCGCGACGATGTTGACGATCAGCGACAACAGGTTCTTGGCGGCGTTCATCCGCTGCATGTCCTCGGGCAGCAACGCCCCCATCACCGCGATCAGCAGGATGCCCTGGGCCGCGGTGAAATACCCCCCGTACACGCCGACGGCGAAGGTTCCCGCCACCAGCGCCACCATCCGCGCGGCGCTCACGTGGTCGGCCGACCGGCCGCTCTCCTCGGCGCGCCGCCGCGCCCACGCCTGAATCCGCGGGCCGACGACGACCAGGGCCAGCGCCGCGACCAGCAGCACCGGCACCACCTGGGTGAAGACCTTCTCCGGGAGATGCAGCAGCAGCCAAGCCCCGCCCAGCGCCCCGACCAGTGAGGCCGGCATCTGCCAGCGCAGCCGGTGCCACTGCCCGCGTAGTTCGCGGCGGTAGCCCCAGGTGCCGGACACTCCCCCGGCCACCAACCCGACCGCGTTCGACATCGTCGACGTCACCGGCGGATAGCCCAGTGCGACCAGCGTCGGGAAGGTGATCAGCGTGCCCGACCCGACGATCGCGTTGATGGCCCCGGCCCCCACGCCCGCCAGGGCGATGAGGACCATGTCGACGACGGGCACCCCGGGAACCCTAGTGCCTACCGCTCAGACCGGCCTCAGCGCACCTCGTCGGCGGTCTCCGCGGGTCGCTCGACGGCCGTGACCTGCGCCTCGAGCTCCTGGGGCACGTACGCCGGGGCGCGCATGATCCGCCACGCGAGCACCAGGAACACGGCCCACGCGATGACGATCACCGAGTAGATGAACGTCGACCACGGCCATCCGACGCCGAAGTAGTGCACCAGTTTCTGCGCGTTGGTGAGCACGATGACACCGCCCACCCCGGTCCCCAGCAGCGCCGGGCTGATCCGGCTGACCAGCCAGGCGGCGATGGGCGCGGCGATCACCCCGCCGATGGCCAGCGCCGCCACCACGGCGAGATTGTCGAAGAACTCGTCCCGCAGACCGACGAGGAAGCCCAGCGACGCCGACAACGCGACGAGGAACTCCGACGCGCTGACCGAGCCGATGACCGTGCGCGGCGCGGTCTTTCCGCTGGAGAGCAGGGTGCTGGTGGTGATCGGCCCCCATCCGCCGCCCCCGGAGGCGTCGATGAACCCGCCGAACAGCCCCAGCGGGGTGAGGAACTTGGCTCCGTGTTTCGTGCCGTTGCCGCCGATCACCGGCGGGGTGCGCAGTGAGAAGCGCAGCAGGACATAGGCGCCGATGCACAGCAGGATCCCCGCCATCAGCGGTGCGGCGTCCTCGGTCGACAGCGCCGAGAGCACGTTGGCGCCGACGAAGGCGCCGACCGCCCCGGGTACGCCCAGCTTCGCGACGATCGACCAGTCGATGTTCTTGAACCGCCAGTGCGAGACGCCCGACGCCAGCGTGGTGCCCACCTCCGCCAGGTGCACCGCGGCGCTGGCCTGGGCGGCAGCGACCCCGGACAGCACGAGCAGGGTGGAGGCGGTGACACCGAACGCCATCCCGAGCGCACCGTCGACGAGCTGGGCACCGACCCCGACGAGGGCAATGATCAGTAGCGAACGCATGGGTCCGGCCTTCGACTTCGCGGCGCCTGGGCAAGGCAGCCTGATTCAGCAGTGGGCGCGTGTCAGGGACGCGGACAACACCACTCGTCGAAAGCCATCAGCCGGCGCGACGGCCAGAAGGGCTGAAGGGCGCAGGCGTGCGAGGGTGCGGCACGGAAGGCTCGTTCAGCCACCGTCGTCCCCTCTCGTCGTCTGCTGATCCGTTCACTGTACTAGCGGGCGCGCGAGCCCCGCTTCTCGCGTACCCGGACGTTGATCCGGATCGGGCTGCCCTCGAAGCCGAAGGTCTCGCGCAACCGCCGCTCGAGGAACCGGCGATAGCCCGCCTCGAGGAATCCGCTGGTGAACAGCACGAAGGTCGGCGGCCGTGCGGTGGCCTGGGTGGCGAACAGGATTCTGGGCTGCTTACCGCCCCGCACCGGCGGCGGGGTGGCGGCGACGATCTCCTTGAAGAACGTGTTGAGCCGGCCCGTCGGGATCCGGGTGTCCCATGACGCCAGCGAGGTCTCCAACGCGGGCACCAGTTTCTGCACGGCCCGGCCGGTCATCGCCGAGATGTTGACCCTCGGCGCCCACTGCACCTGTGCCAGTTCCCGGTCGATCTCGCGGTCCAGCAGATAGCGGCGATCCTCGTCCAAGAGATCCCACTTGTTGAAGGCCAACACCAGCGCGCGCCCGGCCTCGATGACCATCGAGAGCACCCGCTGGTCCTGTTCGGTGAGCGGCTGAGAGGCGTCGATCAGCACGAGCACCACTTCGGCCGCGTCGATGGCGCCGTGGGTGCGCACCGAGGCGTAGAACTCGTGGCCGCTGGCCTGGCCGACCTTGCGGCGCAGACCGGCGGTGTCGACGAACCGCCACGTCTTGCCGCCGAGTTCGATCAGCGAGTCGACGGGGTCGACCGTCGTGCCCGCGACGTCGTGCACCACCGAGCGTTCGTCACCGGCGAGCCGGTTGAGCAGTGAGCTCTTCCCCACATTGGGCTTGCCGACCAGCGCGACGCGGCGCGGACCGCCGCCCCCGCCGCCGACCTCCGACACCTCGGGCAGTCTCTCGAGCACCCGGTCGAGCAGGTCGGCGACGCCGCGACCGTGGATGGCGCTCACCGACAGCGGCTCCCCGATGCCCAGCGACCACAGCGCGGCCGCATCGGCCTCGCCACGTTCGGTGTCGACCTTGTTGGCCGCCAGGAAGACCGGCTTGCCCGACTTGCGCAGCATCCGCGCGGCGGCCTCGTCGGCGGCGGTGGCGCCCACGACGGCGTCGACCACGAGGATGATCGCGTCGGCGGTGCGCATCGCGACGGTGGCCTGATCGGCGACGAGCTGTTGCAGACCTTTCGCGTCGGGCTCCCATCCCCCGGTGTCCTGGACGACGAAACGCCGTCCCGACCACATCGCGTCGTAGGAGACGCGGTCACGGGTGACGCCCGGGATGTCCTGCACGACCGCTTCACGCCGGCCGAGGATGCGGTTGACCAGCGTCGACTTACCCACGTTGGGCCGGCCGACGACCGCGACCACCGGTGGCGGCGCGGCCGCCTCCTCGATGGCCTCGGCGACCTCCTCAGCGCCGAGTTCCCAGTCGCGTTCGTCGACCCAGGTGCCGTCCTCCGGTGACGTCATCGCCGCGCCCCCGCCCTCTGGTGCACCAGATCCTGAAGGTGCGCAACCACTTCGGTCTCCGTCATGTCGCTGGTGTCGACGATCAGCGCGTCGTCGGCGGCGCGCAACGGGGAGACCGCGCGGGTCGAGTCGAGGTGGTCACGGCGCCGGACGTCGGCCAGCACGGAGGCGTAGTCGTCGGCCAGTCCGCTGCCGACGTTCTGCGCGTTGCGCCGGCGTGCCCGCTCCTCGGCCGAGGCGGTGAGGAAGATCTTCACGTCGGCGTCCGGCAGGACCACGGTGCCGATGTCGCGGCCCTCCACGACGACGCTGCCCGATCCGTCGGCCAGCCTGCGCTGCAGGCCCACCAGCCGCGCCCGCACCGCGGGCACCGCCGACACCGCCGACACCGCACGGGTGACGGCGTCACCGCGGATCTCCGCCGAAACGTCCTCTCCGGCAAGCACAGCGCGGTCCTCGTCGGGGTCGTGGCCGACCGCGAGCTCGACCTCGTCGATCGCCGCGGCGACCGCGTCACCGTCGGCGGGGTCGATACCCGAGCGCAACACCGCCAGCGTCACGATGCGGTACATCGCCCCGGTGTCGAGATAGCGGGCACCGAGTGCACGCGCCAAACCCCTTGACACCGAGGACTTTCCGGTTCCGGCGGGACCGTCGACGGCGATCACCGTTGCGTCAGTCACATTCCCACCGCCTTGTACAGTTCACCGATCTCCTTGCGGGTCAACACCCGGATGCTTCCCGGGCGCTGGTCACCGAGCGAGACCGCCCCGATGTCGGTGCGCACCAGCTCCTGCACCGGGAAACCGACCGCCGCCAACAAGCGACGAACGATACGCTTGCGCCCCTCGTGCAGCGTCACCCGGACCATCGACCGGCCGGGCAGTGCGTCCACCACCGCGAAGTCGTCGACCCGGGCGGGTCCGTCGTCCAGCTCCACGCCGGCGCGCAGCTTCTTGCCCAGGCCGCGCGGGACGGTGCCCAGCACGGTCGCCACGTAGGTCTTCGGCACCTCGTAGGACGGATGCATTAACCGGTGCGCGAGCTCGCCGTCGTTGGTCAGCAACATCAGGCCCTCGGTGTCGGCGTCCAGGCGGCCGACGTGGAACAACCCCTTGTTGCCGCGCACCCGGTGTTCGACGAGGTCGCCGATGCAGGGCCGGCCGCGGTCGTCGGACATCGTCGAGTGCATCCCGCGCGGCTTGTTGATCGCCAGGTGCACGAGCGTGTCGTCGAGCAGGACCCGGGTGCCGTCGACCCGGATGTCGGCCGAGCCGGGATCGACGCGGGTGCCGAGTTCGGTGACGATGTTGCCGTCGACCTCGACGCGGCCGTCCATGATCATCTTCTCGGCGACGCGGCGCGACGCGATTCCAGCCTGCGACAACACTTTCTGCAGCCGGACACCATCGGGTTCAGTCATCGGTCATCCTTGTCCACGTCGTAGGACATCGGCTGTCCGGTGGGTGCGGGCACTCCGCCCAACTTCATGAATCTCGGTTCGTCGGCCAGTGTTTCGCTCAGGTCGTCGATCACGTCCACGTCGGGCAGCAGCGGGGCGATGTCGGGCAGATCGGCCAGCGAGGACAGCCCCAGCCGCTCGAGGAACAGCTCGGTCGTGGCGAAGGTGACCGCGCCCGAGTCCGGATCCGTGCCGGCCTCGGTGATCAACCCGCGGGCCAACAGGGTGCGCATCACGGCGTCGACGTTCACGCCGCGGACCGCGCTGACGCGCGCGCGGGTCACGGGCTGGCGGTAGGCGACCACGGCCAGTGTCTCCAGCGCCGCGCGGGTCAGCTTGGACCGGGCGCCGTCGAGCAGCAGCCGCTCGACGTAAGGGGCGTACCGCGACCGGGTGTACATCCGCCAGCCACCGCCCGCCTCACGCAGGTCGATGCCGCTGTCCCGGGCGGCCAGCTCGGCGGCCATCTCGGTGAGGGTGGTGACGATCCGGTAGCCGGGCTGCCCGGTCACCTCGGCCAGCTGCTCGACGCTGGCGGGGGTGTCCACGACCAGGAGCAGGGCCTCGAGCACGCTGCGCAGTTCGGAGTCGTCGAGCTCGGGGGCGGTCGCGACGTCGATGCCGAGGTTGCCGTCGGAGATCTCGTCGGTCATTGCTCTCGCTGTTCTCCCGCGTCGACGGTTGCCAGTTGTTCGTTGGTCGGCCGATCTCCGGTCCACGAAACCTGGAGCACACCTAGCGGTTCTGCCTGCTCGAATGCTACCGCCCGCGCCCGGTACAGCTCGAGCAGCGCCAGGAAACGGCCGACGATCTCGATGCCACCCCGGCAGTCGGCGACCAGATCGGTGAACGTCGCCCACTGTCCGACCCCCCGCCGCTCGAGCAACGCCAGCAGCCGCTCGGCCTGTTCGGGCACGGACACCGCCGGTGCATGCAGGTGGTCGGTCCCGACGCTGGGCACCGGCCGCGGGGTGAACGCCGAGGCGGCGATCTCGGCGAAACGCGCCGCATCGACCCCGAGCATGACCTCGGGCAGCAGGTCGCCATACCGGGGCTCCAGCGACACCGCGCGCGGGTAGCTGCGCAGCGCGGCGGCTTCCAGTTCGGCGAACATCACCGCGACGTGTTTGAACGCCCGGTACTGCAGCAGGCGCGCGAACAGCAGGTCCCGCACCTCGAGCAGGGCGAGGTCCTCTTCGTCGTGCACCTCGCCGGCGGGCAGCAGACGCGCGGCCTTGAGGTCGAGCAGCGTGGCGGCGATCACCAGGAACGCCGTCGTCTCGTCGAGTTCGAGCTGTCGTCCGATCGCCTTGGTGTAGGCGATGAAGTCGTCGGTGACCTGGTGCAGCGCGACCTCGGTGACGTCGAGGCGGTGGGCGAAGATCAGCTGCAGCAGCAGGTCGAACGGACCCTCGAAATTGTTCAGCCGAACCTGGAACCCGCTCTTGTCTGGCTGATCGGCGTCCTCGCCGCTCACGCGCCGAACCGGTCGATGACTTCCCGCGCGAGCGCCCGGTACGCCTCGGCGCCGGCCGACTTCGGTGCCCACGTCGTGATCGGCTCACCCGCGACGCTGGTCTCCGGGAAGCGCACGGTGCGAGTGATGACGGTGTCGAACACCAGGTCGCCGAACCGCTCGACCACCCGGGCCATGACTTCCCTGGCGTTGACGGTGCGCGGGTCGTAGCGGGTCACGAGGATGCCGCTGATGTCGAGCTTGGGGTTGAGCCGGTCACGGACCTTGTCGACGGTGTCGGTGAGCAAGGCCAGCCCGCGCAGCGAGAAGTACTCGCACTCGGTGGGGATGATGACGCCGTCGCTGCAGGCCAGCCCGTTGACCGTGAGCAGGCCCAGCGACGGCTGGCAGTCGATGAGCACGTAGTCGTAGCGGTCGAGCACCGGGTACAGCGCCCGGCCCAGCGTCTGTTCGCGGCCCACCTCGTTGACCAGCTGGATCTCCGCCGCGGACAGGTCGATGTTGCTGGGCACCAGATCGAGGCCGTTGACGCGGGTGGTGATCAACACCTCGTCGATCGACACCCGCGGTTCGACGAGCAGGTTGTGGACCGTGTGGTCGAGTTCGTAATGCGGGACACCGAGCCCGGCCGACAGCGCCCCCTGGGGGTCGAGGTCGACCAGCAGCACGCGTCGGCCGTACTCGGCGAGGCTGGCGCCGAGGTTGATCGTCGAGGTCGTCTTGCCGACGCCGCCCTTCTGGTTGCACATCGCGATGACCTTGGCCGGACCGTGTGTGCTGCGGGGTGCGGGTTCGGGTGTCGAGCGGTACGGACGTCCGGTCAGGCCCGTCGCCACGGGCGCGTCGGCACCTGCGGCGTCATCGGTCATGCCGGACCGCCGCAGGCCGGGCACTCCACACGCAGGGCGAACATCCGGTTGAGTTTAACGTCGCGGGACCGCCGATACCGGCAGACCCGCGAAGGACTTGCCGCCTCGGCCGGCGGCGTGCCTGCCGCTCGGCGCGGCCTCGCCGATGCCGAACCGGTGGTGCAGACGGGTCAGCGGCGCCGGGGCCCACCAGTTCGCCGGGCCCATCACATGCATGAACGCCGGTACGAGGACGAGGCGGACCAGCGTCGCATCCATCAGCACCGCGACGGTGAGTCCGAGCCCGAGCATCCGCATGAAGGACACCTCGGCCGCGATCAGCGCCGCAAAGGAGATCGACATGATCACCGCCGCGGCGGTGATCACCCTGCCGGTACGGGCCAGCCCCAGGGCGACCGCCTCGTCGTTGGCCGCCCGGGTGCCGGCCGGGACACCGCGCGGGGCCAGCCAGTACTCCCGGATGCGCGCCATCAGGAACACCTCGTAGTCCATCGACAGCCCGAACGCGATGCAGAAGAGCAGCACGGGGACGGCGACACCGATGGTGCCGGTGCTGGTGGTGCCGAGCGCCGAGAGGTGTCCCTGCTGGAACACCCACACCAGTGCCCCGAAGGCCGCGGTGAGCGACAGCACGTTGAGCACCACCGCCTTCACCGGCAGCACCACGCTGCCGGTGAGCAGGAACAGCAGGATCAGGGACGTGAGCCCGATGATCCCCAGCACCAACGGCATTCGTGACACCACGGCGGCGACGATGTCGCGGTTGCTCTGGGCGGTGCCGGTCAACAGGACCTCGCGGCCGTCCGGACCGGATACGTCGCGCAGCGCGTCCAACTGGGCCTCGGACTCGGCCGAGTCCAGCGGGGCGGAACTGGCGACGGTGAGGAAGGCACTCCCGTCCGCCGTTCCCGTGGGCCCCGACGGCGGGCCGGTCTGACGGCCCGCGGCGAAGGTGCCCGCGGGCGAGGACACCCACGGCACGTCCGGCACCCGGGACAGTTCGGCGGCGAACTCTGCCAGCGCGGCCGGTTCCAGGCCTGCGATGTCGGGTAGGACGACGGTGACGGTGGTGGCCGAGTCGGCGGTGAACTGCGTGCGTAGCTGGTCACCGACCCGGTGGGCGTCCGCGGTCGTCGGCAGCACCCGGTCGTCGGGGAATCCCCACCGCGCGTCGAGGAACGGGGCGCCGAGCAGCAGCAGCACGGCGACCACGGCAACGCTCAGCGCGGCGCCGCGGCGCGTCACCGCCTTGGCGGTGCGGTACCAGAAGGTCCGCTCGACCGGACGGGGTGCGGGCGGCGGCCTGCGCAGGAGCCGCCGCAGGAGGCGCCGCACGTCGAGTGCGTCGAGGCGGTCACCGGACAGCGTGATGACCGCCGGGGTGACGACGAGCGCGGCACACGAGGCGAACACCACCACGGCGACACCGGCGTAGGCGAACGACCTGAGGAAATACATCGGGAACAGCGCCATCGGCAGCATCGACAACCCGACGATCACCGCGGAGAAGACCACGGTCCGCCCGGCCGCCGCCATGGTGCGCACCAGCGCGTCCTCGCCGGACTCCCCGGCGGCAAGCTCGTCGCGGTAGCGGCTCAGGATGAGCAGGGTGTAGTCGATCGCGAGGGCCAGGCCCATCGCCACGGCGAGGTTCAGCGCGAAAACCGACACGTCGGTCAGCAGCGTGAAGCCGCGCAGCACGGCCATCGACCCCACGATCGCGAGCGCCCCGACCGCCATCGGCAACATGGCGGCGAACAAGCCGCCGAACACCCAGACCAGGACCAGGAAGCTCAGCGGAATGGCGAAGGCCTCCATCGTCAGCAGGTCCTTCTCGGTCTGCGCGTTGATCTGGGCGTTCACCGCGGCGGCGCCACCGGCGCGCACCGTCACCCCGCCGGTGTCGCCGGTGAGTGCGGCGGAGAGGTCCTCGGCCGCTGCGGCCGCGTCGCTCTCGTCACCTTCCAGACCCGCAACCACAAGGGCCGTCGTCCCGTCGGTGCTGACGAGTCCACCCGCTGTCTCAGGTGGCGCCCCCCACGGTGCCTCCACGTATCCGACTGCCGGCGAGGCCTCGAGCGCGTCGACGATGTCCGCGCCGACCGAGGCGGCGGCCCCGGTCAACGCGCCGCCGCGCGCGGCGACGGTCAGCAGCAGTTGCATCTCCGGGCGGCCGAACGTATCGGCCAGGATTGCCGACGCCCGTGCCGAATCCGATTCGGGATCGCGGAAGCCCCCGCCGGACAGGCTGCCCGCGACCGGGACACCGAAGACCGCACATCCGATGAGCACCACGACGGCTGCGGCGAGGACGCGCTTCGGCGCGTCGATCGCCACCCGGGTCACGGCCTGCAACACGGCGACTCAGCGGATCAGAATGGGCGCGCGGTCCAGCTCGTCGGCGATGTGCCGGGCGACGTGCTGTGACTGTTTGGCGACATAGGAGATCAGGCCCGGACGCGAGAGGAACCCGACGAATCGCAGTCCAGGGGCCGCCGGGGTGGCGCCGCAGGACCGTGGAAGCCCCCGCTCGTCGAGGACCCCGAGGTGACCGACCATGGCGTCGAGGCCGCGGCTGTAACCGGTCGCGCAGATCACCGCATCCGGCCGCAGGCGTCTGCCGTCCACCAGGTCCACGGTGTGACCGTCGAAGCGCTCGATGGTGGGGACCACCTCGAACTTCCGGGCACGGATCGCGCGCACGACCTCCCGGTCGACGATGACGGGTGCGCGGCCGAGGCGTTTACCCCTGGCGAACACGCCCTCGGACGGTGTCGGCAGGCCGTACTCGGCCAGGCTCCCGACGTCGATGCGCTGCCCCACCCGGGAGACCGCATCGGCCAGCCATGTCGGCGCGTCGAACAACGGCGTCGCGAGGTAGTCGGAGGGCAGACCGCCCGGCAGCGCCCGGATCATGATGTGCGGTGCGGTGCGGACGGCGAGCCAGGCGCACAGCGCGCCGCCGGTCGCGACGTCGTGCACGATCTCCATCGCCGAGGACCCGGCCCCGACGACCAGCACCCGCTTACCCGAGTACGGCCGCGGATTGCGGTACTGCGAGGAATGGCAGATCTCACCGGAGAACGACTGCATTCCCGGCCATTCCGGGATCTTCGGGCTGTGTTCGTAGCCGGTCGCCACCACCACCTGCCGCGCGGTGAGGTCGCCCGACCCTGTTTGCGACGACGTATGCAGGCACCACCCCGCGGGATGAGGGTCGATGCGGTCGACTGTCGTGCCCAGCAGCAACTCGATGCCGTCCTCGTGGGCGTGCCGGTCGAGGTGGGCGACCACCTGGTCCCGGGTGGGGAACGCTCCGGTTCCCCTGGGGTACGGCCGGTTCGGCATGTGCGAGGTGCGTCTGCCGGTGTTGAGTCTGAGCCGGTCGTAGCGCGCCTTCCAGGACGATCCGACGTGATCGGCGCGGTCGACGAGCAGCGGGTGCAGGCCTCTGTCCCGCAGGCTCAGCGCGGCGGCGACACCTGACGGCCCGGCTCCGATCACGACGACCCGGTGTTCGCGCACCGCCGTCACCTCCTGCCGCGCAACGCGGTCAGTACGGCGCCGGTGGACGCCCGGCCGCCCACGGTGATGCGGACACCGCCGTCGGCGCAGTGTTTGACCCGGACGCCGTCGGCGCCGTCGAAGACCTCCGGCCACGGTCGGTCGCCGACGGGCAGGTACACGAAGTTGGCGTGCCCGTCGATGCTCGTGACGCCCAGCGACCGCAACCTCGTGCGGAGGTTGCGACGTTCCGACGTGATCAGGCGGATCCGTTGTCGCAGTTGGTTCTCGGCCCGGTAGGACGCGGCGACGGCCACGAGGCCGGTGCTGGCAATCCCGAACGGTAGCTGCATCGCCCACAGTTCGGCGGTCAGGCCCCAGGAGCCGATGCCGTATCCGATGCGCAGTCCCGCCAGCCCGTAGGCCTTCGAGAAGGTCCGCAGAACCAGCACGTTGGGGAACCGCTCGATGAGGTCGACGGCGTCGATACGCCACTGTGGCGCAACGAACTCCACATAGGCCTCGTCGAGGATCACGATGGTGTCGCCGGACAACCGGCTCAGGAAGCTCTCGAGCGCCGCGGCGCTCTCCACGGTGCCGGTCGGGTTGTGCGGCCGGCAGATCACGACGAGCCGGGCACCCACCGCCGCGTCCGCCATCGCGTCCAGATCGTGGTGTCCGTCACCGAGCAGGGGAACCTTCTCCACCTGGAGTCGGGTCATCGCCGAGGCGATGGTGTACCCCTCGAACGTCGGCACCGGCAGGACGATCCGGTCCCCGGGCGAGGTGAACGCGTGCATGACCTGCACCAGCACCCCGGTCGCCCCGGCTCCCACGACGACCTGCTCGTCGGGTACGGCGATGTGGCCCGCGATCAGATGCCGCAGGGTTTCCGGGAGGAACTCCGGGTATCTGTTGACCGCCTCGATCGACTCGATCATCGCGGTTCTCACGGCGGGTAGCGGCGGGAACGGATTCTCGTTGAGCGACAACGCCATCGGGTTCACCGCCGTGGGCAGCGCGAGGATCGCGGGCGGCACCGGCCCCGATGCCGACGACGCGGGGCCGGGTTCGGCGACGAGGGTCATGCTGTTCGACCGCCCCAGCGCACCGCCGCGGCGCCGGCGAAGTCACCGGCGTGCGCGAACGCGGCCATCAGCACCGTGTCGCCGTGTTTGAGCTGTCCGTCGCTGATCGCGCGGTCCAGGTTCATCGGGATCCCCACTGCGAACAGGTTCCCGCATTCGTCGAAGGTGTCGCGGTGCCGTTCCTTCGGCAGCTCCAGCGCATCACGCCAGTTGCGCAGGAACACCCGGTTGGGCTGATTGGTGACGAACAGGTCGAGTTCGGAGGGCTTGATCCCCAACCGGTCGCACACCGCGAACGACACCTCGGGCACCTGGCGGTTGCCGCGGGCCAGCACCTTGGTGATCTTGGCTTCGGTGAACCCGATGCACCCTTCTCCCGGGCCGGGCTGCCACCATTTCCGGAACGGTTCGATCGAGATCGTCATGTCGCCCGCGTATTCGCCGTAGGTACGGCACTCCACGTCGAGCACGGGCGATTCGTCGGACAGCGTCACCAGACCGACGGCGGCGCCGTCGCCGGGCACGCACGACTGGGCCTTCTGGCGGGTGAGGGGCTGATCGAAGATCTGCCCGGCTGCGTTCTGCGCCAACGCGATCAGCGCGGTGCGTCCTTCCCCGGCGAGCATGAGCGTGCGGGCCAGCTGCAGCGCGAGGATGAACGCCGCACACCCGCCGTTGTGCAGATCGATCACCGTGCGCGGCTTCATGCCGAGACGGTGCGCCATGCCGCCGCCGCCCCCGTAGAACGGCATGTCCGGCATCTGGGTGTGGGTGATCAGGATGTCCACGTCGGCGATCGTGTCGTGTCCGTGCCGCTGCACCAGACCCGAGGTCGCGCGTTCGACCATGTCGACGGCCGTCTCGTCCTCGGCCACGTGGTGGCGGAACTTGGGCGCCCGGAACATCAGGTGTTCACGGAGTTCGTCGGCGCTCGCGAAGCCGGCGTAGTACTCCGCACTGATGGGGTCGCCGGGAAGGTAGGTCGAGACGTCGACCAGGCTGACGGTCATCTGGGCCCCTCAGTCCATCCAGGCCGGTTTGATCGGCAGGCCGTGGTGATGGCGGTATTCGGCGATCGCCTTGAGATTCTTCAGCTCCAGTAGGTGCCCGGCGCCGAACATGTCCCAGAAGTCGCCCACCCACACCGGCCGTTCCGGCGGGGCCGTCTCCGGGTAGGGGTTCTTGTCGTAGAACGGGTGGTGGCAGTTCGTCCACAGCACCACCGAGCCCGGCTTGTCGAGGACGACCCGCGCGTCGACGACGCGCATCAGGTAGATCATCCACAGGTGCTTGCCCTGGTCCCAGGCGCAGTGGTAGTCGACCGTCCCGGCCTCCCGGTTCGCCACGGTCCTCGTGTAGATCTCGGTCTCGGAGCCGAGCCGGTCCCACGCCAGCCAGAGCCCGTCCTCCTCGGTGGGTTCGAACCCGCGCAGGCTGTAGGTCCACTCCTCGAGGCTGCGCGTGTCGGACAGGTACTCGAACAGTTGGTCCGGCGGACAGTCGACGTAGCTGTTGACCGTGCAGAAGTCGCCGAACACCTCGTCGTGCGGATAGACCGACCGCATCATGTCCATGATGATCGGGGTGGCCTTCTCGCGCGGCGACGTCTCGATACGGATCACGCCGTCGATCGGCCCGGTGCTACCGGTGTGGGTGACGATATCGTCAAGCGCTGGCAGGGACATCGATCGGTTCCTCCTCGTGGATGGCGGGCGGGGTGGTCGTTCTGGCAACCGCCAAAAACGGTGCGAAGGGCGGCATTTCGTCGGCCGAGCACTCGACCGAGACGACCGAGGGGCCGTGGGCGGCCAGCGCCGAGGTGAGCGCATCGGCGAGGCCGGTGACATCGGCGACGTCGACCGACGGAAGGTTGGGGAACATGGCACGCAGCCCCGCGCCGAGGTGGCTGGCCGTGAACCTGTTGTAGCTGTAGGTGCCGTCGTAGTAGAGCTGCTCGCGCGTCACGCACATCGCGTGGGCGTTGTTGTTGAACAGCACGAATGTCACCGGGAGCCGGTGCTGGATCGCCGTGTGCATCTCGAGACCGTGCATGAAGAAGGATCCGTCGCCCGCGACGACCACGGTGCGTCTGCGCCGGCCGAAGGCGACGCCGATCCCGGCGCCGAAGCTGTAGCCCATCCCGCCCATGCCCAGCGCCACGATGAACCTGCCCCGCCTGCGGACGGGAAGATGGTGAACGGCTGCGGCGCCGGTGTTCCCGGCGTCGACGACGATGTCGACGTCGGCGGGCAGCAGCCGGTCGAGGGCCTTCATCGCGTCGCGGTAGCGCACCCCGTCTCCGTCGAAGGCAGGCGGCGACAACTCCTCCTGCGGGATCGTGTCGGCCACCTGCAGTCCGCGCGGGCGCCCGTGTCCGATCAGCCCGCGGGTCAGTTGTGGCAACGACGCACGCAGATCATCGCTGTGGATGTGGGTGCACGGGACGAAGGGTGGCGCCGAACCGATCGACAGGGTGCGGGTGCCGGCCAGCGCGGTGTCCAGATTCGCCCGCGCCGTCACCGGGAGGCGCGTCCCCACCAGCAGACACATCGCGCTCTCCCCGATGGCCTCGGCGGTGCCGGGGTGTCCCATCACGCCGGTGACCCCGACCAGCGACGAGGAGCCCATCCCGGGTGTGCCCGCGGCGTCCTTCGCATCGGGGGTGACGGCCACCCGCGCGCGCAACACGGCCCGCAGTTGTTCGAGTTCTGCGCGGGCGTCGTCGCGGACCACCTGTTCGCCGACGACGATCGTGACGGGTCCGTCGACCTTGCGCAGCGCCCGGACGATCGGATGCGGATCGCCGATTTGCCTCGACACCGGGAATCGTGCGGGCCGCTCGGCCGGGCGCCGGCCGGCGAGCACAGCCTGCTGAACGTCCTTCGGCAGCAGAAGCACCGCCGGCCCGCCGGAGAAGGCGGCGCGCACGGCACGTGGCAGTGCGGTGAAGATGTCCGCGGGTTCGGTGATCCGCTCGCAGAACACCGACACCGCGGAGAACAGCGCGACGGCATCCAGCGACCCGTTGCACCCGCTGGTGTCCTGGAAGCTGCCGCGGCCGTCGAGCGTCAGCGGCGGCTGACCGACCAGGGCAAGCACGGGCACACGGCTGGCCAGCGACTCCCCCAGCCCGGGAACCAAGTTGAGTGAACCGCCGCCCGAGGTCGCCATGACGACACCGAGCCCGGCGCCGCTGCGGCTGTACCCGTCGGCCATGGCGGCCGCCGAGAACTCGTGCTTGGCGAGCACCGCGGTGACGTCGCGGTGGAAGTGGGCCGCGTCGTAGACGTCCTCGATGTTGGCGCCGTCGACCCCGAAGAGATACCTGACCCCACCCGCGGCCAGATGGTCGACGATGTGATCGACCACGCGCGAGCGGGGCGCCGCACCGACCGCACTGCCTTCCATCGCCAGCCCCGCTTTCTTCGCCACCCCGCCGCGGACCGCGGCCCCATAACGCCGATCGCCTTCTATGACTGGGATACGTTACGCCGCGGCCGAAAGGTTCAATGCCCGTCCTGCGCAATTTCTCGCGAATCTTTTCCTTATCAAAGACGGTGTCGTTGCGCGCCACATCGGCGAACGTGTTCACCTGCCGATTCTGCAATACAGGCAAATTCGCGAGCCTGGAATTCAGCGCCCGCCGTGACGTCCTCGCAGACAGCCCCTGTCGAGCCCACGACGCCCGCCCGCACGCCCGTTCGCATACACAGCAACGAAAGTTGATCACCGTGAATCCACAGAAGCACCGTCTGTACTGCGGGTAAGTCCCGACCGCCTATCGTGTCACCCTTGCGCCCGCAAAGGCGGGTCCTACTGCACACCGCTGTCCACCCGGGGCACGCACCGTAGCGTCGCCGGCGCGGCTCGCCAGGTTGCTGCGCCGCCTCGCAAACTGACCTTGTGTTGCATACTGGTATTGCTACCCGCCATTCGCCACCGCAATAAACAAAGAAACGACATACACAATGAATAGTGATTTACAAATAAGTCAATTACACAATTGTGAACACGTTTATCGGCGATCCAGTGCCGATCACGACGGCGCAAATACGACTCCGCGCTCTGTACGGGCCTCGGGCGCCGGGGCCCTCGCCACGACTCCTGTCGGCGCCGGCGACCCTGCGTGGCCGCGATGGTCGTGGCCGCCGTCGGAAATCCACCCCGCAGGCGACCGACCAGCGCGAACACGGATCAGGGCAATCGCCTGCCGAAGGGACGCGGGCCGGGCCACCCTTGAACGGCAGAGAATCGGCGGCGGCACGGGAGCGGTGATGCGAACACGCGGAACTTCCTCGCCGACTGCGCGCAGCAAACGCGCGAGTTCCTCGCTGTTGTGGGTGCGCAAACGCCGCCCGGCACCACCGGACGCCACCCGCTCGACCTGCCTCCGAGCGCACCGCGGCGCCTTTAGCGTGTCCCGGAGAAGTGAGGGAACGCCGTGGTGAGGCTCAATTCCGTCACCTCTCCGGCTGCGTTTCTGCGCGCCGCAAGAGCCGCAACAGATCCGGTCGGGTACTTCACGAGTCGTGCCGACGACCAACGTCCCTTCGAGCTGCACTTCCCCGGCCTGGGCCGGGTCGTGTTCCACGGAACGGCCGACGCGGCGCGGGATGTCTTCACCGCACCCTCCCACTCGTGTCGCGCACCGCTGCCCAACCCGATCGAACCGGTGGTCGGTGCGGCCTCGTTGATCCTGCTGTCCGGTGAGCAGCACCGCCGCGAACGCGCACTGCTGACTCCGGCGCTTCACGGCGAACAGGTCAAGAGGTATGCCGATGTGATCGCCGCGGCAGCGTCTGCGCAGACCCGCGCGTTGCGGCCGGGACAGTCGGTCGACGTCTACGACCTCGCCGTCGACATCACCCTCGACGTCGCCATCCGCGTGGTGTTCGGCGTCGCCGATCCAGCCCGGCGCACGCGATACACCCGCGCGGTCAAGGATCTGCTCGCGGCCAACACCGCGCCGCTGATGCTCGTGCCCGCCTTGCGCCGCGATCTCGCCGGCGTCGGGCCCTGGGCGAAACTGCTGCGGCTCCGCGACGAGCTCGACCGATTGCTGTCGGAGGACATGGCGACGCGCCGACCGTCCGCATCGTCCGGCGGGGACATGCTCGATCTGCTGTTGTCGGCCACCGACGACGCAGGACGCGGACGTACCGACGCCGAGACGCTCGACCAGCTGCGCACCCTGCTCGCGGCCGGTCACGAGACCACTGCCTCGTCACTGACCTGGGCGCTCTACCACGTGCACCGTGACGAAACGGTGCGCACCCGGCTTATTGCCGAAATGGACTCCTGTGCAACACCTTCGGAGATCGCCGCGCTGCCGTATCTGGGCGCGGTGGTCAAGGAGGTCCTGCGGATGCACCCACCGGTTCCCATCGTGCTCAGACGGCTGACCCAGCCGCTCGCCGTCGCGGGAGTGGCCCATCCGGCCGGACGGGTGGTCGGCGTGGCCCTCCACGCACTGCACTTCAATCCGGCGATCTGGTCCGAACCCCACCGGTTCGACCCGGACCGGTTCCTGACCCACCGCCCCACTCCGTTCGAGTACGCGCCGTTCGGCGGCGGGTACCGGCGCTGTATCGGTGCCGCGTTCGCCACCTCCGAACTCGCGATCGCGCTCGGGACGATTCTGTCCGAGCTCGAACTGCGGATGCCGCTGGGCGAGGACACCGCGACTCCCCCACGCAGCGTCACGCGCGGTATCGCGGTGGCGCCCGCGGCGACGATCAGGCTCGAGGTGACGGCGCGTCGGAGTCCGTGTCCTCCGTGATCCCGGGGAGCGTGTGCTCGCGGTACTGCTCGCGCAGAGCGGTTTTCAGCAGTTTGCCGGTGGCGGTGTGCGGCAGTTCGTTGACGACGACCACGTCGTCGGGCAACCACCACTTCGCCACCCTGCCTGCGAGGTCGGCGAGGAGTTCCTCGCGGTCGATCCGCTGACCCGGGCGCGGTACCACCAGCAGGAGCGGGCGTTCGTCCCACTTCGGGTGCGGGATCCCGATCACCGCCGCCTCGCCGACCGTCGGGTGCGCCATCGCGGCGTTCTCGAGGTCGATCGAACTGATCCACTCACCCCCGGATTTGATGACGTCCTTGGCGCGGTCGACCAGGTGGACGTAGCCGTCGGGGTCGATGGTGGCGACGTCGCCGGTCGGGAAGAACCCCTCGGGGTCGAGTTTGTCGCCGCCTTCGCCCTTGAAATAGCCGCTGGCGATCCACGGGCCCCGGACGTGCAGGTGCCCGAACGCCTTACCGTCCCACGGCAGCGCCCGGCCGTCCTCGTCGACGATCTTCAGGTCGACGCCCCACACGCCGCGGCCCTGTTTGAGCTTGACCGCAGTCTGGTCCTCGCGCGGCAGCCCGGCGTGCTTGGGCAACAGCCTGCTGATGACGCCGATGGGGCTGGTCTCGGTCATCCCCCAGCCTTGCAGCGCGGTCGCGCCGAAATCCCGTTCCAGGCGCTCGAGCATCGACTGGGACAGTGCCGCACCGCCGACGCCGGCCAACTGCAGACCCACCTCGTGGGCGTCGATCTCGGGGTGCTCGTCGAGGTAGGCGAACAACATCGTCCACACCGTCGGCACACACGCCGCGAACGTCACCCGCTCGCTGCGCATGAGGTCGTAGACGCTCTCGCCGTCGAGGTGCGGGCCGGGCAGCACGAGTTTGGCGCCGGTCATCGCCGCGGCGTAGGGGGTACCCCAGGCGTTGGCGTGGAACATCGGCACGACCATGAGGAGGGTCGTGCCGCTGTGGATGTCGAAGGTGTCGCGGGACAGTTCCATCAGGGCGTGCAACACCGTCGAACGGTGCGCGTACAACACACCTTTCGGGTTCCCCGTGGTCCCCGAGGTGTAGCACAGCGACGAGGCGCTTCGCTCGTCGAATTCCGGCCACACCAACTGCGTCGACTGGGCCCCGACCAGGTCGTCCCAGCACAGCAGGTTCGGCACGTCGATCGTCGGCATGCTGGCGCGATCGGTCATCACGACGAAGCTCTCGACCGTGTCCAGTTGCGGGGCAAGGCGTTCGACGAGCGGAGCGAACGTGGTGTCGAAGAACAGTGTGCGATCCTCGGCGTGGTTGACGATGTAGGCGATCTGTTCGGGGAACAACCGGGGGTTGATGGTGTGCAGCACTGCGCCGACGCCGGACACGCCGTAGTACATGGCGAGGTGCCGGTCGCTGTTCCAGGCGAGTGTGCCGACCCGGTCACCGGCGCCGACACCCAGTTCGGCCATCGCGTTGGCGACCTGTTTGGCGTGGTCGCGAAGCTCACTCCAGGTGCTCCTGCGGATCGGCCCCTCGGGTAGCCGCGACACGATCTCGGTGTCGGCATGGAACGTGGCCGCATGCTCGATCAACGACGAGATCAGCAGCGGACGGTCCTGCATCAAGCCGTCCATAACGCCTCCTCCTCCCGCACGATCGTGGCACCGATGCCGGGCAAGAAGGCGGTTACCGCGTAAACCGGTGCAGATCACCGGGCCCGCGGATGCGCTCCCGCCCACACCTCGCGCAGCGCGTGCACCGTCACCATGGTGTAGATCTGCGTCGTCGTGACTGAGGCGTGCCCGAGCAGTTCCTGCACGACGCGCACGTCGGCACCGCCGTCGAGCAGATGTGTCGCGAACGAGTGTCGCAGCGTGTGCGGGGACACCGCAGAGGTGATCCCGGCCCGTTCGGCGGCGTCCTGGAGCACCTGCCATGCGCTCTGCCGGGACAACCGCCCACCGCGGGCGTTGAGGAAGATCGCCGGGGTGCCCCTGCCGCGGCGGGCCAGATCCGGCCGCCCCCGCACGAGATAGGCGTCCAGCGCACTCACGGCCGGCCGGCCGATCGGCACGAGTCGCTGTTTGCCGCCCTTGCCCCTCAGCAGCACCGAGCGCGCATGCGTGTCGACGTCGTCGATGTCCAGGCCCACCGCTTCGGAGATGCGTGCGCCGGTGGAGTACAGCACCTCGAGCAGTGCGCGGTTTCGCAGGGTCAGGGGGCCGTCGGTCTCGCTGTCACCCCCGGCCCCGTCGAGGAGCGCGAGGACCTCGTCGATCGACAGGCTCTTGGGCAGCCGCCGGCCGGGGGTCGGCGGTTTGACCTCGCGGGCGACGTCGACGTCGGTCAGCCCCTCGGCGGCGGCGAAGCGGTGCAGGCCCCGGACCGCGATCAGCGCCCGGGCCGCCGACACCGCCGACAGCGCCTGCGTGCCGGTGTCGGGGTCGCCGCGACGCAGCGCGACCAGGAAGTCGCTGACATCGGGTTCGGCGACCTGCGCGAGGTCGTCGATCCCGCGGGCGGTGAGGTGCTCGGCGTAGCGGCGCAGGTCCCTGCGATACGAGCTCAGCGTGTTCGCGGCGACGCCGCGCTCGATGGTCAGGTGGTCGAGGTAACCCTGCAGCTGTTCGTCGAGCACCGACCGTCGAACAGCCGAGGTGGTCATCAGTGACCTTTCCGCCGGGCGAAGGCTCGTGGCCGGTCGGCCCACTCAGCGTCGACCGGGCGCAGCGACTCGACGTCCCCGAGCGCGTGCACCGCCAGGATTCCCGCCACCGCAATCGAATTGACGATCTCTCCGGACAGCACCATACGGACGGCCTCCGACAGCGGCACCCGCTTGACGATCAGGTCGGCTTCCTCGTCGTGCGCCTCGGGCCGGTCGATCTCGCTGAGGTCCGTCGCGAGGAAGACCCGCACGCTCTCGTCGCTGAACCCGGGCGCGGAGTCGAGGTCGACGAGGACCCGCCACTGCGCCGCGGACAGACCCGCCTCCTCCTGCAGCTCCCGCGCCGCGGTCACCTGCGGCGGTTCGCCGCCCATGTCGAGCAGTCCCGCGGGCAGCTCCCACAACCGGCGGCCGAGCGGGTGACGGTACTGGTAGACCAACGCGATGTTGCGGTCGTCGTCGACCGCGGCGATCGCCACCGCGCCGTAGTGCTCGACGACCTCGCGGCGGGCGGTGTTCCCACCCGGCATCCGCACCTCGTCGGCGCGCAACGCGAAGATGTTGCCGACGTAGACGGTCTCGCTGGTGATGATCTCGAAGTCGTGCTCAGCCACGAGACGCGGGTTCTTGCAGCAGCTGCCCGGCCGACCTGTCTGAGTTCTCGTGGTGTTCCACACCGTTGGACCGCTGCTCGGGGATCTCCACCGGCAGCCGCTCGGCGGCCTTGTAGTCCAGCGCCGCCCCGATGAAGGCGGCGAACAGCGGGTGCGGACGGGTGGGCCTGCTCTTGAGTTCGGGGTGCGCCTGCGTGCCGACGAGGAACGGATGGGTGTCGGGGTCGTACTCGACGAATTCGACCAGATGGCCGTCGGGCGAGGTCCCGGAGAAACGCAGTCCGCTCTCGGCGATGCGGTCGCGGTAGCTGTTGTTGACCTCGTAACGGTGCCGGTGCCGTTCGGAGACCTCGGTTGCCTGATACGCCCGCGCGACGATCGAGTCTTCTTGCAGCACAGCCGGATACGCGCCCAACCGCATGGTGCCGCCCAGATCCGCCTCGCCGGCCACGGCGTCGCGCTGGTCGGCCATGGTCGAGATGACCGGGTCGAGGGTGTCCGGATCGAACTCGGCGGAGTTCGCGCCGGTGATGCCGACCGAGCGGGCCGCCTCGATCACGATGCACTGCAACCCGAGGCACAGGCCGAGCACCGGCAGGCCACGCTTGCGGGCGTAGGTGATGGCGCCGATCTTGCCCTCGATCCCCCGGATGCCGAACCCGCCGGGGATCAGCACCCCGTCGACGTCGGCCAGTGCCGCGGCCGCGCCGCCGTCGAGTTCACAGTCGTCGGAGGCCACCCACCGCATCTCCACCTTCGCGTGGTGGGCGAAGCCGCCGGCGCGCAGCGCCTCGGTGACCGAGAGGTAGGCGTCGGAGAGGTCGATGTACTTGCCCACCAGGGCGATCCGGACCGTCTCGTGCGGTTCGTGCACCCGCTTGAGTAGGTCGTTCCACTGCGTCCAGTCCACATCCCGGAACGGCAGGTTCAACCGCCGAACCACATAGGCGTCGAGTTCCTCACGGTGCAGCACCTTGGGGATGTCGTAGATCGACGGCGCGTCCGGCGTCGAGATCACCCCGTCGATGTCGACGTCGCACATCAGCGCGATCTTGTTCTTCAGCGCCTCGGGCACATCCCGGTCGCAGCGCAGGATCAGGGCGTCCGGCTGGATGCCGATGCTGCGCAGCGCGGCGACCGAATGCTGCGTGGGTTTGGTCTTGAGCTCACCGGAGGGCGCCATGTAGGGCACCAGGGAGCAGTGCAGGAAGAAGCAGTTCTCGCGGCCGACTTCGTGGCGCACCTGGCGCGCGGCCTCGAGGAACGGCAGCGATTCGATGTCACCGACCGTGCCGCCGACTTCGGTGATCACCACGTCGGGGCGGTGGCCGTGCTCGTCCGGTGCGGCCATCGCCAGGATGCGGCTCTTGATCTCGTCGGTGATGTGCGGGATCACCTGCACGGTGTCACCGAGGTACTCGCCGCGGCGTTCCTTGGCGATCACCGACGAATAGATCTGACCGGTGGTCACGTTCGCGGAGCCCGACAGGTTCCGGTCGAGGAACCGTTCGTAGTGGCCGACGTCGAGGTCGGTCTCGGCGCCGTCCTCGGTGACGAACACCTCACCGTGCTGGAAGGGGTTCATGGTGCCGGGATCGACGTTCAGATAGGGGTCGAGCTTCTGCATCGTCACCTGCAGGCCCCGGGCGGTCAACAACTGTCCGAGACTCGAGCCCGTCAGACCCTTGCCCAGGGAGGACACGACGCCACCCGTGACGAAGAGGTGCTTCGTGGCCGTTTGCGGATGCTTGCGTAGCGCGGGCAAGAACTACCTCCGTGACGACGGGCAGGGCTTACTTTTCTAGGCTTTGTCCTAGCTTTGGGGCCTGCCGACCCACGGAACCCCACCTTAACACCGACTCCGACAGGTCGTCGGTGGCGCGCCGGGCCTCACTGGGCGAGCGTGACCGACCCCGCCCCCTGCCCGACTCCGTACTGGCCGGGCCGGGCGCCGCCGATCAGATCGGCCAGCGCGAGCACCGTGGTGATCCGTCCCGATTCGGTGTCCACGTCGTCAACCGTGCTGACCGCGCTCGCCAACGCCGTGTCCGACCTCGTCACCGCGACCGCGCCGGTGCCCGAGGCGGACCCGTCCCGGCCCACCAGGACGGTGCCGGATCCGTGTTCGGCAAGCCCGGCCGCGAACCGCGCCACCGTTGCCCCGCGGTTGCCCGCATCGTCGCCGAGGGCGCCGCCGGTGACCACGAGCGCCGTGTTCGCGGCGCGCACGGGTTCGGCGCCGAAGGTCAGGAACCCGGTGTCGCGCAGCGCGGTGAGCACGGTGTCGCGTTCGCCGTCGCTCACGACCGGTGCCGCCGGGTCCTTGTCGAGCAGCAGGGCGATGCCGAGCAGATCCCCGGCCTGTGAACCCTGATCGACCGAGGCGGTGCTGAGTTGCTTTCCGGCGGGCAGGATCGGCGAGTTGACCACCGACAGGAGCTTTTCGGCGGAGTTGGCCTCCACGAACTCCTGGGTGAGTGTCACCGTGCCGCCGACCGTCCCCCCGGCCTGTCCGATCGACCGGGTCAGCGCGTCGACGTCGTCGTCGGAGGCGTCCGGCGTGCGGAACAGCACCACCGACTTGCCGCCGAGAGTGTCACGAAGGACACGCGGGGCGATCTGCGCGTCGAATTCGTCTGCCGCGCTGAGCCGTTGGTTCAGTGCGTTCTTCTCATCGGTGAGCACGTTGATCTGGTTCTGCAGATCCTGCTTGTCGTCCTGCAGGCCGGACAACACCGTGTTCGACAACAGTCCCGATCCCAGCGCGACACCGATGGCCAACGCCAGGAACACCGCCGCCAGCGAGATCGCGTGTGCGCGCAGGGATATCACCGTGACCGCCTAACTGACCAGGCCCTGGGCCCAGAGCACCAGCTGATTCCAGTACTGCTGGATCCACTCGATGACCGCGGCGTCGGCCCGTGAGACCCACAACGCCGCGATGACCGCGACCAGCATGGCCAGGATGAGCAGCGCGATCGCGCCGCCGGACACCCGGCTGCGGTACAGCGTCGCAACGGCTTTCGCGTCGACGAGCTTCTCCCCCACCTTGAGGCGGGTCAGGAACGTCGACGGGTTGCTGCGCTGACGGTTGCGATCGAAGAACTCCTCGATGCTGGCGGTGTGACCGACCGTGACGATCAGCGACGCGCCATGGTGATCGCACAGCAGCAGCGCGAGGTCGGCGGCCGAACCCGCGGCCGGGAACGTCATCGCCCCCACACCGAGGTCCTGGATGCGCTCCAGACCCGCGGCGTGACCGTCGGCGTCGGCCGGCAGCACCACCTGGGCGCCGCTGCGCAGCACCTCGGCGCTCATGCGGTCGGGGTCGCCGACGATGAGGGCGGGACGGTATCCGGCCTTGCGCAGGATGTCGGCACCGGTGCCGACTCCGACCAGCACGGGCTGGTACTCCTTGATGAACGGTTTGAGCGCCTTGAGATCGTCGGCGGCGTGCGGTTCCTCGGCGACGATCACCACGTGGCGGCGGTTGAGGTCGACGTCGATGTCCGGGATGCCGATACCGTCGATGAGCAACGGGCTCTCGCTGCGGATGAACTCGATGGTGTTGCCCGCGAAGGCCTCGAGGTGCGCGACCAGCCCGCTCTTGGCCTCGTGCATCAACTCATGGATCTCGTGGTCGGTGCGCTCGCTGCCCGCGATCAGGCGCCGGTCACCGGAGTAGACGCCGCCGTTGTGCAGACGCACCCGGTGGCCGTCCTTGACCTTCTTGAAGACCTCGGGGCCGGTTTCGTCGATCAGCGCGATCCCGTTGGCCACCAGCACCTCGGGCCCGAGGTTGGGATAGCGCCCGGAGATCGACGGGGACGCATTGACCACGCCCGCCACCCGGGCCTCCACCAGTGCGTCGGCCGTGATCCGGTCGAGGTCGAGCGCGTCGATGACCACGATGTCACCGGGGCCGATGCGCCGCAGCAGCCGGTCGATGTCGCGGTCCACGCGGGCGGTGCCGGTGATTCCCGGCCGTGAACTGGCATTACGGGTGAGCAGCGCTGACATCTTCATGTCGGCGATTCTGTCGGCGAACCCTCAAGTAGAGGTGGAGGCGCGCCGTAACATCTGCCTCAGAAGTTACGTTCTGTCACATGCGTCCCACGTCGTGGTCAGCCGAAGGCCTCGAACAGTTCCACCTTGTTGCCCGCGGGATCGAGCACGAGTGCCTGTCTGCCGCCACGGCCCGTGACGATGTCGCCATGGACGCGCACACCGCTGCGACGCATGTCCTCCACCGCGGCGGCGAGATCGTCGACCTGGATCTGGAAGCGGTTCCACCCGCCGGGTTCCGGTCTGTCGCCGGGCACCGGCGAACGACCCGCGCCACCGCCCCCATCCGGGGAGTTGAGTAGGAGGCAGAGGTCCTCCCGGACGATCATCGCGAAGCCCGGACCGGGTCTCATCCGAACCTCGAACCCCAGATGCCGGGTGTAGAAGTCGACCGCAGCGTCGACGTCGTCGACGATGTAACGAATACGCGTCTCGGTCATCTTCGCACCTCCTGGGGGTTACGATACGCTCATGTCTCGCTATAGAACAGAACTGTTTCACGGTGGTTGAGCGCCCGCCCGACCCGCGCGTCGAGCACTCGCGCCGAGTCATCTGCCGCGCGGCACTCGAGGAGTTCGCCGCGTCGGGATATGCCGGGTTCCGCATGGACGCGGTGGCGACCCGCGCAGGCGTGGGGCGCAGCACCGTCTACCGGCACTGGCCGGACAAGGCGGCGCTGCTCACCGACGCTCTTCGCACCCTCAACACCCAACCCGACCCGGCGTCGGCCATCCCGGCCGGCACCTTTCGGCAGCGGATCGAACTGCTGTTGACCCACCTGGCCGGCGCGCTGTCCGACTCCGCGGTGTCGGCGGCCATCCCGGCGCTGATCCATGCCGCCGATGTGGACACCGGCATGCGCGCCCATCTGCACGCGTACTCGGCACAGCGCCGCAGGCGGTTGACCGACACCATCGCCGAGGCGGTGCGAGCGGGTGAGGTGCGGTCTGTGGATCCGGACTCGGCGTCGCTGGCACTGTCCGGCGCCGTCTTCTACCGGTGTCTCATGACGGCCGACGCACCCGACGCCCGCTTCATCTCGACCCTCGTCGACACCGTCCTCGGACGCTGACGATCAACGGGCGTCGGCGGCCTCGGCCCGCGCGGCGTCGAGCAGCTCCCGTGCGTGGGCCCGGCCGCTGTCGCTTTCACCGAGCCCCGCCAGCATGCGGGCCAGTTCGGCGACCCGGTCGTCATCGTCGATGCGGCGGACCACACTGGCCTTGCCCCGCCCACCGCTGTCGACCACCAGGTGGGCGTCGGCGTACGCGGCGACCTGGGGCAGATGCGTGACGACGATGACCTGGTGGGTGCGGGCCAGCCGAGCCAGGCGCCTGCCGATCTGGACGGCGGCGCGACCCCCGACGCCGGCGTCGACTTCGTCGAAAACCATGGTGGTGCCCTCCGCCGAGGCGGCCAGCACGACCTCGATCGCGAGCATCACCCGCGACAGCTCGCCGCCCGATGCGCTCTTCGACAGCGGCAGCACGTCGGTTCCGCGGTGCGCGGCGAACCCGAAGTCGACGGCGTCGACACCGTCGTGACCGGCGTGCACGACGACGCCGCCGGGCAGCGTCAGCGGCGCCGAGTCGTCGGCGCGGACGGCCAGCGGCGCGACGCCGACCGTGAACTCCGCCCCGGCCATCGCCAGACCACCCAGCTCGGCGGTAACCGCCTTGGCCAGCCCCTTCGCGGCCTTGAGCCGGGCCTTGGTCAGATCCGCCGCCGCCGCGACGACCTCCGTTTCGAGCTCACCGACCCGCCGTTCCAACCCGGCCAGCGCCTCCTCCGACACGTCGAGCTGGTCGAGCCGTTCGCGGGACTCCTGCGCCCAGGCCAGCACCCCGTCGATGTCGGCGGCGTATTTGCGTGTGAGCGTGCGCAGTTCGGCCTGACGCGCCAGCTTGGTCTCGAGGGTGCTGGCGTCGGTGGGCAGCGCGCCGAGGTATTCGCCGAGCTCACCGGCGACATCCCCGATCACGGCGACCGCCTCGGCGAGTTGGGCGGCCAGTGACCGGAGGGTGGGTTCGTCGGTTCCCTCGAGTGCTGATTTCGCCTGCGCGGCGAGGCTGGCCGCCGACAGCGCGTCCCCGGTGGGGTCGTCGTCGGCGCCCGTCAGCGCCGAGCGCGCGGTCAGGGCGGCCTCACGCAACGCGTCGAGTTCCGAGAGTCGCCGGATGTCGTCGACGAGGGCGTCGTCCTCCCCCGGCGAGGGGTCGACGGCGTCGATCTCACCGAGTCCGAACTTGAGCCGGTCGGCCTCCTGGGCGAGTTCGCGCTCGCGCCGCCGGCGGTCGGCCAGGTCGCGGCGGGCGGTGAGCCATTCGTCCTTCGCGGCGCGGTAGCGGCGCAGCGGTTTGTCGACCGCGGCGAAGCGGTCGAGGGCTGCGCGCTGTTCGTCGGGCCGCATGAGACGCAACTGGTCGTTCTGGCCGTGCAGCGTGAGGAGTTCGGTGGTGAAGGTGCCCAGCGACTTCGCCGGGACGCTGCGGCCCCCGAGGTAGGCCCGTGACGGTCCGTCCTTGCTGACCGAGCGAGCGGCGATGACGCTGCCGTCGTCGTCGCGTTCGGCACCCGACGCGTCGAGCAGGTCGTCGACGCGGCGCGCGACGTCGTCGCCGAGGTCGGCGGTCGAGAACCGGCCCTCGACCACGGCGCGCTCGGCGCCCGACCGGACGCGGTTCGGGTCGGCGCGCGCCCCGCCGAGCAGGTGCAGCCCGGTGACCACCATGGTCTTGCCTGCTCCGGTCTCACCGGTGAGCACGGTGAGACCGCGGTCGAATTCGGCGGTGGCAGCGCTGATCGCGCCGAGGGACTCGATGCGGATTTCCGACAGCACGTGGGTTACTGCCCCCGCCAGCCGGTGACGGGGAGCCGGAACTTGCGCACCAGACGGTCGGTGAACGGTGCGCTGTCGAGGCGGACCCACTTCAGCGGCGTCCCGCAGCGGGTCACCTCGAGCCGCCCGCCGGCCGGCACCACCATCTCGCGGCGGCCGTCGCAGAACACCAGGGCGTCGTGTCCACCGGCTTCGATCTCGATCGCGATCGTGGCGTCCGGGCTGGTCACCATCGGCCGGGCGAACAACGCGTGGGCATTGTTGGGCACCACCAGAATCGCCTCGAGGTCGGGCCACAGCACCGGCCCGCCCGCCGAGAACGCGTACGCGGTGGAACCGGTCGGGGTCGACACCAGCACACCGTCGCAGCCGAACGCCGACACCGGCCGGCCGTCGATCTCCACGACCACGCCGAGCACGCCCAGGCGCGGGCCCTTCTCGAGGCTGGCCTCGTTGAGCGCCCAACCCCTGGTGAGGAGGTGCCCTTCCGCGCGCACGGCCACGTCGAGGGTCATCCTCTCCTCGACGCGGTAGTCCCGGCGGACGACGTGGTCGAGCACGGCGTCGATCGCCTCGGCCTCGGCCTCGGCCAGGAACCCGATGCGTCCGAGGTTCACCCCGAGCACGGGGATCTCGACGTTGCGGGCGAGTTCGGCCGCGCGGAGGAAGGTGCCGTCGCCGCCGAGTACCAGCACGAGCTCGCACCCTTCGGCGGCCCGTTCGTCGGCGTCGACGACGTCGATGTCGACGCCGAGCGCGCGCATGTCGTCGGGCGACAGGTGCACCGGACCCCGGTCGACTGCCTCGGCAGCCAGAACCCGAAGGCCGATGTTGTTGTCGCTCAGCACCTTCTGCACCCGTCGGGCGACCTCGGTGGCATCCTCGCGTCCCGTGTGAACCACCAACAGGATGGTGCGTTCAAACGTCATTGCGGTCCTTCCGTGACGGCGCGCCGCACCGCCTGCTCGAGGTCGTCGCCGCCCAGCCCGCTGTCCGTGCGGGCCCGCAGCCACAAGAAGTATTCGACGTTGCCCGACGGGCCCGGCAACGGGCTCGCGGTCACGCCGACCGTCTGCCAGCCGAGCCCCGCCGCCCTGGCCGCCACGGACAGCACCGACTCCGCGCGCAACTCGGGCGCGGAGACGACGCCACCCGCGCCCACCCGGTCCTTGCCGACCTCGAACTGCGGCTTCACCATGGGAACGATATCGGCGTCGGGCGACGCGCATGCGGTCAGCGCGGGCAGAACCGTCGCCAGCGAGATGAACGACAGGTCCGCCACCACGACGTCGACGGGGCCGCCGATCATGTCGGGGCCGAGTTCGCGCACGTTGGTGCGCTCGACGACCACCACGCGAGGGTCCGAGCGCAGCGACCACGCCAGCTGGCCGTATCCGACGTCGACGGCGACGACCTCACGGGCGCCGCGGTCGAGCAGCACCTCGGTGAAACCGCCCGTCGACGCCCCGGCGTCGAGTCCGCGCCGACCCGTGACGTCGAGGCCGAAGGCGTCCAGGGCCCCGATGAGTTTGTGCGCGCCTCTCGACACCCAGGATCGTTCGTCCGCGGTGTCGACGGCGATGTGCGCGGTGACCGCGACCGCGGTCGCCGGTTTGGCCGCCGGCATACCGTCGACCGTGACCCGGCCTGCGCCGATGAGCTCGGCGGCCTGTTGACGCGACCGGGCCAACCCCCGGCGGACCAGCTCGGCGTCGACTCGTGCGCGCCGCGTCACGAGCGCTCAGCCCTTCTCGACCGCCGCCAGCGCCTGCACGAGCAGATCGTGCGCCTCCTCCAAGCGCGCGGCGACGGTGTCGATATCGCTGTCGGCGAGGTCACCGGCGTGATCCGGTTCGGGCAGGTCGGCGAGCAGGGCCGCGACCTGGATACGAAGCTGATCGGGGTCGTTACTCATGTCGACAGCCACGCTAGTCGATCGCGTCGCTGAGCAGCGACCAGCGCCGCAGCGCGGCGGCCGCGGTGTCGTCACCCGCGCGCACCGCGAACGGTGTGCCCGCCAGCTCCGACCGCCAGACCACGTGCGCGGTCGCGCGCAGCACCGACAGGTCGTCTCCTCGGTCGGCGCCGTCCGCGTGGACGGTCACGCCCCCGTCCTCCACGTCCACACGCCAGCCCGGATGTGGACCCACCCGCAGATCGTCGGCCGGCGTCTCGAGCGAGCGCAGATCCTCCGCGATGTAGTCGGGCCGCTCCCGAGGCACCGCGCGCAGCACCTCGTCGGCGGTGCTGACGCCGCTGAGCACCATCAGGCTCGGCAGGGAGGCCGCAATGGCGCCGGCGATGTCGGTGTCCAGTCGGTCGCCGATCACCAGTGGCGCCTGAAAATCCCCACGGCTCAGGGCATCTCGCATCAGCGTCGGCTGCGGCTTGCCGGCCACCTGCGGTTCGCGCGCGGTCGCGGCCTGCAGTGCGGCGACCATCGAACCGTTGCCCGGCAACAGTCCCCGCTCCGACGGCAGGGTCAGGTCGACGTTGGCCGCCACCCACATCGCGCCCGCGCGCAACGCCAGCGCCGCCTCGGCGAGGTCCGCCCACGCCGTTTCCGGGTTGTGGCCCTGCACGACGGCCGCGGGGTCGTCGGCGAACTGCCGGACCGGGGTCAATCCCACGAGAGCGACCTCGGCCGCCAGCGCCTCGGTCCCGACGACCAGCACCCGCGCGCCTGCGGAGAGCTGACCGGCGAGCAGATGGGCTGCGCTCTGCGCACTGGTCACCACGTCGTCGGAATCCGCCGCGAACCCCAACTCGACGAGATGGTGCGCGACGTCGCCGGGGCTGCGCGAGGCGTTGTTGGTGACGTAGAGGACCCGCGCACTGAGTCCGGCGAGGCTGTCGACGGCACCCGTGGTCGGCTCATGACCGCGAAACACGGTGCCGTCGAGGTCCAGGAGCAGACAATCGTGTTGCTGCACAAGGCTTGTCACGTCAGCTGAGTTCCGTTATCCGGTCCTCGGCGTCGGTGACGCCTTCCACGTCGGCGGCCGCGGCGTTGAGGAACCACTGCAGCGCATCCTGGGTGCGGCCGAGCGCGAGAAGCGTGTCGGCGTAGACGTAGAACAGCCGGGCGGCGGTCGGCCCGCGCCGCGACGGATCCAGTTGCGGCGTGGACAGCACGGCGAGCGCCTGTTCGAGTTGTCCGAGGTCCGACCGGGCGCCGGCCACGACGATCTTGAGCTCGTCGGCGTCGTCGCCGGTGAGCTGATCGGCTTCGGGGCCACGCGCCAGCTCGATCGCGCGTTCGGGGCGTCCGACGCCGCGTTCGCAGTCGGCGATCAGCGGCAGCAGCGGGGACTTGCTGCCCATGCGGCGGGCGGCCCGCAGTTCCGCGAGTGCCTGCGCCCAGTCGCCGCAGTGGTAGGCGGCGATCCCGACCGCTTCACGCACCGCGGCGATCCGGCCGGAGCGGGCGCGGGCGGCGCGGGCGTGGGCAAGCGCAGCCTCGGGATCGTCGTCGAGCAGTTCACCCGCCGCGACGAGGTGCCTCGCGACCGCGTCGGCGGTGTAGCGGTCCAGAGTCGTGAGTTCGCCGCGGATCTCGGGCGCGAGTTGCTTCGCCTCGATCTCCGGGGGAATCGGGGGGCCGTCGAATCGCGGTGTGTCCGATGCGGTTCGGGGCTGCGAGGAGCGGGCACGGTGGGGACCGGAGGTCCGCGGCGCGGCGCGCTGATCGCGGGGCCGGCGGGGCCCACTCGAGTTCGACGTCCGCCGCGGGCGACGTTCGTCGCGTCCACCCGGCTGCCTGTCCTCGCTCACGTATACCTCTCGCTGTCGCCCCGCCGCGAGTTTACGTGCCGGCGTGAATTGCCGACAATTCGCCATTGATGAAAGAAATGCCTCGGCCCTCCGATTGTGGTCGGAGGGCCGAGGGGAAAGGGTGTTCGGCGGTGTCCTACTTTTCCACCC
>NZ_LQIV01000003.1 GCF_001500125.1 Mycobacterium sp. IS-1742 | reverse complement strand
GGGTTGGGGCGAACCAGCGGTACAGCGTCGGCCGTGACACCCACGCCTGCAGCCCCACCCCTGCGGGATCGCGATCGTGCCCGGCCGCATCTCGTCGGTCACGAGCACCTCCGATTCGACGGCGCCGTCGGCGGAAACGATCCGCACCCGGCCGCCGTCCGCAAGACCGGCCGCGCGCGCGTCGTCGGGGTGGATCCTGGTCCGGTGCCTGCGGTCGCCCTTCATCAGCGTCGGACTGTTGTGCATCCAACTGTTCTGCGACCGCATCTCACGAATGCCGATGGCCAGCAATGGATATCGCGGATCCTCATGCTGCCGGCCACCGAGGCGGCCGACCTCGGCGACGATCTGGGGCGGATCGAGCCGCACCTTCCCGTCCCGGTGCCGCACCACCTTGGCGAGAATCCCCGACGGGGCGTGTTCGTCGAGCACGATCCCGTGCGGATGCGCGGCGAGGCGTTCGAGGGTGAGCCCGCCCCGCCGCAACCCGAACCGATCGCCGTAGGGCCCGAACCGCAGCAGCAGGCCCATCATCCGGCGCGGGGTCATCCGGGTTGCCCGGAAACGGTCGAGCTGGGCGAGTACCCGGTTGAACCGCTCGAGCGGACCCGTCGCGAACAGCGAAAGACCCATCCTGCGGGCGAGTTCGGCGTACACCTGCCACTCCTGGCGGGCCTGCCCGTACGGTTCGAGCACGGCCTCTGTCGCCTGGACGAACAGCGTCGGCGAGCAGGCCGCGAACATGATCGGCAGGTCGTCGCGTTCCAGCATGGTGGTGCCGGGCAGGATGTAGTCGGCCAGCCGGTTGGTCTCGTTGACGTAGAGGTCGAGCGAGACGAACAGATCCAGTTGGGGCAGAGCCGCTTCCAGCGCCTTGCTGTTCGGGACCGACAGCACCGGATTGCCGGCGACCACGAACAGCGCCCGGAGCCGGCCGTCACCCGCAGTGGTGATCTCGTCCGCCATGACCGCCGCCGGGAAGGTGCCGAGGACGTCGGGGTGGTTCCCGATGCGCGAGCGCATCGTGTCGTAGCTGAAACTGCCCAGCCGCTCGCCCATGTCCTCGACCGGGATGACCGCGTGCGACATCAGCGATCCGCCGGGGCGGTCGAGGTTTCCGGTGACCAGCGTCAGCGCGTCGAGCAGGAAGCTCACCAGCGTGCCGTGACGGCCCAGACACGCTCCGGTGCGGCCGTAAGCGGTCGCGCTGGGCGCGGTCGCGAAATCCCGGGCCAGCATCCGGACGACGTCACCCGGGATGCCGGTCCGCTCGGCGGTCCGTTCCGGGACGAACTCGCGGCACAGGCGGCGTAGCGTCTCGCCGCCGGTCGACTGTTCGGCCATCGCGGTGCTGTCGGCGAGGCCCTCGGCGAAGATGACCTGCAGCATCGACAGCAGCAACCACGCATCGCTGTCCGGCCGGATCGCGAGATGTTCGTGGTCGCGGGCGGTCTCGGTGCGGCGCGGATCGACGACCACCACCCGCCCGCCGCGGCGCACGATGTCGGCCAGATCGTTCTTGATCCGCGGCGCGCGCACCGCAATACCGTGCGAGACAAGCGGATTCGCACCCACCATCAACAGGAAATCGGTGCGCAACAAATCCGGGAAAGGCAACTGACTCGCGGCACCGTAGAGCAACTTGCTGGCCACGAACCGGCTGTTGATGTCCTGCGAGCCGGCGGAGTACAGGTGGCGGGCCCCGATCCGCGCCATGAACACCCCCGACCACAGGCTGCTCGCGTACCCGAACGCCGCCGGGTTGCCGAAGTACTGCCCGACGGCCTCACCGCCGTGCCGGGCGAGGACCGCCGTCAGCCGCGTGGCGATGTCGTCGAGCGCCTCGTCCCAGCCGACCGCCTCGAAGGTCCCGTCGGCGCGGCGCCGGAGCGGTTCGAGCACCCGGTCCGGGTCGTTCTGGACGTCGGTGAACGCGATGCCCTTGGGGCACGCGCGGCCCCGGCTCAGCGGATTGTCGGGATCGGGCCGCAGCGAGACCAGCCTGCCGTCGTCGACGGTCGCGAGGAGCCCGCACATCGGCTCACAGATCCGGCAGTAGGTGACGCGATGCTCGGCCGTCGGCGCTGACATGGGTGAACAGTTTATGAGAACTGTCTCCTTGAAATCGGAGAACGCTATTTCCGTCATTCGCCTGACGATCGCGGCGTGATTTGTAACGCTGAACCCATGACGACTGTGCAGACCGAGTCCGGCGTGCTGGCCGGCGACGAACGGATGTTGATCGACGGCGAGTTGCAGGGCACGAGCAGCGGCGCCACCTTCGACGTCATCCATCCCGCCAGCGAAGAAGTGGCCGGACAGGCCGCCGACGGCACCGTCGACGACATGGCCCGCGCGGTCGCCGCGGCGCGGCGGGCGTTCGACGAGACGGACTGGTCGCGCGATCTCGACTTCCGCTACCACTGCCTCACCCAGCTGCACGAGGCGCTCGAGCGGAACAAGGAACGCCTGCGCCGCATCCTGATCACCGAGGTCGGCTGCCCCGTCACCGTGAGCGGCAGCCAGATCGAGAGCCCGATCGAGGAGGTCAAGCACTGGGCCGAGCACGGGAAGAACTTCGACTACCTCGTCGACACCGGGGTGCACCCCACGCAGCTGGGGCCGGCGCGGCGCAAGATCCACTACGAACCGGTCGGCGTCGTCGGCGCGATCACGCCGTGGAACGTGCCGTTCTATCTCAACATCGCCGAAACGGTGCCCGCCCTGATGGCCGGGAACACCGTCGTGCTCAAACCCGCGCAGCTGACCCCGTGGTCGGGCAGCGAGTACGGCCGCATCGTCGCCGAGGAGACCGACATCCCGGCCGGCGTGTTCAACGTCGTCGTGTCCAACGCCAACGAGGTCGGCGCGGCGCTGTCGGCCGACCCGCGGGTCGACATGATCACCTTCACCGGGTCCACCGCGACCGGGCGGGCGATCCTTGCCGCGGGCGCGCCGACGGTCAAGAAGACGCTGCTCGAACTGGGCGGCAAATCCGCCCACATCGTGCTCGACGACGCCGACTTCAACTCCGCACTGCCGATGGCGGCGATGATGGCGTGCGTGATGAGCGGCCAGTCGTGCATTCTTCCGTCGCGAATCCTGTTGCCGCGCAGCCGCTATGACGAGGGTCTGGCGATCCTCAAGACCATGATGGAGGGTTTTCCGGTCGGCGATCCGTGGACGCCGGGCACCATGCAGGGCCCGCAGATCAGCGAGACCCAGCGCCAGAAAGTGCTCGGGCTGATCAAGTCGGGCATCGACTCCGGCGCCCGACTGGTCACCGGCGGGGGCATCCCGGAGAACCTGCCGGTCGGCTACTACACCCAGCCGACGCTGCTCGCCGACGTCGACCCGGACAGCCAGATCGCCCAGGAGGAGATCTTCGGACCGGTGCTGACCGTCACGCCGTACGACACCGACGACGAGGCCGTCGCCATCGCGAACAACACCATCTACGGGCTCTCGGGTGAGGTGTCCGGCGGTGACGTGGACCGGGCGTTCGCGATCGCCTGCCGGATGCGCACCGGCAACGTCACGATCAACGGCAAGAGCCACTTCGGCATCTCCAGCCCGTTCGGCGGGACCAAGCAGTCGGGGCTGGGCTACCGCAACGGCGAAGAGGGCTACAAGGAGTACCTCGAAGCGAAGACCATCGGCATGCCCGAATGACCGGAGGGACCGACGATTCCGAGATCGCCGCATTGCTGTATCGGTACGCCCGCGCCGTCGACAGCAAGGATTGGGAGCTCTACCGCTCGGTGTTCACCGACGACGCGCACATCGACTATTCGTCGGCCGGCGCGGTGGTCGGCAGCCGCGACGAGGTCGTCGACTGGTTCGCCGCCAATTTCGGCGTGATCCCGTGGAGCATGCACTACATCACCAACATCGAGATCCTCGACCACGACGGTGACACCGCGACAGTGCGGGCGATGTTCTACAACCCGATGCAACTGCCCGGCATGCCGGACATGAGCTCATGCGGCGGCTACTACCACCACGAACTGGTGCGCACCGCGGACGGCTGGCGCAGCAGGCACCTGCGCGAAGAGAACGTCTGGTTCACCAACAAGCCGTGACGATTCCGGCGTCAGCCCTCGGCCGCCAATTGCCCGCAGGCGGCGGCGATCTCGCGGCCGCGGGTGTCGCGCACCGTGCACGACACCCCGCGCTCGCGCACGCGGCGGACGAACTCGCGCTCGACCGGCTTGGGGCTGGCATCCCACTCGCTGCCCGGCGTCGGGTTCAGCGGGATGACGTTGACGTGCGCCAGCGGCCCGAGCGCGCCATGTAGCCGTTTGCCGAGCAGGTCGGCCCGCCACGGCTGATCGTTCACGTCGCGGATCAGCGCGTATTCGATCGACACCCGGCGTCCGGTGACGTCGGCGTAGTAGCGCGCCGCGTCGAGCGCTTCGGAGACCTTCCACCGGTTGTTCACCGGCACCAGGGTGTCCCGCAGTTCGTCGTCGGGCGCGTGCAGCGACAACGCCAGCGTGACGTTGAGCCGTTCGTCGGCGAGCTTGCGGATCGCCGGCGCCAGACCGACCGTCGACACGGTCACCGAGCGTGCGGAGATCCCGAACCCGTCGGGCGGTGGTGCGATGATCCGGCGCACGGCGGCGATCACCCGGTTGTAGTTCGCGAGCGGCTCCCCCATGCCCATGAACACGATGTTGGAGAGCCGCCCGCCCCGCGCGGCCGGCGCGATGCCCTCACCGTCACGGTCACGCAGTTCGACGGCGGCCGCACGGACCTGCTCGAGGATCTCGGCCGTCGACAGGTTGCGCGTGAGCCCGCCCTGGCCCGTCGCGCAGAACGGACACGCCATTCCGCACCCGGCCTGCGACGAGATGCACACGGTGTTGCGGTCGGCGTAGCGCATGAGCACCGACTCGAAGGTCGTGCCGTCCACCGCCCGCCAGAGCATCTTGCGGGTCTCCCCCGCGTCCGTCTCGATCTCGCGGACCGCGGTGAGCAGATCCGGGAACAGCGCCCCGGCGACCCGATCGCGCACGGCGGCCGGCAGATCGGTCATCTGTTGCGGGTCGGCGGTCAACCGGCCGTAGTACTGGTTGGCCAACTGTTTGGCCCGGAACGCCGGTAATCCCAGTTCGGCCACCGCGGCCGCGCGGGCGCTGTCGTCGAAGTCCGCGAAATGCCGCGGCGGCTTACTGCGTCGCGGGGCGTCGAATACCAGGGGCAGGGGGTTGGGCATCGGCGCCAGTATCCCACCTGCGGCGGGGTGCCCGCTCAGGCCAGCAGCGTGAGCACGATCCAGGTGGCCACCGCCGACGGCAACATGCCGTCCATCCGGTCCATCATGCCGCCGTGGCCGGGCAGCAGATTGCTCATGTCCTTGATGCCCAGATCACGCTTGAACTGCGACTCCACCAGGTCGCCGAGCGTGCCGGTGATCACCAGCATCACCCCGAGCGCGACACCGGCGTACCACGGCTTGTCCAGCAGGTAGACCACCGCGAGCACCGCGGCGGTGCCGCCGAACAGCAACGAGCCGGCCAGCCCCTCCCAGGACTTCTTCGGGCTGATCGCCGGGGCCATCGTGTGCCTGCCGAACAGCACGCCGGCCACATAGCCGCCGATGTCGGAGAACACCACGCCCAGCATCAGGCAGAAAACCCGGTTGGCGCCGTCGTCGGGGTAGATCAGCAGCGCGCCGAAACTCGCGAACAGCGGCACCCACGTCGCCAGGTACACCGTGGCGCCGATGTCGCGGGAGTAGTTCTGCGGTGCGTGGTTGAGGCCCTGGCCCACCAACCGCCAGATCATGCAGACCACGACGGTGGCCGCGAACGCGCCGAGCGCGCCCGCCGGGCCGAACGGCCAGGTCAGCCACAGCGTGGCCTGACCGCCGAGCAGCAGCGGGATCAGCGGCATCCGGTAGCCGGCCTCCGTCAGCCGGCTGCTCACCTCGTAGGTGCTGACCGCGACGGCGGCCGCGACCAGCGCCAGCCACAGGTACGGCGCGAACAACAGGATCGCGATGAGCCCGCCGCCGAGCACGACACCGACCGCGATGGCGGCAGGGAGGTTGCGCCCGGCTCGCGACGACTTCTTCGGCGGCTCGTCGACCGGTGTTTCTGACACGGAACCCGCTTGCTGCTGAGAGGCCGCTAGACCTCCAGCAACTCTCCCTCTTTGTGCTTCACCAGTTCGTCGATCTGGCTGGTGTAGGTGTGGGTGGTCTTGTCGAGGTCCTTCTCGGCACGGCTGACCTCGTCCTCGCCGGCTTCGCCGTCCTTCTTGATGCGGGCCAGTTCCTCCATCGCCTTGCGGCGGATGTTGCGCACCGACACCTTGGCGTCCTCGCCCTTGGCCTTGGCCTGCTTGACGAGGTCGCGGCGGCGCTCCTCGGTGAGCTGCGGGATGGACACCCGGATGATGTTGCCGTCGTTGGTGGGGTTGACGCCGAGATCGGAGTTGCGGATCGCGTCCTCGATGTTGCGCAGCTGGTTGGCCTCGTACGGTTTGATGACCACCATCCGCGCCTCGGGCACGTTGATGCTCGACAGCTGGGTGATCGGGGTGGGGGCGCCGTAGTAGTCGACGTTGATCCGGTTGAACATGCCCGGGTTGGCGCGGCCGGTGCGGATCGACGACAGGTCGTCACGCGCCACCGACACCGCCTTCTCCATCTTCTCCTCGGCGTCGAAGAGGGTTTCGTCGATCACAGTCTTTCTCCCGTCGCTACGTTCGCCCGGCGTCGCCGCACCCGTTCAGGTGGTGACCAGTGTTCCGATCTTCTCACCCGCGACCGCGCGGGCGATATTGCCGTCGACGAGCAGGTTGAACACCAGGATCGGCATGCCGTTGTCCATGCACAGCGAGAACGCGGTGGCATCGGCGACCGCCAGCCCGCGGTCGATGACCTCGCGGTGGGTGATGGCCGTCAGCATCTCGGCGTTCGGGTCCTTGCGGGGGTCGGCGGTGTAGACGCCGTCGACGGCCTTGGCCATCAGCACCACCTCGGCGCCGATCTCCAGGGCCCGCTGGGCCGCGGTGGTGTCGGTGGAGAAGTACGGCAGCCCCATGCCCGCACCGAAGATGACCACGCGGCCCTTCTCGAGGTGGCGCACCGCACGCAGCGGGATGTAGGGCTCGGCGACCTGACCCATGGTGATGGCGGTCTGCACGCGGGTGTCGATGCCTTCCTTCTCCAGGAAGTCCTGCAGCGCGAGGCTGTTCATCACGGTGCCGAGCATGCCCATGTAGTCGCTGCGGGTGCGTTCCATCCCGCGCTGCTGCAGCTGGGCGCCCCGGAAGAAGTTGCCGCCGCCGATGACGACGGCGACCTGGACGCCGCTGCGGACCACTTCGGCGATCTGGCGCGCCACGAGGTGTACGACGTCCGGGTCGAGACCCACGGCGCCGCCACCGAACATCTCGCCGCCCAGCTTGAGCAGCACCCGCGAATACAGCGGCCGGATCTCGCCGACCACCGCGCCGGCGCCGTTGTCACTGTTCGGCTCCGACATCAGACCCTCGGCCTCCTCGCTACGACGTACCGGGCGCTCCCCCAGGTGGCACACCCATCCTGCCTCATGTGGGGTCGCCGGTGTGGCAGGGGCGGTCGAATTCGACACCGCGTCCGGTCGGGCCTGAGGTTAGGGTCGGACGTCGTGACCACCGCGGCCGGACACGTGTACGTGTCACGGCTGCTCACCGACGGCGCCATGGAGCGGTTGCGTACGCTCGGCCGGCCGCTGAGGGTCGGTGACGAGAACCCACCCACGCGAGGCGACCTCGAAGCCGGGTTCGCCGGTGCGTGCGCGGCGGTGGTGACGCTGACCGAACGGGTCGACGCCGACCTGCTCGCCGCCGCCGGGGACGGGCTGCGCGTGGTCGCGAACGTGGCCGTCGGCTACGACAACGTCGACGTCGCGGCGGCCCGCGCCGCGGGGGTGACCGTCACGAACACCCCCGGCGTTCTCGACGCCGCCACCGCCGACCACACGTTCGCCCTGATCCTCGCGGTCACCCGCCGAGTCGTCGACGGCGACCGGTTCCTGCGCTCTCGGCAGCCGTGGGTGTGGGGCCCCCGGATGCTCACCGGTCTCGACGTCAGCGCGGGCGCGACGCTCGGCATCCTCGGCTACGGCCGCATCGGCAGAGCGGTCGCGCGGCGGGCGCGCGCGTTCGACATGACGGTGCTGGCCACGACGCGCAGCCGTACCGCCGGCGCCGAGGACGGGGTCCGGTTCGTCGACACCGGAACCCTGCTGTCCGACAGCGACGTCGTCTGCGTGCTGACGCCGTTGACCGACGAGACGCGTCATCTCATCGACGCCGCGGCGCTCGCTCGCATGAAACCAACGGCCTACCTGGTCAACACCGCCCGCGGCGGCGTCGTCGACGAGACCGCGTTGATCGACGCGCTCACCGCGCGCCGCATAAGTGGCGCCGCGCTGGATGTGTTCGAGAATGAACCCCATGTCGATCCCGCGCTGCTCGATGCCCCCAACCTGGTCGTCACCCCGCACATCGCCAGCGCGGGCGAGGCGACCCGCGACGCCATGGGCGTCCTCGCCGTCGACAACGTCGCGGCCGTGCTCGCCGGCCGGCCCGCGCTGACCCCGGTCCGATGAGAATCGTTCTCGCGCCGGACTCTTTCAAGGAGTCCATGAGCGCCGCACAGGCCATCGAGGCCATGCGGGAGGGGGTGCGCGCGGCCCGTCCGGACGCCGACTGCGTCGGGGTCCCGATGGCCGACGGCGGGGAGGGCACCGTCGACGCGGTGGTCGACGCGCTCGACGGCGAACGGGTCACCGTCGAGGTGGCCGATGCGCTGGGACGGCCCGTGCAGGCCACCTACGGCCACGTCCGGGCCCGAGGGCTCGCCGTGATCGAGATGGCGGCCGCCGCGGGGCTGGAGCTGATCGCGCCCGCGGAACGGGATGTGTTGCGCGCAGGCACGTTCGGGGTGGGACAACTCATCAGCGATGCGCTCGACCGCGGCGCCACCGAGTTCCTCATCGGCCTCGGCGGCTCGGCCACCAACGACGGCGGCGCCGGGATGCTCACCGCGCTCGGGGGCCGGTTGTACGACGGGGCCGGCGCGCCGCTGCCGCCAGGTGGTGCGGCGCTGGCCGACCTGGACCGCATCGACCTCGACGGCCTCGACCCGCGGTTGTCGGCCGTGCGCATCCAGTTGGCCTGTGACGTCACCGCACCCCTTCTCGGCCCCACGGGCGCCAGCGCGGTGTTCGGCCCGCAGAAGGGGGCGAGCGCCGCCGACGTCGCCCGGCTCGAGGCCGCGCTGGCCCGGTTCGCCGAGGTGGCCGACGCCGCGCACGCCGAGACGCCCGGCGCCGGGGCGGCCGGCGGTCTCGGCTTCGCACTGCTCGAATTCCTCGGTGCCACAAGCCGACCCGGTGTCGAGGTGGTCGCCGAGACGGTCGGGTTGGAGCAGGCGTTGCGCGGTGCGGCGTGGGTGTTGACCGGTGAGGGCGGCGTCGACGCGCAGACGCTGATGGGAAAGACACCCTTCGGGGTGGCGCAGGTCGCCGCCCGCACCGGGACCAGGGTGGCCATCTTCGCCGGCCGCGTCGGCGACGACGCATCGGTGCTTCTGGAGCACGGCGTCGACGAGATCGTGGGGATCACCCCGGCCGGAACGCCGCTCGAGCGGGCGCTGCGGGAGGGCCCGCAGTCACTGGCCCGCGCGGTCGCCGACTTCCTCCGCCGAGCAGACACAGAATCGCGTGAATCTCGGTGAGATGACGCGATTCTGTGTCTGCTCGCGGCCGGGGTCACGACTCCCGGGCGACGTCGGCGACCGGCAGGCCCGCGTGGTGGGAGTGGCAGGCCTTCGGCGGTGACGGCGGCAGGTCGAGCGCCGGGTTGCCGTCGAAGAAGCCGACCGGCTTGAGGTGGAATCCGGTGTAGGCGCACGGCATCACCGGCCAGTCCTCGGGCCGCACCACGTGGTGGGCGCCCACGGTGTACCACAGCACGATGTCGGTGTCCTCCAGCGGCGCATCGTCGACGATGTATTGCGGCAGGCCCTGCATGTCGGCCGACTGGTACATGTAGTCGCCCGCTGCGTACAACTCCGCCGGGTCGTATTTCGTCACCCACAGGTTGTGCTGGACGAACCGCGCCCGGTCATAGATGTAGGACCCCTCCTGCACCATCACCGGCACGACGTCCTTCGGCGTCAGCTTGTAGGCCACCGGGGCGCCCAGTTCGTTGCGCTTCGACGGGTTGGCGATCTTCCAGTACCGCCCGGTGGACCAGTCCCAGTCCCGGGCGCCGTCGGCCTCCGAGGCCACCAGGGTGTCGCGGGTGATCCAGGCGTTGCGGTGCGGGTTGAGCGCCGGATCGGGTTCGGGAATCGAATCCACCTCGTACACGCTGTTTCCAGCGCCGTCGATGCTCATGTCCAACCGGAAGTTGAAGAAGTGCTGGTGGTTGGGTCCGTAGATGCCGGGAGCCACCATCTTGCCGTAGCGCGGGTCGTCCCCGTCGGCGACGGCACCGGTGGTCAGCACCCCCGACAGCTTGACCTCGACCTCCATCGAGGCGTCGTTGTAGAAGTACCAGAAGAACCCGTACTCGTAGTTCCCGACGGTGCAGATCATCGAGATCACCAGCCGCCGCGACCGCCGCACCTCGACCTCACCGGTGCGGAAGTCGGTGTGTTTCCACGAGATCCCGTAATCCTCCTCGTGCATGCAGATGGCGTTCGGGATGGTGACCGCGTTGCCCGCCGAATCGTTGACCGTCCCGTCGAAGTAGAAGATCTCGCCCAGACAGTCACATCCGAGCGTCAGCGGGTTCGCCGAGAACCCCATCCCGACCTCGCCCATGTCGAAGACGTTCTTGTTCCAGTGCGTCGGCGCGGTGTCGCCGTAGGGCACCACCATCTCCGACAACGACGCCCGGTACACGATCGGTCGGGTCTCCCCGCGGTCGGTGTAGGTGATTTCATGCAGCACGACGCCTTCGCGGGGGTTGAAACCCACTCGCATGGACCACTTCTGCCACTGCACCCGCCAACCGTCGACGGTGAAACTCGGCCCCTCGGGCTGGGTGATCTCGATCGGTTTGACGTCGTCGCGGAACTGCGTGAACGCGGGCCGGTTGTTCGGGTCGAACATGAACCGCTCGCTGTAGTTACCCGCGGTCGGCGGCAACGGCACCACCCCGTGGTCCTCGACGTCGACGACCCGCATCGCGTCGAGGTCGAACGTGACGATCAGCCCTTCGACCGGCCTGGCGTATCCGTGTTCGGACGGCGCCGCCCGCATGAACGTCAGCGGCCGGCAGATGAGCGGTGAGTTGTCGTAGTGGTCCTGGCCGCCGTAGTAGCCCGCGGGCCACGGGTCGATCATCGCGAGACCGAAGTCGGTGACGCCGCGCTTGCGCATGGCCGCCTGCCACCGCGGGTCCTGCCGGACGACCTCCTCGACGCCGGTCATGTGCTCGACGAGATAGGACGGGAACCGGCCCGGCACCGCGCGCCACGAGTCGACGACCCGTGCTCCGAGGTCGACGACGGCCTCGCTGACGAGTTTGGCCGCCCCGTCGTACATGGTCGCGAACGCCCGGCGCGGCACGCCGTCGAGACCGTCGAAGGTCAGGCTGGGGTTCTTGGCCGGCTCGGCGAGCGAGATCATCACGAACTTCAGTGTCGGCGTGGCGTAATCGGAATCCATGATGATCGCCGCCGCCGCCTCGATCTCGGTGCCGGTGAGCGGGTCGAGCGGGTAGGCGACCGCGCCGTCGGTGGTCTCGGTGGCGGCCACGGTGCTGTCCATGGTCATGCGTTCACACCCCTTCAGGGCTGGTGTCGGATTTGTTGAGGTCGAGGACCGCCAGGTGCGCCAGCGCGTCGTCCTGGGTCATCTTGTGCGCCGAACGGCGGCCGAAGATGTAGACGACCAGGCCGAGGGCGAACATGCCGAGGCTGATACCGCCCACCCACGTCATCCACGTCGCGGCGGGTACGTCGATCCACGGTGTGACGAACGAGTAGTAGATGCCGCCGATGGTGCCCAGCGTCCCGACCACGACGGTGATCCACACGCCGGCCATACCACCGGGGATGCGCCAGAACTGTTCGTTGACATAGCGATCCGCGTACTTCTTACGGGCGATGATCACCGGGATCAGGAAGAAGAACCCGGACAGCAGCCACACCGTCGACAGCCCGCCCTGCAGGTAGATCGTGACGTTGGCCATGCTGCTCTGCGAGTACAGGCCGACCAGGATCAGCGACGAGATGACACCCTGGATGAGGATGGCCGTCACCGGGTTACGCGTGCGCGGGTTGAGGTGGGTGAAGATGCGCGGCAGGTGACGTTCGAGGCCGGAGACGAAGATGAGCCGCGAGTAGGCGACCTGATAGGTCATCAACGCCACGATGATGATGAACGCCAGCACGACCGCGCAGACCTCCATCAGACCGGGGAAGCCGGCGACGTCGAGCATGCCGATGATGCCGGTGACCGGGTCGATCTCGTCACCGGGCAGCGCCATCATGGTGCCGAGCGTGGTGAGCAGGTAGATCGCCACGAGCGCGGTCGATCCCCACAGGATCATCCGCGGACCGCTGCGCCGTACCGAGAGGAATTCCGCGCCCATGTTGTACGGGGTCTCGACGCCGAGCAGGTACAGCAGCACCGTGCCGTAGAGGAAGCCGGCGACCGCGAAGTTCGGGATCGTCGCCTCTTCCCACGAGAACGGGGTCGCCGAACCGTTCTTGGCGGCGTAGAGCAGCCCGCAGAGGAAGATCGTCAGCGTCAGCACGCCGTAGACGACGAAGACGACGTTCATGATCCGTTGGTTGGCGGCGAGTTTGGCCAGCGCCAGCCCGATGACCGTCCACAGGATCACCAGCTGCAGGATGATGCTCATGGTCAGCCCGAGTTCGGCGTGGAAGGCCAGGAGCAGGAACTGCAGCACCACCGCCGGCGAGGATGCGGCGTTGAGGATGACCGGGACCCACGACAGGTACCCGCCGATGAATCCCCAGGTCTCCCCCATGGTGCGGTAGGCCCAGATGTACACACCGCCCTGACCGGGCCACAGGTTGCCGAGTTCCACCACGGCCATTCCCGCGGGGATCAGGAACGTGAGGATGCCGAGCACCCACATCGGGATGGCCGTCCACCCCCCGGCGGCCATCACCGACGAGCCGGTGACCCAGCAGATGATGAACACGTATGCGGCCGTGAGCCCGAACGTGCTCATCACCTTGGGCAGGATCTGCTCGGGGACGAGTTCGGTGGTCATCAGCGCGTCGCGCCCCGTCGGCGGCGCGGCCTCAGCTTGTGTCATGGATTCTCCGAAAAGTGTTGTTTCAGTTGACGATCTGTCCGTCTTTCATCCGGACGACACGGCTCGCTTCGTCGGCCACCGTGGGGTCGTGGGTGCTGGCGACGACCGTGACACCGAGCGTCGAACACAGGTCGCGCAGCATGCGCACCACCGTCTCCCCCGTGCGGTGGTCGAGGTTGGCTGTCGGCTCGTCGGCGAGGACGAGCGCCGGGTTGCTGATCAACGAACGGGCGATCGCCGTGCGCTGCTGTTCGCCGCCGGACATCTTGGTCGGCTGGTGGTGGATGCGGTGGCCGAGGCCGACGAGTTCGAGCAGTTCGATCGCCCTGGTGCGCAACGCTTTGCGGTCGTACGGTTCGAACATCAGCGGAAGCTCGACGTTCTCGACCGCCGACAGGAACGGGATCAGGTTGTAGCTCTGGAAGATGAACCCGATCGTGTCGTGGCGCAGGGCGGCGAACTGGCTCTCGGTCAGGGTGCGGGTGTCGCGCCCGGCGACGGTCACCGAACCCTTCGTCGGGCGGTCCAGCCCGCCGATGATGTTGAGGAGCGTGGATTTCCCGCTGCCGCTGGGCCCCATCAGGCAGACGAACTCGCCCGGCATCACCGTGAGGTCCGCGGCGACCAGCGCACGCACCACTTCGTCGCCGAGTTTGTGCAGCTTCCACACGTCGGCGATCTCGATCAGCGGAAGCGGCGGCGAGGTGGCCGTGTCGTGGTCTCGGCGTTCTTCGATGGCGGTCATGTCAGCCTCCTGCGGTCAGGGAGCGGATGGGCGGGCGCGACGCGGCCGCCCAGGTGGGCGGGATGCTGGTCGCCAGTGCCGCGACGACACTGACCGCGACGGCCGTCGCGACACCGGTGAGCAGGCCGCTGGCCGTGACTCCGCCGGCGGCGAGGCCGGTGGCCCCGAGGACGACCCCCGCCACCGCGGCCGCCGCCGCGCCGGTCAGCGCGCCGAGCATCGCGGCGACGAGGGGTTCGACGAGCAGCGCCGCGACCACCGGCAGACGCGGAATTCCGTTGGCGCCCAGCACCCCGAGTTCCCGGGTGCGGTGCGCGACGGTGCGCGTGGTGGCCACGGCCACCTCGACGACACCGACCAGCAGCACGCTGATGGCGATGAGGACGACGGCGCGGTCGATCTGGTCGGCGTGGCCGAGCGACGCGGATTGCGCCCGGATCCCGCCGGACATCCCGAACACGATGACGACCAGGAACGCACCGGTCGCGGTCGTGACGACGGGCAGCATCAGCTCGCGGATGCGGCGGCGGGTCGACAGCCACCCGTAGGACAGTCCCCGGCGGATCATCTGGCCCCCAGCAGGTCGACCGGACGTTGTTGCAACAACCGGTGCACGGGTACGAGCGCCCCGACGATCGCCATCGCGGGGATGAACGCGGCGACCATGCCGGCGGCCTGCAGCCAGGCAATCGGTGTCGCGATACCCGGGATCACCAGCGCGACAGCGACTCCCGCGCCCAGCACTCCGACGAGGTAGGCGGCGACGAAGACGAGCGCCGATTCGACGAGGAAGAAGTAGAGCACCTCGTCGGCGAGGCCGATGCTCGACATGATCCCGAACTCGCGCTTGCGTTCGGCGACGGCGGCCAGGAACGACGACACCGCGATCACGAACCCGAGGGCCAGACCGATCGTCGAGATCAGGCCGAGCGTCGAACTCGTCACCTTGCCCGAGAACAGCGCCGAGAACTTCTGCTCGAACGACAGCGGTCCGTTGCCCCCGACGGTGTCGTAGATCAGACCTCCTCCACCCGGATCGGGGGTCTGCGACGGGTCGGCGGTCGCGGCCAGACCGGTGGCCGCACCGAATGTCTGCGCGAGGTCGCGCCGGTTCTCCTGTCCCGCCGGTGCGCTCACGGTCCACCAGCCGTCGTCGCCGACCAGCCCGTGGGCGACCGGGGTGGCGACCGTGACCGAATGACCGGCGCTTGCGACCTCGGCGACCAGGTCGTGGCCCCCGACGTCGACGTGGTCACCCGGGGACACACCGAGCCGCTCGGCCAATGTGTCGCCGAAAACCGCTCGGCCCGAGGGGGTCTCGTCGTCGCCCCGCAGCGACACCGGGACACCGTTGATCTCCGCGCGTCCCGACAGTGTCCGCGTGGCGCTCCACCCGGCGGGAACCTCGATCGCCGGGGCGGCACCTCCGGCGATCAGCGCCTGGGTGTCGGGGTCGTACCGCACACCGGCGGCGGGCACCACCCACAGGTGCGCGTCACCGAGCACGTCGCTGACCGAATCAGCGCCGGTGATCGCGTAACTCGACGAGATCGTGCGCACCACCGTCACGCAGGCGATCGCCAGGGCGATACCGAGGACGGCCAGCACGAAGCGTGCGGGCCGGCGGCGGATGTTGGCCAGCGCGAAACGGACGAGGCACCCGAAGGTGTTCCCGGAAGAGGTGGCGATCAGCGGTGATCGTGCGGAAGTCGTTGCGTTGTCGACCTGACTGGTCTGCACGAGAAGAGATCGTCAGACCGTCTCGTTTCCCCTGCAGCAGCGCGCAGTGTCCGCGGCGTTAACTCCCGGCCGGTTCCGTTACGGCGCTGTGTCCCGGTCCTGAACCCGTCGGCCGGCCGGGCGCATCACGTCGTCGAGCGCGACGGTGACGCGAAAGCCGCAGAGCACCAGGATGTGCAGCAGATACAGCCACAGGGCCAGAGCCGACACCGCGCCGACGATGGGCAGGCCGCCGAACGGCGCCGACCACGGAATCGGGATCGCCAGGAACAGCACGAAGCCCTGCAGAAATCCGGCCAGGATCGCGCCGGTGCCGAATGCGCCGATCAGCAGCGGCCGCCAGGCCAGCCGGCCGGGTCCGATCAACCCGAACACCCCCACCAATGCGGTCGACACGGTCAGCCAGACGATGTGGAAGGCCACCACGATGCCCCAGATCAGCGACCATCCCCCGCGGTCGTAGAGCGGGCCGACGTAGGGCGCCGAGGCGAGCACCGCGAGCAGCAGCAGCGGAGCCACCGCCGCCACGCCGAGTAGGCCGACGCGGCCGCGCCATCCGGTGAGAGTGTCGGGCGCAGAAGACATCTGGACGAACGCTCGGCGCAGCCCCTCGCCGTACAGGCTGGCCGGGAAGAGCACGACGAGGGCCTGCACCCACGACATCGACAGGGCCACGGAGGTGAGCGTGCGCAGCGCTTGGGGGGTGCCGTGCCCGTCGGGCAGACCGCCGACCGCGGCGTCGATCGCCGAGGTGACGGTCTCGTGGCCGACCAGGGCGCCGACCGCCCACAACGACACCAGCGCCAGCGGAGCGATCCCGATGATCCCGAAGAACGTGGCGCCCGCCGCCCACAGCGACAGGTCGCTGCCCGGGAAGGTCCGGCGGACTTCGGTGGCCAGCCGGCGTACCCGGCTCACCGCGCGCCCCGCCCTTGCGGATGCTGGCAGGCTGATGCTGTGAGCCCACGACCCCCGGCCGACGATGACGGCTGGTCGGCGCTGCACGACGGGGTCCGACCGTCGGGTGTGGCGCGCGGCTGGCTGCGGATGGTGGGGGCGCTGGCCACCGGGCCGGTGCTGCGGGTGCCACCCGACCTGCTGTCGGCGGCGGGGGTGCTGGCGCTGGCCGGGGCGTTGGCCGTGGTCGTATGGGGCAGCGTCGCCGGCGCCGGGTGGCTGTGGCTCGCGGTGCCGCTGATCGTGGGCGCCGGGGTGCTCGACACCCTCGACGGTGCGGTCGCGCTGCGCACGGGTCGGGCCCGGCCGCTGGGCGCGATCGTCGACGCGGTCGCCGACCGCATCGGTGACGTGCTGCTCGGCGGTGTGCTGCTGGCGCTCGGCGCGCCGCCCGGGTGGGTGGCCGCGGCGGTCGTCCTGGTCCTGCTGCACGAGTACATCCGGTCGCGCGCCCAGGCGGTCGGCATGCCGGGCGTCGGCGCGGTCACCGTCGCCGAACGGCCGACCCGGCTGATCGTCGTGGCGTTGGCGGCGGGTGGGGCCGCGGCGTTGCCGGCCGGCCTGCCGCTGCTCGGATGGGGCTGGGGCACCACGTTCGCCATCACGTGGACGGTAATCGGGGCCGTCGGGATGGTGCAGCTGGCGGTCGGGGTGCGGCGTTCGACACCGCCGCGCTTCCGGCAGGCCCGATGAGACCGGCGACGATCTCGGCCGACATCAGCACCAGCGGGATGCCGCCGCCCGGATGCGCCGAGCCGCCGACGAGGTAGAGCCCGGGCACGCGGCTGCGGTTGGCCGGGCGGCGCAGCGCGGCGCGCGGTCCGTGCGACGCGGTGCCGTAGATGGTTCCACCGGGCGCGCCGGTACGGCGTTCCAGGTCGGCGGGGGTGATCACCTCGACGAACCGGACGCGGTCGCGGACGTCGGCGCCGCGTTCGGCCAGCAGGTCGAGCACACGTCGGGTGTAGTGCTCGCGGAGGCCGGGAGCGTCCCAGTCGACGCCGCCTGCCGGGTTGTGTGCGGGTGCGTTGACGAGCACGAACCAGCTCTCCGAATCGTCGTCGGGGCGCAGCGCCGGGTCGTCCGGTGCGTGCACGTAGATGGTGGGGTCGGGTACGGGTCGCGGGGCGCGCCCGAAGATCGCGTCGAACTCGGCAGCGTAGTCGCGCGGGAAGTAGATCCGGTGCGCCGGACCCGGCCGCCGCCCGGACAGGCCGAGCAGCACCACGAAGCCCCCCATCGACGGGGACCGCCCACGCAGTCGCCGCCGCAACGCCCCGCCGGCACGTGGCGGCAGCAGCCGCTCGTACAGCACGCCGGCGTCGGCATCGCTGACCACCGCGTCGGCAGAGACCTCGACCCCGTCGACCCGCACCCCTGTCGTGCGCCCGCCCGACACCGTCACCGCGTCGACCGCCGCGCCGGTGTGGATCTCGACCCCGAGTGCGCCGCAGCGCTGTTCGACGGCCTCGACGATGCGGCGCAGCCCACCCGGTACGTACCAGGAACCGAACTCCTGCTCGACGAACGCCGTCACCGACAGCACCGCCGGGGTGCGGCGCGGGTCGGAGCCGGAGTACGTCGCATACCGGTTGAGCCACATCCGCATTCGCGGATCGGTCAGCACCCGGCGGCCCAGCCCGTCGATGGTCTGCCATGGCGCGACCGCCCTGAGATCAGCGGGGCGCACAGCCATCCGGGCCAGCGCGGGCAGTGAGACCGGCCGGCGCAGCACCGGGTCACCGACCAGCTCCCACAGCCGCCGGGAGCGGGTGTGCAGGCGTCGCCACGACTCGCCGGCGCCGGGACCCAGGGCCGCGTCGAGCGCCGCGGGAACCCGGGTGTGGTCGAAGGGCAGTTCGAGGCGGGTGCCGTCGGCGAAGAAATACGCGCATGCCGGGTCGACGGGGGTCAGCGGGAGGTCGGCCGGGCCGCCGGTGTCGAGGAACAGCTGCTCGAGGATGCCGGGCATGGTCAGCAGCGACGGTCCCGTGTCGAACGCGAACCCGTCACGCTCGAGGAGGCCGAGTTTTCCGCCGACGGTGCTCGCGCTCTCGTAGACCGTGACGCGGTGGCCGGCCGCGCCGAGGCGAGCGGCGGCGGCGAGCCCGCCCAGCCCCGCGCCGATGACCGCCACCGTGCTCATACCTTGCGGCCTTTCCAGTGCAGCGTGCCGCGAATCTGACCGATCCATGACGACACCAACAGCGCCAGCAGCATCAGCACCGAGACCGGGTGCGCGGCCGCATCCGAGCGCCGGCCGCCCCACGGCGCCGCAAGGGCGCGGCCCACCACCGCGGCGGCGTAGCCGAGCGCACCGACGCGTGAACCGGTCACCGCGGCGGCCGCAGGCACGACGTAGACGACCGCCAGCATCGTGCCGACCGCGAGCGCGCCGAGCGGGGAGCCGAACGCCGCCCACAGCGACTTGCGGTACCCGTCGCGCAGTTCGCGGCCCGTCGCGTACATCCGGCACGTCGCCAGCCGCGAGCCGTCGGCGAGCCCCGTCCGGCCACCGGAGACGCGCACCGCCCGCGCGAGCGAGATGTCGTCGAGTACCGCCCCCGCCACCGACCCCCAGTCGCCGGCGCGGGCCAGCGCACCGGCCTCGACCACCAGGAACTGGCCGTTGGCCGCGGCCATCGACGGACGCCGCGACCGCTCGGCCAGCCGCAGCGGAAGGGTGGTGAGCCAGGACCACGCCAGCAGCGGTTGCACCAGTCGGCCGGCGACACCGGCGGTGATCTGGCGCGGCCACGGGGAGAGCAGGTCCAGCGGCCGCGGTCCGCGCAGCACGGCGATCGCGGCGGCGACCGCATGCGGGGTGAGCACGACGTCGGCGTCGACGAACACGAGGATCTCCCCACGCGCCGCGGCGGTCAGTTGTGCGCAGGCGTGCGGTTTGCCGAGCCATCCCGGTGGGGGGTCGGCGCCGGTCAGCACGGTCACACCCGACCGCGGCCCGGCGGTCCGGCGCACGACGTCGGCGGTGCCGTCGGTCGACCGGTCGTCGAGGACGAGGATCTCGGAATCGCACAGACCCCGCTGCCCGACCAGTGACCGGATCGTCGGCGCGATCCGGTGTGCCTCGTCGCGGGCCGGGACCAGGATCGATACGCTCGCCGTCACCGGCGGCGGATCGGCGGGCGGGCGCCGCAGCAGTCGCAGGTTGACCAGCTGGTGCAGCGTGCCCAGGCACGCGAGTGACGAGCCGATGACGACGAGTGCACGCGACGTTTCGGCGAATCGATCATCGGGCACCTTGGAGACTCTACGAAGTCTCGCCCCGCCCGCGCAGGCGGCGTTCGGCGGCGTCCGAGAAGTGCCAGAAGTGGAGGTACACACGGTGGCGTTGGCCGTGCCCGTCGCGCCGGTGCGCGGAACGGCGGTGGTGTGGACGCTGGTCGCCGCCGCCGTCGGCGTTCAGATCGCCTACCCGCTGATGCCCGACGCCTGGCGCACCGAGGTGACGGTGACGAGTGTGGTGGTCTTCTTCGTCGCCGCGGTCGCCGACGCCGCACGGGTGCACGGGGCGGCCGGCGCGGGCGTCCTGGTCGCGGTGGCAGGCGGCGGCGGCCTGGCCGCCGAGGCGGTCGGGGTCTCCACCGGATGGCCGTTCGGGCCGTACGCCTACACCGGCACACTCGGCCCCGAACTTCTCGGCGTTCCGGTCGTCGTCCCGCTGGCCTGGGTGATGATGGCCTGGCCCGCGCTGGTGGTGGCCAGGACGCTGGCCGTGCGGCCCGTGGCCGTCGTCGCGCTCGGGGCGGTCGCGCTCACCGCGTGGGATGTCTTCCTGGACCCCCAGATGGTCTCCGCCGGGCACTGGACGTGGTCCGCCACCGTGCCGGGCCTGCCGCTGATCCCGGACATCCCGTGGACGAACTACCTGGGTTGGTTGATGGTGTCGACGGCGATCATGGCGGTCCTGAACCGGGCACTGCCGAGGGAGTCGGCGCCCTCGGCGCCGGCCGCGGCGTTGTACCTCTGGGTGTACTTCTCCTCGGTGCTCGGGCATGCGGCGTTCTTCGGCCTGCCCGGCTCGGCACTCGTCGGCGGTCTGCTGATGGGCACGGTCGCGGTGCCGTTCGCGGTGGCGCTGGGCCGGCGCCGCCGCGACGGCGGGATGGTGCCCGGGTGACGACACCGCACAGCCGGGCCGCGCCGGGGCGGATGCGGCCGCGCCGACTGGTCATACCCGATCCGCTGGCGCCGCGCCGGGTTCCCCCGGGAGCGGAGGCGATCGTCGTCGGCGGTGGGATCGCGGGGATCTCGGCCGCGGTCGTGCTCGCCGAGCGCGGTGTCGCCGTCACGGTGCTGGAGGCGGCCGAACACCTCGGCGGGCGCCTGGGCGCCTGGCCCGAACGGCTGCCCGACGGCAGCGAACAGAACGTCGAGCACGGGTTCCACGCCTTCTTCCGGCACTACTACACCTGGCGGTCGGTGCTGCGGCGCGTCGACGCCGACCTGTCCTTCCTCGCTCCGGTGCCGAGCTACCCGGTCATCTCCGCGACGTGGCCGGCCGAGGATCTGGCCGGCCTGCCCGCCGCACCGCCGCTGAACCTCCTGGCGCTGGCGATGCGGTCCAAGAGCCTGTCGCGGCGGGACCTGATGCGCGCCGACCCCGACGCCGGCCGAGCGCTGCTGGCCTACGACCGCGCGACCACGGTCGCCGAGCTCGACACCACCGACGCCGCAACGTTTCTCGACCGATTGGGGATGTCCGAGCGCACCAGGAGCATGTTGTTCGAGGCGTTCGCCCGGTCCTTCTTCTGCAACCAGGGCGACCTGTCCGCGGCCGAGTTGGTCGCGATGTTCCACTACTACTTCCTCGGCAACCCGGAGGGCATCGGCTTCGATGTGCCCACCACCGACCACGCGACCGCGATCTGGCATCCACTGCGCGAGTATCTGACCCGGCTCGGCGCCGCCGTCCGCACCGGCACCCCGGTCACCGGCATCGCACCGGACGGCCACGGTTGGCGCGTCGGCACCGGTGAGGGTGACCTGGTCGGCCGGCACGTGGTGCTCGCCGTCGATCCGGGCGCGTTGCGTCGGCTGATCGCCGACTCCCCGGCCCTGGCCGCGGCGGCGCCGTTGCTGTCGCAGCGTTGCGAAACCCTGTCCGTGGCACCGCCGTTCGCGGTCAGCAGGCTGTGGCTCGACCGCGACGTGGCTGCTGAGCGCGCACCGTTCAGCGCGGTGACCGGACAGCCGACGCTCGATTCGGTGGCGGTGTATTCACGTCTCGAGGAACCGAGCGCGCGGTGGTCCCGCTCCACCGGCGGCTCGGTCGTCGAATTGCATTCCTACGCTTGCCGATCGACCGATGCCGAGGCGGCGGCCCGGGCGCTGCGCGAGGAGCTCGCGGCACTGTGGCCGGAAACCGCCGACGCCGCGGTGATCCACGAACACCACCGTCTGGAGGCGACGGCGCCGGCGTTCCCGCCCGGGTCGACGGGCACCCGGCCCACCGTGCGCAGCGACGCCCGCGGTCTGCGGGTGGCCGGCGATTTCGTCGAACTGCCCTTCGTGGCCGGACTGATGGAACGGTCGGCGATGTCGGGGGTGCTCGCCGCCAACGACATCCTGGCCGAACTCGGCGCGGCGGCCGAGCCCGTCACCGGGGTGCCGCAGCGCGGTCTGCTCGCCGGGGTGCCGCGGGTGGGTCGCAGAAGCCGCAGCTGAGCAGGACCCTCAATCCTGGATGCGCCGCCACGGCCGCGCCTGCTCGAGTTCGTAGGCCAGTTCCAGCAGCCGCCTCTCCTGCCCGACGGTCGAGGCGAACATCATGCCGATGGGCAGTCCGTGGTCGGAATGCCCGAGCGGCAAGGAGATCGCCGGGTCGCCGGTGGCGTTCTGCAGCGGTGTGAACGCCACCCAATCGACCAGCCGATCGATGATCTGCCGGTAGTCCGCCGTCGGGTCGAGGTGGCCGATCCGCGGTGGAGCGTCGGCCAGGGTGGGGGTCAGCACGACGTCGTGGTCGCGGGCGAGGCGCGCGGTGATGCGACGGGTGCGGGCCAGGCGCGCGATGGCAACCGGCAGCCTGTGCAGGTTGCGCGCGGCGTGGGCTTCGAGACCTAGTGTGAGGTTGTCCAGGCGGGTGCGATCGAAGCTGGCGCCGAACGTGCGACGGCCACCCCGGACGAGGGCGAACGACAGGAACGACCAGTAGAGCAGGAAGTCGTCCATGAAGTGTCCGGGGACGGGGTTGTCGATCGGGGTGACGTGGTGGCCCAACTCCTCGAGCAGCGCAGCGGTTTTCATCGTCTCCTCGCGCACCTCGAGGCTCGCCTCACGGGCGATCGAGTGGGTGCACACCGCGATGCGCAGCCGCTGCCTGCCGGGCGCGGTCACGTCACCGATCGGCGGCAGTCCGGGGTTGCGATGCACCCGTTCCATCTCGCGGTAGAACGCGGCGGTGTCGCGGACCGAGCGGGTGACGACACCGTTGGCGACGATCCGCACCGGCATCTGGCGCACATCCCGGTCGAGCGGCAACCGGCCGCGGGACGGCTTGAGGCCGATCAATCCGTTGCAGGAGGCCGGAATCCGGATCGACCCGCCTCCGTCGTTGGCGTGGGCGACCGGGACCACACCGGCGGCGACGAACGCCCCGGAACCCGATGAGGACGCGCCCGCGGTGTGGTCGGTGTTCCACGGGTTGCGCACCGCGCCGAGCCGGGGGTGTTCGGCGGAGGCCGAGAACCCGAACTCCGACAGCCGCGTCTTGCCCAGCGCCAGCAGACCGGTCGCCAGGTACGCGCGGGCGAAGTCCCCGTGCGCCGCCGCGGGCCGGGGCTCCCACGCGTCGGTGCCCTGCATGGTCGGCATGTCGCCGACGGCGACGTTGTCCTTGATGTAGGTCGGGACACCGTCGAAGTAGCCACCGAAGGACCGGGGTGCGCCCGCCCGTGCCCTGGCCCGCTCGAACGCTTCGTAGGCCAGGCCGTTGAGCGCCGGGTCGACCGCCTCGGTGCGCGCGATCGCCGCCTCGACGAGGTCGGCGCGCGACACCCGCCCCGAGCGCAGGGCCTCAACGATGCCGACGGCGTCCAGGTCTGCGAGGGCGTCGTCGGTGAAGGCGCTGATGCGGGTCATGGCCCGACGGTACCAACACGTACCGCACAGTCGGTGGAGCAGACGCAAAAGTGCCCCGGTACTCGCGTTCCGGGGCACCTCTACGAGTGATCGCGCGTCAGGCCTGGCCGACCTCGAACCGGACGAACCGGGTGACGGTCACGCCTGCCTCGTCGAGCAGGGCCTTGACCGTCTTCTTGCTGTCGGAGACCGACGGCTGATCGAGCAGCACGACGTCCTTGTAGAAACCGGTGACCCGGCCCTCGACGATCTTCGGCAGCGCCTGCTCGGGCTTGCCCTCGTTGCGGGCAGTCTCCTCGGCGATGCGGCGCTCGTTGGCGACGACGTCCTCGGGCACGTCCTCGCGGGTGAGGTACTTCGCCTTGAGCGCGGCGATCTGCAGGGCGACCGCGTGGGCCGCACTCTTGTCGTCACCTGTGTACTCGACCAGCACGCCCACCGCCGGCGGCAGATCCGCCGCACGCTTGTGCAGGTAGGTCTCCACCTGGCCGTCGAAGTAGGCGACGCGGCGCAGTTCGAGCTTCTCGCCGATCTTGGCGCTCAGGTCCGCGATGACCTGCTCGACGGTGGTGTCACCGACCTTCGCGGCCTTGAGGGCGTCGAGGTCGGAGGCCTTGGCGGCGGCCGCCGCGGCGACGATCTGATCGGCCACCGACTGGAACTCCGCGTTCTTGGCGACGAAGTCGGTCTCGGAGTTCAGCTCGATCAGTGCGCCGTCCTTGGCGGCGACCAGGCCCTCGGCGGTCGCGCGCTCAGCGCGCTTGCCGACGTCCTTGGCGCCCTTGATGCGCAGCAGTTCGACAGCCTTGTCGAAGTCGCCGTCGGCCTCGACGAGCGCATTCTTCGAAGCCATCATGCCGGCGCCGGTCAGCTCCCGAAGCCGCTTGACGTCGGCAGCGGTGTAGTTCGCCATGTGAGCCTTCCTACGGGTTCTGGGGGGCGGTGGGTTCGGTCTGGATGTCCGCCTCGGGCGTGCCGGGCGCGGCACCGGCCGCGGTCGGCGACGCCGTCGCGCCGGCGAGCAGTTCCTGCTCCCACTCGGCGAGCGGTTCGGCGGCCACCCCATCCTGGCCGGCCTCGGCCTTGGCGCCGTTGCCGCCGCCGGCCCGGGCCTGCAGACCCTCGGCGACCGCGGAGGCCACGACCCTGGTCAGCAGCGCAGCGGACCGGATCGCGTCGTCGTTGCCCGGGATCGGGTAGTCGACGACGTCGGGGTCGCAGTTGGTGTCGAGGATCGCGATGATCGGGATGTTCAGCTTGCGGGCCTCGGCGACCGCGAGGTGCTCCTTGTTGGTGTCGACGACCCAGATGGCCGAGGGCACCTTCTGCATGTCTCGGATACCACCGAGGCTGCGCTCGAGCTTGTTCTTCTCGCGGGTCAGCATCAGGATTTCCTTCTTGGTGCGACCCTCGAAGCCACCGGTCTGCTCCATCGCCTCGAGTTCCTTGAGGCGCTGCAGACGCTTGTGCACGGTGGAGAAGTTCGTGAGCATGCCGCCCAGCCAGCGCTGGTTCACGTAGGGCATGCCCACGCGGGTCGCCTCTTCGGCGATGGACTCCTGCGCCTGCTTCTTGGTGCCGACGAACATGATCGAACCGCCGTGCGCGACCGTCTCCTTGACGAACTCATACGCCTTGTCGATGTAGGTCAGCGTCTGCTGCAGATCGATGATGTAGATGCCGTTGCGGTCGGTGAAGATGAACCGCTTCATCTTGGGATTCCAGCGACGGGTCTGGTGCCCGAAGTGGGTGCCGCTGTCGAGCAGCTGCTTCATGGTTACAACAGCCATGATGGCCATGTCCTCTTGTTGTCGGTTGCCGCCCGGCGTCGGGTGACGCTGGGCCCTGGTGACTGCTGGAGTGCCGGACCCGTCTGGGACGGGACCGCCGGCATCCGGTTCGACTCTCCGGTCGAGGTGCAGACACGCGAAGTCAGCCCGCTCGAAGCGAACTGCAGGTAGGAGTTTACACCGTCGGAACAGGTGCTTTGTCCACAGCGTGAGCCCGCTCCACAGGGCGGCGGCGCACCCCTGGCGATCTCCACGGAAAACGTCTGAACTGGGCCGATGCGACTCCTGGCGGTGCTGGTGGCGATCTCCGTCGCCGTGGCGGCGCCGGTGGCGGCCGAGACGGGCAGGTTGGACTGGCCGGTGCGGCCGCGCCCTCCGGTGGTGCGGACGTTCGACGCGCCCACACCGAACTGGCAGCGCGGACACCGCGGGGTCGACCTGGCCGTCGCGCCCGGGCAGTCCGTGTACGCGGCGCAGGCCGGCACGGTGGTGTTCGCCGGCGAACTGGCCGGGCGGCTTCTGGTCTCGGTCGCCCATCCCGGCGGCCTGCGCACCAGCTACGAACCGGTGCGGCCGTCGGTGCGGGCGGGGCAGACCGTGCGTGCCGGCGCGGTGCTCGGCGAGGCGCTGGCGGGCCACCCCGGGTGCGCAGCCGAGGCCTGCCTGCACTGGGGGGCGATGTGGGGTCCCGCGTCGCGCGCGCAGTACGTCGACCCGCTGGGGCTGTTGGAGACGACACCGATCCGGCTGCTGCCGCTCCGCCCGTAGCGAATTCGGCGTGTTGGGTCACGCTGGGCGCGACTGCGCACGCCGAGAGCGCCCACAATCGACGTCATGATCGCCGGCGAAGCCCACCGGTCACGACCCTTCCGATTCGGCCTCACCACAGCACGGTCGCGCGACGCGTCGGACACCCGGCGCTTCGCCCGCGCGGTGGAGTCCTCGGGGTTCGACGTGCTCACCTTCGCCGACCACCTGGTGCCGGCGACACCGCCGTTCACCGGGGCGACGGCCGCGGCGATGGTGACCGACCGGCTACACGTCGGGACATTGGTGCTCAACAACGACTTTCGACACCCGGTGGAGACCGCGCGCGAATCGGCGGGCGTGGCCACGGTGTCCGACGGCCGGTTCGAACTCGGCCTCGGTGCGGGCCACATGAAATCGGAGTACGACGCGGCGGGAATCCCGTTCGACCGTGGCGGTGTCCGTGTCGCCCGACTGGAGGAGTCGGCCGGGATCATCCGTGCCCTGCTCGACGGCGACGCGGTCGACGTCGACGGTGCGCACTACCGGGTGCACGCCGGGGCCCGGGCGCTGCTGCCCGCACCCCCGCACCGGGTGCCGATGCTGATCGGCGGCAACGGAGAGCGGGTGCTGCGGTTGGCGGGCCGGCTCGCCGACATCGCCGGGTTCGCCGGTATCGCCCACAACCACGACGCCACCGAGGTCGCGTTGACGCACTTCGGACCCGAGGGGCTGCGGGACCGCATCGCGCTCGTGCGCGACGCCGCAGGCGACCGGTTCGACGAGATCGAACTCAACGCGCTGATCCAGGCGGTGGTGGCGACCGACGACCGTGACGCCGCCGCCGCGGAACTGGCTGCCGCGCTCGGCGGGGTCAGCGCCGCCGAACTGCTCGACTCGCCGTTCGTGTTGCTCGGCACCCACGAACAGATGGCGCACACGCTGGACGAACGGCGACAGACCTTCGGGGTGACCTACTGGACGGTGTTCGACGAATGGGCCGGCCGGCCGTCCGCGATGCCGGACCTCGCGCAGGTCATCGCGTTACTGCGGTCGTGACGCGGCCCGCCAGCCCAGGTAGACCAGTCCCAGACCCACCACCGCGATGACCGGTCCGGCGATCGACCACGTCGTGGTGCCACTCATCGGGCTCCCCCCGACGAACCCGAACCCCTGGAGCGCGAAGAGCCCACCCGCCAGGGCCATCAGGATCCCGACCACGACCAGCACGACGCTCTTCATCCGGCAACACTAACCTCAGGCCGGCTCACACCGTCGCACTCAGGCGCGCGGGTGGGCCTGGTCGTGGACGGCGCGCAGCCGCTCCACGGTGACGTGGGTGTACAGCTGGGTCGTCGCGAGCGTGGAATGGCCCAGCAGTTCCTGCACGATGCGCAGATCGGCGCCGCCTTCGAGCAGATGTGTGGCGGCGCTGTGCCGCAGGCCGTGCGGGCCGATGTCGGGCGCGCCGTCGACCGCGCCGACGGTCTGATGCACGACCGTGCGGGCCTGGCGCGGGTCGAGTCGCCGCCCGCGCGCGCCGAGCAGCAGCGCGGGCCCCGACTCGGGTGTGGCCAACGACGGACGGCCACCGCTCAGCCAGGCTCGCAGTGCCTGCTCGGCCGGTTCGCCGAACGGGACGGTGCGCTGCTTGTCCCCCTTGCCGAGTACGCGCAGCAGCCGCCGGGGGGTGTCGACGTCGTCGATGTCCAGTCCGCACAGTTCGCTGACGCGGATCCCGGTGGCGTAGAGCATCTCGACGATCAACCGGTCGCGCAGGGCGAGCGGATCACCCTGCTGCGCACCGAGATTCGCGGCGTCGAGCGCGTCGCGGGCCTGGTCACGGCGCAGCACCGCGGGCAACGTCCGCCGCGCTTTGGGCACCTGCAGCCGAGCGGCCGGGTCACCCGTCATCAGGCCCCGACGCACGGCCCACGCGGTGAAGGTCTTCACCGCCGAGGTCCGCCGGGCCAAGGTGGTGCGCGCCGTTCCGTCGACGGCCTGGGCGGCGAGCCAGGCGCGCAGCACGGGCAGGGTCAGCGACGTGAGGTCGGCGCCGGGGGTCCGGGCGTCGACGAACGCCGACAGGGAGCGCAGATCCCCGAGGTACGCGCGCCGGGTGTGGACGGAGCGGCCCCGCTCCAGCGCGAGGTACTGGTCGAACTCCTCGAGGACGGACTCCACGCCCCTACCGTGGCAGAGCCGCCACGGGTGTCCAGCCGACGCGCCGCAGCGTGTCCGGGGTGAGATCGGCCAGCGTCGGATAGCCGTCGACGGCCATGGTGAGGTCGGCTTCGGCGAGCAGCGACCGCAGGACGTGGACGACGCCCTCGACGCCGCCGAGCGCCAACCCGTAGGCGTACGGCCGGCCGATGCCCACGGCGGTGGCGCCGAGCGCGAGCGCCTTGACGATGTCCGAGCCGCTGCGGATGCCGGAGTCGAACAGCACCGGGAGCCCGTCGGCGGCCTCGACGACGCCGGGCAGGCAGTCGATCGCCGGGAGGCCGCCGTTGGCCTGGCGACCGCCGTGGTTGGAGCAGTAGATGCCGTCGACGCCTTCGTCTTTGGCGCGCCGGGCGTCGTCGGCGTGACAGATTCCCTTGACGATCAGGGGCAGCTTGGTCAGCGAGCGCAGCCAGGGCAGGTCTTCCCACGTCAGCGGGTTGCCGAACAGCGACACCCACTTGAACACGGCGCCCTGCGGGTCCTCCTCCGGTGGCCGCGCCAGGCCGGCCCGGAACACCGGGTCGCTGGTGTAGTTGGCCAGGCAGCGCCCGCGCAGCTGCGGGAAGTTCGAGGTCGACAGGTCGCGGGGCCGCCACCCTGGCACCCAGGTGTCGAGCGTGACGATGATCCCCCTGTAGCCGGCGGCCTCGGCGCGCTGCACCAGGCTCGCGGCCAGGTCCCGATCGGTCGGGGTGTAGAGCTGGAAGAAGCCCGGTGTCTCCCCGAACTCGGCGGCGACGTCTTCGAGTGGGTCTTCGGTGAGCGTGGACACCACCATCGGCACCCCGGTGCGCGCGGCGGCCCGCGCGCTCGCGAGGTCACCGTGCCCGTCCTGCGCGCAGATGCCGATGACGCCGATCGGCGCCATGAAAACCGGTGCAGGCAGGGACAATCCGAACAGGTCGACCGACAGGTCGCGATCACGGGTGGCCCGGAACATCCGCGGTATCAGGCCCCAGTTGTCGAAGGCCGTGCGGTTGACCCGCTGCGTGCGTTCGTCGCCCGCCCCGCCCGCGACGTAGGAGTACACCGACGGCGGCATCGCGGATTGGGCCTTGGCCTCCCATTCCGCGAACGTCATCGGCAGGTTCGGCACGATGCCGGACAGCCCCTGCAGGTAGATCTCGAGTTGGTAGTCGCCGAATGCCATGCCCGTCAGCGTGCCAGCCCGGGCACCGGCGGGGGCGCAGACTCGCGTCTCAGTTCGCCGCTTCGGCCTTGGCCAGCTCGGCCTTCCACTGCCGGAACGTCTCCTCGGTGCGGCCGCGTCGCCAGTAACCGGAGATCGACGAGGCCCACTTGGCCTCGACACCGCGTTCCTTGCGGATGTAGGGCCGCAAATTGTGCATGACGGCCTGAGCCTCACCGTGGATGAACACCTGCGCCTGCCCGGGTAGCCACGCGGCATCCTTGACCGCCGCGATGAGCGGGGCGTTGTCGCCGGCGGCTTCCTCGGGGACCAGATCGGCGCGGCCGCCCCGGTAAACCCAGCTGACCGTGACGCCTTCGGGCGCGGCCAGGGGGATCTCGTCACTGGGCCCGGCGACCTCGACGAAGACGTAGCCGACGGCATCGTCGGGCAGCGCCTCGAGCACGGCGCCGATGGCGGGCAGGGCGGCCTCGTCGCCGGCGAGCAGATGCCAGTCGGCCGCCGGATCGGGGCTGTAGGCGCCGCTCGGACCCATGAGGTAAGCCGGCTGCCCCGGCCGCGCCGAGGCGGCCCACGGACCGGCCACCCCGTGTTCCCCGTGGACGACGAAGTCGATGGTGACCTCACCGCGCTCCGGGTCGGCCTTGCGGACGGTGTACGTCCGCACCACCGGCCGCTTTTCCGGTGGCAGTGCCGTGAAGCTGTCGATCGTGAGCGGCGTCTCGAGTGCGGACACGTCGACACTGTCGGGGACGATCACGAGTTTGACGTAGGCGTCGGCGAACTCGTTGGGCGTGAAGGTGCCGAAGCCGGACGTCGTTCCGTTGCCACCGAGCACCACACGAATCATGTGTGGTGCCAGCTGCTCCGTGCGCAACACTTCGAACGTGTGCACCGGTCGTCCCGCCACAACTGCCTCCTGACTCTCGACTGATCCCCCGACGATACGAGCGGGCCCGCCCGCGCGGTGACCTACCGCCCCCTGGCGATCTTCCAGCGCCCGCCCTCGTGGACCACCAAGCCTGCCACCTCCAGCATCGCCAGCGGCCCAACCACCTGGTGGGCGGGTATGCCCGCGGCGACCGCCAACTCGTCCGCGCTGCGCGCACCCCGCATGGGCAGCGCGTCGTAGATCCGCCGCTCGGCGTCGGTGCACGCGTCGAGCGGTGACGTCGGCCCCGCCTCGACCGGGGCGAGCTCTCCCATCCGTCCCACCAGCTCGACGACCTCCTCGGGGCCGGTCACCAGGGTGGTCTCACCGTCGCGCAGCAGGCGGTGACACCCCACCGACGCGCTCGACGTGACCGGTCCCGGGACGGCGCACACGTGGCGACCGAGTGCCCGGGCCCACGCCGCGGTATTGGCCGCACCGCTGCGGGCCCCGGCCTCGACCACGACGGTGGCACCCGACAGGGCCGCGACGAGTCGGTTGCGGGTCAGGAAGCGGCTCCGGGTCGGGCGAGCTCCGGGCGGATATTCGCTGAGGAGCAGCCCGTCCCTGCGGATCCGGCTCAGCAGAGCGGCGTGGCCGGCCGGGTACGGCACGTCGACGCCGCCGGCGACCACCGCGACGGTCACGCCGTCGGCAGCCAGCGTCGCCCGGTGCGCCGCGCCGTCGATGCCGAACGCACCACCCGACACCACCGCCACCTCGCGCATCGCGAGCCCCGCGGCCAGGTCCCCCGCCACGTGCTCGCCGTATGCCGTGGCGGCCCGCGTGCCGACGATCGCCGCGGCCCGACCGGCGGTCTCGGCCACACCGACCGGGCCGACCGCCCACAGCACCAGTGGTGAATGTCCCTGCGGGCGATCGAGAGTGCCGAATGCGACGAAGCTCAGCAGCGGCCACTCGTCGTCGAACGGGGTGACGAGCCGACCGCCCATCCGGGCCAGCACGTCGAGATCGGCCTGCGCACAGTCCTGCTCCCGGCGGGCCTCGGTTCTGCGCTCGAGCGTGTCCTCCACGTCCCCGCGCCGCACCTTCTCGGCGGCCGCCACCGGACCCTGCGCAACAGCGAGCGCCGCCAGCTCCGGGCACGGCGGTTCGGCGACCCGGGACAGATACGCCCACGCCCGCTCGACGTCGGTGCTCATCGCAGCCCCTCCACGTGCCGGAAACTCAACGCCACGCCGACGTCGTCCTTGGTCGGTGAAGACCGCCCGGCCAGATCGGCCAACGTCCAGGCGACCCGCATCGAGCGGTCGACCCCACGGATGCTCAGCACGCCGCGTTCGAGCGCGGTCCGCAGCGGCGCCATCGCGTCACGCGGGAGCCGGAACCGCCTGCGCAGCAACGGTCCGCTCACCTCGGCGTTGGTGCGGACGCCGTAGGGACGCCACCGTTCCTCCGCCGCCGCGCGGGCCGCCGCGACGCGTTCGCGGACGACGGCAGTCGGCTCCCCCGCTTCGGGGATCAGCGCGCCGGCCCGCACGGGGTGCATGTCGACCCGGATGTCGACCCGGTCGAGCAGCGGACCCGACAGCTTGCCGAGATAGCGGCGTTTGACCCCGCCTGGACATATGCAGTCCTTGGGGTCGGTGCGCGCGCACGGGCACGGGTTGGCCGCGAGCACCAGTTGGAAACGGGCGGGATAGCGGGCGACGCCGTCACGCCGGGCGATCCGGATCTCGCCGTCCTCCAGCGGAGTGCGCAGCGCCTCCAGCGCGCTCACCCGGAGTTCGGCGCATTCGTCGAGGAACAGCACCCCGCGGTGGGCGCGACTGACCGCACCCGGACGCGCCATTCCCGTCCCTCCGCCCACCAGCGCTGCGACACTCGACGTCTGGTGTGGCGCCACGAACGGCGGCCGGGTGATGAGCGGCGCGGCGCCGGTCAGCAGGCCCGCCACCGAGTGGATCGCGGTCACCTCGAGCGACTCCGCTTCCGACAGCGGCGGCAGCAGGCCCGGAAGGCGTTGCGCCAGCATCGTTTTGCCCACCCCAGGTGGTCCGGTCAGCATGAGATGATGCGCACCCGCGGCGGCCACCTCGACCGCGAAGCGGGCATGCGCCTGCCCCACCACGTCGGCGAGGTCGGCCGCCTCGTCCGGTGCCGCCGGCGGCGCGGCGATCCGTCGTTCGAGCTCGTCCTTGCCTTCCAGCCACCCGTACAGCTGCCCCAGCGTCCGCACGCCCCACACGTCGACGCCGTCGACCAGGCTGGCCTCGGCGAGGTTCTCACACGGCACGATGACGGCCGGCCAGCCCTCCCGTTTGGCCGCGAGCACCGCGGGCAGCACGCCCTTGACCGGCCGGACCCGGCCGTCGAGCGCCAATTCGCCCAGGAGCAGCGACTTTTCGAGCCGGTCCCACTCCTTCTTGCCGTGCGCACAGGTCACCGCGGCCGCCAGGGCCAAGTCGTACACCGACCCCATCTTCGGCAGCGTGGCCGGCGAGAGCGCCAGCGTCAGCCGTGCCTGCGGCCACTCACAGCCGCCGCAATTGGTGATCGCCGCCCGCACCCGATCCCGCGACTCCTGCAGCGCCGCATCGGGCAGCCCGACCAGATGCACCCCCGGCAGGCCCGAACTGATGTGGGCCTCGATCTCGACGATCACCCCGTCGAGCCCGAACACCGCGACCGAGAACGCCCGGCCCAACGCCATCACGCCACCCCCTCGAGGTGGTGGATCACCGGGACGCGTCCGCCGAGGCGCACCCCGATGACGTCGATGCGCACCGCCGCCCAGCGCGTCTCCTGACCGGCCAGCCACAGCCCCGCGAGGCGGCGCAGCCGCCGCACCTTCTGCGGCGTCACCGCCTCCGCGAGACCGCCGAACCCGTCACCTGTGCGGGTCTTGACTTCGACGAACACCACCGCACTCCCATGCGGATCGGTGACGATCACGTCGAGCTCACCGTACCGGCACCGCCAATTGCGTTCCAGCACCTGCATTCCCAAACCACGCAAGTGCTCGACCGCCAGGTCCTCCCCCAGCGTGCCGATCTGCGCGCGCGTCCATGAAGTCATGACCCGACCCTGTGCAGCGCCACCGACACCGAACCCACCGCCGGACCGATTCATCCCCAGGCGCCGGTTCATCCACAGGCGCGCCGAGTTTCACGTCCGTCAAAACGGGGGACTCGTAGCCGTCCGTCCACGCGACTGCACCGACGCAGGAGGTTCCATGAGCATGAGCGCCAGACCCGGCTACGGCAACGTTCAAGGCAGCGCCCACGGCGCTGTCAACAGGGCCACCGACAGCAACGCCTTCGAATACGCCGCCCGGGCCGGGTTCGCCGCCAGCGGTGTGCTCCACCTGCTGGTCGGCTACATCATCCTGCGGATCGCACTCGGCAGCGGCGGCAGCGCCGACCAGTCCGGGGCGCTGGCGACGCTGGCCGGCCAGACCGGCGGCAAGGTTGTGCTGTGGATCGCCACCATCGGGTTGGTCGCCCTCGGTCTGTGGCGCCTGGCGGAGGCGGTCGTCGGATCCAAGCCGGGCGAGCAGTACGGGCAGACCCAGGGCGACAATCCCGCCTGGAAGCGCGCCAAGTCGGTGGGTCTGGCGATAGCCAACTTCGCGATCGCGTTCTCGGCCATGCAATTCGCCACCGGTGGCGGTCAGAGCAGCGGCCAGCAGAACTCGGGGATGTCGGCGCAACTCATGCAGCACGGATGGGGCAAGGCACTGCTGATCCTTGTCGGCCTCGGCGTCATCGCGGTCGGCGGCTACCACGTCTACAAGGGCGCAACGAAGAAGTTCCTCGAGGATCTGCGGGCCGCCGGCGGAACAGGCATCACCGCGGTCGGCGTCTCCGGTTACGTGGCCAAGGGCCTCGTGCTCGCCGGTGCGGGCATCCTCGTCATCGTCGCGACCCTGCAGGCCGACCCGGCCAAGGCCTCCGGACTCGACGCGGCGGTCAAGACGCTCGGTCAGGCGCCGTTCGGCAAGTTCCTGCTCATCGTCGCCGCGATCGGCATCGCGGCGTTCGGCGCCTACAGCTTCGTGCGCAGCCGCCACGGCCGGCTCTGACCACCCGTGAGACGGGAACCGCCGCCGCCGCGTCGCTGCGGCGGCGGTTCTCGTCGCCGGGATTACTCGGCGAGCGCGTCGAACAGCGTCGCGAGCTGACCCGGCTGCACCGTCACCCCGCACTGGTTGCGCTGATCGATCAGCGGCCGGGCGATGTTGCGCAGGTCCACGAACTCATTCGGGTGGGCGGTGAAGTACGCCCGGACCGAAGCCTCGCCCTCGCCGGCCGGCTGCGAAGCCGGTGGCGTCGCACGTGGCAGGCTGCGCCGCGGCGGTCGGCAGCGCGATGGTCGCCGCGGCCACGCCGCCCAGAGCGCACGCGGCAAACGCGCGGCCATTCCGCGGCGTGCGGTCTTCGATGACATGGTCATGTCTCGTCTTTCCTCGTCTGTGTGGTGAACGGTCGCTCTCCCCCGCGACCAGAGGCCAACGTACCCGCGCAGAACCGGAGGACTTCGAGCCCCGGAAACCGCCTGGTCAGAATGCGAAACGCGTGACAGATTGGGCAGTGATGTCGGCCTCAATCCGATGCCGTTCCCTGAGTGTTCGTTAAGGCATCGACGCGCGATTCAAGAAACCCGCAGAGTGCCTTCACGACATCGTTACCGCATCGTGACAGCTACCGAATGGCGCATCAGGGGCATTGCGGTCGTGGCGGTCCAGTCGGCGACAAGGTCCCGGCCGGCAGATAGGGAAGGGTATCTTCACTTAGGTCTGCCTCAGGTCACAGCGCCCGTGGCGCGGGAAGGATGCACTGGATGCGACCACGTTTGAGCCGGATCACCCGCCCGATCGTCACCGTCGTGTCGGTCCTCGCGGTGGTGACGGGTCTGGCCGCCTGCTCGAGTTCCGACGACTCCGACGAGCTGCTGATCTACAACGCGCAGCATGAGTCGCTGACCAAGGAGTGGATCGACGCCTTCACCGAGGAGACCGGGATCAAGGTCTCCTACCGTCAGGGCGGTGACACCGAACTGGGTAACCAACTGGTCGCCGAGAAGGATGCCTCACCCGCCGACGTCTTCCTGACCGAGAACTCGCCCGCCATGGCGGCCGTCGAGCGCGCCGGGCTGTTCGCCGACCTCGACGCCGCCACCGTCGGTCAGGTTCCCGCGCAGTACCGGCCGGCCACAGGCAAGTGGACCGGTGTCGCGGCGCGCAGCACCGTATTCGTCTACAACCCGTCCCGCCTCAAGGCCGATCAGCTGCCGAAATCGCTGCTCGATCTGCAGCGGCCCGAATGGAAGGGCCGCTGGGGCGCCCCGCCTGCGAAGGCCGACTTCCAGGCGATCGTCGCCGCCCTGCTCCAGCTCGAAGGTGAACCCGCGACGGCGCAGTGGCTGGCCGGGATGAAGGCGAACGCGGTCATCTACAACGACAACATCGCCACGCTCAAGGCGGTCAACGCCGGTGAGGTCGACGGCGGCGTGATCTACCACTACTACTGGTTCCGCGATCAGTCCAAGACCAAGGAGATCAGCGGCAACACCGCGCTGCACTACTTCAAGAACCAGGACCCGGGCGCGTTCGTCAGCCTCTCCGGCGGCGGGGTGCTCGAGTCCAGCGACAAGAAGGATCAGGCGCAGCAGTTCATCACGTTCATCACCGGTCGGGCCGGACAGGAGGTGCTCGAGAAGGGCACGTCGTTCGAGTATCCGGTTGCCAGCGGGGTGCCGGCCAACCCCGCCCTGCCGCCGCTGGACACGCTGCAGGCACCGACGGTCGATCCCTCCACGCTGGACGCCCAGAAGGTGACCGATCTGATGACGAAGGCTGGCTTGCTGTAGGTGGTCGCCGCCGCCCCGCCCGTTCCACCCCCCGCGACACCGGTCACGCGGTCCGACAAGACCGCCCGGCCCGGCCCACTGGTCTCCGGCACGGTGGCGATCCTGGTCGCCGCCACGCTGATCCCGCTGGGTTACGTCGTGTGGGGGGCGATCTCGATCGGGTGGAGCCGGGCCTACGAACTGGTGGTCCGGCCGCGCGTCGGCGAATTGCTGCTCAACACCGTCGCGCTGGTCGCGGTCACCGTTCCGCTGTGCGTGGTGATCGGTGTGGGGGTGGCGTGGCTGGTGGAACGCACCGACCTCCCCGGCCGTGCCTTCTGGCGTCCGGTGTTCGTCGCGCCGCTGGCGGTGCCGGCGTTCGTCAACAGTTACGCCTGGGTCGGCGTCGTCCCGTCGCTGCACGGACTCTGGGCCGGTGTCCTGGTCACCACGCTGTCCTACTTCCCGTTCATGTATCTGCCCGCGGCCGCGACGCTGCGCCGGCTCGATCCGGCCGTCGAGGAGTCGGCGCGCGCGCTCGGATCCCATTCGGCCGGGGTGTTCTTCCGGGTGGTGCTGCCCCAACTGCGGCTGGCCATCCTCGGTGGCGGGCTGCTGATCGCGGTGCATCTGCTGGCGGAGTTCGGCGCGTTCGCGATGGTGCGCTTCGACACCTTCACCGTCGCGATCTTCCAGCAGTTCCAGGTGACGTTCGACGGTGCGGCGGGCAGCATGCTGGCCGGGGTGCTGGTGGTGCTGTGCCTGGTGCTGCTCCTCGCCGAGGCCGCCGCCCGCGGGAAGGTGCGTTACGCGCGGATCGGCTCGGGGGCACAACGCGCCGCCGCGCCGGTTCACCTGGGCCGCAGCATGATCGGCGCACAGGTGACGCTCGCCGCCCTGGCCGTGCTGGCCCTCGGGGTGCCGGTGTGGACGATCCTGCGCTGGCTCTACATCGGCGGCGCCGAGGTGTGGGCGTTCGACGACATCGGCGAGGCACTCGGCCAGACGGTCGTGCTGGCCGGGATCGCCGCCGCGTTGACGACGGCGCTGGCATTCCCCGTCGCCTGGGTCGCGGTGCGGTCCAGCGGATTCCTCGCCCGCGCAGTCGAAGGCGCCAACTACGTGACGAGTTCGCTACCCGGCATCGTCACCGCGCTGGCGCTCGTCACCGTCACGATCCACGTCGTCCGCCCGCTGTACCAGAGCGTGGCGCTCATCGTGTTCGCGTACGTCCTGCTGTTCATGCCGCGCGCCCTGGTCAACGTGCGCGCCGGGCTGGCCCAGGTGCCGACCGGCCTGGAGGAGGCGTCCCGTTCGCTGGGCCGCTCCCCGACCGTGACGTTCCTTCAGGTCACGCTGCGCCTCACCGCACCCGCCGCGGCCGCAGGCGCGTCGATGGTGTTCGTCGCCGTCGCAACGGAATTGACCGCGACGCTGCTGCTCGCCCCGACCGGGACCCGGACGCTGTCGATGCGGTTCTGGTCCTACGCCAGCGAGTTGGACTACGCGGCCGCCGCACCGTTCGCCCTGGTGCTGGTCCTGCTGGCGGTCCCGGTGACGATGATCCTGCTCCAACAGTCGACGAAGGGGGCCGCCCGGTGACCGGCCCCGCCCTGCTCGAGGTCCGTGCGCTCGCGAAGACGTTCCACGGCAGCACCGTGCTCGACCACATCGACCTGGACGTGGCACCGGGCAGCCTGACCGCCATCGTCGGGGCCTCCGGCTGCGGCAAGACCACGCTGCTGCGGCTCATCGCGGGGTTCGAGACCCCCGACGACGGAACCATCACCATCGCCGGCCGGCGGGTCGCGAGCGCGACCAGCGCGGTGCCGCCGCACCGTCGCAGCGTCGGGTACGTCGCCCAGGACGGCGCCCTGTTCCCCCACCTGACGGTCGGCCAGAACATCGCCTACGGCCTGCCCGGGAGCGCCCGGAGCGCCGCGGTGCGCGCCCGGGTGGCCGACCTGCTCGACACCGTCTCGCTCGACGCCACGTTCGCCCAGCGCCGGCCGCACCAGTTGTCCGGTGGTCAGCAGCAGCGCGTCGCACTGGCCCGGGCGCTGGCCCGCGAACCCGACCTGATGCTGCTCGACGAACCGTTCAGCGCCCTGGACACCGGGCTGCGCGCCTCCACCCGGAAGGCCGTCGCGGGCCTGCTCACCCGCGCCGGCGTGACCACCCTGCTGGTGACCCACGACCAGGAGGAGGCGCTCTCGGTCGCCGATCAGGTGGCCGTCATGCGCGACGGGCGCTTCACCCAGGTGGGCTCGCCCGAACAGGTCTACCGCCAACCCGTGGACCGGTTCACCGCCGAGTTCCTCGGCGACTGCGTCACCCTGCCGTGCACCGTGTCGGGCAATGTGGCCGACAGTGCCCTCGGACGCATCCCGGTGACGGCCGACGACGGTCCGGCCACCCTGATGCTGCGCCCCGAACAGCTCGTGGCGACGGTGGTCGACGACAGCGGGCGGCTCGACGGTGTCGGGACGGTCATCGGCGTCGAATTCCTCGGCCATGACGTGTTGTTGACGATCGACCCGGCCGGTGACGCCGCGCCGATCGTCGTACGCCAGCACAGCCTCTCCCCGCCGCCCGTCGATGCCAAGGTGCGCATCGATGTGGTGGGTCACGGAGCGGTGCTGACATGAGCGGCCTCGTGACACACCTGCGTGCCCACGGCGATCGGACCGCGGTGCTCACCGACTCCGGGCGGGTGTCCTACGGCGACCTCGCCGACCGGGTGTCCGACGTCGCCGCTCGGCTCGGGGACACCCGTCGCCTGGTGCTGCTCGAGACCCGCAACGACCTCCCGACCCTGGTGCACTACCTGGGGGCCCTGGCGGGCGGCCACGTGGTGCTGCCGGTTCCGGCGGGACGGGACCACAGCGAGTTGACGGCCTCCTACGATCCCGACGTCGTCGTCGACGCGGCCGGCCTGCATCCCCGCCGCGCGGGCAGCGCGCACCGCCTGCACGACGACCTCGCGCTGCTGCTGTCCACGTCGGGCAGCACCGGGTCACCGAAGCTGGTCAGGTTGTCGCGGCGCAACCTGATCAGCAACGCCCGCGCGATTGCCGACTACCTCGACATCCGCGAAACCGACCGGGCCGCAACCACTCTCCCGATGTCGTACTGTTACGGCCTCTCGGTGATCCACAGCCACCTGCTGCGTGGGGCCGCGCTCATCCTCACCGAACACTCCGTCGTCGACGACGAGTTCTGGGCGTTGTTCCGCCGCCACCGCGGCACCAGCTTCGCCGGTGTCCCCTACACGTTCGACCTGCTCGACCGCGTCGGGTTCGACACCATGGACCTGCCCGACCTGCGCTACCTCACCCAGGCGGGGGGCCGGATGGCCCCCGAGCGGGTGCGGCGCCACGCCGAACTCGGCGCGGCCCGCGGCTGGCGGCTAATCGTGATGTACGGCGCCACCGAGGCGACCGCCCGGATGGCCTACCTCCCACCCGAGCTCGCCGCCACCCATCCCGGCTGCATCGGGGTGCCGATCCCCGGCGGCTCGTTCACGATCGAACCGCTCGACGGCTGGCCGGCCGACGACGCCGCGGGCGAACTCGTCTACCGCGGCGACAACGTGATGATGGGCTACGCGCACGGATCCGCCGACCTCTCGCGCGGCGACGAGGTCGAGGCGCTGCACACCGGCGACATCGCCCGCCGCCGCCCCGACGGCCTCTATGAGGTGATCGGCCGCAGCAGCCGGTTCGTCAAGATGTACGGCCTGCGCATCGATCTCCAGCGGCTCGAGACGGCGTTGCGCGACCGCGGCGTCGCCGCCCTGTGCACCGACCTCGACGACCGCCTCGTCGTCGCCGCGGCCGCACCCCACCGCCCGGCGGAGGTGGCGCGACTGGCCGCCGACGCCGCCGGGGTGCCGTCGAGCGCGGTGCACGCCGTCGCGGTCGCCGAGCTGCCCATGCTGCCGACCGGCAAGCCGGACTACCCCGCGGTCCGGGCGCTGGCCGCGCCGCTCGACGACACACCGCCGACCGCGGATCTGACGGCGGTGTTCGCCGACGTCCTGCACCTCGACCGCAACGCCGTCGACCCGGCCGCCAGCTTCATCGACCTGGGCGGCAACTCGCTGACCTACGTGACGATGTCGGTGCGGCTGGAACGGGCGCTGGGTAGGCTGCCCGGCGACTGGCAGCGAATGCCTCTGCGCGACCTCCAGTCTCAGGTCACGCCGAAGCGCCGGCGCTGGACCGCGACCCTGGAGACCAGCGTGGCGCTGCGCGCCGTCGCGATCGTACTGATCGTCGGGTCCCACGCCACGCTGTTCGAACTGTGGGGCGGGGCGCACGTGCTGCTCGGCATCGCGGGGTACAACTTCGGCCGCTTCTGCCTGACGCCCGCCCCGCGCGTGCAGCGGGTGCGGCACCTGCGCACCACGATCGCCTGGATCGCGATCCCGTCGGTGGTGTGGGTGGTGATCGCCCTGCTGGTCACCGACGACTACCACCTCTCGAACCTGTTGCTGGCCAACAAGTTCCTCGGTCCGCACGACAGCATGACCGCCGGGCGGCTCTGGTTCGTCGAGGTCATGGTGTGGACCCTCGTCGCGCTGGCGGCGTTGATGGCGCTGCCCGCCGCCGACCGGGCCGAGCGGCGCAGGCCGTTCGCGTTCGCCGTGGGTTTCCTGGCCGTCGGGCTGGCGCTGCGCTACGACGTCCTGGGGCTGGAACTCGGCCGCGAGGCCTGGTTCACGATGCTGACGTTCTGGTTCTTCGCGGCCGGCTGGGCCGCCGCGAAGGCCCGCACACCGTGGCAGCGCATCGCGGTCACGGTGGCGCTCGTGGTCGGGTTGTACGGGTACTTCGAGGACACCAACCGCGAGCTGCTGGTGCTCGCGGGCTTCGTGCTGCTGATCTGGCTCCCCGCCCTGCGCTGCCCGCCCGGGTTGACGGTGGTCGCGGGCGTCGTCGCCGAGGCGTCGCTGTACACCTATCTCACGCACTTCCAGGTGTATGCCTTGTTCGAGGGTCGCCCCGCGCTGGGTGTGGCCGCGTCGCTCCTGGTCGGTGTGCTGCTCACCCAGGCGCTCACCCTGCTCCGGCGGCGGTTGCGCGAGCGCAGACCGAGCGTCAGTGCGGCCGCGGTTCCCGCTCGGCGATGAGCCCTTCCTGCGCCAGCGTGGCAGCGATCACGCCGTCGGCGCGGACCAGGCTCGCGGTGATCACGCCGCGGCCCCGGGCGGCGGCCGGTGAGGTGGACTCGAGCAGGTTCCACTCGTCGGCCCGTACCGGTTGGTGAAACCACACCGACGAATCGGTGGTGCCGCTGCGATGGGTCCGCGCCCGCATCGAATGCCCGTGCACCTGCAGGGCCGGGTCGATCATGTAGAGGTCGGTGACGTAGACGGCGATCACCGTGTGCAGGAGCGGATTCGCGGGCAGGGCAACCGTGGCACGCCACCAGAACCGCCGCACGAAATCCTCGCCGGAGCCGTTGTCGACGACACGGATGTCGAGCTCGTCGAGCGGCACCGACGGCGCCGGACCGGGCGGCCCGGTGGGCTCCAGGCCGTCGGGGCCGGGGGCGGGCAGCCGACGGTGGCCGTGTTCGGGACCGGCCATCGGCACGGCGAATGACACCGTCGCGGCGGTCAGCAGCCGGCCGGCCTGCCGCGACTCGACCCGCCGGGCCGCGGTGGTGCGGCCGTCGTGGACCGCGGTGACCTCGTAGACCACCGCGTCGCCCGCCTCACCGCCGCGCAGGAACTGCAGATGCATCGCGGTCGGGGGGCGGTCGGGAGCCACGGTGCGCGCGGCCGCGGCCAGGCTCTGCGCGGCGAGGTGCCCGCCGTAGGCGCGTTTGCCCGCCGGCCCGCTCGGCGGTCCGACCCAGGTGTCCGCGCGCTCGCCCGCCGCCACGTCGAGGAACTCGAGCAGGCGGCTCACGCGCCACCCGATCCCGTTGCGACCGAACCGGATTCGGTGAGCCGGGAGACCTCGTCGGCGGAGATGCCGAGCCACTCGGACAGGACGGCCGCGGTGTCGTCGCCCAGCGCGGGCGCGGCGACCGCGGGCGGGTAGGTGCCGTCGAACGAGACCGGCAGACCGGGAGCCAGGTACCGACCGACGCGGGGCTGGTCGAGTTCGGTGAACAGCGGGTTGGCCGTGACGCGGGCGTCGCCCGCGACCTCGGCGAAACTGCGGTACCGCTCCCACAGCACCGACGTGCCGGACAGCGCCGACGCCACCTCGTCGGCGGTGTGCGCGCTGAACCAGACGGTGAACAACCCGGTCAGCGCATCGCGATGACGGTAGCGGTCGCCTTCGTCGGTGAAGTCGGCGCCGAGTGCCTCACCCAGCGCGGCGACGGCCTTGGCGGTCCCGGTCAGTTCGGTGAGGTCGCGGAAGTGCCGATTGGTCAGCGCCACCACCATGAACGCGGCGCCGTCGCTGCTGACGAAGTTCTGGCCGTAGGTGCCGTAGAGCGAATTGCCCACCCGCGGACGGGATTCGCCGGTCACCATCGCTTCGGTGAGGAACGCGAGATTGCCCGCGGTGGCCAGCGCCACGTTCTCCAGCGGAATACTGATCCGGGCACCGGCGCCGGTGCTGTCGCGGTGGCGCAGCGCGGTCGTCACCGCGAGCGCGGCATAGAGTCCGCAGGACACGTCCCACGCCGGCAGCACGTGGTTGACCGGGGTGGCCAACTCGGGCGGACCGGTCACCAGGGGGAATCCGGTGGCGGCGTTGACGGTGTAGTCGACCGCGGTGCCGCCGTCGGCGCGCCCCGACACCTCGACGTGAATGACATCCGGGCGGTGGGCGGCCAATGTGTCGTACGAATGCCACTGCCGCCCCGCGACATTCGTGATCAACACCCCTGCGTCGACGATCAGCCGGGTCACCAGATCCTGGCCTTCGGCACTGCGCATGTCCACGGCCACCGACCGCTTGCCCTTGTTCAGGCCGGCCCAGTAGATGCTGTCGCCGGCGTCGGTGAGCGGCCAGCGCCGGTAGTCGGCGGCGCCCCCGACCGGGTCGACACGGATCACCTCGGCGCCCAACTGCGTCAACGTCATCCCCGCCAGCGGCACCGCCACGAAGCTGGAGATCTCGACGATGCGTACCCCGGCGAGCGGCCGGACCGGATCGGTTGCAGGCATCCGCTCAAGTTAGCAAGCGCTCAGCCGCCCGCCGTGCGGGCCAGCTTGATCGCCGCCGCCTCGATGGTGTCCTCGCTCAGCAGCACCTGCAGGGCGGCGTCGCCCAGCGGAATGAAGCTGTCGCGCCCGGCCACCCGGTCGACCGGGCCGGTGTATCCGTGCGCCAGCAGCTCGGCGAGTACGCCTTCGCCCACCCCACCGGTCCGGCGGGTCTCGTCGACGATGAGCACCCGCCCGGTGGCCTGCGCCTCGCGCAGCATGTCCTCGACGGGCAGCGGCGCGAGCCAGCGCAGATCGACGACGCGGGTGGCGATGTGGAGGCGTTCGAGTCGGCGCGCCACCCGCAAGCTCATCCACAGCCCGTTGCCGAAGGTGAGGATCGTCAGATCGGCGCCGTCACCGTAGGTGCGCGCCCGGCCGATCGGGGCGGCCGTCCCGGTCAGCGGCGCCAGCCATTGTTCGTCGCCGTCGGTGTGCAGATCCTTGGTGTGGTACAGCGCGATCGGCTCCAAGTACAAGCACACCGCACCCGCGCTCTTCGCGGCGGCCACGCAGGACTGCATCATCGCCGCGGCGTCGTCCGGGCGTGCCGGAGAGGCGATCACCACACCGGGGATGTCGCGCAACGCCGCGATCGAGTTGTCGTTGTGGAAGTGTCCGCCGAAGCCCTTCTGGTACCCGTAACCGGCGACGCGCACGACCATGGGATTGCGATACTGCCGGTCGGCGAAGAACTGCAGGGTGGCGGCCTCGCCGCGGATCTGGTCGGCCGCGTTGTGAACGTAGGCCAGGTACTGGATTTCGGGGATGGGCAGCAGGCCCGACACCCCCGCACCCAGGGCGAGACCGAGGATGGCCTGCTCGTCGAGCAGGGTGTCGAACACCCGCGCCCGACCGGCCTTCTGTTGCAGACCGCGGGTGACGCCGTACACGCCGCCCTTGCGCGCCACGTCCTCGCCGAAGATCAGCGCCTCCGGGTGACGGGCCAACGTGTCGGCCAGGGCGCGGTTGATGGCCTGCGCCACCGTCACCGGCGAGGCCGACGGCTCCCCCGGCGCGGGTGCGCCCGACGCGGCGACCGCCTCGTCGAGGCTCTCGCGCAGCGGGCGTTCGACGGCGGCGGCGCTGCCGAGTTGCGGCGCGTCCATCACCTCGCCGGCCAAGTCGAGGACCTCGTACCGGGCGGCCTCGTACCGCTCGAGCACCTCCGCCGGCGACAGGACACCCTGGGCGACAAACGCTTTCGCGGTACCGAGCACCGGGTCGCGCTCGAAGTCTGCGACGATCTCGTCGGGGCGGCGGTAGCCCGGCTCGTAGTCGGAGCCGGCGTGGCCCATCAGCCGAACCGTGGTCAGGTGCAGGAACGCGGGACGACGGTGTGTTCTCACGTATTCCGCTGCCGCCCTGGCGGTTTCGAGGCTACCCACCAGGTCGGACCCGTCCGCGGCGAAATACCGCAACCCCTCGCGCCGGGCGTACGTGCGGGCGATCCAACCCCGCGGGGTCCTGGTGGAGATGCCGATGCCGTTGTCCTCGCACACAAACAGCAGGGGCATCGGCATGCCCTGATAGGCGGTGTGCATGGCGGTGTTGAGGGCGCCGACCGCGGTCGAGTGGTTGACCGAAGCGTCGCCGAAACTGCACACCGTGACCGCGTCGTCCGGCCAGCGGCAGGCCACGCCGAGTTTGCGGGCGCGGGCCGTCGAGAACGCCACCCCGACAGCGCGCGGCAGATGCGAGGCGATCGTGCTGGTCTGCGGGATGATGCCGAGGTCGGCGCGGCCGAACACCTTGTGCCTGCCACCCGAGATCGGCTCGTCGGCGGCCGCGACGAGGCCCAGGAGCACGTCGCGGATCCCACGGGTGAGACCGCCGTCGACCTGCTGGGCGCGGGCCAGGAAGAATCCGCCCGACCGGTAGTGCAACAGCGCCGGATCGGTGGGCCGCAGCGCCGCGGCCACCGCGGCGTTGCTCTCGTGGCCCGACGATCCGATCGTGTAATACCCGCGGCCCTGTGCGCGCAGCCATCGGGCGGCGAGGTCGAGGTGGCGGCTGGCGAGCGCGGCCCCGAACACCGCAAGCGCCTCGCACACCGTCACCGTCGAACCGACGCGCACCGGGTCGTCGTCGCCGCGCCGCGCCACGGCCGGCGCGGACAGCGCCGAGATCGTCGCCGTGAAGTGGTCGTCGAGGGCTTCCCGTCCGGTGCTGTCAGCCATACCGTCACACCAAGTCGATGGCCTCGGCGATGGACGGCAGCACCCGGCTCGGGCGGAACGGATAACGCTCGACGTCCTCGACGCTCGTCGACCCGGTCAGCACCAGAATGGTCTCCAGACCTGCCTCGATGCCCGCGACGACGTCGGTGTCCATCCGGTCGCCCACCATCACCGTGCTCTCCGAGTGCGCCTCGATGCGATTGAGCGCGCTGCGGAACATCATCGGATTCGGTTTCCCGACGAAGTAGGGTTCCCTGCCGGTGGCCTTGGTGATCATGGCGGCCACCGATCCGGTGGCGGGCAGCGGCCCCTCCGCGGAGGGGCCGGTCACGTCCGGGTTGGTGGCGATGAACCGGGCGCCGCCGAGGATCAGCCGGACGGCCTTGGTGATCGCCTCGAACGAGTAGGTGCGGGTCTCCCCCAGCACCACGAAATCCGGTCCGACGTCGGTCAGCGTGTAGCCCGCCTCGTGCAGCGCGGTGGTCAGACCGGCCTCGCCGATGACATAGGCCGATCCGCCGGGTAACTGGTCGGCCAGGAACGTCGCGGTGGCCAGCGCCGAGGTCCAGATCGACTCCTCGGGCACGATCAGCCCCGACCGCGCCAGCCGGGCGGCCAGGTCGCGGGGCGTGAAGATCGAATTGTTCGTCAGCACCAGGAAGGGTCGCTCGCGCTCGACGAGCCGCGCGAGGAATTCGGCGGCGCCGGGAAGGGCGTGCTCTTCGCGGACGAGTACGCCGTCCATGTCGGTGAGCCAGCATCTGGCGGTGGATCGCACGCGTTCAGTCTGACACTGCACGGCGGCGCACCCGGTCGTTCCGGCGCCACCGATAAGGTCGGCACCGTGAGCGTCCCGCCCGGTCTGACCCTGCAGAACTGGCAGACCGTTCCCCATCTGCACTGGGCATTCCAACATCTCGCCGACTTCCTGCCCACCGCGCGGATCTCCCGCGGTGACGGTCCCGTCGCCGAGATGCCCGCGCGGTCTGCCGCGCTGTCGGAGATCGTCCTGCCGGGCGGCACGACCACCGTCGGCGACGTGATGGGCGCAACCGCGACCGACGGGTGGATCGTCACCCGCCACGGCGCGGTCCTCGAGGAGCGGTATCCGGCGGGCATGCTCCCCGACACCCCGCACCTGCTGATGTCGGTCAGCAAAACCCTCGTCGCGACGGTCGCCGGGGCGCTGATCGGCGAGGGCGCGCTGGCGCCCGACGCGCTGCTGAGCACCTACGTCCCGGCGTTGGCGGAGTGCGGCTACGCCGGCGCGACCGTGCGAGACCTGCTCGACATGCGTTCGGGCATCGCGTTCTCCGAGGACTACCTCGACCCGCTGGCCGAGGTGCGGTTGCTCGAGCAGGCGATCGGGTGGGCGCCGCGCACCGTCCCTGACCTGCCCGACACCATGTACGGCTTCCTGCTGACCCTGCGCCGGAAGGGCCCGCACGGCGGCCCGTTCGACTACCGCTCGTGTGAGACCGACGTGCTGGGCTGGGTGTGTGAAGCCGCGGGCGGCACCCGCATGCCTGCACTGATGTCCGACGTGCTCTGGAGTCGTCTCGGGGCCCAGGCCGACGCGGTGATCGGCGTCGACCGCGAGGGCACCGGCATGTTCGACGGCGGGATCAACGCCTGTCTGCGCGATCTGGTCCGGGTGGGCACGCTGTTCCTCACCGAGGGGGTGTCGCTGAGTGGCAGGCAGGTCGTGGCGCCGTCGTGGATCGCCGACACGTTCACCGGTGCTGCGGACTCCCGCGACGCGTTCGCGGCGGGCCGCGACACCGCCCGCTTCCCGGGCGGGATGTACCGCAACAAGTGCTGGCTGCCGTATCCCGGCGACGACGTGCTGCTGTGCCTGGGCATCCACGGCCAGATGATCTACGTCAACCGGCGCGCGGGCATGGTCGCGGCGAAGCTGTCGAGCTGGGCGCTGCCCGAGGAGAACGACAAGTTGAAGGCCACCATCGCGGCGTTCGACGCGATCGCCGCCGAGTTCCGGTGAGAACCGAGGAGGCTACTCCGGCAGCCGCAGTTCCGGTTTCTCCACCTCTTCGATGTTGACGTCCTTGAACGTGATCACCCGGACCTGTTTGACGAACCGGGCGGGCCGGTACATGTCCCACACCCACGCATCGGCCAACCTCAGCTCGAAGTACACCTCGCCGTTGGCGTTGCGCGGCACCATCTCCACGCTGTTGGCCAGATAGAACCGGCGCTCTGTCTCCACCACGTAGCTGAACTGCCCGACGATGTCCTTGTACTCGCGGTACAGCGACAGCTCCATCTCGGTTTCGTACTTCTCGAGATCCTCGGCGCTCATCAGTACTGCTGTCCTTCACGTCGGTATGGCACGGCCGGTGGCTGTTCACTCCTGCGGCTCATCGCAATCCTCCCCTACCCGAGTTCACAGCACTGCCCGGGTTCGGCGTCGGTCAGCCCCCCGCTGATCTGCGGGGTACCCGCGGTGACCAACCGGCGCACGTTGATGAACGAATATCGGTGCTGCGGGCACGGTCCGAGTTCGGCCAGCGCGGCGGTGTGCGCCGGTGTGCTGTATCCCTTGTGCTCGGCGAAACCGTAGCCGGGGTGGTCGCGTTCCATCGCCACCATCAACCGGTCGCGGCTCACCTTGGCCAGCACACTGGCCGCCGCGATACACGCGGCCGCGGCGTCCCCGCCGACCACCGGCAGCGACGGCGTCGGCAGCCCCGGCACGCGGAACCCGTCGGACAACACGTAACCCGGCCGCACGGACAGACCCGCGACCGCCCGCCGCATCCCCTCGATGTTGGCGACGTGCACGCCGCGCCGGTCCACCTCCTCGGACGGGATGAACACCACGTGGTACGCCAGCGCGTAGCGGCGGATCAGCGGGAACAACCGCTCCCGCTCCTTCTCGCCCAACCTCTTCGAATCGTCGAGCGCGGCCAGGCTCTCCAACCGGTTCGGGCCGAGCACGCACGCCGCGACCACCAGCGGGCCGGCGCACGCGCCGCGGCCCACCTCGTCCACCCCAGCCACCGGCCCGAGACCGTTGCGGTAGAGCGCCGACTCCAGCGTGCGCAGACCTGAGGCCTTGCGGATCACCGTGCGGGGCGGCCATGACGCCGGCACGCTCAAACCCCCTCGCGCCTGCGGCTCATCGCGGTTCTCCTACGGTCCCTACTGGTTCGGGTCGGCGGTCTGCGGGTTCACCGAACCGACGCCGCCCCATCTCCCCGGCGGCCAGGCGATGAACCGTGCCTTCCCGATCACATTGTCCACCGGGATGGTGCCCGCCTCCGGGTCGCCCGTGCACAGCAGGCCGCGCTGCGCGTCACCGGGCAGGTTCGTGCAGTGCGCGCGCGAGTCGGCCGAATGCGTGCGGTTGTCCCCCATCACCCACAGCTTGTCCTCGGGGACGGTGACCGGCCCGAACTCGTTGCCCAGGCAGGGGTAGACGACAGGATCGGCCATCATCGTCTTGGGGTCCAGGTACGGCTCCACGAGCCGTTTGCCGTCGACGGTCAGCCCGGTGGCCGCACGGCACTCCACCGTCTGACCGCCCACCGCGATCACTCGCTTGACCAGGTCGTTCTCGTCCGGCGGGACGAATCCCACGACGGACAGCGCGTTCTGCACGAAGCGGATGGCGGGGTTGTCGGACCGGATCGACTTGTATCCGATGTTCCAGTTGGGCGGGCCCTTGAACACGATGACGTCGCCGGGTGCCGGTTCGGTGAACCGGTAGGTGACCTTGTCGACCATGATGCGGTCGCCGACGCAGCCGGGACACCCGTGCAGCGTGGGTTCCATCGACTCCGACGGGATCAGGTACGGCCGCGCGACGAACGTGAGCATCACGTAGTACAGAACGATCGCGATGGTGACCAGGATGGCCAGTTCGCGCAGCGCCGAGTGTTTGCGGCCGGGGGTCTCGTCCTGGTCGTCGGCGTGCGGTTCGGCGTCGGAGTCAGGCCTGCCGACAACGTCCTCGGACGACGACTCGGGCTTATCGGTCACGGGTTCACACTAGCCAGCGAACGGACCGGTGCCCGTCAGCGCCGTGGCGGGTCAGCGCTTCTCCTTGATCTTCGCCTTCTTGCCGCGGAGCTCGCGCAGGTAGTACAGCTTCGCGCGGCGGACGTCGCCACGGGTGACGACGTCGATGTGGTCGATGTTGGGCGAGTGCACGGGGAACGTGCGCTCCACGCCGACGCCGTAGCTCTCCTTGCGCACCGTGAAGGTCTCGCGGATACCGCCGCCCTGGCGGCGGATGACGACACCCTTGAAGACCTGGATGCGTTCCTTCGAGCCCTCGATCACCTTCACGTGCACGTTGACGGTGTCGCCGGGGCCGAAAGCCGGGATGTCGTCGCGCAGCGACGCCTGATCGACGAAGTCCAGCGTGTTCATCGGTGACACTTCCTTGTTGCTTTGCGGCGAGGGCGGGCTGTGCGAACAGCGCGCGCCGAGCCGGTGGGTACGGACGCTTTCGGGGCGTATCTCGCAGCGGACGTCAGGGGCGCACCCCACGTCCTGCGCGGACAACTGCTCAATTGTGCCAGACGGGCACCGGTCCAGTGAAATCGCCGCCTCGCGCGGCGCTCTGCCGCGGCCGGCGCTGATCAGCGACGCCACGGGTACACGTTAGGCTTGGATCAGTTGTTCGCCGCACCCGGTGCGCCGAGACGATTCCCCGCCAGAGGCGCCCCCAGTCATCGAGAAGGAGACCCATGCGACGGCCGTCGGTGCTGTTGACGGCCACCGCGGCAGGCATGGCCGTGGCAGTGGCCGTCTCGGGGTGTGAGGCGCGGGTGTACGGCACACCGCCCCACCCCGACGGTCCGCACCTCACCGTCGTCGCACCCCACGGCGCCATGGCGCCGCTGCCCGAGGCATCACCCGACCAGCCCGCCGCGTCGTTCACCGGGCTCGAGGACCGGGTGCGGCGGGCCACCGATCAGGCCGCCGATGCGGGTGCCGACGTCACCGTCCTGATCAAGGACCGCAACACCGGCCAGGTCGTGTCCAACGGCAACGGCCGCGGGATCGCGATCGCGTCGGTGGTGAAACTCTTCATCGCCGACGACCTGTTGCTCGGTGGTGAACCGTTGTCACCCGAGGACGTCGAGAACTTCCGGTCGATGCTGCGGTCGTCCGACGACAGCGCGGCCGAGGTCTTCTGGAACCGGGGCGGGGGCAGCGCGATCATCAAGCGGGTCGTGAAGCGCTACGGCCTCACCGGCACCCGTCCGCCCGGCGACGGCCGCTGGTGGAACACCATCAGCACCGCGGCCGACCTGGTGCGCTACTACGACATGCTGCTCTCCGGCGCGGGTGGTCTGCCCCGTGACAAGGCGGACCTGATCGTGGACAACCTCGCCGCCTCGACACCGAACGGCGTCGACGGCACCCAGCCCGGTGGGGTGTACCCGCAGCGCTTCGGGATCCCCGAAGGCCTCTACGCGGTGCCGGTCGCGGTCAAGCAGGGCTGGATGTGCTGCATCGGGTCGGACTGGATGCACCTGTCGACCGGCGTCATCGGTGCGGACCGCCGCTACATCATGGTGATCGGCTCCGACCAGCCGGCCGGTGCCGCCGAGGCCCGAGCCACCATCACCCGGGCCGTCGAGACCATGTTCCCGGACGGCCGGATCTAGTTGTCGCCCAACAGGTCCGGGCGCCTTTCCCGGGTCCGGGCGAGCGCCTGCTCGTGCCTCCACGCCGCGACTCTGGCGTGATTGCCGGACAGCAGCACCGCGGGGACGTCGAGTCCCCGCCAACTGGGCGGCCGCGTGTAACTGGGCCCTTCGAGCAGACCCGCGGAGTGCGAGTCGTCGGCATGGGAGGCGGGGTTGCCCAGCACCTCGGGCAGCAACCGCACGACGGCCTCGACCATCACCAGCGTCGCGGACTCGCCGCCGTTGAGCACGTAATCGCCGATGGAGACCTCCGCCACGCGCATCCGCCGGGCGGCGTCGTCGACGACCCGCTGATCAATGCCCTCGTAGCGTCCGCAGGCGAACACCAGGTGGCGTTCGGCGCTCCACCGCTGGGCGGTGGCCTGGTCGAACAGCCGCCCCGCCGGGGTCGGCACCACGAGCAGCGTGTCGTCGGTGCAGACGTCGTCGAGCGCCGCACCCCAGACCGGCGCCTTCATCACCATGCCGGGACCGCCGCCGTAGGGCGCATCGTCGACCGAACGGTGCACGTCATGGGTCCAGGCGCGAAGGTCGTGGACGCCGAGCTGGATACGTCCGGAGTCGATCGCCTTGCCGGGCAACGACTCCCGGAGAGGGTCGAGGTAGCGCGGGAAGATGGTGATCACATCAATTCGCACGGCTGCGCACCCTCTACTCCGGATCCAGCAGACCCTCGGGCGGATCGATCTCCACCAGACCGTCGGCCAGCAACACCCGGGGCACGATGGCCGTGACGAACGGCACGAGCACCTCGGCGCCCTCGGGAGTCTTCACCGACAGCAGTTCGCCTGCGGCGGTGTGCAAGACCTCGGCCACCGTTCCGACCTGCACGCCGTCGACCGTGCGCACGCGCAGCCCCTCGAGTTGGTGGTCGTAGTACTCGTCGGGGTCCTCGATCGGCGGCAGGTCGTCGCTGTCGACCAGGAACACCGTTCCCCGCAACGCGTCGGCGGCGGCCCCGACGTCCACGCCGTCGAGGCGCACCAGCAGCCGACCGCCGTGCGGCCGAACGGATTCGACGACGTAACGGCGCTCGGCGCCACCCCGGGGGGCGCGCCCGCGCAATGCTGCGCCGGGCACGAAGCGGGCGTCGGGATCGTCGGTGCGGACCTCGACCACCAGTTCACCGGTGACGCCGTGCGCCTTGGCGACCCGGCCGACTACGAGGTCCATGAACGGTGGTCGTTCGCTACTGGTCGGTGTCCACCACGTCGACGCGGATGCCCCGCCCGCCGATACCGGCGACCAGGGTGCGCAGCGCCGTCGCAGTGCGACCGCCGCGACCGATGACCTTGCCGAGATCGTCGGGGTGCACATGCACCTCGACCGTCCGGCCGCGCCGGTTGGTCACCATGTCGACCCGCACATCGTCGGGATTGTCGACGATCCCGCGGACGAGGTGTTCGACAGCGTCGACGACGACTGAGCTCACGGCGCCGCTCAGCTCTCAGTGGCGCCGGCGATTGTGGCGTCCTCGCCCTCAGCGGCGGGCTCGGACTTGTCGGCGTTGCCGGCCGGATCGGCGGTCGCCTCGATGTCGGAGGCCGCCTTCTTGGCCGCGGGCGCCTTCTTCTTCTTCGGCTGGGTGGCCTCGGTGCTCGGCCCGCCCTCGGCCTCGGCCAGGGCGGCGTTGAACAGGTCGAGCTTGCTGGGCTTGGGCTCCTTGACCTTCAGCGTGCCCTCCGCGCCCGGCAGACCCTTGAACTTCTGCCAGTCGCCGGTGATCTTCAGCAGCTGCAGCACCGGTTCGGTGGGCTGCTCGCCGACGCCGAGCCAGTACTGGGCGCGCTCGGAGTCGACCTCGATCAGGCTCGGCTCCTCCTTGGGGTGGTACCGGCCGATGACCTCGATGGAACGGCCGTCGCGGCGGGTGCGCGCGTCGGCGACGACGATGCGGTACTGGGGGTTGCGGATCTTGCCCAGACGGGTCAGCTTGATCTTGACAGCCATGGGTGTTGCGACACTCCTCGTGCGTTGCCACGCTGCAATTCAGCGATGCGGGCGGGTTTGCCCGATCCGGTTTTGCCTCGCGTGTGTGACCACCGCGCGGCCGGAGTCGCGGGCGGACAGCGGACCATTGTGCCAGACCGGCGGGTCCGGCCGGAAATCGCTTCGGCCGGGCACACTGGAGCCATGCCACTACGTCAAAAACTGCTCACCAGCATGGCCGAACAGCTGGGCCGCCCGCACGGACGCCTCGGCGGGGTCGTCGCCGGTGCCCTGAACCGCGGTAACGGCCAGGCCATCGCGACGGCGGTGGCCGCCGCGCAGGTGCCGGCCGGCGGCGTCGCCGCCGACATCGGATTCGGGGGCGGCGCGGGACTGCGGCTGCTCGTCGACGCGGTGGGCACCGGCGGCACGGTCCACGGGGTGGAGCTCTCCGACGACATGCTCGACCGGGCCCGGCGGCAGTTCCGCCGCGACATCGACAGCGGCCGGCTGCGGCTCGCACAGGGTTCGCTCACTGCGCTACCGCTCGATGACGCCACGCTCGACGCGGCGATCACCGTCAACACCGTGTACTTCGTCGACGATCTGGACGCCGTGTGCGCCGAGTTGGCGCGGACCCTGCGGCCCGGCGGCCGCGCCGTCATCGGCGTGGGCGATCCGGAGGCGATGCGCCGGCTGCCCGTCACGCCGTACGGCTTCCGGCTGCGTCCGGTGGACGACATCGTCGCCGCCCTCGAACGGGCGGGGTTGACCGTGAGCGTGCAGAGCCGGGCCGACGGCCGCCTCCCCCGCCACACGATCACCGCCCAACGCCCGGCCTGACCTGCCGCCGAAGCTCACACCAGCTTGTCGAAACACCTCTCCTCGACGCGGCGGGTCATCCGCCAGCCGTCGGCGGTGCGGGCGAACTCGTCGACGTACCAGATGCCGACGAAGTAGACCTGCGCGGCTCCGGCGCCGGGATCGCCGCCCATCACCATCGGGTTGAAGCAGATCGTGCGCGAGGTCGCCGTGTCACCGGACACCCGGACGTCGAAGTTGCCGACCAGGTGCGAATAGGCCGGGAAGTTGGGCAGCACCTCGGCCAACCACTTCTTGACCTCCGGGTACGGACCGTCCACCCCGCCCGTGGCGCGGTAGTCGATGTAGGCGTCCGGGGTGAACACCCGGTCGAGGTCGTCGAACCGGCGCTGGTCGATCGCCGAGGAGTAGTCGACCATCAACTGCTGGATCTCCAGCCGGTCCGAGATTTCCGCCAGGCTCAACATGGATCGATTGAACACGATTAGGCTCACCCGCCATGGGGAGGCTCGTCACTGTTCTCGCAATCCTGCTCGCCGCGCTGGGCTTCGTCGCCGCACCCGCCGCGACCGCCGACATCGACATCCAGCCGGCGGGGTCGGTCCCGATTCCCGCCGGTCCGGCCGAGGCGTGGATCGTCGCGGACATGGACACCGGGCAGGTGCTGGCCGGCCGCAACGACAACACCCGCTACGCCCCCGCGAGCACGATCAAGACGCTGCTCGCCCAGGTGGTGCTCGACGAGGTGCCGCTGGACACGACGATCGTCGCCGACGAGGCGGACACGCGGGTGGAGTGCAACTGCGCCGGGGTGGAGCCGGGCCGCGAGTACACCGCCCGTCAGCTGCTCGAGGCCCTGCTGCTGGTGTCGGGCAACGACGCCGCCAACACGCTGGCCCGCATGCTCGGCGGTATGGACGCCGCCGTGGCGAAGATGAACGGCAAAGCCGCCCTGCTCGGCGCCTACGGCACCAACGTCGCGACCCCGTCGGGACTGGACGGGCCGGGGATGCCGTTCTGGTCCACACCCCACGATCTGGCCGTGATCTTCCGCGGGGCGATGACCTATCCGGTGTTCGCGCAGATCACCGCCATGCCCTCGACGGTGTTCCCGACGAAGTCCGGCGACGCCGTCCTGGTCAACCAGAACGAGCTGCTGCGCCGCTACCCCGGCGCCATCGGTGGCAAAACCGGGTTCACCGACATCGCGCGCAAGACGTTCGTGGGCGCGGCGCAGCGTGACGGCCGACGGCTGGTCGTCGTGCTCATGCACGGGCTGGTCAAGGAGGGTGGCCCCACCTACTGGGATCAGGCGGCCGGCCTGCTCGACTGGGGTTTCGGGCTGGACCGCGGCGCGAGTGTCGGATCCCTGTAGCGGCCGACCGAAACACAGTGTCATTGCATCGCAACGGTTTCGAGACCGATCCGAGGCGTGAGCGCCGTTAGGCTCTGGCGCCGTGGCCTGTTCGCGTTCGCGGTGGTGGTCGCGGACGCTCATCGCGGGATGCGCGCTCGTGATGACGATGTCGTCGGTCGGCGTGGTCACGGGATCGCCCGCCGTGGCCCAGCCGCAACCGGCCGGTGCCGTCACCCTGCCCGAGGGCCCTGCACAGGCATGGCTGCTCGCGGACCTCGACTCGGGCCGGGTCCTGGCCAGCCGCAATCCCTATGAACCGCACGCCCCCGCGAGCACGATCAAGGTGCTGCTCGCCATGGTGGTGCTCGACCATCTCTCACCGGACAACTTCGCGCGGGCCAACGCGTCGCACACCCAGGTCGAATGTTCCTGTGTCGGACTCGAACCCGGCCAGGCCTACACCACCCGCCAGTTGCTGGCGGCGCTGCTCATGGTGTCGGGCAACGATGCGGCCAACATGCTCGCCGACATGCTGGGCGGCCAGCGTGCCGCGGTCGCGGCGATGAACCGTAAGGCCGCTCTGGTGGGTGCGAAGGCGACCAGGGCCTCGTCGCCGTCCGGACTCGACGGACCCGGCTGGGAGTCGATCACCACACCGCATGACCTGGCCGTGATGTTGCGGGCCGCCTTGAGATATCCGTTGATCGCACAGATCATGCGGTCCCCGTCCGCGTCGTTCCCGGGCAGGACGCTGACCAACCAGAACGAGTTGCTCAGCCGCTACCCCGGCGACATCGCAGGCAAGACAGGCTTCACGAACCTCGCCCGGAAGACGTATCTCGGTGCGGCACAACGCGGTAACCGCCGGCTGGTCGTGGTGCAGATGTACGGCACCGGCGATCTCTACGGTCAGGCGATCGGACTGTTCGACTGGGGCTTCAGCCAGCCCTGAGCTGCGGCCGAACGCTAGAAGACCCGGCCCCCGAGGATCACCACGGCGGGGTTGTTGACGACGGCGGCGCCGCGGCGCGGATCGTCGGCGTAGCAGACCAGATCGGCCGGCGCGCCGTCGACGAGAGCCGGCCGGCCCAGCCAGGTGCGCGCGTCCCAGCACGCCGCACCGAGCGCATCGGTCGCGCTCATCCCGATCCCGCGCAGGGCGTCGATCTCGTCACCGATGCGGCCGTGGGCGATGGTGCTGCCTGCGTCGGTGCCCGCGTAGATGGGCACACCCGCTTCGCGCGCTGCGGCCACCCGCGCGTAGCTGCGCCGGTAGAGGTCGCGCATGTGGGCGGCGTAGGTCGGGTACTTGGCCGCCGAATCGGCGATGCCGGGGAAGTTCTCGAGGTTGATCAGGGTCGGCACGAGCGTCGTACCGCGTTCGACCATCATCTCGATGGTGTCGTCGGTGAGGCCGGTGCCGTGTTCGATGCAGTCGATCCCGGCGCCGATCAGCCCGGGCAGCGCATCCTCGCCGAAGACGTGCGCGGTCACCCGGGCGCCGTTGGCGTGGGCGGCGTCGATTGCCTGCTTGAGGATCTCGTCGTCCCACAGCGGCGCCAGATCGCCGATCGAGCGGTCGATCCAGTCGCCGACGAGTTTCACCCAACCGTCGCCGCGGCGCGCCTGCTCGGCGACGATCGCGGGCAGGTGCGTCTCGTCCTCGACGTCGACGGCGTAACCGGCGATGTAGCGCTTGGGCCTGGCCACGTGGCGCCCGGCGCGGATGATCCGGGGCAGGTCGTCGCGCTCGTCGAGGCTGCGGGTGTCGGTGGGCGAACCGCAGTCGCGCAGCAGCAGCGCGCCGACGCCGCGTTCGGTCTCTGCCTGCGCGGCCGCCTCCTCGATGCCGACCGCACCTCCGGGCACCGGCCCGAGCCCGACGTGGCAGTGCGCGTCGACCAGGCCGGGCACGATCCAGCCATCGGCCCAGACGGTGTCCGCGTCGGCGACGGGTTCCGCCCGCAGGAGACCGTCGACGATCCACCACTCGACCGGCTGCTCGTCGGGCAGGCCGCGGCCGCGCACGTGGAGCGGGCGCATCAGTTCTTGGGGAACTTCAGCTTGCTCAGGTCGAAGTCGGCCAGACCGGGCGGCAGCTCGTCGAGACCCTTCGGCATGTTCGACAGGTCGGGAAACCCGGCGGGCATTCCGGGCATGCCCGCGCCGAGCGGGTTGCGGTTCTTCGGCGGAGTCGGACCCCGGCCCTTCTTCCCCTTCTGCTTGTTCTTGCCCTTCGCGGCCTTACGGGTGTTCTTGCCGCGCCCAAACGGCATCCCCATCTGGCCTGCCATCTGCGACATCATCTTGCGGGCCTCGAAGAACCGGTCGACGAGCTGGTTGACCTCGGACACCGTCACGCCGGAGCCGTTGGCGATCCGGAGCCGGCGGGAGGCGTTGATGATCTTCGGATCGGCACGTTCGGCCGGTGTCATGCCGCGGATGATGGCCTGCACCCGGTCGAGTTGGCTGTCGTCGACGGCGGCCAGCGCGTCCTTCATCTGACCGGCGCCGGGGAGCATGCCGAGCAGGTTGCCGATCGGGCCCATCTTGCGGATCGCCAGCATCTGCTCGAGGAAGTCCTCGAGGGTGAGCTCGCCACTGCCGATCTTGGCCGCGGTGGCCTCGGCCTGCGCCGCGTCGAAATGCTGTTCGGCCTGCTCGATGAGGGTCAGCACATCGCCCATGCCGAGGATCCGGCTGGCCATCCGGTCGGGGTGGAAGACGTCGAAGTCCTCGAGCTTCTCCCCGGCCGAGGCGAACAGGATCGGCACGCCGGTGACCTCGCGGACCGACAGCGCGGCACCTCCGCGGGCGTCGCCGTCGAGTTTGGTCAGCACGACGCCGGTGAACCCGACGCCCTCGCGGAACGCCTCGGCGGTGGTGACCGCGTCCTGGCCGATCATCGCGTCGAGGACGAACAGCACCTCGTCGGGGTCGACGGCGGCGCGGATCGCGGCGGCCTGACCCATCAGCTCCTCGTCGATGCCGAGCCGGCCCGCGGTGTCGACGATCACCACGTCGAAGTGCTTGGCCCTGGCCTCGGCGAGACCGGCGGCGGCCACCGCGACCGGGTCGGCGGTGCCCTTCACCTCCGGCGCGCCGGGCGCGGTGCCGGGGTGCGGCGCGAACACCGACACGCCCGCGCGCTCACCGACGATCTGCAACTGGTTCACGGCGCCGGGACGCTGCAGGTCGCAGGCGACCAGCAGCGGGGTGTGGCCCTGCCCGCGCAGCCACTTGGCGAGCTTTCCGGCCAGCGTCGTCTTACCGGAACCCTGCAGGCCGGCGAGCATGATGACCGTCGGCGGGGTCTTCGCGTACGCCAGCGGGCGGGTCTCCCCGCCGAGGATGCCGATCAACTCCTCGTTGACGATCTTGACGACCTGCTGGGCGGGGTTCAGGGCGGCCGACACCTCGGCACCCTTGGCGCGTTCCTTGATGCGCGCGACGAACGCGCGCACCACCGGCAGCGAGACGTCGGCCTCCAGCAGCGCCAACCGGATCTCCCGGGCGGTCGCGTCGATGTCGGCGTCGGTCAACCGGCCTTTGTTGCGCAGCCCCTGCAGGGCACCGGTCAACCGGTCGGACAAGGATTCGAACACGGTGTCCACCTTAACGGTCGAGGTCTGCTTCCCCACCGGGCGGCGCTCGGGGCGCCGGACCCGCTCAGCTCGCCTGTTCGGCCGGCTTCGGCGGTGGTGGCGGGGTGGGCAGCACCGCGTAGAGGTCGCGTTCCAGCTCGGCGCGGATGGTCTGGCGGTCGGCGTCGGTACCGGTGGCCAGGGCGGGCACGGCGATGCCGAACACGTCGACCACCGACGACCCGAGCGTGGTGACCTTCGCCCAGGCGATGTCCACCCCGTCGCGTTCGAACACCGCGGTCAACCGCGCCAGCAGACCGGCGCGGTCGACGGTGCGGATCTGCACGACGACTTCGCTCGGCGACGCGCCGCTCGACCACAGGACGCGCGGTGGGGCCGGGACGTGGTTGGCCGGCACCGCGGCGAGGATCTCCCCGGCTCGTGACGTGCCGTACTGGGCGGCCTCGCGTTCGCGCCGCTCGAGCGCCGCGAGCACGTCGAGTTCACCGTCGAGGGCGAGCATGAACTGCTGGCGCAGCAGCCCGGCCGCGGGCGGTGCGCCGAAATGCGGTGAGACCACGAAGGTGTTGATCGCCGAACCCTGGTGGCTGTTCACCGAGGCGGAGTGCACACGCAGCGAGTTCAGCGCGAGCACGCCCGCGGCCTTGGACAGCAGCCCGCGCCGGTCCGGGGCGATCATCGTCACCTGGTGGATGTGGGGACTGTCGGTGGGGGTGAGCTCGACGTGAACCCCGACCGCACCGGCCAGGTCGAGGTGGCGGGGGTCGATCGGGTCCGGATGCGGCAGCGGTTCGCCCGCCATCACCAGCCGGCACCGCCGCACCAGGTCACCGATCAGCGAGGCCTTCCAGTCGCCCCACACCCCCGGGCCGGTGGCCAGCGAGTCCGCCTCGGCCAGCGTGTGCAGCAGTTCCAGCAGCACCAGGTCGCCGCCGAGTTTGTGCACCACCGCGTCGATGGTCTTGGGGTCCTGGAGGTCGCGGCGCGTCGCGGTGTCCGGCAGCAGCAGGTGGTAGCGCACCATCTTCGACAGCAGTTCGATGTCCGACGGCCACAACCCCAGCCGGGTGCCGATCTGATCGGCGAGCTCGGCGCCGATCACGCTGTGGTCCCCGCCGCGGCCCTTGCCGATGTCGTGGCACAGGGCCCCGAGCACCAGGAGGTCCGGTCGCGAGACCCGGGTGGTGAATGCGCTTGCCCGCGAGACGGTTTCCACCGAGTGACGGTCGACGGTCCAGATGTGCACGACGTCGCGCGGCGGCAGGTCGCGCACCGCACCCCATTCGGGGAAGAGCCGGCCCCACAGCCCGGTGCGATCCAGCGCCTCGATGGTCGACACCACCGCCGGACCCACGCCCAGCATCACGAGCAGATCCTTGAGCGCCTCTCGCGGCCACGGTGTGCGCAGTTCGGGTGCGGTCTCGGCGAGCCGGCTCAGGGTCGACACCGCCATCGGCAGGCCCGTGGTCGCCGACGCCGCCGCCACCCGCAGAATCAGTCCGGGGTCGCGCTCGGGACGGGCGTCGCGGGCGAGGATGACCTCACCCGCGTATTCCACGACGCCCTCGTCGAGCGGGCGCCGCACCGGCCGGCGCAGCGCGGCGAAACCGCGGCGCGGCAGCGCGTTGGCGGCGGTGCGGAGACCGGCGTCGACGTAGTAGCTGATGGTCCGCGCGGCGTCGGAGAGCATGCGGGCCAGATCGAACCGGTCACCGATGCGCAGCGCGGCGCCGATCTCGTCGGCGTACTGCGCCAGCAGCAGATCGCGGCCGCGGCCCGACACGCGGTGGAGTTCGGTGCGCACGTTGAGCAGCGCCAGGTGCGCCCCGCCGAGCGTGCCCGTCGGCGACGCGAGCGCCGGGCTGGGATACACGTCGGCCAACTGTGCGATCGCCAGCGCGTTGAGCAGCTGCACGTCACGCAGCCCGCCCCGGCCGGATTTGAGATCGGGCTCGGCCCGGTGGGCGATCTCACCGCTGCGGTGCCAGCGCGCCTGGGTGTGCTCGACGAGGTCGGCGAACCGCGGCGCGATGCCGGTGCGCCACTGCCTGCGCGCCCCGCCCACGAGCAGGTTCGACAGGTCCGCGTCCCCGGCGATGTGGCGCACCTCGAGCATCGCCAGCCCCGCTGAGATGTCCTCGCCGGCGACCTTCAGCGCCTCGGGCACCGTCCGCACGCTGTGGTCGAGCCGAATGTTGGCGTCCCACAACGGGTACCACAACAGCTCGGCGACCTGGCTGACCACGTCGGCGGGCATGTTGTCGTGCAGCAGCATCAGATCGAGATCCGAATAGGGCAACAGCTCACCGCGGCCGAGCCCGCCCGTCGCGACGATCGCGAACCCACTGGTCGCGGTGATCCCGATCTCGTTCGCCTTTGTGCCGAGCCAGAATTCGTGCAGATCGAGCAGAGCGTCGCGCAGTGCGGCGGTGTCGAGGGGACGCGGCCCGCCGGTGAGCAGCTGCTGTGTCGCCTTGACCAGATCGGTGGCGGGGCGCAACGAGCCCGCCGCCGGCGCCGTCCATCTGGGGGCGCCGGCGGCGGGATCGTGTTGTCTGCCTTGTGTCATATCGGAAGTCCTCCCCCGGACCAGTGAACGGTGACGGTGTTGACCCGGGAGACGACCCCCTCGTCGCTCAGAGGGCGTCGGCCCCCCGCTCGCCGGTGCGCACCCGGACGACGGTGTCGACCGGGCTCACCCAGACCTTCCCGTCACCGATCTTGCCGGTGCGGGCGGCCTGGACGATGACATCCACGACCTTGTCGACCGCCGAATCGTCGACGATCACCTCGACCCGCACCTTCGGCACGAAATCCACGGAGTACTCGGCCCCGCGGTACACCTCGGTGTGGCCCTTCTGCCGGCCGTAACCCTGGACCTCGCTGACGGTCATCCCGAGGATGCCCGTCTGCTCGAGCCCGGTCTTGACGTCTTCGAGCGTGAACGGCTTGACGATCGCAGTGATCAGCTTCATTTCGTCGGTCCCTTCCAAGAAAATTGTTGCCGATCAGACGAGTTCATAAGCCGTTTCCGCATGCTCGGTCTCATCGATGCCGGTGTCCTCGTCTTCCTTTGTCACACGCCAACCCAGCGGCTTGACGATGAAGGCGATGATGACTGTCATCACGCCCGTAAAGACCACTGCTACCAGAGCGATCACGACCTGCACCACCAGTTGCTGGATCCCACCGCCGTAGAACAGGCCCGTCTCGGTGGCCAGGAAGCCGATGCCCACGGTGCCCCACAGGCCCGCCACCAGGTGCACACCGACCACGTCGAGCGAATCGTCGTAGCCGAACTTGTACTTGAGGCCGATGGCCAGAGCCGACAGGATGCCCGCGATGGCGCCGAGGATCAGCGAGCCGATCGGCGAGAGCGATCCACAGGCGGGGGTGATCGCGACCAGGCCGGCCACGATGCCCGATGCGGCGCCGACGCTGGTGGCGTGGCCGTCGCGGATGCGCTCCACCGCGAGCCAGCCCAGCATCGCCGCGGCGGTGGCGGCGGTGGTGTTCACCCAGACCAGACCGGCGAGCGCGTCGGCGGCGCCTTCGGATCCGACGTTGAAGCCGAACCAGCCGAACCACAGCAGTGCGGCGCCGAGCATCACGAACGGGATGTTGTGCGGACGGAACGGGGTCCGGCCGAAGCCGGCGCGCTTACCGATCAGCAGGGCCAGCACCAGGGCCGCCATACCGGCGTTGATGTGGACCACTGTGCCGCCGGCGAAGTCGATCGGCGGGACGTTGGCCGCGCCCTCATCGGCGTTGTAGCCGAAAAGCCAAGAGGCGAAACCGTTTTCGTCGCCCGAGAGCAGGCCGCCGCCCCAAACCATGTGCGCCAGCGGGAAGTACACCAGCGTCACCCAGATGCCGCCGAACACCAGCCAGGTGGCGAACTTCATGCGCTCGGCCACCGCGCCGCTGATCAGCGCGACGGTGATCACCGCGAAGGTCAACTGGAAGGCGACCCAGACGATCGCGGGCACCGAACCGAAACCACCGATCGGGTACAGCTCCTCGCCACCGATCTCGCGCGACTCCAACAGCGGGCTCAACCCGAACAGCGCAAACGGGTTGTCGAAGATGCCCAGGATGTCGTTCTCACCGGTGTGCGCCGACGCGAACGACATCGAGTAGCCCCAGAGCACGTAGATCACGCTCACGACGCCCAGCGCCCCGAAGGACATCATCATCATGTTGAGGACGGACTTCTGGCGGGACAGGCCGCCGTAGAAGAACGCGAGAGCGGGTGTCATCAACAGCACCAGGGCGGCGCTGGCGAGCACCCAGGCGGTGTCGCCGCTGTTGAAGGCGGCGAACGCTTCGTCCGGTAAGGCTAAGACCACTTTGTGTGAACCTCCTTGGGAAATGCGCCGACGGATCGGCCTCCCGAGAAGACTCTTGTGCGCGCGTTTCGCTGGTGATGCGTGAGCGTTTCTGACATGTGAACGCAGCGACCCGCCTGGTTACGCTCATGTTTCCGACCGTCACATGCGGTCGATTCGCCGTCCGCCGGTCTCAGCCCAGCAGCGCGTCGACGAATGCGCCGGGTTCGAACGGTGCGAGATCGTCGGGCCCCTCCCCGAGGCCGACGAGCTTGACCGGGACGCCGAGTTCCTGCTGCACCCGGAAGACGATGCCGCCCTTGGCGGTGCCGTCGAGTTTGGTCAGCACCACACCGGTGATCTTGACCACCTCGGCGAAGACCCGCGCCTGCGGCAGGCTGTTCTGACCGATCGTCGCGTCGAGCACCAGCAGCACCTCGTCCACCGCGGCGCGCTTCTCGACCACCCGCTTGACCTTGCCCAGTTCGTCCATCAGCCCGGTCTTGGTGTGCAGCCGGCCCGCGGTGTCGATGGCGACGACGTCGGCGCCGTTCTCGATGCCCTTGGACACCGCGTCGAAGGCCACCGATGCGGGATCGGCGCCTTCCGGTCCGCGCACGACCTCCGCGCCGACGCGCGAGGCCCAGGTCTGCAACTGATCGGCCGCCGCGGCCCGGAAGGTGTCGGCGGCGCCGAGGACGACGCGGCGCCCGTCGGCGACCAGCACGCGGGCGAGTTTGCCCACCGTGGTGGTCTTGCCGGTGCCGTTGACGCCGACGACCAGCAGCACCGACGGTTTGTCGGCGTGCGGCAGCGCGCGGATGGACCGGTCCATCTCGGGGTGCAGTTCGGAGACGAGGACGTCGCGCAGCACCGCGCGGGCGTCGGCCTCGGTGCGCACCGATTCACTGGCCATCCGGGTGCGCAGCGCGCCGACCACCGATTCGGTGACGACCGGGCCGAGATCGGCGATCAGCAGGGTGTCCTCGATCTCCTCCCACGACTCCTCGTCGAGGTCGCCGCCGCCGAGCAGGCCCAGCATGCTGCGGCCCAGCGCGTTCTGCGACTTCGCCAGGCGGCCCCGCAGGCGGTCGAGGCGCCCGTGGGTGGGGGCGATGACCTCGGCGGGCTCCGGTTCGGGCTCGGGTAGAGGCTCCGGCGCCGGTTCGGGCTCGGGTTCGGGCGCCGGTTCGGCGACGGGTTTCTCGGGCGCGCGCGGTGGGGCGGCCTCGACCGGCGGCTCCGGGAGCCGCACGTCGGCGATCGGACGTTTGGGAGCGTCGCGAGGGATCGTGGCGTCGTCGCCGACGGCGGGCAGGCCGCTGGTGTCGATGCGGTCCTTCGGGCGGACCGGCGGCGCCACCGGCGGCGTTGCGGTCGCTGACGATTGTGTGAACGTGATGCCGGAACTGGCCGTGTATCCGCCGGAGCGGTCGATCGGTGTGGCAGTGTCGGATTTCGAGAGCCTGATCCGCCTACGCCGGTACCGGACCAGGCCGACGACGAGCGCAACGACGAGAAGAACGGCGATGACCGCGATTGCGATCCACACAGCCAGCGAGAGATCCAGGGTCACCCGGCCATTGTCTCAGGGTCGGTAACCGGTGACGTTGCGGCCTCACAGCAGCCGAAGCGGCAGCGCGATCGGGATGGAGACCCGCAAGCGCCGCCACATCGACGTGTGCCTGGACGGGCCGGTGGAGTACGAGACCGTCACCACGGGGCTGGAGCATTACCGGCTGCCGTACAACGCGCTGACCCAGACCTCGCTCTGCCGGGTGCGGCTCGACACCACCTTCCTCGGTAAACCGCTGGCCGCGCCGGTGCTGATCGGCGCGATGACCGGCGGCGCCGGACTGTCCGGCACCATCAACCGCAACCTCGCGGCCGCCGCACAGCGCCTCGGCGTCGGCATGATGCTCGGGTCCCAGCGCATCATGTTCGGCAACGACGCGGTCGCGCGGAGTTTCGCCGTCCGCGACATCGCCCCGGATGTGCTCCTGATCGGCAACGTGGGCCTGGCGCAGCTGTCCGAACCCGTGCTGCCCGCGCTCGAAGCGGCGCTCGAACGGGTGGGCGCCGACGCGCTGGCCGTGCACACCAACCCCCTGCAGGAGGCCATGCAGCGCGACGGCGACACCGACTTCACCGGGTCGATCGACCGGTTGCGCGCCCTCGCGGCCACGCTGCGGCAGCCGGTGATGCTCAAAGAGGTCGGCCACGGGATCGGCGCCGCCGTCGCCGCGGAGTTGGCAGGCAGCGCGCTGGCCGCCGTCGACGTGGCCGGGGCGGGCGGCACGTCGTGGGCGCGGGTCGAGCAGCTGGTCCGCTACGGCGAGATCCGCTCCCCCGCACTGGCCGAATGGGGCATCCCGACCGCGCAGGCGCTGCTCGAGGTACGCCGCACCCTGCCCGACGTGGCGCTGGTCGCCTCCGGCGGCATCCGCACCGGGATGGACGCCGCCAAGGCGCTGGCGATGGGCGCCGACGTGGTGGCCGTCGCGCGGCCGCTGCTCGCGCCCGCCATCGAATCGGCCGACGCGGTGGTGGCGTGGCTGCGGGGTTTCATCGACGAACTGCGGGTGTGCCTGCACGGCTGCGGCGCGGCGGATCTGACCGCGTTGCGCCGCGTCGGCGTGCATCCCGCGGATCAGTCGCGCCGAACGTGAACTGAGTGCGAGAAAACAGCCGAATTCTCGCAGTGAGTGCACATTCGCGGCTACGACTGCGTGCCGACCAGTTCCTGGCCGCGCAGCCGCTGCGAGATCACCTGCGTGATGCCGTCGCCCTGCATCGTGACGCCGTAGAGCGCGTCGGCGACCTCCATCGTCGCCTTCTGGTGCGTGATGACGATGAGCTGGGACCGTTCGCGCAGCTGCTCGAACAGGCTGATCAGCCGCCGTAGGTTGACGTCGTCGAGTGCGGCCTCCACCTCGTCCATCACGTAGAACGGCGACGGGCGGGCCCGGAAGATCGCCACCAGCATGGCCACCGCGGTCAGCGATTTCTCCCCGCCCGACAGCAGCGACAGCCGTTTGATCTTCTTCCCCGGCGGCCGCGCCTCGACCTCGATGCCGGTGGTCAGCATGTCGCCGGGGTCGGTCAGCAGCAGCCTGCCCTCGCCACCCGGGAACAGGGTGGCGAACACCTGGGTGAACTCGCGCTCGACGTCGGCGTAGGCCTCGGTGAACACCTGCAGGATGCGGTCGTCGACGTCGGCGATCACGTCGAGCAGATCCTTGCGGGCGGCCTTGACGTCCTCGAGCTGGGTGGACAGGAAGTTGTAGCGCTCCTCCAGCGCCGCGAACTCCTCCAACGCGAGGGGGTTGACCCGGCCGAGCTCCTTGAGCTCCTTCTCCGCGAGCTTGGCGCGACGCTCCTGGGTGCCCCGGTCGTAGGGCATCGGCGCCGGGGTGACCACCTGCTCGCCGCGCTCCTTGGCCTGTTCGTACTCGGCCATCTCCAGCTCGGTCGGCGGCAGCGCCACGTGCGGGCCGTACTCGGCGATCAGGTCGGCGGGCGCCATCCCGAACTGTTCGAGCACGGTCGCCTCGAGTTGTTCGATGCGCAACGCGGCCTGCGCCTTGGCCACCTCGTCGCGGTGCAGCGCGTCGGTCAGCGCGGTCAGGCGGGCACCGAGTTCGCCGACCTCCTCGCGCGCCCTGCCCAGCGCGGCCGCCCGCTGCTGGCGTTCGGCGGCCAGCGTGTCGCGGTTGCGCGACGCCGCGGCGACGACCGCACCGAGGCGTGCGGCGACCTGTCTGCCGGACTCGGCGACCGCGCCCGCAACGGCCGCCGCGTGCTCGCGGGCCTGTTTCGCGCGTTGCGCCCTCAGCCGCGCCTCGCGTTCCGAGGCCGCTGCACGGCGCAGCGAATCCGCCCGTCCGCGAACGGCATTGGCGCGTTCCTCGGCGGTGCGCACCGACAGCCGCGCCTCGACCTCGGCGGCGCGCGCGGCCTCGGCCGCGGCGACCGAGGCCTGCCGGTCGACGGGCTCGGCGTCGAACATCGGCGCCTGCTGCGCATTGTGCAGCCGGGTCTCGAGCTCGGTGAGTTCCTCGACCGTGCGGGTGCGGCCCGCCTCAAGTTCGTCGCGCTGCCGGATCAACCGCCGATATTCGTCGGCGGCCGCGCGGGCGTCCTGACCGAGCCGGCCGAGTTGCTCGTAGATGGACGAGATGGCGGCGTCGGACTCGTTGAGCGCGGCCAGTGCGTGTTCGGCGGCGTCCTGACGGGCGCGCTGTTCGGTCAGCGCCCCGGACAGCGCGGCGGCCAGTTCCCCGACCTGCCTCTCGGCGGCCTCGAGGTCGGCGCGGGCCTTGTCGATCTCCGACGCGATCTCCAGCGTGCTGGGTTTGCGGTCCGATCCGCCGCTGATCCAGCCCGCCCCCACCAGGTCGCCGTCGGCGGTCACCGCGCGCATCCGCGGCCGGCCCGCCACCACGTCGAGGGCCGCGGCGAGGTCGCCGACGATCGCGACGCCCGACAGCATCGCGGTCACCGCACCGCGCAACCGCGGCGGGACGTCGACCACATCGGTGGCCCACACCGCTCCGGCCGGCAATCCGGGCAACTCGTCGGCGGGCGGCTCCGGCCAGTCGCCCAGGACGATCGCGGCCCGTCCGCCGTCGGATTCCTTGAGCGCGGCGACCGCCGCACGCGCCGCGCCGGAATTCTCCGCGGCCAGCGCGTCGGCGGCTGCACCGAGCACCGCCGCCACGGCCACCTCATGACCCGCGCGCACCTTGACCAGCTCGGCGACCGAGCCGAAAAGGCCTGCGCCACCGTGGTTCTGCTGCAACCAGGCCGCCCCGTCGCGTCGGTCGAGGCCGACGGCCAGGGCGTCGATGCGCGCCCGCAGCGAGGCCACCTGTCGTTCGGCGGCGCGTTCGGCGGTCTGCAGCTCGGCCACCCGCTCGTCGGCTTGGCGCAGCGCCGCCACCGTCCGATCGTGGTGCTCGTCGAGCCCGACCTCCCCCTCGTCGAGTTCGCCGACGCGGGACTGCACGGTCTCGAACTCGGCCTGCGCGGCCTCGGCTTTGGCGGCGGCCTCCTCGATGCCGACCGTCAACCGCGCCACGGTCTCGTCGATCGACTCCACCCGGGTCCGCATGGTGTCGACCTGACCGGCCAGCCGCGCCAGGCCCTCGCGACGGTCCGCCTCGGCCCTGGCGGCGGCCATGTGCGCGCGTTCGGCCTCCGCGGCGACGCGCTCCCGGTCGGCCAGCTCCTCGCGGGTCGCCTCCAGCACCGCGCGCGACTCGGCCAGTTCGTCCAGCAGTTCGGCCTCGTGGGCCGCCATGTGGTCGGCCTCGGCCTCCAGTTCCTCCGGATCGCGGCCGGTCGACGGCTCCGGTTCGGCGTCGAGCAGCTGGGTCCGCTCGTCGGCGATCCGGACGGTGGCGCTGACCCGCTCGGCCAGGGCCGAGAGCCGGAACCACGTCTGCTGGGCGAGTTCGGCGCGTTCGGTCAGCTCGGCCACCGCGACCTCGTGACCGTCGAGTTCGACGGTGGCGGCCTCGAGTCGCGTGGTGATCTCGTCGTGCTCGCGGCGCAGCATGGTCTCGGTCTCGTGGGTGCTGTCGAACTCCGAACGCCGGGTCACCAGATCGTCGGCGGCCAACCGCAGACGGGCGTCGCGCAGATCGGCCTGGATGGTCTGGGCCCGCCGCGCCATCTCGGCCTGGCGGCCGAGGGGTTTGAGCTGGCGGCGCAGTTCGGTGGTCAGATCGGTGAGCCGGGCCAGGTTGGCCTGCATGGAGTCGAGCTTGCGGACCGCCTTTTCCTTGCGCTTGCGGTGTTTGAGGACACCGGCGGCCTCCTCGATGAAGGCGCGGCGGTCCTCCGGGCGGGATTCGAGGATCTCGGAGAGTTTGCCCTGCCCGACGATGACGTGCATCTCGCGGCCGATGCCGGAGTCGCTGAGCAGTTCCTGGACGTCCATCAGGCGGCAGTGGCTGCCGTTGATCTCGTACTCGCTGCCGCCGTCGCGGAACATCCGGCGGGTGATGGACACCTCGGAGTACTCGATCGGCAGGGCGTTGTCGGAGTTGTCGATCGTGACGGTGACCTCGGCGCGGCCCAACGGCGCCCGCGACGACGTGCCGGCGAAAATGACGTCCTCCATCTTGCCGCCGCGCAGCGTCTTTGCGCTGTGTTCGCCCATCACCCAGGTCAGCGCGTCGACGACGTTCGACTTACCCGACCCGTTGGGGCCGACCACACAGGTGATGCCCGGCTCGAACCGCAGAGTCGTCGGCGCCGCGAAGGACTTGAAGCCCTTGAGCGTCAGACTCTTCAGATGCATGACGTGCCAGACTACCTAGCGCTCGTCGAATCCGGTGATGCGCTCGCGCGCGTCCGACCAGTCGGCGATGACCTTGTCGACCCGCCCCGGCGTCTCCCCGCCCTCGAGCAGGCCGAGCAGGCGTTCGCAGTCCGCGCGCGGGCCCTGCGCGACCACCTGCACCCGGCCGTCCGGTTTGTTGGCGGCGAATCCGCTCAACCCCAGTTCGAGCGCCCGGGAGCGCGTCCACCAGCGGAAACCCACGCCCTGCACGCGGCCGTGCACCCAGGCCGTCAGGCGGACGTGGTCAGGCCCGGCCGACATTCTCGACCTCGAAGGTGACCTTGGTGCCCGACTTGAGCGTGCGCCCGACCGTGCACACGTGGTCGACGGCACGTTCCACGACGGTCAGCAGGCGGGCCACCTCGGCCTCGGACAGGCCGGAGAGGTCGATCTCCAGCGACTCCTCGAGCAACGGATAGCGTTCCTGCTCGCGGTCGGCGGGCCCGGAGACACGGATAGTCGCCCGATAGTCGTCGCCGAGGCGGCGGCGCAGCGGTTGGTCGCTGCTCATCCCGCTGCAGGCCGCCAGCGCGATCTTCATCAGTTCGCCCGGGGTGAACACCCCCTCGACGTCCTCGGAGCCGACCAACACCTGCGCGCCTCGTGAGCTGCGCCCCGTATAGCGGCGCACCCCGGTGCGCTCCACCCACAGATCCGTCATGGCCCCCATCTTCGCCGACCGGCTCGCGAAACAGCATTCCCTGTCGTCAAGTGGGTGCATTGGCAGCAGGGAATGCTGTTTCGCGCGCGGAGGGTCAGGCGCGCCGGATCCGCGGGCGTGGCTGGCAGCGTGGGCAGTAGAACGACGAGCGGTTCATGAACTTCTCGCGCCGCATGATCGCCCCGCAGCGCCGGCACGGCTCACCCTCGCGGCCGTAGGCGTCCAGCGACCGGTCGAAGTATCCGGATTCGCCGTTGACGTTGACATAGAGCGAGTCGAACGACGTGCCACCCTGGCCCAGCGCCTCGGTCATCACCTCGGCCGCCGCGTCGAGCAGTTCGGCGAGCTTGGGCCGGGTCAGCGCCGAGGCCAACCGGGCCCCGTTGACCTTGGCCCGCCACAGCGCCTCGTCGGCGTAGATGTTGCCGATCCCCGACACGACGGTCTGGTCGAGCAACTGTCGCTTGATCTCGGAATGCTTGCCGCGCAACACCTTCACAACAGCATCGCGGTCGAAGAAGGGGTCGAGCGGATCCCGCGCGACATGCGCTACCGGCACCGGGACGTCGGTGCCGTCGACGGTGACCAGGTCGGCGAGCAGCCAGCCACCGAACGTGCGCTGGTCGACGAAGCTCAGCGCGGTCCCGTCGTCGAGCAGCGCCGCGATCCGCAGGTGATCGGCCTTCCGGATCGGCCCGAGCAGCATCTGCCCGCTCATCCCGAGGTGCACCACCAGTGCGGAGCCGTCCGAGAGGGTCAGCCACAGGTACTTGCCCCGCCGCCCGGTCCCGGTGATGCGCGTGCCGAGCAACCGGGCGGTCAGATCGGCGGGTCCCGCCTCGTGGCGGCGCACCGCCCGCGGATGGTGCACCCGCACCGCGGCGATCGTCTTACCGGTGACGTGGGCGTCCAGACCCCGCCGGACGACCTCGACCTCGGGCAGTTCGGGCATGGACGGCTAGGCGCCGACGTCGGGGGCGGACAGCGCGGTCCACGCCGCCGCGGCGGCCTTGAGCTCGGCTTCCTTCTTGGTGCGGCCCACGCCCTTGCCGTACTCGATGTCGGTGACCAGCACCGCGGCGGTGAACTCCTTGTCGTGGTCGGGCCCGGTCGAGGACACGACGTACGACGGTGCGCCGAGTCCGCGCGCGGCGGTCAGCTCCTGCAGGCTGCTCTTCCAGTCCAGACCCGCGCCCAGCGTCGGCGCGGTCTCCAGCAGTCCGGCGAACAGCCGCAGGATCACCTCGCGCGCGACGGCCTGTCCGTGCTCGACATAGATTGCGCCGAGCAGGGATTCGACCCCGTCGGCCAGGATGCTGGACTTGTCCGCGCCGCCGGAGTTCTCCTCGCCCTTACCGAGCAGCAGGTAGGCGCCCAGGCCCTTGTCGGACAGCCCGCGTCCGACGTCGGCGAGAGCCTGGGTGTTGACGATGCTGGCCCGCAGCTTGGCCAGGTCCCCTTCGGAGCGGTCGGGGTGACGGTGGAAGAGCTCCTCGGTGATGGTCAGCCCGAGGACCGCGTCGCCCAGGAATTCCAGCCGTTCGTTGGTGGGCAGGCCACCGTGCTCGTAGGAGTAGCTGCGGTGGGTCAGAGCCACGGTGAGAAGTTCGTCGGGCAGGGCCACGCCGAGCGCCAGCAGCAACGGCGAACGGTCCAGCGTCACTTCTCGTCTCGATCCAGCAACCCGGCGAGCTTCGCCCAGCGTGGGTCGATCGTGTCGTGGTGGTGTCCCGGTTCGGCGGTGGCCAGCGCGATGCCGCATTCGGCGCACAGTCCCGCGCAGTCGGGGCCGCACAGCGGAGCGAACGGCAGCGCGAGTCCGACCGCGTCGATGATCGGCTGTTCGAGATCGATCGTGTCGGGCACCCCGTTGGCGCCGACGCGGGCCACCTCGTCCTCCTCGGTGGTGGCGTCGGTGGTGCTGTCGGGGTAGGCGTACAACTCGGTCAGCTCGATCTCGACCTCACCGGTCAGCGAGGTCAGGCACCGCGCGCACTCACCGGTGGTCGGCGCCGCCACCGTGCCGGTGACCAGCGCGCCTTCGGACACCGACTGGACCTGTAGGTCGAGTGTCAGCGGGGCGCCCTCGGCGATGCCGATCAGGTCGAGCCCGATCCGTGACGGGCTCGGGACGGTCTCGTGAAAGGTCATCATCGAGCCGGGCCGCCGGCCCAGGCGCGAGATATCGAGCACGAGCGGCGATCGTGCTGCCCTGTGCGTGGACATGCCTCGATCCTACGGCGCGGGTGTCCGCGTCCACCGGCGCACCGGGGTCGGCCCGCTCAGCGGGCGGCGTAGTCGTGCGTGCCCGCCGCGGTGCGCAGTTGATGGCGGCCGCGACCCACCGACCGCAGCGTGCCGTTGAGGAAGTCCTCGAACTCGGCGAGTTTGCTGTCGACGTAGATGTCACATTCGCCGCGCAGCCGGTCCGCCTCGGCGTGGGCGGCGTCGATGAGCCGGGTGGCCTCGGCGGTGGCGGTGGACACGATCTCGGTCTGCGACACCAGGCGCTGCTGCTCCTTGATGCCCTCCTGAACGGCCTTCTCGTAGGCGAGGTTGCCGCTCTCGATCAGCCGGTCGGCCTCGGACTTGGCCCGCCCGGTGCTGGCGTCGTATTCGCGTTTGGCGGTGGCCATCACCCGGGAGGCCTCCTCGCGCGCCTCGCCCACCATGCGTTCGCTGTGTTGGCGGGCCTCGCCGACCATGCGGTCGGCCTGGGCCTTGGCGTCGGCGAGCAGGCGGTCGGCCTCGGCGCGCGCATGGTTGACCATCGACTCGGCCTCGGCGCGCGCGTTGGTCACCATCGACTCCGAGTGCTCCTTGGCGTCGCGCAGCATGGAGTCGCGGGCGTCGAGCACGTCCTGGGCGTCGTCGAGTTCACCGGGGATGGCGTCCTTGATGTCGTCGATGAGTTCGAGCACGTCGCCGCGAGGGACGACACACCCGGCCGTCATCGGCACGCCGCGGGCTTCTTCGACGATCGCGCCCAGTTCGTCGAGCGCTTCAAAAACTCGGTACACGGCAACACCCTCCAGGCGTAGTTGTTGGTTACCAGTGTGCCTGGTGTTACGCCTGTGACTCGGCTTCCCGCGCCGGTGTGTCGCTCCGGCCAGGCACATCTGACACGGTGTTCAACCGAGGTTATGTCAAGTACCCGGCCGGTACCTCGGCGCGGTGCGCCCACGGCCGTCGGCTCAGTCCCGCAGTTTGGCCCGCAACCGCACGTTCACGGCGTCGGGCAGCAGCGCCGAGACGTCACCGCCGAGGGTCGCGACCTCCTTGGCCAGCGACGACGACACGAACGAGTACTGCGGCGTGGAGGCGATGAAGAAAGTGTCGACGCCCGCGACGTGCTTGTTCATCTGCGCCATCTGCAGTTCGTACTCGAAGTCGGTGCTGCTGCGCAGCCCCTTGACGATCGCGGTGTAGCCGCGGGCCCGGACGAAGTCGACCACCAGGCCCTGCCCCGACTCGACCCGCAGGTTCGGCAGATGCGCGCAGGATTCCGCGATCATCTCCATGCGCTCGTCGAGCGTGAACATGCCCTTCTTGTTCGGGTTCACCAGCACCGCGACGACGAGCTCGTCGAACTGAGCCGCGGCCCGCTCGAAGACGTCGACGTGGCCGAGGGTCACCGGGTCGAACGATCCAGGACACACCGCGCCGCTCATGGGTGACGACCGTACCCGATCATGGTCGGCCGTCACGCCGACGGAGGTCGCCGTTCGGCCATGTCGAGGCGGGTGTCGCCGTAGCGCCGCGAGGGCCACCGCGACCAACCCTGCGGCCACCTCGGCTCGCCGCCCGACGCCCGCCGCTCGATGACGGCGACCGTGCCGTCGCGCGCCCAGCCGTGCGCGTCGAGCGCCGCGAGCAGCGCCTCCACCTCGCTGTCGGGCACGTCGTAGGGCGGGTCGGCCAGCACCAGGTCGACCGGCCGGTCCGCACCGCCCGCCAGCACGGTCGCCACCGGGGCGCGCCGCACCTCGGCCACGGTGCCGACGCCGAGTTCGGCGACGTTGCGGCTGATCGTCGCGGCCGCGCGGTGGTCCTGCTCGACGAGCACCGCGCGTGAGGCGCCCCGCGAAAGCGCCTCCAGGCCAAGGGCTCCCGAACCGGCGTACAGGTCGAGCACGGTGATGCCGTCGAAGTCCAGCCGCGCGTCGAGCACGTTGAACAGCGACTCGCGCACCCGGTCGGATGTCGGACGAGTTCCCTTGGGAGGCACCGAGATCCGGCGGCCCCCGAGCACCCCGGCGATGATCCGGGTCAGCTGACGACCACCAGCAGGTCGCCGCCCTCGACCTGGGCGGTCTCCGAGACCGCGACCCGTTCGACGGTGCCCGCCTTGGGTGCGGTGATCGCGGCCTCCATCTTCATCGCCTCGATGGTCGCGATGGTCTCCCCTGCGCTGACCGTGTCACCGACCTCGACACCGACCGTCACCACCCCGGCGAACGGGGCGGCGATGTGGTCGGGGTTGGCGCGGTCGGCCTTCTCCGCGGTCGGCACGTCGCTCGCGACGCTGTGGTCGCGCACCAGCACCGGGCGCAGCTGTCCGTTGAGGATGCACATCACCGTGCGCATCCCGCGTTCGTCCGGATCGGAGACGGCCTCGAGCCCGATGAGCAGTTCCACGCCGCGTTCGAGCACGACGCGGTGTTCGTCTCCATGGCGCAGGCCGTAGAAGAACTGGTTGGCGCTCAACCGCGACGTGTCGCCGTAGGTGTCGCGGTGCGCCTCGAACTCCTTGGTCGGGCCGGGGAACAGCAACCGGTTGAGCGCGGCCTGCCGTTTGACGCCCGGCTGGGCCAGCACCGCCTCGTCCTCGGCGGACAGTTCCTCGACCGGTTTGGCCGGGGCCCGTCCGGCCAACGCCTTGCTGCGCAGCGGTTCGGGCCACCCGCTCGGTGGGTCACCGAGTTCGCCCCGCAGGAAACCGATCACGCTGTCGGGGATGTCGAACCGGGCCGGGTCCTCGGCGAACTCCTCGGCGGTGACGCCCGCGCCGACAAGTGCGAGCGCCAGGTCACCGACCACCTTGCTCGACGGGGTCACCTTCACCAGCCGGCCCAGGATGCGGTCGGCCGCCGCGTAGGCCTCCTCGATCTCCTCGAACCGGTCCCCCAGCCCCAGGGCGATCGCCTGCTGGCGCAGATTGCTCAGCTGACCGCCGGGGATCTCGTGGCGGTAGACTCGCCCGGTCGGCGCGGGCAACCCGGATTCGAACGGCGCGTACACCTTTCGCAGCGCCTCCCAGTACGGCTCCAGTTCGCACACCGCTTCCAGCGACAGCCCGGTGTCGTACTCGGTGTGGGCCGCCGCGGCGACGATCGAGCTCAGCGCCGGCTGGCTGGTGGTTCCCGCCAACGGAGCCGCGGCGCCGTCGACCGCCGAGGCACCCGCCTGCCACGCCGCCAGATAGGTGGCCAGCTGACCGCCGGGCGTGTCGTGGGTGTGCACGTGCACCGGCAGATCGAACCGCGAACGCAATGCCGAGACCAACGTCGCGGCGGCCTGCGGACGCAGCAGCCCCGCCATGTCCTTGATGGCCAGCACGTGCGCGCCCGCCTCGACGATCTGGTCGGCCAGTTTGAGGTAGTAGTCGAGCGTGTAGAGGTCCTCCCCCGGGTCGGACAGGTCGCCGGTGTAGCTCATCGCGACTTCGGCGATGGCCGTTCCGGTTTCCCGCACCGCGTCGATCGCCGGCCGCATCGAGTCGACGTTGTTGAGCGCGTCGAAGATGCGGTAGATGTCGATGCCGACCGCCGTCGCCTCGTCGACGAACGCCGTGGTCACCGTTTCCGGATACGGCGTGTAGCCCACCGTGTTCCGGCCGCGCAGCAGCATCTGCAGACAGATGTTCGGCACCGCCTCGCGCAGGGCGGCCAGCCGCTCCCACGGGTCCTCCTTCAGGAAGCGCAGCGCCACGTCGTAGGTCGCGCCGCCCCAGCATTCGAGCGACAGCAGCTGCGGCGTCATGCGGGCGATGTGCGGCGCAACCATCAGCAGGCCGGTCGTGCGGATGCGGGTGGCCAGCAGCGACTGGTGGGCGTCGCGGAACGTGGTGTCGGTGACCCCGACGGCCGGTGAGTCGCGCATCCACCGGGCGAACCCTTCGGGCCCCAACTCGAGGAGCCGCTGTCTGCTGCCCGGCTGCGGCGGCGCCGAGGGGTCGATCTGCGGGAGTTTGTCCTGCGGGTACACCGTCGACGGCCGCGGCCCGTGCGGCTGGTTGACCGTCACGTCGGCGAGGTAGTTGAGGATCTTGGTGCCCCGGTCCGCCGGGGTGCGTGCGGTCAGCAGGTAGGGCCGCTCGTCGATGAACGACGTGGTGACGCGGCCCGCGCGAAAATCCGGGTCGTTGACGACGGCCTGCAGGAACGGGATGTTCGTCGACACCCCGCGCACCCGGAACTCGGCGAGCGCGCGCCGCGCCCGCGCCACCGCGGTGGAGAAGTCGCGGCCCCGGCAGGTCAGCTTCACCAGCATGGAGTCGAAGTGGGCGCTGATCTCCGCGCCGAGCACGGTGCCGCCGTCCAACCGGATCCCCGCGCCACCCGGCGAGCGGTAGCCGGTGACGCGCCCGGTGTCGGGGCGGAAGCCGTTGGCCGGGTCCTCGGTGGTGATCCGGCACTGCATGGCCGCTCCGCGGATCTGCAGGGATTCCTGGCTCAGCCCGAGGTCGGCCAGCGTCTCGCCGTCGGCGATTCGCATCTGCGACGCCACCAGATCGACGTCGGTGATCTCCTCGGTGACCGTGTGCTCGACCTGGATCCGCGGGTTCATCTCGATGAACACGTGCCTGCCACGTTCGTCGAGCAGGAATTCGACCGTACCGGCGTAGCTGTAGCCGATCTGACGCGCGAAAGCCACCGCGTCGGCGCAGATCCGTTCGCGCAGTTCGGGATCGAGGTTGGGCGCCGGGGCCAGCTCGATGACCTTCTGGTGGCGCCGCTGCACACTGCAGTCGCGTTCGAACAGATGCATGACGTCGCCCTGCTGGTCGGCGAGGATCTGCACCTCGATGTGGCGGGGATTCACAACCGCCTGCTCCAGGTACACCATCGGATCGCCGAACGCCGACTCAGCTTCCCGGCTGGCCGCTTCGATCGCCTCGGCCAGGGCGTCGGGGTCGGTGACCCGCCGCATACCGCGGCCACCGCCACCGGAGACGGCCTTGACGAACACCGGGAACTCCATGTCGGTGGCCGCGGCGACCAGCTCGTCGACCGAGGACGACGGCGCCGAGGACCGCAGCACCGGCAGGCCGGCCGCCCGTGCGGCCTCGATGGCCCGCGACTTGTTTCCGGTCAACTCCAGCAGTTCGGCCCGGGGGCCGATGAAGGTGATGCCGGCCTCGGCGCAGGCGGCCGCGAGTTCGGGGTTCTCCGAGAGGAAGCCGTACCCGGGATACACCGCGTCGGCGCCGGCGTGCCTGGCGACCCGGATGATCTCGTCGACCGACAGGTAGGCGCGGACGGGATGTCCCATCTCGCCGATCTGATATGACTCGTCGGCCTTGAGGCGGTGCAGCGAGTTGCGGTCCTCGTACGGATACACCGCGACGGTGGCGATGCCCATCTCGTATGCGGCGCGGAACGCTCGGATGGCGATCTCGCCGCGATTGGCGACCAGGACTTTGGAGATCACGCGTTTACCTAACCGCCACGTTGTTTCCGGAGTGTTACACGAGGGTGGACCAGTAGTCCCAGAACCGGACCAGAATCAGCAGAATCACCGCGGTGAACCACAGCGCGGTCAGCGACCACCGCCACTGGTACACCCCGCGTGCGACGGCGTGACCGGCTTCGGCATCCTCCCCGCTCGCGGGGGCCGGCCGCAGTGCGATCGACGCCGTGACCACCAGCAGCGGAACCGTCACCGCCCAGACGACCATGCAGTAGGGGCACAGCGCCCCGATGCGGTAGAGGCTCTGGAAGATCAGCCAGTGCACGAACACCGTACCGAGCAGGGTGCCGACGGCCAGGCCGGACCAGTACCACCGCGGCAGGCGCACGTTGGCCACGGCCAGCACCCCGGTCACCGTGACGACGGTGAACGCGGCGATGCCGATCAGCGGGTTCGGGAAGCCGAACAGCGCGGCCTGCGGCGTCACCATCACCGATCCGCAGGACAGCACTGGGTTCAGCGAGCACGACGGGGTGTACGAGGGATCGATCAGCAGCTCGATCTTCTCGATGGTGAGCGTGGCTGCGGCGAGCAGACCCACCACACCGGCGATGAGGACCCACACCGCGCTCGGCCTCGGCACCGCGGGGCCGGCCGTCCGGCCGGCCGGCGAAGCGGTCGACGAGACGGTGCCGGGCGCGGTGGCGGTCATGACGCGGGAGCCGGCGCCGCACCGTCCAGGCCGGGCACGTCGCCGACGATCTCCTTGATCTTGGCCACGAGCGCGTCGGGGGTCGACGGGTCGTAGTCCTCACCGTTGATGCGCACGGTCGGGGTGGCGCGGATCTCGGTGGCCTTGGCCATGCCCTTGACCATGTCGACGTAGCGGCCCTTCTTGATGCAGTCCGGCACGGTCCCGCCTGCGCCGGCCTGGCGCGCCAGCTCGGTCAGCTGCTCGTCACCGGGGTAGGTGCCGCCGCCCTCGGCGGGCTGGATGCCCTCGGTGTAGAGCGCGGCGTGGAACCGGCGGAAGGCGTCCTTGTTCTCGTCGGCGACGCAGTACGCCGCGCTGCCTGCCCGCGACGAGTAGCCCTCACCCTGCGCGTCGAGGATCGAGACCATGTAGTAGTCCGCGGCGACCGCACCGGTGTCGATGAGCTTGTTGATCGTCGGCCCGAACTGACGCTCGAAGTTGCCGCACGCGGGGCACAGGAAGTCCTCGTAGAGCGAGAGCACGGCCTTGGGCTCGCTGCTGCCCTCCTGGGTGACCACCTTCTCGGAGGCCACCCGCACCGCGGTCGCCTCACCGGAGCCCGGCTTGTCCTCCGCCGACATCACGATGTAGAGGACGAGCGCGACGGCGAACACCACGACAACCGCCGTCAGACCGATCTGGACGAACAGATTGCGCTTGCGATCGGCCGCCTTCAGGTCGTAGCGGGGAGTCTTCTTCGGTTTCGTGGCCACGCGACAAGAGTACCGGCGGCCTTCCTAGCCCCGGCTGAGGTGGGCGCGCAGCGCCGAGATCATCGCCGCGGTGGCGGTGGCGCTGGCGCCCCCGAGCGGGAAGAAATTGGCGAATGCGTGGATCAGCGAGCCCTCCTGACGCAGGTCGACGGCCACGCCCGCGGCCCGCAACGCCTCGGCGTAGCGGTTGCCCTCGTCACGCAGCGGGTCGAAGCCGCCGGTGAACACGAGCGCAGGCGGCAGCCCCGACAGGTCGTCGGCCAGCAGCGGCGACACCTCGGGGTGCGTGCGGTCGACCGGCGCGCCCTCGAGGTAGAGGTCCATGAACCAGTCCATGTGGCGGGCGGTGAGGAAGTAGCCGTCGGCGAACAGCGTCTTGGAGCGGGTCTCGCTGCACACGTCGACGACGGGGTAGATGAGCAGCTGCAGCGCGGGCAGCCGCGCACCGTCGTTGCGGGCCCGCTGGGAGACGACGGCGGCGAGGTTCCCACCCGCGCTGTCGCCGCCCACGGCGATGCGGTCGGCGTCGACACCGAGTTCGTCGGCGTGCTCGGTCGCCCAGCGGAACGCCGCGTAGGCGTCGTCGGCGGCGGCGGGCGCCTTGTGCTCGGGCGCCAGCCGGTAGTCCACCGAGAGCACGGGGATCCCGGCGTCCCGGCAGATCAGCCTGCACAGGTCGTCGTGGGTGTCGAGGTCCCCGATCACGAAGCCGCCGCCGTGGTAGAAGACCAGCAGCGCGGGTTCGGGGTCCGCGCTCGTCGGGCGGTACAGGCGCGCCGGGATGGGCCCGGCCGGGCCGGGAACGGTCAGCTCCGTCACGTCGGAGACGATGCCGGCGGCGAACATCGCGGCGGTGATGCGCAGCTGGCGCCGCGAGACGGCGACGTCGTCGCTGGCGACCAGGCCGTTGATGCCCGCGGCGCGTTGGGCGGCCAGGAGCAACTGCAGCGTGGTGTCGAGGGTGTTGCCGTCCACGGCGACCGAGCGGAAGCCCAGCAGGGCCCGCTTGACGGGTTCGGGCAGCAGCGGAAGGGCCCGCAGTGTCACCCGGGTCGCCGCGTTGAGGACGGCGTCGCGAGTCCGGCTCCTGCCCCGCGGTGCCGGGTCGCCGTCCTCGACGGTCGGTCCGACGGGCGGTGCGGTGGCTGGCAGACTCGGCGGCATGGGTACTCCTCTGATCAGGTTGAACGACGGCAATTCGATACCTCAGGTCGGCCTGGGGGTCTGGCAGACGCCGCCCGAGGACACCGAACGCGCGGTGGCGGCGGCGCTGGCCGCCGGCTATCGACACGTCGATACGGCCGCAGCGTACGGCAACGAGAAACAAACGGGCAGGGCGATCGCGCAGTCCGGCCTGGATCGGACGCAGGTGTATCTGGTCACCAAGCTGTGGAACTCGGAGCAGGGCTACGACGCGACGCTGAGCGCGTTCGACGCGAGCGCGGATCGCCTCGGTGTCGACTACCTGGACCTGTACCTCATCCACTGGCCGGTGCCGGAGAGGAACCTGTTCGTCGAGACCTTCACGGCCTTCGCCCGGCTCCGTGAGGACGGTCGCATCCGATCCATCGGGGTGAGCAACTTCGAACCCGAACATCTGCGCGTCCTGGTCGATGCGACGGGCATCGTGCCCGCGGTCAACCAGATCGAGTTGCACCCGCTGCTGCCCCAGCGGGATCTGCGAGAGATGCACGCGCAGTTGGGGATCGCGACAGAGGCGTGGAGCCCCCTGGGCCAGGGATCGCTGTTGACGCACCCCACGGTGACCGCCGTCGCCGAGTCACACGGGAAAACCGCAGCACAGGCGCTGATTAGGTGGCATATACAACTCGGTAATATCGTCATCCCCAAGTCGGTGAACCCACAACGGATCGAGAGCAACTTCGACGTGTTCGACTTCGAGTTGAGCGAGCAGGACATGGCGTCCATCTCGTCTCTCGAGGACGGCTCCCGCCTGGGACCCGACCCCAGAACCTTCAACTTCGCAGGATAGGTGACATGACGTCAACGCGCGGTGAGGCAGCCGGCATCCCCTCCGTCTCCCTCAACGACGGACACTCGATCCCGGCCGTCGGGCTCGGCGTCGGTGAGCTCTCCGAGGCGGAGGCCGAGCGGTCGGTGGCCGCCGCGCTCGAAGCGGGCTACCGGCTGATCGACACGGCCGCGGTGTACGGCAACGAGGCCGCGGTGGGGCGCGCGGTCAAGGCCTCGGGCATCCCGCGCGAGGAGATCTTCGTGACCACCAAACTGGCGGTCGCCGACCAGGGCTTCGGAAGTTCACAGGACGCCGCGCGCGCGAGCCTCGAGCGCCTCGGTCTCGACTACGTGGACCTCTACCTCATCCACTGGCCCGCCGGTGACCACGGCAAGTACGTCGACAGCTGGGGCGGTCTGATGAAGCTCAAGCAGGACGGCGTCACCCGGTCCATCGGGGTCTGCAACTTCAACGCCGAGCACCTGTCGAACATCATCGACCTGTCGTTCTTCACCCCCGCCATCAACCAGATCGAGCTGCACCCGCTGCTCAACCAGGCCGAGCTGCGCGAGGTCAACGCCGGCTACGGCATCGTGACCGAGGCGTACGGCCCGCTGGGCGTCGGCCGGCTGCTCGACCACGCGACCGTGACCGGTATCGCCGGGGCCCACGATCGCACGCCCGCGCAGGTCCTGCTGCGCTGGAGCATTCAGCTGGGCAACGTGGTGATCTCACGCTCGGCTGACCCGGAGCGCGTCAAGTCCAACCTCGAGGTGTTCGATTTCGAGCTGACCGACGACGAGATGGCGGCCCTCGACGGCCTCGACGAGGGCACCCGCTTCCGCCCCGACCCGGAGACCTATACCGGCCCCTAGGGTCACCCGTACCGCACAGAGTCCAACCCAACGGCCGGCGCACTCGCGCCGGCCGTTGTCGTTGTGTGCACCGGCGCGCTCCTGTACGGTCGTACAGCAAAGGTGTTCCGAACCGCCGCCGAGGAGCCGACGTTGACCGAGCTGTACTACGACCCTTGGGATTTCGACATAGACCTCGACCCCTATCCGACCTACCGGCGGCTGCGCGACGAGTGCCCGGTCTACCACAACGAACGGCACGGGTTCTGGGGAGTGAGCCGGTACGCGGACGTCGACGCGGCGCTGAAGGACACCGCACGGCTCAGTTCGGCCAAGGGCGACATCCTCGAGGTCGTCATGACCGATCCGGTCATGCCGCCGGGCATCTTCATCAACGAGGACCCACCGTTGCACACCATCCACCGGGCCATCGTGTCGCGGGCGTTCACTCCCAAGAAGATGCGCGCGATCGAGGACAAGATCCGCGCCTTCTGCGTCGCCTGCCTCGATCCGCTCGTCGGGGGCGACCGCTTCGACTTCGTCGCCGATCTCGGCGCGGAACTCCCGATGCGCACCATCGGGATGCTCGCCGGGATACCCGACGCCGAACAGCCCGCGGTGCGCGCGCACGCCAACCAGGTGCTGCGCAACGAAGCCGGAAAACCGATGGACATCGACAAGAACCGCTACTTCACCGGTGACATGTTCGGCGAGTACGTCGAATGGCGGGAGAGCAACCCGTCCGACGACCTGATCACCGAGCTGCTCAACGTGGAGTTCGAGGACGAGACCGGGACGGTCCGCAAGCTGACGAAGCAGGAGCTCACCGTGTTCCTCGCCGTCGTCGCCGGCGCGGGCGTGGAGACCACCGGTCGGCTGTTCGGCTGGATGGGCAAGGTGCTGGCCGAACATCCCGACCAGCGCAAGGAATTGGCACGAGACCCCGCGCTGATCCCGTCGGCGATCGAGGAATTGCTGCGCTACGAGCCACCAGGGCCACACGTCGCCCGCTACGTCACCACCGACAACGTCACCTTCTGCGGACAGGTCGTGCCCGCACACAGCCCCCTGCTGGTGATGCTCGCCTCGGCCAACCGCGACGAACGCCACTTCGACGACCCCGACCGGTTCGACATCCACCGAAAACCCGGTGGTCACCTGACCTTCGGCCGCGGCGCGCATTTCTGCGTCGGCGCGCCGCTGGCCCGCCTGGAGGGCAGGGTGGCACTGGAGGAGGTCCTCGCGCGCTGGCCGGAGTGGGACATCGACATGTCAGCCGCGCGGCGGTCGCGGACCTCGACGGTGCGCGGGTGGGACAGTATGCCCGCGGTTGTCTGACGTTGAGCCGCTCAGCCTTTCGGACAGGTCTCGGCGGCCTGCCGCAGCGCGGGCACCGAGGGCGCGTCGACCGGTAACCCGTAGCCGCGCAGCACCGCGATGAACTGCATCGCGTACTGGCAGTGGAACGCCGCATTGGGCGGCATCCAGCGCGCCGGTTCCTGGTCACCCTTGTCCTGGTTCGCCTGCCCTTGCACCGCAAGGAGATTGGCCGGGTCGTTGGCGAACCGCACCCGCATCTCGTCGGTCCAGTTGCGTGCACCCTGGTCCCACGCGTAGGCCAGCGGGACGATGTGCTCGATCTGCACGGCCGCACCGGTCTGGTTGCCGCGGGTGAACGAGATGACGACGTTGGTGTAGGGATCGTGCAGGACTCCCGTGGCCACGGCCGTGGGGCATCGGCTGATCGAGACGTAGGTCTTGTCCACGAGATCGCGGTCGAGGATGTCGTTGCGGGTGTCGCAGCCGTTGCGGCCGCCCGGCGCACTGTTGTCGTCGGTCCACGCGTCACCGAACGCGGCCCGCCGGTAGTCGTGGCCGCGGATGCGCGCCGGCACCGTCGCCACACCGGCGAGGACGTCAGCCCCCGGTGCGACGGTGGGCACGTCGGCGTCGGCGACGAACTGCGCTGAGCGCTCCGCCGTCGTCGACACGGTCTGATAGGCGACGAGCACTGCGAGCACCGTGGCGAGCACCACCCACAGTGTCCGCGTGCGGCTCACGACTTCTCCAGGTACTCGACGCGGTCGGTGTCGGTGAACGGCGCGGCGAGCGTGGCCATTCCGCGGTGGTCCGGCTCCTTTTCGTAGAGCGTTTCGCACAGCTCCCGCGCCGCGAGGATGACATCGAGGTGGTCGGACAGCGACAGAAAGTGCAGCGAGTTCAGGCGGCCGGACTGGTGCATCCCGAGCACGTCGCCCTCTCGGCGTTCCCTCAGGTCGAGGTCGGCGAGGGCGAATCCGTCGAGTGTGCCTGCCACCGCCGTGAGCCGCGCGCCCGCCTTCGAGGTCTCCGGCAGGCGGGTGGCCAGCAGACACAGGCTGGGGTGGCTGCCGCGGCCGATGCGGCCCCGCAGTTGGTGCAACTGGCTGATGCCGAACCGGTCGGCGTCCATCACCACCATCACCGTGGCGTTGGGTACGTCCACCCCGACCTCGATGACCGTCGTGCACACCAGCACGTCGATCTCACCGGCTCGGAAGGCCGTCATCACCGCGTCCTTCTCGTCTCCGGAGAGCCGGCCGTGCATCAGCCCGAGGCGTAAGCCGGCCAGCGGACCGCTCTTGAGGATCTCGTACAGCGCGACGACGGTCACCGGCGGCGGCCCCTGCTCCTCCTTCTGCGGTGTGTCGCTCTCGTCGATGCGTGACGCCACCACGTACGCCTGCCTGCCGTCGCGGACCTCCTCCACGATGCGGGCCCACGCACGGTCCAGCCACCTCGGGTGCTGGGTCACGAAGATCGTGTTGCTGGTGATCGGCTGACGGCCGCGGGGCAGCTCGCGCAGCGTCGAGGTCTCCAGGTCGCCGTAGACGGTCAACGCCACCGTGCGCGGTATCGGGGTCGCGGTCATCACCAGCAGGTGCGGGGTGATGCCTCCACGAGCCTTGGCGCGCAACCGGTCCCGCTGTTCGACACCGAACCGGTGTTGTTCGTCGACCACGACCATGCCCAGGTTGTCGAATTCGACGGAATCCTGCAGCAGCGCGTGCGTGCCGATGACGATTCCGGCCTGACCGGTGGCCACCTCGTCACGCACCTGCCGCTTCTGCTGCGGGGTCATCGACCCGGTCAGCAGCGCGAGGCGGGTCGCCGACTCCGCCCCGCCGAGCTGACCGGCCATCCCCAGCGGGCCGAGGGTCTGGCGGATCGAGCGGTCATGTTGGGCGGCAAGCACTTCGGTGGGCGCCAGCATGGCGCACTGATAACCGGCGTCGACCATCTGCAACATGGCCAGCACGGCGATGACCGTCTTGCCCGACCCCACCTCGCCCTGCAGCATGCGGTTCATCGGGCGGGTCCCGGCCAGTTCCGTCGCCAGCACGGCGAGCACCTCGCGCTGGCCGTCGGTGAGCTCGAAGGGCAGGCGCTCCCGCATCCCGGCGACCAGACCGTTCTCCCGCGGGGGCGCCGGCGGGCCCGCCTCGGTCAGTTCCCCGTAACGCCGCGACACCAGCCCCCACTGCAGGCCGACGGCCTCGTCGAACGTCAACCGGTCCCGGGCGCGGTCCCGCTCGAGTTCGTTCTCGGCGAGGTGGATCGCGCGCAGCGCAGCGTCCTCGGCGATCAGATCCCGATCGCGCACAACGGTTTCCGGCAGGGGCTCGGGCACCGGGTCCAACACGTCGAGGACCTGCCGCACACAGGCGTAGATGTCCCAGCTCTGCACCTTGGCGCTGGCCGGGTAGATCGGGAAGAAGTCCCGTTCGAACGCGGCGAGCAGGTCGTCGCCGGTCGCGCCCGAGGACGCCGCGATGGTCTTGAGGGATTTGGTGCCGATCGTCGTGCCCACGGGAGATTCGAGGACCAGGAACGCCGGATGCGTCAGCTGCAGGGTGTTTCGGAAGTACTTCACCTCACCGGAGATCATCAGCCGGGTGCCGACGGGCAGTTTGTTGATCATCCAGTCGGCGTTGAAGAACGTCGCGGTCACCACGGGTTTGCGACTGCCGAGGGTGACCCGCAGGTATTTCCGGGGCCGCTTGCCCGGCAGCGGCTTCATCTGTCCGGGTTCGGCTTTGGTGATGACGTCGACGAAGGTGACGTGCTCGCCCTCCTCCAGGTCGAGCGTCTCCCCCTCGCCGCGCACGCTCATCCCGTCGCTGTACTTGCGCGGGTAGTGGCGCAGCAGATCGTTGACGGTGCGGATGCCGAAGTGCTCCTCCAGCGCCGCCGCGGACTTGCCGCCGATGACGAAGTCGAGCCGGTCGGTCAGCGCGACCATGTCACTCGACTCCGATCAGCAGCGCATCGCCTCGGTGGCCGGTGTGGTAGGTGATCAGTTCGGCGCCGTAATGGTTTCGGTGCACGTGCGCGCGCAGCGCGTCGCCCACCGCGCCGTCGACCCCCTCGCCGGTGAGCACCGTGATCAGTTCGCCGCCTGCCAGGAGCAGCAGGTCGATCAGCCCGGCGGCCGCCGCGGTCACATCCGGGCCGACGATGAGCACCTCGTCACCGGAGATGCCCAGGCCGTCACCCGGGTTGCAGGCGCCCGCCCAGGTGAGCGCCTCCTCCGTGGCGACCCGGACGGCGCCGTGCCGGGCGGCCGCGCCGGCGCGGGCCATGGTGTATCCGTCGTCGACGGCCTGACGTGCGGGGTCGTGGACGGCCAGCGCCGCCAGCCCCTGCACCATGGACCCGGCCGGTACCGGCACGACGTCGATGCCCCAGCCCATCGCGGCGGTGCACCCCGCGACGAGTTCCTCGGCGGCCACGTAGCCGTTCGGCAGCACCATGACCTGCCCGGCCCCGGTGTCGACGAGGCCGCGCAGCAATTGCTTGGCGGTGACCTGGGCATCGGGTTCGGGCCGCAGGACATGCGCGCCCTCGCCGGCGAACAACTCGGCCGCGCCCGATCCGTCGACGACGGCGAGCACGGCGCGTTCGCGGCTCCAGGTGCCCTGCGGGTGGGCGGTGGTCGCGCCGGCCAGGGCGGTGATCTGGATGCGGCTGGGGACGCCGACGGCCAGACCGGCCTCGACCGCGGCTCCGGCATCGTCGGAATGGACGTGCACCGAGTACTGCCCGGGGTTGCCCGAACCCCCGGCCGCCGCGATCACGACGGAGTCACCGAGACCTTCGAGCCGGCGGCGCAGCACCTCCACCCCGTCGGACCCGCATCCGCCGAGGAGGTACATGACCTCGAACTGCGGGGCGGCGCTCGCGGCGCCGGGAGCCGGGTGCGCCGCCGGCTGGTAGGCCTGGCGCCGCGGGGCACGGCCGGTGAGGGCGCGGGCCAGGGCGTCGAGCAGCACGAGCAGCCCACGACCACCCGCGTCGACGACACCGGCGTCGGCGAGGACGTCCAGCTGCCCGGGGGTCGCGTCGAGCGCGACCGCCGCGGCGTCGGCGGCGGCGGCGACGGCGCCGGGCAGCGCGGACGCCGTGGCGCCGGCCGCCTCGGCCGCCGCCGCGAGGACCGACACGATGGTGCCCGGCCTGGTGTCCAGTGCGGCTTCGACGAGGTCGACGCCGTGCCGCAGGGCCGAGGCGAACAGCGCACCGTCGATCTCCGGCAGCGTCCCGCCCCGGCGGGCCGCGGCGTCGGCGGCGACCTCGGCGACACCGCGCAAAATCTGCGAGAGGATCACCCCCGAGTTGCCGCGGGCGCCGTGCAACGCCCCCGCCGCGAGTGCGGCCGCCACCTCGGCGACGTCGCCGGCGCAGCTTCGAGCCTCGGACCAGGCCGAACGCATGGTGAACAGCATGTTGGTGCCGGTGTCGGCGTCGGGAACCGGGAAGACGTTGAGCCCGTTGATCTCGTCGGTGTGCGACACCAGGTCCTCGACCGCGGCACGGGCCCAGTCGCGCAGCACGGTCGCGTCGAGCCGCCCAGCCGCCATCTCACCTCCTGCCCTCACCCCGGTCGTGCGCGCCAGCCTATCGACCTCCGCGGACACCGCTGCCGCACCGAGGCGGCCTGTGGACGGCCGCCGCGCAGGCACTCGCGACCGGTTTTGGCGATCACCGACCCGGCCGGTATCCTGATCAGGTTGTCGGGTCAATCCGCGCTCGCCGCGGCCCAGGGACCCGGACCCCCACGTACTGATCCAAGGAGTTCTAGATATGGCTGCCGTGTGCGATGTCTGCGGAAAGGGCCCCGGCTTCGGCAAGTCGGTGTCGCACTCCCATCGCCGGACCAGCCGTCGGTGGAATCCGAACATCCAGACCGTGCGCGCCGTCTCCCACCCCGGCGGCAACAAGAAGCGCGTCAACGTGTGCACCTCCTGCCTCAAGGCGGGCAAGGTCTCTCGCGGCTGACCTGCCCACGGTTGAGCCCGGCGCCGTCCGGGTAGCCCCGCGGCATGTCCTTGCGCGAGAAGAGTAGGTCTGTCCTGTTCGCCGCCGCGGCGGTGGTCGCCGTCGGCGCGTTCGCGACCGCATGTGGTGACGATTCGAGCGAGGGCGGGGAGACCACGTCCACGACCGAGACGACCACCACCGAGACGACCACCGAGACGACGTCGGTGACGGTCAGCCCCCCGGCCGAGACGACGCCGCCCGCGCCGGGCACCGTGGCGCCCGAGGTGCCGCCCGACACCTCCGAGGGTGAGGGCGGTGAGGGCACCGTCGAGATCCCGGCACCCCCGGCGGTCCCGTCGCCGCCCGCGATCCCGGCCATTCCGTCGCCCCCGGCGATCCCCTCACCTCCGCCTATCCCCGCGATCCCCTGATCGGGACCCGGTCACGGCAGCCGCCAGTCGATCGGTTCGGCGCCCAGTTTCGTCAACAACTCGTTGGCCCGGCTGAACGGCCGCGACCCGAAGAACCCGCGTGACGCCGACAGCGGCGAGGGGTGCGGGGACTCGATCGCCACGCACGCCTCGCCCGTCAGCATCGGTTTGAGGGTCGCGGCGTCACGGCCCCACAGCACCGCCACCATCGGCGTGTCCCGGGCGACGAGCGCCCTGATCGCGCATTCGGTGACCGCCTCCCAACCCTTGCCGCGGTGCGAGGCGGGGGTGCCGGGGCGCACCGTCAGCACCCTGTTGAGCAGCAGCACACCGCGCTGCGCCCACGGGGTGAGGTCGCCGTTGGCCGGCGGCGGGTACCCGAGGTCGGCGGTGTACTCGGTGAAGATGTTGGCCAGGCTGCGCGGCAGCGGACGGACCTCTGGGTCCACCGAGAAGCTCAGGCCGACGGCGTGCCCGGGTGTCGGATAGGGATCCTGACCCACGATGAGGACCCGCACCTGGTCGAACGGGAACGAGAACGCCCGCAGCACGTTCGCGCCGGCAGGCAGGTAGCGGTGCCCCGCGGCGAGTTCGGCGCGCAGGAACTCCCCCATCTGGGCCACCTGCTCACGCACGGGTTCGAGCGCGTGGGCCCAACCCTGGTCGACGAGTTCGGAGAGCGCGCGTGCAGTCACGAAAAGCCAACCTAGCGTGCGGTGTTCGTCAGAACGACTGCCATCCCCGGTTTCCGGCCCATGGGCCGCCGTCGACCAGCACGCCCGCCGGGCCGGCGGCCACCCGCCCGACCGTGCGCCACCCGTCCGGCGGCGGGCCGGGGAAGGCCGCGGCCAGGGCGTGGTCCTCCCCGCCGGCGAGCACGAACGCCCACGGGTCGCCGCCGACGGCCGCCGCGGCGCCCGCCACCGCGTCGTGGTCGGCGCGCAACGCCGCCCGGTCCACGTCGATACGGCATCCCGATGCGTCCGCGATATGCCCGAGATCGGCCAGGAGCCCGTCGGAGACGTCGGTCATCGCCGTCGCGCCCGCGTCCGCTGCGGCGCGGCCCTGACCGTAGGGCGGCGCGGGCACGAGGTGTCGACCACGCAGCTCGCCGAACTCCTCGATTCCGTTGTGCCACAACTCATATCCAGCGGCGGACCGACCGAGCTCCCCGGCGACCGCGACGACGTGACCAGGACGCGCTCCGTCCCTGCGCACCGGCGCCCGGCCGGCGAGGTCACCCAGCACCGTCACCGAGATCACCCACTGAGGCGCGCGGACCAGGTCGCCACCGGCGATGCCGGCACCCATCGCGGCCGCCTCGTCCCACATGCCGTCGCTGAGGCGCATCGCCGAACCGGCCGGGGTGTCCGCCGGTGCGCCGAACGCGACGACGAACGCGGTCGCCGCCGCACCCATCGCCTCCACGTCGGCGGCGTTCTGCGCGATCGCCTTGCGCCCGACGTCGTACGGCGTCGACCAATCGAGCCGAAAGTGCCTGTCCTCGACCAGCATGTCGGTCGAGACCACCGTCCGGCCGTCCGCGAACGCCACCATGGCGGCGTCGTCACCGGGTCCGAGGGTGATCGACGGCGGCAGCCGCCGCCCCCGCACCAGCGCATCGATCACCGCGAACTCACCGACGTCCGCCATGCTCGCGGTCGGGTCGAACGGCGCCATCTCACCTCCACCCGGCGGCCACCACGACGCGCAGCACCGGCTCCACCTGCGGTACGTTTGGTCCCCGGAGTCTATGGGGCGGGACGGAGGCGAACACGGGTGGTCGAGGCTTTCATGCTGATCCAGACCGAGGTGGGCCGCGCCGAGGTCGTCGCTTCACGGTTGGCGGAACTGCCCGGTGTGCAGACCGCGGAATACGTCACCGGACCCTACGACGTGGTGGTCCGGGTCGGCGCCGAGAACCTCGACGATCTGCGGTCGGGCGTCGTCCCGAGCGTGCAGGGGGTCGAGGGGATCACCCGGACCCTGACCTGCCCGATCGCGAACGGGACGCACCCATAGGCTTGTCGGGGTGACCCCCGCAGATCCGCAACGAGCGCCGCGAGACGGCCCACCCCGCGCCTTGATGATCGCGGCGATCGTGGTGGCCGTGGCGGCGCTGGTGGTGGTGCTCGGTATCGCAGCCGTGCGCCAGGGCCGCCCGCAACAGCAGCCGGTGCCGATCGCGGCGGTCCCCGCACCGCGCGCGGACAGCCCGGAGTGTGCCGCGCTGGTGGGTGCGCTCCCCGAGGTGCTCGGCGACTTCCGCCGCGCGCCGACGGCCGAACCGACCCCGGTCGGCACCGCGGCGTGGCAGGCAGGCCCGGACACCGAGGCGATCATCCTGCGCTGCGGGCTGGACCGTCCGGTCGACTTCGTGGTCGGGGCGCCGATCCAGATGGTCGACGCGGTCCAATGGTTCCGCGTCGGGGAAGAGGCCGCCCCGGGCAGCAGGCCGGAGAGTCAGCAGACCCGCAGCACCTGGTACGCCGTGGACCGCCCGGTGTACGTGGCGCTCACCTTGCCACAGGATTCCGGCCCGACGCCCATCCAGCTCGTCTCCCGGGTGCTGACCGACACGATGCCGGCCCGGCCGATCGCCCCCGGGCCGCCGCGTTAGCGCAGACCGGTTCCGCGGGCCACCGCGGTGTCCACCATCGCCGCGAGCAGCGTCGGGTAGTCCACGCCGCAGGCCGCCCACATCCGCGGATACATCGAGATCGTGGTGAAACCCGGCATGGTGTTGATCTCGTTGATCACCGGCCCGTCGTCGGTGAGGAAGAAGTCGACGCGTGCCAGCCCCTGACAGTCGATCGCCCGGAAGGACCGGATGGCGAGGCGGCGGATCTCGTCGGCCACGTCGTCCTCGATCTTGGCGGGCACGTCGAGTTCGGCGCCGTCGTCGAGATACTTGGTGGCGAAGTCGTAGAACCCGTCCTCGCGGCCACGCACCCCGGCCACCCTGATCTCCCCGACCGTGCTGGCCTCGAGCCGGCCGTCCGGATACTCCAGCACGCCGCACTCGAGTTCGCGGCCGGGCACGGCGGCCTCGACGATGACCTTGGGGTCGTGCTCGCGGGCCAGATCGATCGCCGCGGGAAGCTCCGCCCAGTCCGCCACCCGGCTGACCCCGATCGAGGAGCCGCCGCGGGCGGGTTTGACGAACACCGGCAGACCGAGGCGTTCGCGTTCGTCGAGCGTCATGTCCGCACGGCCGGGACGCAGCACCACGTGGTCGCCGACGGGTAGACCCTCGGCGATCAGCAGCTTCTTGGTGAACTCCTTGTCCATGCCCGCGGCGCTGGCCAGGACGCCCGCACCGACGTAGGGCACCCCGGCGAGTTCCAGCAGCCCCTGGATGGTGCCGTCCTCGCCGTAGGGGCCGTGCAGCACCGGGAACACCACGTCGACCGCGGCGAGGACCTCACCCGCCTGGGCCGGGCTCAGCGACACCAATTCGCCGCGTCGGCCCGGGTCGGCGGGCAGCGCCAGGGCCGTTCCGGATGCGGCGCTCACCTCGGGCAGCTGCCCGTCGGCGATGGCCAGGGTCTCCGGCCTGCCGTCGGTGAGCACCCAGGACCCGCCGGGGGTGATCCCGACGGGGACCACGTCGAAGCGTTCGGGGTCGAGGTTGCGCAGGATGCTGCCTGCGGAGACGCAGGAGATGGCGTGTTCGGAACTGCGCCCGCCGTAGACGACGGCAACGCGGGTGCGCTGGTTGCGGGCGATCACAGTCTGCAGAGGCTACCGTCCCGCCCGTCCCGGGGACGATTCGATATCAGCCGAGCGCGGCGTGGAGGTCGGCGACCAGGTCGTCGGTGTCCTCGATGCCCATGGACAGCCGGGCGAACCCGTCGGGCACCGGGTCGCCCCACCGGGCGCGCCGGTCTATCGAGGTGTGGATGCCGCCGAAGCTGGTCGAGGCGACCAGCAGGGCGCTGCGCTCGACGAGCGCGTGGACGGCCGCCGCGTCGGACAGTTCCACCGACACCAGCCCGCCGAACCGCCTCATCTGCCGCGTCGCCACCTCGTGTGCGGGGTCCTCGGGCAGGCCGGGATAGCGCACACTCCGCACGGCGGGGTGGTTGCGCAGCAGCATCGCGACCGCCAGCGCGTTCTGGCACTGCCGTTCGAAGCGCAGTCCGGCGCTGCCGAGACTGCGGAGCACCAGCCACGCCTCGAACGGTCCGAGGATCGGACCGGCCAGCAGTCGGTCGCTCTCCAGCGCGGCCATCATCTCGGGATGGCTGCCCGCGACGTAGCCGGCGATCAGATCGCTGTGCCCCGAGAGCGCCTTGGTCGCGCTGGCGACCACGAGATCGGCGCCCAGCGACAGCGGTTGCTGACCGAGGGGGGTGGCCGTCGTGTTGTCGACGATCAGGGTGGCGCCGCGCCGTCGGCACGTCATCGCCAGCCGGTGCAGATCCACCACCTCGAGCCCCGGGTTCGCCGGTGTCTCCGCCAGCACCACATCGGCCTCGGCCGCTGCCGCGCACATCTCGGCCGCCCCCGCTTCGACAACCGTGACACCCTGTGGCGCAAGGTATTCCGAGGCATATCGACGCACCTGGTAATAGCCGTCGGCAGGGACGACGAGCCGTCTGCCCGGACCGCTCAGGACCCGCAGCGCGGTGGTGATGGCCGCCATGCCGGATCCGAAGGCCAATGCGGCGGACGCGCCTTCGAGTTCGGCCAGTGCCGCCTCGAGCCGCCGCCAGTTCGGGTTGGAGCTGCGGCCGTAGGTGTCCAACGGCTGCGCTTCGTCCGGTGACAGGTGGTACGCCGAGACCGGGATCGGCGGGGTGGCCACGGGTTGACCCGCAACCGCTTCGGCGCCAACGGCTTTGACGCTTCGCGTGGAGTCGCCGTAGACGCCTTCCATCTGCGCTACTCCGGTTTGGTGCTGCGCCCGAGCAGCAGCACGACGGCTTCGTCCACGGAAAGTCCCTTGTGGCAGACGCGGTTCACCGCGTCGGTGAGGGGCATCTCGACGTCGTAGCTGTCGGCCAGCGCCAGCACCGATCGGCACGAGGTGACGCCCTCGGCCACATGTCCGCCCGCCGCGCGCAGCGCCGACTCCATGGTGCCGCCCCGACCCAGCCGTTCGCCGAAGGTGCGGTTGCGCGACTGCGTCGAGGTGCAGGTCGCGACGAGGTCACCGACGCCGGCCAGTCCGGCCAGCGTCGCCGGTTTGGCGCCCAGCGCGATCCCGAGCCGCATGATCTCGGCCAGGCCGCGCGTGATGATCGCCGCGACGGTGTTCTCCCCCAGTCCGACACCGACGGCCATCCCGCAGGCCAGGGCGATGACGTTCTTGCACGCGCCGCCGATCTCGGCACCGACCACGTCGGCGTTGGTGTAGGGCCGCAGGTAACCGGTGGCGAGCGCGCGTTGCAGGGCGACCGCGCGGCCGCTGTCGCTGCACGCGACGACGGTCGCGGCGGGCTGTTCGTCGGCGATCTCGCTGGCCAGGTTCGGGCCGGTCACCACCGCGACGCGGGACCAGTCCGCGCCGGTGACCTGGACGATCACCTGGCTCATCCGCATGAGCGTGTCCAGTTCGATGCCCTTGGCGAGGCTCACGAGCGTGGCGTCGTCGTTGATCAGGCCCTTCCACTGCTCGAGGTTGTTCCGCAGGCTCTGCGCCGGAACACCCAGCACCACCGTGCAGGCCCCGGCGAGGGCCTCGGCCGCGTCGGCGGTGGCGCGGATCGAGGCGGGCAGGTCGACCTCGGGGAGGTAGCCGCTGTTGCGATGGGTCTCGTTGATCTCCGCGGCGACCTCCGGTCGCCTCGCCCACAGCGTCACCGAGTTCCCCGCGTCGGCGAGGACTTTGGCCAGCGCCGTCCCCCACGCACCGGAACCCATCACCGCCGCCGTCACCACGCGTTCACCCTAGCGCGCAGCCGCGTGGGCCCCGACGGCGTCGGCCGAACAACCGCGGTGCTGGCAGGATGGCGCCATGCGCGGCACGACAAGCAACGGCGCCGCCGCGTCCGGCACCGACGTGGCGGTGGTCGTCGCCGTCAAACGCCTCGCCGCCGCCAAGACCAGGCTGGCGCCGATCTTCGCCCCCCGGGATCGCGAGACGGTGGTGCTGGCGATGCTGGTCGACACCGTCGCGGCGGCCGCGGCGGTCGCGTCGGTCACCGTCGTCACTCCCGATCCCGCCGCCGCGGACGCCGCCCGCGCGCTCGGCGCGCAGGTGCTCGACGATCCGACCCCGGCCGGCCATCCCGACCCGCTCAACAACGCGTTACGTGCCGCCGAGGCGGTCGTCCGCACGGTGAGCCCGAATGTCGTTGCCTTGCAGGGTGATCTGCCCGCGCTGCGGGCTCGGGAGCTGAGCGAGGCGATCGCCGCCGCGCGGGCCCGGCCCCGCAGCTTCGTCGGGGACCGGCACGGCACCGGCACGTCGGCGCTGTTCGCCTTCGGCGTTCCGCTGGATCCTCGGTTCGGTCCCGATTCGGCGGAGCGGCACCGCCGTTCGGGTGCGGTCGAGCTGACCGGCTCGTGGCCGGGCCTGCGCTACGACATCGACACCCCCGACGATCTCCTGGCGGCCCGCCGCCTCGGTGTCGGGACGCAGACCGCGCGCGCGGTCGGCGCCCGAAGGTGAACATTCGCGTACGCGGTGGCAGGACGGCAGCGACATAGGGGAGGATCGGGCCATGACCGAAGCCGAGGCCGCGATCCGCGCGGAGGGCACCATAGAGAGCACCGACCGGGCGCCGGGAGATTCCACCCCGGAAGCGCCGCCGGCGGCGACGTCCCCCGCCATCGACAACGCCCTGCCCGAGGACCGCTACCTCAACCGCGAACTGAGCTGGCTCGACTTCAACGCCCGGGTCCTGGCGCTGGCCGCGGATCCGAGCCTGCCCCTGCTGGAACGCGCCAAGTTCCTCGCGATCTTCGCGTCCAACCTCGACGAGTTCTACATGGTGCGCGTCGCCGGTCTCAAACGCCGCGACGAGATGGGGCTGTCGGTGCGTTCGGCCGACGGGCTGTCGCCGCGTGAGCAGTTGCGCAGGATCAGCGAGCGCACCCAGCAGATCGCGTCGCGCCATGCGCGGGTGTTCCTCGACGCGGTGCGCCCCGCGCTGGCCGACGAGGGCATCGTCATCGTCACCTGGTCCGAACTCGACGAGGCCGAACGCGCGCAGCTGTCGACGTACTTCCACGAACAGGTCTTCCCGGTGCTGACCCCGCTGGCCGTCGACCCCGCCCACCCGTTCCCGTTCGTCAGCGGCCTGTCGCTGAACCTGGCGATCACCGTCCGCCAGCCCGAGGACGGCGGACAGCACTTCGCGCGAATCAAGGTGCCCGACAACGTCGACCGGTTCGTCCGGCTCGGGGTGCGCGGCGACAGCGGTGAGGTGGTGCGGTTCCTTCCGATGGAGGAGCTGATCGCCGCGTTCCTGCCGGTGCTGTTCCCCGGCCTCGAGATCGTCGAGCACCACGCCTTCCGGATCACCCGCAACGCGGACTTCGAGGTGGAGGAGGACCGCGACGAGGACCTGCTGCAGGCGCTGGAGCGCGAGCTCGCCCGCCGGCGGTTCGGTTCGCCGGTGCGCCTCGAGGTCTCCGACGACATGACCGAGAGCATGCTCGAACTGCTGTTGCGGGAACTGGACGTGAATCCGGGCGATGTCGTCGAGGTGCCGGGGCTGCTCGACCTCTCCGCGCTGTGGCAGATCTACGCCGTCGACCGTCCGGCGCTCAAGGACCGGCCGTTCGTGCCCGCCACCCCACCGGCTTTCGGTGAACGCGAGACGCCGAAGAGCATCTTCGCCACGCTGCGCGACGGCGACGTGCTGGTGCACCACCCGTACGATTCGTTCTCCACGACCGTGCAGCGGTTCATCGAACAGGCCGCGGCCGATCCGAACGTGCTCGCCATCAAGCAGACGCTGTACCGCACCTCGGGCGACTCCCCGATCGTCAACGCGCTCATCGACGCCGCCGAGGCCGGTAAACAGGTGGTGGCGCTCGTCGAGATCAAGGCGCGGTTCGACGAACAGGCCAACATCAAGTGGGCACGCGCACTGGAACAGGCCGGCGTCCACGTGGTGTACGGGTTGATCGGGCTCAAGACCCACTGCAAGACAGCGCTCGTCGTGCGCCGTGAAGGGTCGATGATCCGGCGCTACTGCCACATCGGGACCGGTAACTACAATCCGAAGACCGCCCGCCTGTACGAGGACGTCGGGTTGCTCACCGCCGCACCGGACATCGGCGCCGATCTGACCGACCTGTTCAACTCGCTGACCGGGTACTCCCGCAAGGTCGCCTACCGCAACCTGCTGGTGGCGCCGCACGGGGTTCGCCGGGGCATCATCGAGCGCATCGAGCGGGAGGTGGCCGCCTCCCGCGGCGGCGCCGAGGGCCGGATCCGCCTCAAGGCCAACGCGTTGGTCGACGAGCAGGTCATCGACGCGCTCTACCGCGCATCGCAGGCCGGTGTCCGGGTCGAGGTGGTGGTGCGCGGAATCTGCGCCCTGCGACCCGGTGCGCCGGGCTTCTCGGACGACATCGTGGTCCGCTCGATTCTGGGCCGGTTCCTGGAGCATTCGCGGGTGATCCACTTCCGGGCCATCGACGAGTATTGGATCGGCAGCGCGGACATGATGCATCGCAATCTCGACCGTCGCGTCGAGGTGATGGCTCAGGTGAAGGACCCCCGGCTGACCGCACAACTCGACGACGTGTTCGAGTCGGCGATGGACCCGGCGACCCGCTGCTGGGAACTCGGCCCCGACGGACACTGGTCGGCGTCGCCACGCGAGGGTGAGACCGTGCGCGACCACCAGGTGTCGCTGATGCAGCGTCATCGCCACCCGTGACGCGCCGTGCGACCCTGGGCACCCCCGCGGGCCCGCGATGACCTGCAGGAGTTGAGTTGTCCAAGACGAAGTCGACGAATGCCGTTGCCTCGCCTGCCAAATCCGTGCTCGCGGCGGGTGCGGTGCTGTGGCGGCCAGGCGGGGACGGGTCGTCTCCCGAAATCGCCGTCATCCACCGCCCGCGCTACGACGACTGGTCGCTGCCCAAGGGGAAGGTCGATCCCGGGGAGACCGAACCGGTCACCGCCGTGCGTGAGGTGCACGAGGAGACCGGTTACTCGTGCGTTCTCGGCCGTCGACTGGCGTCGGTGAGCTATCCCCTCGAGGAGGGCGTCAAGAAGGTCCGCTACTGGGCGGCGCACGCCGTCGACGGGGCCTTCTCCCCCAACGACGAAGTCGACGAGTTGGTGTGGCTGCCGGTGCGGGAGGCGATCACCCGACTGGGCTACCCCCATGATCGAAAAGTGCTGCGCCGGTTCACGAAGGTGCCGCCGGACACCCGGACGGTGCTCGTGGTGCGGCATGCGACGGCGGGAAGCAAGTCGCGCTACCGCGGCGACGACCGCAAGCGGCCGCTGGACAAGCACGGCCGCGCACAGGCCGAGTCGTTGGTCGGTCAGCTACTGGCGTTCGGGGCCGACCGGCTTCACGCGGCCGACCGGACCCGCTGTGAGCAGACCATCGAGCCGTTGGCCCAGGAACTCGGTGAGACGGTGCACCCGGAACCGGCGCTGACCGAAGAGGCCTACGCCGAGGACAAGAAGGCGGCGCGCCGGCGCGTCCTGGAGATCGCCGCCGAGGCGGGCGAGGCGGGGCACACACCGGTGATCTGCTCGCAGGGCAAGGTGATTCCCGACCTGATCGAGTGGTGGTGCAACCACGACGGGGTCCGGCCCGACAAGTCCCGTAACCGCAAGGGCAGCACGTGGGTGCTGTCGTTGGCCGGAGGGCGACTGGTCGCCGCCGACCACATCGGCAGCCCGTTGGCCCTCAGGTAGACGCCGGAACCGCCGCGGGTCGTCGCGACCCGCGGCGGTTCGGCGTCACTCGAAGGATTACTTGCGGCCCTTCTTCGCCGGCGCCTTGCGGGCCGGTGCCTTGCTGGCCGTCTTCTTGGCGGCGGTGGCCTTCTTGGCGGGAGCCTTGGCGGCGGCCTTCTTGGCCGGTGCCTTGGTCGCAGCCTTCTTGGCCGGTGTCGCCTTCTTGGCCGCGGCGGTCGTCTTCTTCGCCGGCGCCGACTTCTTGGCGGCGGCCGTCGTCGTCTTCTTGGCCGCGGTCTTCTTGGCCGGTGCCGTCTTCTTGGCGGCAGCGGTCGTCTTCTTCGCCGGCGCCGACTTCTTGGCGGCGGCCGTCGTCTTCTTCGCTGCGGTCTTCTTGGCGGGCGCCTTCTTCGCGGTACGCTTCGCCGGGCCGGCAGCCACACCGCGCTTGACGGCGGGGCCTTCGGACGCGAGCTTCTGTGTGCCGGAGACGATCGCCTTGAATTGGGCACCCGGCCGGAACGCGGGCACCGAGGTCGGCTTGACCTTCACCGTCTCACCCGTGCGGGGGTTGCGTGCGACGCGCGCTGCGCGCCGGCGCTGTTCGAAGACGCCGAAACCGGTGATGGTCACGCTGTCACCCTTGTGCACCGCACGCACGATGGTGTCCACGACGTTCTCGACCGCGGCGGTGGCTTGCCGACGGTCGGTGCCCATTTTGGTTGTCAGTGCGTCGATAAGCTCCGCTTTGTTCATGCAAAACCTCCGAGACCAGTGGTCCTTCTTGGACCGACTAGTGGACACGGTAAACCCACTGACCACTGATTTCCAAGAGCCACGCGCAGTTTCGGCGGGCGTTGGCGAACTTTTCGGCAATCCGGTTGGCCCCCTTGGGGTCCTGCCGGGGTGCCGGGAAAAGGATGCGGAAGCGGTGATTTCGGGTCGGCCGGAGGCCCGGATCAGGCCGGCAGAGTGCGCGGTTTCCAGCTCGGCCTGCGCCGCTCGTAATCCTCGATCTCGGTCTGTTTCCGCAGCGTAAGGCCTATATCGTCGAGCCCCTCGAGCAGTCGCCAGGCCGTGTAGTCGTCAATCTTGAACGGCACCATGACCGTTCCCGCGATGATGTTCCGATCTTGAAGATTGACAGTGATTTCCAGTCCCGGATTCTGCTCGATCAGCTTCCACAAAAGTTCAACGTCATTTTGGTCGACCTCGGCGGCCAGCAGGCCGGCCTTACCCGCATTCCCGCGGAAGATGTCGGCGAACCGTGACGAGATGACGACCCGGAAGCCGTAGTCCATCAGCGCCCACACCGCGTGCTCGCGGGAGGAACCCGTCCCGAAATCCGGCCCCGCGACCAGAACTGACCCGCGGTCGAACGGCGGCAGGTTGAGCACGAACGAGGGGTCGTTGCGCCACGCGGCGAACAGACCGTCCTCGAAACCGGTTCTGGTGACTCGCTTCAGATACACGGCGGGGATGATCTGGTCGGTGTCGACGTTCGACCGACGCAGGGGCACGCCGATCCCGGTGTGGGTGCGAAAGGCTTCCATCGCGAGTTCTCCTTCAGCGAGCGGGGACGGCGGACAGGTCCGCAGGGGATGACAGGGTGCCGCGGACCGCGGTGGCGGCGGCCACCGCCGGGGAGACCAGATGGGTCCGCCCGCCTTTGCCCTGGCGCCCCTCGAAGTTGCGGTTTGACGTCGACGCGCAGCGCTGCCCCGGGGAGAGCTGATCGGGGTTCATGCCCAGGCACATCGAGCAACCCGCCTGCCGCCACTCGGCCCCGGCCTCGGTGAAGATCCGGTCGAGCCCTTCGCTTTCGGCCTGCGCGCGGACCCGCATCGAACCGGGCACCACGAGCATCCGGACGCCGTCGGCCACGCTGCGGCCCCGCAGGACCTCGGCCACCACGCGCAGATCCTCGATGCGGCCGTTGGTGCACGATCCGACGAACACGGTGTCGACCGCGACGTCGCGCATCGCGGTGCCGGCCTCGAGACCCATGTACGTCAAGGCCTTTTCCGCCGCCTGCCGCTCACCCTCGTCCACGATCAAGTCGGGGTCGGGCACCGCCCCGGACAGCGGCACACCCTGCCCCGGGTTGGTGCCCCACGTCACGAACGGGCTCAGATCGGCCGCATCCAGGTGGACCTCGGTGTCGAATTCGGCTCCGGGGTCGGTGCGCAACTGCCGCCACGCCTCCACCGCCGCATCCCAGTCGGCGCCGGTGGGCGCGTGTGGGCGGCCGCGCAGGAACTCGAAGGTGACGTCGTCGGGGGCCACCATGCCCGCCCGCGCGCCGGCCTCGATGCTCATGTTGCAGATCGTCATCCGGCCCTCCATCGACAGCGATTCGATGGCGCTGCCGCGGTATTCGATGACGTGGCCCTGTCCGCCGCCGGTGCCGATCTTGGCGATGACGGCCAGGATGATGTCCTTCGCGCTCACCCCGGGCGGGAGTTCCCCGTCGACGTTGACCGCCATCGTCTTGAACGGCCGCAGCGGCAGCGTCTGCGTCGCCAGCACGTGTTCCACCTCGGAGGTGCCGATGCCCATCGCCAGGGCGCCGAACGCGCCGTGGGTCGAGGTGTGGCTGTCACCGCAGACGACGGTCATCCCCGGCTGCGTGAGACCCAGCTGGGGACCGATGATGTGCACGATGCCCTGTTCGGCGTCACCCATCGGATGCAGCCGGATCCCGAACTCGGCGCAGTTGCGCCGCAGCGTCTCCACCTGGGTGCGCGAGACCGGGTCGGCGATCGGCTTGTCGATGTCGACCGTCGGCACGTTGTGGTCTTCGGTGGCGATGGTGAGATCCGGCCGCCGCACCGGCCGGTTCGCCAGGCGCAGACCGTCGAACGCCTGTGGGCTGGTCACCTCGTGGACGAGGTGCAGGTCGATGTAGATCAGATCCGGTTCGCGCGCGGCACCCTCGCCGGTGCCGTGGGCGACGACGTGGTCGGCCCACACCTTCTCGGCCATGGTGCGCGGTGTGGCGGGCTGTGCCATTACCTTCTCGATTCTCGATACGCGGCCTGCGACGTAGCGCTGGCAATCTCACATTTCGGGACGATAGTATCTCCCTGTGAGACAGGATAGCGGCATCGGCGTGCTGGACAAAGCCGTGGGCGTACTGCATACCGTGGCGGAGTCGCCCTGTGCCCTGGCGGAACTGTGCGAGCGCACGGGGCTGCCCCGGGCGACGGCGCACCGGCTGGCCGCGGGCCTGGAGACCCATCGGCTGCTGGCCCGCGACGCGGACGGGCGGTGGCGGCTCGGTCCGGCCCTGACCGAACTGGCGGGCCAGGTCAACGACCCGCTGCTGGCCGCGGGGGCGGTGATCCTGCCGCGCCTGCGAGAGATCACCGGGGAGAGCGTGCAGCTCTACCGGCGCGAGGGCACCGCGCGGATCTGCATCGCGGCCCTGGAACCGCCCGCGGGACTGCGGGATACGGTGCCCGTCGGCACCCGGTTGCCCATGACGGCGGGATCGGGCGCCAAGGTGCTGCTCGCGTTCGCCGACACCGCCACCCAGCAGGCGGTGCTGCCGGACGCCCTGTTCACCGAACGCACGCTGGCGGAGGTGCGCAAGCGCGGTTGGGCGCAGAGCGCCGCCGAACGCGAGCCCGGGGTCGCCAGCGTCTCGGCGCCGGTGCGCGACGGTAAGGGGGCCGTGGTGGCGGCCATCTCGGTGTCCGGTCCGATCGACCGGATGGGGCGCCGCCCGGGCGCGCGGTGGGCCGCCGATCTGCTCGCCGCCGCCGACGCCCTCACCCGTCGGCTGTAGAGCGTGACGGAGATCTCGCCGCGGCGGCTCGCGCCCTGAGACGACGACGGCGCCCGACTCCGAAGAGCCGGGCGCCGTGATCTTGTACCCCCGATGGGATTCGAACCCACGCTACCGCCGTGAGAGGGCGGCGTCCTAGGCCGCTAGACGACGGGGGCTAGAACTTTCGGTTGGTCAGCATAGCTCAGCCGAACAACGCTGACCTAATCGCCTGCAGAGCCTGGAAAGCCCTTCGCGCAGGCGGGCGAACCAGCTGGGGTACCAGGACTCGAACCTAGAATGGCTGAACCAGAATCAGCTGTGTTGCCAATTACACCATACCCCATTGGCTGCTCATCACCGCTGGTCACGAGCATTTTCGGAGCGCTTGCGCGGTGAGGATCGCCCCCGCGCATCGTTCCGGCGCCGACGTGCACACTACCAAAGATTTCGGGGTGCTTTCGCCACGCCCGCCCCCGGACCCACCCCGGGGCTAGACAGCCGCGGCCGCACGCTCGCGCCCGGCCCGCAGGCGGGCGAGGCTGCGATCGCGCCCGAGCAACTCCAGCGACTCGAACAGCGGCGGGCTGACCGAGGCCCCCGTGGCGGCGACGCGGATCGGCCCGAACGCCTTGCGCGGCTTGAGTTCGAGATCGTCCAGCAGCGCCTTCTTGAGCGCCTCCTCGATCGCGGCGGTCGTCCACGGCCCGACACCCTCGAGGCCCGCGAGCGCGGCGTCGAGCACCTGCACCGCGTCGGCCTTGAGTTCCTTGCCCGCCGCCTTCTCGTCGAGGACGAAGGCGCCCTCGTCGAGGAACTTCAGCAGACCCCACGCGTCGCCGAGCACGACGATCCGGGTCTGCACCAGCCGGGCGGCCTCGGCGAACCGGGCGTCGTCGAGACCGGTGTCGTGCCCGTGGACGGCGAAATAGGCCTTCAGGCGGGCGGTGAACTCGTCCTCGGACAGCATCCGAATGTGTTCGGCGTTGAGCGCATCGGCCTTCTTCTGGTCGAACCGCGCGGGATTGGAGTTCACGTCGGCGACGTCGAAGGCGGCCACCATCTCGTCCAGGCTGAACACGTCGCGGTCGTCGGCGATACCCCATCCGAGCAGCGCCAGGTAATTGAGCAGACCCTCCGGGATGAACCCCCGGTCACGGTGCAGGAACAGGTTCGACTGCGGATCCCGTTTGGACAGCTTCTTGTTGCCGTCGCCGAGCACGCTCGGCAGGTGGGCGAACTCCGGCACCCCGTCGGCCACCCCGATGCGGATCAGCGCCTCGTACAACGCGATCTGACGGGGCGTGGACGGCAGCAGATCCTCTCCCCGCAGCACGTGGGTGATCCTCATCAGCGCGTCGTCGACCGGATTGACCAACGTGTAGAGCGGTTCACCGTTGCCGCGGGTGAGCGCGAAGTCGGGGATCGTCCCCGCCCCGAAGGTGGTCTCCCCGCGCACCAGGTCCCGCCAGGTGACGTCGTGATCGGGCATCCGCAGGCGGATCACCGGATTGCGGCCCTCGGCGCGGTGGGCGGCCCGCTGCTCGTCGGTGAGGTCGCGGTCGAAGTTGTCGTAGCCCAGTTTCGGATTGCGCCCCGCGGCGAGGTGGCGCGCCTCCACCTCCTCGGCGGTCGAGTAGGCCTCGTAGGCCTCCCCTGCCTCGACCAGGCGGGTGATCACGTCGCGGTAGACGTCGCGCCGCTGCGACTGGCGGTACGGCGCGTAGGGCCCGCCGACGTCGGGCCCTTCGTCGTAATTCAGCCCGAGCCAGCTGAGCGCGTCGAGGATCGCCCGGTAGCTCTCCTCGCTGTCGCGCGCCGAATCGGTGTCCTCGATGCGGAACACGAACGTGCCGCCGGTGTGCCGGGCGTACGCCCAGTTGAACAGCGCGGTGCGGATCAGACCGACGTGCGGAGTGCCCGTCGGCGAAGGACAGAATCGGACGCGGACGCCCTTATCGCTCATCGTTTTCCTTTTCGCACAACGGGATTGGTGAGAGTCCCGATGTTCTCGACGGTGACCGAGACGGTGTCGCCGTCCTCGATCGGGGATACGCCTTCCGGGGTGCCGGTGAGGATGAGATCCCCGGGAAGCAGGGTCATCACGGCCGAGATCCACTCCACGATCGCCCCGACGTCGTGCAGCATCATCGACGTCCGGGTGAGCTGACGGGTCTCTCCGTTGACCTCGGTGCGCAGCTCGAGGTCCGACGGGTCCAGGTCGGTGACGATCCACGGACCCACCGGACAGAACGTGTCGTGCCCCTTGGCGCGGGTCCACTGACCGTCCTGCTGCTGCTGATCGCGCGCCGACACGTCGTTGGCGATCGTGTAGCCGAGGATGTTCTCGGCCACCCGCGCGGCGGGCACGTCCTTGCACGGGCGCCCGATGACGACGGCCAGCTCCCCCTCGAAATGCACGGGACTGGCGTTGGCCGGCAATTGGATCGGGATGTTGGGACCGATGATGGAGGTGTTCGGTTTGAGGAAGATCACCGGATCGGGGAAGTGTCCGCCGCCCATCTCCTCGATGTGGGCGGCGTAGTTCTTCCCGATGCACACCACCTTGCTGGCCAGGATGGGCGCCAGCAGCCGGACGTCGGCCAGCGGCCACGACCGCCCGGTGAAGGTGGGCGTGCCGAAGGGATGTTCGGCGATCTCCTTCACGACCGCGGCGGGGTCGTCGGGGGTGCCCTCGACGCCGACGAAGGCGACCCCGTCGGGACTGGCGATTCGACCAAGGCGCATGGCTGCCAGCCTAGTGTCCGCCGCGCGCACCCAGTCGGGCCATGTGCATGTGTCCATATGGTGAGACGTGAGTTCAAATAGGTGGGATTGGCGTGCCACCATGGACGAATGACCCCACCGGTGATCGGCACAGCGCGCCGCTGGTCGATGCTGGCCCTGGGCGTCGCCGCGACGATGTGCGCCAACGTCTTCATCTACGGCGCCGCATTCCTGATTCCGACCCTGCACGCCGAGCGCGGCCTCGATCTCGCGCTGGCGGGCCTGATGGCGTCGATGCCGAGTTTCGGCATGGTCGTCACCCTGATCGCGTGGGGCTACGTCGTCGACCGGGTCGGCGAACGTTTCGTGCTGACGGTGGGCTCGGGACTCACGGCGGCCGCCGCGTTCGCCGCGGCCGCGGTCGATTCGCTTCCGGCCGTGGGCGCACTGCTGTTCCTCGGGGGGATGGCCGCCGCGGGCAGCAACTCGGCCAGCGGCCGCCTGGTGGTCGGATGGTTCGCACCGCAGCAGCGTGGCCTCGTGATGGGGATCAGGCAGGCGTCGATTCCACTCGGTGTCGGCCTCGGGGCCTTGGTGATTCCGCCGGTCGCCCAGGACCACGGCGTCGCGGCGGCGCTGCTGTTCCCGGCGGTCGTCTGCGCGGCGTCGGCGGTTCTGTGTCTGGTCGGCGTCCTCGATCCACCGCGGCCGCCGCGCGCGGAGGCGGCGGCCGAAGTCCTCGCCAACCCGTACCGGGGCGGCGCGGTGCTGTGGCGGATCCACGCCGTCTCGGTCCTGCTCGTCGTGCCGCAGGCGGTGGTGTGGACGTTCACCCTCGTGTGGCTGATGTCGGAGCGGGGATGGCCGGCGACCTCGGCGGGGGCGCTGGTGACCCTCGCCCAGATCCTGGGCGCGGGCGGCAGGATCGGCGCGGGCCATCTGTCCGACCGGGTCGGCGACCGGTTGCGCCCGATCCGCTGGATCGCCTGCGCGGCCGCGGCGGTGATGGCCCTGGTCGCGCTCACCGACGCGTTGGGGTCACCGCTGAGCGTCGCGCTGATGGTGGTCGCCTCGGTGGTCACGGTGTCCGACAACGGTTTGGCGTTCACCGCCATCGCCGAGATCGCGGGGCCGTTCTGGAGCGGACGCGCCCTGGGTGCGCAGAACACGAGTCAGCATCTGGCGTCGGCCGCGTCCGCCCCGGTGTTCGGCGGGCTGATCGGGGTGTTCGGCTACCCGGTGGCGTTCGCGCTGCTGGCGGTGCTGCCGCTGTTCGCCCTGCCGCTCGTGCCGGTCGGACGGGAGGTCCACCACCGGCCGTGACGGGTGCGCTAGGTTGACGACGATGAAGCGTCTACTGCTGCACCACGCCACGCTCATCGACGGAACGGGCGCCGCACCGCTGCCGGACGCGGCGGTGCTGGTGGAGGACGGCCACATCCGTTGGGCCGGAAAGGCTTCCGAGGCCCCGGCCGATGACGCGACCCGGGTCGATCTCGGGGGTCACACCATCTGTCCGGGATTCTTCGACTGCCACGTCCACTTCAGCCTCCCCGGCGCCGGGGCGACGCCGATCGACCGGGCGCTGAATCCTCCGTCGTACCACTACTTCCAGCTGATCGACCGGCTGCGGGTGACGTTGCACAACGGGGTCACCACCGCGCGCGATCTGATGGGCATCGACGCCGGGGTCCGGGATGCGGTCGCCCACGGGCTCATCGAGGGCCCCCGGCTGCTGGTGGCGATCAACATGATGAGCCAGACGTGCGGCCACGCCGACTTCCATCTGCCGTCCGGGATCGACCTCACACCGATGATCGGCGGCTCCCTGGTCGACACCGTCGACGAGGCGCGGCGGCGCACCCGCGAGCTCATCGCCGCGGGCGCCGACGTCATCAAAGTCGCCTCCAGCGGCGGCGTGTCCTCTCCCAGCGACCAACCCGAATGGCTCGGCATGCGCCGCGAACTCATCACCGCGGTGGTGGAGGAGGCCGCGGCGTACGGCCACAAGCGGGTGGCCGCGCATGCGATCGGCCACGCCGGTATCGAAGCCGCCGTCGAGGCCGGCGTCACCAGCGTCGAACACGGTTACCAACTCGATGACGCCTTGCGGCAGCGCATGGTCGACGCGGGTATCTTCCTGGTGCCGACCCTGCTCGAGACGATGGCGGACGTGACCTCCTCACCGGCCGGTCAGGCCAAGAGCGCGCACTGGCATGCCGTCGCACAGGAGTCGATCGCCGCATCGGCGGCCGCGGGGGTGAAGATCGCCGTCGGCACCGACGCTGGCCTGAGCCCCGAACACGGCACGAATTTGCGGGAACTCGGGCTTCTCGTGCGCTTCGGCGGCCTGACCCCGATGCAGGCGATCGTCGCCGCCACCTCGACCTCGGCCGAATTGTGCGGTCTGTCCGATCAATTGGGCACGGTCGAAGCCGGCAAGCTGGCCGATCTGGTGATCGTGCGGGGCGACCCGTTGGCCGACATCGAGTCCGTCGGGGACTCCGACAACATCCTGCTGGTGCTCAAAGAGGGCCGCCCGGCGATCGACCGCGCGGGCTTCCTGCCCGCCTAGGCGGAAGCACCCGCAGCGCCGCCGCCAGGAAGCACAGCGCTCCGACGAAGGTTCCGGTGTTGGCCAGCAGCGCGTCCTCGGTGACGCCTGCCGGTGTGACGAACGCTCCGAGCGCGGACGCGCCGAACGCCACACAGCCGGCCATGTTCACCCACTGCGCCTGCCAGTCCCGCGACCCGGGCGCGAACGGTCCCGCCGCGGCGGTGACGGCGGCGATCCCCAGCGCGCCGCTGACGAGGAACGCCACGGACCCGGTGGCGTCCGGCGCCCACACCAGGTGACGCTGCTCGGTCGCCGCATGCGCCGACAGCGCAGCGCCGGTGCTGACGTTGAACAGCAGGGTGCCCATGAATTGCGTTGCCGCCGAGGCGTACTCGACACGAGAACCGCTCCTCGACCGGACCAGTTGCAGCCACCCGGCGCTGGTGAAGAAGAACGACCCCGCGAAGCACAGCCCGTTGGCGGCGCCGGCACCGGCCGCCGCGGCGAAACCGGGCACCGTGGCGAGTGCGAACAGGGCCGAGCCGATCGCGAACAGCCGGCACTGCCGTGCCAGCGTCACCTACAGCAGACCGGCGATCCGGTCGCCGACGGCCGCGGTGCGCAGTTCCTCTGCGCCACGGCCGGACAGGTGCGCTTCCACCGCTTTGTCCACCCGCGCGGCCGCGTCGTGTTCGCCGAGGTGCGCCAGCAGCAGCGCCACCGACATGATCGCCGCGGTCGGATCGGCGATGCCCTGTCCGGCGATGTCCGGGGCGCTCCCGTGCACCGGCTCGAACATCGACGGGTTGGTGCGGGTCGCATCGATGTTGCCGCTGGCCGCCAGCCCGATTCCGCCACACACCGCCGCGGCCAGGTCGGTGACGATGTCGCCGAACAGGTTGTCGGTGACGATCACGTCGAACCGGCCGGGGTCGGTGACGATGTGGATCATCGCGGAGTCGACGTGCTGGTAGGCGATCTCGACATCCGGGTAGTCGGCCCCCACCTCCTGCACGGTGCGCCACCACAGCGCGCCGGCGAAGGTCAGCACGTTGTTCTTGTGCACCAGCGTCAGATGCTTGCGCCGCTGCTGGGCGCGCCGGAACGCGTCGTCGACCACGCGGCGCACGCCGAAGGCGGTGTTGAGGCTCACCTCGGTGGCCACCTCATGGGGTGTGCCGACGCGGATCGCGCCGCCGGTGCCGGTGTACGGACCCTCGGTCCCCTCGCGCACGACGACGAAGTCGATCTCGGGGTTGCCGGCCAGCGGACCGGTCACCCCGGGGTACAGCCTGGCGGGCCGCAGGTTGATGTGGTGATCCAGTTCGAACCGGATTCGCAGCAACAGGCCGCGTTCGAGGACGCCGCTGGGCACGGAGGGATCACCGATGGCGCCCAGCAGGATCGCGTCGTGGGCCTTCAACTCCTCCAGCACGGAATCCGGCAGGATCTCGCCGGTCGCGTGGAACCGCTGGGCACCGAGGTCGTAGGTCGTCTTCTCGACGTCCGGCAGGACCGCGTCGAGCACCTTCACCGCCTCGCCGACCACCTCCGGGCCGATACCGTCTCCGGCGATGATCGCCAGGTTCGTCGTCACGACAGATCAACCACTTCCAGTGTCTTGGCGTCGACGGCCTCGGCGAGCGCCGTGCGCAGGTCGGCGGGGACGTCACGGTCGAGGCGCAGCAGGATCGTCGCCCCCGGACCTTCGGCGTCCTCGCTGAGCTGGGCGGCGTGGATGTTGACCTCCGCCGTGCCGAGCAGCGTGCCGATCTTGCCGAGCGCACCGGGCTGATCGATGTAGTTCACGATCAGGTTGACGCCCTCGGCGCGCAGATCGAAGTTGCGCCCGTTGATCTGGACGATCTTCTCCACCTGCTGCGGTCCGGACAGCGTGCCCGCGACGTTGGTCACCGTTCCGTCGGATCCGACCGCGCGCACATCGACCACGCTGCGGTGGTTGGGGCTCTCCGTGGCGGTGGTCAACTCGGACTGCACACCGCGTTCGGCGGCCAGCGCGGGGGCGTTGACGAACGTCACCTGCTGGTCGGTCACCGTCGAGAACAGCCCGCGCAGCGCCGAGAGCCGAAGCACCTCGACCTCTTCGGCGGCCAGCTCACCGCACACCCGCACCGACAGGGTCGTGGTCGGCTCGGTGGCCAGCGTTCCGGCCAGCAACCCAAGCTTGCGCACCAGGTCGAGCCACGGCGCGACCTCCTCGCCGACGACCCCGCCGCCGACGTTGACCGCGTCGGGCACGAACTCCCCGGCCAGCGCCAGACGCACACTCGCCGCCACGTCGGTGCCCGCCCGGTCCTGCGCTTCGGCGGTCGAGGCGCCGAGGTGGGGGGTGACGACCACCTGCGGCAGATCGAACAGCGGGCTGTCGGTGCAGGGTTCGGTGGCGAACACGTCGAGGCCGGCGCCGCGCACGTGGCCGCTGGTGATGGCGTCGGCCAGAGCCTGCTCGTCGATCAGCCCGCCGCGCGCGGCGTTGACGATGATCACGCCCTTCTTGGTCTTGGCCAGCGCGTCCTTGTCGATCAGCCCCGCGGTCTCGGGCGTCTTGGGCAGGTGCACCGAGATGAAATCGGCGCGGGCCAGCAGATCGTCGAGGGCGAGCAGTTCGATGCCCAGCTGCGCGGCGCGGGCGTGCGACACGTAGGGGTCGTAGGCCACCACGTGGGTGCCGAACGCCGCCAGCCGCGCGGCCACCAGCTGGCCGATGCGGCCGAGCCCGACGACACCGACGGTCTTGCCGTAGATCTCGGTGCCGTTGAACGACGACCGCTTCCAGGTGCGGGCGCGCAGCGTCGCGTCGGCGGCGGGCACCTGCCGCGCGGCGGACAACATCAGGGCGAGCGCGTGTTCGGCGGCGCTGTGGATGTTCGACGTGGGCGCGTTGACGACCAGCACCCCACGCGCGGTCGCGGCGTCGACGTCGACGTTGTCGAGGCCGACGCCGGCGCGCGCGACGATCTTGAGTTTGGGAGCGGCGGCGAGGACTTCGGCGTCGACGGTGGTGGCCGAACGGACCAGCAGGGCTTCGGCTTCGGGAACGGCGGCGAGCAGTTTCTCGCGGTCCGGGCCGTCGACCCAGCGGACTTCGACCTGGTCACCGAGGGCGGCGACGGTGCTCTCCGCGAGCTTGTCGGCTATCAGTACAACAGGGAGACTCACCCGGTCAGCCTAAAGGTCGGTAGTTTCGGACCGGCGGGCGGATACGGGCCGTAGGCAGCGACGCGGGGAGGTCATCGACGTGGACGTCACCGTCGTGGGCAGCGGTCCCAACGGGTTGGCCGCCGCGGTCGTCTGCGCCCGCGCCGGGCTGTCGGTCCGGGTGATCGAGGGACAGCCGACCCCCGGCGGTGGTGCGCGCAGCGCCGCTGACCCCGAGTTTCCCGAGATCCTGCACGACGTGTGCTCGGCGGTGCATCCGCTCGGGGTGGCGTCGCCGTTCTTCGCGGAGTTCGATCTGGCCGCGCGCGGTGTCTCGCTGGTCTCGCCCGAGGTGTCCTACGCCAATCCGCTGCTGGGCCGGCCGGCGGCGGTCGCGTACCGGTCGCTGGACCGTACCTGCGCCGAACTGGACCGCGGCGGGTCGTGGCGGCGGCTGTTCGGTCCGCTCGTCGAGCACGTCGACGGCGTGCTCGGCTTCTTCCTCGGCGACAAGCGGTCGCTGCCGCCGGACCTGCCGACGACGGTGCGCACCGGGCTGCGGGTGCTCGTCCAGGGCAGCAGGTTGTGGGGATCGCTGCGCGGCGAGGACGCCAGGGCGCTGTTCACCGGCGTCGGCGTGCACGCCATCAAGCCCATTCCGTCACCGGTGAACAGCGGTGCGGGGCTGATGCTCGGCACCGTCGCCCACACCGCGGGCTGGCCGGTCCCCGTCGGGGGCACGCAGAGGATCTCGGATGCGCTGATCGCCGATCTCGAGGCGCACGGCGGCGAACTGGTGCTCGGCGAACCCGTGACCGCGCCGCCGGCCGGAGTCGCCATCTACGACACCGCCCCGACCGCGCTGCTGGGGATCTACGGCGACGAGGTCCCGCCGCGGTACGCGCGAACCCTGCGCCGGTACCGGTACGGCCCCGGGGTCTGCAAGGTCGACTTCGTGCTGTCCGGGGAGATCCCGTGGCGCGACCCCCGGGTCCGGGACGCGGTCACCGTGCACATGGGCGGCAGCCGCGCGCAGATGGCGCTCGCCGAACGCGAGGTCGCCGCGGGACGGCATGCCGAGTGGCCGATGGTGTTGGCGTCGCTGCCGCATCTGGCCGATCCGTCGCGGGTCGACGGCGCGGGGCGGCGCCCGCTGTGGACCTATGCGCACGTGCCGTCGGGCTCGCAGGCGGACCTGACCGAGACGATCACCGCGATGTTCGAGCGCGTCGCGCCGGGTTTCCGCGATCTGGTGGTCGCCGCCCGCTGCGTTCCGGCGGCGCAGATGTCGCACCACAACGCGAACTACGTCGGCGGCGACATCATCGTCGGTGGGGCGAACCTCTTCGCCGCGATGGTCGGGCCCACATTGCGCCTCGACCCGTGGACGACGCCGATCCCCAAGGTTTATCTGTGCTCGTCGGCCACCCCGCCCGGCACCGGTGTGCACGGCATGGCCGGCTATTACGCGGCGCGCACGATGCTGCGCCGCGAGTTCGGGATCAGGCAGCTGCCGAGCCTCGCCCCCTGAAAAGTGATTTCGGTGTAGTTGGTCGCGCTCAGCGCGACCAACTACACCGAAATCGAAGAGGACTAGGCCGTTTCGGTGATCGGCCGGTCGACCCAGCTCATCAGGTCGCGCAGCTTCTTGCCGGTGACCTCGATCGGATGCTCGGCGTTCTCCTTGCGTAGCTGCTCGAGCTCCTTGTTGCCACCCTCGACGTTGGCGACCAAGCGCTTGACGAAGGTGCCGTCCTGGATGTCCTTGAGGATGTCCTGCATCCGCTTCTTGGTGTCGGCGTCGATGACCCGCGGGCCCGACAGGTAGCCACCGAACTCGGCGGTGTCGGACACCGAGTAGTTCATCCGGGCGATACCGCCCTCGTACATCAGATCGACGATGAGCTTGAGCTCGTGCAGCACCTCGAAGTAGGCCATCTCCGGGGCGTAACCCGCCTCGACCATGACCTCGAAGCCGGTCTTGACCAGTTCCTCGGTGCCGCCGCACAGCACGGCCTGCTCACCGAACAGATCGGTCTCGGTCTCTTCCTTGAAGGTGGTCTTGATGACACCGGCGCGGGCGCCACCGATGGCCGCGGCGTAGGACAGCGCCAGCGCCTGGCCCTCACCCTTGGGGTCCTGGTCGATGGCGATCAGGCAGGGCACGCCCTTGCCGTCGACGAACTGGCGGCGCACCAGGTGGCCCGGGCCCTTGGGGGCGACCATGCCGATGGTGACGTTGGCCGGGGGCTTGATCAGGCCGAAGTGGATGTTGAGGCCGTGGCCGAAGAACAGCGCGTTGCCGTCCTCGAGGTTGGGCTCGATGTCCTTGGTGAAGATCTCGGCCTGCGCGGTGTCGGGTGCCAGCAGCATGATGACGTCGGCCCACTTGGCCACCTCGGCCGGGGTGTCGACCTCGAGGCCCTGCTCGGCGACCTTCTCGCGGGACTTCGACCCCTCCTTGAGGCCGACCTTCACCTGCACACCGGAGTCGCGCAGGCTCAACGAATGCGCGTGTCCCTGGCTGCCGTAGCCGATGACGGCGACCTTGCGCCCCTGGATGATGGACAGGTCGGCATCATCGTCGTAGAACATCTCAACTGCCACTGGTAATTTCCTTCTCTGACTTGCGGTTTGGGATTTATTTCGCAGCGCCGATGCCGCGCGGACCGCGCGACAGCGACACCACACCGGACTGCACGATCTCACGGATGCCGTACGGCTCGAGCACCCGGAGCAGGGCGTCGAGCTTCTCCTGCGTACCGGTCGCCTCGACGGTCAGCGACTCGGTCGACACGTCGACCACCTTGGCGCGGAACAGGTTCACCGCCTCGATGACCTGACCGCGGGTGGTCGCGTCCGCGCGCACCTTGATGAGCGCGAGTTCGCGGGCCACCGAGTTGTCCACGTCCTGTTCGACGATCTTGATCACGTTGATCAGCTTGTTGAGCTGTTTGGTGATCTGCTCCAGCGGTGCCTCGTCGGCGCTGACGACGATCGTCATGCGGGACATGTCCTTCTGCTCCGTCGCACCGACGGCAAGGGACTGGATGTTGAAGCCGCGCCGGGAGAACAGCGCCGCGACGCGCGCGAGCACGCCGGGCTTGTCCTCGACGAGCACCGACAGGGTGTGGGTGCGAACGTTCTCGGCCATCAGGCGTGCCCCTCGTCGTTGTCGTCGAACAGCGGACGGATGTCGCGCGCGGCCATGATCTCGTCGTTGCTGGTACCGGCGGCCACCATCGGCCACACCTGGGCGTCGGCGCCGACGGTGAAGTCGATGACCACCGGCCGGTCGTTGATGGCCTGCGCCTGCCTGATCACCTCGACCACGTCTTCGGAACGCTCACAACGCAATCCGACACAGCCCAGCGCCTCGGCCAGCTTGACGAAGTCGGGGATGCGGCGCGAGTGGGTGGCCAGGTCCGTCTGGCTGTACCGCTCATCGTAGAACAGCGTCTGCCACTGCCGGACCATGCCGAGGTTGCCGTTGTTGATGACGGCCACCTTGATCGGGATGCCCTCGATCGCGCAGGTCGCCAGCTCCTGGTTGGTCATCTGGAAGCAGCCGTCGCCGTCGATCGCCCACACCTCGGTGTCGGGGCAACCCATCTTGGCGCCCATGGCCGCGGGCACGGCGAAGCCCATGGTGCCCAGACCACCCGAGTTCAGCCACGTCTTGGGTTTCTCGTAGGAGATGAACTGCGCCGCCCACATCTGGTGCTGACCGACCCCGGCGACGTAGATGGCGTCCGGTCCGGCCAGCTTGCCCAGCTGTTCGATGACGAACTCCGGTGACAGGCTGCCGTCGCTCTGCGGGCCGTAGCTCAGCGGGTAGGTCGACTGCACCTCGCGCAGGTAGGACCACCACTCGTCGATGGACAGGGTGGCGGCGTCCTTGCGCAACACCTCGATCAGCTCGGTGATCACGGCCTTGACGTCACCCACGATCGGCACGTCGGCGTGCCGGTTCTTGCCGATCTCGGCGGGGTCGATGTCGGCGTGGATCACCTTGGCGTCCGGTGCGAACGAATCGAGCTGACCGGTCACCCGGTCGTCGAAGCGGGTGCCCAGCGCGATGAGGAGGTCGCTCTTCTGCAGGGCGGCCACCGCGGAGACGGTGCCGTGCATACCGGGCATGCCCAGGTTCTGCGGATGGCTGTCCGGGAACGCGCCGCGGGCCATCAGCGTGGTCACCACGGGGATGCCGGTGCGCTCGGCCAGGTCGAGCAGCTGCTCGCTGGCCTCGCCACGGATGACGCCGCCACCGACGTACAGCACCGGCTTGCGGGCGGCGGCGATCAGCTTGGCCGCCTCCCGGATCTGCCGGTTGTGCGGTTTGGTGTTCGGCTTGTAGCCGGGCAGGTCGATCTGCGGCGGCCAACTGAACGTGCACGTCCCCTGCAGGATGTCCTTGGGGATGTCGACGAGCACCGGGCCGGGCCGGCCGGTCGAGGCGATGTGGAACGCCTCGGCCAGCGCGCGCGCGATGTCGTCGCCGCTGCGGACCAGGAAGTTGTGCTTCGTGATCGGCATCGTGATACCGGAGATGTCGGCTTCCTGGAACGCGTCGGTGCCGATCAGTCCCCGGCCGACCTGACCGGTGATGGCCACCACCGGGATCGAGTCCATGTGCGCGTCGGCCAGCGGGGTCACCAGGTTGGTGGCACCGGGCCCCGAGGTGGCCATGCACACGCCGACCCGGCCGGTCGCGTGCGCGTACCCGCTGGCGGCGTGGCCGGCGCCCTGTTCGTGGCGCACCAGCACGTGACGCAGCTTCTTCGAGTCGAAGAGCGGGTCGTACACCGGAAGCACCGCACCGCCGGGGATGCCGAAGATCGTGTCGACGTCCAGTTCCTCGAGCGAACGGATCACCGCCTGGGCGCCCGTCATCTGTTCGGGTGCCAGCGTGCGGGGCTTCATCGTCTTCGGGCTGGTCGACTGGACGGCCGACACGGCCTGTTCGGTGTCAGGCGGTGTCGCGTGTGGTGGTCGCGTGGTCGGTGCGCTCACGGTGTCCTCTTGTCGTTTCTTCCTGGTGGAGTGGACGCGTTCTCGGGCAAGAAAAAACCCCCGACAGCGGGCCGCTGTTCGAGGGTGGCGCGTCGATGCTGGTGGCTATGCCCGGCAGAGGGCCAGCGCGGCATCAACGCGCCAACCAATTACTACGAACGTCCCCGGGGTCTGCATGACACTCGACGGTAGCCTCCGCACTGCTCACTGGTCAAATTGCGGTCAGCGGTGCGACCGCCCGTCGCGTGCGGTGCCAGAATCGAAGTCGTGAGCTCCTCCGACGCCTCGGCCCCCACCGCTCCGGTGGTCATCCGGATCCCGCGCACCGCGCACCTCGCGGTCGGCTTCTTCACGCTGGGGTTGATGTCGATCGTGCTGGCCAACCCACGCCTGTTCGGGGTCCTGCTGATCATCCCGGTGGTGGCCTCGGTGCTCATCATGCGGCTGCGGACCGTGGCCGACCGCGACACGGTGACCGCGCGCAACCTGCTGGGCAGCCGGACCGTGGCATGGGAGGACATCGACGGGCTGCGGTTCAGCAAGGCGAACTGGGCCCGCGCGACGCTCAAGGACGACACCGAGTTGCGGCTGCCCGCGGTGACGTTCGGCACGCTGCCCCAGTTGACGGCGGCCAGTGGCGGCCGGGTGCCGAACCCCTACCGGTGACTACGCCAGGGGGTTGGCGCCGTTGAGCAGCACCCACATCGCGACGCCCAGCCCGACTCCGAGCAGCAGCGCGACGAACGATCCGACGAACGGCCGCCGCGCCCAGCCGCGGCCCGCGTCGAAGCCGTAGCGCCCGGGACCGGTCAGGATCAGCGCGGCGGCGACCACGATGAGCGTCACCTGGAACTCGAAGCCGCCGGGCAGGAAGAACGGGAACCCGCTCTCGGACTGGCCGGCGACACCGGCCAGCAGCGCGTTGATCAGGTAGGCCAGCGCGACCGCGGCGGCGACCGGGGTGAACAGCCCGAGTACCAGCAGCAGCCCGGCGCCGATCTGCGCGGCGGCGCCGACGTAGGTGAGGACGTTCGCGTACTCGTAGCCGACCTCGGCGAGCGAATCCTGGAAGCCGCCGAGCCCCGGTCCGCCCCACCAGCCGAACGCCTTCTGCAGGCCGTGGCCGACCAGCAGCACGCCCAGTCCGACGCGCAGCAGCATCAGCCCGAGGTCCTGGGTGCCGCGCCTGCGGGCCGCCTTGACCTGTTCGTCGGCGAGGTCGTGGCCGACCTCCGTGGGCTCCGCGCCGTAGGGCATCACCGGGTGGCCGGTGTGCGGTTGGACGTAGGGCAGCGGTTCGGGGTCGTTCATGAGGTTGAACACCGGCGGTGCGGGGGCGCCCTTGGCCGCGTCGTAGCGCGGGATCGCGGTGGTCTCGAAATCGCCGCCGTAGTTCGGCGACGGCAGATCGTCTTCGGGGTCGACCAGGCTTGCCGAGGTAGGCCGGGCCGGATTGTCGGGCCGTTGCCAGGTGCGCGCGTCCTGGGGGTGACTGGTCACGCCTGTCAGGGTAAGTGCTGATCATCGCGGAATCGTGTATTTACCTCGGCGCTTCGGCCCTCGTCTTGCCCGGGTCCGCAGCGGTTGCCCGCGGACCGGCGTGGCGCACTGCGGCGGAGAATCCGTAACCTGGCCAGCATGAGAACGCGCCGGCCGCTCCTCGGGGTGGCAGCACTGCTGTGCGCCACGGCGTTGGTCGGTTCCGGCTGCGCGCGGTTCGACGGGGCCCAGTCCCAGCCGTTCACCACCGAACCCGAACTCCGCCCTGGGCCGACGTCGTCCGAACCGCCTCCTCCGCCGCTGCCGGCCAAGCCGTTCCCGAAGGCGTGCCCGGCGCCCGGCGTGATGCAGGGCTGCCTGGAGAGCACCAGCGGTTTGATCATGCTGCCCGACAGCCAGTCCGCGCTCGTCGCCGAGCGCACCACCGGCGCGGTCAAAGAGGTGTCGGTGCGGGCCGAACCGAAGGTCAAGACGACGATCCCCGTGGACCCGGCGGGTGACGGCGGCCTGATGGACATCGTGCTCTCCCCCACCTACAGCCAGGACCGGTTGATGTACGCCTACATCAGCACGCCCAGCGACAACCAGGTGGTGCGCATCGCCGACGGCGACGTGCCCAAGCCGATCCTGACCGGCATCCCCAGGGGCGCCACCGGCAACACCGGTGCGCTGATCTTCACCAGCCCGACCACGCTGCTCGTGCAGACCGGCGACGCCGGCAACCCCGGTGCGGCCGCCGATCCCGCCTCGCAGGCGGGCAAGGTGCTGCGTATCGAACAGCCCACCACGGTCAACCAGGCGCCGACGACGACCGCGATGAGCGGGATGGGTTCGGGCGGGGGCATGTGCATCGACCCGTCCGACGGGGCGCTCTACGTCACCGATCGCACCCCGACCGGCGACCGACTGCAGAAGATGACCAAGGATTCGAAGATCTCGACGGTGTGGACGTGGCCGGACCGGCCGGGCGTGGCCGGCTGCGCGGCGCTGGACGGCACCGTGCTCGTCAACCTGGTCAACACCAAGCAGACCGTCGCGGTGCGCCAGGCCCCCGACACCGGCGCGGTGACCGGCCAGCCCGAGGTGATCCGCCAGGACACGCGCGGGCACGCCTGGGCACTGGCGCTGTCCGCGGACGGCAACGTGTGGGGCGCGACGGTGAACAAGACCGCAGGGGACGCCGAGCGCCTCGACGACGTGGTGTTCCCGCTCTTCCCGCAGGGCGGCGGGTTCCCGCGCAGCAACGCCGACAACACCTAGGCATCGGCCGCCCGCCCCGTAATGTGCTTCTCGTCCGCGAGAAGCGCATTACCAGTGGAGGTGTCAGTGACGGGACGCTGTGCGGGCCGGGTGGCCCTGGTGACCGGAAGCAGCCGGGGTCTCGGTGCGGCGATCGCGACCCGGTTGGCCGCCGAGGGGGCGGCGGTGGTGCTCACGGCGCGGACGCTGGAACCGGATCCGAAGTACCGGGGGTCGCTGCAGGAGACGCGCGACGCGATCCTCGCCTCGGGTGGCACCGCGGTCGCCGTCGCCGCGGACCTGTCCCGGCCCGAGGAGCGGGAGCGGCTGTTCGCCGAGGCGACCGCCGCGCTCGGCGCACCGGACATCGTCGTCAACAACGCGGCGGTGACGTTCCTGCGCCCACTCGACGGTTTCCCCGACAAGCGGGTGCGGTTGATGCTGGAGATGCACCTGCTTGCCCCGCTGCACCTGAGCCAGTTGGCGATCCCCGCGATGCGCGAACGCGGCCGCGGCTGGATCCTCAACGTGACGTCGGTGGGCGGCGACCTGCCGCCGGGCCCACCGTTCTCCGAGTTCGACCGCACCGCCGGGTTCGGTGTGTACGGGACGGCGAAGGCGGCGCTGAACCGTCTGACGAAAAGCCTTGCCGCCGAACTGTTCGACGACGGGATCGCGGTCAACGCCGCAGCCCCGACCAACCCGGTCGCGACACCAGGCGCCGGAACGCTCGACCTGGCCAAGACCGACACCGAGGACATCGGCCTGATCGCCGAGACGGCGCTGATCCTGTGCACCGGCGATCCTGCGACGATGACCGGACGGATCGCCCACACCCAGACCTTCCTCCGCGAGATCGGTTGGCTGCGTGAGTGAGATCGACCTCGGATCGCTGCGCACGCGGTTGGCGGCGGCGGGCGTCCGCGATGTCGGTCCGCTCGCGGGTGGGGCGTCGAGCCTGACCTTCCGGGGCGTCCTGGGTTCCCGGCCGGTGGTGGTGAAGGTGGCGCCCCCGGGGCACGCTCCCGTCGGACACCGCGACGTGCTGCGGCAGGCGCGCATCCTCGGCGCCCTCGCCGGCACGGATGTGCCGGTGCCCGCGGTGCTGTACACCGATCCCGGCACGCCGCCGGAGGTGCCTCCACTGTTCGTGATGTCACTGGCTGAGGGCGAGGCGTTCGAGCCGCTGTTCGACTCCGGAGCCGCGTCGACTGATGTTGTGCCGCAACGTTTCCCGAACGCCGCGCGGGTACTCGCAGCGTTGCACCGCGTGCCGCCCGCCGACCTCGGATTGTCCGGCGAACCGACCGTGGACCCCGGCGCGGAGGTCGACCGCTGGACGGCCACCCTGCGGACCGTCGACCCCGCACTGGTACCGGGCTGGGAGGAGGTGCGCGAGGTATTGCTGGGCGCCGCGCCGGCGCCGGTGCGCCCCAGCGTGGTGCACGGCGACTTCCGGCTCGGCAATCTCGTGGCCTCCGGGCCACGGATCACCGCGGTCGTCGACTGGGAGATCTGGTCGGTCGGCGACCCGCGGATCGATGCCGGATGGTTCCTGGTCAACGCCGATCCGGCCACCTACCGACGGCCGACGCCGTACGTGGACGTCGTGCCGCCGGTCGCCGAGTTGGCCGCCTGCTACACCGATGCGGTCGGCGTCCCGATGCCCGCGCTGACGTGGTTCATGGCGCTGGCGTGTTTCAAGTCCGCGGCCACCTGGTCGCTGATCGTCAAGCACAACCGCCGACGGTCTTCTCCCCGAAGCGACCTCGAGGCGATGGCGCCGGTGCTGCCCCACCTGTTGAAGCGGGCCACGGAGTTGTCGGGTTAGCGCGGTATCCCGGCGAGCTTGTCCGCGAACTTCGCCTCCGCCTCGGCCCGCAGACGCAGCAGATGCTCGGACGGGAAGGTGTCGGGGGCGGGTTTCACGTCGGCGAGCAACAACCGCGCCAAGGTCACCTTGTGCACCTCGGTGGGCCCGTCGGCCAGTCCCAGCACGAACGACTCGGTGAGGTACTGCACGAACGGCATCTCGTGGGACGTGCCCAGTGAACCGTGGATCTGCAGGGCCCGCGCCGACACGTCGTGCAGCACCTTCTGCATCATCGCCTTGACCGCCGAGATGTCGGCGCGCACGGCGCGATAGTCGTTGTACTGGTCGATCTTCCACGCCGTCTGCAGGGTGAGCAGTCGAAACGCCTCGATCTCCATCCACGAGTCGGCGACCATCTCCTGGACCATCTGTTTGTCGGAGAGCATGCCGCCCTGGGTGTACCGCGACACCGCGCGCTCGGTGATCATATCGAAGATCCGCCGCACCAGTCCCACGGTGCGCATCGCGTGGTGGATCCGGCCGCCGCCGAGGCGGGTCTGCGCCACCACGAACGCGCCACCCCGCGGCCCCAGCATGTGATCGGCGGGCACCCGCACGTTCTCGTAGCGCACGTAGCCCTCGCGCCCACCGCCCCCGAGAGGCTGGTAGCCGAGTCCGACGTCGCGCAGGACGTTCACGCCGGGTGTGCCACCGGGGACGACGAACATCGAATACCTCTGGTACGGAGGCGCATCCGGATCCGTCATCGCCATAACGATGATGAACGACGCCATCGAGGCGAACGACGAGTACCACTTCTCACCGTTGATCACCCAGTGATCGCCGTCCGGGACGGCGGTCGTGGTGAACACCTTCGGATCCGCCCCGCCGTGCGGTTCGGTCATCGAGAAACACGAGATGATCCGGTTGTCCAGCAACGGCTCGAGATAGCGTTCCTTGAGCTCGGGGGTGCCGTAGTGGGCGAGGATCTCGCTGTTGCCCGAGTCGGGGGCCTGGGAGCCGAACACGATCGGCGCGCACTCCGACCGGCCCAGGATCTCGTTGAGCAGGGCCAGCTTCACCTGACCGTAGCCCGGGCCGCCGAGGTGCGGGCCGAGGTGCGTGGCCCACAGTCCGCGGTCCTTGACGATCTGTTGCAGCGGCGGGATCAGCGCCTGGCGCACCGGATCGTCGAGGTCGTGCGATTCCTTGACGATCAGGTCGATGGGTTCGCATTCGGAGCGCACGAACTGTTCCACCCACGCCAACTGCTCCGCCCACTCGGGGTCGGTCGAGAAATCCCACGCCATCGACGCACTCCTCTACTTCGCGGTCCACTTCTGCCGACGCGCGGCCGCGTCATCGGTCGCATGGGACAGCACCTGGTTACGGTTCTCCAACTCCAGCGCGGCGTCGAGGCTCGTGGCGTCGGTGTTGACCTGCAGTGCGCGTTTGGTCAACTCGACGCCCAGCTGCGCCAGGCCGGCCACGTGCCCCGCCAGTTCCACTGCGCGCGTGAGCAGGTGTTCGGGCTCGACGACCTGGCTGACCAGCCCGCGCCGGTCGGCCTCCTCGGCGGCCACGGTGCGCCCGGTGAGCATCCAGTCCGCCGCGACGCTCGTGCCGACGATGCGCGGCAGGTGATAGCTCATCCCCATCTCGGCGCCGGACAACCCCAACAGGATCGCGGCGTTGCCGAATGTTGCTGCCTCCGAGCAGATCCGGATGTCGGCGGCCAGGCACAGCGCGAGGCCCGCGCCGACGCACGGACCGTTGACCGCGGCGATGACCGGCTGTGGCAGGGCGCGGATCGCCCGGGGCAGGGCGGCCATCGACTCCTGAAACCGCATGCGGTCGATGGCGGGGTCGCTCGCGTCGAGCATGCCGGCGCCGAAGTTCCGCACGTCGATGCCGGAGCAGAAGCCGCGGCCGGCGCCGGTCAGGACGATCGCGCGGACCGCGCGATCGGCGGCCAGCTCGTCGAGGGCCTGCCCCAGCTCGGACTGCATCGCCTGGTTGATGGCGTTGAGCCGGTCGGGACGGTTGAGCCGCAGGACGGCCACGCCCTCGGCGGCGGTGTCGAGATCGATGGTGTCGGCCACGCTCGGTCAGATCCGCTCGATGATCGTGGCGGTGCCCATTCCCCCGCCGGTGCACATGGTGACCAGGCCGGTGGACAGGTCCTGCCGCTCGAGTTCGTCGAGGACGGTGCCGATCAGCATCGCTCCGGTGGCGCCGATCGGGTGACCGAGTGCGATGGCGCCGCCGTTGACGTTGACCCGCTCGGGGTCCAGGTCGAGGTCGCGGATCGTCTTGAGCGGCACCGCGGCGAACGCCTCGTTGACCTCCCACAGGTCGATGTCGCCGGGACGCATACCGGCCTTGGCGAGGCAGCGCTGCGCGGCCGGGCCGGGCGCGGTGAGCATGATGATCGGTTCGCTGCCGATCGCCGCGGTGGCCCGGATCCGCGCGCGCGGCGAGAGCCCCTGCGAGCGCGTCCATTCCGGTGAGGCGATCACCGCGGCCGCCGCGCCGTCGACGACCCCCGACGAGTTGCCTGCGTGGTGCACGTGGTCGATCCGTTCGACCTTCGGGTAGCGGTCCAGGCAGATCTCGTCGAATGTCCGGCCCTCCCCCTCGACGCCCGCCGCCCCCATCGCGGCGAACGCCGGACGCAGACCGGCGAGCTTCTCCACCGTCGTACCCGGCCGGGGGTGCTCGTCCCGGTCGAGCAGCGTCGCGCCCTCGGCGTCCGTCACCTCGGTGATCGAGCGTTCGAACCGGCCCTCGGCGATGGCGCGCTCCGCGCGCCGTTGACTCTCCGCGGCGAAGGTGTCGACGTCCTCGCGCGTGAAACCCTCCAGCGAGGCGATCAGGTCGGCCGAGATACCCTGCGGCACGGTCGGAAACAGTTCGCGGAACGCGGGATTCGCGCCGTCGATGGTGGGGATCCCGACGCCGACGTCCCAGCGGGACATCGATTCCACGCCGCCGGCGACCACGACGTCCTGCGCGCCGCAGGCCACGCCGGCCGCGGCGACGGTGACGGCCTGTTGCCCGGACCCGCAGAACCGGTTGAGCGTCATCCCGGGCACCGTCTGCGGCCAGCCGGCCAGCAGCAGCGCCAGCCTCGCGATGTCGTCACCGTGCTCTCCGGCCAGCAACCCGTTGCCCGCGACGACGTCGTCGACCTCACCGGGATCGAAACCGACGCGGGTCGTCAGCGCCCGCAGGCACTGCGCGAGCAGCTCCTGGGGGTGCACACCGTGCAGGCCCCCGTCCGGTCGGCCGCGCCCACGCGGGGTGCGGACCGCATCGAGAATCCAGGCGTCCGTCATCGGGCAGCTCCCCTCGTCGCGAGCTCGGCGGCAAGGCGGAAACGCCTTCGCGTACGACGAGAAGGCTATTCTCCGAAAACGCGCGGGGCAATAACGACGCGCCCTAAGCTGAGCGAGTGCCCAGCGATTCCTCGGCGGCCACCGTTGCGCCTGCCGCGTTCCTGCGCACCACGCTGCCGCTCGACCTGTCCGGGTTGTCGGCCCTCGACAGCGGCCGCTACCACTCGATCTGGCTGCCCGATCACATGGTCAGCTTCTGGCCGGACTCGATCTGGACCCCGGAGTTCACCGACCTGGCGGCCGCATCCCCCTCGCCGCACCGCCACCTCGACGGGATGGCGGTGGCCGCCGCGGCGGCCGTTCTGACCGAGACCACACCGTTGGCGACCGCGGTCGTCGACACGGTCCGGCGCCACCCCGCCTCGTTGGCCCAGAGCGCTCTGACCATCGACCACCTGTCCGGCGGACGGTTCATCCTCGGCCTGGGCAGCGGTGAGACCGAGAACATCGTCCCCTACGGGTTCGACTTCGACCGCCCCGTCAGCCGGTTCGAGGAGGCGGTGCGGGTGATCCGGCTGCTGTGGGAGTCCGAGGGTCCGGTCGACTTCACCGGCCGGTTCTACCGGCTTCACCGCGCCCGCCTGGACACCGAACCCCACGACGGCCGCGTCCCGCCGATCTGGATCGGCGCCAGCGGACCGCGCATGCTCGACATCGTCGGCCGCTACGCCGACGGGTGGTGGCCGGCCGGGGCGTGGACGCCCGAGCACTACGCCCAGATGCTCGCCACCGTCCGCGGCGCGGCCGACCGCGCCGGGCGCGACCCGATGGCCATCACCCCGTGTTTCATCCAGGTGTGCCTGATCGCGGAAGACGATGCCGCGCTCGACGAGATCCTGCGGGCACCACTGGTGAAGGCGTTCCTGCTGCAGGTCTCCGCCGAGACCCTGCGCGCCTTCGGCCACGACCATCCGATGGGCGACGACTGGCGGGGATTCCACGACATCGACCCGGCGACGCTGACCCGCGAGCGGATCGTCGACTTCCTGGCCCGGGTGCGTCCGGAGGCGATCCTGGACCTGCTGCCGCACGGCACACCCGCCGAGGTCGCCCGCACGGTCAAGGATTACGTCGACGCCGGCCTGCGGGTGCCCAAGATCATGGACTACGGCGCGATGGCGGGTCTGCACTACGCGGCGGCGTCCGCCGGCCACGTGCGCGAGGCGGAGGACGAGTTGATGCGACTGTGCGGAGTGCCGGCATGAGCGGCCGGTTGCTGGCCGAAACCCTGTTGGCGCAGGCGGAGAACGCCACCGGGCTGCACGACTACGGCGACCCGACGCTGCCCGGGCGGTTCGCTGTCGCCGTCGACCATCTCAACGCGCAGGGTATGGACGACGAGGGCAGGCGCCGCGCGGCGGAGGTGTGCCACTGGCTGCTGACCTCCCGGCTGGAGTTCTTCGCCGACCGCGACCGCTATCCGATCGCCGACGAGGTCATCGAGCGGCCGATGTTCGTCACCGGCGAACCCCGTTCCGGCACAACGTTGATGCATGCGCTGATGTCGGTCGACCCCGACGCCCGCGCGCTGCGGTTCTGGGAGGTGATGTACCCCTCGCCCCCGCCGGGGACGGCTGCGCCGGACGATCCGCGCCGCGCCCGCGCGGACGCGGACTGGCGGGAGATCAACGCGAAGCTGCCGAAGTGGCTGCACAGCCACCCGTACAACGACATGCTCGGCGACGGACTGCCCGAGGACGAACGCACCTGGGCCTTCGACTTCCGGGTCATGACGCCGACGGCGTGGTGGCGGGTGCCGATGCAGACCGTCGTCGGTGGACTGCCGACCGATGCGGCTGCGCAGTACCGCATCCACCGGGCGATGCTGCAGCAGTGTCAGTACGGGCGTGCCCGGAAGTACTGGGTGCTCAAGGGGTTTCACGGCTTCCGGCTGACCGAGTTCTTCGGAGAGTATCCGGACGCCACGCTCATGTGGCTGCACCGCGACCCCGTGCAGGTCGCGGCCTCGCGCACGATGATGATGGCCGACATCCTCGACGGCATCGTCGGTCCCGTCGACCTGAAGGCCGCGGCGAAGATGCACCTCGACCTGACCCGTGCGAGCATCGCCAACACGATGAGCCACCCCCTCGTCGACGACCCCCGGATCCACCACGTCCGCTACACCGACTTCGTCGCCGACCCTGTGGGGACCGTTCGCGGCTACTACGACTTCAGCGGCCGGCCCCTGTCGGAGGCGGCGGAGTCCGCGATGCGCCACTACCTCGCCCACAACCGGGGAGACCGATACGGCAAGTTCCGGTACTCCACGTCGCTGCTCACCGACATCGGCGAGGACATCGACGCGCTCAACGACGAATTCCGGCCCTTCCGCGAGAGATTCGGCGTGCTGATCGAGAGGCGGGACTGAGTCGATGCACGACCGGTTGTCGGTGCACAGCGTCACGTTCCACGGCGACCCGCTCGCCGAACTCCACGACCGGTGGAGCCAGCTGGGCCTGACGCGGTTGAGCCTCATCGACACCCAGTTGTCCGACCCCGCGCTGACCCCGCTGCTCGCGACGCACGGGTACCGGATCGACGCGGTCTACCACCTGTTCGGCGCGGGCCGGGTCCCCGCCACGGGTGAGGAGTGCCGGGCCGCCCGCGATGCGCTCGACAGGCTCGTCGACGCCGCGGCCGGGCTGGGGACGCGCATGATCTACATGCTCACCGGCGGACGGGGGGCGATGTCGTGGCGGCACGCCGCGGACCGGTTCTGCGCGGCCGTCGCGCCCTGCGCGGAGCGCGCACGCCAAGCCGGTGTGGCGCTGGCGATCGAGAACGCGTCGAGCCTCTACGCCGACCTCCACATCGCCCACTCACTGCGTGACACCATCACGCTCGCCGAGATGGCCGGCGTCGGGATCTGCATCGACCTCTTCCACTGCTGGGCCGAAGCCGACCTGCCCGACCTGGTCGACCGGGCACTGCCCCGTACGGAGCTCGTCCAGCTCAGCGACTACGTGCTCGGTGACCGCTCGCTGCCCGCCAGGGCGGTTCCCGGCGACGGGGCCATCCCCGTCGAGCCGTTCGTCGACCAGGTGCTCGCCGGCGGGTACGCACACGGCTTCGACCTCGAACTCATCGGTCCGCGGATCGAGGCGGAGGGGCGCGCGGCCGCGGCGCGCCGGGCGTGTGTCCACGTCGGGGCGCTGCTCGACCGGTTGGGCACCTGATGGCCCTCGGCGACGGACCCGACGACGCCGCACTGAACGCGGCCTGGGCGACGTTCTGCGACCGGCTCGAGGCCGCGGGTGCGCAGGCGTTCAAGGACCACAACGCCACCTCGGGGGCGCAGCGCGTCGACGCGCTGCGGTTCCTCACCCAGAACCTGGGACAGGCGTTCGACCTGGCGCTCGAGACCGCCGACACCCGGTATCCGGTCGTGCACGCCTTCAATACCCCGTTGCGCAAGCTGGGCGGCGATTGCGCGGACTTCACCTACCACCAGGCCTGGATCGACGGCACGAACACCTACCGCATCACCGGCAACCGCGGTGACGCACCGTTTTTCAACGTCACCGTCCAGGGCCCGCGGGGTTCGGGACCCGGGGTGCTGCACGAACCGTTCGGGGACGTCCCCGAGGCCAACCTGTCCGGCACGGCCCTCACCACAGGTCCCGGCGGCGACGTCGAGGTCTACATCGGTGGGCCCAAGCGGGGACCGAACTGGCTGCCGACCACGCCGGGGTCTCGAAAGGTGTTCATCCGCCAGGGATTCGACCGGTGGGACGAACGGCCGGCCGAACTGCGCATCGAACGGGTCGACATGGCCTCACCGCGGCCCTTGCCCACTCCCGCCGACATGGTGGCCGCGATCGACTGGGCGGGAGATTTCGTCACCGGCGTGATGGGCGACTGGCCCGAGTTCCCGTTCACCCACGGCGGCGTCGACGCCGCCCGGCCCAACCGGTTCCCCGCCGTCGACGCCGCCACCGGCGACGACAAGCGTGGCCGCGCGGCGGCGAACATGTACTGGGAGCTCGCCGCCGACGAGGCGCTGATCATCGAGTTCGACGCGCACGACGGCCTCTGGTCGTTCACGAACATGGGCGTGTTCTTCAACAGCATGGACTACCTGTACCGCCCGGTGAGTTACACCCCGAGCAGGACGGTGACCGACGGCGACGGGCGGGTCCGCATCGTGCTGGGCCACGACGACCCGGGCTGTCACAACTGGCTCGACACCCAGGGATTCAGCCGCGGCAACGTCACCTACCGGCACATGCTCGGCGGCCGGCCCGCCGTGCTGCACACCCGCCGGGTGCCCAGGGCCGAGCTGACCGACGCGCTGCCGCCGGACACCGCGACCGTCACTCCCGAGCAGCGCACCGCCCAGATGTGGGCGCGGTTCAACGGAATACGGCTGCGGCACCGGATGTGAGCGGTCAGCTGCAGGCGGCGAGGACCAGCTCCCGCACGCGCGCCGCGTCGGCCTGACCCTTGGTGGCCTTCATCACGGCGCCGACGATCGCGCCCGCGGCCTGCACCTTGCCGCCGCGGATCTTCTCGACGATGCCGGGGTTGGCGGCCAGCGCCTCGTCGTCGGCGGCCTGCAGCGCCGAATCGTCGCGGACCACCTCCAACCCGCGGTCGGCCATCACCTGCGCAGGCTCACCCTCGCCGGCGAGCACCCCTTCGACGACCTGACGGGCCAGCTTGTTCGAGAGCTTGCCGTCCTCGACCAGCTTCACCACCGCGGCCACCTGCGCCGGCGTGATCGGCAGCGCGTCGAGTTCCACTCCGGATTCGTTGGCCTTCTGCACCAGGAAGTTGCCCCACCAGGCGCGGGCCGCCTCGCTGGACGCGCCCTGCTCGACGGTGGCGGCGACGAGCTCGATCGCACCGTTGTTGACCAGGTCGCGCATCACCTCGTCGGAGATCCCCCACTCCTGCTGGATGCGGTTGCGGCGCAGCCACGGAAGCTCGGGCAGGCTCTGACGCAGGCGCTCGACGACCTCGGCGTCCGGGGCGACCGGTTCGAGATCCGGTTCCGGGAAGTAGCGGTAGTCCTCGGCGGTCTCCTTGCTGCGACCGGGCGAGGTGTACCCGTCCTCGTGGAAGTGCCGGGTCTCCTGGTGCACCTGACCGCCCGCGGTGAGAACCGCTGCCTGACGGCGCATCTCGTATCGCACCGCCACCTCGACGCTCTTGAGCGAGTTGACGTTCTTCGTCTCGGTCCGCGTGCCGAACTCGGCCTGCCCGCTCGGTTTGAGCGACACGTTCGCATCGCACCGCATCGACCCCTGATCCATGCGCACGTCGGAGACGTCGAGCGCGCGCAGCAGATCACGCAGTGCGGTGACGTAGGCGCGGGCGATCTCCGGCGCCCGGGCGCCTGCGCCCTCGATCGGCCTGGTGACGATCTCGATCAGCGGCACCCCGGCCCGGTTGTAGTCGGCCAGCGAATTGGTCGCCCCGGCGATCCGGCCGGTGTCGCTGCCCAGGTGGGTCAGCTTGCCGGTGTCCTCCTCCATGTGCGCGCGCTCGATCTCCACGCGCCACGTGCCGCCGTCGTCGAGGGGCACGTCGAGATACCCGTTGATCGCGATCGGCTCGTCGTACTGCGAGATCTGGTAGTTCTTCGGCTGGTCGGGATAGAAGTAGTTCTTCCGGGCGAACCGGCACCACGGCACGATCTCGCAGTTCAGGGCCAAGCCGATGCGGATCGCCGACTCGACGGCCTGCTGGTTGAGCACGGGCAGCGACCCGGGCAGGCCGAGGCATACCGGGCACACCTGCGTGTTGGGTTCGGCGCCGAAGGCGTTGGCGCAGCCGCAGAACATCTTGGTCGCCGTCGAGAGCTCGACGTGCACCTCCATGCCCATCACCGGTTCGAAGCGGGTCACCACGTCGTCGTAGTCGAGCAGTTCTGCCGCCGATGTCACCGTCATGGCCCCGATCCTAGTTGCGGCGTCCCGGCCCGCGACGAAGCCCGGAAGCGACGCAGACGACACCGCGGCGCCCAGGGTGACGAAGCTCCCACCGCGCGGCGGTGGCGCCTGGTCGCACCAGTTAATAAGGGGAGCTAAAGTGTCGTGCCAAGATCAACGGATCGGGGTCAGGGGATGATGATCAGTCGGATCTGGAGCAGGGTGATCGCCGCGGCGGCGGTGGGGTCGGCGACGCTGGCCGGCGGGGCACTCGGGGTGCCCGCGGCGGGCGCCGCACCGTGCCCTGACGTGGAGGTCATCTTCGCGCGCGGCACCACCGAGGCGCCCGGCGTGGGATGGGCCGGTCAGGAGTTCGTCGAGGCGTTGCAGACCCGGTTGGGCGGCCGGTCGGTGCGGGTCCATCCGGTGGCCTACCCGGCGAGCCCGGACTGGCCGCGCGCCGCGGACGGGGTGGTCGACACCAGCAACCGCATCCGCGACATCGTGGCCACCTGCCCCGACACCAGGATGGTGCTCGGCGGGTACTCCCAGGGTGCAGCGGTCATGGGTTATGTGACGGCCGACCGGATTCCGCCCGGGTACATCCCCCCGGCCGGCATCACGGGGCCGATGGCGCCCGAGATCGCCGACCACGTGGCCGCCGTCGTCCTGTTCGGCGCGCCGTCGACCCGGTTTCTCGACGCGATCGGCGCACCGCCCATCGCGATCGGCTCGCTGTATGCGGACAAGACGCTGCGCCAGTGCATCCCCGACGATCCGGTGTGCACCTCGGACGGCGGAAACCTGTTCGCGCACAGCCAATACGGTGCCAACGGCCTGATCGACGAGGCCGCCGCCTTCGCCGCCGACCGGCTCGGCGACGCCGACGCTCAGCCGAAGAACTCCGCGGCGTCGTCGTAGCGGGTCTGCGGCACCAGCTTGAGGTGGCGTGTCGCGTCGGCCAACGAGACCCGGCCGATCTCCTGGCCGCGCAGCGACACCATCATCCCGTACTCACCGGCGTGTGCGGCGTCGGCGGCGTTGACGCCGAACCGGGTCGCCAGCACCCGGTCGAAGGGGGTGGGTGTCCCGCCGCGCTGCACGTGGCCGAGCACCGTGACCCGGACGTCGCGGTTGACCCGTTTCTCGACCTCGATGGCCAACTGCTGGGCCACACCGGTGAACTTCTCGTGGCCGAACTCGTCCATCCCGCCCTGCCGTAACTGCATGGTGCCCTCGGCGGGTTTGGCCCCCTCGGCGACCACGCAGATGAAGTGCGAATCCCCGCGGACGAACCGCTGTTTGACCAGCCGGCACACCTCTTCGACGTCGAAGGGCTGTTCGGGGATCAGGGTCATGTGCGCACCGGATGCCAGCCCCGCGTTGAGCGCGATCCAGCCGGCGTGGCGGCCCATCACCTCGACCAGCATCACCCGCTGATGCGATTCGGCGGTGGAGTGCAGCCGGTCGATCGCCTCGCTGGCCACCGTCAGCGCGGTGTCGTGGCCGAAAGTGACGTCGGTGCAATCGATGTCGTTGTCGATGGTCTTCGGGACCCCGACCACCGGCACGTTCTCCTCGGACAGCCAGTGCGCGGCGGTCAAGGTGCCCTCGCCGCCGATCGGGATCAGCACGTCGATGCCGTTGTCGTCGAGCGTCTGCTTGATCTGGTCGAGGCCGGCGCGCAGCTTCTCCGGGTGCACCCGCGCGGTGCCCAGCATGGTGCCGCCCTTGGCGAGCAGCCGGTCGTTGCGATCGTCGTTGCGCAGCTGGATCCGGCGGTTCTCCAGCAGACCCCGCCAGCCGTCCTGGAAACCGACGACCGAGGAGCCGTAGCGGACGTCGCAGGTACGGACCACGGCCCGGATCACCGCGTTGAGGCCGGGACAGTCACCGCCGCCGGTGAGAACTCCTATGCGCATGGCTCCATTCTCCCTGTGGCTCCCGCCGAGCGCACGGTTGTTCGCGGCTCGACTCGGCGTCGGCGTCCACCAACCGTGCGGTCGGCGCCTACAACGCGGTGGGCAGCGGGCCGCGGGCCGCCTCGTAGGCCGCACCCACCCGGTACAGCCGGTCGTCGGCCAGGGCGGGCGCCATGATCTGCAGGCCCACCGGGAGGTTGTCGTCCGGGGACAGGCCCGAGGGCACCGACATCCCGCAGTGCCCGGCGAGATTCAGCGGCAGCGTGCACAGGTCGAACAGGTACATCGCCAGCGGGTCGTCGACCTTCTCCCCGATCGGGAAGGCCGTAGAAGGAGTGGTCGGGGTGACGAGCACGTCGACCTTCTCATACGCCGCGTCGAGGTCACCGGCGATCAGGGTGCGGACCTTCTGCGCCTGGTTGTAGTAGGCGTCGTAGTACCCGGCCGACAGCGCGTAGGTGCCGATCATGATGCGGCGCTTGACTTCTGGCCCGAAGCCGGCGGCCCGGGTCAGCGCCATCACCTCTTCGGCGCTGCGGGTGCCGTCGTCACCGACGCGCAGACCGAACCGCATCGCGTCGAAGCGGGCGAGGTTGGACGACACCTCCGACGGCAGGATCAGGTAGTAGGCCGCCAGCGAATGGTCGAAGTTCGGGCAGTCCACCTCGGTGACGTCGGCGCCGAGAGCGGTGAGTTGCTCGACCGCCGCGGTGAACGACGACAGCACACCGGGTTGGTAACCCTCGCCGCGCAACTGTTTGACCACGCCGATCCGCACACCGCTCAGGTCGCCGGACGCCCCCGCGCGGGCGGCGGCGACGACATCCGGCACCTCGGCGGGCACCGACGTGGAATCCCTGGGGTCGTGGCCGGCGATCACCTGGTGCAGCAGCGCGGTGTCGATCACCGTGCGCGCGCACGGCCCACCCTGGTCCAGCGACGACGCGCAGGCGATCAAGCCGTACCGCGACACGGTGCCGTAGGTGGGCTTCACCCCGACGGTGGCGGTCAGCGCCGCGGGCTGACGGATCGAGCCACCGGTGTCGGTACCGATGGCCAGCGGCGCCTGGAACGCCGCCAGCGCCGCCGCGCTCCCGCCGCCGGATCCGCCGGGCACCCGCTCGACGTCCCACGGATTGCGGGTAGGCCCGTACGCGGAGTTCTCGGTCGAGCTGCCCATGGCGAACTCGTCCATGTTGGTCTTGCCGAGGATCGGCAACCCCGCTGCGCGCAACCGCACGGTGACGGTGGCGTCGTAGGGGGACCGCCAGCCCTCGAGGATCTTCGACCCGCAGGTCGTCGGCATGTCGGTCGTGGTGAACACGTCTTTCAGCGCGACCGGCACCCCCGCCAGCGGCGACGGGAGACGCTCACCGGCGGCCACCGCGGCGTCGATGCGGGCGGCTTCGGCGAGCGCCTCGTCGGCGGCCACGTGCAGGAACGCGTGGTAACGCTCGTCGGTCTCGGCGATCTGGTCCAGGCACGCCTGGGTGAGTTCGGTCGACGAGATCTCCTTGGCGGCGATGCGCCCGGCCAACGTGGCGGCGTCCTCGCGGATCAGGTCGCTGCTCGTCATTCGGGCTCCCCCAGGATGCGCGGGACGGCGAAACGTCCGTCGACGGCTTTCGGCGCGGCGTCGAGCGCCTGGTCCTGGGCGAGGCCGGGAACCACCGCGTCGGGACGCATGACGTTGACGTCGGTCAGCGGATTGCCGGTCGGCCGCACACCGGTGACGTCGACGGACTGGATGGTGCTGACGTGGCCCAGGATGGCGTCCAACTGGCCGGCGAAGCTGTCGAGTTCATCGTCGCTCAGCGCCAGGCGGGCCAGTCGGGCCAGGTGGGCCACCTCGTCTCGGGAGATCTGTGACACGACCACGAAGCCTAGTCGGGCGGCCTTTCGTGAGTCGCTTCGGGAAGCGGTCCATGCGAAAGTGGTCGCCGTGCCTTCCTATCTGCTGCGAGTACAGGTCGAGGACCGGCCCGGCCGGCTCGGCTCACTCGCCGTGGCTCTCGGGTCGGTGGGCGCCGACATCCTGTCGCTCGACGTCGTCGAGCGGGTCGCCGGTTACGCGATCGACGATCTCGTGGTCGACCTGCCCGCAGGGACGATGCCCGACCGGGTGATCACCGCGGCCGAAAGCCTCACCGGCGTCTACGTCGACACCATCCGCCCGCACACCGGGCTGCTCGAAGCCCACCGCGAGCTCGAATTGATCGACCACATCGCCGCGGCGCCCAGGGCACACAAGCTGCAGGTGCTCGCCGACGAGTCGCCGCGGATCCTGCGCGTCGGCTGGTGCACGGTCGTGCGCGCCACCGGGTCCGGCCTACAGCGCGTCGTCGGGAGCCACGGCGCCCCGGAAACGCAAGCCGAGAGCGCGCCGTGGCTGCCTCTGGCACACGCCGAGGCACTCGACGCCACCGCCGAATGGGTGCCCCGGGTTTGGCGCGACATGGACACCACGCTGGCGGCGGCGCCGCTGGGCGACCACCACACCGCGGTGGTGCTGGGCCGTCCGGGCGGACCGGCCTTCCGGCCGTCGGAAGTCGCGCGGCTCGGCTATCTCGCAGGCATCGTCACCACGATCCTGCGGTAGCGGCGCTCAGCCGCTCGCCGGGACCGGGTAGCGGTCGTTGACGTCGGCGTTGGTGTCCTTGCGGGCGCAGTGGGCGCAGCAGAAGATCGCCTCTTCCGTCTCGATCCCGTGGCCGAGGATCCGACATCCGCAGTGCGCGCATTCGGGTGCCAACTGGACCGCCGCGCACTCGATGCTGTCGAACGTCGCGCTGCGTCCGTCGGCCCACGTCACGGTGAACGCCTTGTCGTAGTGGTTGCCGCAGGTGTCGCAGGTCGCCATGAAGTCCTCCCTGTTGTCTTCGTGACCCGAGGGGTTCCCAAGGGGTCGACCGCCAAACCCGCCACACCGTTTCGCGCTTGCACGCCAGGGGTATTGGACCGATCGGCGCCCAGCCCACTGCGCCGACCCGTTTCCACCGACATGCGGAGGTTTCCTCGCGTGGCTCAGAAGCCCATCAACACCGGTCAGGACGTCGTCGACTACCTCGAGGCGCAACACCAAGCGATCCGCCAGTTGTTCGCCGAGACGCTCGACGCGGCCGACGCCGACACCAAGCGCGAGAAGTTCACCCGGCTGCGCACCATGCTGGCGGTCCACGAGACGGCCGAGGAGATGATGGTGCACCCGCGGGCGCGTCGCAAGATCGAGGGGGCGGGCGCGGTCGTCGACGCGCGCCTCGCCGAGGAGCACGACTCGAAGGTTGCACTGAGCGAACTCGAGAAGCTCGACATCGACACCGCGGAGTTCAGCAAGGGGTTGATTCATCTCCAGGCGGCCGTCCTCGAGCACGCCGAAAAGGAAGAGGCCGAGGAGTTCCCGCTTCTCACCGAGCATCTCGACACCGAGGAGCTCGAGCGTCTCGCCGTCGCGGTCCAGGTCGGCGCGCGCATCGCGCCGACCCACCCGCACGCCGGCGTCGAATCGGCAACCGCGAACTTCGCGCTCGGCCCGTTCGCCTCGCTGATCGACCGGGCGCGCGACGCGCTGCGCGGCGCCGCCTGACCCGCCGTCCACCCGGATTCGCGCCGAGCCTTCCGGCCGGCGGCTGTTACGGTCGACTTAAGACCGACGACTCCGCCGTCCGGAAGGCTTCTGCGTGGGAACGTTCCTGATCGTGCTGGCCATCGCGCTGTTCGCCGGCGCGATCATCGCCCTCGTCTTGGCCGTGCGGCGCTCGAAGAAGCCGAAGCCGGCACCCCAGCAGCGCACTGATCCGCTGCGGTTCTCGATGCCGCAGGAGTTCGGACCCCGCCAACTCGGGCCCGGCGCCATCGTCAGCTACGGCGGCGTCGATCTCGTCGTCCGGGGTTCGGTGACCCTGCGCCAGGGTCCGTTCGTCTGGTGGGAACACCTGCTCGAGGGCGGCGACGAACCGGTCTGGTTCAGCGTCGAGGAGGACGAGGGACGCCTCGAGCTCGCCATGTGGACCCGTCGCCCCGATCTGCAGCTGCAGCCGGGGGGATCTCATGTCGTCGACGGCATCGGGTTCGTCGAGGTCGAACACGGCCGCGCCTCCTACACCACCGAGGGCACCACCGGCCTGCCGCCCGGTGGCGACATGGAGTTCGTCGACTACGCCGACAACACCGGCGACACCCTGCTGGGATTCGAACGCTGGGCGCCCGAGATGCCGTGGGAGATCTCGCTGGGGCGCACGGTGCGCGCCGGCGAGCTCACCGTCTACCCGGCTCCCCCGGCCGGCTCCTAGGGCAGCACCTTGCCGTTCCACCAACTCGCCGTGGCGCCCGCCGACGTCGACGGCGCCGCCCTCGGGCTGGCCCTCGACGCGCCCGCCCCGTCACCGCTGGCCAGCATCCGGCTGCCGCATCGCCGCGGCGGCGCACTGGTCCTCGGTGTGCTCGGCGCCTCACACATCGTGACCGTCGAGCATCCCGCGGGCCGGTTCAGCGAAGAGGTGTCGTGTTCGGCCCACGCGCACGGCCGCGCGCTGCCCGGCCGTCACCACGCCCCGGGTTACCGCTTCGATTCGGAGACGACGGTCTGTGGCGCAAGGCGATTCGCGGCGTTGGCGACCCGGCTGCACGAGCGCTGCCTGACCGATGAGAACACCCTGGGTGGCCGCTTCCCCGGCGACGACGCCGCGCTGACCGTCCTGCAGGCGCACCCCGACGGCCCCGGCTGGCGGTGGCGGACGTGGCATCTCTACCCCGGTCTCTCTGGCGGCACCGTCGTCCACACGTCGAGCCGGTGGCGCCCGTGACCCGCACCGGCCTGTTCACGCTGTCCGGCGCCCTCGCCGTCGGCGGGGTCATCTGCCTTCTGCTCGGAATGTCGTTGATGGGCGGCAACATCCGTGATCACGTCGCCACGAACTACTCGCGGTACGCCGGTGACACGGACGGCACGGACTACACCTGCAGCGGATCGCCGAGCGCGGTGGCCGACGAGCTGGCCGCCCAGGTCCCGCCCGAGGCCCGCACGACCGACCGCGGAACGACGTACCTGCGCTACGACGACGAGATCGTCATCGTCGGTCCGGACGGCACCCGCCCCTGCACCATCCGCGTCGAGGAACTCGGCGCCCGCTACAGCTCGGGCGGATTCATCTTCCTCGGGCCCGGCTTCTTCCCCGGCTCACCGTCCGGTGGGTCCGGTGGCAGCCCCGGCGGTCCCGGCGGTTCGAAGTGACACCCCTCACGAAGGAGCATCCGATGTACCTGGCCGTCGAATTCGGCACCATCAGCGGTGAGAGCCTCACCCAGAACGTGGTGGCGGCGATCCTGTACTTCGTGGTCGGCGCGCTGGTCCTGGCGGCCGGGTTCGGCCTGATGGACCTGCTGACACCCGGCAGCCTGCGCCACCTGGTGTTCGTCGAATACCGACCCAACGCGGTGGCGGTCGCCTCCGGGATGTACGCGGCGCTGGCCATCGTGGTGGTGTCGGCGATCATCGCCAGTTCGAACGAGCTCGGTCAGGGGCTCGTCGACGCCGCCGTGTACGGCATCGTCGGGGTCCTGCTGCAGGGGGTGGCGCTCGTGGTGCTCGAGCTGGCGGTGCCCGGGCGCTTCCGCGACCTGATCGAGGCCGAACGCCTGCACCCCTCGGCGATCGCGACCGCGGTGGTGCTGCTGGCGGTGGGAGGGGTGAACGCCGCCGCGTTGTCATGACGACGACCGAACCCGCGCCCGCCGACCCGGCGACCATCCGGCCGTCGACGCGGTGGCGGGCGCTGCTGCTGGCGGCCGTCGCCGCCTGCGCCGCCTGCGGTCTGGTGTACGAATTGGCGTTGCTGACCCTGTCGTCCAGCATGCACGGCGGCGGCATCGTCGCGACCTCGCTGATCGTCGCCGGCTATGTCGCGGCGCTCGGGGCCGGTGCGCTGGCGGTCAAACCCCTGCTGGGACATGCGGCGATCACGTTCGTCGCCGTCGAGACGCTGCTCGGGGTCATCGGCGGGCTGTCCGCCGCTGCGCTCTACGTCACGTTCGCGTTCATCGGCGGGTCGACGTGGGTGCTGGTGGTGGGCACGGCGCTGATCGGCGGACTGGTCGGCGCCGAGGTGCCGCTGCTGATGACGCTGCTGCAGCGGGGGCGTACCGCCGGCGCCGCCGACAGCGGCCGGGTGCTGGCCAACCTCAATGCCGCCGACTATTTCGGCGCGCTCGTCGGCGGGCTGCTGTGGCCGTTCCTGCTGCTCCCCCACCTCGGGATGATCCGCGGCGCCGCCGCGACCGGGGTCATCAATCTGGTCGCGGCCGCCGTCGTCGCGGGGTTCCTGTTGCGCCACATCGTCTCCGGCCGGCAGCTCGCCGTGGCGCTGGGTGCGCTGACCGCCGCGCTGCTGTTGTTGGTGACGCTGCTGATCCGTGCCGACGGCATCCAGACCATTACGCGCCAACGGCTCTACAACGATCCGATCGTGGCGTTCGCGCGCTCGCCGTACCAGGAGATCGTCGTGACGAAACGCGGCGACGACATGCGCCTGTACCTCGACGGTGGCCTGCAGTTCTCGACCCGTGACGAGTTCCGGTACACCGAGAGCCTGGTCTACCCGGCGCTCGGGCAGGGCGCCCGCTCAGCGCTGATCCTCGGCGGCGGAGACGGGCTGGCGGCCCGCGAGTTGTTGCGCCACAACAGGATCGAGCGCATCACGCAGGTGGAATTGGACCCCGCGGTGATCGACCTGGCCCGCACGACGCTGCGCGGGACCAATCGCGGCGCCCTCGACGATCCGCGGGTCACCGTCGTCGTCGACGATGCGATGACGTGGTTGCGCACCGTCGACCGAACGTTCGACGCGGTGATCGTCGACCTGCCCGACCCGGACAACCCGGTGCTGGGCCGGCTCTACTCGACGGAGTTCTACACGCTGGTCACCCGCGCGATCGCGCCCGGTGGGCTGATGGTGGTGCAGGCCGGCAGCCCGTACTCGACGCCGACGGCGTTCTGGCGCACGGTGTCGACGATCGAGTCCGCGGGTTTCGCGGTCACGCCGTATCACGTGCACGTACCCACCTTCGGCGACTGGGGTTTCGCGCTGGCCCGCCGCGGCCCGATCCCGCCGGCGCCGACCGTGCCCGGTGACGTTGCGCCGCTGCGGTTCCTGAACCAGGAGGTGCTCGACGCCGCCACGGTGTTCTCCGCCGACGTCGCCCGGCAACCGCTGGAGCCGTCGACGCTGGAACACCCGCGGATCGTCGACGACATCCGCAAGGGATACCGCTAGTCCGCCGGCTGCTCGGGGCCGTTCTCGAGCAGGCGGCGGAAGCCGTCCTCGTCGAGGACGGGCACACCGAGTTCGACGGCCTTGTCGTACTTGGATCCGGGCGAGTCGCCGGCGACCACATACGCGGTCTTCTTGGAGACCGACCCGGCGGCCTTACCGCCGCGGGCGATGATCGCCTCCTTGGCCCCGTCGCGCGAGAACCCGGCCAGCGACCCGGTCACCACGATCGACAGTCCTTCGAGCGTGCGGGCGATGCTCGCGTCGCGTTCGTCGGCCATCCGCACGCCCGCGGCGCGCCACTTCTCGACGATCGCACGGTGCCAGTCGACGCCGAACCACTCCTTCGCGGCCGCGGCGATCGTCGGGCCCACACCCTCGACCGCGGCGAGCTGCTCCTCGGTGGCCTCGATGATCGCGTCGAGGCTGCCGAACTCGGTGGCCAGCGCCCGCGCCGCCGTCGGCCCGACGTGGCGGATCGACAACGCGACCAGCACCCGCCACAGCGGCTGGGCCTTGGCCTTGCCGAGGTTGGCCAGCAGCCGTCTGCCGTTGGCCGACACCGCGCCGCCCTTGGTGGTGAACAGCTCGGTGCGCAGCAGATCGTCCTCGGTGAGCGTGAACAGGTCGCCCTCGTCGGTGATGACGCCGGCCTGCAGCAGCGCGATGCCCGCCTCGTACCCGAGGCCCTCGATGTCGAACGCGCCGCGGCCCGCGACGTGGAACACCCGCTCCCGCAACTGTGCCGGGCAGGTGCGCGCATTCGGGCAGCGGATGTCGGCGTCGCCCTCCTTGGCGGGGGCGAGTTCGGTGCCGCACTCCGGGCAGTGCGTCGGCATCACGAACTCGCGTTCGGAGCCGTCGCGCAGATCGACCACCGGGCCGAGCACCTCGGGGATGACGTCACCGGCCTTGCGGATCACGACCGTGTCGCCGATCAGCACACCCTTGCGCTTGACCTCCGATGCGTTGTGCAACGTCGCCAGCCCGACGGTGGACCCGGCGACCTTCACCGGCTCCATGTACGCGAACGGGGTCACGCGACCCGTGCGGCCCACGTTGACCCGGATGTCGAGCAGCTTGGTCTGCGCCTCCTCGGGCGGATACTTGTACGCCACCGCCCACCGCGGCGCGCGTGACGTCGCGCCGAGGCGCCGCTGCAGCGCGATCTGGTCCAGCTTGACGACCACACCGTCGATCTCGTGTTCGATGTCGTGGCGGTGCTCGCCCCAGTAGGCGATGCGCTCCTGCACCGCGTCGATGCCCTGCACGCGGGCGGTGTGGTCGGACACCGGCAGGCCCCAGGCACGCAGCGCGACGTAGGCCTCGTGCAGGCTGTCGGGGCTGAACCCCTCGGTGTGGCCGATGCCGTGGCACACCATCCGCAGCGGGCGGCGCGCGGTGACGGCGGGGTTCTTCTGGCGCAGGGAGCCGGCGGCGCTGTTGCGGGGGTTGGCGAACGGCGGTTTACCCTCGGCGACCAGGCCCGCGTTGAGCGCCTCGAAGTCGGCGACCCGGAAGAACACCTCGCCGCGGACCTCGAGCACCGCCGGGTGGGGGAACTCGTCGGAGTCGGCCAGCCGTTCGGGCACGTCGTCGAGGGTGCGGGCGTTGAGCGTGACATCCTCGCCGACCCTGCCATCACCGCGCGTCGCGGCGCGTTCCAGCCGCCCGTCGCGGTACACCAGCGCCAGCGCCAGGCCGTCGACCTTCAACTCGCACAGATAGGCCGCGTCGTCGCCGACCTCGGCGCGGACCCGGGTCGCCCAGGCGGTCAGCTCGTCGACGTTGAAGACGTCGTCGAGGCTCAGCATCCGCTCCAGGTGCTCGGCGGAGGTGAAGTCGGTGGCGAACCCGGCCCCGCCGACCAGCTGGGTCGGCGAATCCGGGGTGCGCAGCTCGGGGTGCGCCGCCTCCAGCGCCTCGAGTTGGCCGAAGAGCTTGTCGAATTCGGCGTCGGAGACGATCGGCGCGTCCCGCACGTAGTAGCGGAACTGGTGGTCGCGGACCTCGTCGGCGAGCGCCTGCCAGCGGTGGCGCAGTTCGGCCTCGGCTTCGGTGGCCTGCTCCTGCGGCTCGGCATCCGGGGTCGACTTCGCGCTCACCCCCGAAGGCTATCGAAGCACCCTGACAACTTGCCGGGACAGGCCCTAGCCTGGCGGTTGTGCCGCATCCGATCATGTTCCGCGACGACGATTTCGGGCTCGCCGAGTTGCGCAGCATCGCACTCGGCTATCCGGAGGCCTACGAGAAGGTCTCACACGGACGCCCGTGCTTCTTCGTGTCGAAGATGTTCACGATGTACGGCGGCAGCACCAAGGAGACCGGGTCGATGACCACCGTCTCCCACTGCGTCCTGGTCAAGGTCGACGAGTCCGAACGCGAGGCGCTGGCCGCCGACGACCGCTTCTTCCTGCCCGCGTATCTGGGCCCCTCCGGCTGGCTGGGTCTCGACTTCGACCGGGCCGACGTGGACTGGGACGAGGTACGCGAACTCGTCGACGCCTCGTTCCGGTTGGTGGCGCCACGCCGGTTGGTCGAGCAACTCGACGGACTCTGACCGCGCGGGGCGCCGGTCGTGGTTCGATCGGGACACCATGAGTTTCGCCAGCCCGTACCCCGCCGTCCAGATCCCCACGACCAGCGTCTACGACTACTTGTTCAGCGACCTCGACGACACCGACGCCGCGCGGGTCGCCCTGATCGACACCCGCTCCGGCGACCAGATGACCTACGGCGAGATGCTCGCCCGCATCGACGCCTTCGCCGGCGCGCTCGCCGACCGCGGCGTCGGGGTCGGCGACGTCGTCGGGTTGCTCGCCCCCAACAGCTCGGCGTTCGCGATCGCCTTCCACGGCATCCTGCGCGCCGGCGCGACGGCCACCACGATCAATGCGCTGTTCACCGCGAAGGATGTCGCCAAGCAGCTGGCGGACTCGCAGGCCACGATGCTCGTCACCGTGACGCCGCTGCTGGCCCACGCCGCCGAGGGCGCCGCCGCGGTGGGGCTCGCCGACGACCGCGTCATCGTGCTCGACGGTCCCGCGGTGGCCGCCGACGGGCACCCCAACGCCGCCGACCTGCTCGGGCCCGGGTTCGCGCCGCCGGAGGTGAGTTTCGACCCGGCCACCCACCTGGCGGTGCTGCCCTACAGCTCGGGCACGACCGGCAACCCCAAGGGCGTCATGCTCACCCACCGCAACCTGACGGCCAACGTCGCGCAGATCCGGCCGGTGCAGGGCATGACCGCCGACGACCGGATCCTGGCCGTGCTGCCGTTCTTCCACATCTACGGGATGACGGTGCTGCTCAACGCCGCACTCCACGCCCGGGCGGCGCTGGTCATCATGCCGAGCTTCGATCTCACCGAGTTCCTCGCCAACATCGCCGACCACAAGTGCACGTACGCGTTCATCGCGCCGCCGGTCGCGGTGGCGCTGGCCAAGCACCCGTTGATCGACGAGTACGACCTCTCCTCGCTGCAGGGCATCATGTCCGGCGCCGCGCCGCTCGACGCGGATCTCGGCCAGGCCGTCGCCGAGCGGCTGGGGTGTGCGGTGGTGCAGGGATACGGGATGAGCGAGCTGAGCCCGGTCAGCCACGTCACACCGTTCGACGGCGGCGTGGAGATGGTCGGTACGGCGGCGCCGCTGGCGTCGAGCGGATGGACCGTGCCGAACTCGGAGAGCCGGCTCACCGATCCCGAGACGGGCGCCGAGATCGACATTGCGCCAAGCGGTCTGAGCCGCACCGGTGAGCTGTGGTTCCGCGGCCCGAACGTGATGGCCGGTTACCTCAACAACGACGAGGCCACCCGCGAGACCATCGACGACGACGGCTGGTTGCACACCGGCGACCTGGCCCAGGTGGACGAGCACGGCTGCGTGTACATCGTCGACCGGCTCAAGGAGCTGATCAAGTACAAGGGCTACCAGGTTCCGCCCGCCGAACTCGAGGCGGTGCTGCTCTCCCACGATGCGGTCGCCGACGTGGCGGTGATCGGCGTCGTCGACACCGAATCCGGCGAAGAGGTGCCCAAGGCGTTCGTGGTGCGCCAGCCGGGGGCGTCGTTGACCGAGGCCGAGGTGATGGAGTTCGTCGCGGGTCAGGTGGCGCCGTACAAGAAGGTGCGCAAGGTGGAGTTCATCGAGGCGATCCCGAAGTCGGCATCGGGCAAGATCCTGCGAAAAGATCTGCGTAGGTGATGAGTTGACTCTGCGCCCACGGCGTTGCCCTCTCGGGCTTTCACGCCGTGAGCGCAGAGTCAACCTGAGGTGGGTCAGCGGGTGGTGACGTCAAATGGCGTCGGGATCCGCGGCGAACGCGTCGGCGGTCTTCTGGGTCAGTTCGACGGCGATACGCGCCCATTCCGGCGTCGCGGTGGCCAGCCCGCAGGCCGGCGTCACGCCGATCCGCTCGCGCAGCACGGCGCGGGGGAAACCGAGTCGATCGGTCAGCGACACCGCCGAGGCGGCGACCTGTTCGACCGACGGTCGCGCGGCCGGGGCGGCGCCGGGCACCACGCCGAGCAGCACCGTGCGTCCGGACTCGACGAACTCGCCGATCCCGTCGAGGTCTTCGGCGGTGAGCGTGACGGTGTCCACCGCAACAGCCTGTATCTGGCTGCGCTGCAGCATGTTCCAGGGCAGCCCGACGGCGCAGCTGTGCAGCGCCACCTCACCGCCCACCCGGGCGATGCACTCGTCGAGCAGCTGGGTGGCCACCGCCTCGTCGACGGGATGCACCGGGGTGAGGCTGGTGACGCCGGTGAGCCGGCCGGCCAGCGCGGCGGGCAGCAGCGGCTCGTCGAACTGGACGACCACCGGGGTGTCGAGGCGGCGCGACACCTCCGCGCGGTGCACCGCCATACCCTCCGCCAGAGAGCCGGCGAGATCGCGGACCGCGCCGTGATCGGTGAGCGCCCGGTGGCCGCCGGGCAGTTCGAGCTCGGCGGCCAGGGTGATCGGACCCGGCGCCTGGACCTTGACGGTGCGGCCGGAGCCGCGCAGGCCGGCCTTCTCCCACGCCTCCTCCAACGCGTCGACGTCCTCGTCGAGCAGGCTCGTCGCCCGGCGGGCCGCAGAGCTCTTGCCGTTCGCGATGCGGTAACCGCGGGGCACGATGTCGATGCCGATGTCCACCAGGAGCGCGCCGGCGCGCCCGATCAGGTCGGCGCCGACACCCCGCGACGGAAGTTCCACCAGATGCGGCAGGGTGTGCAGTTCGCCGACGACGACTTCGGCGGCCTGCCGCGGATTGGTTCCGGGCCAGGAGCCGATACCGGTCGCGGCGGCGTAGACACTCACCCGGTGCACAGTATGCGACGCGGTTAGGCTCGTCAGCGGGAAGGGGACGGCGATGACCGCACGGGCCAGGGCGCTGACGGCGGCCGCTGCGGCGCTGCTGACCGCCGGGTGTGTGACGACCGTCGACGGCACCGCTATCCGGTCGGCCCCGGGCCTCGACGACGATTCCCGCTCCCCCGTCGACGTCGACACCGTGCTGCTCGAGACCGCGCAGATGCAGGCGATCACGGGCGCGGGCGAGGATCTCACCATCATTCCGAGCATGGACGGCAAGATCCCGGTCGACATCGAATCGTTGATGGAGCAGATGCCTGTGCCGTGCCGCTGGCTGTTCGCCGAGTCGCAGACCTTCGGCGACGAGGTCGAGGAGTTCCACAAGACGACGTTCCAGAATCCGCCCGACGGTGGCCTCATCTCGCAGGGCGCCGCCGGATATCGAGATGGGCCGACGGCGCGGCGGGCGTTCGACGCGGTGGTCGCGCTGGTCGACGGTTGCGGCACAACAGATTACGGTCCGGCCTACATCGGCGACTGGACGTCGACGGCCGATGCGCTCTCGACGCGGCCCGGCGACTGCGGGCGGGACTACCGCCTCAAGTCGGCGGTGCTCGTCGAGGTGACGTTCTGCAGGTTCACCGACTCGGTACCCGACATCGTGATGACCAACATCCTCGCGAAGGTGCCGGGTTAGCGGCGTGGCCGGCGCCGCCTGCGGTGGGTCGCGCGCCTGCGGTGGGTCGCTTAGGTGGACGGGTCATTCGACGGCCGTGGCTCGTTGCTCACACCGTGAGCGGATGCGGCTCGGCATAGATCAGGGAATTCGCGCAACCTGTTCAAGCCTCCCGCCGTGTCATCCGGAGCTCTGATGGAACCTGGAAGTAACCTCGCCACAGACAAGCCTAGCAACTCCAGCCACGAGCACTGCATCGTGCGTACGAAAGTCGGCCTTTGAAGAACCTCACCGAGAACCGCGACGTCACGGCGGCCCTTCTCCTCGAGCCACTTCAGTGGCGGGTTCGAGTGGTGGAAGAGATAGTCGTTGACGCAGCAACTACCTGTCTTCGCACGCGATCCCTCCAAGCGGCACCGCTCAGGCCGCTCATCGAATCGCATGTAAGTCCGGCTGACACACAAGTTCTGATCGCCCTCAATGTCGCCCCGATGCCCCGCGGCCCGCTACTCGACTTCACCATCGAGGGTCCGCTGGGCGACGCCTGGCTGCTGCCACGGATGGAGATCGCTCAGAGACAAGCGAGATATCTGACCGCGGTAGCTATGAGAGCTGGCATACGGGTTACCGGTCGGCAGAACCGGATCCTGACACGAGTTCTAGGCTTCTCCGAAACCGGATGGCTTTACGGCAGTGACGGTTTCTCGTTAGCCGACTATCTCGAGGACGGATTGGGTACCAGTGTTACTGCGCGAGTACTAGAGGAATGGGCGGCGATCAATACTTCCTGCAAAAGGCTATTGCGCCCTTTGCTAGATATGCCTGTTCAATACACTGTATGCGAGAGCCCCGCGTTAGCGATACCCGACCTGTACCCGGCTGACGTTCCCTTCGATGAGGATGACGCGACCAAATATCTGCGCGAATACCTACGCTTACTTCAAAAGATGCTAACAATGGTCGATTCCTCTCCTTTCGCAGGGGAGTTCTTACGAGCTCTTGCCGACTACGGAACGCATTACGATATGATCGTCGCAGTAAAAGTCCCCGTTGATGAGCCCTTTGTGATCAAGTACACCGAACGACGCAGCCTCACGCTTCACCCACTCCGTAGGACCGGGTCACAAATCTTAGTAATAGCTGATGCGCAGAGCAACCACGTTACCTTCAAGATCTCGGATCCAAATGTTCGTATTGCGGACTTCGCCGCCCTGGAACCCGCCAAGGACGAGTTCGCATTTGGATCCTTCCTTTCTAAGAGTGACGACCAGACGCGATCATTCTACGCACACGATACAGATCGTGATTACCGCGTCAGACTAAAATTCAAGCTTGCGCTTCTGCGTCGGCTTCAGGGAGTTCCGTATCTCGCTTCCCTCTTGATATTTCTTCTCTCTATGGTTCTAATGCGTGAACCTACTAAAGACTTGAGGACGCTCGGGTTAATTGTGGGCCCGTCGGCATTGGCAGCATCAGTCCTGCTCGCGCGGGAACCCTCAACCCTCGGGTCTCGACTCCGGTTGGCCAGTACGCTCGTGTTGGCTGGCTCGGTCCTTTTTCTGCTGTGCGCCACGGTCGTGTCGTACCTTCGTGGGACGATCCCGAGCTAGAGTTGCCACAGAGGGCGAGGGAGGCGAAGGGCGATGGCGAAAAATACTGGGCGCGGCGCACGAACCGGGTCGGTCACCAAACGGAGCCAGTTACGGACCGCGTCAGGCACGTGGGTGAAACGCGATACGACCACCGGCCGCTTCGTCCAAGCGAAGAAGAACGGCGGCAGCTTTAAAGGAGTCAGAAAGGAGAAGTGACCCTGCAGACGCGCCTTGCACCTGAGCGAGCCGCAACCGCTCCGCTATCTCCGGGCTCACATAACGCTGTTGACTTCATTCACTCGCAGTAAAGTGCCCGCTCAACGGCCGCAGTCCATCGGGCCATCGGCGTCTGTGACCATAAGCAGGTCAATGTAGCTGGATGAAACCTACGGGCCAGAGTCACACTGCGCAACGCGCCAGCTACTCGACGGAGGAACCATTCGAGCGGCCATCGAGTTACGTTGAACTGCAACGGATTACGGCATATGATGAATCTGGTTCCACACAGCGATTGTGTAGGCAGGCCAGCCGTCGGGTGAGACCTCCCACGACTCCGCGAGCCACGGGACGACGCTGCCGTCGGGCGTTCGGAGACAAGCGAATCCAGGTACTGCCGCGCGACATAGGTCTGCGGCATGTCACCGAAGCCGTGCGGGTCCAGGCAGGTGGGTTCGCGATCGGTGGCATAGACAATCGAGCCTCCGCTCACGGGGGCCCGGCGGCCGTCGACGCCAACGAGCTGTCGGATCCCCCGCCACGCGGTGAGCGCGGCCGTGAGCGTCACAGGGGGCAGGAGCAAACGGGCAGCACTGAAGGCAGGCATCGAGGGTGTGGATCTATTGGTGAACTGCACGCGTATAAGCCGGCAACGATGAATCTGGGGCTTGGTCACCATGCCGGACAACTGTCGCTTGCGTAAGCGATGAAATCGCACCAATGATGACGGACGGGGTGAATCACCGCCGCTCGCGCCGTGTAAAGCGTTGCCGCCTCGAGGCCGGCAGCCACGACTCAGTGCCCCTCGGCCCCGCTGATCGTCGCGCTGGCCAGTACCTCGTCGCCGGCGGGGTCGGGCCGGTAGATCACCATCGTCTGGCCGGGCGCGACACCGCGCAGCGGCGCCCGCAACTGCACCGACAGCACGCCCGAGTCATATGACGCCACCGCGTCCGCCAGCCCGCCGTGCGCCCGCACCTGGACCTGGCACTCCACGGGCCCCGTGAACGCGGCCCCGGACGTGAACACCGGACTCTCGCCGGTCAACCGCCACACGTCGAGGTCCTCGACACCGCCGACCCGCACCGTCCCGGTGGCCGCGTCGATGCCGGTGACGTAGCGCGGCTGCCCGTCCGCGCCGGGACCCGCGATACCGAGCCCCTTGCGCTGTCCGATCGTGAACCCGTGCACGCCTTCGTGTTCGGCGAGTTTCGTGCCACCGGCATCGACCACCGCGCCGGGTCGCACCCCGATCCGCGCACCCAGGAACGCCCGGGTGTCCCCCGACGGGATGAAACAGATATCGTGGCTGTCGGGCTTGTCGGCCACGGCCAGTCCGCGGGCGGCCGCCTCCTCGCGGATCTGCGCCTTCGGCGTGTCCCCGATCGGGAACACCGCGTGGCGCAACTGCTGTGCGGTCAGCACCGCCAGCACATAGGACTGATCCTTGTCGTGATCGACCGCGCGGCGCAGGCGGCCGTCGGACAGCCGCGCGTAGTGACCGGTGGCGAGCGCGTCGAATCCCAGCGCCAGCGCCCGCCCCGCCAACGCGGAGAACTTGATCTTCTCGTTGCACCGCACACACGGATTCGGCGTCTCTCCGCGCTCATAGGACGCGACGAAGTCGTCGATCACGTCCTCTTTGAAGCGGTCGGCGAAATCCCACACGTAAAACGGGATGTCGAGCACGTCGGCGACGCGACGGGCATCCCCCGCGTCCTCCTTCGAACAACATCCCCGCGATCCGGTCCGCAGCGTCCCGGGGGTCGCGGACAGCGCGAGGTGCACCCCGACCACGTCGTGGCCGGCGTCGACCATGCGCGCCGCGGCGACCGAGGAGTCGACGCCGCCGCTCATCGCGACCAGAACACGCATCATCGCTCACTCTTCGCGCAAGCGCTCATCGTCAGTCCACCACCCCGGACGCGGCCAGCGCCGCCTGCCGCGCCCGCTCGACGGCGGCGGGCAGCACCTCGAGCGCCGCGTCGACGTCGGCGTCGGTGCTCGTGTGGCCGAGCGACAGCCGCAGGGAACCACGGGCACTGGCCGGATCGGCGCCCATCGCGATCAGCACGTGCGAGGGCTGCGCCACCCCGGCGGTGCACGCCGAGCCGGTCGAACACTCGATTCCCTTGGCGTCCAACAGCATCAGAAGCGAATCGCCTTCGCATCCCCGGAAGGTGAAGTGGGCGTTGCCCGGTAACCGGTCGCCGCGGGCACCGTTGACGGCGACGTCGTCGATCGTGGCCAGCACACCGTCGATCAGCCGGTCCCGCAGCGCGGACACCCGGCCACGATGGGCGTCGAGGCCGTCGACCGCGACCCGCGCCGCCGCCGCCATGGCGACCGCACCGGCGACGTCGGCCGTCCCGGAACGGACGTCGCGTTCCTGGCCACCGCCGTGCAACAGCGGCACGCAGGCGGTATCGCGGCGCAACAGCAGCGCGCCGATACCGGTGGGTCCGCCGAACTTGTGCGCCGTCACGCTCATCGCCGACAGTCCGCTCGCCGCGAAGTCCACCGGCAACTGACCGACCGCCTGCACCGCGTCGCTGTGCATCGGCACACCGAACTCGGCGGCGACCGCGGACAGCTCGGCGATCGGCTGGACGGTGCCGACCTCGTTGTTGGCCCACATGACCGACACCAGCGCGACGTCGTCGTGGGACTGCAGCACCGCGCGCAGGGCCGCGGCCGTCACCGACCCGTCGGCCCGCACGGGCAGCCAGGTCACCTCGGCGCCCTCGTGCTCGACCAGCCACTGCACCGCGTCCAGAACGGCGTGGTGCTCGATCGGCGTGGTGACGATGCGGTGACGGCGCCGTTCGGCGTCGCGACGCGCCCAGAAGATCCCCTTGACCGCGAGGTTGTCGCTCTCGGTGCCGCCCGCGCAGAAGATGATCTCCGACGGACGCGCGCCCAACAGCCCGGCCAGCGTCTCGCGGGCCTCCTCCATCCGGCGGCGCGCCAACCGGCCCGCACCGTGCAGCGAGGAGGCATTGCCGACGGTGGTCAGCACGGCCGTCATCGCCTCGATGGCAGCGGGGTGCATCGGGGTGGTCGCGGCGTGGTCGAGGTAGACCGACTTCGACGAGGTCATGGCCCGTCCAGGATAGCCGTCGACCGGGCACCGCCCGGATCGCCGGGTCAGGCGGCCAGCACGTGAGCGCTCGCCGTCACCGGCGCGATGCCCCGGACGGCCGTCTCGCAGCGGGCGGCCAGGTCACGGCGGTCGTCGCCGGGCAGCTGCAGCGACTCGACGCCGATGTGGCAGACCGTCCGGCGGGCGGTGATGACCCGTCGGACCGAAGCCGCCAGGGAATCGTCGCCGACGAATGCGGGCACGGTGGACAGCCGTCCGTCGTGGTGGCGGTAGGTGATGCGCAGCGGCTGCACCGGCCGCCCCGCGTCCACGGCGGCCTGGAACATCGCCGGGCGGAAACGGCCGTGGCCCAACCCGCACCAGGTGGTGCCCTCGGGGAATGCGACGACGGAGTGGCCGGCCCGCAGCCGGTCGGTGACCGCGGCCACGACCGCGGGCAGCCGACGCAGGCTCCCCCGGTCGATCGGGATGACCTTCATCAACCGCACGACGGGTCCCAGGGCGGGCCAGTCGACGAGGTCGGCCCGCGCGACGAACGATCCGGGCAGCACCGCGCCGATGGTGAAGATGTCCAGCCAGGAGACGTGCCCGCTGACCACCAGGACGCCGCGCAGGTTGCGGATGGGCCCACCCGACACGGCGATCCGCACGCCGAAGCTGCGCAGCATCAGCCGGCAGTAGGCGCGTTGCACGTGCCACCGGCCGGGCAGCGGCAGCGCCAGCAGCCACACACACGAGAACAGCGCCGCCGCCGAGCCGACCCGCACCCCGGTGCGCACCGCGACCCACCAGCGTCGCCCGGGCCGGTCGGCGCCTGCGGCCACGCAACTCGCGTCGCAGGTGGCGCGCTGCAGCCAGGCGTGTTCGGTCGCGAGCGTCATGACGCGGTACCCCCCGCCAGCCCCTCGGCCATCTCGCCTGCCGCCGCGACCGACCGCAGCCGGCGCAGGTAGCGGATGTCGGCGTGGCGTTTGTCCAGGAGCGCCGGGAAGTCCCCGACGCCGAAGTCCGGATCGTGTGCCGGATCCCCGCAGACCTGCGCGCCCAGCCGCAGGTAGCCGCGCATGAGCGGCGGCATCGCGACCCGCGCCGGGGGCGCGATGGCGTCCAGTCCGCGGCCGTCGACCACCACCGGGCGGTACGGGTGCACGGTGTAGCGCTCCGGGGCGGCGTGACGGCGCCGCGCGAAGTCGCGCACACCGCGCAGCTGGGTACCCGCCGGTTCGCCGGCCGGCCCGGCGACCGGTACCGAGACACATCCGGTGACGTAGTCGTAGCCGCAGCGGTCGAGATAGGCCAGGATGCCGGCCCACATGAGCAGCACCACACCGCCGTTGCGGTGGTCCTGGCGCACCACCGCGCGGCCCATCTCGACCAGCGACGGCCGCAGCGGGTCGAGGGCCCGCACGTCGAATTCAGTCGCGGTGTAGAGGCCGCCCGCGGCGATGGCCCCGGCCGGGGGCAGCATCCGGTAGCAGCCGACCAGTTCGCCGGAGGTGTCCTCGCGTACGAGCAGGTGGTCGCAGTATTCGTCGAAGCGATCGGCGTCCCGACCGTCGAGAGTGCCGGCGAGGGCGAATCCCGGCTCGGAGGTGAACACGTCGTGGCGCAGCCGCTGCGCGGCGCTGATCAGGTCGGGATCGGTAGACAGGAGCAGCGAATACCGCGGGGTGTCGGCGGCGATATCGGCGGAGATGAGGACAGAAGCAGTGCTCATGTCCAGCACGGTCGCTGAGCCGTTCAGCGCGGCGGCAAGCGCTGCGTGACGTGTTCGTGCACGCTCGGTGACGAGTTGGTCGCTCGTCGGCCGCGGATCACATCGCCGCGTGCCCCGCGTCGACCGGTAGCGCCGTGCCGGTGATGTAGCGCGCCTTCGGGCCGGCCAGCCACACGACGGCGTTGGCGACGTCCTCGGGTTCCACGTACGGGACGGGCAGCAGATTGCCGGCCATGGCGTCGGAGGTGGGGTTCGCCGCGAACACGGTGGCCATGTGCTCGTTGAGGATCATCGGGGTGCCGACGCCGGTGGGATGAACGGAGTTGACCCGGATGTTGTGCGGCGCATACGCGTTGGCTGCCGAGCGCATCAACCCGACGACGCCGTGCTTGGACGCCGCGTAGGCGAACATCGCGGCGCTGCCATCGCCGCCGCGGCCGACCAGACCCTGCATGGAACTGGTGAGGATGATCGATCCGCCCCGACCCTTGCGGATGATGGACGGGGCGGTGGCGGCGATCGTGTGCCACACGCCGTTCAGGTTGATGTCGACGATGTCGCGGTAGAGCCGCTCGTCGGTCGGGTCGGTCAGGCCGATCGCCACCACGCCGGCGTTGGCCACCACGATGTCCAACTCGCCCAGCTCGGCGGTGCCGGTCTGAACGGCCGCCTGCAGGTCCGCCAGGTCCCGGACGTCGGCGATCACGGTCACCACCTGGCGTCCCGTGGCCCGCACCAGTTCGGCGGTCTCGTCGAGGTCCTCCTTGGTCGCCAGCGGGTACGGGATGGACTCGATGTCGGCGCAGCGGTCGATCGCGATGATGTCGGCGCCCTCGGCGGCCAGTGCCACCGCGTGGCTCCTGCCCTGGCCGCGGGCGGCGCCCGTCACGAGTGCGACGGTGTGATCGAGATCTCCCATGAACCTGCCTTCGTCGGTGGTGTGTCGCCGGACCCGGCGACTATACGAACGTACAAGGTGCGGGCTCCGCGAGGCGCTGCGGGTGTACGGCTCAGCGACGGGCCAGCCAGTCGCCGAAGCGGGTTGGGGCGATCACCGCGCCCTCACCGGTCACCAGGCTGGTGTCGCCGACCGGCGTGCCGAAATACCTGGCGTCCGGATCGACGACCACCGCCACGTCGGCGCTCCGCGCGGCGAGAACGGCGCGGGCCAGGTCGGCGAACGGCAGCTTGTCCGGTCCGCCGACGTCGACCACGCCGTTGACCGGCGCGCCGACGGCCACGCGAGCCACCTCGGCGGCCACGTCGGCCGCGGCGATCGGCTGGATGAGAGCGTCGGGCGCCCTGACCTGGTCGCCGACGGTGAGCGAGTCGGTGATCATCTCGGCGAATTCGTGGAACTGGGTGGCACGCACGATGGTGTATGGCAGCCCGGATTCGGCCACCGCCTTCTCCTGCGCGACTTTCGCTCGCATGTAACCGCTTTCGGGCAGGCCGTCGGCGCCGACGATCGAGAGCACGACGTAGTGGCCGATGCCCGCCGCGCGCGCCCCCGACACCAGGTTCGCCGACGACCGGCGGAAGAACTCCATGACCGGGCCGTCCTCGAACGACGGTGAGTTGGTGACGTCGACGAGTACGTCGGCACCGGTCAGCGCGTCATCCAGACCGTCGCCGGTGAGGACGTCGGCACCGGAACCGCGCGACGCCGCGACGACGTCGTGCCCCTCCCGACGCAGTAGGTCGACGACCTGTGCACCGATCTGTCCGGTCGCTCCCATGACGGTGATCTTCATCGTGTGACTCCTCTCGCTCACCCACTCAGGGTGGCACTGCGACCACACGTTTCGAGGGCAAGACGCGAAGAACCCCGGCACCGCGCGGGTGCCGGGGTTCTCGCTACCGCGTCGAGCGGGTTCAGCCCTTGCGCGCCTTGACCTTCTCGGTGAGCTGCGGGGTGACCTTGAACAGGTCGCCGACGATGCCGAGATCGGAGATCTCGAAGATCGGCGCCTCTTCGTCCTTGTTCACCGCGATGATCGTCTTGCTGGTCTGCATACCGGCGCGGTGCTGGATCGCGCCGGAGATGCCCAGCGCGATGTACAGCTGCGGCGAGACCGTCTTACCGGTCTGGCCGACCTGGAACTGACCCGGGTAGTAGCCCGAGTCCACCGCGGCGCGCGCCGCGCCGACCGCACCGCCGAGGGCGTCGGCGAGTTCCTCGACGATGCCGAAGTTCTCGGCACTGCCGACACCACGGCCGCCCGAGACGACGACGGTCGCCTCGGTGAGCTCCGGACGGTCGCCGGCCACGGCGGGCTCCCGCTTAGTGATCTTCGTCGCGGTCTCGGCCTGGGCCGGAACCTCGACGTTGACGACCTCGCCGGCACCGTCGGCGGGCTCGGCGTCGATCGCGCCCGCGCGCACGGTGATCACCGGGGTGTCACCGGTGACCTCGGCCTCCACGGTGTAGGCGCCACCGAAGATCGAGTGGGTGGCCTTGCCGCCTTCGGCAACCGCGATGACGTCGGTCAGCACACCGGAGCCGATGCGGGCCGCGAGCCGGCCGCCGATCTCCTTGCCGTCCGCGGAGGCGGCCAACAGCACCCCGGCGGGGCTGTTCGACTCGGCCAGCGCGGCGAGCACGTCGACCTGCGGGGTGACGAGGTAGTTCTCCGCGTCGTCGGATTCGGCGACGTAGATCTTCGCGGCGCCGGCGGCCTTGAGGCCGTCGACCAGCGGCTCGGCGGTGCCCGGCTTGCCCACCACGACGGCGGAGGGTTCGCCCAGCGCGCGAGCGGCGGTGATCAACTCGCTGGTGACCTTCTTGAGTGCACCTTCGGCGTGCTCGACGAGCACGAGTACTTCAGCCATTTGTCTTCCGGTCCTTCGTGTCTCGGGGAGTCTTAGATGATCTTCTGACCGACCAGGTACTCGGCGACCTTGCTGCCGCCTTCGCCTTCGTCGGTGACCTTCTCGCCTGCGGTCTTCGGCGGCTTCGGCGTCGACGAGAGCACCTTGGAACCGGCGTTCGCCACGCCGACCTCGTCGGACTCGACACCGATCTCGGCCAGCGTCAGCGTCGTCACTTCCTTCTTCTTGGCGGCCATGATGCCCTTGAAGGACGGGAAGCGCGGCTCGTTGATCTTCTCGTTCACGCTGACCACGGCGGGCAGCGGCGCCTCGAGGGTGAACACACCGTCGTCGGTCTCGCGCTCACCGGTGACCTTGCCGTCCTCGACGGTGACCTTGCGCATGTGGGTCAGCTGCGGCAGGCCCAGGTACTCGGCGATGATGGCCGGCACCGCGCCGCCCGCACCGTCGGTCGCCTCGTTGCCTGCGATGACCAACTCGGTGCCCTCGATGGCGCCCAGCGCGCGGGCCAGCGCCCAGCCGGTCTGCACCATGTCGGAACCGTGCATACCCTCGTCCACGAGGTGCACGGCCTTGTCGGCACCCATGGACAGCGCCTTGCGGATCGCCTCGGTGGCCCGCTCCGGGCCGGCGGTCAGCACGGTGACGGTGCCCTCGACCCCGTTGGCCGCTTCCTTCTCCTTGATGAGGAGCGCTTCTTCGACGGCACGCTCGTTGATCTCGTCGAGCACGGCGTCGGCGGCTTCCCGGTCCAGGGTCCAGTCGCCCTCGGAGAGCTTGCGCTCGGACCAGGTGTCGGGGACCTGTTTGATCAGGACCACAATGTTCGTCATGAGATGGTTCGTCCTCCTCGATGAGGCCGGCCGGCGGTCGGCCCGTTACCACGTTTTGTGAAACTGGCACCATGTTACTCGTCAGTAACTACAGGTGGTTTGCAGGAACACCATAGCTGGTCGAAGTTCATGCGCCCGCCTCCCCTACCACCGCGAACCCGTCGCGAACTGTTCGCGAACCGGCCACGATCCCGTCGCCTGGGTTAGCCTGCCTGCGATGAGCGCATTCGTTACCGGGCCGCGCGAGGGCGGCGACGAGACTCTCCCCCTCACCGGCGAGCGGACGATCCCCGGCCTGGCCGAGGAGAACTACTGGTTTCGTCGGCACGAGGTGGTCTACGCCCGCCTCCTGCAGCGATGCGCCGGGCGCGACGTGCTCGAGGCCGGATGCGGCGAAGGCTACGGGGCGGACCTGATCGCCGGGGTCGCGCGGCGCGTGATCGCCCTGGACTACGACGAGGCCACCGTCGCGCACGTGCGCGCCCGCTACCCACGCGTCGAGGTCCACCACGGCAACCTGGCCGCCCTGCCGCTGGCCGACGCATCGGTCGACGTGGTGGTGAACTTCCAGGTCATCGAACATCTGTGGGATCAACCACAATTCGTCGCCGAATGCCTGCGGGTGCTGCGTCCCGGCGGGCTGCTGCTGATGTCGACACCGAACCGGATCACGTTCTCCCCCGGCCGCGACACCCCGGTCAACCCGTTCCACACCCGCGAACTCGACGCGGCCGAACTGACCGACCTGCTCACCACCGCGGGGTTCGTGATCGAAGGCGTCTACGGGGTCTTCCACGGCGACCGCCTGCGCGAGGCGGACGCCCGGCACGGCGGCTCGATCATCGACGCGCAGATCGCCCGCGCCGTGGCCGACGCGCCGTGGCCGCAGGACCTGCTCGACGACGTGGCCGCGGTGCGCGCCGACGACTTCGACCTGGTGGAAGCCGGCAGCCGCGACAACCCCGATATCAATGACAGCCTCGACCTGGTGGCGATCGCGGTGCGGCCGTGAGCGACGACGCGCCTGCGGTACCGGGGCTGTTCACCCTCGTCCTGCACACGCATCTGCCATGGTTGGCCCACCACGGACGCTGGCCGGTCGGCGAGGAGTGGCTGTACCAGTCGTGGTCGGCGTCGTACCTGCCGTTGATGCGGGTGCTGCGCAGGCTGGCCGCCGAGGACCGCGGCCACCTGCTCACGCTCGGGATGACGCCGGTGGTGACCGCCCAGCTCGACGACCCCTACTGCCTGACCGGTATGCACAGCTGGCTGGCGAACTGGCGGCTGCGGGCGCTGGAGGCCGCGACGCTGCGCACGTCGTCGGACACCACGCCGGCCTGCACACCCGAGGCGATGCGGACCTTCGGCGCCCGCGAACAACGCGAAGCCGATCACGCGCTCGACGAATTCGCCACGCTGTGGCGCCACGGCGGCAGCCCGCTGCTGCGTGAGCTCGTCGACGCCGGCACCGTCGAGCTGCTGGGCGGACCGCTGGCGCATCCGTTCCAGCCGCTGCTCAACCCGCGGCTACGGGAGTTCGCGCTGCGCGAAGGGCTCGCCGACGCCGCACAGCGCTTCGCTCACACCCCGCGCGGGATCTGGGCCCCGGAGTGCGCGTACGCGCCGGGTATGGAGACCGACTACGCCGCCGCGGGCGTCGGCCATTTCATGGTCGACGGTCCGTCGCTGCACGGCGACACCGCCCTCGGCCGCCCGGTCGGCGACTCCGGCGTCGTCGCGTTCGGGCGCGATCTGCAGGTCAGCTACCGCGTGTGGTCGCCGAAGTCCGGCTATCCGGGCCACGCCGCCTACCGGGACTTCCACACCTACGACCACGTGACGGGGTTGAAGCCGGCGCGGGTCACCGGCCGCAACGTGCCCTCGTCGGGCAAAGCGCCGTACGACCCGGACCGCGCCGACGCCGCAATCGACGCCCACGTCGCCGACTTCGTGGCCGTGGTCCGGCGGCGGCTGCTCGACGAGAGCGAGCGGATCGGCAGGCCGGCGCACGTGGTCGCCGCCTTCGACACCGAACTGTTCGGCCACTGGTGGTACGAGGGCCCGGAGTGGCTGGCGCGCGTGTTGCGGGCGCTGCCCGAAGCGGGCGTGCGGGTCGGCACCCTCGGCGACGCCGTGGACGACGGATTCGTCGGCGCGCCAGTCGATCTGCCGCCGAGCTCGTGGGGTTCGGGCAAGGACTGGCAGGTCTGGGCGGGTGATCAGGTGACCGACTTCGTGCGACTCAACGCCGAAGTCGTCGACACCGCGCTGAGCACCGTCGACAAGGCGCTCACCCAGCACGCGTCGGTGGGCACCCCGACACCGCGCGACACCGTCGCCGACCAGATCCTGCGCGAGACCCTGCTCACGGTGTCCAGCGACTGGCCGTTCATGGTCAGCAAGGACTCCGCCGCCGACTACGCCCGCTACCGGGCGCACCTGCACGCCCACGCCACCCGCGAGATCGCCGACGCCCTGGCCGCCGGCCGCCGGGAGCAGGCACAGCGCCTCGCCGACGGCTGGAACCGCGCCGACGGCCTGTTCGGCGCGCTCGACGCCAGACGGTTGCCCCGGTGAAAGTCCTTCTCGTGTCGTGGGAGTACCCGCCGGTGGTCATCGGCGGGCTCGGCCGCCACGTCCATCACCTCGCCACCGCGCTGGCCGCGGCCGGCCATGAGGTCGTGGTGCTGAGCCGCCGCCCGGCCGACACCGACCCCAGCACGCACCCCACCACCGACGAGATCAGCGAGGGTGTGCGCGTGGTCGCGGCCGCCCACGACCCGCACGAGTTCGCGTTCGGCCCCGACATGATGGCGTGGACACTGGCGATGGGTCACGCCATGATCCGGGCCGGTCTGGCGATCAAGGACCACGGTCAGCCGTGGCGCCCCGACGTGGTCCACGCCCACGACTGGCTGGTCGCCCACCCGGCGATCACGTTGGCCGAATTCTTCGATGTGCCACTGGTGTCGACGATCCACGCCACCGAGGCCGGCAGGCACTCCGGCTGGGTGGCCGGCCGGATCAGCCGCCAGGTGCACGCGGTGGAGTCCTGGCTGGTGCGCGAATCCGATTCGCTCATCACGTGTTCGGCGTCGATGCGCGAGGAGATCACCGAACTGTTCGGGCCCGGCCTGCCGGAGATCCGGGTCATCCGCAACGGAATCGAGGCCGCGCGTTGGCCGTTCGCGCGCCGCCGGTCACACGGCGGGCCTGCCCAACTGCTCTACCTCGGCCGGCTGGAATACGAGAAGGGAGTGCACGACGCCATCGCCGCGCTCCCCCGGATCCGGCGCACCCATCCCGGCACCACCCTCACCATCGCCGGCGACGGCACCCAGTTGGACTGGCTCATCGAGCAGACACGAAAGCACAAGGTGCGCAAGGCTGTGACGTTCGTCGGCCGGCTGGACCACGACGGGCTCGTCGACATGCTCCACACCGCGGACGCGGCGGTGCTGCCCAGCCACTACGAACCCTTCGGGATCGTCGCCCTCGAGGCGGCCGCGACCGGCACACCGCTGGTGACCTCCACGGCGGGGGGCCTCGGCGAAGCCGTGATCGACGGGGTGACCGGGATGTCGTTTACGCCACGCGACGTCGCGGCGCTCGCCGCGGCCGTGCGCGCCGTGCTCGACGACCCGGTCGCCGCGCAGCGGCGCGCGGTCGCCGCCCGTGATCGTCTCACCTCGGACTTCGACTGGAACACCGTCGCCGCGGAGACCACGCAGATCTACATCGCCGCGAAACGCCGTGAGCGCGAACCGCATCCACGCGTCCCGATCGTCGAGCGGGCACTGCCCGACCGCTGATCTTCCGTCGGCGGACTTGTCGTACCCCTCTGCTTGTATGGGGTCATGTCCTCGGTCGCGACGTCCTATGGCGCGGATACGCGCTCGGCGGATCGTCTCGATGCGTTGTTCGAGGAGATCGGGGAGCTGATGGGTCAGCGCAACTCCATCGATGGGCGCCTGGTGGAGATCGCCGCCGAGATCGAACACGACGAGTTGATCGGCATGACCGGTACGCGCTCGCTGGCGGCATTGATGGCCTGGAAGACCGGGTCCTCACCGCGCAACGGCAAGACCATCGCCGCCGTCGCCCACCACATCACCGAATTCCCCCAGTGTGTGCAGGCCCTGCGCGAAGGCCGGCTGTCGCTCGATCAGGTCGGGGTGATCGCCGAAAGCGCCGGCCCTGGATCCGATGCGCACTATGCGGAGTTGGCCGTCAACGCCTCGGTCAGCCAGCTGCGCACCGCCATCAAACTCGAACCGAAACCGGAACCCCAGTCCGACGAGCCGGAACCCACGCCGGACCCGGGCCCGCAGCCCTCGATCGCCAAGACCAGCGATGAGCAGTACACCTACTGGCGCATCGCCCTACCCCATGTCGAGGCGGCGATGTTCGACGCCGCCCTACAGTCCCACCACGATGCGTTGGTCGCGCAGTGGAAACGCGACCACGGTGACAGTGCGGGCGCGGACCGGCCGCCGCTGCCCACCACCATCGATGCGTTCCTGGCGCTCGTCGGAGCCGGCTGGGACACCGAAGCGATACGCCGCCCGCACGGTCAGCGCACCACCATCGTCGTGCATCTCGACATCAACGACCGCATCGCCGCATTGCATCTGGGACCGCTGCTGTCGGATGCCGACCGGCAGTACCTGACCTGTGACGCCACCTGCGAGGTGTGGTTCGAACGCGACGGCCAGCCTCTCGGCGCCGGGCGCACCACCCGGCTGATCAACCGCCGCCTGCGCCGCGCCCTCGAGCACCGCGACCGCACCTGCGTCGTGCCCGGTTGTGGGGCCACCCGCGGGTTGCACGCCCACCACCTCCGCCATTGGGAAGACGGCGGGGCCACCGACCTGGACAACCTCGTCCTGCTGTGCCCGTTCCATCACCGGCTGCACCACAACGGGGTCATCACCATCACCGGACCCGCATCGGAGCTCACCGTCACCGACGGCACCGGCCGAAAACTCGAACACGGTCCCCTCGCGCGCCCACCTAATCGGCCCCCGCCCACCGTGCCGCCCTACCGCGGACCATCCGGCGAACGCGCCGACTGGTGGTGGTACACCCCATACCAACCCCCCCCCCCCAC
>NZ_LQIV01000002.1 GCF_001500125.1 Mycobacterium sp. IS-1742 | reverse complement strand
GTCATGCATCTCGACATCAAAGACCGCATCGCCGCCCTCCACCTCGGCCCGCTGCTGTCGGATGCCGATCGCCGCTATCTAGGGTGTGATGCCACCTGCGAGGTCTGGTTCGAACGTGACGGCCAACCCCTCGGCGCCGGGCGCACCACCCGGCTGATCAATCGCCGCCTGCGGCGTGCGCTCGAGCACCGCGATTCCACCTGCGTGGTCCCGGGTTGTGGGGCCACCCGCGGGTTGCACGCCCACCACCTCCAGCATTGGGAAGACGGTGGGGCCACCGATCTGGACAACCTCGTGTTGCTCTGCCCCTACCATCACCGGCTGCACCACCGCGGGGTCATCACCATCACCGGACCCGCATCGGAGCTCACCGTCACCGACGCCACCGGCCGAAAACTCGGAAACGGTTCCCTCGCGCGTCCGCCGAATCACCCCCCGCCCACGGTGCCGCCCTACCGCGGACCATCCGGCGAACGCGCCGACTGGTGGTGGTACACCCCATACCAACCCCCGCCACCCACCACCAACTGAGCCGCGCCCGTGGGGCGTCGCGAGCACAAAGTTCGGGAAAGCCTCGCGCACAGGGTTATCCGTGGCGTCACCCGTCGGTGCCATCACACCGAGCCCGAACCGGAGTCATCCGGAAGTGACGACCCCGCAGCGCGCGACCCCACGGTGCGGCCAACGCGCCTCAGCGTCCCCCGATCGTCGGTCACCGGACGCAAGCGCTGACGCGCGCGCTGGGCGCACGTCTGGGACCGGCCGGCCGACCGACGCGCTCATCGCGGGCCCCCGTCAGCTACGAACCGCGTCGCCGAGCCTGACCAACCGCCCGACGCCTTAAGCTCTTACGAGTGGCGACCTCCAAAGTCGAACGGCTGATGAACCTGGTCATCGCGCTGCTCTCGACCCGCACGTTCATCACCGCAGATCGCATCCGCCAGGTCGTCGCCGGCTACGCCGACAGCCCCAGCGACGAGGCGTTCTCCCGCATGTTCGAGCGGGACAAAAACGAACTCCGTGACCTCGGCATCCCACTGGAGACCGGGCGCGTCTCGCAGTTCGACCCCACCGAGGGCTACCGCATCAACCGCGACGCCTACGCCCTGCCCGCGGTCGAACTCACCGCCGACGAAGCCGCCGCCGTCGCGGTCGCCACCCAACTGTGGGAGTCACCCGAACTCATCACCGCCACCCAGGGGGCCCTGCTCAAACTGCGCGCCGCCGGCGTGGACGTCGACCCCGCCGACAGTGTCGCCATCTCCACCGCCACTCTGCCTGGGGTCCGCGGCAACGAAGAGACCCTGCGCACTCTGCTCCAGGCCATCGACACCGGACAGGCCGTCCAGTTCGGTCACCGTCGGGACCGCTCCGAGCCCTACACCACCCGCACCGTCGAACCCTGGGGCGTCGTCACCCACCGTGGCCGGTGGTACCTCGTCGGCCACGACCGCGACCGCGACGCCCCCCGCACCTTCCGTCTGTCCCGCATCGCCGACGACGTCGCCACCATCGGCCCGCCCGGCGCGGTCCACAAACCCGCCGACGTCGACCTGCGCGAGCTCGTCCACCGTGCCGTCGCGGAATGGCCCACCGGCGCCCAGGCCCGCGTCTGGGTCGCCGACGGCCGCGCCACCGCCCTGCGCCGCCAGGCCGTCGTCGAAGGTCCGATGACCCTCGGCGGCCGCCCCGGTGAGGTGGTGACCGTCGAGATCGGCATGTTCGACCGGCTGGCCCGCGAGGTCGCCAGTCACGGCGCCGACGCCGTCGCACTCGAACCGCAGTCGCTGCGCGACGACGTCATCGCCCGACTCAGAGCGCAGGCCACCGCATGAGCGACGTCTCGACCCGGCTGGTCCGGCTGCTCAACATGGTCCCGTACTTCCAGGCCAACCCCCGGATCACCTACGCCGAAGCCGCCTCCGACCTCGGTGTCACCGTCCAGCAACTGCAGGACGACCTGAACCAGCTGTGGATGTGCGGCCTGCCCGGCTACGGGCCCGGCGACCTCATCGACTTCGAGTTCTCCGGCGACACCATCGAGGTCACCTTCTCCGCCGGTATCGACCAGCCGCTGCGCCTCACCTCACCGGAGGCCACCGGCGTGCTGGTCGCGCTGCGCGCGCTCGTCGACGTGCCCGGCATGGTGGACCCCGAGGCGGCCCGCAGCGCCATCGCCAAGATCGAGCAGGCCGCCGGCGCCGCCGGACACGACGACGCGGTCACCGCCGTCGACGAACCCGCACCGGTGGAGAGCGAGGCCGCCGCCGCCGTCCGCACCGCGGTCCGCAATGCCCGCGCGCTGATGATCGAGTACTACTCCGCCTCGCACGACATCCTCACCAGCCGGGTCGTCGACCCGATCCGCGTGATCCTCGTCGCCGACCACACCTATCTCGAAGCCTGGTGCCGCTCGGCCGAAGGGGTGCGGCTGTTCCGGTTCGACCGCATCGTCGAAGCCCGCGTCCTCGACGAACCCGCCGCACCGCCCACGCCTGCGGTCGAGGCCGGTCCGGACACGTCGCTGTTCGACGCCGATCCGGCGCTACCGTCGGCCACGCTGCTCATCGACCGTTCCGCGTCCTGGATGTTCGACTACTACCCCCTGCGCGTGGTGCGAGAGCTGGCCGACGGCGCCTGCGAGGCCGCGATGACGTATGCCTCCGACGAGTGGATGGCCCGCTTCGTGCTCGGCTTCGGCTCGGCGGTGCGGGTGCTCGAACCGCAGGCGCTCGCCGACAGAGTGCGGCAATCGGCCGCCGCGGCGTTGCTCGCCTACGAGAACGACCCCGCCGGCGGGTAGACTCGGCGACGACTTCGAGGAGGTGCACATTGGGCGGTCTACAACCCTGGCACTGGGTAATCGTCATCGCGGTGTTCGTGCTGCTGTTCGGCGCCAAGAAACTGCCGGATGCTGCGCGTTCACTGGGCAAGTCCATGCGGATCTTCAAATCGGAGATCAAGGAGATGCAGGCGGAGGGCAAGACGGACAACGCGTCGGCCACACCGATCGCCTCCGAGCGCGTCGACACCGCCAACCCGACGGCCGAGCAACCCGACAAACGGTCGGCCTGACCTCACGCTTTCCGTCCCACGCGGCCTGACGCCGCGTCGTCAGGCGGCGTCCGTCGGCGGCCCCTAGGCAACTACACGTGCAAACCCCCGGATTCCTCAAGCGGCTCAACCCGCGGCAACGCCGCGCCCGAGTCAACCCCGACGGCACCATGTCGTTGGTCGAGCACCTCCACGAACTGCGCAACCGGCTTCTCGTGGCGGCCGCCGCGATCGTGCTGACGACCATCCTCGGTTTCTTCTGGTACAGCCACGGCATCCTCGGCTTCCACAGCCTGGGCGAATGGCTGCGCGGCCCGTACTGCGCACTGCCCGACTACGCGCGGGCCTCGATCACCGACGACGGCGAGTGCCGGCTGCTGGCCACCGCGCCGTTCGACCAGTTCATGCTGCGCCTGAAGGTGGCGCTGATGGCGGGCATCGTGCTGGCCTGCCCGGTGTGGCTGCACCAGCTGTGGGCGTTCATCACCCCCGGCCTGTACCGCAACGAACGCCGCTTCGCGATGGCCTTCGTCGGCATCGGGGCGGTGCTGTTCATCGCGGGCGCGATCCTGGCGTACGTGGTGCTCGCCACCGCGCTGGGCTTCCTGCTCACCGTCGGCAGCGACGTCCAGGTGACTGCGCTCTCCGGTGACCAGTACTTCGGCTTCCTGATCAACCTGCTGCTGGTGTTCGGCTTCAGCTTCGAGTTCCCGCTGCTGATCGTGATGCTCAACTTCATCGGGATGCTGCCCTACGAGCGCCTCAAGGCGTGGCGCCGCGGGCTCATCTTCGCGCTGTTCGTGTTCGCCGCGTTCTTCACGCCCGGCTCGGACCCGTTCTCGATGCTCGCGCTGGCGTGCGCGCTGACCGTGCTGCTCGAGTTCGCGATCCAGGTGGCCCGGATCCACGACAAGCGCAAGGCGAAGCGGGAGGCCGCCGAGACCGTGCCGGAGGACGAGGCCGCGCCGATCGGCGGCGTCGAACCGATCGAACCGCCCAGCGCGGTGTCGACCCCGTCCCGATCCACGATTCATGACGAATCCACCTGACACCCAACTCGCCGCGTTCTCCGCGGCGCTGCCGTTCACGCTCGACCCGTTCCAGATCCGCGCCTGCGAGGCGCTGGAAAGCGGGCACGGCGTGCTCGTGTGCGCGCCGACCGGCGCCGGCAAGACCGTCGTCGGCGAGTTCGCCGTGCACCTCGCGCTGGCCGCCGGCGGCAAGTGCTTCTACACCACCCCGATCAAGGCGCTGAGCAACCAGAAGCACGCCGACCTGGTCCGCCGGTACGGGGCCGAGAAGATCGGGCTCCTCACCGGCGACCAGTCCATCAACGGCGACGCCGACATCATCGTGATGACCACCGAAGTGCTGCGCAACATGCTGTACGCGGATTCGCCTGCGCTGCACGGCCTGTCGCACGTGGTGATGGACGAGGTGCACTTCCTGGCCGACCGGATGCGCGGTGCGGTGTGGGAAGAGGTGATCCTGCACCTGCCCGACGAGGTCAGGCTGGTCAGCCTCTCGGCGACGGTGAGTAACGCCGAGGAGTTCGGCGGCTGGATCCAGACGGTGCGCGGCGACACCACCGTGGTGGTCGACGAGCACCGGCCGGTTCCGCTGTGGCAGCACGTGCTGGTCGGTAAGCGGTTGTTCGATCTGTTCGACTACCGCGCGCACAGCCCGGCACGCAGCGGCCGTGAACTCATCGTGGACCCCGAACTGCTGCGCCACATCGCCCATCGGCGCGAAGCCGACCGCCTCGCCGACTGGCAGCCGCGCGGTAGGGGGCGCTCGGCGCACCGCAGCCGGCCCACGATCTACCGGCCGCCCGCCCGGCCGGACGTGATCGCCGCCCTGGACCGCGAAGGTCTCCTGCCGGCGATCACGTTCGTGTTCTCCCGGGCCGGCTGTGATGCCGCGGTCAAGCAGTGTCTGCGGTCGCCGCTGCGGCTGACGACGAACGAGGAGCGCGCACGCATCGCCGAGGTGATCGACCGCCGCTGCGCCGACCTCGCCGAGGCCGATCTGATCGTGCTCGACTACCACGAATGGCGCGAGGGCCTGCTGCGCGGGCTGGCCGCCCACCACGCCGGCATGCTCCCGGTCTTCCGCCACACCGTCGAGGAACTGTTCACCGCCGGTCTGGTCAAGGCCGTCTTCGCCACTGAGACACTGGCATTGGGCATCAACATGCCCGCCCGCACCGTGGTGCTCGAGCGGCTGATCAAGTTCAACGGCGAACAGCACATGCCGCTGACGCCGGGGGAGTACACGCAGTTGACCGGGCGGGCAGGGCGCCGCGGCATCGACGTCGAGGGCCATGCGGTGGTGCTCTGGACCCCCGACGTGGAACCCGTCGAGGTGGCCGGGCTCGCCTCGACGCGCACGTTCCCGCTGCGCAGTTCGTTCGCGCCGTCGTACAACATGACCATCAACCTGGTCCATCAGATGGGCCCGGCGCAGGCGCGCCAGCTGCTCGAGCAGTCGTTCGCCCAGTACCAGGCCGATCGCTCCGTGGTGGGTCTGCGCCGCGGGGTCGAGCGCGGTGAACGGATGCTCGACGAGATCGCCGGCGAGCTCGGCGGCCGCGACGCCCCGATCCTGGACTACGTGCGGCTGCGTTCGAAGATCTCCGAACGTGAACGCGCACAGTCCCGGTCGTCCCGGCTGCAGCGCCGCGCGGCCGCCAACGACGCGCTCAGCGCGTTGCGGCGCGGCGACATCATCACCATCACCAACGGGCGGCGCGGGGGGCTGGCCGTCGTCCTCGAATCGGCCCGCGACACCGACGATCCGCGCCCTCTGGTGCTGACCGAACACCGCTGGGCCGGCCGCATCTCCTCGGCCGACTACACCGGCGCGACCCCGCGCGTCGGCACCATGACGCTGCCCAAACGCGTCGAGCACCGCAATCCGCGGGTGCGCCGCGACCTGGCCTCGGCGCTGCTCTCGGCGGCCGCCGGGATGGAGATGCCCGAGACCCGGGGGCGGCGCAGGGGGGCCCAGCCGGACGACGACACCGACCCCGAACTCGTCTCGCTGCGCGACCGGATGCGCCGCCACTCCGCCCACCACCTGCCCGACCGCGAGGACAAGGCCCGCATCGCCGAGCGGTACCTGCGCATCGAACGGGACAACGCGCAGATCCAGAAGAAGGTCGCCTCCGCCACCAACTCGCTGGCGCGCACCTTCGACCGGATCGTCGTCCTGCTCGGCGAACGCGGGTTCATCGACACCACCGGCGACGATCCGAAGGTCACCGACGACGGCCGCCTGCTGGCCCGGATCTACAGCGAGAGCGACCTGCTGGTCGCGGAGTGCCTGCGCGCGGGCACCTGGGAGGGGCTCGACGGGGCGGAACTGGCCGCGGTGCTGTCGTCGGTGCTGTTCGAGTCCCGCGGCGACACGCCCGGCGTGCCGGCCGGGTACGAGGCGCCGACGGCGAAGGTGCGCCGTGCGTTGTCGCAGACCCGGCGCCTGTCGGCCGACCTGCGTTCCGACGAGCGGCGCCACCACCTCAGCCCCGGCCGCGAGCCCGATGAGGGTTTCGTCAGCGCGATCTACCGGTGGGCGACCACCGGCGATCTGACCACCGCACTGGCCGCGTCGGATGCCTCAGGCGGCGGGTCCCCGCTGTCCGCAGGCGATTTCGTGCGGTGGTGCCGGCAGGTGCTCGACCTGCTCGACCAGGTCCGCAACGCGGCGCCGACGCCCGCCCTGCGCACCGCCGCGAAACGCGCGATCAACGACATTCGACGCGGCGTCGTGGCAGTTGATGCGGGGTAGTGTGTGGTGCCAGCGAGCCGAGCGAGGACCAAGGAGACACGATGAGCGGACCGCAGGGATCTGATCCGACGCAGCCGTGGGCCGGTCAACAACCGGACACGGGCACGGATCAGCCGGCCGGCGACCCGTCGAACACTCAGTGGCAGTCACCCGGACAGGGCGGCGAGCAGGGGACGTCCGAAACCCCCTCGTGGCAGCAGCAGCCCCCGGCCTACACACCGCAGCAGTATCCGCAGTACCAGCAGCCGACTCAGCAGCAGCCGTCGTATCAGCCCTATCCGCCGACCGAGCAGTACGGTCAGCCCCAGCAGTACGGCCAGCCGCAGTACGGTCAGCCCGGTCAGTACGGTCAGCCGCAGTACGGCCAACCCCAGTACGGACAGCAGCCGCAGTACGGACAGCAACCCCCCTACGGTCAGCCGCCGCAGTACGGCCAGCCCGGCCAGACGGGCCAGTACGGGGCGTTCCCGCCGCCGGGCGGTGAGGACGGCTCGAAGCGTTCCCTGGGGGTGATCGGCGGCATCCTCGGCGCCCTCGTCCTGCTGATCCTCATCCTGGTCGCGGTGCTCGGCTTCTGGAAGCCCGGCTTCTTCGTGACGACCAAGCTCGACGTCAACGCCGCCCAGTCCGGTGTGCAGCAGATCCTCACCGACGAGTCGAACGGCTACGGCGCCAAGAACGTCCGCGACGTCAAGTGCAACAACGGGGAGAGCCCCGAGGTCAAGAAGGGCGCCACGTTCGACTGCGAGGTCAGCATCGACGGCACCAAACGCGAAGTCACCGTGACCTTCCAGGACGACGACGGCACCTACGAGGTCGGCCGGCCGCGCTAATCCAGGGCGTCGAGCGCCTTCTGCAACCGCCCGACCGACGACGTCACGCCGAGGTCGCCCGCCAACTGGGCGACCTTGCGCGGATGTGCTGCGGCCAACGGCAACTCGTCGGTCCTCGTCGACATCGTGACCGGGGCGTCGGTGGCCACCCGCACGACCGGTTCGGCCGCCTCGATGTAGTCGGCGGCGGCCAGCATCTTCTTGCGGTAGGCCTTGGACATCCTCGACTTCGGGTCGTTGGCTGCGGTCACGATCGCCTCCAGCGAACCGAACTGGGCCAGCAGCGTCGCGGCGGTCTTCTCGCCCACGCCCGGCACCCCCGGCAGCCCGTCCGACGGGTCCCCGCGCATCAACGCCAGTTCGGCGTAGGCCGCGCCCGCCCGCTCCTTCGGCACCGCGTACTGGTCGGCGACCTCGGTCGGACCGAACAGCGTGGCCTTGCTCATCCCGCGGCCGAGGTAGAGCACCCGCACCTCGACCGGAGCGTCGCGCACCACCTGCAACATGTCCCGGTCGCCGCTGACGACGATCACCCGGTCGCGTGTCTCGGCGGCGGCCAGCGTGCCCAGCACGTCGTCGGCCTCGTACCCGGGTGCTCCGGCATGGGGGATCCCGAACGCGTCGAGCATCTCCATGATCATGTCGACCTGCGGGGTGAGGTCGTCGGGGACGACCTCGACATCGGCGCCCGTGGGTTGCTCCTCGGCGACGCGGTGCGCCTTGTACGACGGGACCAGGTCGACGCGCCACTGGGGTCGCCAGTCGTCGTCGCGGCACACCACCAGCCGGGACGGCCGCTCCCGGCCGATCAACATCGCGACGGTGTCGAGGAATCCGCGCACCGCGTTGACCGGTCTGCCGTCGGGGGCGGTGATCGACGACGGGAGCGCGAAGTACGAGCGGAACCACATGCTCGCGCCGTCGAGCAGCAGCAACGGCCCGCTCATCGCCGGCCCTCGAACACGTAGGAGGCGCTGGTGATCGGGCGGTCACCGTTGCCCTCGTCGTGCAACACCACCCGCACCGCGACGACCCCGTCGGCCGGCACGGGCTCGGTCTCCGCGCGGAACGGCCCCGTCTTCCCGCGGGCCATGAACATCACGTGCGACGACGTGCCCTGCAGGAGGTCGGTGCCCGCGACCCGGGCCGCGGCGTCGGCGGCCGCGGTCTCGAGGACCACGAACTGCGGGCCGATGTGCAGCGCGGCGTCCGGTGAGGCCACCTCGGCGGACAGTTCGGGAAGCGCCCAATGCCCGTCGGGACGCCGGTGTGCGCCGAACACCTGCCACAGCGGCGGCAGCTCGGGGGAGTCGATGACCTCGATCGCGTCGACCTCCATCTTCTGCAGACCCTCCGGCGGTGTGCCGATGCTGACGCCCTGACCCTCGATCAGCGCGAGCACGCGGTCGGGCCGGTCGGCGTCGACGATCTTGGCGCGGCTGTACCCCATCTGCCTGCCCCGCCTGAGCTCCTCGGAGACCACCTCGATCCGTCGCACGTCGCGGCCGGCGTCGAGGAGCTGACACGAGTGCACGACCGGGTTGGGCACCGCCTCCAGATCGGACATGTGCCCGCTCTCCGGGGCCGCGATCCCCAACACGGACAACAGGAGTCCGCCGGTCGGGTTGCGCATGTCGCTGCGCAGGGTCACGGTGTCGTCGACCGCGCGCGGGTCCATGGAGGCGTAGAGCCGGCCGATGTAGCGGTAACTGAGCAGGCCACCCCAGCGTCGCCGCAGTTCCGCGGCGTAGGCATCGTGGTCGTCGATCAGGTCGCGGATATCTCGGAGCATCGCCTAGAACAGTAGCCTCGATGTCATGACCGGCAGCCGATTCGACACCGATGTCTATGCCCGACGACTCCGGGCCGCCGCGGCCGCGGCGGCTGACGCCGGACTGGCCGGCCTGATCATCACGCCCGGCTACGACCTGCGCTACCTGGTGGGTTCGCGGGCGCAGACCTTCGAACGGCTGACGGCGCTGGTGCTGCCCGGCGGCGGCGACCCGACGATCGTGGTGCCCCGGCTGGAGTTGGCCGCGCTGAAGGAGTCCGCGATCCCAGAACTCGGTGTGGCGGTCCGGGATTGGGTCGACGGCGACAACCCGTATGAGCTCGTCGCCGACGCGCTCGGCGGTGCCCCGGCCCGTACGGCGGTGACCGATTCGATGCCCGCGCTGCACCTGCTGCCCCTGGCCGGGGTGCTCGGCGAGATACCGGTGCTGGCCACCGACGTGCTGCGGCGCCTGCGGATGGTCAAGGACGCCGCCGAGGTCGACGCGTTGCGCAAGGCAGGCGCGGCCATCGACCGGGTGCATGCCCGGGTGCCCGAGTTCCTGGTGGCCGGCCGCACCGAGGCCGACGTCGCCGCCGACATCGCCGAAGCCATTGTCGCCGAGGGGCATTCGGAGGTGGCGTTCATCATCGTCGGGTCCGGCCCGCACGGTGCCGACCCCCACCACGAATGCTCCGACCGCGAGTTGCGGGCCGGCGACATCGTCGTCGTCGACATCGGCGGCCCTGTGGAGCCCGGCTACAACTCCGACTCCACCCGCACGTACAGCCTCGGTCAGCCGGATCCCGAGGTGGCGCGCCGCTACGCCGTGCTGCAGCGCGCCCAGCAGGCCGCCGTCGCGGCGGTGCGGCCGGGCGTCACCGCCGAGCAGATCGATGCGGCCGCGCGCGACGTGCTGGCCGCCGTGGGGCTCGCCGAGGCGTTCGTGCACCGCACCGGACACGGCATCGGCCTGTCGGTGCACGAGGAGCCCTACATCGTCGCCGGTAACGACCTGCCGCTGGAGGTGGGCATGGCGTTCAGCGTCGAGCCGGGCATCTACTTCCCGGGGCAGTGGGGGGCGCGCATCGAGGACATCGTGATCGTCACCGCGGACGGCGCCGAGTCGGTGAACAGCCGGCCGCACGACCTGGTCGTGGGGGCGGCCGGCCCGGCCGCCACCGCGTAGCGCCTAATCGCCGGAGCGGTCGAGCAGCTGGGAGGACCCCAGCACCCGCTCGACGCGCACCTCGATCACCACGCGCTCCGGGTTGACCCGCGGCGTGCGGTACCGCTGGGCGTAGCGCAGTTCGGCGTCGCGGACGGCATCGGGATCGGAGTTGACGGTCGACTTGCCTTCCAGCGACAGCCAGCGCGCCCCGTCGACCTGGCTGAGCACCGCGACACCCCGCTGTTCGGCGTTGACCGCCTTCTGCGAGCCGCCGGAGGTGATCACCCGCGCGATGTGGGTCTTGGGATCGAAGGTGAAGCCGACCGCCACGACGTGCGGGGAATTGTCGGACCGCAGGGTGGTCAGCATGGCGAGATGACGTTCGGTCAGGAACGCCAGCGCGTCGCTGGTGAGCCGGGTGGTCGCCTTGCGGCCCGATGTAGCCACGGGACCCACGCTAGCGCAGGACATACTGGCAGCCGTGAAGGACACGGATAGCGGTTCGGTGGTGATCTTCGGCGGCCGCAGCGAGATCGGCGTCGAGGTGGCGACACGGCTGGCACCCGGGGCGACGGTGGTGCTGGCCGCACGCGGCGCCGACCGGCTCGACGACCAGGTCGGCGCCGTCCGGGCGGCGGGTGCTGCGGCGGTGCACACCGTCGACTTCGACGCCGACGACCTCGCCTCGCACGCGCCGTTGGTGGCGAGACTGGTCTCCGAGCACGGCCCGATCGCCACCGCGGTCGTCGCCTTCGGCATCCTCGGGGACCAGGCGCGCGCCGAGCGCGACCCGGCCCACGCGGCGGAGATCGTGCACACCGACTTCGTCGCGCAGGTCAGCCTGCTGACGGTGCTGGCGGCGACCATGCGCGAGGCCGGTCGCGGGGCGATGGTGGTGTTCTCCTCGGTGGCCGGTGCCCGGGTCCGCCGCGCGAACTACGTCTACGGATCGGCGAAGGCCGGGCTCGACGGGTTCGCCAACGGGCTGGCCGACGCGCTGCACGGCTCGGGGGTCCACCTGCTGCTCGTGCGGCCCGGATTCGTGATCGGACGGATGACCGCCGGAATGGACCCCGCCCCGCTGTCGAGCACCCCGGCCCAGGTCGCCGAGGCGACGGTACGCGCGCTCGCGAAAGGGCGCAGGCAGGTGTGGATCCCGCGGTCGCTGGGCGCCGCCGTGGTGGTCATGCGGTTGCTGCCGCGGTTCGTGTGGCGCCGGATGCCGAGGTGAAAGCCGTGAACCGAGTCGTGGTCGTCGGCATCGGGGCCGACGGCATGCCCGGGTTGTCACCCGTCTCGGCTGCCGAATTACGGAGCGCGAGAAAGGTTTACGGGTCACGCCGGCAGCTCGACCTGCTCGACGACACGGTACGCGCCGAACGCCGGGAGTGGCCGTCGCCGCTGCTCCCCGCGCTGCACGCCCTCCGCGACGCGGCGGACGGCGACGTGCACATCGTGGCCAGCGGCGACCCGATGTTGCACGGCATCGGCGGGACGGCGGTGCGGACCTTCGGAGCGGACCGGGTCACCGTGCTGCCGCACGTGTCGTCGGTGACGCTGGCCTGCGCCCGCCTGGGCTGGGCGGTCCAGGACACCGAGGTGATCAGCCTGGTGACGGCCGCGCCCCGGCTGGCGGTGCGCCGCGGCGGCCGCGCGGTCGTGCTGTCCCGCGACGAATCCACCCCGGTGGCGCTGGCCCGGTTGCTGACCGACACCGGTCGGGGCGACTCGCAGATGACGGTGCTCGAACAGCTGGGCGGACCGGCCGAACGCCGACGGGACGCCACCGCCGGGGCGTGGGCGGCCGATCCGCCCGGCGACATCGACGCGCTCAACGTCATCGCGGTCCGGTACCTGCCCGAGGAGCGGCGACTGCAGGTGCTGTCCGACGACGCGTTCGCCCACGACGGCCAGCTCACCAAACAGTCGATGCGCGCGGTGACCCTGGCCGCGTTGGCGCCGCGCCCGGGCGAGCTGTTGTGGGACGTGGGAGCCGGATCGGGCAGCGTCGGTATCGAGTGGTGCCGCAGCGGACCGGGATGCCGGGCGATCGCGTTCGAGCGGGACGAACAGCGGCGGGCGCGCATCGCGACCAATGCGGACGCGCACGGGGTGGACGTCGACGTGCGGGGCCCGGCGCCGGACGGGTTCGGCGATGCGGAGCTGCCGTCGGCGGTGTTCATCGGCGGCGGCCTGACCACGGCCGGTCTGGTGGACGGTTGCCTCGCGGCGCTGGCGTCCGGCGGTCGGCTGGTCGCCAACACCGTCACCGCTGAGTCTGAAGCTGTTCTCGTGCAATGGTATTCGAAGATGGGTGGAGAGTTGCGCCGTTACCAGCACTATCGGGGTGAGCCCGTCGGCACGTTCACCGGCTGGCGGCCCGCCATGCCGGTGACGCAATGGGTGGCGGTCAAGCCGTGACCGTCTACTTCATCGGGGCCGGCCCGGGGGCGGCCGACCTGATCACCGTGCGCGGGCAGCGGTTGCTCGAGCGCTGCCCCGTGTGCTTGTACGCCGGGTCGATAATGCCCGAGGACCTGCTGGCGCTCTGCCCGCCGGACGCGCGCATCGTCGACACCGGTCCGCTGACCCTCGACCAGATCGTCGACGAACTCGCCCGGGCGCACGCCGCCGGAAAAGACGTCGCCCGCCTGCATTCCGGGGATCCGTCGATCTACAGCGCGCTCGCCGAACAGTGCCGCCGACTCGACGCGCTGAGGGTCGATTACGAGGTGGTGCCGGGCGTCCCGGCGTTCGCCGCGGCGGCGGCCGCACTGGGTCGCGAGCTGACGGTGCCCGGCGTGGCGCAGACCGTCACGCTGAGCCGGGTCGCGACGCTGTCGACGGCGATGCCGCCGGGGGAGGACCTGCGCACCCTGTCCGGCACGGGCGGCACCTTGGTGCTGCACCTGGCCGCCGCGCAGATCGACACCATCGTGCCCGAACTGCTGGCCGGCGGCCACCGGCCCGAGACACCCTGCGCCGTCGTGGCATTCGCGAGCTGGCCGGAGGAGATCGTGCTGCGCGGCACCCTCGCCGACATCGCAGCCCAGATGCACGACGCCGGCGTCACCCGCACCGCGGTGATCGTCGTCGGTGACGTGCTGGCCGGCGACGGCACCGACAGCTATCTGTACTCGTCCGGACGCGTGCGCCGCGGGCGGCACTGATGCGGATCCTGCTGCTGGGCGGCACGGGGGAGGCCCGGGCGTTGGCCGCGGCACTGCATCCCGACGTCGAGGTGATCAGTTCCCTGGCCGGGCGGGTGCCCGATCCGGCGCTACCGGTGGGTGAGGTGCGGATCGGCGGCTTCGGCGGCGTCGACGGCATGCGCCGCTGGCTGACCGAGACGCCGGTCGACGCGGTCGTCGACGCCACCCATCCGTTCGCCGCGACCATCACCGCGAACGCCGCCGCCGTCTGCTCGGACCTGGGTCTACCGCACCTGCTGCTGGCCCGGCCCGCCTGGGCGCCGGGCGGCGCGATCGTGGTGAGCACCGACCGGGAAGCTGCGGAAACCGTTGCGCGACAGCGGTTCGGCAGGGTCTTCCTCACCACCGGGCGGACCGGCGTCGCCGCTTTCCGCGACAGCGAGGCCTGGTTCCTGATCCGGGCGGTCACCCCGCCCGATGCCGAACTCCTCCCGCGGCGCCACGAACTGCTGCTCTCGCGCGGCCCGTACCGCTACGAGGGCGAGCTCGCCGTACTGCGGAACCATCGCATCGACGCGTTGGTCACCAAGAACAGTGGCGGCGACATGACCCGGCCGAAGCTGGATGCCGCCGCGGCCCTGGCCATCCCCGTCGTGATGGTGGATCGGCCACCGCTTCCGGCCGGGGTCCGCACGGTGGCGACGGTCGAGGAGGCCGTCGAGTGGCTCAGGTCGCCGGTGCGATGAGGTCGAGGGTGCCCAACTCGCGGATCGCCTGACAGCCGCGGGCCGCCATCACGAGCATCATCTCGTCGCCGCGTTCGGTCGACGTCGCGAACGCACACCCGAGCACGGTGATCAGCGGTGCCTGGAGCATGCCCAACCGGTAGTCACGCCAACATGTCTCGAGGTCGTAACCCGTCACCCCGTGACCGAGCAGCCGCCGGTGGTACGCGCCGACGAGGTCGCGTTCGACGGCGGCGCGGACCTCGGGCTGCAGGCTGGTCGCGGTGAAGTACGACAGATCCCTCGCGGGCAGTCCGGACCCCAGCGTCTGCCAGTCGACCACCGTGATCCGCGACCGGTCCGGGTCGAACAACATGTTGTCGAGGCGGTAGTCGCCGTGCAGCACCGCGAACCGGTCCGGTTCGGCCAGCAGCCACGGCGTCACCACCGACATCGCGGCCGTCATCGTGTCGCGGTCCTCGGGGCGCATCCGGTCGCCGAGCCGGTCCAGCGTCATACCGGCCGCCATGGCCGCCACCTCGCCGAAGCCCTGCGCCGACGCGGGTTCGGGCTTCGGCATGGCGATGCCCGGGAAGTCCGCCCACTGCGGGTCGCACCACGTCGGCCCGTGCAGGTCGGCCAGCGCCTCGACCGCCAGGCGTGCCTCCTCGGCGCTGCAGCCCGCGATCTGGTCACCCTGCACCGCAGGGGCCATGTCGCCGAGCAGCAGCACGAAATCGATTCCGTCGCCGGCGATCTCGCAGTGGTAGCAGGGTGGGATCGGGATCTGCACGACATCGGCGAGGTTGGTGTAGAACGCGTGCTCGGAGCGGTAGCCGATCGCGACCCGGTCGCGGACCGTCTCGTCCTGGGCGGGCAGTTTGACCGCGAACGACGACGGCAGGTCCGGGCGCGGGTCGGCGTAGGTGACCGTCACCCGGTAGGTGGCACCGGTCTGTCCGGTGCCGATCGGCACGGTGTCGACGCCGACGACGTCGACGGGCGCGCCGCCGCGGGCCAGTGCGCTGCCGAGCCACTGCGGGGTGACGTCTGCGGGCTTGCCGGGGATGAGGGCCTGCACGGCACCGCCTTTCGTCACGCTGTGACGCGTGACACTATCACCCGGGATAGTAACGCGGGGTGAACACCCGATCGCCGGCATCGCCGGTGTACCACTGGGTCTGCGACGACCCCACGATGAGCAGGCAGCGCATGTCGACCTCGGCGGGGTCCAGGTCGGCCAGCCGCACCACCCGGACCTCTTCGCGCGGTCCGGCGACGTCGCGGCCGATGATCACCGGGGTGCCGGGGTCCCGGTGGGCCAGCAGCAGATCCCGCATCGAGGCGACCTGCCAGGTGCGGGTCTTCGACGCCGGGTTGTAGATCGCGAGGACCAGATCGGCCTGTGCGGCCGCGGTCAGGCGCGCCTCGATGATCTCCCACGGTTTGAGCCGGTCGGATAGCGAGATCACCGCGTAGTCGTGGCCGAGCGGGGCGCCGACGCGACTGGCGACGGCCTGGGCGGCCGTCATCGCCGGGATCACCCGCACCTCGACACCCGGCCACTGCTTGGCCTCCTCGAGGACGGCGGTCGCCATCGCGAACACCCCGGGATCCCCGGAGGACACCACCGCGACGGCGCGGCCCTGTTCTGCCAGCGTGCACGCGAGCCGGGCGCGGGCCGGCTCGTCGGTGTTGTCGCTGGGGTGGCGCTGCTGGCCGTCGCGCAGCCCGACCCGGTCGAGGTAGGGCGCGTAGCCGATCAGGTCGGTCGCCGCGGCCAGTTCGCGCCGGCTCTGCGGGGTCATCCACTCGATCGCCCCGGGCCCCAGCCCGATCACGGTGACGCTGCCTGCCGCCGCGCGCCGGCGCGCGCCTCCGGGGACCATCGCCAACGAGAAGTACGGCACCTTGTCGTCGCCGTCGACGTCCGCCGCGGACAGGGTGCGCTGATCGGGGGTGCTCGCGCGTTCGACGTAGAACGCCTCGTCCAGCCGGCCCGTCGCCGCCAGAGCCGCACGCACCGCGGGATAGGACCGCCCCAATTTGAGCACGACGGCGGCGTCGGTGTCGGCCAGCCTGCGCTCGAGTTCGGAGGCGGGCAGGGTGCCCGGCAGGATCGTCAGCACCTCCTCGCCCTGCACCAGCGGTGTGGCGATGGCCGCCGACGCGGCGCTCACAGACGTCACGCCCGGCACGATCTCGGCGGCGAACCGCTCGGTGAGCCGGGTGTGCATGTGCATGTAGGAGCTGTAGAACAGCGGGTCACCCTCGGCGAGCAGCGCCACGTCGCGGCCCGCGTCCAGGTGCGCGGCGATGCGCTCGGCGGCCTCGCGGTAGAAGTCCTCCATGGCACCGGCGTAGCCGCCGGGATGGTCGGTCACCTCGGTGGTCACCGGATAGACCAGATGCTCTTCGAGCTGACCGCCGCGCAGGTACGGTTCGGCGATCCGGCGCGCGATGCTGCGGCCGTGGCGCGCACTGTGGTAGGCCACCACGTCGGCCTGCCCGATCACCCGGGCCGCCTTGACGGTCACGAGTTCGGGGTCGCCGGGTCCCAGCCCGACGCCGTACAGCGTGCCGCGCTTCGTCATCGACGGGGTCATTCTCGTTCGCTCGCAATCGCATTCACGGCGGCCGCCGCCATCGCGCTGCCACCCCGCCGGCCGGTGACGACGAGATACGCCATACCCCGGGGCCGTGCGACGAGCTCGTCCTTCGACTGCGCCGACCCGACGAACCCGACCGGCCCGCCCAGCACCGCCGCCGGGACCGGCGCACCCTCGTCGAGCAACTCGAGCAGCCGGAACAGCGCCGTCGGGGCGTTGCCCACCGCCAGGACCGCGCCACCGAGCCGGTCGGCCCACAGGTCGACCGCCGCCGCGGACCGGGTGAAGCCCAGCTTCGCCGCGAGCTCGGGCGCGCGGGGGTCGGCGACCAGCGACACCACCTCGTTGTCGGCGGGCAGACGCGACCGGGTGATACCGGCGGCCACCATCGACGAATCGCACAGCACGGGCGCGCCCGCGGCCAGCGCGGCGTGCGCACGGGCCACGACGTCGTCGCTGAACGCCACGTGGTCGGCCACGTCGACCTGACCGCACGTGTGGATCAACCGGACCACCACCCGCGCCACGTCGTCGGGGAATCGCGCCAGATCCGCCTCGTCGCGGATCGTCGCGAACGACTGCCGGTAGATCTCGGCGGCGTCGCGGATGTAGTCCAGCACGCCGCTCACCCTACGACGGGCGCTCGCGCGGCCGATAACCGTCCGGGCCCGCGATCAGCACCTCGCCGACCGGCGGGCTGCCACACGCGCGCTCGCACCCGACGAAGTGGCGATGGCCCGGCGTCGGATCATCGACCGCGGCGGCCGCATCGGCGCGCACGTCGGCGGCCGACCGATCGCATCCCGGGCTTCCGGTGCAGGCACTGACGTCGAGCCAGGGGGAGTTCTCGTCGAACACCAGCCCCATCGGCGCCAGCACACGCAGCGCCACGTCGGCGACGCCTTCGTCGAGGTCGCAGATCAGCAAGGACCGCCACGGCGTGACGATCACGGGCGCCTCGACCGCGCCGACGAACTCGGCGGTCCTGGCGGGCAGCACGCCGAGCGGAACAGCGGCGCCCAGGCTGACCCGGCCGTCGTGCTGGGGCAGCCAGCCCACCGGCGGGCGGGTCACCGCGGGCCAGGTGGCGCCGGGTCCGGCCGTGACCGGCAGGCCGGCGATCAGGTCCTGCGGCGCGGCGAGTTCGCCGACCCGCCAGGCGTTACCCCGGATCGCCACGAACCGCACCGCCACCTCGATCAGGACGCGCACGGCGTCGTCGAGGGTCAGCCGCACACCGGTGTCCCGGCCGGCCAGCAGCAGCGCCGCGTTCCCGCCGTCGAGGGCGTGGACACCGACATCGGTGCCGAGGCCGGAGATGTCGCCGCGACCGTCGTCGAGGCCGAACCAGAACCGGCCGGACGACTCGGCGAGCACGGGCTCGTTCCGGATCGCCGCGTCGAGGTCGCCGATCAGGTGCCGCAGGTCGGCGAGCCCACCCGAGCGTCCGGACAGGGGTGAGGCGACGATGTTGCGGACCCGCTCGTGGGTCGGCGACGGCAGCAGTCCCGCGTCGGCGACCGCGTCGGCGACCGCGCCGGTGTCGGTGATGCCGCGGATCTGGAGATTGCCGCGCGAGGTCAGCTCGAGATCCGGTGAACCGAAGCGGATGGCGGCCTGCGCGAGCGCGGTGAGCGCGGCGCCGGAGATCCTGCCGCCGGGCAGCCGGACCCGGGCCAGCGCGCCGTCAGCGGCCCGGTGCACCGAGAGGGCACCCGGGCACGCGTCCTGATCGCGGGATCGAGTCGTCACTGGCTGTCATTCTAGGAACGCCCGTCGGAGGACCACGCTCCGTCGCCGAGTGCGTCGTGTTCCGGCACTTTCGTCCAGAATTTGTTTGATCAGGTCATGAATTGTCGGATCCGGGCGTCCGTTCGGATCTGCGGGAGGCCCCCCATTCATTAGGCTCCGCGGTGTCAGGGTTACACCGGGGAACAGGAGCCCGTCATGAGAGACCGCGCCAAACAGGAAAAAGAAGACGTCGGCCGCCTTCGTGAGTTCCCGGCTTTCGAGAGTTTCTCCGACGAGGACCTCACCCGGCTCGTGCGAGCGGCGCACCGCACCTCGACATCAGCGGCATGGCCGCTGATCCACGAGCAGACCCCGTCCGACGCCTGCTTCATCCTGCTCAGCGGGGAAGCGTCGGTGTACCTCGGCCGCGACCGGATCGCGACGCTGCCGCCGGGAGAGGTCATCGGTGAATCGGCGCTGCGCCAGGGGAAGCTGCGCTCCGCCACCGTGACGACAACGGGTCCGGCAGAGGTGCTGCGCATCGAGCGCGACGACTTCGGCAGCCTCCTCGACGAGATCCCCGCGCTGCGCGGAATGGTGGACGACACCGTCGAGCGTCACATGTCGGGCACCCCGGCGACCGAGTGACTCAGCTCGCCAGCGCGACCGGCACCACCACGTCGGAGTAGCCGGACGCGTCGCCGACGACGACCCTGCTGCGCTGCCCGTACACGTCGACGGGGATGTCGCCGGCCAGCGTGACGCGGCTCAGCCGCCGGTACTGGTCGTCGTAGTCGGCCACCGCGTAGTGCTGGGTCGCGCGGTTGTCCCAGACCGCCAGATCGCCCGGTTCCCAGCTCCACCGCACGGTGTTCTCCAGCTTGGTGACGCGGTTCTGCAGCAGCGCCAGCAGCGCGGTCGACTCGGCGACCCCCAGGCCGACGAACTGCTTGATGAAGTGGCCGAGCAGCAGCACCTTGCGGCCGGTCTCCGGGTGGATGCGCACCACCGGGTGTTCGGTCTCGAAGTACTCGGAGACGAACTCCTCGCGGTACTCCCGTTCGGTGGCGGCGAGCGCCTCACGGCGGCCGTCGTAGTCGGCGGCGTAGTCGAACCGGTTGGTGTGCACGGCCCACAGGTTCTCGACGAGCGCGCGCAGCGGCGCGGGCAGCTGGTCGTAGGCGGCCTCCGTCGACGCCCACGTGGTGGTGCCCCCGTACTCCGGAAGGGTGACCGCGCGCAGCAGCGAGGCCTTGGGGATGCGGTCGACGAACGTGACGTCGGTGTGCCAGCTGTTGGCCTTGTCGTAGCGCGAGTCGATCGGCAGGATCCGGTGCCCGCGCGAGGTCACCGTCGGATGGGCCGTCGTCGGGGTGCCCAGCCGCCGCGCGAACGCCAGCTGTCCGTCGTCGTCGAGGTGGTGCTGACCGCGGAAGAAGATCACCTTGTGCTCGAGCAACGCCTCATTGATCGCGCTCACGGTCGCCGGGTCGAGCCCGCCGCCGAGGCGGGCCCCGTCGATCCTGGCGCCGATGTTCGCGCCCAGCTTCACCACTCGTAACGACATGCCGGTCAGGGTGGCCGCCGCGCCGGGGTCGCACCATGGTTTGACTCACGGCGAACCGAAACCCCCGTCGCGCCGGGCGTCGTTTCGTTTCCGGCGACCGGGGGTACCAGCGAATTCGGCACTCAACGAGCCGAGACGCGGAGGTGGTCGTGCGGGAGCTGTGGGACTACCTCAGAACCCATCAGGCACAGCTGATCTTCGACTCGTACCAGCATGTCAGCGCGGTGGTGCAGAGCGTGCTGATCGCGACGGTCATCGGCGTCGCGATCGGCGTGCTGACCTACCGCAACGCCACCGCGGCCAACCTCGCCACGGCGACGTCGAGTGTGATCCTCACGGTGCCGGCGTTCGCGCTGCTCGGTCTGCTGATCCCGCTGTTCGGCCTCGGCGTGGTGCCCAGCGTGGCTGCTCTGGTGCTGTATTCGCTGCTGCCGATCATCCGGAACACGATCGTCGGGCTCAACGCCGTCGACCCCGCCCTCACCGACGCCGCGCGCGGTATCGGCATGAGCCGGATGGCGACCCTGGGACGTGTCGAACTGCGGCTGGTGTGGCCGTCGATCCTCTCTGCCATGCGGATCAGCACCCAGATGTCGATGGGTGTGCTGGCCATCGCCGCCTACGTCAAGGGTCCCGGACTCGGGAACCTGATCTTCGCCGGGCTGGCCCGGGTCGGCAGCCCCACCGCCGTCCCCATGGCGCTCACCGGAACCCTGCTGATCGTCATCCTCGCGCTCGTCCTCGACGCCGTGCTGGTGCTGATCGGCCGGCTCACCACATCGAAAGGCATTCGATGACAACACAGAACGGCGCAACGGTGACCGATCCGTCCGGGGTGCGCATCGAACTCGACCACGTGTCCAAGGTCTATCCCGGGGCCGCCGAACCCGCCGTCGACGATGCGTCGCTGGACATTCCGGCCGGTGAGATCGTCGTCTTCGTCGGACCCTCCGGGTGCGGCAAGACCACGATGATGCGGATGATCAACCGGCTCTCCGAGCCGACCTCCGGTCAGATCCGCATCGGCGACGTGGACGCGCTGTCGATCAAACCGACCGAACTGCGGCGCAAGATCGGCTACTCCATCCAGCAGGCCGGTCTGTTCCCGCACATGACCATCCGGCAGAACGTCGGCCTGGTGCCCGGGCTGCTGCGCTGGGACCGCAAACGCATCGAGTCCCGGGTCGACGAACTGCTCGACCTCGTGGGGCTCGATCCGGGGCAGTACGCCGACCGGTACCCGCGGCAGCTGTCCGGCGGTCAGCAGCAACGCGTCGGGGTGGCCCGTGCGCTGGCCGCCGACCCGCCCGTCTTGTTGATGGACGAACCCTTCGGCGCCGTCGACCCGATCACCCGCAGCACCCTGCAGGACGAATTGCTGCGCCTGCAAACCGAATTGCGCAAGACCATCGTGTTCGTCACCCACGACTTCGGGGAGGCCGTCAAGCTCGGTGACCGCATCGCGGTGCTCGGTCCCCGATCCAAGCTGCTGCAGTACGACACCCCGCAGAACATCCTGGCCAGCCCGGCCGACGACACGGTGGCCGGCTTCGTCGGCTCCGGTGCCTCCCTGCGGCAGCTCGGCCTGATGCGGATCAAGGACATCGAGTTGCGCGACCACCTCGCGGTGCACGTCGACGACTCGCTCGAGGAGGTTCGCCGGCGGCTCGCGGACAGCGACGCCGAGTGGGCGGTGATCCTCGACGACCGCGACCGGCCGGTGAAGTGGGTGCGGGAGAACCGGTTGCGCAACGCCGCGTCGGTCTCGGACGCCGCCGAGGACCTCGACGTCGTGAGCACGCACTCCACCCTCGAAGACGCCCTCGAAGCGATCCTCGCCGAACAGCACGCGTCCGCGGTGGTGACCGGGGCCGGCGGCCGGTATGCCGGACTGGTGACCCTGGAGATGCTCATCGACACGATCACCCGGCTGCGCGCGGAGGCCAACGCGGAGAACTCCGAATCGTGAGCACCGTCGCCGACCAGGCGCGGGATCGCAAGGCGCCCAGAGCCGCATCCGCCGAGCGGTTGCGGCTGCTCATCCAGCCGGCGCTCGTGCTCGTCGTCGGCGCCGCGGTGGTGTTCTGGGCGTTCAACCGCGACCTCACCGCGACGCAACAGGAGAACATCAACCCCGGCAACGTGGCGACGCTGATCTGGCAGCATCTGCTCATCACCGCCGCGGTGACGGCGATCGTGCTGGCGGTCGGTGTCCCGCTGGGCGTCCTGGTCACCCGGCCCGGCGCGAAGGCGTTGCGGCCCTTGTTCATCGGCGTGGCCAACGTCGGGCAGGCGGCGCCGGCGATCGGTCTGCTGGTGCTCCTCTTCCTGCTCACCGCGCGGACCGGCTTCTGGATCGGCGTTCTGCCGATCGCGCTGTATTCGCTGCTCCCGGTGCTCGCGAGCACCATCCTCGGCCTCGACCAGGTGGACCGCTCGTTCATCGACGCGGGACTCGGACAGGGGATGTCGCGCAGGGGCCTGCTGCTACGGGTGGAACTGCCGTTGGCGGTGCCGTACATCCTCGCCGGGATGCGCACCTCACTGGTGCTGGCCGTCGGCACCGCGACGCTGTCGTTCCTCGTCAACGCCGGGGGCCTGGGCATCCTCATCGACACCGGCTACAAGCTGCAGGACAACGTGACGCTGATCCTCGGCAGCGTGCTCGCCGTCTGCCTGGCCCTGCTGGTCGACTGGCTCGGCGGGCTCGCCGAGTTCTTCCTCAACCCGAAGGGGCTGCGATGACCGGGGATTTCGGCGTACTTCGTCGCGCCCGGCGCAACCGACGACACCGAAATCGCGTGGTGGCGCTCGCGTGCGCGATCGTCTTGGCGGTGAGCGGGTGCGGGCTCGGGTCGGGCAGCACCGTCCCGCTGATGGTGGGGCCGGGATCGATCACGCCGACGCCGGGTCTGGAGGGCGTGCCGATCACCGTCGGCTCGAAGGAGTACACCGAGCAGGTCATCCTCGGCTACATCCTCGAGTTCACGCTGATGGCGGCCGGCGCCGAGGTGCGTGACCTCACCGGCATCGTCGGCTCGCGCAGCACACGGGAGGCGCAGCTGCGGGGACAGGTCGACGTGGCCTACGAGTTCACCGGCAACGCATGGATCAACTACCTGGGCCACGAGAAGCCGATCCCGAACACCCGTGAACAGTTCGAAGCCGTGCGCGACGAGGACCTCGAGCGCAACGGCATGGTCTGGCTGGACCCCGGACCGATGGACGACACGTACGCGCTGGCGGCCAGCAAGCAGGTGGTCGAACGGACCGGGGTGCGCACCCTGTCGCAGTACGCCGAATTGGTGCGCACCAACCCCGCGGCGGCCAAGACCTGTGTCGACACCGAGTTCCGCGCGCGCCAGGACGGGTTCCCCGGGATGGCGGCCGCGTACGGTTTCGACCCGGCGCGGGCCCAGACCCCGATCCTGCAGGTCGGCATCATCTACCAGGCCACGGCCGACGGCAGGCAGTGCGACTTCGGTGAGGTCTTCACCACCGACGGTCGCATCGCGGCCCTGGACCTGACCGTGCTCACCGACGACAAACAGTTCTTCGCGCACTACAACCCCTCGGTGACGATGAAGCGCGGGTTCTTCGACGCGCATCCCGAGATCGCGGAGGTCACCGCGCCCGTCACCGCCGCCCTCACCAACGAGGCGATCATCGAGATGAACAAGCAGGTCGACGTCGAGGGGCGCGATCCGGCGATCGTCGCGCGCGACTGGATGGTCGCCAAAGGGTTCGTCACACCCGCCTGAACAGGGGTGATCCCGGGTTATATGGCGTGGGTCACAGGTCCCGCGTCGATGATCAGTCCGGCACAAACAGTGGCCTGCGACGACGTCCCGGCCGTACGTTTCCAGTGAACCGATACCGCGGGTACCGGTTAACTGACTCGAAAGGGGTGCCCAGTGTTCACACTGATCGCCATCGCCGTGGGTTTGTTCGTCCTCGTCGCCGTTCTCGGCCTGCCCTACCAGCAGTCGTGGTACGCCCGGTGGGGTGGCTCGGACCAGTGAGCGGATGCGGTGGGGTACGAATGGTGAGTGACCCCGCCGCACCCCGCGCCGACCGTCCTGCTGCTGTCGACCTCTGACACCGACCTGATCACCGCGCGCTCCAGCGGGGCGCGGTACCGCTGGGCGAATCCGTCCCGGCTGGTGACGGGCGAGCTCGACGAGCTGCTCGACGGCGCGGACGTCGTCGTCATCCGGATCCTCGGCGGCTACCGCGCCTGGCAGGACGGCATCGACACCGTCTCAGCCGCAGGGCTGCCCACCGTGGTGGTCAGTGGTGAGCAGGCCCCCGATGCGGAGTTGATGCGGCACTCCACGGTCCCGCAGGGCGCCGCGCTCCAGGCGCACGTCTACCTCGCGCAGGGCGGCGTGGACAACCTGCGCCAGCTCCATGCCTTCCTCTGCGACACGCTGCTGATGACCGGCTTCGGGTTCGCTCCGCCCGCCACCACGCCGACCTGGGGGCTGCTCGACCGCGACATCCCCGCCGTGGACGGGCCCACGGTCGCCGTCCTGTACTACCGGGCTCAGCAACTGGCCGGCAACACCGCCTACATCGAGGCCCTGTGCGACGCGATCGAGGCGCAGGGTGGGCGGCCGCTGCCGGTCTACTGCGCCTCGCTGCGCAACGCCGACCCGGAACTGGTGTCGCTGCTGGGGTCCGCGGACGCGCTGATCACCACGGTGCTCGCGGCAGGCGCGGCCACCCCTGCCGCGGCGGGCGCCGGGGGCGACGACGACAGCTGGAACGTCGCGCACCTCGCCGCGCTGGACGTGCCCATCCTTCAGGGGCTCTGCCTGACGAGTTCGCGCGCGCAGTGGCACGACAACGACGACGGCCTGTCCCCGCTCGACGTGGCCACGCAGGTCGCCGTCCCCGAGTTCGACGGCCGCGTCATCACGGTGCCGTTCTCGTTCAAGGAGATCGACAGCGAAGGGTTGACCTCCTACGTCGCCGACCCCGAACGGTGCGCCCGGGTCGCCGGCATCGCCCTGCGGCACGCGCGTCTGCGACGAATCCCCCTACAGGACAAGCGGATCGCGGTCGTGTTCTCGGCGTATCCGACCAAGCACGCGCGGATCGGCAACGCGGTCGGACTGGACACTCCGGCGAGCGCGGTGGCGTTGCTGCGGGCCATGCGGGAGGTCGGCTACAACATCGGTGAGGTGCCGGGTGTGGAGGCCGGCGATGGTGACGCGCTGATCCACGCCCTCATCGAGCGCGGCGGTCAGGACCCGGAGTGGCTCACCGACGGTCAGCTCACCGGAAACCCGGTTCGACTGTCCGCCAACGACTACCGTGCGTGGTTCGCCACGCTGCCCGCCGAACTGACCGACGCCGTCGTCGAGCACTGGGGGCCGCCGCCCGGTGAACTCTTCGTCGACCGCACCGGTGACCCCGACGGCGAGATCGTCATCGCCGCAATACAAACCGGCAACATCGTGCTGATGGTGCAGCCGCCTCGCGGATTCGGGGAGAACCCGGTCGCCATCTACCACGATCCCGATCTGCCGCCCAGCCACCACTACCTCGCGGCCTACCGCTGGATCGACTCCGGATTCGGCGCCCATGCCGTGGTGCACCTCGGTAAACACGGCAACCTCGAGTGGCTGCCCGGCAAGACGCTCGGCATGTCGGCGGCCTGCGGCACCGACGCCGCACTCGGCGATCTGCCGCTGATCTACCCGTTCCTCGTCAACGATCCGGGGGAGGGGACCCAGGCCAAGCGACGCGCCCACGCCACCCTGGTCGACCACCTCATCCCGCCGATGGCCCGGGCCGAGACCTACGGTGACATCGCCCGCCTCGAGCAACTCCTCGACGAACACGCCAACGTCTCGGCGCTCGATCCGAACAAGCTCCCCGCGGTGCGCCAACAGATCTGGACGTTGATGCGGGCGGCGAAGATGGACCACGACCTCGGTCTCGAGGAACGCCCCGACGAGGACTCGTTCGACGACATGCTGCTGCACGTCGACGGGTGGCTCTGCGAGATCAAGGACGTTCAGATCCGCGACGGGCTGCACATCCTCGGTGCGCCGCCCGCCGGCGAGGCCGAGCTGGACCTGGTGCTGGCGATCCTGCGCGCCCGCCAACTCTTCGGCGGCGAACAGACCCTGCCCGGACTGCGCCAGGCGCTCGGCCTGGCCGAGGACGGCCACGACGAGCGGATCAGCGTCGACGCCGTCGAAGCCCGGGCCCGGCACCTGGTCGCCGCGTTGCAGGCCGCCGACTGGGATCCCGCCGCGGTCGACACCATCACCGACGACCCGCAGGTCGCGGCGATCCTGCGGTTCGCCGCCACCGAGGTGGTGCCGCGGCTGGCCGGCACGGCCGCCGAGATCACCCAGGTGCTGCGCGCGCTCGACGGCCGCTACATCGCCGCCGGCCCCTCGGGGTCCCCGTTGCGGGGGTTGGTCAACGTCCTGCCGACCGGGCGCAACTTCTACTCGGTGGACCCCAAGGCCGTCCCCTCACGGCTGGCCTGGGAAACCGGTGTGGCGATGGCGGATTCGCTGCTCGACCGTTACCGCGCCGACCATGGGTCGTGGCCGCGGTCGGTCGGGCTGTCGGTGTGGGGCACCTCGGCCATGCGGACCTCCGGTGACGACATCGCCGAAGTGCTTGCGCTGCTGGGAGTTCGACCGGTGTGGGACGACGCCTCCCGCCGGGTGGTCGACCTCGAACCGATCGACCTCGCCGAACTCGGCCGGCCCCGCATCGACGTCACGGTCCGGATCTCCGGGTTCTTCCGCGACGCCTTCCCGCACGTGGTCGCGATGCTCGACGACGCCGTCACCCTGGTCGCTGGTCTCGACGAGTCCGACGAAGACAACTACGTCCGCGCCCACGCTCAGGCGGACCTCGCACAGCACGGTGACCAAAGGCGGGCCACCACACGGATCTTCGGGTCCAAGCCGGGCACCTACGGGGCGGGGCTGCTGCAGTTGATCGACAGCCGCAACTGGCGCGACGACGCCGACCTCGCCGAGGTGTACACCGCGTGGGGCGGTTTCGCCTACGGCCGGGGACTGGACGGCAGACCGGCCGCCGACGACATGAACCGCAGCTACCGGCGAATCGCGGTGGCCGCCAAGAACACCGACACCCGCGAACACGACATCGCCGACTCCGACGACTACTTTCAGTACCACGGCGGCATGGTCGCCACGGTGCGCGCGCTGACGGGCAAGGCCCCGGCCGCCTACATCGGTGACAACACCCGCCCCGACGCCGTCCGCACCCGCACGCTGTCGGAGGAGACCAACCGGGTCTTCCGCGCCCGCGTGGTGAACCCCCGCTGGATCACCGCGATGCGCAGGCACGGGTACAAGGGCGCGTTCGAGATGGCCGCAACGGTGGACTACCTGTTCGGTTACGACGCCACCGCCCACGTCATGGCGGACTGGATGTACGACCGGTTGTCACAGGAGTACGTGCTCGACGCCGAGAACCGCAAGTTCATGGAGGAATCCAATCCGTGGGCGCTGCACGGGATGGCCGAACGGTTGTTGGAGGCCGCCGGGCGCGGCATGTGGGCCGAACCCGACCCCGCCACGCTGGACGGCCTGCGTCAGGTGCTGCTGGAGACCGAAGGGGAGCTCGAGGGCTGATCCGGCGCGGTGGGGGCGGACGCCGCTAGGTTGATCACATGGCCCCCACATTCGCCGAGATCGCCGGCTCCGAGTACATCCTGCTGACCACCTTCACCAAGGACGGCCGGCCCAAGCCGACGGCGGTCTGGGCCGCACCGTCCGGCGACAAGCTCCTGGTGATCACGCAGGAGAAGTCGTGGAAGGTCAAGCGGATCCGCAACACCCGGCGCGTGACGATCGCCAAGTGCGACCGTGCGGGGAAACCGCAGAGCGAGCCGGTGGAGGCCGCGGCGACGATCCTCGACAAATCCGCCAACGCCGCGACCTACGACGCGCTCGGTGACCGGTACGGGTTGCTCGGCAAGACCTTCAACGTTTTCTCGAAGCTGCGCGGGGGCATGAAGAACAACGTGACGATCGAGATCGAGGCGGCGGCCTGACATGGCGCCCACCTTCAGAGACGTCTACGGCGAGAAGTACCTGCTGTTGACGACGTTCACCAAGGACGGCCGGCCCAAGCCCACCCCGGTGTGGGGCGTGCCCGACGGCGACAAACTGCTCATCATCACCGACGACGGGTCGTGGAAGACAAAACGCATCAACAACACCCCTCGGGTGACGATCCAGAAGTGCGGTGTGCTGGGCAAACCCAAGGGCGAACCGGTCGAGGCGGTGGCCCGCAACCTGCCGCACTCGGAGACCCGGCGGGTGTGGAACATGGTCACCAAGCGCTACTGGTGGCACGCGTGGTGGTGGGTGCCCCACGCGATCATCCGCGGTGGCGTCGACAAGCTGCACAGCGCCATCGAGGTGACCGCCGCGGCCTAATGCGTCAGGTGCTCGCCGAAGAACGCGAACACGCGCTGCCACGCGTCCTCGGTGGCCTCGGCGTGGTAGCCGAAATTCGCGATCCGCATCAGCGGCTGCGCGGGTAGCCGGTTGGCGAAGCTGTGGCCGGCGTCCGGGTAGACCTTGACGTCCGCGGGCACCCCCTTGGCCGTCACCATCTCCTGCAGTCTGTCCCCGGCATCCCTGCCCAGCGGGTCGCGTCGGCCGAAGCTGGCCACCACCGGGCACGACGCGTCGAGCGTCTCGCCGATGTGCTTGGGCAGCGGGGTCCCGTAGAACGGGGCCGAGGCGCCGAAGTTGCCGGGGCCGAGGAGCAGCGCGAACTGTCCGCCCATGCAGAACCCGGCGATCCCCACCGCACCCGAACACTGCGGCAGCCCGAGCAGGTGGTCACGGGCGGCGAGCACGTCGTCGAACGCGCGGCCGCGCTGCTGCAGCGCCTCCCGGAACACCCGGGTGATGCACCGCGCCCGGCCCCCGCGTGAGTACAGGTTCGGTGTGATCGAGACGTACCCGGCGGCCGCGATCCGCCTCGCGGTGGCCTCGTTGTCCGAGCCGGAGCCGAGCGCGTCGTGCACCACCACCACACCGGGCCAGGGGCCCTCGCCCTCGGGCATGCTCAGCAGCGCCTCGATCGGTCCGTCCGGGGCGTCGACGCGCACTGTGGTCACCGTGTTGATCATGGTTCCCGAATGTACGGAACCCACCCGGCCCCCGAGACGTTGGAGGGCTATGGCAATGCGGCTGTTCCTGCTCTACGCGGTCGTCGAGGTGGCGGTCCTCGTGGCGCTCGTCTCGACCGTCGGTCTGGGGTGGGCGCTCCTGATCTCCCTGGCGGCCTTCGCGCTGGGCCTCATGCTCGCCGGATCGCAACTCAAGCGGCAGCTGCAGCGCCTGCGCTCGGGTCTGACGGCGACGACGGCCCAGGGGGCGGTCACCGACAGCGCCCTGGTCGCGCTGGGCACCGTGCTCGTCGTCCTCCCCGGGCTCGCCAGCTCGGTGGTCGGGGCGCTCCTGCTGCTGCCGCCGACGCGGGCGGCCGCCCGTCCAGTGGTGACCGCGCTGGCGGCCCGCCGGTTCGGGCCCGGGATGCCGATCGTCGTGACCGGTATGTCCGCCCGACCCCGCCGCGCGGACTACATCGACGGTGAGGTCGTCGACGTCGTCGACGTACAACCCCCTGCGGTGGAGCGCCGGGTCGACTGACCCGGCTAGTCTGTCGGCTCCGTGACGACACTGCTGCTCAACGGGCGGGTGCACAGCCCCGCCCAACCCGATGCCACCGCCATCGCCGTACGCGACGGCACCGTGGCGTGGGTCGGCAGCGACGACGTCGGACGCGCCCAGTTCCCACAGGCCGAGGTCGTCGACCTCGACGGCGGCTTCGTGGCGCCGGCGTTCGTCGACAGCCACGTCCACGTCACCGCCACCGGTCTGACGCTCATCGGCCTCGATCTGCGCCACGCCACCTCACTGCGCCACTGCCTCGACCTGCTCGCCGAGCAGGCGCGGATCCACCCGGACGGGGTCATCTGGGGGCACGGCTGGGACGAATCCGGATGGCCCGAGCCCACCGCGCCGAGCACCGACGATCTCGACGCCGCGGTGGGGCGGCGGGCGGCGTACCTCGCGCGGGTCGACGTCCACTCCGCGGCCGCCTCGACCGCGCTGCGGGACCGTGTGCCCGGGCTGGCCGACGCCGCGGGACACCACCCGCAGCGGCCCCTGACCGCCGACGCGCACCACCTCGTGCGCGCCGCCGCACGCGCACTGCTGACGGCAGCCCAGCGTGGACAGGCCCGCCGGGCCGCATTGGACGCCGCCGCCGCCCACGGCATCGTCGCGGTGCACGAGTGCGCGGGGCCCCAGATCGGCGGTCTCGAGGACTGGCGGGAACTGCGTGAGACCCGGCACGGGGTGGAGGTCGTCGGGTACTGGGGTGAGGCCGTCACCGACGCCGACGAGGCCCGTGCTCTCGTCGACCGCACCGGCGCCCGCGGTCTGGCGGGGGACCTGTTCGTCGACGGCGCGCTCGGCTCACGCACTGCGTGGCTGACCCGGCCCTACGACGACGCGCCGGAGCAGTGCGGCAACACCTACCTCGACGAGGGCGCCGTCGCGGCCCATCTGCACGCCTGCACCCAGGCCGGCGTCACCGCCGGATTCCATGTCATCGGCGACGCCGCCGTCGGTGCGGTGGTGTCCGCACTCGGGCGGGTGGTCGAGCGGTTCGGCGCGCCCGCGGTGGCCCGGTGCGGGCACCGCCTCGAACATCTGGAGATGGTCACCCCCGAGCAGGCGGCCCAGCTCGGATCATGGGGTGTGGTCGCCAGCATGCAACCGCACTTCGACGATCTGTGGGGCGGTCCGGACGGTATGTACGCCCAGCGCCTGGGCCGGGATCGAGCCGCCGGGCTCAACCCGTTCGCGCTGTTAGCATCCCATGGCGTGCCACTCGCGTTCGGCTCCGACAGCCCCGTCACCGGCATCGACCCCTGGTCGACGGTGCGGGCGGCGAGTCGCCATCGGACCCCGGGCAGTGCGATCTCGCTGCGCGCCTCGTTCGCCGCCGCCACCCGCGGCGCCTGGCGGGCGGCCGGGGTCCGCGACGGCGTCACCGGCACCCTGGTACCCGGCGCCCCGGCGTCCTATGCGGTGTGGGAGGCCGGCGAGCTGGCCGTCAGCGCACCCGCCGACTCCGTCCAGCGCTGGTCGACCGACCCGCGCTCCCGGGTGCCGGCGCTACCGCGACTCGAACCCGGAGACGCGCCGCCGCGCTGCCGCCAGACGGTGCACCGAGGTGTCGTCATCCATGGGTGACGCGCCGCGCGGCCGGATGGCGGGCCTGGCGCCCCGGCTCCGTCGCTTCCCGCAGGCGGTCGTGGACCGGATGTGGCACCTGGTCGCGGCGATCGCCGGCGGCCTGCTGCTCTGCGTGAGCTTCCCGCCGTTCGGGTGGTGGTACTGCGCGTTCCTCTCGGCTGCGCTGCTGGCGTGGGTGCTGCGCAGCGGGTCGACGACGCGCGCGGGCGGCTTCGGGTACGGCTACCTCTTCGGGTTGGCGTTCTACATTCCGCTGCTGCCGTGGATCAGCGGCCTGGTCGGCGCGTTGCCGTGGCTGGCGCTGGCCGCGGTCGAGGCGCTCTTCCCGGCATTGTTCGGGCTCGCCGCGGTGACGGCGCGCCGGCTGCCCGGCTGGCCGCTGTGGTTCGCCGCGCTGTGGGCGGTGCAGGAGTGGCTGAAGTCCAGCGTGCCGTTCGGGGGCTTCCCGTGGGGTGTGGTGGCGTTCGGTCAGACCGACGGTCCGCTGCTGTCGCTGGTCCGCGTCGGCGGCGCGCCGCTGCTGTCGTTCGCGGTGATGCTCGCCGGATTCGCGGTGGCGGCGCTGGTCGACGAGATCGTGCGGTGGATTCGCGGACACGACGGGCGGCCCGCCCATGTCGCGGCGCCGCCCGCGGTCGTCCTGCCGGGAGCGGTCATCGCGGTGGTGCTGCTCGGGACCGCCGTCATCTGGCCGCAGGTGCGGCACTCGGCGACGGGCGCCGTCGACGACCAGCCGGTGACCGTCGCTGCGGTGCAGGGCAACGTGCCACGGCTGGGGCTCGACTTCAACGCCCAGCGCCGCGCGGTCCTCGACAACCACGTCGAGGAGACGCTGCGGCTGGCGCAGGACGTGCGCGCGGGCCGGGCGGCGCAGCCGATGTTCGTGGTGTGGCCGGAGAACTCCTCGGACATCGATCCACTGGCCAACCCGGACGCCGCCGAGCAGATCTCGGCGGCCGCCTCGGCGATCAACGCGCCGATCCTGGTCGGCGCCGTCGTCCGCACGCCCGACCACACCCCGGACAATCCGGTCTCGACCAACACGGTGCTGGTGTGGAATCCGGCCACGGGTCCCGGCGACCGCCACGACAAGCGGATCGTGCAGCCGTTCGGCGAATACCTGCCCTGGCGCGGCTTCTTCAGCAAGCTCTCGCCGTACGCCGACCGGGCGGGCTACTTCATCCCCGGCGACGGCAGCGGTGTCGTGAACGCGGCCGGTGTGCCCGTCGGGATCACCACCTGCTGGGAGGTCATCTTCGACCGCGCCGCCCGGGAATCGGTGCGCAACGGGGCACAGGTGCTCGCGGTGCCCACCAACAACGCCACGTTCGACGAGGCCATGAGCCGCCAGCAACTCGCCTTCGCCAGACTGCGCGCCGTCGAACACGACCGGTACGCGGTCGTCGCCGGAACCACCGGGATCAGCGCGGTCATCGCGCCGGACGGCCGGGACCTCGCGCGAACGGAGTTCTTCGAACCCGCCTACCTCGACACCCAGATCCGGCTCAAGACCGACATCACGCCCGCCACCCGATGGGGTCCGCTGGTGCAGGGGCTGCTGCTGATCGCCGGGGTGGGCGCCGTGATCGCCGCCATACTGCACAATGGGAATTTCGTGCCCACGAGGGTGGTGCAGAGGTCGCGGCGGCGGCGAACCGCGACCCCGGACCGGGAAGACCGGTCCGCAGCACGCAGCAGCAGCAACGAAGGAGCCTCATGAGCGACCCGGCGGCGCAAGCGCAACGCCCGGCCGGCGCGGACATCCGCCCGAGCCAGCGGACGCTGGTCATCATCCCGACGTACAACGAGCGGGAGAACCTGCCGCTGATCGTCGACCGGGTGCACAAGGCGTGTCCGCAGGTGCACATCCTCGTGGTCGACGACGGCAGCCCCGACGGCACAGGTCAGCTCGCCGACGAGTTGGCGCTGACCGATCCGGACCGGATGCACGTCATGCACCGCACCAGCAAGGACGGGCTGGGTGCGGCGTATCTGGCCGGCTTCGCGTGGGGGCTCGGCCGCGGCTACTCGGTACTGGTCGAGATGGACGCCGACGGCAGCCACGCGCCCGAACAGCTGCATCGGCTCCTCGACGCCGTCGACTCGGGCGCCGACCTGGCGATCGGCTCGCGGTACGTTCCCGGCGGCACCATCCGTAACTGGCCGCGCCGCCGCTACGCGCTGTCGAAGACGGCCAACACCTACGCCCGGGTGCTGCTCGGGGTGGACATCCACGACATCACGGCCGGCTACCGCGCGTACCGGCGTGAGGTGCTCGAGAAGATCGACCTGTCCGCGGTCGATTCCAAGGGTTACTGCTTCCAGATCGACCTGACCTGGCGGACCATCAACAACGGGTTTGTCGTCGTCGAGGTGCCGATCACGTTCAGCGAGCGTGAACTGGGCCAGTCCAAGATGAGCGGGTCGAACATCCGCGAGGCCATGCTCAAGGTCGCGGACTGGGGAATCCGCGGGCGCTTCGACCGCGCCCGCGGACTGGAATACCGGCGCTAGCCGGCGCTCAGCTGCCGCGCCGCTTCGACTTGATCAGATCGAGGCGCTCCTTGAGCAGTTCCTCGAGCTCCTCGACGCTGCGGCGCTCGAGCAGCATGTCCCAGTGGGTACGCGGCGGCTTGACCTTCTTCGGCTCGGGGACGTCACCCTCGATCAGGGTGCCTTCCAGTCCGTTGCGGCAGAGCCACGTGCCGGGGATCTCGGCGTCGTCGGCGAACGGGACGTCGAACTCCTCGCCGTTGTCGGTGCGGTAGCGAGCGACCTGACGCGGCGCCAGGTCGTGGTTGCGGTCGGTCTCGTAGCTCACAGCTCCGAGGCGACTGCCTCTCAGGACACGATCAGCCATCGTCGAACACTCCTCATCGAAAGATTCTTGCCGGATTATCAACGCGGCGGAGCCACGAACGGTTCCCGACTCGACCCTCCATGCTACCGGGATCGGCGGGGTGACCCGTCTACAGTCTGATTTCGTGGAGACCGCGAGCAGACGGCGTACCCGGCCCCAGCCGTGCCGTTGGTGTGGCCGCGAGGTCGCCGATGCCGGTCTGGGGCGTCGCCGTCAGTACTGCAGGCAGTCGTGCAGGCAGCGCGCCTACGAACAGCGCGCGATGGTGCGGGGGACCTCGCTGTCGCCGGACGCGGTCGTGCTGACCGCCGAGGAGGCCGCGCTGCTGGCCGACCGGGTGTTCGAGGTGCGCTGCGCGGCCGAGGACGTCGCGACGGCGATCGACGAAGGCGCCGGATCCGACGAGCTGCGCCAGCTGTGCGATGCGCTGATGCGCGCGGCCAAAGCCGCCGACGGCTGGCGGTAGGTTTTCGCGTCCGCGCCCCGGGTAACCGGCCGCGGTGGTTGGAGAAGACAAGCGCTCGAACGAGTTGTGTGAAACCGCCCGGCGGGTGTTCGGCTGGGAGGAACTGCACCCCGAGCAGCTCGAGGCGATGGAGGCCGTGCTGGCGGGCCGCGACGTGGTGGCGGTGCTGCCGACCGGGTCCGGTAAGTCCGCGATCTATCAGGTCCCCGCGGTGCTGCTCGACGGCGCGACCGTGGTCGTCTCGCCACTGATCGCGCTGCAGCAGGACCAGATCGCCGGGCTGGCCGACACCCGCGCGCCCGAGGCCGTGGCGATCCACTCCCAGCAGCGGTCGACGGTCACCGAGCACAACTGGGAGGCCGTCAGCAGCAACGAGGCCGAGTACATCTTCGTCTCGCCCGAACAGCTCGCCAACGAGCGGGTGGTGTCCCGGCTCGCCGAGGCGTCGGTGTCTCTGATCGTCGTCGACGAAGCGCACTGTGTCTCGGCGTGGGGACACGACTTCCGCCCGGACTACCTGCGACTGGCCGACGCGTTCGCCCAGTTCGGCAAGGGGGCGCCGGTGGTGGCGCTCACCGCTACGGCGTCGGTGGTGGTGCGCCGCGAGATCGTCGAGCGGCTCGCGCTGCGCGACCCCCTGATGGTGGTGGGCGGCTTCGACCGGCCCAACCTGAGCCTCGAGGTGCAGCAGTTCGTCCGCGACGCCGACAAGCGCGCCGCGGTGGTGGACACCGTCGTCGACCTCGAGGCTCCCGGGCTGCTCTACACCGCCACCCGCAAGGACGCCGAGCGCTACGCCGGTGCGCTGGGCGAGCGCGGCGTCCGCGCCGCGGTCTACCACGCCGGACTGGCGGCCGCGGACCGTGAGACCGTCCACGAGGGTTTCCGCAACGACGACGTCGACGTGGTCGTGGCCACCTCGGCGTTCGGCATGGGGATCGACAAACCCAACGTGCGGTTCGTCGTGCACGCGTCGGTGCCCGATTCGCTGGACTCGTACTACCAGCAGATCGGCCGGGCCGGGCGCGACGGTGAGACGGCGCGCGTGGTGCTCTTCTACCGCGCCGAGGATCGGGGGCTGGCCCGGTTCTTCACCACCCACCGTCCCGACGGCGACCTCATCGAAGCCGTCTACCGGGCGCTCGCCACCGACCGGCCCACGCGGCTCAAGACGCTGCGCGAACGACTCGACGTGCGGGGACGCCGCCTGACCAACGCGATCAACCTCCTCGAACAGGCGGATGCGATCCGGTCGACCCGAAAAGGGTTCCTCGCCAACGGGATCCCACCCCGCGATGCGGTGGCTGCCGCGACCGAGGTGGTCGAGGCGCGAGAGCGCGTGGACCGCAGCCGCGTCGAGATGATGCGGGGTTACGCCGAATCGAGGCCCTGTCGTCGGCAGTTCCTGCTCACCTACTTCGGTCAGCCGCTGCCCGAACCGTGCGGCAACTGCGACCGCTGTCGCGACGGCGAGGGCGCGGACGACGCGGACACCGCGACAGAGTCGGCCATCCCGGTCAACACCGCGGTGGCGCACCGGGAGTGGGGCGACGGTGTGGTGATCGGCGGTGACACCGACCGCGTCACCGTCCTGTTCGAGGACTACGGCTATCGCACTCTGGCCATGTCGGCGGTCACGGAGAACGACCTGCTCACGACGCTCTGAATCGCGCTCGACGCGCTGTCATCGGGCGCGTGACGTCGTACCATGAGGCGACCCCACACCGAGATAGGCAGCCGTGGCTCCGTCACCGCCCGAATCCATCCCGGCCACCACCGGTGGCGCGGTGCACCGTGGCGTCTGGCGGTTCGGCGACTTCACGCTCGACACGCTCCGCTACGAATTACGTTGCGGCGCACAGGTGATCAGAGTGGAACCACAGGTGTTCGACGTGCTCACCCACCTGGTGGCCAACCATGACCGGTTCGTCAGCAAGGAAGAGCTGTTCGACACGGTGTGGGGTGGACGCTTCGTCGGCGAGGCCGCGCTGACCAGCCGGATCAAGGCCGCCCGCCGGGCGCTCGGGGACGACGGGGAGTCGCAGCGCTTCATCCGCACGGTGCGCGGTCGCGGCTACCAGTTCGTCGCCGCCATCCTGTCGGACGCGCCGGCGCCTCCGCCGCCCTCGGCTGAGGTCCTGCCCCCGCCCACCGAGGTCGCCCCGCGCCAGCACATCGCGTTCTGCCGCGCCGCCGACGGCGTCCGGTTGGCGTACGCGGTCTCCGGTGAGGGCCCGCCGCTCGTCCGGGCCGCCAACTGGATGACCCACCTCGGCTACGACATCGAGAGCCCGGTCTGGCGGCACTGGGTCCGCGAGTTCTCGCAGCGCCATTCGTTCATCCGCTACGACGAGCGCGGGTGCGGACTGTCCGACTGGGAGGTCGAGGATTTCACCTTCGACGCCTGGGTGACCGACCTCGAGTCGGTGGTCGAGGCGCTGGGGCTGGAGCGGTTCCCGCTGATGGGGGTCTCCCAGGGCGGTGCGGTGGCCGTGGCCTATGCCGCCCGGCATCCCGAGCGGGTCAGCCGGCTGGTGCTCGCAGGCGCCTACGCGAAAGGCCGTGCGGTGCGGGCGATCGACGACGACGAGAGACGCGCCGCCTCCCTGGACCTCGAGCTCGCCCGGGTCGGGTGGGGACGTGACGACCCGGCCTTCCGTCAGGTGTTCGCCGCACAGTTCCTGCCTGACGGTACGCGGGCCGACTGGGCGGCGTTCGACCAGCTGCAGCGCCGCACCACCTCGCCGGAGAACGCCGTGCGCTTCCTCACCGAATTCGGGCGCATCGACGTCTGCGACGAGGCCCGGGAAGTGAAGTGCCCGACCCTCGTCCTGCACTCGCGCGACGATCATCGGGTGCCGGTGCGCTTCGGCGAGGAGCTGGCCGCGCTGATCCCCGACGCACGGGTGGTGCGCCTGCACAGCAACAACCACCTGCTGACGGGCGCAGAACCCGCATGGCAGGTGTTCTGCGCCGAGGCCGGGGCGTTCCTGGCCGACTGATCTCCACCCAATCTCCACCGATTCTCCATGTAACGCCCGAATCGGGAATCCATGCTGGTCACATGACACAACACATCCGTCGACACACCCGCATCCTGCTTCTCGGGGCCAGTGCGATCTGCGCGTTCGGCACGCTGTCCGCGTGCTCGGGCGGGGAGTCCACCACCGAGACGACGGCGTCCGCGCCGGGCACCACCGCCGCACCCGCATCCACAGAGGCGTTCCCTCGCTCGGCCAAGTACATCGCCGATATGGAGAAGGACGGCCGCACGATGACGATCGGGATCGCCGTCGACGGCGACCGGTTCGCCGCGTACGCGTGCAACGGCACCGACGACGAAGCGTGGTTCTTCGGCGACCAGGCCGACGGCGCGATCCAGGCCACGTCGAAGTTCCGCGACACGCTGGAGGCCTCCTTCGACGGCGACGACGTCGAGGGCGATCTGACGATGGACGGCGTCACTTACGCGTTCACCGCCGCCGAGGTGCCCGCGCCGGCAGGCATGTACACCGCGGCACTGGGCGGCGTGCGCGAGTCGTGGGTGCTGCGGCCCAACGGTTCCGCCGTCGGTGTGCAGTTCGGCGGCCTCGGCGGGGATTTCGGCCGAGACGACGACCAGAACATCTTCGAGAAACAGCAGCAGCTCAAGGACGAGCAGTTCCGCGCCGAGGTGCGCAACCGGCGACTGCTGCAGCGGGCCGGTCAGCTCCAGCAGCGGCCGGACGGCACGTGGGGAGCCACCATCGGCGGTCAACCCGTCGAGGCCGTGATCGTCGACGGCGACTTCCGGCTGCCGCCGTCCTGAGCATCCGGTCCGTCGGCCTTCCGTCCCGGCGCGCCCACCGGGCGTACGCTGCGGAACTGATGGATGACTGGTTCGACCGAAGCCCGTTCGTCGGGTTCGTGCCGTGGATCATCTACTGGGTCGTCGCCGACGGCCCGAGCACGTGGAAGTTCGGCGCGCTCTGCGCAGTCCTGTCCGCCGTCATCCTGGGAATCGCGATGGGACGGGGCGGACCCCGGCTGCTCGACATCGTCACGATCGTGTTCTTCTTCGGCGTGACGGTCGTCGCGACCGCCGTCGGCGCCGCCGACCGCGACTGGATGGACACCTACGCGACCACGCTGTCCAGCGCCGTGCTGGCGGTGATGACGCTGGTGTCGCTGGCATTCGTTCCGTTCACCGAGCAGTACGCCAGAGAGTCTGTGCCGCTGCAGGATTGGGAGGAGCCGGCCTTCCGGCGCACCAATCAGGTGCTGACCCTGATGTGGGCGTTGGTGTTCTCGCTGATCGCACTGCTCGGGTTGCTCGCCGCGCAGGTCCCGCACACCCGGGACTGGACCAACTACGTCGTGCCCGTCGTCGTCATCGTCGGCGCCATCGGGATGACGCACGCCTACCCGCAGCGGGCCCGGGAACGGGCGCGTCCGGCGGACTGACGCCGCCGGCCGCGGTCAGCAGCTGTAGCGGGCGCCGATGTCCGGCGGCGGTGGCGTCACCTGCTGCAGACAGCCGAACGGTTCGACGCCGGTGTCGCTCAACCGCGCCGCCGACTGGTGGGCGTAGTTGACACAGAACAGACCCGACGGGTCGGTGCGGCAGCGGTAGTCGCCGAAGTTCAACGCCTGCCCGTAGGGCAGTTCGACACCGAATCCGTCGGAGAACGGACCGGGATCGGCGTGCGCCGAACCGACATCCAGGGTGGCCCCGGGGAAGTCGACCCAGCCGCCCTTCCATTCGCCGTACACCTCGCGCGGACGCGCCGGGGGCTCCCGCAGATCCACCAGACAGGTCAACGCCCCTTCGGCGCGGCGGTCGGTGACGCACTTCGACGTGCCTGCGGGCGTGGTGAACGCGACGCCGCCGCCACCGAGCTCGGTGGCGGCCCCTTCGCGGCTCACCGTGCGGAACCCCTCGGGTGCGGCCGGGGGCGCTGCCTCGATCCACCGGATCACCTCGCCGATCGGCGCCCCGGGCGCCGGGGCCCTGGTCGGTGGGGGTTTCGGCGTCGAGGTCGGCGTCGGTGAGGTGCGGGTGGTGCCGGACGGCGCCGACATCGTCGGGTCCGTCTGCCGCGACTGCTCGTCGACCGCCTGCGAACAACCCGCGACCAGCACAGACGCCGCCAGTATCACAGCAATCCGCATGGTCGCCAGGCTAGCGGGCCGACACGCAACCCCCGGTCAGGCGCGGCCGCGCCGAGGTGTTTCGACTACCGTCGAAACATGCACGAGCGTACCGTCCGCGCAACCATCAGCACCGGAACGATCGAGGGGTTCACCCGCGACCGGGTCCACCGGTGGCGAGCCATCCCCTACGCCCAGCCGCCCGTGGGGCGCCGCCGGTTCCGCGCCCCGCTGCCCGCCGAGCCGTGGCGCGGGGTCCGGTACTGCCACAGCGTGGGCAACTGCGCCCCCCAGGACCCCAAGTACACGCTCCTCGGTGTGGGGAAGCGCCAGCCGATGAGCGAGGACTGCCTGACGCTCAACGTGGTGGCCCCGGAGAAGCCGGCGGACGGTCCGCTGCCGGTGATGTTCTTCATCCACGGCGGGGGATACGCGTTCGGCAGTTCGGCCACCCCGATCTACGACGGCGCCGCGATGGCCCGCCGCGGGTGCGTCTACGTGTCGGTGAACTACCGCCTCGGCCCGCTGGGCTGTATGGACTTCTCGTCCCTGTCCACCCCGGACAACCCGATCGACGGGAACCTGTTCCTGCGCGACCTGGTGATGGCGCTGCGGTGGGTTCGGGACAACATCGCGGTGTTCGGTGGCGACCCGGGCAACGTCACGATCTTCGGCGAGAGCGCCGGCGCCCACGCGGTCGCCACACTGCTCGCCGTACCGCAGGCCAAAGGCCTTTTCCACCAAGCGATCTCGCAGAGCCCAGCCAGCGGCATGGTGCGCTCCCACGACGCCGCCGCGGTGTTCGCCGAACGCTTCGTCGAGCTGCTCGGGGCGCGTCCCCAGGACGGCGCCGCCGCGTTGATGGCCGCCCGGCCCGTCGAGCTGGGCAACGCGCTCGAGCACCTGATCCGGCGGGGGATGACGCATATGCCGGGCGCGTTCCCGGTCGGACCGTCCTACGGCACCGACTACCTGCCCGTCGAACCCGTCGCGGCGATGGCCGAGGGCAGCGCGCACCGGGTGCCGCTGATCGTGGGCAACAACGCCGAGGAAGGTCGGCTGTTCAGCCGGTTCCTGCCGCTGCTGCCGATGTCGGAGCCGATGATCGAGACGCTGCTGGCCGATTCGGATGCCGAGCGCCGCGCCCGGATCACCAGCGCCTACCCGGGCTATCCGGACGCGTCGGCGTGTATGCAACTGGGCGGAGACTTCGCGTTCGGCACCGCCACGTGGCAGATCTCCGAGGCCCACTCACGTCACGCCCCGACCTACGTGTACCGCTACGACTACGCACCGCGCACGCTGAAGTGGTCGGGGCTGGGCGCGACGCACGCGACGGAACTGCTCGCGGTGTTCGACACCTACCGGACCAGGTTCGGTTCGCTGCTGACCGCGGCCGCCGACCGGCGTTCGGCCGTCACGGTGAGCAGAGACGTCCAGCGCCGGTGGCGGGCGTTCAGCCGGACCGGTTCGCCCGGCGACGGGTGGGAGCCCTACCGCGCCGATCAGCGTGCGGTGCTCGTCTTCGACCGCAGGCCGCGTGTCGAGTACGACCCCGATGCCGACCGCAGGCAGGCCTGGGAAGGCTTCACGCTCTCCGCACGCTGAGCCGCCGCGGGTGGTTGACACCCGTCAACACTGTGATGCAGCCCACTGCTAGGTTCATCGCGTGGCTCACACTGCAGACCTCGTCATCGAAAGTCCCGCGGACCTGACCGCCGAGTGGCTGACCACCGTGCTGGGCGCGGGCACCGTCGCCGACTTCGGCTTCGAACGCATCGGCACCGGCCAGATGAGCGAGTGCTACCGCGTCTCGCTCACCTGGGCCGACACCGCGACGGCCGGACCGGAATCGGTGGTCCTCAAGGTCGCCGCGACCGACGCCAACAGCCGCCAGACCGGGTTGGCGCTCGGGCTCTACGAGCGGGAGGTGCGGTTCTACACCGACATCGCCCCGGGCCTGCCCGGTCCGGTGGCGCCCTGCTACCACGCGGCCTACAACGGCGAGACCGGTGCCTTCGACCTGCTGCTGGGCGATGCGGCGCCCGCGGTGGTCGGCGACGAGATCCGCGGCGCAACGGTCGAGCAGGCGACCCTGGCGCTGGCCGAGCTCGGCCGGGTGCACGGTCCGCTGCTCGGCAACGCCACCCTCGCCGACGCCGACTGGCTCAACCGCGAGTCACCGATGAATCAGGCGCTCATCGGACAGCTGTGGGCCGGCTTCGCCGACCGCTACGGTGACGCGATCGCCCCGGAGCACCGCGCCGTCTGCGAGCGCCTGGTCGCGGTGTTCGATGCCTACCTCGACGCCGAGGGCGCCCCCGAGCGTCCGCACGGGCTCATCCACGGCGACTACCGGCTCGACAACATGCTGTTCGGCCGGCCCGGCGCGGACCGGCCCCTGACCGTCGTCGACTGGCAGACCGTCACCTGGGGCCCCGCGTTCACCGACGTGGCCTACTTCCTGGGATGCGCACTGCCGGTGGAGGATCGGCGCGCGCACTACGACGCGCTGCTGCGCGCCTACCACGAGGCGCTGGGCGCGCAGGCGCCGGTGGACCTGGCGGCCGTCCGCGACGGGGTCCGCCGCCAGAGCTTCTTCGGCGTGATGATGGCGATCGTGTCCTCGATGCTCGTCGCGCGGACCGAACGCGGCGACGAGATGTTCATGACCATGCTGCGCCGCCATTGCGAACACGTGCTCGACACCGACGCGCTCGCCGCCCTGCCGGAGCCGTCCGCGGGGGACCCCCTGCAGCCAGGCGCCGACGACGAGGGCTCACACCCGCCCGGCGACGAGGAACTCTGGAACGAGAGCTGGTATTTCGACTTCGCCGACGGGGCACAGGATGTCGGCGGCTGGGTCCGGCTCGGGCTGTACCCGAACCGCAACGCCGCCTGGGTGAATGCGCTGGTGTGCGGACCGGGCATGCCGACGATCGGGATCGTGGACTTCGAGGCCCCGCTACCGGACCGCTACACCGAAACCACCACGGACAGCGCATCTCTCGGGCTCGAGCCCGTCGAACCGCTGCGCACCTACCGGGTCACCGTCCGCGGCCGCGGGGAGGCGTACGACGATCCCGCCGCACTGCTGCGCGGGGAAGCAGGCCGTCCGGTCGACCTGAGCATGGATCTGACGTGGACGACCGTCGGCACGCCCTACCAGTACCGCATCACGTCGCGATACGAGATCGCCTGCACGGTGTCGGGCACGATCAGCGCCGACGGCCGCGAGTACACAGTCGACGCCGTGCCCGGACAGCGGGACCACTCGTGGGGGGTGCGCGACTGGTGGGCGATGGACTGGGTGTGGAACGCATTGCACCTCGACGACGACACCCACCTGCACGGCGTCGACCTGCGGATCCCCGGGATGGGCCCGATGAGCATCGGGTACGTCCAGCCGCCGGGCGCCGCCCTGACCGAGACCACCGAGATGACCGCACAGGCGACGTTCGCCGACACCGGTCTGCCCGTCACCACCTCGCTGACGGTGCAACCCGGCGACCTGACCGTCGACGTGGACATCCGGGGCTTCGCACCCGTGATGCTGACCGCGGACGACGGTCGCGTCAGCCAATTCCCCCGGGCGTGGGCGGCGGTGACCACCGGAGACGGCCGCACCGGCATCGGCTGGCTGGAGTGGAACCGCAACATCGCCCGCTCCTGACGCCGAGCGCGCGCGTCTGCTGCGCGACACGCCGCCGACATTCGGTTGTTCGCGCACACTCACGGCAGGCTGACGGGCGTGTCCGTGCTCAAGTCCGCCATCCTGTTCGTCCTCGCCGCACTGCTCGAGATCGGCGGCGCTTGGCTGGTGTGGCAGGGGGTGCGCGAACACCGCGGCTGGCTCTGGGCGGGCGCCGGGGTCATCGCGCTGGGCGCCTACGGCTTCGTGGCGGCGTTTCAGCCCGACGCCCACTTCGGCCGCATCCTCGCCGCCTACGGCGGGGTGTTCGTGGCGGGGTCGCTGCTGTGGGGCGTGGTGGTCGACGGGTTCCGTCCCGATCGCTGGGACGTCACCGGCGCGCTCATCTGCCTGGCCGGGGTCGGCCTCATCATGTACGCCCCGCGCTAGGGACGACGAAAATATGACGTCGGCGCCGCGGCCCGGGTGACCGCGGAACCGGTGGGTACCCGCCCGTCATGAGCGATCAGGAATTCAAGAAGGGCGACAAGGTCACCTGGCAGAGCCACGGCAGCACCGCCGAGGGCGAAGTCGTCGAGAAGATCACCTCGGAGACCGAGGCGGCCGGCCGCAAGGTGAAGGCGTCCAAGGACGAACCGCAGTACCGGGTGGTCAGCGACAAGAGCGGCAACGACGCCGTGCACAAGCCCGGCGCGCTCGACAAGAAGTGACGGACACCCGATGACTTCCGGCAACGACGCCGAGGAGACGTGGTCGCAGTTCAAGGACGCGGTCAACATGACCGCCGGTGAACTCGAGACCTGGCTGGACACCGACGAGTCGAAGTCGGTGGGGCAGAAATCGGGCGGCGGCGAGGCCACCGGGCACGCCAGCGGGCGCCACATCGTGTCGATCCTGCACACCAAGAAGGCCGACCTGAGCGACGACGACCACGCCCACATGCGCAAGGTCGTCGGATACGTCAACCGGCATCTCGCGCAACGACCGTCGGGCGACGTCGAGAACACCCCGTGGCGGTACTCGCTGATGAACTGGGGCCACGACCCGCTGAAGAAGTGACCTGCTTCAGCCCAGGTGGGCGCCGGCGTCCTCGAGATCGGCGCGGGACAGGCCCATCGGAGTGGCGTCGGGGACGATATCGGCGGCGACCACCGTACGGGTGAGCGGCGTCAGCGTCTGGAACAGCGTCTCGACCTCGTGGTCGTCGAGACCGTCGAGGGCGCTCACCGCCAGCGTGTCGGTGGCGTCCTCGATCCGCTGTTTGAGCGCGTGGCCGGCCGCGGTGAGCTGACCCCCGCCGTCGAGCAGGCCCCGCCCCGCCAGGCGGTCGGTGTAGTGCTGCCACTGCGCATCGTCGTAGTCGCGGCTGCGCATGATCATCTCGCGCGGCACCCGGCCTGCCGCCGCATGCAGCACGTTGCACTCACGGCCGCTCACACCCTCCGCGGCCAGCACCGCGACGTGCCCGTCGCCGCGGTGCTCACGCAGCAGAGTGGCGGCATGCCACAGGACGGCGACCGGATCGTCGGGCCAGTCCAGCGACGCGTTCGCCGCGTACAGCGGCCGACCGTCCACGGGCAGATCGCGCGCGGCCTTCGCGGCCAGCGCCGCGGCGGTGCGCATCGCCTCCCCGTCATGGAGGCCGCAGCGGTTCAGCGCCGCCACCGCCGACTGCTCCCTGGCCCGCAGCGCCGCATCCGGCGCAGCGATCTCCCACGCCGCGGGCAACGCCTTGGCGACCCTCTCGGGGGCGAAGTTGTAGAAGATCGCGGTCACCACCTCGGTGGGGACCCGGCCCAGCGGTGCGGAGCGGGCGGCGAAGTACCCCATCCAGAAACCGCGGTACCCGAGGCCGTCGAGGGCCGAACGCGCCTCCGGAGCGAAGTAGGTGACGGCGTGCACGGGCTCGATGCGGTCGAACAGGCGGCGCGCCAGTTCGGGGCGTCTACTCACACTTGTGCGCTTGGCGCTCAACCTGTTTCAGCCCTTGACCACCTGGGTGCCGCCCGCCATCTCGTCGTGCTTGCCCTGTTTGGTCGGACTGCCGTTGATCGTCACCGCGATCACGACGATCGCGATCACGCCCAACAACCCACCGACGAACGGGATGATCGGCAGCAGCGTGAACAGGTTGCGGATGGCCGACTGGGCCGCCGACGGCTTGGGTGCGCCGCCGGGGCCGCGCACGCTCATCCCCAGCAGCTTCTTACCCGGCGTCCAGCCCTGCGTCGCCTCGAATGCGACGTAGTACAGGAACGACAGCACCCCGGTGAACAGCCCGGTGACCAGGACGTTGGACATCGAATCGGTCAACACGATCAGCAGACCGCCGACTATGCCGACGATGATGCCGTCGATCAACCGGGCCAGGAAGCGCATCCCCAGGCTGCCGGGAACCTGCCCGCCGAACGGCGGGGGATATCCGCCGGGCTGTCCGTACTGCGGCTGCCCGTACGCCGGTTGACCGTAATCGGGCTGACCGAACTGCGGCTGCTGTCCGTACTGGGGCTGACCGTACTGGGGTTGCTGACCGTACTGGGGCTGGCCCGGCTGAGGGGGGTAGTCACCGGTTGTCATTGCATCCGCTCCTGACCGCGTAGTGGGTGGGAACGAATCTACCGCCGGAAGACGACGAACCGGGCGCTTCGACGCGCCCGGTTCGACAAGATCAAACGACGGAGTCAGCGAAGCCGGCGCTTGGCCTCCTTGCGGACCTGCTTGCGGGACTGCTTGGCCTGCTTGCGGGTGGTCTCGGCCAGCTCGTTGGCGCGCTCGCGGGCCAGCAGGGCCAGTTCCGCGCTGCGCCCCTTGGCGACATCGGCGAGTTCGGGGGCGCGGTCGCGCGCGACCTCGGCCCACTCGGTGCCGCGTTCGCGGGCGACATCGGCCAGCACCGCGCCGCGCTTGCTCGCCACCTCGGCCAGCTCCGCGCTGCGCTTGCTCGCGACCTCGGCGAATTCCGCGCCGCGCTTGCTGGCGATCTCGGCGAACTCCGCGCCGCGCTCCCGGGCGACGTCGGCCAGCACCGCGCCGCGCTTGCTCGCCACCTCGGCCAGCTCCGCACCGCGCTCCCGGGCGACCCCGGCCAGCTCGCGTCCGCGCTCGGCGCCGACGTGCAGGCCGTGGCCGAGCTTCTCGGCGAATTCACTGTCCGCGAGCGAACCGCCCGCAGCCGCACCGACCGGCAGCGCCGCGGTGACCTTCTGGGCCGCGCGGCGACCGCGCCACCCCAGGGACGGCTTCCCCTCGGTGTCGACGGCCGCGATGATCAGGCCACCGATGAGGCTGACGTCGGTGAGGAAAGCGCGCCGCTCCTGGGCCTTGCGCTCCGGATCGGTCTCATTCCAGAACATGTGGCCGCCGAGGCTGCCCGGCACCACACTGAAGGCCAGCGCCGCGGACGCGAGGCGCGGCAGCTTGCCGGAGGCCAGCAGCAGTCCGCCGCCGATCTGCACGCCCGCGGTGACGCGGGCGACGGTCTCGGCGTTGGTGGGCACGTTGGTGCCGACCGGGTCGGGCAGTTTGGCCAGCCCCTCGAGCGTCGGTTTGGCCGCATCGACAGCCGGTTTGGGGCTCCGCAGAGCCTCCACTCCACGCCCGATGAACACAGCAGACAACATGGGTCGCGCGATACGTCGGATAAGCATGTTGCGCTGTGTTCCCCGGCCGAACTGGTCACAAACGCCCTCACTGCGGCCTCTTGTGCCTGCGGTGCCGCACCGGAACCCAGAACCACGAGCAGGCCAGTGCCAGCAACGTTGCGGTGCCTGCCGCCCACGCCGCCGTGGCGCCGAGCACCGCGTCGAAGATGATCGCGGCGACTCCGGTCAACGCCATGCCGAGCAACACCAGCCCCGCGAGCGCGAACCGGTGCGAGGACGCCACCAGGGCGTCGAGCCGGTGGCGGCGGAACAGCACCCGGTGCATGCTCGCCGGCGCGACGAGCAGGACGGTCGACCCGATCGAGCACGCCACGGTCGTCAGGTACACCAGCCGGGCTCCCTGGTCGAGGTCGGCGAACCGTTCCTGGAACGGCAGTACCAGCAGGAAACCGGTCAGCACCTGCACGCCGGTCTGCGCCACACGCAACTCCTGCAGCAGGCTCGACCAGTTGCGGTCCAACCGCTCGGTCTCCGTCTCGTCGCGGTCCGGATCCCACCGATGACGGTCCCGCGGCTCCGTGCTCTCGCCGGCCATCGAACGATTCTCCCAGCCGGCCGCCGCCTCGATCGTCGTTCGGCCGGGTGGGTTTCCGCCTGACTAGGGTGGACGGTCGAGTCGCCGTTCTGAGGAGGTCGCCATGGCACTGGTCGCCGGCATCGATTCGTCGACCCAGTCGTGCAAGATCCTGGTGTGCGACGCAGACACCGGTGAGATCGTCCGCTCGGCGACGTCTCCGCATCCCGGTGGGACCGAGGTCGATCCCCGGATGTGGTGGTCGGCCCTGCAGGCCGCCGCGAACGCCGCCGGTGGCCTCGAGGACGTCGGTGCCGTGGCGGTCGGCGCCCAGCAGCACGGGATGGTCTGCCTGGACTCGTCGGGTGACGTGGTGCGGGATGCGTTGCTGTGGAACGACACCCGTTCCGCCGGGGCCGCGGCCGACCTGGTCGCGGAGCTCGGCGGTCCCGGGGCGTGGGCCGACCGCATCGGCGTCGTACCGGTCGCCGCGATCACCGCGGCGAAGCTCCGGTGGCTGGCCGACGCGGAACCGGGGAACGCCGACGCCACCGCGGCGGTGTGCCTGCCGCACGACTGGCTGACGTGGCGGTTGTCCGGCTCCGACGACATCGGCGAGGTGCGCACCGACCGCAGCGACGCCAGCGGCACCGGATACTTCTCCGCGCAGACCGGCGACTACGACCCCGACCTGCTCGAGTTGGCGATGCGGGGCCGAAAGCCCGCACTGCCCCCGGTGCTCGGGCCGCGGGACGTCGCCGGCCGGACGGCGTCGGGCGCCCTGCTCGGTCCGGGCGCCGGGGACAACGCGGCCGCGGCACTGGGACTCGGTGCCGCCGCGGGTGACTGCGTGGTGTCGCTGGGAACGTCGGGTGTGGTCAGCGCGGTCGCGACGACCGCGCCGCGCGATCCCGACGGTCTCGTCGCGGGCTTCGCCGATGCGACCGGCCGTCAGCTTCCCCTGGTGTGCACGCTCAACGGGGCGCCGGTGCTGGCCGCGACGGCGGGCATGCTCCAGGTGGAGTTCGACGAGTTCGACCGCCTGGCGCTGTCGGCGCCCGCCAGTGCGGAAGGCCTCAGCCTGGTCCCGTACTTCGACGGCGAGAGGTCACCGAACCTCCCCGGCGCCTCGGGTGCGCTGCACGGCCTCACCACCCGCAACTTCACCCAGCCCAACGTCGCACGCGCCGCGGTGGAGGGCCTGCTGGCCTCGATGGCCTTCTGCATCGACAGGATCCGAGAGCAGGGCGTCGACGTCCAGCGGATCATCCTGATCGGCGGCGGGGCGCGTTCCGAGGCCGTACGACGGATCGCACCGGCCATCCTGGGCCGCCCCGTCCACGTCCCGACACCGGCCGAGTACGTCGCTCTGGGCGCCGCGCGTCAGGCCGCCTGGGTGCTCAGCGGTCAGGACGCCCCGCCCGACTGGGCCTTCGGAGGGACGGCGTCCTACGAGGCGGAACCGACCCCCCACGTCACCGAGCGGTACACCGCGGCGCGGATGCTGACATTTGGTCAGTGACCCCGGTGATCCCCGGTGATCAACGGTGTGCCGCAAGGGCTCCGGGTATCGCCGGACGCGGGCGCGCGCGCCGGCGCGCACGCATGACACGATGGGCGGCGACGACCGCGTCACGATAGGAGACCCGCGATGGAGCCCACTTTCTCGCTCGACCTTCCCGAGGACGTCGTCTCGGTGCGTGACTGGGTGCACGAGTTCTCCCGCGACGTGGTCCGGCCCGCGGCCGCCGAGTGGGACGAGCGCGAAGAGACCCCCTGGCCGATCATCGAAGAGGCCGCGAAGGTCGGGCTGTACACGCCGGAACTGTTCGCCCAGATGGCGGGGGAGAGCAGCGGTATCGGCCTGATCACCGTGTTCGAGGAGCTCTTCTGGGGCGACGCCGGCATCGCGTTGTCGATCCTGGCGACCGGCCTGGCGGCGGCAGCGCTGGCGTCGAACGGCACACCGCAGCAGATCGGTGACTGGTTGCCCGCGATGTTCGGGACACCGGGCGACACCAAGGTCGCCGCGTTCTGTTCGTCCGAACCCGGAGCGGGCTCCGATGTCGGGGCGGTGCGCACCCGGGCCGTCTACGACGAGGCCGCCGACGAGTGGGTGCTCAACGGGACCAAGACGTGGGCGACCAACGGCGGCATCGCGAACGTCCATGTGGTGGTCGCCTCGGTGTACCCGGACCTCGGCACCCGCGGGCAGGCCAGCTTCATCGTTCCGCCCGGTACGCGCGGGCTGTCGCAGGGGCAGAAGTTCAAGAAGCACGGCATCCGGGCCTCGCACACAGCGGAAGTGGTGCTGGACAACGTCCGTATCCCCGGTGAGTTGCTCCTGGGTGGGCGGGAGAAGTTCGAGCAGCGGATCGCGCGCGCGAAGGAGGGGCAGCGGACCGCGAGCCAGGCGGCGATGGCGACGTTCGAGCGCACCCGCCCGTTCGTGGGCGCGATGGCACTGGGGGTCGCCAGGGCGGCCTACGAGTACGCCCTCGACTACGCCTGTCAGCGTGAGCAGTTCGGCCGCAAGATCGGGGAGTTCCAGGCCATCGCCTTCAAACTCGCCGATATGAAAGCGCGTATCGACGCCACCCGGATGCTGGTGTGGCGGGCCGGGTGGATGCACCGCAACAACAAGGCGTTCACCTCGGCGGAGGGGTCGATGGCCAAGTTGTACGCCAGCGAGACCGCCGTCTACGTCACCGACGAGGCGATCCAGATCCTCGGTGGCAACGGCTACACCCGCGACTATCCGGTCGAGCGGATGCACCGCGACGCGAAGATCTTCACGATCTTCGAGGGCACCAGCGAGATCCAGCGCCTCGTCATCGGACGCGCGCTGACCGGTCTGACGATCCGCTAGCGCCGCCCTGTCCCGCGACGTCTGCACGCGACACACCGTTGCGCCGCACGGGATTTACGCACGCTCGCGGTGAACGAGCGTGCGCCGCCCTCAGGAGTAGGGCGGGTAGGGATCGGCGCGCAGCACGCGCGCCAGGTGCACCGCATTGCGCGCCGCGGAGCGGGTCGTGTCGGCGACGGCCTCCGGGGTCTCGTCGAGGTCCTTGAAGTCGCGCCCGCCCATCGCCTCGTCGTTCCAGTAGGTGCAGCCCTGCGCCGGGAGGGTGAACCCGATGTCGTTGAGCGCCTGGAACAGGTCGGCGACGATCTTGTGGGCCCCGTCCTCGTTGCCGACGACCGCGGCGAGCGCCACCTTCCCCACCTGCCGGGGCCGGCCGGCGTCGTCGGTCTCGGACAGTTCGGCGTCGAGTCGTTCGAGCACGCGCTGGGCGACGCTGGACATGTGCCCCACCCAGGTCGGGGTGGACACGACGACGATGTCGGCGGCGACGATCTTGTCGAGGATGGCGGGCCATTCGTCGCCCGGGCCCATGTCCGCCTCGACCCCGGGATGCAGTGTGTGGTCGACGCAGCGCACGATCTCGCATTCGACCCCGGCCTCGCGCATCGGTTCGAAGAGCTGCTCGGCGATCACGACGCTGCTCGACGGGGCCGGGCTGGGTTTGAGGGTGCAGACGAGCCCGACGGCGCGCAGGGGCCGGTCCTGTGGGGAAGTGGTCATACCGGCCGTCTACCCCGCGGTACGGGCCCGGAATCACCCGGCGCCGGGCGTCTCAGGTCGGTCATCACCAGTTGTGCGACGATGCCGGGGTGAGCGAACATCCCGTCCACTTCGATCCGGCCGACGACGGTGCGTTCCTGCCCACCCGGTTCGCTCAGAGCCACTGGGGGGAGGATCACCTGAACGGGCCGGCCGTCGTGGGGCTGGCGGCGTCGGTCCTCGAGGCCGAGTTCGGGCGCGAAGAGTTCCTCCCGACCCGCCTGACCGTCGACCTGTTCAAGGCGGCCCGGGGCGTCGCGACGACGGCGAAAACGAACCTGGTGCGCGACGGCAGGCGCGTGCGCAACGCCGAGTGCGAACTGGTCCAGGACGGCGTCACCGTCGCACGCGCGACGCTCGTGCAGTACCGGCGGGCGCAGGCGCCGCGTGGTGACGAATGGGTCGCCCCCGGCGCGTTCGACGTGCCGTCCGAGGTCGATCCGTCGCGGGCGATCCACCTCGGCAGCGACGGGCTGGGCTGGACTCACGCGATCGTCGACCACCAGAACACCGCCCGCAAACGGACCTGGAGCCGCTCGATCCAGGTGGTCGCCGGCACCGAGAACTCGCCGTTCGTGCGGGCGGTGGTGGCCGCCGAGGGCACCAGCCTCGTCACCAACCTGGGCACGGCCGGGGTCGGGTACATCAACGGCGATCTCACCGTCGCGATCGCCCGGCTGCCCGTCGACGAGTGGGTCGGTGTGCAGGCGGATTCGCACTGGGTCGCCGACGGCATCTCCGTGGGCACCGCGACGCTCTACGACCGGGACGGGGCCTTCGGCTCGGGGATGGTGACCGCGGTCAGCAACCCGGCCGCGCAGATCGATTTCGGCAACGATCCCTTTCCGTCCAGGACGCACTGACGGGGTCCGCACCACGTAGGGTTCAGCACGTGGATCTGCTGCTCGGAATCGACATCGGAACGGGGAGCACCAAGGGCGTCCTCGTCGATTCGAGCGGGTGGGTGATCGCCTCGGAGACCATCGCGCATGCGATGAGCCTGCCCCGCCCGGGTTGGGCGGAGGCCGATGCCGAGGGGCTGTGGTGGCACGAGGTCTGCCGCATCAGCACCGCGCTGATGGCGCGGCTTCCCGCAGGCGGTGCGGTCGCCGGGATGTGTGTCAGCGGGGTGGGGCCGTGTCTGGTGCTCTGCGACGATCGACTGCACCCGCTGCGGCCGGCCATCCTGTACGGCATCGACACTCGAGCCACCGCTGAGATCGACTCGCTCACAGCGGAATTGGGTGAGCAGAACATCCTCGAACGGGCCGGCACCCTACTGTCCAGCCAGGCCGTCGGACCGAAACTGGAGTGGGTGCGCCGCCACGAGCCCCAGGTGTTCGACCGCGCGACGGGCTGGTACGGGTCGAACTCCTACATCGCCGCCAAGTTGACCGGCGAATACGTCATCGACCATCACACCGCCAGCCAGTGCGACCCGCTCTACGGCACCCGGGTGTTCGACTGGAACCACGACTGGGCGCGGCGCATCTGCGCGCATCTGCCGCTGCCCCGTCTGGTGTGGCCCAGCGAGGTGGTGGGCACGGTCACCGCCGAGGCGGCGGCGGCCACCGGCGTTCCGGCCGGCACCCCGGTGTCGGCCGGCACCATCGACGCGTACTCCGAGGCGTTCTCCGTCGGCGTGCGCAGGCCCGGCGATCAGATGCTGATGTACGGCTCGACGATGTTCCTCGTCCAGATCATCGACGAGTACTTCAGCGATCCGACGCTGTGGACGACCACGGGCGTCGAGCACGGCAGCCTTGCGCTGGCGGCGGGGACGTCCACGGCGGGCAGCTTGATCGGCTGGTTGCAGGCCACCACCGGCGGCGCGTCGTTCGACGAACTGACGGCCGAGGCGTCGGCGGTGCCTCCCGGCAGCGAGGGGTTGCTGATGTTGCCGTACCTGGCAGGCGAGCGCACCCCGGTGTTCGACCCGCGGGCGCGGGGCGTGGTCGCGGGCCTGACGTTGCGCCACGGTCGCGGGCACCTGTTCCGCGCGGCATACGAGGGCATCTCCTTCGGCATCCGGCAGATCCTCGAACGCTTCGACGACGCCCACTCCGCGACCAGGACGGTGGCCGTCGGCGGCGGGCTGCGCAGTCCGGTGTGGGCGCAGGCGGTCAGCGACATCACCGGCAGGCCGCAGCTCGTCCCCGAACAGGCGATCGGCGCGAGCTACGGCGACGCGCTGCTCGCCGCGATCGGGACCGGTCTCGTCGACCCGGGCACGGACTGGACACGGGTGGACCGGGAGATCGAGCCCGACCCTCGGCGCCGCGCGCTCTACGACGACCTCTACGACACCTGGTGTGAGTTGTATCCGGCCACCCGCCCGCAGGTGCACCGGCTGTCGGCCCTCGATCCCGGCTGAGCGTCGACGATCAGGTGATCCGACTGAGGCGGAACGGCATTCGGATGTTCTGCCACCGGTTGACGCCGCAGGCGCCGCTCGGTCCGATGGTCTGGTCCCACCCGCTGAGCCGGTCATGCCGGTCCGGCGCGTCCGCGCGGGCCGGCCAGAACGTGAACGACTGCTCGCCGGGGAAGGCGGTGCCGTCCGGGCAGCGCTCCCAGCCCTCGATGACCCGGGTGACCCGCCACATCAGGTTGCGGTAGACCAGGTCGGCGGTCCACCCCTGATCGCTGGTCACCGACCCGGTGCAGTCCTGATAGGTGGTGCACGTCGACGAGATCGTCCAGGTGCTGACAACCGTGGCCTCGTCGCGAAAGCTCTCCCGGGTCTTGGCCCATTCGCCGTCGGAGACCGCCGTGAACACACCGTTGAGGGCCACGTCGCCGACCGAGGCGGACGTCGTCGCCCCAGCTGCGACGCCCCCGATGAGCAGGGCGCCGACCGCGGCTGCGGTGGTGATGTGCGTCGTCGACATGTCCTGTGCCTATCCGCTTCCCGACATCACGAGATCCTTCCAGGTCCTGTCCGTCCCGGGTGACGACAGATCGCTCTGCTCGAAGATGTCACCGTCGGGCGCGGCGACGCGACCGGTTTCGGGATCGTAGGTGGCGACGGCGACCGCGGGTCCCGGTGCGGGACCGTCGCCGGTGTGACCACTCGGCGCGGCGCCCGGTGTTCCCTCGATCGGCCCGTGGATGTTCTCGTCCGCGGACACCCGGTCGTCGGGGGGGACACCCTGAGCGATGAGATTCGGGTCCAGCGGATACGGTCCCGTGGCGTGCTGGCGGACGGCCAGTGGCTGGAACGGCCGGTCGCTGTTGCACTCCTCGATGGTGGGGGCGTACTTGCCGGGGTGGCGCATGCAGGGGAAGTTGCGGGCCCCGCGCACGGCAATCGGCGAATCCTGGGGCAGCTTGCAGTACAGACCGTCCGGGGTGTCGATGGTGGTGGTGTCGGCGGGGGAGCGCCACGACGACGGCGGCAGGAAGCCCACGGTGCAGGCCGGCGGATCGCTCATCGACACCCGGAAGTCGCCGAGAGGGATACCGGTCGCGTTCTGTCCGGGTCCCGCCGACTGGTAGAAGGCCGTCGCCGGTGGCAGCAACACCAGGAGCTGCTCCAGTCCGGGGCGATAGGTCACGGCGATCTGTCCGATCGACGCGAGGTTGGCCAGCAGTACCGGCAACGTCGGTTTCACCTGGTCGAGTAGGCGCGAAACCTCCTGTGCAGCAACGGGTCCAGTCTCGAAGATGGTGCGGATGTCGGGGTCGTCGGCCACCAGTTGCCCCGTGATGCCGGCGAGTCGGTCGGCCCACGTGCGCAGTGCCTGCGCGCTGACGTTCTGTCCGTCGAGCACCGGTTGGGCGTCGTCGATGAGGCGTGTGGTGCGGTCGGCGACCGCGTCGGTGTCGCGGGCGATCCGCGACGCGGAGTCCGAGAGGGACTGCAGGTCGTACGCGGAGCCGTTGAACGCCTTGAACGACTCGTCGAGCAGCCCGTCGAGCTTGTCGGTCGGGACGCTGCCGATCAGCGCGCTGAGCCGGTCCATCATCGGGCCGACCTCCTGCGGGATGACGATGCGGTCCCTCGGGATCACCGAACCGTCATGCAGGTACGGGCCGCCTCGGCCGCGCGGTCGCAGATCGACGTACTGCTCGCCGACCGCGGACACACTGCGAACTTCGGCGGTGAGGTCGCTCGGCACCTGCGGCGAGCCGTCGAGGGACAGGGTGGCGACGGCGCCGCGCGGGCCGACGTCGACTTCGGTCACCTTTCCGATCTGCACTCCGCGATAGGTCACGTTGGAGAATCGGTAGAGACCCCCGGCGTTCGGCAGTTCCATCGTCACGGTGATCCGGCCCACTCCGAGCAGGGTGGGGAGCTGCAGGTATTCGACGATCAACACCGATACGCCGACGATCGAGGCGACGACGAAGATCGTGAGCTGGATGCGGACGAATCGGGTCAGCATCAGCCACCACCCGGCCCGGTCGTCGGGGGAGCCGGAGTCGGGGGAGGCGGCATCCGGTCGGGTCCCTTCACCCCGGGAGGCGGGGCGACGGCCTCCCCGAGCGGGTTCTTCGAGTAGAACGAGTCGTATCCCGGGTCCCCGGGAGCGGGCACCAGGGGTGCGTTCTCGTCGCCGAAGCTGGTGCCCGCCAACAGGCCTCGTTTGAAGCGTCCCAGCGTCAGGTCGACGGTGACGAACAGGTTCATGTAGTCGCCGCGGATTCCGCGGTCGATGATGTCCTGCCCGAGCGGGAAGACGGTGGCCCACGCGAGGGCGGTACTGATGTCGGGTCCGACGTCGGCCAGGGCGCGGATGGTCGGGGCCAGGTTCTGCAGGTCGGTGACGAGGTTGTCGCCGACCGCGGAGACGACACCGGTGGCCGTGTCGCTGAACACCCGGAGCCTGTCCAGCGCGGCCACCAGCCGGGGCCGTTCCCGCCGTAACGTGTCGAGCGCCGGGGGGATGTCGCGGAGCGCCTCGGTGATGACGTCCTGTTGGTCGGCCAGCGTGGACGCGAACCTGTCGAGCTCGGTCACGGTGGCGATGACGTTGTCGCGCTGGGTGTCGAGGGCCCCGACGAAGGTGTCGAGGCGGCCGAGGAGATCGCGGATCTGGGTCTGGCGTCCGGTGAAGGCGGCGTTCAACGAGTGGATTATGTCGCCGATCTGCCCGAGCCCGCCCGCGTTGACCACGGCGGACAGGGCCGCGAGCGTCTGTTCGGTCGACGGGTAGGTCGACGAGCGATCGAGCGGGATGGTCGCGCCGTCGCGCAGCGTGCCTGCCGGCGCCTCATCGGCCGGGACGTCCAACTGCAGGTGCATGGAGCCGAGAAGGCTGGTCTGACCGACCGCGGCGGTGGCGTTCGCGGGGATGTGCACGTCGGGCCGCACCGCGATCTCGACCTCGGCGAGGCGGTTCACGAGACCGACGCTGCGGACGCTCCCGACGACGACGTCGTCGACCATGACCGGTGAATTCGGTTCCAGCGTGCCGACATTGCTCAGCTCGACGCGGTATTTCCACGCGTCGGTCTCCCGTCCGGCAGTGCCGGGGAGGGGCAGGGAGTTCACGCCCTGGAAGCTGCACCCGGCGACCAGGACGGGCAGCAGGACGGACAGGGCGCGACGCCCCGTGCGCAGGATGCTCACGACGGTGGCCTTTCCGCGGGTAGGAGGAGATCAGGCGTCGTGGTCGGGGCGTAGGCCGAATCCTCCGGGGCGACGGCCATGGGGCCGGAGGTGGTGCCTTCCCCGCCCGGCCGCAGCGCGGGATCGGTGTAGATGAGCTTCTCGGCCGACGGAACACTGGTGAGCCCCGGATTGAACGGGAACGGAAGGTAATTGAAGTTCAGCCGGTCCAGACCCGGGCCGAGGTACTGCGAACACAGCCGACTCGTCTCGGGCGCGGTGACATTGGCCAGTGCTCCGAGCATGCCGCAGAAGAACATGGTCGGGTCGGAGAAGTTGTTCAGTACGAACACCCCGCTGGCGCCCCCGGTTCGGGGATCCATCATGTTGTAGGAGTTCGCGAGCGCCGAGGGTGCGACGTGGAGTACCTGCTCGAGATCGTCCTGGTGGTCGACCAGCGTCTGGGTGACGTTGCGCAGCCGAAGCACCTGCTCGGCGGTGGCGTCGCGGCTGTCTGCGACGAATCGCCGGACGTCGGTCACCGCCCGGGAGAGGCCGGCCAGCGCGGCGTCGATGTCCGACCGGCTGCCGTCGAGCACGCTGGTGAGCGTGGCGAGCCGGTCCTGGAACTGCACTATCTGCTCGTTGCTCCGCCGCAGGACGGCGACGAAGACCTGGAGGTTCTCGATGATCCCGCTGATGTCCCCGCTGCCGTCGGCGATGACCCGGCTGATCGCGGCCAGCTGCGACAACGTCTCCCGGAGCCGGTCGCCATTGCCGTCCATCGCGTCGGCGGCGCTGTCGATCAAGCGGCCCACCGAGCTGGTCGACGACACGGCGGTGGGCCCCAGATCGGCGGCCAGCCGGGTCAACTGCTCCTTGACCTCGTCCCACTCCACGGGGACGGCGGTCCGTTCGATGGGAATGACGGTGTGGTCCGCCATCGTGGGGCCCGCGGTGAAAGCGGGGGTGAGCTGGACGAAACGCGCCGAGACCAGGTTCTGCGCGACGATGACGGCCCGCGCGTCGGCGGGCACCCGCACGCCGTGGTCGACCTGCAGGGTGAACACCGCCTGGGGGCCGTCCGGTTCGATACGGGAGATGGTGCCCACCGGAACCCCGGCGATCCGCACCTCGTCTCCCGGGTAGATCGAGGTGGCGCCGGCGAAGACAGCGGTGATCGTGGTCGGACGGAAGACGTGGCGGGATGTGATGAACACGGCCGCGCCGAGTATCGACACCATCAGCGCCGCTGCCGTGGTCCTGGTGAGCAGTGCCCGGGTCATCGGGGTGGCTCCTCCGGGATTCCGTTGTAGGGGAACGGAATCTCCGCGCGTGGTCCGACGTTGTCCGGCGGCTGTCCGGCATCGACGCCTCGCCGGAAGCCGAAGGCGTAGTCGAGGAACGGCTGCAGGATCGCCGGGAGGTCGACGTTGGGGATGTAGGCCGAGTAGAACGGCCCGCTCGCCACCGTCTCACCGAGCGTGGTCTGGTACTTCGCGAATCGGGGGAGCGCCAGAGCGATGTTGTCTCGCTGCCGTTCCAACATGGCGAGCACCGAGTTCAACTCCTTCAACGTGGGCGCCAGTTCCTGTTCGTTGTCGTCGATCACGGCGGAGACCTCACGGGCCATCACGGAGGTGTGAGCCAGCAACTCGACGATGACCCGGCGCCGCTCCGACAGCATCCCGACCAGGTCGTTGGCGTTGAGGATCAGTGTGGAGATCTGCTCGCTGCGCCGGGCCAGGATCTCGGTGACCTCCCTACCGCTCGAGAACAGTTCGCCCAGTGAGGAATTGCGGTCGTTGAGCGCGGCCGATATCCGCGTCAGCCCGTCGAAGGTGGGGCCCAGCTGTGGTGCGATCTGGTCGATGGTGGCCGACAGTGCGTCCAGCGACTGATTCAGATTCGCGGTGTCCGTGGCGGCGGTGTTCGTCGTCAGCTCGCCGACCGCCTCGGTGAGGGTGTACGGGGAGAAGGTGCGCGAGACCGGAATGACGGTCATGGGTTTCAGCGTCGCGTCACCCGCGGAGCGCAGCGTCAGCACCCGCTGCCCCAGCAGCGTGCCGGTCCGGATGTGGGCCGTGCTCTGCGAGCCGAGCGCGATGTCGTCGTCGACGGTGAACGTCACCAGGGCGTTGGGGTCCTGCAGGGCGACGGAGGTCACCGTGCCGACGGTCATGCCCGACATCGTCACGTCGTTGCCGACCGCCAGACCACTCGCGTCGACGAACAACGCCTGGTACCGCGCGGACGCCGCCCAGTCGATGATCCGCTCGGGGGACAGTCCGACGGCGATGACGAGAACCACGAGGATCAGGCCGATGAAACCGGTCCGGATGACTCTGGGGTCGCGGTATTTGCGCATCAGTCCTCCGCGCACCTTCCGCCGTCCTGCCGGAAAGACGGGAAGACGGCGGTTCGGCCCTGCAGGTCTGTCACCCGGACCGCCAGCGAGCAGATGTAGTAGTTCACGAAGCTGCCGTAGGAGCCGATCCGGATGAGCTTGCGGTAGTTCTCGGGGGCCTTCTGCAGCGCCGTCTCGATACGGTCCTGTTTCCCCGCGACGTTGGGCGCCAACGTCTTCAGCTGGTCGACGGTCTCGGCGAGAGGCGGGCGGGCACGGGTGAGCAGGTCCGCCACCGAAGCGGTCCCGGTGTTGAGGGATTCGATGGCCGCACCGATCGGTTCGCGATCGGCGGCGAGTTCGGTGATCAGCCCTTCGAGCCGGTCGAGCGCCGTGGAGAACTGATCACCCTCCCGCGCCAGCGTCGACAAGGTGGTGCGGAGATTCTCGATGAGCCGGTCGATCACCTCGTTCTTGTCGGCCAGCGCATTGGAGAAGGTCGACGTTCTCGACAGCAGCGATTCGATGGTGCCCCCCTGGCCCTGGATGATCTGGATGAGCGATGACGCCAACGCGTTGACATCCTGGGCGTTCAGCCCCCGGATGACGGGTTTGAGTCCCCCGAGCAGGAGGTCGAGGTCCAGCGCCGGCGCGGTTCGTTCGCGGGGGATCCGCGCTCCGGGAGGCATGATCCGGGTCGAGCCCTCGCCGTCGACGAGTTCGAGGAAGCGGTCCCCGACCAGGTTGAGATAGCGCACGACGGCCCGGGTGCCGTCGGTCAGCACCAAGGTCCGGTCGGCATCGAAGGTGACGACGATGGTGTCGTCCGAGCCCATCTCGAGGTCGCGCACCGTGCCGACGCGGACGCCGGCGAAGCGGACCGACTCACCGGCCCGGAGGCTCGAGACGTCGTCGAAGACCGCCGAATAGGTGTTCGCCGACCCGGTGCGGTAGTCGCCGAAGACCGCGAACAGACACGCGGTCAGCAGTGTCATCGCCGCGACGAAGGCGCCGAACTTGACGAACGACCTCGTTCCGTCGCCCCTCATCCCGGTTGGCCGATCTGTGCGCTGTTCCGCGGCGGGCCGTCGATGGGACCGAACAGAATCTGTTTCAGCAGGTCGGAATTGAGCACCGGGCCCAGGTTGCCGTACTTCCACGGGTTCGCGCCGGTGTCGGTGACGACGAAGGGCGGAGCCTTGCCGTAGGGCACCTTGGGTAAGTCGGTGCACTGCGGACCGCCTGTGGCGGCCACCTTGGGCAGATCGGAGGGATAGCGATAACGCTCCTGCCCCCAGAAGAACCCGGCCAGCACCTCCACGCCGGGCACCGTCAGGGGCGGATTGTTCGCCAATACGTCGATGCCACCGATGCCGCAGGTCAGCGCTTCGTGATAGTCGGCTGTCAGCGCCGTCAGTGGGACCAGCAGTTCGAGGACCTCGGTCAGCGGTCGCCGGTTCTCCGTCAACACCTGGTTTCCGATGTCGCCCAGGCCGATTGCGCTGACCAACAGGTTGTCGAGGTCCTGCTGCTTCTCGACGACAGTGTGGCTGATGGCGGTGGCGCTGTCCGCCACCGACAGCACGTCGGGTGCCGCGTCGGCGTAGGCGCGCACGACCGGAGGTGCGGTGGCGAGGTCGTGGTTCAGCGCGTCGAGGTGTGGATTGATCTGGGCGAGTGCGGCATCGAGATTCTCGAGCGTCGCCCCGAGCTGGTCGCCGCGGCCGTTCATGGCCGCCGCGATGGCGCCGAGGGTTTCGTTGAGCTTCTCGGGATGGATCGTGGTCAGCACCGAGACGAGCTGCTCGAAGACGGTGTTCACCTCGATCATCACGTGGTCGGTGTCGAGCACCTGCCCGGCCCGGATCGGCGCAGAAGAGGGGTGCTCGGGTGGGATGAGCCGGATCACCTTGGCGCCGAACACCGTTGTCGAGGAGATGTCGACGGTGGTGTTCTCGGGGATGATCGGGACTCGCGAGGGCTCGATGGCCAGATGGATGGCCGCGCGGCCGTCGGAGAGTTCGTCGATCGCGCTGACCCTGCCGACCTGGACCCCGTGGAACTGCACCTTCGCGTCCGGGTTCGTCACCAGACCCGCACGCGGGGAGACGACCGTCACCGGGACCGAGGAGGAGAAACCATCGCCGAAGAGGGTCGCGGACAGGGCGACGACCCCACCGATGGCCGCGACGGTGGCGAGGCCCACGAGCGGCCGCAGGACGGCTGCCCTCATGTGTGCTCCCTTCCCCCGGACCCGATCGGTGGCGTGTCAGGCCGGTGCGAAGACGTGCTGGGGGATCGTCGGAGGGATGTCCATCGAGCTGAGCAGCCCGGGCTGTGCCGAGACGACGTAGGGCACGGCGTTCACGACACGCATCGCGGTGGCCACCATGGCCCCCGCCCCGGACGTCATTCCGGCGATCCCGGCGCGGCGGGGATCCCGGAGGGTGGCGGCAAGTGTGCACTCGATGTCCGGATCGCCGGTGATCACGACGCGATACGACAGGTCGCCGTTGCCCTGCGGCCAGTGTGGCGCGACGTCCGCGGCCAGTCGGGTGACGTGTTCGATCACGATGGCCTCCTGTCCTTCGACGATCCCGATCGCCTGCATCCGCAGCGCGCCGCAGGTGCCGGCCTGCACGGTGCCCATCGCGACGTCCAGGGTCCGTTCCGTCACTGCGCGGTCGAAGGTCTCGCGGACCTCCTGCACCTCGACGCCGAGTGCGTCGGCGATCAGCCGGATCTGGCCCTGCCACTCCCCGGCGATCGCTCCGGGGATGCTCACCCACGGCTGGTAGTCGAGGGGTTGTCCGAAACCCATGCCGTTGATCATGATCTCGGGAACGCCGTAGTCGTCGTACAGGCCGATCTCGGAGGCGTGGATCTTCTCGATCGACGCAGACTGGGTCGAGAGGATGAGCGGCAGGTAGTCCGCGGCGAACCCCGGTTCGATACCCGATGCGTACAGCGACGCCTGACCCTCTTTGGCGGCGGTGGCGAGTTGGTCGCGCCACTGCGCCGGCTCGTAGGCGTGGGGGTTGACCAGACGGGTGGTGCTCGTCGTCACGACGTTGATGCCCGCGCCGAGGAGCCGGACGTAGTCGGGGACGGCCAACGCGTCGCGCTCGGGTCCGCTGGCGGCGTAGATCACGCAGTCCGGCCGTAGCGCGATGAGTGCGTCCGTATCGCCCGTGGCGGCCAGGCCGATCGGTTCGCCGTTGGCCAGCTCCCCGGCGTCTCTGCCGACCTTCTCCTCGGAGTGCACCCAGACGCCGACCAGGTCCAGATCCGGTCGCCGGCTGACGGCCCGGATGGCGATCGAGCCGATGCCGCCCGTCGACCACACCACGACGCGATGTCTGCTCCCAGTCATGACACACCTCTCGAGCGGCCGGCGAGGAAAACCTAACGTTTGCTCCGGAAGCTAACAGTTGCCAAGAGTAGAGGTCAAGACATCGGGGCGAGGAAAAGGATCAAATGCCAGCTGGGGAACAAAACTTAGGTTAGCGTCGGAAGCCGTGACCGATCCGGCTCCGATTCGGCAGTGATGTTCACACTCCGGTTCGACATGCGTGCGCCCGGCGACGGGGCGTCGACCACCGATCTCTACGCGGCTGCGGTCGAGATGTGCGAGTGGGCCGAGACCAGGGGAGCGGTGATCGCCGTGCTCTCGGAACACCACGGTTGCGAGGACGGCCATCTGCCCGCACCCCAACTCCTCGCCGCGGCGATCGCCGCACGCACGAAGCACTTGGCGATCCTGCTGGCTGCTGTGCCGATCACGTTCTGGGATCCCGTCCGCCTCGCCGAACAGATGAGCGTTCTGGACATCATCAGCGGCGGACGGGTTTCCTACGCTCTCGGAATCGGCCACCGCAGTGAGGAGTACGAGCACTTCGGTGTCGACATGGGCTCGCGCGGGACGCTTGCCGATGAGTCGCTGACGGTGCTTCTCCGACTCCTGGACGGCAAGCCGACCGAGGTGGGGGGACGGCTCGTACACGTGACCCCACAGCCCGCCACCCCTGGCGGTCCGCGCATCGTGATCGCCGGCGGCAGCCGGGCCGCCGCTCGGCGTGCTGCCCGCCACGGGCTCGGATTCATCTCGCAGGTCGCGTCGGAGGGGCTCAGGGAGTTCTACGAATCCCAGTGCCGTGACCACGGTTTCGAGCCTGGCGCCGTACAGTTCCCCGTCGAGGGCGCGCCGACGGCGGTCTTCGTCGCCGACGACGTCGATGCGGCGTGGGACGAGTTGGGTCCCCACCTGCTCCACGATGCGGTGACCGCAGCGTCCTACCGTGCCGGCGACCACTCCGTGGCGAGCATCTCGTCCGCCCGGACCGTCTCCGACCTCAGGGAACACGGGGGCCCCTACCGGATCCTCACACTCGACGAGGCGGCGGCGTACGTCCGGAGCGGCAGACTGCTGCCGTTGCTCCCACTCTGCGGCGGGGTGCCGCCGGAGGTGGCCTGGCCCTACCTCGAGCGCGCCGCGATCGCGTCCGGACGCGTCTGAATGACAGGAGGATCGGTGACAACACCGTTGAGAATCGTGGTCTGGTCGACGGGCGGTGTCGGATCGGTGGCCATCGATGCGATTCGGCGCAGGCCCGACCTGGAGCTCGTCGGAGTGTGGGTGCACTCGCAGGAGAAGGTCGGTGCGGACGCCGGGCGACTGGCCGGTGGCGACCCGATCGGGGTGACCGCGACCGACGACGCCGGCGCGCTCGTCGCGCTGAAGCCCGACTGCGTGGTGTACGCCGCGAGCGGACCCGACCGCGACGCGGGCGCGGTGCCCGACTACGTCAGGCTGCTCGCGGCGGGCGTCAACGTCGTCTCCACCTCGTCGACCAGCCTGGTCTACCCGCCCGCCTACTACTCGCCGCAGTGGCGCGACCAGATGGCGACGGCCGCCGAGGCGGGCAACGCGTCGTTCTACGTCTCGGGCATCTTCCCGGGTTTCGGCTCCGACGAGCTCGCACTTCTGCTCTCGACGCAGTCGAAGACGATCCGGTGCCTGACGGTCACCGAGATCGCGCTCAACGATCACTACCCGGTGGCCGACGTCATGATGAACGGGATGGGGTTCGGCCGTCCGCTGGACTTCGAACCCCTGCTGAAGACACCGGGTTTCATCGAGATGGCCTGGCGCGCACCGCTTCATCTGATCGCGGCGGGGCTGGGTGTCGAACTCGACGAGGTCCGCGGAACGCTGGACCGACGCCTCACCGACCGCGACATCGAGGTGGCGTTCGGCACGGTCGGGGCGGGTACCTGCGGCGCCGTGCGGACCAGAGCCGCGGGGGTGGTCAAGGGTAGAGAGGCCATCGTCGTCGAACACATCATCCGGATGGCACGCGACGTGGCCCCCGACTGGCCGGCGGCGGATTTCGACGCCACCTACCGCGTCGACATCGAGGGGGACCCCGACATCCACTGCACCATGAACCTGGGCGCCGCCGAAGGCCACGCGGCAGGTCACGCCGCGATGGCCGCCACCGCGATGCGAGTGGTCAACGCGATCCCGTTCGTCGTGGCGGCGCCGGCCGGCCTGCTGAGCTCGCTGGATCTGCCGACCACCCTGCCCCGGCACGCCTTCGACTGAGAGACCGGCGATGTTCACCATCCGCTTCGACATGCGGGCCCCAGCCTTCGGTGCGCCGACGACGCACCTCTATGCCGCGGCGATCGACATGTCGGCCTGGGCCGAGCGGCGCGGCTGCATCGCCGCGGTCCTGTGCGAGCACCACGGGTCCGAGGACGGGTACCTACCCGCACCACTGCTGCTGGCATCGGCCGTGGCGGCGCGCACCGATCGCCTGGCGCTGAGCCTCGTCGTGATCCTGCCGTTCCACGATCCGGTCCGATTGGCCGAGGAGATCGCGGTGCTCGACCTCATCAGCGCGGGACGGGCCTCCTACGTGTTCGGGCTGGGATACCGGCCGGAGGAATTCGAGCATTTCGGTCTTCGCGTGACGCAGCGGGGCAGGCTGGCCGACGAGAACATCGCTCTCGTGCGGAGGTTGCTCGCCGGTGCGACCGTCACGCGCGACGGCCGCCGCATCACGGTGACGCCGCGGCCGCAGACCCCGGGCGGACCCGCGCTGATGTGGGGCGGGTCGAGTCTCGCTGCCGCACGCCGGGCCGGTCGGTACGGCCTCGGACTGCTCGCCAACGGAAGTGTCGAGGGTATGCGGGAGGCGTACGAGGCGGCATGCCGCGAGCACGGACACGAACCGGGCGCCACGCTGCTTCCGGCTGCTGACACGCCGACGGTCACGTTCGTCGCCGACGACGTCGACGCCGCATGGGAGGAGATCGGCGAGCACCTGCTCCACGATGCGCGGACGTATGCGCAGTGGAACCCGGGCAACACCGTCTCCGCGGGTATCTCCGACGCGCGCGATGTCGCGGAGTTGCGGAGCCGCTTCACCTCGCACCGCATCGTCGACCGCGCCGAGGCCGCCGCGATCGTGCGCGGCGGCGGGCTGCTCAACCTGTCCCCCCTGTGCGGGGGGCTCCCGCCGGACACGGCGTGGCCGTATCTGGAGCGCGCCGCCGCGGCCGTGGCCGACGGCACGACGCAGGAGGGCGGTTGATGGCGGACGGCACCGACTTGTACTACGACCCCTTGTACTACGACCCCTTGTACTACGACCCCTTGTACTACGACCCCTTCGATTTCGACATCGACGACGACCCGTACCCGATCTGGAAGCGGATGAGGGACGAGGCGCCGCTCTACCACAACGAGAAGTACGACTTCTACGCGTTGAGCCGGTACGACGATGTCGCGCGTGGACTACACGACTGGGACACCTACAGGTCCGGTCGCGGGACGACGATCGACGTCCTCATGAGCGGTGTCGAGGTCCCGCCGGGAGTGATCCTGTTCGAGGATCCGCCGCTGCACGACCTCCACCGGCGCGTGCTGTCGAAGGTCTTCACGCCCCGGCGGATGGAGGCGATCGAGCCGCTGACGCGCCAGTTCTGCGTCCGGGCGCTCGACGCGTTGGCGGGCGCCCGGCGCTTCGACTTCATCACCGATTTCGCGGCGATGATCCCCATGCGGACGATCGGCTACCTGCTCGGCATCCCCGAACAGGGGCAGCAGCAGATCCGGGACAACACCGACGCGGCCATCGGACTGACGGAAGGCGGTTTCCAGTCGGTCTCACAGGCCTCGTTCGAGAACGCGTACCAGCTGTTCGCGGAGTACATCGAATGGCGGGCCGATCATCCGTCCGACGATCTGATGACCCAGCTGCTCGACGCGCAGATCGAGGAGGGCGGACAGCTGCGGCCGTTGACCCGCCTCGAGGTGCTGACCTACACCAGCATGATCGCCGGCGCGGGTAACGAGACGACCACCCGGCTGATCGGCTTCATCGGCCAGCTGCTCGCCGAGCATCCCGGTCAGCGCCGTGAACTCGTCGACGACTTCTCCCTGATCCCACGCGCGATCGAGGAGGTGCTGCGTTATCAGGCGCCGTCTCCGGTGCAGGCACGCTACGTCGCCCGGGACACCCGGTGCCATGGACAGCTGATCGCGGAAGGGTCGATCATGCTGCTGCTCAACGGATCCGCCAACAGGGACGAGCGACAGTACCCGGACGGCGAGGTGTTCGACATCCACCGCACGGGGGCCCACTTGTCGTTCGGTCAGGGATTGCACTTCTGCCTCGGCTCGGCGCTGGCCCGGATGCAGGCCAGGGTCGCGCTCGAGGAGGTCCTCCTGCGCTGGCCGGAATGGGAGGTGGACTACGACGAGGCCGCGATGGCGCACACGTCGAGCGTGCGGGGGTGGGGCAGGCTGCCGGTCACCGTCGGCTAGGCGGTCGCACCCCGCTTCTCACCGTCGAGATGTCACCAGCTGACCGGCAATTCGTGCATCGTGTAGATCTCCTGCTCGTCGGCGAAGCGCAGATCGTCGTCCGGCACGGCCAGTTGGAGGCCGGGAAGCCGGCGGAACAAGGTGGCCAGCGCGATCTGGAGCTCGACGCGCGCGAGGTTCTGACCGATGCACTGGTGCACTCCGAAACCGAAGGCGAGATGCCCGCGTGGGTTTCTGTCGATGTCGAATCGGTCGGGTTCGTCGATGAATTCGGGATCCCAGTTGCCGGCCGGGAGATTCATCAGCACGTGCTCACCGGCGCGGATCAGTTGGCCGTTGATCGTGAGGTCCTCGACGGCTACACGGTCGACCTGGCTGTGCACGATCGACAGGTAGCGCATCAGTTCTTCGACGACGTCGGCGGCCAGCGCCGGGTCCTCGGAGAGCCGCAGCCGCTCGAGCTGTTCGGGATGCTGCAGGAGCGCCACGGTTCCCAGCGCGATCATGCCCGCGGTCGTCTCGTGCCCGGCCTGCAGGAGGATGACGCCGTTCATCACAGCGGTCTCGCGGCTGAGTTCGCCGTTGGCGACGTAGTCGGTCATCAATCGGCTCATCAGGTCGTCGCCGGGCTCGCGCGCCTTGAGTTCCGCGAGCTTCCACATGAAGTCGAACAACGCGCCGATCGCCGCCGCCTTCTCCTCGTCGGTCGAGCGCGAGTCGAGACCCTTGGTGCTGTGGTACTGGAAGAAGTCGTGGTCCTCGTAGGGGACTCCGAGAAGCAGGGAGATGACCAGCGACGGGACCGGTAGCGCGTACTCGCGCACCAGATCCGCGGGAGGGCCGGCGTCGATCATGGCGTCCAGCAGACCGTCGACCAGGGCTTGGATCTGCGGCCGCATCGACTCGGCTCGCCGGAAGGTGAAGTCGCGCGTCATCATTCGTCTCAGCCTGTTGTGCTCCGGATCGTCGATGCGGGCGAAGATCGCCGGGATGCTGTCATCCGCCGCACGTGCTCGCAGGTTGTCCGGGAGCGTCTCGGCGCTGAGTCGCGGGTCGGTCAGCGCCGCCCTGATGTCCTCGTAACGGCTGACCACCCAGGTCGGCTGATGTCGCCAGAGGGCGCGCTGCAGCCCGTCTGACTCGCGCCATTCGCGGAATCGTCGGGGTGGCGCGAGCGGGCATCGTGCGTCGCGGGGGAGGGGGATGACGGGCAGACCGGCGCCATCCGCGGATTGTGTGGTCATCTTCGACTCTCCGTAACGACAGACGACTGTCACTTGATGCGAGCGTAGAGGTCGCTGGTTCTGACAGTCAACTGTCGGTTAGGGTGAGGGCGTGGTAGAGCTGACCACCGACAGACCTCTGCGTGCCGACGCGGCGCGGAATGCCGCACGCATTCTGAGCGCCGCACGCGAGGCCTATGCCGAACTCGGGCCCGATGTCCCGATGGACGTCATCGCCGAGCGAGCCGGGATCGGTGAGCGGACGCTGTATCGCCGCTTCCCCAACAAGGGCGAACTGGCCAGGGCGGTCATCGACCAGAGCGTCGTCGAGACCCTGTCGCCTGTCATCGACCGGGCTCGCCGCTCCCGCAATCCGTTACGCGGACTGGCCACACTTCTCGAGGCGGCCATCGCGCTGGGGGCTCGTGAGCACAACGCCCTGCTGGCAGCCCGGCGAGCGGGATCGTTGACCGGCGTCTCGACGCAACTCGACGAGACCCTCGAAGAGCTGGTCCGCCGTGCCCAGGCGGCCGGGCTGGTACGCGCGGACCTCGCACCCGAGGACCTGCCCCGCATGGTCGCGATGTTGTACAGCGTGCTGGGGACGATGGATCCCTCGGTCGACGGATGGCGGCGATACCTGATGCTGATGCTGGACGCGATCTCGACGCCGACGCCCAGCCGGCTGCCGCGTGCGGTCGCGATCCGATATCCGCGCCCGGACGATTGGCCGATGTGATGTCCGACCTGCGTTTCGCCGGGCGGGTTGCGGTGGTCACCGGCGCCGGACGCGGGCTGGGCCGGCACTACGCACTGCTGCTCGCCCAGCGCGGTGCCCGCGTTCTCGTCAACGATCTCGGCGCGTCGGTCACCGGCGAGGGCGCCGACCCGGACGCGGCCGACGCCACCGTGCGGGAGATAGGCGACCACGGTGGGGAGGCGGTCGCCGACACCCACAGCGTCGCGACACGCGACGGCGCGCGGGCGGTCATCGACTCCGCGCTCGATCGTTGGGGACGTGTCGACATCGTGGTGAACAACGCCGGGACCGTGTCCGACGCGCCGTTCGGCGCGGTCACCGACGATGACCTCGACATGATGATCGACGTCCACCTCAAGGGCGTCTTCTTCGTCACCCAATGCGCCTGGAAGACCATGTCCGAACGGAATTTCGGACGTATCGTCAACACGTGTTCGGCGGCCGGGATCCTCGGCGCTCCCCGCATGAGCACGTACGGCGCGGCCAAGACCGGGCTCATCGGACTCACCCGCGTCCTGGCCGCGGCAGCGGCGGATTCCGACATCACGGTGAACGCGGTGGCCCCGATCGCCGCGACCCGCATGCTGGCCCGGTCGATGCGACAGGCCGCCGCGGCCGACAGCGGTGAGGCCGAGGACCTCATGCGGCCGTTCGCCGATCGGCTCGATCCGGCTCTGGTCGCGCCGGTGGTGGCCTACCTGGCCCACGACGAGTGTTCGGTCTCCGGGGAACTGTTCACAGTCGGCGGGGGCCAGGTCTCCCGGTTCTTCATCGGCAGAACCGCGGGTAACCACAATCCCCACCTGTCGGTCGAGGACGTGCGGGATCACCTGCCGCAGATTCTGGACTCGGCGGACCACACCATCCCGGCGGGGCCCGTCGACGAGATGGCGAGCCTGTATCGGGCGATCTTCGATCAGTGACGGTCGACGCGTCTCCCCACTAGGTGGACAGTTTGGAAGCCAGGTCGAGCACCGTCACGGTGTCCGTACCGGTCTTCTTCAGCCGCTCCGACGAGCGGAAGCCGAGGTCGACGCCGGTTGCCTGCGCGCGCAGCGCCCCGACGGTCAGCTGTTCCTTGGGGATATGGCTGAACATGTCGAAGGAGTAGAGCCGCATGGCATTGCGGTGGGTGATCCGGTCGATCTCGTCGTCGGGCACTCCGTCGAGATACAGGGCCAGGGTCTCGGGAGACAGGGGCCAGGTGGAGTCCGAGTGGGGATAGTCGCACTCCCACGTCACCATGTCCAGATTCAGTTTGTGGCGGCTCTCGATCCCGAACTCGTCGTCGATGAAACACAGCGCGACTCGGTCGAGGAAGACCTCGCTGGGGAGTTTGTCGCCGAAGTCCTGGTGCGTCCAGGCGCGGTGCATCTTGTAGGTGCGGTCGATGCGCTCCAAGAAGTATGGCACCCAACCTATTCCCCCTTCGGACAGTGCGAACGTCAGGTCGGGGAACTTGCGCAGCATCGGTGACCAGATCAGATCCGCCGCGGCCTGCACGATGCTCATCGGTTGCAGCGTGATCATGGTGTCGACCGGGGCGTCGATCGAGGTGATGACGACGCTCGACGACGAACCGATGTGCAGGTTCACCACGGTGTTGGTGTCGCTGCAGGCACGCCAGAACGGATCCCAGTGCGGGTCGTGGATCGACGGGTAGTCGATCTTGGTCGGGTTCTCGGAGAACGAGACGGCGTGGCAACCCTTTTCGGCCACCCGTCGCACCTCGTCGGCCATCAGGGCGGGATCCCAGATCGGCGGCAGCGCCTGCGGGATCATGCGGCCCGGATACGTGCCACACCACTCGTCGATGTTCCAGTCGTTGTAGGCCCGCAACACCGCCAGACCGAGTTCCTTGTCCTGGGCACGGGCGAAGTACTGACCGCAGAACTGCGGATAGGACGGGAAGCACAACGCGGCTGCGACACCGTTGGCGTTCATGTCGCGGATCCGCTCGTGGATGTTGTAGCACCCCTCACGGATCTCGGAGAGCTTGGTCGGCTCCGCGCCGTATTCGTCCGGCGGGCGTCCGGCGACCGCGTTCAGGCCGACGTTCGTGGCCTCCTGTCCCTCGAAGACCCATGCGTCGGTACCGTCCTCGCGCTGGACGAGTTTCGGCGCATCGTCTTTGTATCTGGCCGGGATGTGAGCGTCGAACATATCCGGTGGCTCGACCATGTGGTCGTCGACCGACACCAGGACAAGGTCGTTCATCTGCATGGGTTGTCTCCTCAGTTTCCGGTCGCATCGGGAAACGCGACCGCGGCGTTGTCGGGCATCGGACTGATGCCGCGGCGATCGCAGACCTCCAGCACTTCGTCGACGATCGAGTCGGGCACGATGAACTTCTCGGTGCCGGACACCTCGTCGAAATGCGCAAGGATGTCTTCGGCCGTCGGTTCGCTCTCGGCGTCGGCCAGCCAGCCCTCGCCGAGGCCCATGAACACCCGTGCGTAGCGCCCGGCGCACGCCGAATAATTGCGGTGCGTGACATCGCACGCCCTGCTGGCCAGGAACACCACGAGGGGAACGACGAGTTCAGCCCGGATGGCCTGCATGAACCCGGACTCGGCGAGGAACTTCTCGTCACCCACTGTCTCGGTCACCATCCGCGAGAAGCCGGTGGGCAGAACGGTGTTCGACAAGATCCCGTGTTCGGCTCCCTCGATCGCGATCACGTTCGACAACCCGACCAGCCCCGACTTGGCCGCCGCGTAGTGCGCTTCCGACGGCTGGCCGAAGTTGCCCGCCGACGAGGAGATGAACACGAATCGGCCGGACCGCTGCTTGGCCATCACCGCGTACGCGGGCCTGCTGAGATAGAACGCTCCGTCGAGATGCACGCTGAGCATGCGACGCCACGTCTCTGGGGTGAGCTGGTCGAAAGGAACGCTGTTGAAGATTCCCGCGTTGCTCACGACGGCGTCGAGGCGTCCGAAGGTCTCGACCGCGGCGTCGATGATCGCCTGTCCGCCTTCGGGACTGTCGACCGAGTCGTAGGACGCGATGGCGCGTCCGCCTTCGCGCAGAATCTCCTCGACCACCTCGTCGGCGACGCGGCGGTCGGTTCCGTCGCCGTGCATCGTTGCGCCGAGGTCGTTGACGACGACCGCGGCACCGCGTCGAGCCAGGTCCAGAGCGTAGAGGCGGCCGAGCCCGCGTCCCGCGCCGGTGACGACGGCCACCTGGTCGCGAAAGTCGATCATGCTGTCCTCACTTCCGTGCCGAGCTTCTCCTCGCGGTCCGCCACGAGTGCGGCGCCGAGCTGTTCTGCGTACTCCCCGGGGTGGCCGAGGAACCGACTGAAGTCGAGCAGACGTCTGAGATACAGCTGCGCGTCGTGTTCCCAGGTGAAACCGACGCCACCGAAGACCTGGATCGCCGAGTCCGCGACACCGGCGAGGTGGCCGCCGAAGGCTTTGACCCGCAACGCGGCTCGGTGGCTCTCGGCCGGTGCGGCGGAGTCGGCGGCCCATAGCGCGTAGAGCACGCCGCTGCGTGCCAGTTCGACCGTCTCGAGCATGTCGACACAGAGGTGTGCGACCGCCTGGAAACTGCCGATCGGCTGACCGAACTGACGCCGCACCTTTGCGTAGTCGACGGTCATCGCGAGGATCCGACCGGCCGCGCCCACCGCGTCGGCTGCTCGCGCGACGAGAACGTCGTCGGTCAGCGCCCGTGAAGCCCGTTCGTCGGCGACGCCGACCACGCGACCCGGCGCATTGTCGAACCGCACCCGGCATCTCTTGTGGGTCTGGTCGATTCCGGGAATCGAAGTCACCGAGACGGACGGAGCGGAGGTTTGCACGGCCACGAGCTCGACGTCCGCTCGACCGCGCACCGGAACCAGGACGACGTCGGCGGCCAGCGCGTCGGACACGTCGTCGCATGCGCCGCGCATCGACACCCGACCGTCGCCGTGATGGCCGACCGTCGGCGCGTTCTCACCGGGCAGCGCGACAGTGGCAATCGTCTGGCCCTCGGCCAACGCCACGGACAGGTCCGCCGCCGCTTCGGCCGCCCGGAAACGGGCGAGCGCACGAGGTGCGGCCACCGCGCTGGACAGCCACGGCCCGGGGTGCAGGGCGGCGCCCATCTCCTCGAGAACCACGCCCGCCTCGAGCATGGTCATGCCGTCGCCGCCCAGATGGGACGGGATCAGCAGTGCGGTGGTTCCGAGGGCGGCCAAGCCTCGCCAGACCTCGTCCGTGGTGCCCCTGGCGTCGGTCAGCATCGGCCGCACATGGTCGCCGATCGGGGCCTTCTCGGCGAGGAATCGGCGCACGGTGTCTCGAAGGGCCTGTTGCTCTTGGGTGGGTTCGAGGTTCATGAGCGGGGGAGTCCGAGAACGCGCTGGGCGGTGATGTTCTTGTTGATGTGCGTGGTGCCGCCGGCGATGGTCAGGGCGTGCGAGGTCAGGCGGAACTCGTCCCATTTCCCCTCGGTCGCCGCGGGATCGAGGGTGTCGAAGGCGAGCGCAGCGAGGTCCTTGCCGATCTCACCCCATACGGATTTGGTCAGGCTCGCAGTGGCGAACGGGTCGCCCCCGTGCATGCCCGCCGATATCGACCGTTGGCAGAGCACCTCGAGGTTCTTGATCCGCACGTCGAGCTCGCCGAGCCTGCGCAGCGTCGCGGGGTGGTCGAGTATCGCCTTGCTCGAGCGGCTCTCGGCGAGGTCGTCGACGAGGTCGGCGAGCCGGATCTGCATCTCGGCGTAGAGCCGCGCCGCTGCGGCGCGTTCGAAACTCAGCGTCGACGTGGCGACCTGCCAACCCTCGTTCAACGGGCCGAGCAGAGCGTCAGCGGGTACGCGTACGTCGTCGAAGAAGATCTCGGCGAAGTCGGCGGCGCCGTTGAGCGTCACGAGTGGCCGGACGTCGATGCCCGTCGACGCCATGTCCAGGATCAAGCACGAGATGCCCCTGTGCCTTTGTGCATCCGGGTCGGTGCGAACGAACAGCTGACACCAGTCCGCGCGGTGTCCCAACGAGGTCCAGATCTTCTGGCCGGACACCACGAAGTGGTCTCCGTCCCGGACGGCCCTGGTGCGCAGGGAGGCCAGGTCCGACCCGGCCTCCGGCTCGGACATGCCCTGGCACCAGATGTCGTCTGCGCGCAGCATGCGGGGGAGCAGCCTGGACTTCTGTGACTGCGAGCCGTACTGCATGATCGCCGGGGCGATGTTGTTGATGCCGATGATGTTGAGGGGCAGCGGCACTCGGGCTCGCATGGTCTCTTCGGCGTACGCCAGTTGCTCTGTAGGGGTGGCTCCGCGCCCGCCGTACTCCGCCGGCCACGACACCGCGGCCCAGCCCGCGTCGGCCATCGTGGCGTCCCAGGCGCGCAACGTCTCGAAGGCGTTGTCATCGGTGCCACGCCGGGCTCCGCTGGCGATCACCTCTGGGGTCAGATGCGCCGACAGCCACGCGGCCAGTTCGCTCCGGAACTGTTCTGCCTCTTGGGGGTATGAGAAATCCACGGTCTCCACATGACCTTGTTCGATTGACTTCCAAGAACTCGGACAATACGGTGGAACAGATATTTGGTCAACAGCGTGGGACCGATGGAGGTGGTGACGGGTGACGGGCGACGCCTTCGGTGACCGGCTCCAGAGCTTGGGAATGTTGGCCTCGGCGCTGGCGGGGCGTGCCCTCGGGGTGGCGCCGGTCGGTCCCGGAGAGCCGTCGTGGACGGACGGCCAGACCCTCTATCTCGATCCCTCCGCGGGGGCCCGCGCGAACCTCGACTCGGTCGCGGTGCATGCGTCGCTGATCGCGGCGGGCAGCCTCGACCCCGACCTGATGGCGGCTCTGGGCCGACGCACCCGGACGGCGAGGCGCTACCTGGCACTGGAGGGGCACCGTGCCCTGGTGGCCAATGCGGCGCTGCTGCCTGGTGCGTTGGCCTCGCTCGGTGATCCCGGCGTGGCGAGCCGCAGCGAGTCTCCGGCGGTCTCGTTGTCGTTGGCGTCCGGGAAGGCTGTGGTGGACGATCCGCCCGAGGGGTTCGGTGTCATCCGCGCCAAGAAGGTCATCGCCGCGAGCAGCAAGAGTTCCGGACAAGTCGATCACGAAACGGCTGGGCACGTACCGCGTCGAGAGAGCAAAGAGGCTCTCGAAGAACTCGACGACGGCGAGGTCGACGACACCGACGACCCGGATGTGTTCACCAGTCCCGTGGGCGGTGCAGGCTTCATCGGCACATGGTTCAAGAAATTCCTGTCATCGGCGCGCAAGACCGGCGGCAGCGGTGGCGGTCCACCCGGTGCCGACGCTCCAACCCACCGGACGAACTCGGCAAACCGCGGCGCCTACGCGGTGTCGTCGACCGCCAGGGCATCCAGCGAGGAGGTCGCCGATATCACGCCGGACGGCTTCACGTACCCCGAGTGGGATGTGAAACGTAAGGCGTATCGGCCGCAATGGTGTACGGTCCGCGAAGTCGAGGCGCGGATCAAGGCCTCTGCTCCGCAGGCAATCGAGGGTGCCGTCGGTGTGCGCCGGCCTCTGGCCCGCCTGGGGATGGGGCTGCACCGGCGCCATCGGCAGTCCCAGGGCGACGACATCGACATCGACGCGACCATCCAAGCGCGCGTGGAGGTGATCGCGGGATCGGTACCCGACGAGGCGGTCTACCTCGACAGCTTGCGTCGCCGTCGCGATCTCTCCGTGCTCCTGCTGTTGGATGTCTCCGGATCGACCTCAGAACCCGGGACCGTCGGCCGAACGGTGCATCACCAACAACGCGCCGCAGCCGCTGATCTCATGGTCGCACTGCACGACCTCGGTGACCGGGTCGCGCTCTACGCCTATTACTCGCAGGGGCGAACCGCGGTCAACATCGTGCCTGTCAAGCGGTTCGACGACCACCTCGACGCCAGGGTCATCAGGCGGTTGAACAGCCTGGAGCCGGGCTCCTACTCCCGGCTCGGCGCGGCGATCCGCCACGGGTCGGCCGTGTTGGAGTCCCGCGGCGGAACATCGCGCCGGCTGCTGGTTGTGATCTCTGACGGGCTCGCCTACGACCACGGTTACGAGCGGACGTACGGGGCGGCCGATGCGAGGCGCGCGCTGACGGAGGCCCGCCGCCGTGGGACGGGGTGCGTATGCCTGACGGTCGGCGCGAGCACGGACGTGGCGACGCTGCAACGTGTGTTCGGCAGCACGGCACATGCGACCATCGCCCGGCCGGACCAACTCGCCGGCGTCGTCGGACCTCTCTTTCGGTCGGCGATCGTGTCCGCGGAGGTCCGGCGCCGTGTGTCGTGACGGGACGGGTAGCGGCGTCTCCGTCGACGATCTGTTGAAACAAACATCTGTTCCGAGCTAGGTTCACTGGCAGAGCGTTGGACGACGAAAGGGGTGCTATGGGCACCGAGTCAGGGCTTGCGTACCAGAACGGTGCAGCGCCGAAGGCCGAATCGCGCCCGTATTACCAACCGGTGGGTAACGAGGAAACGGTCTTCAAGGCGGCATATCGCCAAGGTTTGTCGCTGGTTCTGAAGGGGCCGACCGGATGCGGAAAGACCCGCTTCGTCGAGGCGATGGCTCACGACCTCGACCGCGAGTTGATCACTGTCGCCTGCCATGACGACCTGACCACCGCGGACCTCGTCGGCCGTTACCTCCTCCAGGGTGACGAGACAGTGTGGGTCGACGGTCCGCTGACCCGGGCCGTCCGGGAAGGTGCCATCTGTTACCTGGACGAAGTGGTCGAAGCTCGGCAGGACACCACAGTGGTGCTGCATCCGCTTGCCGATTACCGGCGGCAGCTGCCGATCGAGCGCTTGGGCGTCACGCTGGACGCGGCGCCGGGATTCGGCCTCGTCGTCTCTTACAACCCCGGTTATCAGAGCGTCCTCAAAGACCTGAAAGACTCCACGCGGCAACGGATGGTCGCCATCGAATTCGGTTTCCCCCCTCCCGAGGTGGAAGAGGGGATCGTCACCCGCGAGGCGGGCGTGGATCAGGCCACGGCGGCCGAGCTGATCCGGTTCGGCCAGGCGATCCGTCGCCTGGAAACCGGCGGACTGCGTGAAGTCGCATCCACGCGTGTACTCATCGCGGCCGGCCGGCTGATCGCCGAGGGCCTCGACATGCGCGAGGCCGCCAGGGCCGCGATCGCGGGCCCGCTCACCGACGACATGCAGGTGGCTCGTGGCCTGAACGAGATGATCGATGTCTACCTGGGCCAGCCGGCGGGGTCCGGTGATTGACGCTGCGCGGCATCGGCCGCTAGTGTCTGAACAAATGTTAGGTTGCGCCGATCGGCGATCGACGGATTCGTCTGGAGGTCAGGTTGTCCTACGAAAGCACCGCTGAGCCGATCAAGGTCGGCTATTTGATGGACTTCACCCTGCCGCCGGGATTCCCCGAAGAGCTGATGGCCTCCTTCACGCGTTGCTTCGACCTCATCTTCAAGGAGGCGCATGAGCAGGGGCTGATGGATCGGCCGGTGCAGATGATCTACCGCGAGGTGGAGGGCCTGCCGAAGGGGTCGGTCAAGGCGGTGATCGATGCGTACGCCGAACTCGTCGACGAGGGTTGCCTGGTGGTGTTCGGACCGAACATCACCGACAACTGCGTCCCCATGCGGGAGGCCATCGAGGAGCGGTTCAGAGTGCCGGCGATCAGCGTCACCGGCACCGACGACTGGTTGGGTGAGTGGACGTTCGCCTTCCCGCAGGGATCGATGACCGACGAGCCGATCTTTCTCGTCGATCTCATCGCCAAACGCGGATTGAAGGACATCGGCGTATTGGTCGAACAGAACCTCATCGGCGAGAGTTACGTGAAGAACTTGCGCAGCGCCGCTGCGCGCAAGGGCCTTCGCATCGTGGCGGAGGCACCGATCGCCCAGACGGCGCAGGACATCAACGACGCCGTGCGCACCCTGCACGATGCCAAGGCCGAGACGATCGTGCACCTCGGATTCGGGTTCGGGATCGTGTTCATCAACCCGGCGCTCGAGGCCGTCGACTGGGACCCGCCGCGGTTCACCACCACCGCTTTCCAGAACGCGTGGGTCAATCCGATCATGTGGAACGCATTTCTGGGCTGGATCGGTATCGACCAGTACGACGAGGGCAACACAATCGGGCAGGCCTTCCTCGACCGCTATGCGGAGAAGTACAACGGCAGCCGCCCCGAATACTGCGTGTCGGTGGTCAATCACGATGTCGCCGCGACGCTGGTTCGTGCATTCACCGACGCGCATCCGCTGAGCCCGCGGGGGGTCAAAGAGGCACTGGAGCGGGTGAAGATGATGCCCGCCGCCTCGGGTGCCCCCGGTACCCGGGTGTCGTTCGGCAAATGGACACGACGGGCGTGGATGGGCGCCGGGTACCTGGTCGCCCGGACTCTCGATGCGGACGGCATCAACTCGCACCTGGTGGATCGCTTCGGAGAGGAAGACTGACCGATGACAACCCAGGAGTCCTTGCCGCCGGACACTAGGACGGATTCAGCGAAATCGACACGCAGCGGCCCTAACTGGGGCCGCGTGATCGCCCTGCTGGCGTGGCTCGGGTTCCTGGGACTGTTCGCCGCGGTCGGTCGAACAGAGGTCGACCCGCGGGTGGCCAACCCGAACGTCGAGGGTCGGCCCCGTCCAGTCGAGTTCCTGACCGCATTCGATCACTGGCAGATCATCCCGCAGGTGGGTGCCGTGATCATCGTCGTGCTGTTCACCGTCATCTTCATCGTCGGCTGGCGGAGAAACCCCGGCAGTCCGGTGCTGCTCATGGTGCTGTGCACCACGCTGATCGTATGGCAGGACCCGATCATGAACTGGTCGCCGTATGCGGTGTACAACCCGATGCTCCTGCACTGGCCGGAGAATTGGTACCTGATCATGATGTCGCCGACCGTCGAACCCTTCATCGTGTTCGGCTACGTCTTGTTCTACTTCGGCCCGTACTTCCCGGCGGTCTGGATTCTGCGCAAGATGCAGGCGAAGCGTGGTCCGGAGGCGTTCGTCACCCGGCACCCTCTGCTCAGTTTGGGCGCATTGGTGCTGGTGATCGGGTTCATCTTCGACGCCATCCTCGAGGTCAGCCTGGTCCGCACCGGCCTGTACATCTACTCGCAGGCCATCCCGTTCGGCACGTTGTTCCCAGGCAGCACCTTCCAGTTCCCGTTGATCTGGGAGTCGTTCTCGGTGACCTTCGTCATGGTTCCTGCAGCCATCCTGGTCTACCGCGACGACACGGGAAAGTCGGTGGCGGAGAAGCTCGCTGCGAAGGCCAGGCTGTTCCCCGGAAAACCCGTGCTCGGCACGTTCCTGGTGATGTTCGCGATCATCAACGTGTCGTACTTCGCTTACGGCAGCTGGTTCTGGGCGATCAAGGCCAGCGGGCTGGCAACGTCGGTCGCGTGCCCGTGGCCGTATCCAGAAGCGAAGATCTATGACCCACAGGGCTATTACAGGGCGAACGGAGCGGAGGGGCCTTACTCGGTAGGCAAGTGGTCCACCTGGCAGCAGGGGCCGTTCAGCAACCCTGACGTGGAGCTGGGTTCGAAGAGCAACCGGTGCGCATCCGAGAACCAGAATGGGTGAGCCTCGGACCGTCGTCATCACCGGTGCGTCGCGCGGACTGGGCTTCGCATCGGCCGTGCGCCTCTATCACGAGGGGTGGCGCGTGGTCGCCGCGATGCGCACACCCGATGAGTGCGTCGCTCTGCTACGCGAAGCTGTCGGAGCCACCGAAAACGACGACCGGCTCCTGTGCGTGCAGCTCGACTTGGTGGATCCGGCCTCGGTCGCCGGCGCAGCCAAGACGATCGAAGAAATGGTCGGTGCGCCGTACGCACTGATCCACAACGCCGGGATCTCCGCTGCGGGAGTCGTGGAGGAGACCGACATCGAGCTGTGGCAGAAAATGTTCTCGACCCACGTGATGGGCCCGGTCGCGTTGACGAAAGCGTTGCTTCCCTCGATGCGCGCGGCAGGCCGGGGCCGGATTGTGCTCGTGTCGAGTGCCGGTGGGGTGCGCGGTCAGCCGGCCATCGCGCCCTACTCTGCCGCCAAGGGGGCGTTGGAGCGCTGGGGCGAGTCGATGGCCGGTGAGATCGCCCCGTTCGGTCTCGGCGTGACCATTCTGGTCACCGGCACCTACGACACCGACATCATCACCGACGCGGGGACCACCGACGATCGGGATTTCGCAGGACCTTATGCCCGAATACACGCAACCATGAACACCCGCGGGCGGTTCGCGATGCGGTTGGCGCGGCCGCCGGAGCGATTCACCGACGGACTGGTCAAGGCGTTGCAGGACACGAAATCGTTTCGCCGTCGGGGTGTCGGCCCCGACGCGTCGATGCTGTTGGCTGCCAACCGAGTTCTGCCCGCCGCGGCAATGCACCACGTTTCCCGCCTGGTGATGGGGATACCTCGGCACGGCGCCATGCGGGACGGGGCCTACCCGTTGACGACTGGTCAGAAGGCGATGGTGTTCGCCGCCAAGGTGCTTCCGCAGCCGGTCCTCATGCGGTTGGCATCGCTGGCGACGCGCCTGTCGACCGCCAAGCCGGAACCACGACAGGACAGTGCAAACGATGGCTGATGTGAATTCGACGTTCGAGTCGAGGATGCTGATCGACGGCAAGCTCGTCGACGGTGAGGCGGGCACCTTCACCAACATCAATCCGGCGAACGAGCAGGTGCTCGGCGAGGTCGCCGACGCGTCCAAGGCCGATATGCACCGGGCGATCGACGCTGCGCGCCGGGCGTTCGACGAAACGGACTGGTCGACCCACGGTGAACTGCGCAAGCGCTGCCTGCTGCAATTGCACGAGGCCATCGAGAGCGAGCTGGAGGAGCTGCGCGAGGAGCTCATCCTCGAGGTGGGCGCCCCGCGCGCGGTGACCCATGGACCGCAGCTCGACGCGCCGCTCGAGGACGGGCTGAAATACCCGGCCCGGCTGATCGACGAATTTCCCTGGGAGACCGACCTCGGCGACAAGGTCGTCTCCGTGACCGGCGTCAACACCCGCCGCAAGGTGTGGCACGAACCGGTCGGCGTCGTCGGTGCCATCGTGCCGTGGAACTTTCCCTTCGAGGTCACCATCAACAAGCTCGGGCAGGCCTTGGCGACGGGCAACACCGTGGTCCTCAAGCCGGCGCCGAACACGCCGTTCAACGCCACTCGGCTGGGACGGCTGATCGCCGAGAAGACCGACTTCCCGGCCGGTGTCGTCAACATTGTCACGGCCTCCGATCACTTGGTCGGGGAGGAACTCACCATCTCGCCCAAAGTCGACATGATCTCGTTCACCGGATCGACGGCCGTGGGTAGAACAATCATGGAGAAGGGCGCCGCGACCATGAAGCGGCTCTTCCTCGAACTCGGCGGCAAGTCGGCGACGATCGTTCTCGAGGATGCCGACATCAACACCGCCTGCCTCATCGGCATCGGTCCGCTCATGCACGCCGGGCAAGGCTGCGCTGCGCCCACCCGGATGCTGCTGCCGCGGTCCAGATACGACGAGGGTGTGGCGATACTGCAGGCGATCTACGAGAACGTGAAGGCAGGCGATCCGCAGGACCCGAGCACCATCTGCGGTCCCGTCATCTCCGCAAGACAGCAGTCCCGCATCCTCGGCTACATCCGAAAGGGTGTCGACGAGGGCGCGACCATGCTGGTGGGCAGCACCGAGCCCCCGACGGACTTCGACAAGGGATTTTGGGTCAGCCCAACGCTTTTCACTGATGTCGACAACGCGATGACGATCGCGCAGGAGGAGATCTTCGGTCCGGTGCTGGCCGTCATCCCCTACGATGACACCGAAGACGCGATCCGGATAGCCAACGACAGCGTCTACGGCCTCGCCGGCAACGTGATGTCCGGCTCACTCGAGAGCTCCCTTGCCGTCGCGCGCCGGTTGCGCGCCGGCTTCATCGGACTCAACGGGACTGCAGGTTACGGCGCGGACACGCCATTCGGGGGCTATAAGAACAGTGGCGTCGGACGGCAGAACGGGATCGTGGGATTCAGCCAGTACACCGAAGTGAAATCGGTCGCATACCCGGCCGACCAGGCCTGACAGCTCGAAGGGGCAACGATGGAACAGCTTTTCGACGACCTCGATGACTTCGGTACGTTCGACGACGCGATCTCCGGTGACGTTCGGGACCCTTACACCGAACTGGCGCGGTTGCGGCGGGAAGAACCCGTCCAGCGCCTGGAGACATCGGGCATGCTGCCGCACGAGGAATCGTTGCCCATGTTCATCGTCTACCGGCACGAGGACGTCCAACACATGTTGCGCGACAACGAGACGTTCTCCTCGCGCGGCGTGATCGATGCGTTCGGTCCCGTGCTGGGCGAAGGCGTGATGCTGGGGATGGACGAGCCGATTCACGGCAGGCTGCGTTCGTTGGTGTCGAAGGCGTTCACCCAGAAGGCCCTGGCGAAGTGGGAGGACGAGCTTGTCGGTCGCGTTGGCAACTCCTTGATCGACAAGTTCGCTCCGAAGGGCAAGGCCGATCTGGTCAAGGAGTTCACGTTCGACTACCCGAGCCAGATCATCGCGGGACTGCTGGGTCTGCCGCGGGAGGACTATCCACAGTTCCAGCGCTGGTCGATCTCCCTGCTGAGTTGGATGATGAACCCGGAACGCGGGTTGGCCGCATCGGCGGCGCTGTGTGACTACTTCGCGCCGATCCTCGAAGCGCGCCGTGCGGAACCGCAAGACGACCTGATCAGTCGTCTCGCGGAGGCCGAGATCGACGGGGAGAAACTTGCGGACGAGGAGATCTACTCGTTCTTGCGACTGTTGCTGCCCGCAGGTGTCGAGACGACATATCGGTCGCTGGGCAGCCTCCTGTTCGCACTGTTGTCGGATCCCGCACAACTCAACGCGATTCGGGACGACCGGTCGCTGCTGCCCCAGGCCATAGAGGAGGGCGTGCGGTGGGAGCCGCCCCTGCTGACCATCACACGCGTGGCCACCCGTGATACCGAACTGGGCGGAGTGAGTATTCCGGCCGGCGCGACGGTGATGCCGATGCTGGGTTCAGCGAACCGGCAGGAGGAGCGCTACCCGGATCCCGATAGGTTCGACATCTTCCGGCAGGCCAAAGCGAATCTCGGGTGGGGGCACGGCGTGCATGTGTGCCTCGGCATGCATTTGGCGCGCCTTGAGATGCGAACCGCCATAAACCTTCTGCTCGACCGCCTGCCGAACCTGCGGATGGACCCGGCCGGCGATGATCCGCACATCCGCGGTCAGGTGTTTCGTTCGCCGACTTCCGTGCCCGTGCTGTTCGATCCTTCGTGATCGATGCCGAAGTCATTCTAGCGAGGAGCTGTTCGTGAGCGATCTGGAGTCGATCGACTACTTCACCGACATGTCGTTGGTGCCCAACCCGTACGACTACTACGACCAGTTGCGTTCGAAGTGCCCTGTGCAGAACGCGACGCCATACGGTGTGATGGCGGTTACGGGTTATCGCGAGGCACTCGCGGCCTACAAGGATCCGGCGATGTCGTCGTGCGTCGCCGTCGCGGGCCCTTTCCCGCCGCTGCCGTTCACACCGGAGGGTGACGACATCAGTGCCCAGATCGAAGAGCACCGCGCCGCCATTCCGATGGCCGAACATATCGTCACGATGGACGCCGAGGCGCACCAGAGGACGCGGGGGCTCCTGAGCAAGCTCATCACCCCGAAGCGACTCAGCGAGAACGAAGAATTCATGTGGCGCCTCGTCGACCAGCAACTAGACAAAATCGTCGACCGCGGGTCATGCGAGTTCATGGAGGAGTTCGCCAAACCGCTTGCGCTGCTGGTCATCGCCGACCTGCTCGGTGTGCCGGCCGAAGATCATCAAGAGTTCAAACAGATGATGGGCGCCGAGCCACTCGGGGAGGTCGAGGGCAACAGCGGCGAAACCGTCGCGCACAATCCGCTGGCGTGGCTCGACGAGAAGTTCACGTCATACATCAGCGACCGCAGGCGGCAACCTCGAGCCGATGTGCTCACAGAACTGGCGGGGGCGACCTATCCCGACGGGTCGGTGCCCGAGGTCGACGAGGTCGTCAAGCTCGCTACCTTCCTGTTCGCCGCCGGTACCGACACGACGACCAAGCTCGTCGGCACCGCTATGCGAATGCTGGGGGAGCGCCCGGACATTCAACAGTCACTTCGCGAGAATCGCGCCCAGATCCCGGCCTTTCTCGAGGAGTGCCTGCGGATGGAGAGCCCCGTCAAGAGCCACTTCCGGTTGGCAAGCACGTCAACGACGATCGGCGACCATGAAGTCCCGGCGGGAACGATTCTCATGATGCTGCCCGGCGCGAGTAACCGCGATCCGCGCAAGTTCGAAGACCCGCATGCCTTCAAGCATGACCGCAGCAATGTCCGCGAGCATGTCGCCTTCGGTCGAGGGCCGCATTCCTGCCCCGGCTCACCATTGGCCCGTGCCGAGGCCCGGATAGCCGTCAATCGGATCCTGGATCGAATGGCGGACATCCGCATCTCCGAGGAAATGCATGGACCACCCGACAGCCGAAAGTACGACTACGAGCCGACATTCATCATGCGTGGCCTGACGGCACTTCATGTGGAGTACGACCCGCTGCCTGACGACTGACCGAAGTGTGCCGTGCTCACGACCTGTGAGGGCAGGCAATGAAGCGTCTGAACGGGATGGACGCCCTGTTGCTCTACAGCGAAACACCCAACGTACACACGCACACGCTCAAGATCGCGATTCTCAGTTCGGCAGAATCTGATTCGGTTGCGACCCTCGACGGCTTCCGGCGTACTCTCGAACGCCGGTTGCCGCTTCTGGAGCCTCTGCGATACAAACTGGTGGAAATACCTGGAAGGCTGCATCATCCGATGTGGCTGCAGAACTGCGAGGTTGACCTCGACTATCACCTGCGGCGGGTGAGGGTTCCGGCGCCCGGCGGGAGGCGTGAGCTCGACCATGTCATCGGCGAAATCGCCAGTACGCAACTGGATCGGCGGTACCCGTTGTGGGAGTTCTACTTCGCGGACGGTTTGGCCGACGGGCGATGGGCGCTGATCGGCAAGGTGCACCACGCCCTCGCGGACGGTGTGGCCTCGGCCAACCTGCTGGCCCGCCTGATGGACGTGGACGGCGCAGGCTGCGCCGCGTCGACGCCGGCCGAACCGTGTGCGCCGCCGTCGTCTCTGCAACTTCTGCGCGCCGCTGGTCGCGATCATGTGCGGCAGCTTGCCGAGATGCCCGCAACCGCTCGCGATGTCGCCATCGGCTCCTGGCGACTGCGGCGGCGCACGCGCGAACGCGGTGAGACGCCCGATTTCGCGCAGTTGATGCGTGCTCCGGCAACGTTCCTCAACCATGTGGTCTCGCCGGTTCGACGGTTCGGAAGCGACACCCTACCGCTGGACGTCGTCAAGACGACGGCCAGAAAGCTGGGAATGACGATCAACGACCTTGTGCTGGGGATGGCGACCGGAGCGCTGCGCACGTTGTCGTTTCGCTACGACGGTGCCGCCGACGAACCCATCGTTGCGTCGGTTCCGCTGAGCACCGACCAGTCGACCGAGCGAGTCACGGGTAATGAGATCGGTGGCCTGGCCGTGTCTCTCCCGGTGCATATCGCCGACCCGCTGGAGCGTCTCCGGCTCGTGTCGGAGGCGACCGCGATCGCGAAAGACAACCAACGACTGTTCGACCAGGAGTTGTACGGGCGACTGATGGGTTATGTGCCGCCCGCTGTCGCCACTCGGGCGCTGCAGTGGGTCGCGGCGCACGACACCGACCGCCGCCTCATGAACATCCCCATCTCGAACGTTCCCGGACCGCGCATCCACGGTCACTTCGACGGTGCCCGCGTCGATGAGATCTATTCGGTGGGTCCGTTGGCGCCCGGATGCGGCATGAACATCACCGTCTGGAGTTATGTCGACCAACTCAACATCTCGGTGATCACCGACGATGTGACCATCGCAGACACCACAGAGGCCACCGACGCCCTCCTCGCGGCGTTCGACGAGATCCGTTTCATCGCAGGCGTGTAGCGGTCATCATCCCAGGACGGGAAAACGCCGTTCCTCGGCGAGTTCGTCCAACGCGCGCTGCATGACCCCTCGGACATGGGCGTCCACCTCCGTGATGTCCGGGTCGCGGCCGAATTGTGCGACGACGTCGATAGGAGCCAGCACCCGCGTGACGATCTTCGTCGGCAACGGAAGATTGACCGGAAGGACGGCGCTGATCCCGAAGGGAAACCCCACCGAGATCGGGAGGATGTCGGAGCGGAACCGCTCGAGTCCGAGCCGCTTCGCGAGCCAGGTGCCGCGGGTGAGGAACAGTTGACTCTGCTGACCACCGATCGACACCACCGGCACGATGGGCGTACCCGCCGCCAGCGCGGTGGCCACGTATCCGGTGCGGCCTTTGAAGTCGATGACGTTCGCCCGCAGCGTCGGGCGATAGGCGTCGTAGACACCACCCGGGAAGACCAACACGACCGCGCCCGACTTCAGCGCTTGTGTGGCGACCGTCCGACGGGCAGGGATGAGGCCGATGCGCGAGACCCAGTCGCCGACGGGGCCGGTGAACAACGCATCGTGTCCCAAGGTGAGAACCGGTCGGTCGTAGCCGAAGTGGTCATAGAACGCGCCGCTGAACGTCACGGTGTCGAGGGTGAGAATGCCGCCTGAGTGGTTGGACACTGTCAGCGCGCCACCGGTGTGTGGGAACGAGTCCATGCCGCGCACCTCCCAGCGGAACCAATGCCTGCCGACAGGGCGGGCGGCGTCGATCAGCCTGCGGATCGATGCCGGATCCCAGCGAGAAGGGTCGTAGCGGTCCGCGGCGCTGACATCGTCCATCGAGTGAGTCCTTCGATCGCTTGCGCGCGTTTCCTATCGACGTGCCCGACGTGCCCGACGTGTCTGTCGGCCGGGTCAGGAGCGCACGGTCGCCATGCTACCCAGAAACAACTATTTGGTTTAGCTGCGGGCGGACAGGCGCGAGATCCACATCAGGCGTGGCGTTCCGCGACACCCCGAAGCGTCGTGTCGCGGACGTGGATCAGTGCCTCACGTGTCCCCAGGTCGCGAAGGATGTTCTCGGGGACCCAGCCGATTCCGATGACAGCGCGGGCCAGCAGATCGTTCGGCGGGCTGTCGATGCGGATCTCGCCGGACCGGATCCCCTCGGACAGGAGATTCCTCATCTGCCGCACGCGTTTGGAGAACAGCCACCCGGGGTTCGGCGTACCGGGAGGGGACTGCCGCATCCATGCCAGCTGGATGCGGAACTCGTCGCCGAAGCGGTCCAGCGCGTTGGTGTTGATCCAGCTCAACGCGTCCAGCTTCTCGATCGTCGTTGCGTCGGCACCCAGCACCTCGGTCCAGCCCAACGCGATCTTCTCGCCGAAGGACCGCATGATCGAGGCGAGCAACTCGTCCTTGGAACCGATCAGCCGGTACACGGTGCCCGTGCCCATGCCGGCCGCCGAGGCGATGTCGCGGATCGTGGTGACCTCGTACCCCCGGCGTCCGAATTCCGCACGAGCGACGGCGCGCACGTGTGCCGTCTTGCCGTCGGCCTCGGTCTCGCCGTCGTCGCTCCACGACTGCACGACGGCGTCGGCGGCCAGGAACGCCGCCGACCGATCGAGACTCCGATCGGTCGGAGGCTCGACTGCCAGGCCCTCGAGCACGATTCGGGTGAGGAGGGTGGCCACCTTCTCGGCGGGCGCGTTCTGCCGGATGACGTCGAGACCGGCCTGCAGCATTGTCTGGACCATCCGGTCTGCCAGCACCGGTAGGTCGACGTCTGACCTGAGATAGCCGCTCCACCGGGCTGCCCGCAGCGTCTGCAGCATGGCCTGCAGGATCGCCGTGGGCCTGCGCTGCGCGAGCGCGGCGAGTTCGGGATTGGAGCTGCGGCCCTCGTAGAACGACATCTGCAGTGCGGCGCGGTGGGTCACGGCGCACTGGGCGATCGCCGCGCTCAACTCCACGATCCGGTCGAAGGCGGAGTGCGAGACGGGGTCGTCCAACTCGAGCTCGGCGAGTTCGGCGATCCGGTCGAGGTCGGCGTGGTAGCGCCGGAGCAGTTCGACGAGGATCGACTCCTTGGACTCGAAGTGGTGGTAGAGGCTTCCGGGCAGGATGCCCGCGGCGTCCGCGATCTCCTGAAGTGACGTGCGCAACCCGGAGGTGGCGATCAACGATGCCGCGGTCTGCAGTATCTCGGTGCGGCGTGAGCCGTCGTCGTACGCATTGCCGGCCTCGGACCCGAGGGTGGAGGCGCGTTTCGCCGCACCGCGTTTCGGCGTCACCGTACGACGCCCCACGACTCCGCCAATGACCTCGACTCCCAACGCGCATTCGCCACTCTGACCGAATGTTTGGTGGAATCCTACCAGAACGCAGATGGTCGGATGGCCTCCTGCCTGCTGAAACATCAGTCGTCGGCGATAGTGTGGAAGATCCGTTTGGGAGAACGTGTTCCAACGGGGCCCACAAGTGGAACGGCGGAAAACCGGTCGGCGGATGGGCTCGGTACCAAACTTTTGTGCCACAACCCTTGCCTACCCTCCCGGAGTGACATAGTTTCGCATCGTTCGAGCGCGAGAGTCGGCTCGCGCCTCATGGACATCGGAGGATGCATGACCGGAAAGCTCGACGGCAAGGTCGCTTTCATCACCGGTGCCGCCCGCGGCCAGGGTCGCGCGCACGCCATCGCGATGGCCAGAGAGGGCGCCGACATCATCGCGGTGGACATCTGCCGTGACATCCCGTCGAACCCGTATCCACTCGCGACTCCGGACGACCTCGCCGAGACCGAGCGTTCCGTCAAGGAGATCGGCAGACGCGTCGTCGCGCGGATCGCCGATGTCAGGGAACGCCACGATCTCCGCGACGCCGTCGAGGCGGGGCTGGCCGATCTCGGCAGGATCGACATCGTCGTCGCCAACGCGGGGATCCTCCCGATGGCGATGGGCAACCCCGATCCCATGGGCTTCGTCGACGCGTCCGACGTCGACCTGCTCGGGGTGATGAACACGGTCGCCGTCGCCATCCCGCACCTACCGGACGGCGCCTCGATCATCGTCACCGGCTCCACCGCGGGCATGATCCGTGGCACCACCACCAGCCCGGACATGGGTCCCGGCGGCGCCGGATACGGGTGGAGCAAGCGCATCGTGATGGAGTACGTCGACGAGATGTGTCTTCACCTGGCGCCGAGGATGATTCGCATCAATGCGATCCATCCGACGAACTGCAACACCCATCTGCTGCAGAACGAGGGCATGTACGGCGTGTTCCGGCCCGACCTGACCGCCGAGGGCAAGAAGCCGACGCGCGAGGATGCCGAACCGGTGTTCACGATCTTCCAGGCCATGCCGATCCCGTACATCGAGCCGGAGGACATGGCCAACCTCGGGGTGTTCCTCGCCAGCGACGACAGCCGATACATCACCGGACAGCACATCCGCGTCGACGCCGGCTCGCTGCTCAAGTGGCCCAACGGACCCGGTGGTTAGGGCCGGTGCAGGAACCCGTGCAGGATCGCCTGGACGAGTTCCTCGACGATGGCCTCGCGTGACGGGGGGCTGCTGCCGAAGAACGTCGAGCGCAATGCGACCATGCCGACAACCATCGCCACCGTCGAATGGGCGGGCAGGTCCGGCTGGTTCGACCGCAGGCCGCGCAGGCGCACGCCTTCGGCGCTGATCCGCCCGAGCATGCTCAACGCGCGCCGGATGTCGGCGATGCCGGCGGCCTCGATGTCCTCGTCGCCCAGCCCGTCCGAGGCGACGAGCGTCAGCAACAGGCCCCGGTTCTCGACGAGGACGTCGTAGAGATGGCCGACGAACTGCCGCGCCAGGTCGACCTCGTCGGTCTCCTCGGGAACGACGGTCCGCCAGGTCTGCGCGAAGTCGTCGAGGAAGCTCGTGAACGGCACCACGAGCGCTTCCCGGAACAGTCCGGCCTTGGAGCCGAAATGGCGGAACAGCAGATACTCGCTCACGCCGGCCGCCTCGGCGATCTCGCGGGTGGTGGTGCTGCGATAGTCCTTGCGCGCGAACAGATCACGGGCGGCATCGAGGAGCAGCCGGCGGGCCTCACCACGGGGCCGGCGGCCGGCCTGAACCGGGACGGCGGTCTGCTTGTCGGACGAATTTCGCTCGGACACCATCGTTGAGCCTAGTCGGCCCTTGACCGCCGCCGTTGTAATAGTGTCCACTATTAATAGTCGGAGAAAGGGGCTGGCGTGGGCGCGGTCATCATGCTCGGCACGCTGTTCGGGCTCATCGCGGTCATCGTCGGCGTGATCGTCTTCGTCGACCCGGAAGCGCGCAACCGCGATGGACGGGACCGATGAGCGCCGAGCTCACACCGGCTCTGATCGCCGGCCTGTCCTTCGCCTACGTCGGCGGCATCGTGTTCCTGGGCGTCGGCGTGGTCCTCAGCGTCCGGCGGGGCCGTCTTCATCCACTGCTGCTGGTCTCCATCTCGGCGATCTCGTTCTCGTGGATCGAGGCGCCGTACGACTGGGCGGTCTACGCCCAATTCCCGCCGGCGCTGCCGCGGATGCCGTCGTGGTGGCCGCTGAACATGACGTGGGGCGGCGGCCTCCCGTCCTCGGTGCCCGTCGGATACATCGCCTACTTCGTGCTGCCCGCAGTGTTGGGCGCCGCGCTCGGCCGGCGACTGATCGCGCAATTCGGTTGGCGCAGGCCCCAGACGCTCCTGGCGGTGGGCCTGCTCGTCGGATTCTGCTGGGCACTGCTCTTCAACGGATTCTTCGGTCCCCGGCTGGGTGTCTTCTCCTACGGGTACGTCATTCCCGGCCTCGCGATCTTCGAGGGGAGCAGGTACCAGTATCCGATCTACGACGCCGTCGCGATGGGCATCCAGATGATGGTGTTCACGTACCTTCTCGGCCGCACCGATGCCCAGGGACGCAATGTCATCGAGTCGTGGGCCGACCGGGCGTCCAAGACCCGGGTGCAGTCGGCGGCCGTGTCGATCCTCGCCGTGGTCGTCGTCGGCCATGCGGTGTACGGTGCCGTCTTCGCCCCGCATCTGGTGACGAAGCTCCGCGGTGACGTGACGTCGGGACCGACCGAGCAACTGTTCCCCGGTGTGCCCAACCAACCTCGATGAGGATTCCCGTGACCAGTGATCCCGCGGTCGAGTTGTACTACGACCCTTTTGATTTCGCGATCGACGACGACCCGTACCCGGTCTGGGAGCGGATGCGCGCCGAGGCGCCGCTGTACTTCAACGACAGGTACGGCTTCTATGCGCTCAGTCGCTTCGACGATGTGGTCCGTGCGCTGCCGGACTGGGAGACCTACCGGTCGGGTCGGGGGACGACGGCGGACATCCTGTTCAGCGGCATCGAGGTGCCACCGGGGATTCTTCTCTGGGAGGACCCGCCCCTGCACGATCTGCACCGGCGGCTGTTGTCCAGGGTCTTCACTCCCCGCCGCATGCTGGCCGTCGAGGATCTCGTTCGCGGATTCTGTTCGCGCGCACTGGATCCGTTGCAGGCGGCCGACGGCTTCGACTTCGTCGTCGATCTCGGAGCGATCATGCCGATGCGCACGATCGGGTACCTGCTGGGTATCCCCGAGGAGGGGCAACAACAGATCCGCGACCTCAACGACAAGAGCATCACCGTCGGCTCGCAGGGCGCCGACGCCGGCGGGGTCAGTCAGACGATCTTCGAGGAGTCGCTCGGCGTCTTCGCGGAGTACATCGAATGGCGGGCGACGCATCCCTCCGACGACCTGATGACGGAGCTGCTCAACGCCGAGATCGAGGAACCCGACGGGACGCGCCGACTCCTCGACCGCACCGAGGTTCTCGCGTACACCGCGATGATCGCCGGCGCGGGCAACGAGACGACGGCGCGGCTTATCGGCTTCATGGGTCAGTTGCTCGGCGAACACCCCGGGCAGCGGCGGGAACTCGCCACGGACCCGTCGCTCATCCCCTCGGCGGTGGAGGAGACGCTCCGTTACGAACCGCCGTCACCGGTGCAGGCGCGGTATGTCGCCCGCGACGTCGAGCTGTACGGACAGACGGTCACCGAGGGCTCCTACATGCTGTTGCTCAACGGGTCGGCCAACCGGGACGAAACACGGTTCGACGATCCCGACCGCTACGACATCCACCGACAGGGCGGCCACCTGAGTTTCGGGCAGGGGCTGCACTTCTGTCTCGGCTCGGCCCTGGCGAGGCTCGAAGCGCGCGTGGCCTTCGAGGAGGTCCTCAGGCGATGGACGGACTGGGAGGTCGACTACGACAACGCGACCCGGGCGCGTACGTCGAGTGTGCGGGGTTGGGCGACGTTGCCGGTGAGGACTCGCTGACCGTTCGGCCGGCCCTCAGGCCTTCGCGCCGTCGACCGCCTCGAGAACGGCCGCGGCCGTGGACGGGTCGGTCACCAGCTGGTTGAAGTAGCCGCCGCGGGCGCCGGCGATGATCGAGGACACCTTGTCTCCGCCCACCGCCACCGCGATCGTCACGGGGACGTGGCGCAATGCCTCGAGTTCGACGGCGATCAGGCGGTCGCTGCCCTCGAACTCGACCTCGTCGCCGTTGCGGTCGTAGAAGCGCGAGCACACGTCACCGACCGCCGCCCGCAGGGAGTTCGACCGGGTCGGGACGAATTGCGGGATGTCCGAACGCATCAACGGCGGCGCCCCGACACCCATCAGAGCGCAGCGGGCGTGCGGCCACAGGTGCAGGACCCGCTGGATGCTCGGATCGTTGAGCAGCGACGGATACAGATCCGGTCCGGGCAGCGCCGGGGCGAACAGGTAGTTCGGCCTTCCGTTGATCCGGTTGGCGACGCGCCTGGTGATCTCGTTGGTCTGGTACCACTCCTCGGGCTGGTCGTTGCCGCCGACCGTGGGTGCCACCAGCACCCCCGGCAACGGCACGAGGTCGTACTGGGACACCTCGTACACCGTCCGCCCACTCGACACCAGCAACACGTCCCCGGGTAGCAGCCCGGCCCCGGCCAGCGCCCGCCCCACCGCGGGCGCCAACGCGGCGCCCATCACGTCGACGAGGCCGCGGCCGGGGCCCGGGTGGGGCAGCGGGTGGCTGAGGAAGACCGTCGTCAGGGAGAGTGCGCGCGCCACCCGGTCGGCGAGGTCGCCGGATGCGACCTCGGCGGGCGGGACCACCTCGATCCGCACGATGCCGCGCCGCTTGGCCTCGGCGAGCAGGCGGCTCACCGTCGCCCGGCTGGTGCCGAGCTGCGTCGCCACCTCGGCCTGCGTGGCGTCCTCGGTGTAGTACAGCTTCGCCGCGGCATAGAGCAGCGAAGCCGGGAAATGGCCGGCGTCGGCGTCCGGGACGGGACTGTCGACGCCGGTCGGGGACGCGGGCTGTGCGGACCGGGGCACGCCAAGAAGTATGACACTGAACACCTCTAGCTGAACAGATTCTCTCTGAACAGATGTTCTGGACAGATGTGCACAGCATTGGTTAGTGTGAGCGCAGCCACACGAGAGGAACCGCTGATGCCCGATCAGATCCCGGAGAAGATGCAGGCCGTGGTCTGCCACGGACCGCGCGACTATCGACTCGAGGAGATCGCCGTCCCCCAGCGGAAACCCGGGGAGGCGCTGATCAAGGTCGAAGCGGTCGGGATCTGCGCCAGCGACCTCAAGTGCTACCACGGCGCGGCCAAGTTCTGGGGCGACGAGAACCGTCCCGCGTGGGCCGAGACCATGGTGATTCCCGGCCACGAATTCGTCGGCACGGTGGTCGAACTCGACGACGACGCGGCCCAGCGGTGGGGGATCGCCGTCGGCGACCGGGTGGTCTCCGAGCAGATCGTGCCGTGCTGGGAGTGCCGCTTCTGCAAGCGCGGCCAGTACCACATGTGCCAACCGCACGACCTGTACGGCTTCAAGCGCCGTACCCCGGGGGCGATGGCCGGCTACATGGTCTATCCGGCTGAAGCCCTGGTGCACAAGGTCTCCAAGGACATCAAGGCCCACCACGCCGCCTTCGCCGAACCGCTGTCGTGCTCCCTGCACGCGGTCGAACGCGCCCAGATCATGTTCGAGGACACCGTCGTCGTGGCGGGGTGCGGGCCGATCGGCCTGGGCATGATCGCCGGCGCCCGGGCCAAGAACCCGATGCACGTCATCGCGCTCGACCTGGCGCCCGAGAAGCTCGAGCTGGCCGAGAAGTGCGGCGCCGACATCACGATCAACATCGCCGAACAGGACCCGGTCGCGATCGTCAAGGAGCTCACCGACGGTTACGGCGCCGACGTCTACCTCGAGGGCACCGGGCACACGGCGGCGGTACCCCAGGGGCTCAACCTGTTGCGCAAGCTCGGCCGCTACGTCGAGTACGGGGTGTTCGGCAGCGACGTCACCGTCGACTGGAGCATCATCAGCGACGACAAGGAACTCGACGTGCTCGGCGCGCATCTCGGGCCGTACTGCTGGCCGGCCGCCATCAAGATGATCGAGTCCGGTGTCCTGCCGATGGACGAGATCTGCACACATCAGTTGCCGCTCACCGACTTCCAGAAGGGTCTCGACCTGGTCGCCAGCGGTAAAGAGTCGGTCAAGGTCTCGCTGATCCCCGCCTGAGAGCCGAAGGAAGAACCACATGAGTCGAGATCGGGTCGCGCAGCAACGTCAGCTGTCGCGCCGGAACATGCTGGCCGCGATGGGAATCGCCGGTGCGGCCGCCGCCAGCCTGCCGGTGCTGTCGGCCTGCGGGGTCGGAGGCAAGGCCAGTGCGCCGAACGGGGCCTCGGAGGTGAGCGGTGGATTCGACTGGCGCAAGGCGTCCGGGTCGACCATCAACATCCTGCAGACCCCGCACCCGTACCAGCAGTCGTACCAGCCGCTTCTCAAGGAGTTCACCGAGCTCACCGGGATCACCGTCAACGTCGACCTGGTGCCCGAGGCGGACTACTTCACCAAGCTGAACACCGAACTCGCCGGCGGCACGGGCAAACACGATGCGTTCATGCTGGGCGCCTACTTCATCTGGCAGTACGGGCCACCCGGCTGGATCGAGGATCTCAACCCCTGGCTGCAGAACACCTCGGCGACCAACGCCGAGTACGACTTCGAGGACATCTTCGAAGGTCTGCGCACCTCGACCCGGTGGGACTTCACTCTGGGGAACCCGTTGGGCACCGGCGGTCAGTGGGCCATCCCGTGGGGATTCGAGAACAACGTCGTCGCCTACAACAAGGCGTATTTCGACCGGCGGGGCATCAGGAAGCTGCCCGACACCTTCGACGACTTCGTCCAGCTCGCCGTCGACCTGACCGACCGCTCGGAGAACCGGTACGGCATCGCGACCCGCGGGTCGAAGTCGTGGGCCACGATCCACCCGGGCTTCATGACCCAGTACGTCCGCGAAGGCGCCGTCGACTACACGTTCGACGGCCGCGATCTGGTCGCCGAGATGGACAGCGACAAGGCCGTGGCATTCACCGAGAAGTGGATCCAGATGCAGCACGAGGCGGGTCCCACCTCGTGGACCACCTACGACTATCCCAACGCCACCGGTGATCTCGGTGACGGCAAGGCCATGATGGTCTACGACGCCGACAGCGCCACGTATCCGAAGAACAAGCCGGGCGCCAGCGCGCAGGCGGGAAACCTCGGCTGGTACCCGGGCCCGGCCGGGCCGGACGGCAACTACCGGACCAACCTGTGGACCTGGACCTGGGCCATGAACGCCAACTCGCGCAACAAGCTGCCCGCGTGGCTGTTCATCCAGTGGGCCACCGGCAAGGAGTCGATGAACAAGGCCGTCGAGGGCGGCATCTACGCAGATCCGGTGCGGCAGTCGGTCTTCGACACGACGTTCAAACGCATCGCCGCCGACCAGTACGGCTACCTCGAGACCTTCGAGACCGTGATCCCCACCTCGAAGATCCAGTTCACCCCGCAGAAGAAGTTCTTCGACACCACCAAGGACTGGGCCGTCGCGCTGCAGGACATCTACGGCGGGGACGACGCCGCGTCCCGGCTGCGCAGTCTGGCCAAGACCAACACCTCCAAGGTCAACCTCTAGGAGCCGTGTCCAATGAGAGAGCAGGGCCACCCATGACCACTCAGACCCCCAAGGCGCCGGAGGCGTCGCCCGAACGGCAGGCGCAGGAACCGGGCCGTGCGCTGCCCGAGGTGCCGACCTGGCGGCGCAGGCTGCGACCCTATCTGCTGTCGATCCCGGCGCTGGTCATCGTCATCGGGATCCTGTATCCGTTCTTCGTCGGCGCCTACTACGCGTTCCTCAACTACGCGGCGGTCAACCCGAACCCGCACTTCATCTGGTTCGAGAACTTCGCGTCGGTTCTCGGGGACCAGATCTTCTGGGAGAGCGTCAAGGTCACCGGCATCTTCGCCGTCGTGGCGACGGCGATCGAGACCGTCCTCGGTGTCGGGCTGGCGCTGCTGCTGAACCGGTCGAGCATCATCGGCAAGATCTTCGAGAAGGTGCTGATCCTTCCGCTGATGATCGCCCCGGTGATCGCGGGCGTGATCTGGAAGCTGATGTTCAACCCGCAGTTCGGGATCCTGAACCATGTTCTGGGCTTGGGCAACACGTTCGACTGGTTGTCGTCGGGCAATGCGCTGTGGTCGGTCATTCTGGTCGACCTGTGGATCTTCACGCCGTTCGTGGCGATCCTCGTGCTGGCCGGTATCCGGTCGCTGCCCAAGGAACCCTTCGAGGCCTCCGAGGTCGACGGCGCCAACTGGTTCTACATGTTCCGCAAGCTGATGCTGCCGATGCTGTGGCCCTACATCCTGGTCGCCGTCATCTTCCGGTTCATGGACAACCTCAAGGTGTTCGACCACATCTACGTGCTCACCGCGGGCGGGCCGGGTGTCGCCACCCGCACCCTGCAGATCGGCGCCTTCGAGGATTCGATCATCAACCTCGACTACTCGCGCGGCAGCACCTACATGTTGCTGCTCTGGATCATCGTGTTCATCACCGCGCGCTACCTCGTCAGCGTGCTCGGCAAAGCGCAGCGCCGTGCTGCCGGAGCGGAGTCGTAACCATGGCACTCTTCCGCAGAAGCGAGTTGATGCCCGGTCAGAAGCGGTTCTCGATCGGCTCCGTCGCGGCCGACCTGGGACTGGTGTTCTGGTTCCTCTTCTCGCTGTTCCCGATTTTCTGGATGCTCATGCTGGCGCTCAAGAACGCCGAACAGCAGACCACCACGTACTTCTCGTTCAGCCCGACCTGGTCGAACTTCGCAACGGTGCTCTCCGACAAGGGCACTCAGATGACCAGCGTGGACTTCAAGGCGTCGCTGCTGACCAGCCTGATCAACTGTGGCGGGGCGGTGATCGTGTCGCTGGTGATCGGCATCCCGGCCGCCTACGCCGCGGGTCGCTGGCAGTACAGGGGCAGCAACGACCTGATGTTCCAGATGCTGTCGTTCCGGTTCGCCCCCGAACTCATGGTCATCGTGCCGCTGTTCGTGATCTACAACCAGATCGGGCTGTTCGACACCAAGGTCGGCATGATCTGGGTGCTGCAGCTGGTGACGATGCCGCTGGTGGTGTGGATCCTGCGGTCCTACTTCCAAGATCTGCCCGAGGATCTCGAGCAGGCCGCACTGCTCGACGGCTACACCCGCAAGCGGGCATTCCTCATGGTGGCGTTGCCGATCGTGCGGCCCGGTATCGCCGCGGCGGCCCTGCTGGCGTTCATCTTCGCCTGGAACAACTACGTGTTCCCGCTCATCCTCGCCGACAGCAACGCCGGCACCGTCACGGTCGCGATCACGAAGTTCCTCGGTGGCGGCGGCCAGGCGTACTACAACCTCACAGCCGCGGCGGCGATCATCGCGGCCCTCCCGCCCCTGATCCTCGCGTTGACCATTCAGCGCTATCTGGTACGGGGCCTGTCGTTCGGGGCGGTGAAAGCCTGATGGCCACGGTATCTGTCAACGATCTGCACAAGTCCTTCGGCAAGACGCGAGCCGTCGACGGGGTGACCGTCGACATCGCCAACGGCGAGTTCTTCGTGATCCTCGGGCCCAGCGGCGCCGGGAAGACCACCACGCTGAAATCGATCGCGGGGCTGGTCGACATCGACGGCGGGTCGGTCCACATCGGCGGCCGCGACGTCACCCGCGTCGAGCCCTACCACCGCAACGTCGCGATGGCCTTCGAGAGTTACGCGCTGTACCCGCAGAAGACGGTGAGCGAGAACCTCGCCTCCCCGCTGAAATCGGGTCGTACGGGCCGTTATTCGGATGCGGAGCGCGCCGAGCGCATCGACCAGGTGACGACCACGTTGGGGATCAACCACCTGCTGAAGCGGTATCCGCGGGAGCTGTCGAACGGTCAGCGGCAGCGGGTCGCGCTCGGTCGGGTGCTGGTGCGCCCCGCCGACATCTACCTGCTCGACGAACCGCTCAGCCACCTCGACGCGAAGCTGCGCGCCGCGATGCGCGCCGAGCTCAAACAGCTCGGCGCGATGTCGAACACGACGACGCTGTACGTCACGCACGACTACCAGGAAGCGCTCGCGCTCGGCGACCGGATCGCGGTCATGCGCGACGGCCGCCTGGTCCAGATCGGCACACCCGAGGACATCTGGCGCCGGCCCGCCGACACGTTCGTCGCACGGGCGCTCGGCCAGCCCGAGATCAACCTGCTCGACGGGGTGGTCGACGACGGCCGGATCCGGCTCGGGGACGGCTCGCTGGACGTCGCCATCCCGGCCGACGCGCTCGTCGACCGCGGTGACCGCGTGCGGGTGGGCCTGCGCCCCAGCGATATCCACGTCACCAGTGGCGAAGGAACGCTGCGGGGACGGGTGCTGCTCGCCGAGCGCCTCGGCCGCAACATCGAGCTGACCGTCGACTGCGGCGGCACCCAGCTCATCGTGCTGACCTCGGGCCGCCACGGGGTGGGGGAGGGCGACGACGTCACGATGAAGGTCGCCGGCTCCGACGTCCACGTCTTCGCCGTCGGTGACGGCGACACCTCGCGTCTGAGACCCGCCGATCACCATTCGACACTGGAGGCAGCACAGTGAGTCTGACCGCCGAGAAGCCGCGGACCGACACCGCGCAGAGCCTCACCCTGGACAAGCTGGTGAAGACCTACGCGTCGAGAGGCCGGGAGAGTGTGACCGCGGTCAAGGGCATCGACCTGGCCATCGAACCGGGCGAACTCGTCGCGCTGCTGGGACCGTCCGGCTGCGGGAAGACCACCACGCTGCGGATGATCGCCGGACTGGAGACCGTCACCAGCGGATCCATCAGGATCGGCGACCGCGAGATCTCCCAGTTGCCCGCCGCCAAGCGGGGAATCGGTGTCGGGTTCGAGAGCTACGCCCTGTACCCGCCGATGTCGGTGCGCGAGAACCTGCTGTACGGGTTGAAGGCGCGCAAGGTCAAAGGCGCCGAGCAGATGGTCGATTCGATCAGCCGGCGTCTCGAGATGGACGACCTGATGGGCCTGCGACCGGCCGGGCTGTCGAGCGGTCAAAAGCAAAGGGTGGCGCTGGCCCGCGCGCTCGTACGCAACCCACCCGTGCTGCTGCTCGACGAACCGCTCAGCCACCTCGACGCGTCGGCCCGGCAGCGGGTGCGCCGCGAACTCAAGGTGCTGCAACGCGAATTCGGCTACACGATCATCGTCGTGACCCACGACCAGGTGGAGGCGCTGTCGCTGGCGGACCGTCTCGCGGTGATGGACGCAGGCGTCGTGCAGCAGTTCGGCACACCCGACGAGGTATTCGACGATCCGGCGAACCTGTTCGTCGCGCAGTTCGTGGGCGAACCGCAGATCAACGTCCTCCCGGGGATCGCCCGTGTCCGGGACGGCCGGGTGTCCGTGCAGATCGGCGACGACGCCGGAAGTCTGGACACCGCGGTCACCGACGTCGCCGACGGCACCGCGGTCACCGTGGGTCTGCGGCCCCAGGACTGCGTGATCACCGCCGACTCCACACGCGGCGTCGCGACCACCGTCGCCTACTTCGAGCACCTCCTGGAGTTCGGCCTGTCCACGAGCACCGTCCACGGTCTGGAGGAGGGCGTCGTGGTGCAGACACCGGCCGCCGAGAGCTACGAACCCGAACAGAAGGTGTACGTCACGGCGCCGCCGGAACGGGTGTACCTGTTCGACACCGACACGGGGGTGCGTCTGCGGTGACGAAGCTGTTCAACGATCCGGCGCGCTTCACCGAGGACATGCTCGTCGGGTTCCTCGACGCGAATTCGCGCTACGTGGCCGGAGTCCCCGGCGGCGTGGTGCGCGCGCACCGCACCCGCCCGGGCAAGGTGGCGGTCGTCATCGGCGGCGGATCCGGGCACTACCCGGCGTTCTGCGGAACCGTCGGCGCGGGCTTCGCCGACGGCGCGGTGGTGGGCAACATCTTCACGTCCCCGTCCACCGAGGAGGCTGCATCGGTCGCGCGCGCCGCGCACGGTGATGCCGGCGTGCTGCTCATCACCGGCAACTACGCCGGCGACGTCATGAATTTCACCCTGGCGGTGAACCAGCTGCGCGGGGAGGGTGTCGACGCCCACTACTTCGCGGTCACCGACGACATCGCCAGCGCACCGAAGGGCGAAGAGGCCAAACGACGGGGCATCGCAGGCGATTTCACGGTTTTCAAGTGCGCGTCCGCCGCCGCCGAGGAGGGCCTCGACATGGCGGGCGTGCTCCGGGTCGCGGAGGCGTCCAACGCGGCGACCCGCACACTCGGTGTCGCCTTCGACGGGTGCACGCTGCCCGGTGCCGACCACCCGTTGTTCACCGTGCCCGACGGGCAGATGGGCGTGGGCCTGGGCATCCACGGTGAGCCGGGCGTCGCCGAGGAACCCATGCCGACCGCCGCCGGTCTGGCCGCGACGTTGGTCGACGGTGTGCTCGGCGACATTCCCGCGGACACCGGGTCGAACCGGATCGCGGTCATCCTGAATGGACTCGGCCGGACCAAGTACGAAGAGCTGTTCGTCGTGTGGGGTGAGGTGGCGCGGCTGCTGCGGGAGCGCGGCTTCGTGATCGTCGAACCCGAGGTCGGCGAGCTCGTGACGAGCCTCGACATGGCCGGCTGCTCGCTGACGGTCATGTGGCTCGACGAGGAACTCGAGCGGTACTGGCGTGCCCCCGCGGACACCCCGGCATACCGCAAAGGTGCTGCCGCGGTTGCGGATACGCCCGGTGAGCGGCGCAGCGACGCCGAGGTGTCGGCGGTGGCCGCCGCACCGTCGGTCGGTGAGCGCTCCGACGAGGCCGGACGCGACGGCGGTCGGGCGGTCGCCAGGATCTTCGAGGCGCTGGCCGCGATGCTCGCCGGCGCCGAGGACGAGCTCGGCCGCATCGACGCGATCGCCGGCGACGGCGACCACGGCCGCGGCATGGTGAAGGGATCGGCCGCAGCGCGTGCGGCGGCCGCCGACGCGGTGGAGCAGGGCGCCGGACAGGGTTCGGTGCTCACCGCGGCCGGCAAGGAGTGGGCGGCCAAGGCGGGCGGCACATCCGGGGTGCTGTGGGGCGCGATGCTCAGCGCGTTGGGCACCCGTCTCGGCGACACCGGACGGCCGGACTCGGCGACCGTCGCCGCGGGAATGCGGGACGGCTACGACGCGCTGGTCCACCTCGGTGGTGCCGCACCCGGCGACAAGACGATGCTCGACGCGCTGTTGCCGTTCGTCGAGGAATTGGAACGGCGGGTGGCCGACGGGGAGCGGTGGCAGCAGGCGTGGACGGCGGCCGCGCAGACCGCGGAGAGCGCCGCCCGCGCCACCGCCGACCTGCGGCCGAAGGTCGGCCGCGCCCGCCCGTTGGCCGAGCGCAGTGTCGGCACGCCCGATGCGGGCGCCACCTCGCTGGCGATGTGCGCACGCACGGTCGCCGAAAGCCTCACCGTGAAAGGGGACAGTCCGCGATGACTGACAAACTGCGCATCGTCGTCGGCTCCGACGACGCCGGATACGAGTACAAAGAAGCCCTCAAGGGCGACCTGAAGGCGGACGACCGGGTGGCCGAGGTCACCGACGTCGGGGTCGGCACCGACGAGGACACGGCCTATCCGCACATCGCGGTGGCGGCGGCCCGGATGGTGGCCGAGGGCAAGGCCGACCGCGCCCTGCTGGTGTGCGGTACGGGTCTCGGGGTGGCGATCAGCGCCAACAAGGTTCCGGGGATCCGGGCGGTCACCGCGCACGACAGTTTCTCCGTCGAACGGTCGGTGCTGTCCAACGACGCCCAGGTGTTGTGCTTCGGACAGCGCGTCATCGGGTTGGAGCTGGCGCGCCGCCTGGCCAGGGAATGGCTGAACTACGAATTCGATCCCGCCAGCAAGTCGGCGGACAAGGTCGAGGCCATCTGCGGCTACGAACCCGGCGCCGACTGAGGTCGCGACTAATTGAAGGTCACCGGATCGGCGACGGCGAAACAGCGCTGGGTGTTCGTCATGATCAGCACCTCGGTCACCGCGGCGGCGTCGATCGTCGGGAATTCGAACAGGCGCAGGTCGCCCCGGTCGAGGATCGCCCGGTCGGCGATGTCGACGCCGGAGTTGGTGCGCACGAGCACGATCACCGCGGTCTGATCGTCGGTGGTCACGGTGACCAGGACGCCGCCTCCCTCGGGTTGCCTGCCCCAGGCCAGCGAGGACGGGCAGGCCGGGTCACCGTCTGCGTTCGGGGGGACGCCGTGGTTGGCCGCGGCGACGGAGGCGTTCTGCCCTACCTTCGGCACCTCCGGGGTTGCGGCAGCCGCCGTGATGGCGCGGGTCTCGACCGATTCGGGAGCCGGGCCGGCGTCAGCGGGCTGAGCGCCCAGACGGTAACCGCACCCCGTGACCGAGAGTGCGGTGGCGGCGACCACGACGGCCGCCTTACCGATGTCCACGAGTCCCCCTCGCTGCCATCCCCGACAACCCGCGGGTACCCGTTTACCCGCGCGTCAATCCCCATGGTCGCCCCACCGAACGCCACGACAGGGTCGAATCGCCGAAATTTCGTCAGTTCGAGACAAATGCCGGAACCCGAACCGATCCGACCTGGAATCGTGCGCCGGCGCGCCCGCGTTACCGTGCACCGGCGAAACCCGTTGGACGCGGGCGCGCGCCGTGCCGTATATCCATTGCGGTGATGACCAGCACCGACGCCCGCACCGGTGCGGCCATGGCGGTGACCGCCATGTTGTCGGTGCAGTTGGGTGTGGCGGTCGCGGTCGGCCTGATCGATCAGATCGGTGCCGAAGGCGCCGCCTGGCTGCGTCTGGCCTGGGCGGGCTTGCTTTTCCTGGTCTTTCTGCGCCCGCGGCGGGCGGGATTCACCCGCCGGAGCCTGTTGGCGTGCGTGGCGCTGGGGGTGGTCACCGCCGCGATCACGCTGCTGTTCATGGCCGCCCTGGATCGGATCCCGATGGGCACCGCCAGCGCGCTGGAGTTTCTCGGACCGCTGGGGGTGGCCGTGGTGCGGGGGACAGGCGTGGCGCGGGTGATCTGGCCCGGCCTGGCCGCGGTCGGGGTGCTGTTGATGACGCAGCCGTGGACCGGAACGGTCGACCCCGTCGGCGTTCTCTACGCGCTCGCGGCCGCGGTGTGCTGGGCCGGCTACATCCTGCTCACCCAGCGGGTGGGGGATCAGGTCGCCGGGATCAACGGGCTGGCGGTCTCGATGCCGGTGGCCGGACTCGTCGGCACCCTCGTCGTCGGATCGATGGTGTTCGAGCGGATGACACCGCAGCTACTGCTCATCGGCCTCGGCCTTGCCGTGATGCTCCCGATGTTCCCGTTCGCACTCGAGTTCCTCGCGCTGCGCCGCCTCAGCGCCGCGGCGTTCGGCACGCTGATGAGCCTGGAACCGGCGTTCGCGTTGATCATCGGCTTCGTGGCGCTGGATCAGGTGCCGGGTGTCGCCGCGGTGGTCGGCATCGTGTTCGTCGTCGCGGCGGGGATCGGCGCGGCCCGCGGCGGGGGCCGGGCGACACCCGTGCCGGTCGAAGTCGCCTGACCCCGCGCGGCCGCGAAACAGCATTCCCTGCTGCCAAGCCGCGCGCTTGGCGACAGGGAATGCTGTTTCGCGGAAAAAGGGGGCTAGGCGTCGATGCGCTTGCGGCGGTAGAGCGTGCCCGCCGCCAACAGGATCAGGCTGACCACGAGGATGGCCGTCGCGATCACGTTGATCTGAGGTGGCACCGCCGCCTTGACCGCCGCGTTGACGTAGAGCGGATACGTCACCGTCGACCCGCTGACGAAGTACGTGATGATGAAGTCGTCGAGCGACAGCGCGAACGACAGCATCGCCGCGGCCACGATGCCGGGGACGATCAACGGCAACGTCACCTTGAAGAACGTGCGGGTCGGGCTCGCGCCCAGGTCCATCGACGCGTCCTCGAGTGTCCAGTCGAAGCCCCGCACCCGGGCACGCACCGTCATCGCGATGAAGCTGACCTCGAAGGCGATGTGGGCCAACACGATCGTGACGTAACCGGTGGCCCAGCCCAGGTCGAGGAACAACACCAGCAGCGATGCGCCCATCACCACCTCGGGCGCGGTGAGCGGGAGCACCAGGAATGTGTCGACGGCACGCTGGCCGCGCCAGCGTTGCCGCACCAGCGCGATCGCGACGAGCGTGCCGAGCACCAGCGCGATGAGCGTCGACACCCCGGCGACGTTGAGGCTCAACTTCATCGCGTTCGTCAGCGCCGGGTACTTGAACGGGTCGAGCCAGTTGTCGAGCGTGAAACCCTGCCAGCTGTAGTTGAACTTGCCCTTGGGGTCGTTGAACGAGAACAGCACGATCACGAAGATCGGGACGAACAGGTACAGCAGCACCAGACCGGCGACGATCCGGAGGCTCCAGTCACCCCACTTCGGGGTTCCCCGAACGGCTTTGGGACGGGGGGGCTGCTCGGCCGCGACGGCCACCGCGGCGCCGGCTTGGGTGGTCATACCAGGTCCTCCGTGCCCAGCGCCCGCGTGTAGAGCAGCACCCCGGCCAAGATCGTGCCCATCAGGACCAGACTCAGCGCGGCGGCCGCCGGATAGTCCTTGACCACGAGGAACTGCTGTTGGATCACGTTGCCGATCATCGTGGTCTGGGTACTGCCGAGGTATTCGGCGTTGATGAAATCACCGGCGGCCGGGATGAACACCAGCAGGCTGCCCGCCAGCACACCGGGTAGCGACAGCGGCAGGATCACCTTGGTGAAGCTGCGGGTGTTCGACGAGTACAGATCCTTCGACGCCTCGATGAGCCGCGGGTCGATCTTCTCGAGGCTGACGTACAGCGGCAGGATCATGAAGATGATCCAGTTGTAAATCAGCCCGCCGATCACCGCCCAACTGGTGGAGAGCAACCGGCCGTCGCTCGGCAGCAGCCCGACGGCGCCGAGTGCGGAGACCACCCAACCGTCGTCGGCGAGAATGGTTTTCCACGCGATCGTGCGGATCAGGAACGTCACGAAGAACGGCAGGATCACCAGGCCCAGGATCAGGTTCTTGAAGCGCCCGGCCTTGAACGCGATCACGTAGGCGAGCGGATACGCCAGCAGCAGGCACACGATCGTCGCGGTCAGTGCGTAGCCGAACGAGCGCAGGATCTGATCGGAGTACCGCGAGAACGCCTCGCCGTAATTGGCGAAATCCCATGAGAAGGTCAGCGTCGGCAGGAACACCGACCCGCCCGTCGACGACAGCGATGTGCGCGCCAGCGAGATCAACGGCCACAGGAAGAAGATTGCGAGATACGCCAGCGCGGGCAGGATCATCAGATACGGGGCGATCCTGCTGCGCTGCCGGCTACTGCTGGCTACACCGGCCATGGGTGGGCGTCAGCCTCCGGTCACCGCGGCGTACATGGTGTTGTACTCCTGCGTCTGCTCGTCGGTCAGCGCCGCCCACGACTTGAGGTTGTTCACCGTCGACTCCGGCGGGTTGATGAGCGCGTTCGACGCGACGCCGGGGTCGATCTTGTTCAGTTCGTCGGTCATCTCGGACAGCACCGGCACGAACTGGGTGAAGGCGATCAGCTTCGCGTAGTTGGCCCGGTCGTAGACGTAGTCGATCCACGCCTCGGCGGCACTCTGGTTCTGCGTGGTGTAGGGAATGACCATGGTGTCGATGAACCACGTGCCCCCGGCCTCCGGGACGATGAACTCCAGATCGGGGTTGTCCGCCTTCAGCTGCACCACATCCCCCGAATAGGCTTGCGCGATGGCGACATTGCCCGCGGCGAGATCGTCGGCGTAGTCATTGCCGGTGAAGCGGCGGATCTGCCCGTTGTCCTTGTGCTCACGCACCAGGTCGACGGCCTTCTGCACGGCCTCGGTCGAGGGCCGCTCCGGGGAGGCGCCCTGCGAGAGCATCACCATGCCCAGGCCGTCCTGGGTGTCGGAGAGCAGGCTGACCCGACCCTTGAACGCCGGATCCCACAGATCCTCGATCCGCGTGATCTCCCGTCCGGTGGCGGCCTTGTTGTAGGCGAGGCCGACCATGCCGGTCATGTACGGCGCGGTCTTGTTGCGGCCCGGGTCGATCGCCGAGTTCAGCAGATCGGGGCGGAGGTTCTTCTTGTTCGGCACACGGTCGGCGCGGATCTCGTTGAGCCACCCGAGGCCGTTGATGCGGGCCGCCATGAACTCGGTCGGAATGACCAGGTCGGCGCCGATGTCCTGCTTACGCGAGAGCGGTTCCTTGACCTTGGCGAACCACTCCTCGTTGTCGTTGAAGTCCTCTTTGTAGTCGACGGTGACCCCGGAGGCGGTCTGGAAGGCGGCGACGAATCCGTCGGCCATGTACAGCGGCCAGTTCGAGACCCGTAGCGTCCCGCCGGCCGGGCCGCCGTCGTCGGTGGCCGTCGACTCGGAGCCACCGCTGTCCGAACCGCACGCTGCGAGGACCGACGGGCCCAGTGCCAGCGCAGCGGCCGCGGCGGCGCCGCCGCCGAGGAACCGCCGCCGCGACGTACGGGCGGCGGCGAGACGGGCGGCCAGTTGCGGGTCGAACTCTGACGAACGGGGCATGACTGGTGTGCCTTTCGTGATCTTCTGCGGTGAGAAGGGCCGGGGGAGGGAAACGGCGGGGTACGGGACGGGGTCAGGACTCGTCGAGCATCTCTTCGAGATCCTCGGTGGTCGGGATGTCGGCGGCGGGCAGCACTAGCGAGGCGTCGGGCGACCAGCAGACGTACACCTGGTCGCCGGGGCGCAGCGAGGGCAGGTGATGTTCGGGTCCGATGTGGGCGACGATGGGGGACTCGTCGGGTGCGGCCAGCGAGAGGCGCACCACCGGACCCTGGAAGGTCATGTCCCGCACGGTCGCCCGGACCGCGGCGGCATCGCCCACCGGGGGCTCCAGCGACACCCGCAGGCGTTCGGGCCGCACCATCAGCGTGGCGTGTCCGCCGGTCTCGATGGCGGTGTCACCCGGTTTGGCCTTCAGCTTGCTGCCGAGGACGTCGACCTCGACGTAGCCCCCGTTGAGGCGACCGGTCTGGCGCCCCGGCCACAGATTGGCCTGTCCGATGAAGTTGGCGACGAACACCGTCGCGGGCCGGTCGTAGATGTCGGTCGGTGTGCCGATCTGTTCGACGTTGCCCGCGTTCATGACCGCGATGCGGTCACTCATCGTCAACGCCTCCTCCTGATCGTGGGTGACGTAGATGAACGTGATGCCCACTTCGCGCTGGATGCGTTTGAGCTCGAACTGCATCGCGTGGCGCAGTTTGAGATCCAGTGCGCCGAGCGGTTCGTCGAGGAGCAGCGCGCTCGGGTAGTTCACGAGTGCCCGGGCCAGCGCCACGCGTTGCTGCTGACCGCCGGAGAGCTGTCCCGGTTTGCGCTTGGCGAAGTCGGTCAGGCGGACGACCTCGAGCAGTTCGTCGACGCGGCGTTTGACCTCTGACTTGTCCTTCTTCATGCTGCGCGGGCCGTAGGCGACGTTGTCCCAGACGCTCATGTGGGGGAACAGGGCGTAGTGCTGGAACACCGTGTTGACGTTGCGCTTGTGCGGGGGGACACGCGAGACGTCGGTGCCCTCCAGCCGGATCGCGCCCGACGTCGGTGTCTCGAAGCCGGCGATCATCCGCAGCGTCGTGGTCTTCCCGCACCCGGACGGCCCCAGCATCGAGAAGAACTCGCCGGAGGCGATGGAGAAGTCCGCGTCGGCGACGGCGACGTAGTCGGCGAACCGCTTCGTCACATGGTCGATCTCGATGACCGGGCTGCCCTTCTTGGGGGCGACCCCGTCGACGGTCTGATTCACCGAAGTGGTGTGTGTGCCGGTCAGAAAGCAGCCTCCTCAGATCCCAGCCCTGCGGACTGTGCGTAAACAATCGCCGATCCCGGCACCCTTCGCAAGTGATTCCGCAACGATTTAACATTTTTACAATGGAATCCTTCATTCCGAAGGGGTTCCAGCAGAAGAATCCGCGCTTTGCCGCAGACGCCGGCTGAGCCGGTCAGGGCCCCGGCGGGCGCGGTGAGCGGCGCGGTGGTGTGCGATTCAGTGTCGCAGTGTGACATGCGTCCCGTTCGGAATCCGCGCAGGCCGTTTACCTGGCCGCACGGGCAGGGTAATGGGGGTCCATGGCATCGGTTGACGTGGCGGTCTCCTCCGACCTCACCCCGGAGAAGGCGTGGGAGTTGGCATCCAACCTGCGGCGGTTCGACGAGTGGCTGACGATCTTCGGGGGCTGGCGCAGCGAGGTCCCGGCCGAGATCGAAGTCGGCACCTGCGTGTCGTCGCTGATCAAGGTCAAGGGATTCCGCAACACCATCCACTGGCGGGTGACCCGCTACGACGAGCCCAAGGAGATCGAGCTGATCGGCACGGGGTTCCCGGCGATCTGCATCGCGCTCTCCCTGCACGTCGAGGAGGAGCCGGACACCGGCTCGAACTTCCGGGTGGTCGCCGACCTGTCCGGCGGTCTGCTCAACACCCGGGTGGGGTCGCTGGTCGCGAAGGTCATCGAATCGGACGTGAACAAATCGGTCAGCAATCTCGCGAAGCTGCGTTAACCCCATTCGTGGTTCATCGCGCGGGTGTGTGAGAGCGCATCCGGGTCGACCGCCCGTGGCCGGGCGCGGGTGAGCGCGATCAGGGTCAGCGCCAGCGCCGCGGTGACGGCGCCCGCGACGAAGACGACCACGAAGCTGCTCTCCATCGGCACCGCGGTGCCGGGCGCGGAACGGCCCAGCAGCACCGCGACGACCGCGGCGGCCATGGAACTGCCGACCGTGCGCGCGATCGCGTTGATTCCGGTGGCCACCCCCGTCTCACCGGCCTCGACCTCCGCGACGACCAGTGCCGGGAGGGCGCCGTATCCGAGGCTGATGTAGGCGTTGGCCAGGATTCCCGCCGCGATCACCTGCCACGGCTGGTCATGCGCGACGGCCAGCAAAACGAACCCGAGGACCCCGGCCATCGCGGCGACGACCAGGACACGGCGGGCGCCGTACCGGTCGATGAAGCGACCGCTGACCAGGGCGACGGCGAAGCCCGTCACGGCACCCGGGAGCAGGTACACCACACTCGACTGCAGCACGGAGGCGCCGAACCCGTATCCGGCCGCCTCCCGCGGGATCTGGACGAACTGCGTCAGCCCGAGGAATGCGAAGTACAGCCCCATCCCCACGAAGATGGTGGCGAGATTGGTGAGCAGCATGGCCGGCTTGGTGAGCATGCGCGTGGACACCAGCGGATGCACGCGCCGCTTCTCCCACAGCCACCACGCCACCAGAACGGCCGCACCCCCGAGCGCACAGACCAGCGTCCGGGCCGACACCCACCCCCACGCGTTGCCCTGGGTGACGGCCAGCAGCACCGCCGACAGCCCCGCCGCCAGACCGACGGCGCCGAGCCAGTCGATCGAACCCTCCGCGCGGCGTCGGCGCGCAGGCACCAGGAACACGACGATCGCGAGGACGACGACGGTGAAACCGGTGGTCAGCCAGAACACCCGGTGGTAGTCCGCGTCGCCGCTCATCAGCAGCCCGACGACCACCAGTCCGACGCCGCCGCCGAAGCCGAGTGTGCCCGACATGACCGCCATCGCCCCGGCCAACCGTCCGGGTGGGAGTTCCTCGCGCAACACCGCCACGCTGATCGGATACAGCGCGTACGAGGCCCCCTGCAGCACCCGGGCGACGATCAACAGCGGCAACGACGAGGTCACCGCCGCGAGGATCGACCCGACGAGCACGACGACGAGCACGCCCAGTAGCACGCGCTTCTTGCTGTAGAGATCCGCCAGACGGCCGAGCAGTGGGGTCGCTGCGATCGCGGCCAGCAGGTTGGCGGTGACCGCCCAGCTCACGGCGACGGTGGAGGCGCCGAGTTGTTCCCCGATCACCCCGAGCACCGGCACGACCGCCGTCTGCAGGACGGCGACGGTGAGGACCACGATGCTCAGACCGCCCACCAACAGCGCCGGGCGCACGGTGCCGGTGGTGGTCGAGCGCGCGACCCCCGTGCCCACCAACCGAAACTCCGATCCTCAGCGCATCTCGACGTTCACGACGCTAGCTCAGCGGCGGTCAGGATTGCCGGGCGGCGGTGCTGGGTACGTGATCGTGACTCGTCGAAAGGGAACCCATGCGCGCGTCGACCCTCGCCAGGACCGCCGGCACCGTGTTCGCCACCGGCGCGCTCGGCGGACTGGCCAACCGCGACATGCCCTCGCTGTGGTACGCGAAGCTGAAGAAGCCGAGCTTCCAACCGCCCGGCCAGACGTTCGGGATCGTGTGGCCGATGCTGTACGCCGACATCGCGGCCGTCTCGGCGTCGACGATCGACCATTACCGCGACACCGGCCAACCGGAGAAGGCGCGGGCCTACACCACGGCGCTGGCCGCCAATCTGATTCTCAACGGCAGCTGGTCGTGGCTGTTCTTCAACCAGCACAAGCTGGCACTGTCGGCGGTGACGGCGGGCGCACTCGCCGCCAGCAGTGCGGATCTGACCCGTCGCGCCGTCGAAGCGAAAGGTGCGCAGGCGGCGCCGTTGGCCCTCTATCCGCTGTGGTGTGGTTTCGCGACCGTGCTGTCGTCGCGCATCTGGTGGCTGAATCGCTGACCTCTCAGGCGAATCGACGGTTAGCCTGACTGACTCGGACGGCGGTGGGAGAGGGTGGCGGTGGCGGAACGGACGAAGACCGAGCCGGAAGAGCAGGAGCGTCAACGCTTCGCCGACCGGGCGCTCGGGATGCTCGAGGACTCGGTCTACTGGGCCATCGCGGCCGTGCTGGCCGTCTGCTCGGTCGCGCTGCTGGTGTCGCAGTTCAACACGATGCTGAGGCTGCGCAACACACCGGCGTCGACCGTGATGCTCGAAGTGCTCGACGGACTGCTGCTGATCTTCATCTTCGTCGAACTGCTCTATGCCGTCCGCACGTGCCTGCGGTCGCACGAGATCGTCGCCGAACCGTTCCTCATCGTCGGAATCCTGGCCGGTATCAAGGAGATCGTGGTGCTCTCCGTGGAGGCGGCGACGCTGCTGGAGAAGGGTCCGGAGTTCGCCAGAGCGGTCGTCGAGATCGGCGTCCTCGGCGGCGTGGTCCTGGTGCTGGCGTTGGCGGCGTTTGTGCTGCGCGAGCGGCGACGTGACACCGAGGACGCCGGTGAGAAGGCCGCCGACGGTAAGGACGGGATCGAGGCGACGTAACGGCTCAGGCCGACGCGAGCACCGAGAGCACGTGTTCGGTGAAGCCGGTGGTGGTGGCCGCACCGCCGAGGTCGCGGGTGTGCACCCCGTCATCGAGGCTGCGGCACACCGCATCTCGTATCAGGACCGCGGCGCCCGCCAGCGCAGCGCGGCCGTGGCGTTCGGCCAGCCATTCGAGCAGCATCGCCGTGGACAGGATCATGGCGACGGGATTGGCGGTGTTGCGTCCGGCGATGTCCGGCGCCGAACCGTGGGCGGCCTGCGCCATGGCCTTGGTGTCGGACGCGTTCACCGACGGTGCCATGCCGAGTGAACCGGCGAGCTGACCGGTCAGGTCGGAGAGGATGTCGCCGAACATGTTCTCCGCGACGATGACGTCGAATTCGGCGGGTCGGGCGACCAACAGGGCGGCCAGCGCGTCGATGTGTTCGAGGCGCACGGTGACGTCGGGGTACTGCTCGGCGATGCGGAGACAGCTGTCGCGGAACAGCCCCGTCGTCTTGGACAGCACGTTGGCCTTGTGGGCGACGGTGACCGAGCGGCGGCGCGTGCGCGCCAGTCGGAACGCCTGGTGCGCAATGCGTTCGCAGGCTTCGCGGGTGAACACGGCGACCGCCATCGCGACGTCGGCGGTCGGCATGAACTCGCCGGCGCCGTCGTACATGTTGCGGTCGGAGTAGAAGCCCTCGGTGTTCTCGCGCACCACCACCACGTCGAGGGCGGGACACACCGCGGGGATCGTGTCGCTCAGTCGGCGGGCCGGCCGGATGTTGGCGTAGAGCCCGTAGCGTTTGCGGATGGTGCCGCCGGGGGACAGGGCGTCACGGAACGGGGCGGGGTAGCTCGCGTTGTCGTGCGGGCCGAGCAGCCACGCGTCGAGACGGTCGAGTGCGGCGAGCGTGGTGTCCGGCAGGGGAGTGCCGTCACCGGTGATCGCCTCGGCTCCCATGCGCAGCCGCCGCCAGTCGACGGGAACCGATACCGCCGCCAGCGCGCGCTCGGTGATCTGCACAGTGGCCGAGACGATCTCGGGTCCGATGCCGTCACCGGCCAGCACTCCGAGCCGCAACGGTTCCTCTGTCGACATCTCGGTCCGGCACCTTCCTGGTCGTGTGGTCTGCAGTGTGCCGTACCGGTGTCGGCGGCCCGTCAGCGTAGCTGGGCGGCCAACGCCTCGGTGACGTCGGCGGTCGTCGCGTGCCCGCCCAGGTCGCCGGTCCGCGTCTGCGGTTGCGCCAGTGTCCGTTCGACGGCGGTCATCACATCGGCCGCGGCCGCGGCGTATCCGAGGTGTTCGAGCATCAACGCCGCCGACCACACCGCGCCGATCGGGTTGGCGACTCCCTGTCCGGCGATGTCGGGTGCCGATCCGTGGACGGGCTCGAACATCGAGGGGTACTGCTTGGTGGGGTCGAGGTTCGCCGACGGGGCGATCCCGATCGAGCCCGCGACCGCGGCGGCGAGGTCGGAGAGGATGTCGCCGAACAGGTTCGAGCCGACCACCACGTCGAACCGTCCCGGCTGCAGGACGAATTTCGCGGCCAAGGCGTCGATGTGCTCGCTGTCGAACCGCACGTCCGGATGGCGTGCGGCTCGCTCGGCGACGACTTCGTCCCAGAACGGCAGGGTGTGGACGATGCCATTGGATTTGGTGGCGGACGTGACATGTCGGCGCCGGGTCTCGGCGAGGTCGAAGGCGTAGTCGGCGATGCGGCTGATCCCGGCCCGGCTGAACACCGACTCCTGCACCGCCATCTCATCGGGGAAGCCGCGATTGAGGCGCCCGCCGATCTCGCTGTACTCGCCCTCGACGTTCTCCCGCACGACGACGAAGTCGACGCCGGTGGCGTCGCGCAGCGGACTGGTGACCCCGTCGAACACCCGAATGGGCCGCAGGTTCACGTATTGCCGGAACGCCCGCCGGATCGGTATGAGCAGACCCCACAGCGAGACGTGGTCGGGCACGCCGGGCCAGCCGACCGCGCCGAGCAGGATGGCGTCGAACTCGCGCAGTGTGTCGATGCCGTCGGCCGGCATCATCGCGCCGTCGCGGGTGAATCGCTCACAGGACCAATCGAATTCCCGGTACTCCAGGTCGATCCCGTGGCGGGCGGCGACCGCGTCGAGCACGGTGCGCGCCGAGGCCGTCACCTCGGTGCCGATCCCGTCGCCGGGGATGACCGCGACCCGTCGAGCGCTCACGCGCCCAGTCCCACCAGCGCGATCATCAGCGGCAGGAAGACGATGATCAGGATTGCGCCCGCGATGTCGAAGGTGACGCCGGAGCGAATCATCGTCGTGATGGGAACGGCGCCGGAACCGTAGACGATCGCGTTCTGTGGTGTCGACACCGGGAGCATGAAGCCGAAGGAGGCCGCGAAGGTGGCCGCCAGCGCGGGCACGAACGGATTGACGCCCGCCGCGATCGCGACCGGGATCACGATGGGGACGACGACCGCCGCGGAGGCGGTGTTGCTCGTGGTCTCCGAGACGACGATGGCGAGCAGGACGGCGAAGATCGTGATGGCCACGACACTGGAGAGTCCGAGCGCGTCCGCGACGGAGGTGCCGATGGTCTCGGCCAGCCCGGAGTCGGCGAGCAGCGAACCGAAGATGATCCCCGTGCCGAAGAGCACGATCGTGCCCCAGTCGATCGCGGCCGCGTCCCGCCAGCGCAGCGTGAATTCGCGCTGCTCCCAGTCGGTGGGCAGCAGGAACAGCAGGGCCGCGCCGAACACCGCGACCGTGCCCTCGTCCAGCCGGTCGCTGACCGTGGAGTAGACGTCGGAATCGTTGCCGAAGATCAGCGCGACGATGCCCGGCAGCACCCACAGGAACACCGTGATCCCGAACGCGATCAACGTGTTCTTCTCCGCGCGGGAGAGCGTGCCCATCTCTTCGCGCTCACGGGCCACGTACTCGGCGACACCGTCGATGTGCTTGATCTCCGGTCTGTTCAACAGGAGCAGCACGACCGCGAGGATCGCGAACATCAGCAGACAGATCGGCGCGGCCATGACCATCCACTGCCCGAAGCTGATTCGTTCCCCGGTGGCCTCTTCGATGAGGCCGCGCCCGATGAGGTTCGGTGGGCTGCCGACGGGCGTGAGCAGACCGCCGACACTGGCCGCGTAGGCGAGCATCAACATGAGCGCCGCGCCGACGCGCAACCGCAACGGGTCGAAGTCCTCGGCCACCTTGCCCTGTTTCTGCAGCAGCTTGGCGATCACGCCGAGGATGCCGATCGCGGTGGGCAACAACATCGCGACGGTCGCGGTGTTGGAGACGAACGCCGACAGCAGACAGGTGATCGCCCCGAAAGCGAGGATCACGCCGGTGGTCGACTGGCCCGCACGCGGCAACGCCAGGATCCGGAACGCGAATCGCCGTGCCAGGCCGTGCTTCAGCATCGCCTGCGCCAGGATGAAGGCGCCGATGAACGTGAAGATCGTCGACGAGCCGAACGGGCCGAGCACGTCGTCGGCCGGTGCGACGCCGAGGAAGACCACGACCGCCACCCCGAGCAGACCTCCGATCGGGATGGGGACCGCCTCGGTCACCCACAGCACGATCACGCCGAGCAGCACGCCGGCCAGGGTCTGTTGCTGCGCCGGGATGTTCATCGGCAGCAGTAGGAAGACGATGGTGACGACGGGCGCGAGGAACAGGCCGACGGTGCGGCGGCCCTTCTCGAAGCGCTCTTCGGCGGGAGTCAGACGCTGTTCCCCGAGGCTGCGGTAGGTGGCGCTGCCGAGCAGCGCCTTGTCCACATCGGTGCGTCTGACCGGATTGTCAGCGGTCATGGTGTCCCCTTCGAGGCCATCGGCTCACCGGCGTGTGAGGTGCCTCACACTCGCGGAGGATGCCCGGTCTCGGCGGGAAGTAACCGCCGACCGGTACTCAGTACCGGCTGAGGACCTTTCGGTCACCGAGTGGAGCGTCGAGCGCGACGTCGGTGGCGGCGAGGACGGCCTTCGCGGTGCACCTGCGGTCGGCCGCCTCGGGCAGCAGGCCCGACTGCAGTTCGACGATGACGGTGTCGGCGGTCTCGGTGGTGACGGTCCGGACGCCGTTGCAGGCGGGTGTCCCCGAGAGGAAGTAGACGCGGACACCCGCGAGGTTCTCGAGCGGGCTCCACGCCTCGAAGCGCAGCGGCTCGCTGTCGACGAGGTCGGCCCGGCCGGTGAACAGCACTTCGGTCGAACTCAGCGGGCGCTCAACGGGTTCGGTGGTGGTCGGCGCGGCCGACGCGACGCCCGGTGTGAACCCGATACTGAACAGTGAGCCCGCCACAGCGGCGGCGACAAGGGCAACCCGCATGGCGAGACAGTACGTGCGGAGCGGTCCGCGGCGTGGGCTGCCGATGGGCGCGCCGCGTCACGATTGAGCTTCGGTTGGGTCGCGAAATGTGTTGGTCGGCGACCCTGTTGGAGTCAGTCGCGTGACCAGACGGCGACGAAGCCGTGGGGGATGCCGGTGTGGCGGGAGATGAGTTCGCGGGCGGCCATCTCGGCTTCGGCCCGTTCGGTCCGGTGGGTGACCGCGCCGAGTTCGGGGACGGTGACCGACCATCCGGTCGCGTCCCGCGTCACGACGATCTCGAAGGCCTGGCCGGCCATGGGCGGAAGGGTCCGGCGACGTGCGCCGCGCGCAATCGCCCGGCGGCGGCATCCGTGGCTGCTCCGAATCGTGGCAGGCATGTTCGTGGGCTTTCTGCAGCGGGGATCGGGCCGTCGGACAATGTACTGCCCGGCGGGACCCAACTCCAAATCGCCGCAGCGCGTGTGCTACCCGGTCAGAACGGGCTGCTGTTCTGTTGCCATTTGGCCTCTTCGGGGCGCGGTCCGAAGCGCCGGGCGTACTCCTCGTGGATGTGGGCGTCCTTCTGGCGCTGGATCACGTCGACCAGCTTTGGGTCGAGGTTGTGCTGGGCCAGCCGGTGACGGCGCCACACCTTGTTGAGGGCGAGTGCCATCAGCAGCGCCCAGATGTAGATCGGCGCGGTCATCTCCAGCCGCACGTAGAACGACGTCGGCAGGAGCCAGAACGGGGCCAGCACCAGCAGCGGCGGGATCGCCATGCGGATCATGTGCCTGCGGACGGCGCCGTGTCCGGCGAGATCCTCGGCGACCCACCGACTCATCGAGGCGGGTAGCCGCCGGCCGTAGGCGTAGGCGATGCGCTGGAAGAACGACGGACGGGCGTCGGCCATGGTGGCTCCTGGGTGTGGTGGGTGGTCAGAGATCGAGGGCGCCGGCCGCCTGGGCGGCGGTGTTGATGCGGGTCAGCGCGCGGTGGAGGTTCTCGAGTTCGTCCAGATCGCCGCCGAGACGGGCGACGACGGCGGGTGGGATGCTCAGCGCCCGTTCGCGCAGCGCGATGCCGGCGTCGGTGAGTTCGACGTTCATCGCCCGCTCGTCCACGGTGCTCCTGGTGCGGGTGATCAGCCCGAGGGTCTCCAGCCGTTTGAGCATGGGTGACAGCGTCGCCGAGTCGAGCTGCAGCGCCGCGGCGATCTGCTTGACCGACAGCGGGGCGTCCGCGGTCGAGGTCTTCCGGTGGTCCCACAGCGTCAGCATCACCAGGTACTGCGGGTGGGTCAGGCCCAGCGGCTCGAGCAGCGGGCGGTAGACGGCCAGGACGGCGCGATTGGCGACCGCGAGGGCGAAACAGACCTGACGCTCCAGGGCGAGCGGATCGAGATCCGTGGCGGTCGTGGTGGACATACTTGAAGAGTACGCAAATTGTTAGGGCACTAACAATATGGCAGCGGTCACACGTGCCTCTATCATCGGTGGTCGACTGCGTATCGGTGGAGGTGAGACACCTGGCGGGTTTGCCCGATATCGCCACGCTCGAGCGTGTGCTGGACGCCGCCGCGCATGCGCCCTCCGCGCAGAACGCGCAGCCCTGGTCCTGGCGCGTCACGCCGAGCGGCATCGACCTGTTCGCCGACTGGAGTCGCCGCCTCGGCGACACCGACCACGATCGCCGCGACGTCCTGCTCAGCTGCGGTGCGGTCCTGCACCACTGCGTGGTGGCGTTCGCCGCAGGCGGATGGACTCCACGGGTCCACCGGTTCCCCGCGCGGGACGACAACGACCATCTGGCGTTGATCGAGCTGATCGAGGCGCCGCCGAGCGTTCGCGACGCCGAGTTGTTCGGGGCGATCGCCCAGCGGCGGACCGACCGGCGTCCGTACCGTGCGGAGTCGCTCCCGGAGGGCTCACTCGAATTCCTGCACGTGCGGACGGAGCGCGACGGGGTGCGGTTCGGTGTGGTGCCGAAAGCCGCGTGGGGACGGTCGTCCGCAGGTGACGTCGTCCTGCAGTACGGCAGTGCCGCCGACGCGCCGGCCGATGACGCGGTACTGCTCGTGCTCGGCACCGAAGGTGACGGCGATCTCGCACGACTGCGCGCCGGTGAGCTGATGAGCGACCTCGTGCTGGCGGCCACGTCGATGGGCTTGGCGACGTGCCCGGTGACGACGCCGCTGACCGACACGCGAAGCCGCCTGTCGCTGGCGTGTGAGGTCTTCGACGGTGATGCCTACCCGCAGGTGATGGTCCGGGTGGGGTGGGCGCCCGAGGGCGGCGAGCCGTTGCCGGTGCTCGAGCGGCGTTCGGTCCGGGAGACGACGGTCTGGGCGCTCTGAGGGCCGGTCCGTCAGTCCGGGGGGTGGTTCCACGGTGAGTGCACCAGGAGCGCAGGCACCGGAAGACGCGACTCCGGCAGGGGCGGAACGGCTTTGAGGACCGGGTTGCGATCCAGCGACGCTCCTGCGGTCCGCCCGCGGCCCCAGCCGAGCATCTCGCGGTATCCGCCCAGCAGACCGTGGCGAGTCACCGCGTCCTCGTCCGCGTGCGGACTGCCCGTGCCGACCGGCGCCGACACCGGGGAGACGTAGAGCGCATCGACCGGGCAGTACGCCTCGCACATGAAGCAGGTCTGGCAGTCGGATTGGCGGGCGATCACCGGGATGCCGTCCTCGCCGCGTTCGAAGACATCGGTGGGGCAGACCATGACGCACAGGTCGCAGGCGATGCAGGCGGCCGCGGCGACGATCTCGATCACGCCACCGCCTCCGCCGACATCCGTTGTGGCAGGACCGGATCGGCCGCGGTCCACACCGCCTCGAGCCCGCCGACCAGGATGCGGTGTCCCAACCGGTGGTCGACGTCGGGAAGATCCTCCCGGCGGTGCAGGCCGCGGGACTCCGTGCGCGCCAGCGATGCGGCGGTGATCCACCGCGCCGCCGCGACCATGGCGACGGCCTGCCGCTGCTTGTACGCCTCGCGGGCCGGTACCGGCGCCAGGCCGCCGGCGATCTCACGCCACAACCGTTCCAGCGCCTCGGCCGATTCGGTCAGCCTCTCGTGCGATTTGAGGTGACTGCGCATAGGTGGCAGAACGTGCGCCTGCGCAGCGCCCACCACGTCGTCGACGGTCGGCGCGTCGCGGGGCCCGGGCCGCAGGCCCACCCGGTGGGTCTCGGCGGCCTTGCCGGGGCTGCGCCGCCGACTGAACTCCGCCGCGCCCCGGCCTGCGAACGCACCGGAGGCGATCGCCCACGAACCGTTGTGACTGCCGCCCCCGCTGATCGCACCGGTGATGAGTTCGCGGGTCGCGGCGTCACCGGCGGCGAACAGACCGGGAACCGTTGTCGCACAGTCGGGTCCGGTCAACCGAAGACCTCCGGTGCCGCGCACGGAGCCCTCGTAGACCATGCGGACCGGGTAGGCGGTCACGAACGGGTCGATCCCGGCCTTGTCCAGGGGCAGGAAGTAGTTGGGCTGGGCCTCGCGCATGGTCCGCCGGATGTGCTCCGGTGCGCGGTCGAGCCTGGCGAACACCCGCTCACCGCGGGCCAGCGCCCATTGTGCGTCCCTGCGGCCGCCCAGGCCGCGTTCGGTGGGGAAGGGTCTGCCGTATTGGTCGTAGAAACTGGCCCACTGCAGCATGCGCCCCTTGGTGTGGGTTCCCCACTCGGGCGCCAGCGCGTAGGCGGTGCAGAACTCCATGCCGGACAGATCGGCGCCCATCTCGGCGGCCATCAACAGCCCGTCACCGGTGTCGACGTTGGTGCCGAACGTCCCGGACAGGAATGCGGTGCCGCCGGTGGCCAGGACCACCGAACCGGCAGAGATCCGCCACGGCCGTCCGGCGTCCTGGCGAGCGATCCCGATCGCGCCGTTCACGATTCCGTCGGTGTCCGCGGTGAGTGCGGTGGCCGGGTGATGGTCGAGAATGCGGACCCCGCTGCGGTGCGCCTTGCGCCGCATCCGCCGCATGTACTCGGGGCCCTGAAGGCTGCTGCGCAATTGCCTGCCGTCGTCACCGACCGGGAACGGATAACCCCACCGCGCCAGTTGTTCGATCCGTTCCCACGACGAGGCCAGTACCCGCAGCATCCAGTCGGCATCGGTCAGCCCGCCCGCCGCGGACTCGCGTTCCCTGACGGACTCCTCACGACGCGGCCCTGGTGGAAGCAGCCACAGGTTGTTGCCGCCCGCGGCGGTCGCACCGCTGGTGCCGCAGTATCCCTTGTCCACCAGCGTGACTCGGCATCCCGCCTCGGTGGCCGAGATCGCCGCCCAGGTGGCCGCCGGGCCGCCGCCTATCACCAGGACGTCGGTGACATCGCTGTCCATGTCACCCGCTGCGGTCATGGCCGACCTCCTCCCGCACACCGAGTTCCGCCAGCAGCGCCCGGCGCAGATCGTCGAAGCCGTCGTCGCCCCGGCTGCGGGGGAACGGCAGATCGACGCGGCGATCCAGCGTGACCCGGCCATCGGAGAGCACGACCACCCGGTCGGCCAGCAGGATCGCCTCGTCCACGTCGTGGGTGACGTGGAGGACGGCCATGTGACGGCGCGCCCACAGATCGTGCAGCAGGCGGTACATCTTGAGCCGAGTCAGCGCGTCGAGTGCGCCGAACGGTTCGTCGAGCAGTAGCAGATCCGGTTCCCGCACCAACGCCCGTGCCAGCGAAACCCGTTGCGCCTCACCACCTGAAAGCGACAGCGGCCATGCGCGCGCCTTGTCCGACAGGCCCACCTCGTCAAGGGCGGCATGCCCGCGGGCGGTCCGGCTGGGTGCGTCGGGGCCGGCGTCGGGCAGCGCGAACGTCACGTTGGCCAGTGCGCGCCGCCACGGCAGCAGTCGCGGATTCTGGAACACCACCGCGCGCGACCGGGGCACCACCACCGAACCCCGGGCCTGGTGGTCCAGCCCGGCCAGGATCCGCAGCAGCGTGCTCTTACCCGACCCCGACCTGCCCAGCATCGCGACGAACTCGCCGTCGGCGATGTCCAGGTCGAGACCGTCGAGAACCTGTTGCGCTCCGAATGCGCGCCGTACACCGCGGACCGAGACCGCGCTCATCCCGCAGCCTCGAAACCGGTGAACCCGTTTCGCCAGGACAGCAGCAGGCGTTCCAGGAGCCGCACCAGCGAGTAGGACGCCAGACCGGCCACCGCGTAGATGACGATCACCAGCAGCGAGATGTCGAACTGCAGGTTGGTCTGCGCCCGCGACATCAGGAACCCGATGCCCTCGGTGGTGTTGATCATCTCGGCGAAGATGAGACTCAGCCACGCGCTGGACAGCCCGAGACGCAGCCCGACGAGGAAGTTCGGCATCGCGCCGGGCAGGATCACCTGCGTGATCAGCGTGCCGCGCCGCGCCTCGAGCGTCTGGGCCATCTCCACCAGCTGCTGATCCACGCCGCGGATGCCGGAGTAGGTGTTGATGTAGACGGCGATCGCGACGCCGAGCGTGATCAGCACGATCTTGGGACCCTCGCCGATGCCCATCCAGATGATCAGCAGCGGGGTGAGCGCGAAGTTCGGCACCGCCTTGAGGATCTGCATGGTCCAGTCGAGCAGATCCTCACCGGTGCGGGTCAGCCCGGCCAGCACCGCCAGTGCCACCCCGAGCAGGATGCCCAGCACGGTGCCGGTCAGCACCCGGGTGGCCGACGCCCCGACGTGCAGTGCGAGTTGGCCGTCGGTCAGCAGCCGCCACGCGGTGGTGGCCACGTGCGCCGGCGGCGGAAACAGGTCGGCGTTGAGGAGCCCGGTCGCCGAACCGATGGCCCACGCCGCCAGGATCAGCACGGGGCTCATCATCCTGCGCACCGGTCGCGGAATCCGCGCCCACACGCTGCGGCGGCGGCGGTGCCCGGCGACGACGTCGATCAATTCCGGCGTGCGGACACCGTGATGTACCGGTGCGGCGACGGCCGTCACGACTTGGCTCCGGCCCATTCCCGCACCGAGTAGTGGTTCTCCAGGGAGCCGTCGGCGTTGAGGAATTCGTAGGCGGCCTCGAGCTGGTCGACGCCTTGTGCGGGGAACGGTTCGGTGTTGAACTCGTCGACCTTGGTCGACTGCTCGACGAACTCCAGATCCGTTCCGTCGGTCTGCGCGACCCAGGCCGTGTAGTCGTCGAAGTTCTCGGTGATGTCGCGGTTGACCGCGGTCACCGCCTGGCGCCAGGCCTCGGCGAACTCCGGGTGCTCGTCGGTGAAGGTCGACAGCGCGATGTTGGTGCCCGTGCTGCCGAGGCCGTGCCGGGACAAGCTGTCGATGATGGGGAAACCCTTGTCCTGCAGCTCGATGGCGCTGGCGCCGGTCACGACGGTGGCGTCGATCTGGCCGGAACTCAGACCGGCGATCGATTCAGGAGTGGGTACGTCGCGGACCTGGATCTTGCCGGTGAGACCCGCGGCGTCGATCAGCTGTTTGGCCGCGCGGTCCCGGATGGTGCCCTGCGGGGCGGTGACGTTCTTGCCCACCAGACCCTGAATGTCGGTCGGGCCGCCCTTGGCGCCGACCAGCCAGGCGTCGCTGTTGATCGAATCCAGGGCGAGCAGAACGACTTTCGGGTCCCGGCTGCGAGCCCTGAGGGCGGGGTTGTCACCGATCGCGGCGACGTCGACGGCGCCCGCGAACAAGGCCGACGCGACGTCGCTGCCGGACTGGAAGAACGAGTACTCGATCTTGCCGACCCCCGCGTCCCGGAGTTGCTCGGCGAGGATGCCCTGCTTGTCGCCCCACCCGAGTGAACCGGCCGGGGTTCCGGTCGGCGAGGTGGCGCCGATGCGCAGGGTGTAGCCACCTGAACTGTCGTCGTTGCTGCTGCACGCGACGGCCGAGGCGAGGACGGCGAGAGTCAGTGCGGTGCGGACAAGAGGGCGAAGCATGAGGGGCCTCCGGGAGGTTCGCGTGAAAAGCACGATCGCACTCCAGTAGATCCGAAGGCCTGCGAGGAGGCGACGGTTCGGATCAGTCTGACCGGAAGGCGCCGGTACGGCCGCGCTGATTAAAAGTCAGCCGACGCAAAACGATTGGCGAGATCGGGAGTCGCGGGCACAGTGTCGCGCATGACGACAATCGCCGAACGTCCCGACTCCCGCCTCACGCCGACCCGGATCTCGCGACTCGAGGTGCCCGAGGTCGAGGCGCTGCGCAATCCGGCGGTGAAAGGCTTCTTCACCCGTCAGCGGCGCGAGGAAGGCCTGACCTCGAACTGGTTCCGCGCGCTGTCGCTCAACGAGGACGATCTCGGCCGGCTCAACGGCTACCTGTTGCCACTGCTCGGCGCAGACGGTCGCGGGGGACTGACACCCCGGGAACGAGAGGTGATCGCCACCGTGGTGTCCGGCGAGAACCGTTGCGCATACTGCCATACCAACCACGCGAACAAGCTGGGGAAAGTCGCGGGGGACTGGTCGTTCGGGCAGCGCGTGGCCATCGACCATCACCAGGTCGCCGAACTGACCGACCGGGAACGTGCGCTCGCCGACTTGGCGATCGCGGTGAACAACGATCCGCAGTCGCTACGCGACGACGACTTCGATCGGTTGCGGCAGTTGGGGCTCGACGATCATCTGATCCTGGAGGGGATCTCGATCGCGGCGTTCATCGGCGCGACCAACCGGATCGGTGTCGCGCTGTCGGTGCCGCCCAACCCGGAATACACGGGCGTGCCGCAACATTGACCCACCGCGAGTCGGGCTACCACGTCCCGTCGATCACCGCATCGCTGCCGGCCCCGCCGATGGTGATCACTGTGTTGGGGTCGACAGGGACGAACGGGTTGTCGTCGGTGCCGAGCTTCTCGCCGACACTCTTGACCCGGGACAAGGTGTCCGATGGGGCGAGATCGCGGGCGTCGGCGTCGTAGAAGTCGAACCAGGGCAGGCCGGCGCGCACGTACTCGTCGCGGTCGACCGGTGTCGGGGGCGGCACCTCTCCGGTGATGGCCGTCCACTGAGCCGCCGAGCACAGGTGCACGAACACCCGCCGGGCACCGCTCTCGTCGTAGTCGGCGAGCGGGCGGTCGTCGGCGTACACCTCCTGCCGCATCCGCCCGCCGGCCCCGAGTCCCATGTCCGCAGACGTGGCCAGGAGCGGGCCGCACGGCAGCGCGTCCTCGCAGATCTCAGCGCGCCGGGTCTGTTCCGCGCGCCACTCGGCGAGCGCCTGCTCGGTCAGACCGACGGCCCGCAGTTGCACCCCGCCGTGGGTTTCCTGCCCGGTGACCTGACCTTCGACGGTGGCGCCGGAACCGAGTGGCACGGCGACGAACTGGCGGATGAATCCGTCGCCCGCGTTGATGCCGTCGAGCCACGGCTGGTCGGGCAGCGCCACGTAGTTCTGCGGCTCACCGACAAGACGGTCGATCCAGGGCAGGCCGCTGACCGCACACACCTTGCCCACGCCGACCTGCAGAGCGGCGGGTTCGGAAGCGCTGAACGACAGCCACATCGCCTCACGCTGGTAGATCGGCAGCATGACACCGCCACGAGCCAGCCACTCGGCCGGTGCGGTGTCGGGGTAGTCCGCGACCCGCCGCAGCGGGAACCGGCCGAGGCCGGGCGGCAACGGATGCAGACCCGTCTCCGGGATTCGCAGTGTCCGCTGGAACTTCACCGTCGCAGGGCCCAGCACCAACTGGTCCCTGACGATCTTCACCGGCGCGCTGTGCGTCATGACTACCTCCATCTCGGCTGCGATATGGATAGCACCGGGCACCGACATGTCGAGGCTGCGCGGTGGTCGGGGAGTTCTACCTTTCCGTGGTGGTTTGCAGCGGCGACCGCCGCCGCCGAGCCAGGCGTCGCACCTGCTGAGCAGTTCCCAGCCGATTATCAGAACGATCCGGAAAGCAGGTCCAGCAGTGCCTGGTTGACCTCGTCGGGCCGCTCCTGCTGAACCCAGTGTCCCGCGCCGTCGATGATCAGCTCGCGGTAGGGGCCGCTGATCACCTCTGCATAGCGATCGGTGCGGGTGAATGACAGCACAGGGTCGTCGGCACCGGCGATGAACAACGATGGAACCGTGATCGTGGTGGCCGGCGTGTTCGCGGTCAGTTCCCAGTTCCGGTCGAAACAGCGATACCAATTCAGCGCGCCGGTGAACCCTGTACGGCTGAATTCGCGTATGTAGTGGTCGAGTTCGTCTTGGCTCAACCAGTCCGGCAGGCCCTCAGGTTCCGGTAGTCGCTCGACATAGCCCTCTGGTCCGGGCCGCAGCATTGAAGCGGCCAACTCCTCGCGCGTTGCCTGCCCGGCGAGCACGCGCCGCATCGTTGTGGCCGGGTCGCGCCCCAAATCAGCGTCGGCGACACCGGGCTCCTGAAAGTAGAGAATGTAGAAGAAATTGTCGCCGAAAATGTTGCGCCAGGCCGTTGTCGGCGGCTTGCGTGACCGGGGAACCGGTGGCCCGCTCAAACCTGCGACCGTGGCGACCCGGTCCGGATACAACAGCGGCATGTGCCACGCGACGATCGCGCCCCAATCGTGGCCCACGAACGCAGCGCGTTCGGCGCCGGCGTAGTCCAGCAGGCCGACCAGATCGCCGGTCAGCGCGGAGATGCTGTAGTCATCGACTGCTTGCGGTCGCGACGACCCGCCGTAGCCACGCTGATCGGGCGCCAACACGTGGTAGCCGGCCGCGGCGAGTGCCGGTATCTGGTGCCGCCACGAATAGGCCAGCTCCGGAAAGCCGTGAGCCAGCACGACAAGTGGGTCACCGGTCCGGCCCGCCTCCAGAGTGCGCAGCTGCACACCGTTCGTTTCAATGACGCGCTCAGTGACGATTGCGCTCATAGGTGCACTGAATCACACAGTCAACGGCCCAACAAGCAGTTCAGTCGAGCACGGCGGCTGCCACGGTAATGAAGAGGTGTGGGGCGCCACAACGTCATTAACGTCACGGTGACGAATTGAGTGAGAGGCGCAGGGCTCCGAGGGCACCGGTTGTCCGCCGGTGTCAGGTGGTTCTGGACCGCCAATCGTCCCGGTGCGGCGCTGTCAGATAGTCGCGGGCTCGGGCGCAACGCCAGGGGTCGTTGGGCGCTGTCAGGTTTTCCCGGATCATTCTCGATGGCCAGTTCCGGATCGGACACCGGTGTAGGCAGACGTGCCTGGCGTTACCCAACTACCGATAAGCCACATTATGTCAAGTCGAGTCTTTTGCGGTAAAAGTTGCCCGTTCCCCCAGCGGGTCATCGCGCCGGCTTTCGCTGTGAGGCACGCGCAATAGCGGTGACGAGGCGGCCGGCGGTGTCGACCAACGTGTCACGCTCGACGCTGAGCCGACCGTCGATCCATTCGAGGTAGAGAGAGATCAGAGCCCCAGAAAGCGCGGTCGCCATCACCTCGAGTTCCCGTGAGTCGGGTGGTGCCAGTTTCCTGCCCGTGCTCTCCAGCGCAGGTATCAACGATCGGATGAAGACGGGTTTCTTGCCGGACTGGTGCACGCGCAGCGTCTCGTCGGACATGGGCTCGCGGAGCAGGATGCGTGCCCGGCGAGGGTCCTCCTCGAAGTACTGCCCACAGATCTCGAGGACCGATCTGATCGAGCGCTTCTGCCGCCCTTCCCCTGCTTCGACGAGGCGTTCGAACAACTGTCTCTCCACCTGGTCGTAGGTGGCGATCAGCAACTCCTCGCGGCTGGAGAAGTTTTCGTAGAAGTAGCGCGGGCTCAGCTCCGCCGCTCGGCAGACAGCGCGGAGAGTGACCGACGCCGCGCCGGCGGTCCCGAGGAGGTCCATACAGACGTCGACGAGTTGTTGCCTGCGTTCGGCTGAGCGGTCATCCATCGTTTGACCACGCCAGACCCTTGCGCCACTCACACGGCAATGATGCATGGAGTTGGCCTCCATGGCCGACAGGCACATCGCGCCACGGCACGCCGAGCGGTCTACGTGGGCGTCTGACGGTTCGAGGCGTCGGCGTACGCCGACACAGATCGGGCGATCGCGTCGACATTCTCCGCTCCGATGTAGGCACCGGTGATCAGCCGCCCGACGGCCGGGATCTGCAGAAGTCCGAACAGCGGTAGAACAGCGACATGCACCATCTCGAGCAACGGGTCGGCCACCACCGGTATGTGATGCAGGCGGCGACACGGCCGCGGGATCGCAGAGTAGGCGAGGAACGTGCTCGCCAACAGAACGAGGTCAGCGGCTACGGTGACCGCCGAATCCGCGGACGTGAACCTGAATTGAGTTGCCGCGGTGCGCAATTGATTGCCGAAGTAGCCTTCGCGCGTATGATACTTGTGGGTTTGACCGCGATAGTACTCGTCGACCTTTCGGGCGGTGACCGGTATCCGCTCGCGCGGGACACCCATCAGAACCGCGAGTTCGGCCGTCTCGGCGAAGAACCGGTCCCGCATCTCGGCGGGCAGCCTGGCCGGTAACTTCGATCCACGAAAAGCGTATCGCTCGTAGGCGATCAACGCACCGTGCGAGATCGTCACTGCCGCAAACAGCATCGTGTCCGCGTCGGCTGCCGAGTACGGCCGGCCGTCGTCAGCGTTGATCCCCCGCATGGGCCGGTGGTAGGCGGTGAGACGGTCAGCGCAGCGACGGGCCGCCTCCCGGTCTCCGAAGATGATCGGCAACGGACCGACGACAGTGCGGCGTAGTCGGTCCGTGAGGCGACCACCCTTTCTCGTCGGATCGCCGCGCCATGAGCGTTGCTTCTTCGCATTGGTGGGATACAGCGGATCGTGATCGAGCAGGATCGACTGGAAATCGATGTGCGGCGCCTCGAGCAGGTTGGTGATCTGGGCGATCATCAACGAAACCGCCGGTGCGGCCAGGACTCTCCAGGAGATCGAGTCGGGCCCGAAGAATCCGAAGTCGGTTTGATTGTCGATTGCCCACTCCGAACGGCGCTTCGTGCTCGGCGGTTCGTGTACTGGGTGTTTCGGCGAGGAAGTCGACGCGGTCGTCATAGGAAACGAGTGTTTCCTATGGGTGCGAGGATGTCAAACATGTCGATTCGTCGCTGCGGATCGACCACATAGGCGTTGAACGCACGGGAATGTGCTCGGACCGGCCCGCCGTCGCGCACACTGGGACCCGCGCCCGACGGCAAAGGGAGGAACGGTGCCGGGAACGAGCCCTGTGGCCGACTACGACTTCATCATCGTGGGAGCAGGCAGCGCCGGTTGCCTGCTCGCCAACCGGCTCAGCGCCAACCCCGATCACCGCGTGCTCCTGATCGAAGCCGGCGGCAAAGACAACTGGTTCTGGATCAAAGTGCCGGTGGGCTATCTGTACACCATTGCCAACCCCCGCACCGACTGGTGCTTCACGACCGAACCCGACCCGGGCCTGGCCGGCCGCAGCATCATCTACGCGCGCGGCCGCGTGATCGGAGGCTGCTCCTCCATCAACGCCATGATCCACATGCGCGGGCAGGCCAGCGATTACGAGCTCTGGGCGCAGGCCACCGGGGACGAGCGGTGGCTGTGGGGCGGTCCGGACCATACGGGCGAGACACTGAATATCTACAAGGAGTTGGAGAACTATTTCGGCGGAGCCGACGACTGGCACGGCGCCGATGGCGAGATCCGGGTCGAGCGGCCACGGGTGCGCTGGAAGATCCTGGACGCCTGGCAAGCCGCCGCGGCCCAGTTCGGCATCGCTCCGATCGACGAGTTCAACCGCGGCGACAACTCCGGCAGCGCGTACTTCCACGTCAACCAACGGCGTGGCCGGCGCTGGTCGATGGCCGACGCCTTCCTCCACCCCATCAGGCACCGCCCCAACCTCACCGTCTACACCCACGCCCAGGCTCTACGGCTGCTGATGGACGATCAGGTCCGCGGGGATCAGCGTCGCGGCGCCTGGACCACGGCGCAGCACCGCGTGACAGGCCTACAGCTGCTCAAAGACGGCCAGATCATCGATGTTCGCGCCCGCAGAGAAGTGATCCTGAGCGCCGGCGCCATCGGCTCGCCCCATCTGATGCAGGTCTCGGGTCTGGGCCCGGCCGAACTGCTCACCCAGCATCACGTGCCGGTGGCCGTCGACCTGCCGGGGGTCGGCGAGAATCTCCAGGACCATCTCCAGCTCCGAACGGTCTACCGCGTCCGGCGCGCTCGAACGGTCAACACGCTGTACCGCAACTGGATCACCCGCGCGGGCATGGGAATTCAGTATCTGCTCCTGCGATCGGGGCCGTTGACGATGCCGCCGTCCACTTTGGGCGCCTTCGCCAAGAGCGACCCCGCTCTCGCCAGCCCGGATCTGGAGTGGCATGTGCAGCCCCTGTCGCTGGTGAAGTTCGGCGAACCTCTGCACCCCTTCGGAGCCATCACTCCCTCGGTCTGCAACCTGCGGCCCACCTCACGCGGCCATGTGCGCATGGCCGATGCGGATCCGCTGACCCACCCGAAGATCATGTGCAATTACCTGTCCACCGATGCCGATCGTGACATTGCCGTGCGTGGCCTCCGGATGACCAGGAAGATCATGGCGGCGCCGGCCCTGGCCCGCTACCGCCCGGAAGAGATGCTCCCGGGCTCGCACCTGGTGAGCGACGACGACCTGCAGGCGGCGGCCCGCGGACTGGGGACGACGATCTTCCACCCGGTGGGCACCTGCGCGATGGGCGCCTTCGACACACGCGGGCTGCCTCGGTCGGCCACCACGGTGCTCGACACCGACTGCCGCGTGTTCGGCGTCGCCGGCCTCCGCGTGGTTGACGCATCGGCGATGCCCACCATCACGTCTGGGAACACCAACGCGCCGGTCATGCTGATCGCAGAGCGCGCGGCGCGGGCGATCCTCGGCGTGACTCCACCGCCGCTGTCTGTTTGAGCCCTAGGACGTCAACAGGAGTGCGGCAGTCACGAGCATGACGGCGGCCGTGGCGCCGTGGACGCCCAGGGCGATCGACTTCGAGCCGCCGTTACCCAGCACGATGGCGGTGTCGGCGAGCGGAATGACGGTGGCGGCGAGGATCACCCAGCCGAGCAGGTGGGTCGCGCCCGCGATCATCAGGACCGCGACGAACAGTCCCGACGCGATGTCGCGAACGCCCTTGACGGCCAGATAGGCCCGCGCCGATCCCCCGCCGACATCGATCGGGACCCCGTAGCCGGCTGCGGCGACGCGCGGCGCGACGACGAACCGCGCCCCGATGACCATGATGGCCGCGGCGATGAGTCCGGCCAGTGAGTAGGCGATGGTCGTGGCGCTCATGACAAGCCTTCCGAGATCGGTCAGTGGATCGGTGAGAACGGTGTGGCGTCCAACGGGACCGCTTGCACGTCGACGATCTCGTCGACATCGAATCCGGCCATGTCGGCGGCGAATTCCGGGCTGGCCATGCAGCGCCGCGTGAGCTGATCCGGGTCGGCGTCCCGCGGGTAGCGGATGAGGGCGACGAGCCGGTTCGCGCCGCCGCCTCGCTCGGTCCACACGCCGTGGGTGGTGATGCCGAAGAGTTCGAAGGTCGCCACATGCCGGGCCCAGTGGATCGACGCATACTGCTGCAACGCCCCCGGTGATCGCAGGGTGTAGATCCTGAGCTGGAACATCGGCGTGTCAGACCGTCAACGCCACGCACAGGGCGCCCACTGCGAGGCCTTGAAGAAGTGCGCGAGCGCCGATGACCCTGTCCCACTTCGCCTGCAGTGCACGGCCGTCCGGCGGCATCCGGTCCCCCTCGGCGGCCTCGGTCAGCTGTCGATTGATCGGTGCGCTCACCCGCACGTAGAGGACGGTCCAGATCGCCAGCAGGACCAGTGCGGCACCCGCGGCGATTGCCTGCGCCCACTGCGCGGCGATCGTGGACAGCACGGCGCTCGTCGCGGCGGCCAGGATCCCCAGCACCCCGGGCACCGGCATCCGCCGGTCTCCATAGCGGTGCACCCGTCCGGTCACCGAGACCAGCGTGCGGTCGTCGACCGAGGCCAGGGCCGGGCGCAGCACGATCGCACAGAACGCGTCGGTGCCGTAGACGATCGCGGTGCCCAGCACCGCGATCACGGCCGCGGCACGGGCGACGAGTTCCCACGTCATGAGAGGCCTCCTTCGCCGTACTGCTAGCAACGCTAACCCCCGGCTGAGAGCGTGTCAATAGCGGCGCTAGCGTATCTAGCGGTGCTAACATCGGGCATGGCCATCGACGACCGCCGCGAACGCGAGCGCGCCGCCCGCAGGCAGCTGATCATCACGACGGCCCGCCGGTTGGCCGAGGCCGAAGGCTGGGATGCGGTCACCACGCGCCGGTTGTCCGCGGAGATCGAGTACAGCCAGCCGGTGTTGTACAAACACTTCGCCGGCATGCAACAGATCGCGGACGCCATCGCGGTCGACGGTTTCGGCGAGTTGGCGGAGTTGACCCGGGCGGCGCGGTTGAGTGCCGGAACCTCCGGCGAGGCCATGGCCCGAGTCGCAGACGTCTATCTCGCCTTCGCCCACGACAACCCGGCCGTGTACGACGCGATGTTCACCCGTGCGACGACGTTGCGCTTCGCCGCCGACGACACACCCGCCGAGCTGACCGCGGCTTTCGCCGAGCTTCGCGAGGCGGTCGCCCCGGTCGCCGACGGACAGGACGCGGACACGCTGACAGAACTGTCGTGGGCGGCACTGCACGGACTGGTCACCCTCGGCCGGGCGGGCCGACTGCGCCCCGGCCACGACGTCGACCGTCTGCTACTTCTCCTCGACCGATTCACGGGCCGACGGAGAGAAGTTCACTAGGGCGAGCCGAAGCGGGTACTTCCGAGGTGCACTCACGACACCGCACTCAGGAGATAATGCGACATGGCGAACGGGCGACCGAAGGTTCTGATCATCGGCGGAGGATTCGGCGGTCTGTTCTGCGCCCGGCGCTTCAGACGCGTGGACGCCGACGTCACGCTGCTCGACCGCGCCGCCTGTCACGTCTTCCAACCGCTGCTGTACCAATGCGCCACGGGCACCTTGAGCATCGGTCAGATCAGCCGCTCGCTGCGCGAGGAGCTGGCTGAACACCGCAACGTCACCACATTGCTCGGCGAGGCCGTGCGACTCGACCCCGACGGCCGCCGCGTCACCGCCCGCCGGCCCGACGAGTCGACGTTCGAGCTCGAATACGACTATCTGGTGATCGCGGCGGGTATGCGCCAGTCCTATTTCGGGAAGGAGCATTTCGCGGCGTGGGCGCCCGGGATGAAGACGCTCGACGACGCCCTCAGCATCCGCCGCCGTGTGTTCGCCGCGTTCGAGATCGCCGAAACGCTGCCGCCCGGTCCCGAACGTGACCAGTGGCTGACCTTCGCGGTCACCGGCGGGGGTCCCACCGGTGTCGAATTGGCCGGACAGATCCGAGAACTGGCCACCAGGGCGCTGGCCAACGAGTTCCACAGTATCGAGCCGGAGGAGGCGCGGGTGCTGCTGTTCGACGGCGGTGACCGAGTGCTCAAGAGCTTCGCGCCCGGGCTCGCCGAACGGGCGTCGCGGACGCTCGAAGACCTCGGAGTGGAGCTGCACTTCGGGGTGCACGTCACCGACGTCCGGCGCGACGGGATCACTGTGAGCACCAAAAGCAATGGCGCGAAACAGGATTACGCCACCCGCACGGTGCTGTGGACCGCCGGTGTCGAGGCGGTGCCCTTCGCCCGTCACGCCGCGGAGGTGCTCGGGGCCGAGACCGACCGTTCGGGGCGCATCTCGGTCGACGCCGACCTCTCGGTGCCCGGCCGTCCCGAGGTGTTCGTGATCGGTGACCTGGCGGGCCGCGACGGCCTGCCGGGGGTGGCGGAGAACGCGATGCAGGGCGGTCTGCACGCCGCGGCCTGCATTCGGCGTGAGCTCGCCGGGAAACGCCGGAAGAACTTCAGGTACCGCGATCTCGGATCCGCGGCGTACATCAGCCGAGGGCATGCCCTGCTGCAGGCCGGGCCGGTCAACGTCGCCGGCCTCCTCGGCTGGCTCGGTTGGGGTTTCATCCACATCGCGTTCCTCACCGGCGTGCGCAACCGATTCAGCACGGTGGGAACGTGGTTGGCGACGATCGTCCGCGCCAACCGCAGCGACCGCACCTTCATCCTGGGCGGTTCCGGTCATCCAGAGGAGCCCTACACCTGGGAGTCGCCGGTGCACCAGAGCAACAACTCAGCGCGCGACGACTCACGCGACGACCGGAGCGCGTGACCGCGGTCAGAACAGGTCCGGCGTCACCGGCGGCACGTCGTCGAGGAAGTCGCTCACCATCGGCACCAGAAGCTCGTTCGCACCCGAGACGCCGATGTGCGACATCGCCGGCAGCACGACCAGCCGAGCGGACGGAACGTCCTGCAGGACACCTGTCGCCGCCGCCTGCTCGTCTCCCCCACCGCGCAGCGTGAACATCTGCACCGCATGTTCGAGCGTCACACCGTCTGCGTCCCCGACGATGACCATCGTCTTCGCCGGGATCGAGCGCATCGCCTCGTCGCTGATGTCCTGGTCGTCGATGTTCAACACCTTCATCTTCTCGAGGTAGGCCTCGAATCTCGTGGCGTCGGGGGTGTGCTCCCAGAACATCTTCTCGACCGACGTCCCGGCGAACGCGTCGGCGCCCAGTGTGGCGATCGATTCACCCACCACCGGATACCAGCCGTCCCGGCGAAAGGTCGCCGACATCGAAACCAGCTTGTTGACAAGAGATCCGTGCCGGACGGCGAGTTGCAGCGCGACCCCGCCACCCTGCGAATAGCCCATCACGTCCGCGCGCTCGACGTGCAGAGCACGTAACAACGCCGCGGCGTCGTCGCCGAACTGCTCGTAGGACATGGGGCGCGGCGTGTCGGCGGTGCGGCCGTGGCCCTGCTGGTCGAACACGATCACGGCGCGGTCGCGCGCGAACGCCTCCGCCCACACCGTCATCGAGTCGGTGGCCATGAACGCGCCGGGGATCAACAGCAGCGGCACCTCCCCGGCGCGGAGCTCGCCGTAGATCTCGTAGTAAAGGTTCAGCCCGTTGATCGGTAGGTACCCTCCGCGCGCAGACGTCCTCGTCATCACCACTCCATTCTCGTGTGTGGTCCTGTTTCATGGCAGACACGTCCGGCACCGAGAAGTCATCGCCGAGCCTGATCGGGCCGAAGTGAAACGCCGCCGCGGGGCGGCCGTCGGACGGAGGTCCGTGCGTCTGTACCGTGACCACGGTGAACTCACTTCGCATGCCTTCTTCTGTTGCGGTCGCCACCTGTGCCGCGTCGCTGGTCATGACGCTCGCCGCGTGCGGTTCCGACACGGAGACGTCGTCGACGAGTTCGTCGCCGAGCACCTCCGCGATGGCCGACCTGCTCCCGCCCTCGGCGCCGGTCACGCCGGCGGCGGCCAGCACCTGCCCCACCGCCGCGCCCCCGGCCGGCGGCGCACCCGAGTGGACGTTCCCGGGCGCCACCGGCAGCGTCTCGGTCACCGGATCCACTGATGCGGCGGCGCCCTCGGTCGAGGTGCAGCCCCCGTTCAGCGTGACCGAGACCCAGGTGCAGACGCTGAAGGCCGGCGACGGCCCGGTCGTGGCGGACACCGCGGCGGTCACCGTCTGCTATATGGGGGTCAACGGACGAGACGGCTCGGTGTTCGACAACAGCTACGAACGCGGTGAACCGGTGGACTTCCCGCTCGACGGCGTGGTTCCGGGCTTCCAGAAGGCCATCGCCGGACAGAAGGTGGGCTCCACCGTCGCGGTGGCGATGACCTCCGCCGACGGCTACCCCGAGGGTCAGCCCGCCGCGGGCATCCAGCCCGGCGACTCACTCGTCTTCGCGATCAAGATCCTCGACGCCTCGGGATAGCGGCGTTCACTCCGAGTAGGTCCATGCTCGGTCGGCGTTCCCCCCGCGGAGGCGGCGTCAACCCACCTCCAGCGGGACGGCCATCTCCCTGCCGCCGCCGCGGGCGGCGCCGATCCCGGCGGCGACCACCGCGGCGATGCCGAGAACGCCCGCGACTCCCGGCTCCTGGTCGAGCAGCAGGAATCCGACGACCATCGCGAACGCCGGCTCCAAACTCATCAATGTGCCGAATGCGGCCGTCGTCAACCTGCGCAGGGCCAACAACTCCAGGACGTAGGGCACCACCGGCAGCAGCACCGCCATGCCGAGCCCGATCAACAGCAGTTGCGGGGTCATCCGTTCGAAGACCGCGGTGCTCACGAACAGGCTCGACACCACCCCGGCAACGGGCATCGACACCGCGAGCCCGTTCATCCCGGCCACCTCGTCGCCGACCCGCTGAGTGAGCAGGATGTAGATCGCCCAGCAGATTCCGGCGGCGATCGCCAGCAGCGCACCCTTGAGATCGATGCCGCCGTCGAACGGCTGACACAGCAGCACCACCCCGATCGCGGCGAGGCCGGGCCACACCACCCGGTGGCGGCCCCTGCCGTGCATGACCGCGACGGCCAGCGGGCCGAGGAACTCCAAGGCCGTGGCGGTGCCGAGCGAAATGCGGTCCAGGGACGCCATGAAGAACAGCGTGATCGCCGCGGTCACACATCCCAGCACGACGCACATGCCGAAGGTCCGCCAGGTGAACGCCGACGGCCGCGGGCGGACTACCACGAGGAGCAGCACACCGGCCCACGCCAGCCGCAGCCAGGCGGTGCCGTCCGAGCCGATCCGATCGATGAGGCCGACGGCGACGGCCATCCCCATCTGAACCGAGACCTGCGCGGTGATGGCCATCAGGACGCCGCTGCGGGCCTGGTCTGCGGTCACCACTGCATCTAACTGATCATGGTGCAATGCTGTCTGCCGGTTAACGATAGCCGGATAACGTGTAGCACATTGCTACACTCGTAGCATCCTGCTACGAAAGGTGTGCCATGGCTGACGTCGCCGACCGCGTGACCCGTGTCGCCGCGGATCTCATCGAGAGCGCGGCGGCTGAGGGCGCACGCCAGAGCCGTTCGGCCAAACAACAACTCGACCACTGGGCCCGCGTCGGCCGGGCCGTCTCGAGCCACCACACCGCTGCGCGCCGCCGCGTCGAAGCGGCACTGGCGGGAGAGGCCGATCTCACCACGCTCAGTCACGAAGAGGGCGTGGTCTTCAACGCCGAGATCTCCGCGGCGATCGAGGAGCAACTGGCCGGCGCCGACTACGGTGAACTGCTGGCCGGCCGCGGCATCACCACTGTCGCCCTCGACGACGCCGGGCGGATCGTCGAATACCGGCCCGACGGCACGTCCGTCGTCCTCGACGACCCCTCGGCCTGACCCGGCCGCGCAGGATGCGCCGACTCGACCTCGTCATCGGACCGAACGGGGCCGGCAAGTCCACTTTCGTCGCGTTCACCCTGGCCCCGCTGCTGCCGGGCAGCCCGTTCGTCAACGCCGACGAGATCGCCCGGCAGCGCTGGCCCGACGACGCGGAGCGCCACTCCTACGAGGCCGCGCGGATCGCCGCCGCCACGCGAACCGCCCTGATCGATGCGGGCCGCTCCTTCATCGCCGAGACGGTGTTCTCCCATCCCTCCAAACTGGACCTCATCGCGGAAGCGCACGACCGCGATTTCACCGTCGTTCTGCACGTCCTGCTGATCCCGGAGGATCTGGCGGTCGAACGCGTCAGACACCGGGTGCTCGCCGGCGGCCACCGCGTCGCCGAAGACAAGATTCGCGAACGCCACCGCCGGCTGTGGGACCACGCGGTGCAGGCCATCGGCTCCTGCGACAGCGCAACCGTCTACGACAACAGCCGCCGCCAAGGCCCGCGCATCGTCGCGCAGTTCGCCGGCGGCGAGTCGATCGGGTCTCCGGCGTGGCCGCAGTGGGCGCCGGCGGTGCTGACGCGAAAGCGGTGACCACCATCCACCCGTGCCCGTCATTACGATTGCCGACATGGCCGACGACCTGCTTATCGGTGACGTCCCCTTCACCCACGACCCCTGGGTGGCCAGGCGGGACCGGTACGCCACGATGCCGTACCGGCGGGTGGGCACCTCCGGGCTGCTGCTGCCGGCGATCTCGCTGGGCCTCTGGTACAACTTCGGCGACAACCGGCCCTTCGACGTGCAACGCGAGGTGTTGCGGTACGCGTTCGACCGCGGCATCACCCATTTCGACCTCGCCAACAACTACGGCCCGCCGTACGGGTCGGCCGAGGAGAACTTCGGTCGCATGCTGCGCCAGGACTTCAAGCCGTACCGCAACGAGCTCATCATCTCCACGAAGGCCGGCTGGGACATGTGGCCGGGGCCGTACGGTCAGCTGGGCGGGCGGGCCTACCTGCTCGCCAGCCTCGACGAATCGCTCGATCGTCTCGGCCTCGACCACGTCGACATCTTCTACTCGCACCGCATCGATCCGACGACCCCGCTCGACGAGACCATCGGCGCACTCGACACCGCGGTGCGCGCAGGCAAGACCCGCTATGTCGGCATCTCGTCGTACTCGGCCGCCAAGACCGCCGAAGCGGCCGCGATCGCGCAACGTCTCGGCACTCCCCTGGTGATCCACCAGCCGTCGTACTCGCTGTTGAACCGGTGGATCGAAGGTGACCTCACCGCGCAACTCGGCAAGGCGGGGATGGGTGCGATCGCGTTCACCGCGTTGGCGCAGGGCCTGCTCACCGACCGCTACCTGCAGGCGCCGCCCGCCGACGTCGACCGCGCCACGAGCCGCCCCTCCTTCGACGACGAGCTGGTCACCGACCAGGTGCGCGAGCAGTTGCGCGGCCTCGCCGGCATCGCCGAGCGCCGTGGGCAGACGCTGGCCCAACTCGCGCTGGCGTGGGTGCTGCGCGACCCCACCGTCGCGTCGACCCTCGTCGGCGCGTCGAGCGTCGCGCAGTTGGAGGAGAACCTCGGAGCGCTCGACAACCTCGACTTCACGGCGGACGAATTGGCCGAGATCGACCGGTACGCCACCGAATCCGGGATCGACCTCTGGCGGGAGAGCTCCGATGTCTAGCGGGCTGGCATGGATTCGACCCGCATAGACCGCTGGCTCTGGGCGGTCCGGCTGACCAAGACGCGGCCGGACGCCGCGGCGGCGTGCCGGGGCGGGCACGTCCGGGTCAACGACCGGCCCGCGAAACCGTCGACGACGGTGGCTCCCGGCGACCAGGTGCGTGCGCTGGTCGGTGACCGGACGCGGATCGTCGAGGTCGTGCGGGTGATCCAGAAGCGGGTGGGCGCCGCCGACGCGGTGACCTGCTACCTGGACCGGTCGCCGCCCGTGCCGCGGACCACCGAGGTCCCGGTGGCGGTCCGCGACCGCGGCGCGGGACGGCCGACGAAACGGGACCGCCGCAGGCTCGACAGGTGGCTCTCGGGACAGTGAGCGCGCGCTCGGTCGGAAACTAGGGTGCAGGCATGACCCTCGTCACCTATGACGTCGCCGACCACGTCGCCACCATCACGCTGAACCGGCCCGAGGCCCGCAACGCCATCAACGGAGCGCTGCGCGAAGACCTCAACGCCGCCTGGAACCGGTTCCGGGAGGACGAGGACGCCTGGGTCGGCATCCTCACCGCGAACGGAGACGTCTTCTGCGCGGGAGGTGACCTCAAGGACGGCGAAGGGTCCGTGGGCACCTTCGCCGGAACGTTCTGGGAGAAGCCGACGATCAACTCCTTCGAAAGCGGGATGGAGTTGTTCAAGCCGACGATCGCGGCCGTGCACGGGCCGTGCGTCGGCTACGGCGTGACCGGAGTGTTGTTCTGCGACTTCGTGATCGCGAGCACCGACGCGACGTTCTCATTTCCCGAGGTGTCGCTCGGGGTGCCGACCATCGTCGGTGCGATCCGGCTGCCCGAGCGGGTGCGCTGGGCCGATGCGATGGAGCTCCTGCTCACGGGTAAACCGATGACCGCGCAGCGGGCCAAGGAGATCGGGCTCGTCTGGCGGCTGGTCGAGCCGGCCGACCTGCAATCCGAGGCGCAGGCCTGGGCCCGCACCCTGACCGAGGCGGCGCCGCTGGCTCAGCGGGCGACCAAGGAGGTGGCGTGGCGCACCGCGAACATGGGGTGGATCGAGGCCGTCCGGTTCGGGGAGACCATGCGCAAGGTCGCCGCGGCCACCGAGGACGTGGGCGAAGGCATCCAGGCGTGGCGCGACAAGCGCAAGCCCCGGTGGCGAGCCCGCTGACGCCAAGGCTCAGAACGCGTAGCGGATCCGGCAGTCCGGCAGTCGGTCGCCGATCAGGTCGGTGAGCTCCTGCACCCACCTGCCCTTCCACGGGCTCTTGTAGCGGACGTTCCACTGGCCGCTCTGGCTGCGTTTGAGCTGCTGGAGGTCGGGCCGCCACAGCAGCTCCTCCCCCTTCGGGTGCCAGCCGAGATTCACGTCGTGCAGCCCCTCGTTGTGCGTCAGGAAGATGATCTCCGCCGCCAACTGCCGTTTGGTGCGATCGGTGGTCTGGTCGGCGATCTGATCGAGCAGATCCGCCCAGTCGGCCAGCCAGTTCTCGTGCACGATCACCGGGCTGAAGTTCAGGTGCACCTCGTAGCCGGCCTCGACGAAATCGTCGATCGCCGCGATGCGGTCGGCGATCTTCGAGGTCCGGACGTCGACCTGACGTGAGGTCTCGGCAGGCATCAGGCTGAAGCGCACCCGGGTGCCGCCGCGGGGCTCGTAGGTCAGCAGGTCGCGGTTGACGAGTTTGGTCGCGAAACTGGCCTTGGCGTTGGGAATCCGTCCGAACAGGTCAACCAGGTCGCGCACGTTGTCGGACACCAGCGCATCGGCCGAACAGTCGCTGTTCTCGCCGATGTCGTACACCCAGTCGACCGGATCGCACTGGTTGGGTTCGGGTTTGACGCCCTGGCGGGCGGCGTGCCGCTCGAGGTAACCGGTGATCTTCTCGATGTTGGCGAACACGGTGATCGGATTCGCGTACCCCTTGCGCCGCGGGACGTAGCAGTAGGAGCACGCCATCGCGCACCCGTTGGCGGTCGACGGCGCGATCCAGTCGCTGGACCGTTCGTTGCGGCGGGCGCTGAGGCTCTTCTTCTCACCGAGGACGAGCACCTCGCGCTTGTTGCGCACCCAGTCCTCGACATTGCCTTCGTTGCCGTACAACCCCGGGATCGCCTGATGGGAGAGCACCTCGATGCGCTCGGCGTCGGGGTAGCGCTCCAACACCGCGCGGGCACGCGGGAACCGCTCGATGTCGGGCTCGTGATAGATGCGCCTGATGTCGAGGAGCCGGTCGGACAGGTCGGCCGGCGTCCGGTGGGCAGGGTCGCCGCCGCCCAGAAGGGACGTCATGGCCCGTTCAACGTGTGTGTGACAGCCGCTGTTCCTCCGCCCGCGTGTGACCTGGGCGACTTGATCGGAGAGGATCGGCAGATGATCCCGCCGCGTCCCACGATCCCGGCTCTGCTGGCGCAGAGCGTCCGCGATTTCGGTGACCAGACCTACGTGGTCAGCCCGACCGGGCGGCTCACCTACCGTGACGCCGAGCAGCGCTCGGCGGATATCGCCCGCCGATTGCTCCATCAGGGCATCGGCAAGGGCGTGCGGGTGGGCCTGTTCTTCCCCAACGGGGTGGAGTGGATCGTGTGGTGGCTGGCGGTCTCGCGCATCGGGGCGCTGGCCGTGCCGCTGAGCACGATGTACACCCCGGCCGAACTGGCCAAGGTGGTGCGGCTGGCCGACGTCGCGATGGTGGTCGGCCCGTCGGAGGTTCTCGGCACCGACGTCGCCGACCGATTCGAGGCCGCCTTCCCGGCGCTGTCCGGTCAGCCGGCCGGCCGGCTCGCGCTGACGCAGGCGCCCTACCTGCGCACTATCGTGCTGACCGGCGGGACCGATCGCTCGTGGGTGAGCGCTCACGGCGTCGCGCCGGAGGCGCAGGTGCCCCGGGAGGTACTGGCCGCCGTCGAGGACGAGGTGTCGCCGGCGGACCTGGCGGTGATGGTGCACACCTCTGGATCGACGGCCGACCCGAAGGGTGTGCTGCACACCCACGGCACCGTGGTCCGGCAGACGTCCGGGTGGCCGGCCGCGGTGCGCGCTGTCACCAAATCCGAAGGGGCCGTGCGCATCCTGTGCGCCATGCCGTTCTTCTGGATCGGTGGCCTGCTGGCGGCGACCGGTGCGCTGCACGAACCGGTCACCGTGCTGGTGTTGCCACGTCTCGACGCGGAGACCGCGCTCGACCTGATCGAGCGCGAACGGGCGACCGGGCTGGTCGGATGGCCGGCGTTCACGCAGCGGTTGCGCGACCACCCCTCCTTCGCCACCCGGGACCTGCGCAGCGCACCGATGCTGCGCGACGGTCCCCTCGACATCGCGATGGTCGACGTCCCGGACGGCTACCCCGTCCACCGGACGATGTCGGAGACCGCAGGGGGGTTCGCGTTCACCGAGATGACGATCGTCGACGACGAGGGTCGGCCGGTTGACGACGGCACCGTCGGCGAACTCCTCGTCCGGGGCGTCGGCGTGATGGCCGGCTACAACAAACGCGAACGCGCGGAGACCTTCGACGCCGACGGCTGGTACCACACCGGCGACCGGGTCTACCGCAGAAACGGAGACCCGCGCCTGTTCTACGTCGGCCGGACCAGCGAGCTGATCAAGGCCTCAGGCGCGAACGTCTCGCCCCTGGAAGTGGAGGCGGTCGTCGAGCAGTTCCCCGATGTGGCGCAGTGCGTGGTCGTCGGTGTCGACGACCCCGAACGGGGCGAACAGGTGTGCGCGGCCGTCGTCCCCGCGCGAGACGGCATCGATGTCGCCGACCTGTCGGCCCGGGTGCGCGCTGAGCTCTCGTCGTACAAGGTGCCCACCCGCTGGGCTGTCGTCACGGCCGACCAACTGCCCGTCCTGGCGAGCGGCAAGCTCAACCGCAGGGCGGTCAAGGAGATGCTCAGCGAGGGCGCGCCGGCCTCGGTGACACCGGGACCCGCCTAGCGCTCGTGCGGTGCGGGCGGGGCCGCTCCCCCGTCTTCGGGCTGGAACTCGGCGGACCCGTCGTCTTCGGTGGCGTCGACGTGGTCCCCGGCTTCAGGCATGTCAGGTGCGGTCACGGTGGCTGGCTACCCGATGTGCGGCGCGGTCAATCGCCCGCGGGCTCCGGCTTCGGGTCGGCGTGGGAGTCGGCCGGGGACCCGGCGTGGGAGTCGGCGTCAGAATGCTTGCGGCCGAACGGCAGGACGTGCACGACGGCCACCACCACGGCGCCGACGATCAGGCCGATCACCGCCGATGCCGCGGTGTTGACCAGCCAGGCCAGCACACCGCCGGCCACACCGGTGGCATGGTGCACGGACTCCTCGGCGTGGTGCACCAGCCCGTACAGGGTGTGCCATCCCAACTCGTCGGTGCCGACGAGCAGGATGTGGCCGCCGACCCAGAGCATCGCGACCGTGCCGATCAGCGACAGGGCGGCGAGCAGCTTGGGCATCCCGGCGACCAGGCCGCGCCCCACCGACTGCGCGATCCGCGACGTGCGTTGCGTGAGCCGCAGCCCGATGTCGTCCATCTTGACGATGCCCGCCACCACGCCGTACACCGCGGCGGTGATCACCAGCGCGACGACCACCAGGATGATCAGCCGCGGCCAGAAGGACTCGGAGGCCACCTCGTTGAGCGCGATCACCATGATCTCGGCGGACAGGATGAAGTCGGTGCGGATGGCGCCGGTGACCATGTACTTCTCGGCGTCCTCCCCCGCCTCGGTCACCGGGACGGCATGGGTGTCGTGACCGCGGATGCGCCCCCACACCTTCTCGGCTCCCTCGAAGCACAGATAGGTGGCGCCCAGCATCAGGATGGGGGTGAGCAGCCACGGCACGAACTGGCTGAGCAGCAACGCCGCCGGCAGGATGAACACCAGCTTGTTGCGGAGCGAGCCGATCGCGATGCGCTTGATGATGGGCAGTTCCCGCTCGGCGGCGATCCCGTGCACGTACTGCGGGGTGACCGCGGTGTCGTCGACGACGACGCCCGCGGCCTTGGCCGTGGCACGGCCGGCGGCAGCACCGATGTCGTCCACCGATGCCGCGGCCATGCGCGCGAGCACCGCGACGTCGTCGAGCAGTCCGAACAGCCCCGCGCTCATCGCATCTCCTCCATGGCGCGAGGGTACCCGCAGAACCCGGTCCGACTCCTCCGCGGTTCCGCGTCAGGCGGCGACGAAACGCCGGCGGTAGTCGCCCAGCCGACGGGCCACCTCGTCGACGTCGAGGCCGAGGTCGGCCGGGCGGTGGAGGACGCCGCCGTGCATGCCGCGTGGGTGATCGGCCCGAAACCGGGCCATCGCGCCCCGGGCACGATCGTCGAACGGCTGGCCGGCGCGTTCGTAGATCAATGCCAGCGTGGCCTCCTCGTCGGCCATGAAGTCGTCGAACCGGATGTCGACGGACCGCTCGGCGGGTAGCGCGTCGCGGTCGCGCACACAGGCGGTGAGCAGGTCCGCCGACCGCTCGACCCAGTACCGGGTGAGCGCCACCGGGTCCGGACGCTCGCACGACATGCGTGCGGCGTAGCAGATCATCGTCGCCATCGACTGGATGACCTCGGTCGGATCACGGTGCGTCAGAACGAAAGTCGCGTCGGGGAACGTCGCCGCCAGCGTCGGGAACTGTTCGAGGTGTTGCGGGGACTTGAGCACCCACCGGGTCCCGCCGCCCTGCCACTGCAGGGCCTGCAGGGTGCGCCGGAGGTGGGCGTAGGACGGCGACTGGTCGTGCGCCTTGTAGTGGTCGGCGAAGCGCGGGACGTGAAAGGTCGTCTCGAACAGCATGCCGCCGATGTCGTTGGCCAGCAGCTGGATCTCTTCGTGGGCGTGGTCGACGGTCATGTCGTGCATCCGCCGGAATTCCGGCATCACCGTGTGGACCAGTTCGAGGCCGGCCGCGCACCGCTCCCGCCTGCCCTGCGGGCCCTCCCCCGGCGGGGGCACGGGTTCGAGGCTCTCCCAGTAGGGCAGGTACCGGATCGCCGGGTCGGCGGCGATCATGTTGTGCAGGTGGGTGGTCCCCGTGCGGGGCAGGCCGCAGATGATGATCGGCCGTTCGATGCGGACGTCGAGGATCTCGGGGTTCCGCGTGATCAGGTCCTGCAGCCGCAGCCGGTTCACCAGGTGCTGCGCCAACTGCTCGAAAGCCAGTGCGCGGCCGACGTCGGACAGCGACGCCTCGGAGTTCAGCGACGCGCACAGCACCTGCAGCCGGTCGCGGAACCCGAGGTCGCCGAAGTCGGTCAGACCCGAGCGGTCCACTGCCGTCGCCTGCAGCGCCTCCGGGGACAGGTCGAGGGCGGCGCCGTAGGCGGCCAACCCCTCCCGCATCGGCCGTGCCGCCTCCGGATAGACGGGAGCGGCGAGGTCGTCCAGCGCGATCGGCGCCGGACGCGCGACGCGGGCGGTCATCTCGAGATCTCCGCGAGGTCGACCACCCGGCACCGCGGCCGCGCCGGTGTCTCCTCGGGCAGGAACCAGCGCAGCCAGATCAACCCGGTACGCCGCCCCGCGGTCGACACCCAGTTCGGGTGTCCGGGATCGCGGTCGGCGATCACGATCTGCCACGACCCGTCCGGTTCGTAGGTGAGTTGCGCGCCGTTGAGGGTGACCCGTTCGTAGGTGTAGTCGTAGGTGTGCAGGAACGGGTTCCACAGGCACAGATTCCAGAACACGCACTGCGGTGACGTGCCCTCCACGACGAGCGCCTGATCGGGTCCCAGCTCGTAGGCTCCCATGGCGTAGGCCGCGTCGGCCGCCGACCAGCCGTAGGCGTGCTGCGGCACGGGGAACGGCTCGAGGATCTCGTTCGGCGGCTCGATCCGCGTCGGCAGGAACGAACACTGTTCCCGAATCCAGGTGCGGGCGGCGCGCATTCGCCGCGTCAGATCCTCGGCGTCGTCGAGGCGCCGGGCGGGCGGATCGATGCTCTGGATCGTCCACTGCGTGCGCCGCCCGGTCTGCGGCGCGGTGAGATAGTCGCGCGTCAGCGCGGTCACCGCATCGTCGTCGAGTTTGAGCCATGTGCCCGGCTGCGGTTGCGGGCTCATCGTGAACTCGAAGTTGCCGTCGGCGTCGAACTCCAGGTCGCGGTCGTTGAGCGTGCCGACGATCCGGTTGCTGTACCGGCCGTCGTCCGGGCCGCCGTACACGGTGATCGACAGGTATACCGCGTCACCACGGTTGCCGCGCACCCGGTAGGTGCGGCGGGGGTCGACGGGCGCGATCTGATAGAACGCGTCGGAGTTGTCGCCGCCCCACTTGAGGTAGGGCCCGATCACGTCGACGAACCGGGGGTTGTCCTTGTCGCCCCAGACGTAGGCGTCGACCGCCACCCGCAGGAGGCTGAAGGTGAGTCGGTAGCCGTCGAGCAGGTCGGCGTCGTCGAGTGGTGGATCCGTTGTGAGCAACTTGTCCTCGACGGCACGCAGTTCGTCGAGCAGTTCCCCGAACGCCGTCGACAGGTCGGGGTGGCGTCGATCAGCCTGGGTCATCTCGGTTCTCTTCTCTGTCGGGTGCTCCCTGGGTGACCAGGAAGCAGAGATGGGCGACGAATGCGTCGATGCCGGAGTCGCTGATGTCCCGGACGTACACGGCGTAGAAGGTGCTGCCGATCACGGTGTCGTACAACGATTCCGCGTCCATGCCCGCGGCGACGGCGCCCTGACGGACACCGTCGCGGACCAGCGCGGTGAACCGGTCCTGGGTCGCCTCGTCGAGCAGTTGCTGGGCCTTGATCCGCAACTCGGGAGACCCGTGGCGTTCGGCGAGGATTCCCAGAGCGGCGGCGTAGACCACGGGTTCGCGCCAGAACTCGACCACGGCCCGCAGGAACCGGCGCAGGTCGGCGACGAAATCGCCGGTGCGGGTGAAGATCTCGTCCGACGAGTCGGTCTGGAAGGCGGCATCGAAGACGATGTGGGCTTTTGACGGCCAACGGCGGTAGACGGTGGGCCGGCTGACACCGGCCTCCCGCGCCACGGCGTCGACGGTCACCTGGTCGTAGCCGTCTCGAGCCAGGATCCGCCGTGTGGCCTCGAGGATGTCCGACCGGGTGCGCGGGTCACGGCGGCGCCCGCGCGAAGGGGTGGCCGCCGCAACGGCGCCCTTGGGGTCTCCCACAGCGCAAATCGTTACACGGTGTCACGTAAATATGTCCGGAACGCGGAAGCCGGGGTCCCGGAAATTTGAGAAGTGAAACACTCCGGTGCGCAGCGGCGATGATCAATCGGAATTGACGCCGCCGACGACAAGGGGATTCGGTCGATGAGATCCAAGACGAGCGCTGCCGCACACGTGGGCCGGATCGGCGCTCTCGCCGTCGCTTTGGGCGTGGGCGCCGCCGTGACACTCGGCAACGGTGTCGCCGCGGCGGACCCGGGTGGGTCGACCTCGTCGTCGGAATCCTCGTCGTCGCCGTCCGGGGAGTCGTCCCCGGCGGCGGATTCGCCTTCCCCGGCGTCCGAGCGCGACCAGGAGGCGGCCACGGACGACGACGAGGGCGAGGAGACCGCCGACGACGACTCCGCTCTCGAGGACGAGGCGGCGCCGGACGAGGACAGCGCCGAGGACGAGGACGAGGACACGGTCGAGGACGAGCACGAGGTCGACGAGGACACGGTCGAGGACGAGCCCACCGACGAGACCGGGACCGCATCCGGCACGAGCCGGCCCGCCTCGTCGTCGGACCGGGACGACGAACCGGCGGTCGAACCGGCCGACGAGACCACCGCCGTGACCGAGACCGAGGACCTCGAGCGGCCCCCGGCCGTCGAGACCCCGGTCGAACCGGGCACGGAGCCCGCGGTCCTCCCACCGCTCGAGGCTGATCCGGCCGACGACGTCCTGCGCACCGACTCGCCGCGCACCGCTGCCGCCCCGGTGTCCGCGAGGGCCGCCGCGCCGTCGCCGCCGCCGCTGCCGTCGGCCCCGCCGGACCTGCCCAAGGCGTTCTCCGCACTGCTCGCCGCCGTCGGTCTGGCGCCGCTGATCGCCAACCTCCCGGCCGCGCCCGCGCCCCCGCCGGCGTTGTGGGCGCTGCTGGCCTCGGCGCGGCGGGAGTTCGAGCGCGCGTTCACTCGACCGGTCATCACCGCTCCCGCGCAGTCGACCATCGTCGCCGCCGCCGCGGTCACCCCCTACCCCACCACGCTGCCGTCCGTGAACAAGGGCTGGGTGACGGGCAAGGTGCCCAACAACTTCGGGATCGGTGGCACCGACCTGGGCATCATGTGGGACGGCGGTGTCCGGCTGGGTGAGCGCTTCGTGCACGTCGCGTTCGGCGATACGTTCAAGAATGCGACCATGACCGGGGACTGGCGGTCCAACGTGCTGCTGGTCAGCACCGACCAGAACCTGACCGACGGTCTGCAACTGGTCCAGACCGGATATGCCGGACGGTTCATCGGCCCCTTCCGCGGCCGGCTCGGGCTCTTCGGCTCGGAGGTGACCCAGATCCCGACCTCCGGCATCCAGATCGACGGCAGGCAGTTCGTGAACTTCATGTCGGTGAAATCCTGGGATACCCCGGGCCGTTGGACCACCAACTACTCGGCCGTCTCCGTGTACGACCCGCTCACCGACACGTGGGTCCTGGCACCGTCGACGATCCGCTCCGCGGGCTGGTTCCGGTCGGCCACGCGCTACGTCCCGGGCAGTCAGAACTTCCAGCAGGCGGCCTACGTCCTGCAACCCGAGGAGCAGGTCGGCGAGGACGGCGTCCGCTACCTCTACGCGTTCGGCACCCCGTCGGGCCGGGCCGGATCGGCTTACGTCTCCCGGGTGGCCGAGGGTTCGGTGACCGATCTGTCGAAGTACGAGTACTGGGACGGGTCGAAGTGGGTCCGCAACCGGCCGGCGGTCGCCGCGCCGATCATCGGTGACTCGAAGCGGTCCACCGGACTGTTCGGCTTCGTCGTCGACTGGGCCAACGATCCCAACGTGTTCGGCGGCTACCTCGGCGGGCTGTTCGGCGCCAAGACCGGTGGCAACGTCAGCGAGATGTCGGTCCAGTACAACGAATACCTGGGCAAGTACATCGTGCTCTACGGCGACGGCGACAACAACATCCGTCTGCGGACCGCGGACAGTCCGGAGGGTCCGTGGTCGGCACCGGTCACCGTCGCGACCTCGAAGCAGTATCCGGGCCTGTACGCGCCGATGATCCATCCCTGGTCGGGGACAGGCGATCTCAAGGACGAGAACAACGAGCCCGACCTGAACAACCTGTACTGGAACATGTCGCTGTGGGGTGACTACAACGTCGTGCTGATGCAGACCGACCTGTCACCGCTCAAAGCGGTGTACGTCTGAGCTCTGCTGTTTCAGTCGATGTAGCGCACCAGATACGGCGCCATGTTGTTGGTGCGCACCGGCGAGACCTGCACGACGGGGGTGGTGGCCTCGACCATCCGGCCGCCGCCGATGAACATCGCGACGCTCTGGGTTCCGTTGGGCCCGTAGAAGATCAGGTCGCCGGGCAGCGCCTGCGACGGCAGCACCTTGCGGCCGGCCAGGTACTGGTCGCGGGAGGTCCGCGGGATCTTGAGCCCGGCGCCGGCGAAGGCGTAGACCATGAGACCCGAGGCGTCGAAACCGACGACCTGGGGCTTCGGCGGCTCGGGCAGGGTGAGGGCCGGCGCCGCACCGGGCAGGCCGGCGATCGGGATGGCACCGGTGGTGCCGTCGACCGGGATCAGCCCCGGCGGTGGCGCGGCCGGCGCGGGAGCGCTGGGTCCCGCCGGGTTGCCCAGCGTCGGACCCGCGGTGTTGCCGCCGCCGTAGGCGAACGGGACGCCACGCTGTGACAGCGCACGGGCGACCACCAGGTCGACGGCTTGTTGGTTGCGGGTCGGAAGCGGGAAGAGTTCCGCGTTCGCGGTGCCCGCAGTCGCCAACGACAGCGCGACACAGATGACGACGGCGTAGATGCGCCTCATCTCACATTCACCTCTCGACCGATTCGACCCGACGGTGGGCAATTCCCACCAGCATCACTTGTACCTCTAGTAACACGCTTCGTTCCATCTCCGACCGCTCACCGGGGCGAAGAGATGCAGGAGTGAGACACAACGGTGACCGAGCGGGGTCGAGGCGTGTGAGCCGGTGGAGACGGGGTACGCGGTGGCCGACGACGAACCGATGACGGGAGCCGAACGCACCGATGACAGCGATACCGCCAGACCCGGATCCGGCGCAGACGCCGGACCTCGAACCCGGCGGCGGGGTGACGCCGGGAGCGACGCCGCCCGACTCGGATCAGGTGTCGGGCGTCGGGAAGGTCGAGGAGAATCCCCGGCACCGCGTCACCGCGGGGTCGGTCACCACGATCGTCGCGGTCGCGGTGTTCGCGCTGATCTTCCTGGCCATCGCGGTCGTGATGGTGCTCAACATGACCGGCGTCATCGACTGATCCGGGCAGGAATCGCAGTACATACGCCGGTGTTGAACCACAGACGATGACGTCGACGACTGCTGCTGCGACCCCCCGGACCCCGACGCTGTGGACGCCCGCCCGGGTGCTGGTGACCCGTTCGGCCGCCGACCTCCCCCACGGCGCCGAGATCATCGCACGGTGCGAGGCCGCCGGGGTCGAGGACATCACCGTGCTGCCCGGTGACCGCCTGCCCTCTCTCGGCGCCGACACCGACCGCGCCGCGTACGCGCTGGCCAAGCGGACTCTCGCCGTGGTGGTCGCCCCGCCGAGCAAGCGTCGCCTCCAGCCGATTCCCCCGAGCGCCGACTGGCGCATCGATCTGGCGCAGGGCTGCCCCGGGCACTGCCAGTACTGCTACCTCGCCGGGTCGCTGGCCGGTCCGCCCATCACCCGGGTGTATGCGAACCTGCCCGACATCCTCGCCGAGATGGACGACCACGTCGGGCGCGGCACCATCACATCGTCATCGGCGGAACGGTCCGGCGAGGGCACCACGTTCGAGGCGTCCTGCTACACCGACCCGTTGGCGCTCGAACACCTGACCGGTTCGCTGTCGGCGACGATCGCCCACGTCGGCACCCACGACTGGTCCGGGCCGGTCGGACTGCGCTTCACCACGAAATACGACAACGTGGGCCCGCTGCTCGACCTGCCGCACGCCCGCCGCACCCGGGTCCGGGTGTCGGTCAACGCCGACGAGATCGCCGGCCGCTTCGAGGGCGGGACGGCGCGATCACCGCAACGTGTGGCCGCACTGCGGGCGCTCGCACAGGCCGGATACCGCGTCGGCCTTACCATCGCGCCGATCATGCCGGTCCCGCAGTGGCGCGAGCAGTACGGCGCGCTGCTGCGCGACGTGGCGCACGCCGTCGGCGACATCGACGACCTCGACCTCACCGTCGAGTGCATCACCCACCGGTTCACCGCGAGCAGCAAAGAGGTGCTGACCGGCTGGTATCCGCGCACCAAGCTGGACATGGACGAGGCGGCCCGGACGCGCAAGTTCGGCAAGTACGGTTCGGCGAAGTACGTCTACCCGAAGGACGTCATGGCCGAACTGCGGTCGTGGTTCGAATCCGAGCTCGCCGAGACGCTGCCGGCCGCGCGGACGCTGTACTGGACCTGACCGGCTCGCTCGCGGAAAGGTTTGTCGGTCAACTCTTTTCGTCGACAGCCACGGTCGGTTCCCCGACCTTGACGAGCATCTTGCCGATGTTGGCCCCGGCGAACAGCCCGTTGAGCGCGGCCACGCACGCGCCGATCCCGTCGACGACGTGCTCGCGGTGGACGAGCAGCCCCTGCTCGTCCCACCGGTGCAGCGCGGCGAACGCCTCCTCGAACCGACCCCACTGGTCGAGTGCGTTGAACCCCTGCATGAGAGCGGTCCGCGACAGCAGGTTGACGTAGTTGGCCGGACCGGGGTGTTCCCCGGTGAGATAGCTCGAGATCACCCCGCACAGCACCACGCGGGCGTTCCGGGCCAGCCTTCCGAGCACCGCGTCGAGGACGGAGCCGCCGACGTTGTCGAAGTACACGTCGACGCCCTTCGGGCAGTGCTCCCGCAGGGCCGCGGCCAGATCCTCGCCGCGGTAGTCGATGCACGCGTCGAACCCGAAGTCCTCGACCACCGCGCGACACTTGTGCGGACCCCCGGCGATGCCCACCACGCGCGCACCGGCGATCTTGGCGATCTGACCCGCCACCGAACCGGTCGCGCCCGCCGCCGCCGACACCACGACGGTCTCCCCCGGTCGCGGCCGCCCGATGTCGGTCATCCCGAAGTACGCGGTCGCGCCGGTCGGCCCGTACACCGACATCACCGCCCGCTGATCCACCTTCTCCCGCCCCGGGATCGGCGTACTGAACAGATCGTCGCGGATAATCACGTACTCCTGGAACCCGGACAGCGTCGTGACGACGTCGCCGACGGTGAAGGCGTCACACCGGGACTTCACGACCTCCCCGATACCCGCCGCGCGGATGACCTCACCGAGTCCCACCGGGGGCAGGTAGCCGCGCTGGTCGTTGAGCCACGTGCGGATCGCCGCGTCGATGCCCACGTATGTGGTGCGCAACAGCGCCTCGCCGTCGGCGGGCTCCGGCGCCGGCGACTCGATCAGCTCGGTGTCGCCGGGTTCGACCGGGCCCACCGGGCGGCGGCGCAACACGATCTGGCGGTTCATCAGGTCCGGCACGTGCCCGAACCTACGGCACCGCACCGGGTTTCGGGCCGAGACTCCGTACAATCGCGGCGGTGAACGTGGTCGCCCTGCACACCGCCAAAGCCCGTCGGCTGCCCGTCCGGGCGGTCGATGAGCTCGTCGCCGAGGCGGGTAAGGGACTGGTCGGTGACCGCTACCACGGCACCCGGCACCGACACGTCTCCATCCAGTCCGCGGAACTCGTCGACCTCGCCGCCCGCGACCTCGGACGCGACGTCGACTACGGGGCGACCCGGCGGAACATCACCGTCGACGCCGGCGCCATCCCCACCCGGCCCGGCACCCGGGTGACCATCGGCGAGGTCGAGCTCGAAGTGGTGCGCATCCTCGCGCCGTGCCGGTTGCTCGACGACGACATCGGCGCCGGCGCGGCCGCGGCGCTGCGCGGGCGCGCGGGCTCGGCGTGCCGGATCCTGCGCTCGGGCACGATCCGCATCGGCGATCCGGTGGTCATCGCCGCCCCGCCTGCCGCGGACTGAAGCCCGTTCAGCGGCGCCGTTCGCGCACCCGGTACGTCGCGGGCCACGACTGCCGGGACTCGTCGCCCACCAGCGGGGTGCCCTTACCGCCGACGCGCACGTCGTAGGCCTCGTGTCCGGGACCGACCTCGCGGTTGACGTGTTCCTGGGCCAGGTAATACAACTCGTCGATCGCCGCCTCGCTGTAGGCCACGAACGTCGTCTTCCTCGTGATGTCGCCCGCACCGGCGGTCATCCGCTCCGGCAGCACGCGCGAGGCGAGCGCGCCGGCGGCGACGAGGAGGAACGGGATGAGCCAGTAGAAGACGAACGTCACCGGGGTGTCGGTGTCAAGGATCGACGCGTCGCTGCGGATCAGCGGCGGCACCGCCGACGACACCGCCATGGCCGCGAACACACCCACCCAGATCCAGGTGAGTCGTACGGTGATCTGCTCGAACAGGTCGGTGTCGATGATCTCCTTGGGTTGCCCCGCCGCGGCGAACTCGCGCACGAAGGGACGTTTGATCAGCACGCCCACCAGCGCGGTGACGAAGATCCCCACGAAGCTCAGCGGCGCGAACCAGCGCTCCGCGAACGAATCGCTCAGCACGAGCGTGAGCACGGTCAGGACGGCGAAGGTGGCCACCGCACCGATGTCCAGCGTCCGGCCGGGGGCGTGCCGCGCGGGGCCGAGCATCAACGCGGCGACGGCGACCACCAGAGCCGCCACGGCCGCCACGAGGAACGGCACGTTGCCCATCAGGATCCAGTACACAACCCACGGCGCGAAACCCAAGACGATGCCCACGGGCGGTCAGTCTATGGGCTTACCGTGAGACCGACGGCAACTCGTGGGGGCGAGTTGTCCGATGCGGTGGTACAACGGCGGGTGATGAGGTATCTGCTCATCGCCCTGTACTTGGGCGGATGGTTGCTGACCACCGTGGTGCTTCTGCGGCGGCAGTTCGGCGACGACAACCGCGGCCGGCGCGACCGCCTCGTCTTCAACACCGTGAGCGTGTTGTGCGCGGTGGCGCTCGCCGCGGTCTGGCCGCTGTCCGGGTGGTTCCTCCCGATGATCCGCGCGGCACTCGGCCGGCACGACGAGGACTGACCCGGCGCCCCGGTCAGGGTGTGGTGGCCGTTCCGTCGGAGGTGCCGGTGTCGGTCGACGTGCCTGTCGACGTGTCGCCCGAGGTGGTGCCCGTCGTGTCGCCGGTGGTGGTGTCGCCGACGGTCGTGTCGGAGGTGGACTCCTCGGCGGTCGACGGTGCGCTGCTCGGGGACTCCGCCGCGGTGGTGGGCGCCGCCGAACTCGCCGTCGCGGACTGCGTGGCGGTCGGGCTCTGCACCGCCGTGGCCGCCGTCGACGGTGCCGGTGCCGATGTGGTCCCGAAGGTCGTCGGCGCGACCGCGGACGTCGTCGGGGCGACGGTCGTGGACGTCGCGACGCTCGTGCTCGTGGTCGGCGGCGTGGACGTGCCCGAGGTCGTCGGAATCGTTCCCGGCTGATCCTTCTCGACGATCGCCATGATCCGGGTCGTGTAGCCGTCGAGGCGCGCCTCGATCTGATCGGGAGGCACCTTGCCGGCCTCGATGTCCTTCTCGAACTGGGCCAGCTCGGCCCACACCGCGTCGAGTTCCTTCGTCGCCTCCTCCGACAGCGGTTCGTCGAGGGTGATGAAGACCTGCCGGGCCAGGGCGTAGGTCAGGCAATTCGCGCACTCGTAGTTCAGCGCGCCGGCCAGGTTCTGGGGCGCCACCACGTTGTCGTCGGCGGGGTCGCTGTCGATGACGAACACGACCTGATAGGCCACGGCGACCGCGGCGCACGAATCGCACGACGCGTACGCCTGCGCCTCGTTGACGTTCATCGCATCGCTGTTGTCGGTGACATAGACCATCGCGAAAGCCGCTTCGTAGACGGCGGTTCCGTCCGTGGTGTTGACGGCGAGCGCCTGGTTGTCCCCCGGTTCCGGGGCGAGCGGCCGGTCGACCGGGAAGACCCATCCGTCGTCGGGGGCGGCGGCGCTCCCCGCTGGCACGGCACCCCCGCCCGAGATGCCCGCGCTGCCGCTGCTGCCGGTGTAGTCGGTCTCCTGGCGGGGCACCATGATCAGAGCCAGCTGCGGTGACTGCTGCGTCGGCATCGCGACGTCGGTGTCCCACACCGCCTGCAACACGCCCTGCTGACCGGTGACGAACGTGGGCGCCGAGACGAGCTGTGGGTCGGCCTCGCGCCGAACGGGCCCGGACCCGGACAGATCGTTGGACTTCAGCGCATAGACGATGTCTCCGATCGTCCCGCGCTCCCATGGCTGGATCGGCCGGTAGGTCGCCTCGTCCGGCCACCACGCATAGGCGACACCCGCGCAGATCGCCGCACCGGCGACCGTCGCGAGCATCCGCATGACCGGTTTACCGTCGGTGCCCTTCCACACGCCCGCGGCGGTGCGGCGAACGAACCGCACCAGCATGTACGTGACGCCCGCGACCGGGATGACGATCGCGATCATCGCCAGCACCCGGGCGACCGCCTGGATCATGTCGCCGTCGGCCCATGCGGTCAGCAGCACGTCCTGCTGTTTGTTCAGGCTCGCCCACGCGGTGCCCACCAGGCGCGGCAGCGTCCACACCGCGAGCACCAGGGTGGCGAGCAGAAGCGGCACCACGAGGACCACCCAGAGCGTCACGACGATGCGTGCCCACGGCTTCAGGAGGCGGGCGTGCGGATCACCCCACCGCCACGGCAGCGCGCCCAGCAGTGTCGGTTTGATGCGCGAGTACAGATCGGGCACCCCGGTCACGTCGGCGAGCACGTGGTAGCCGTCGAACCGCACCAGCGGCGCGAGCTGGCGCAGCATCTGCAGGATCTGCGTGGCGACGATCAGGAGCAGTGCGTCGTAACCGATCCACAGCCACAGTCCGGTGATCGCGACCGCGACGAGCGCGTTGAAGTACAGGCCGCCGAGGTCGGTGCGGATTCGGCCGGCGCGGCCCAGCCGGTAGGAATCGGTGACGTCGGTGTAGAACGCCGGCCAGACCAGGTAGACGCCGAAACCCATGACGCCCGGGGTCGCTCCGCCGTAGCGTGCCGCGGCGGCGTGACCGAACTCGTGGAAGCCCGCCGACACAATGGTGACGACGAAGACCAGGATCAGCAGCCCCGGCCGCTCGAAGGCGTCGTGGGCCGCCGACGCGAGGCCCTTCTCGAAGAACACCCACCAGCACACGGCGGCGAACGCCGCGAGCGCCGGGACGACCACCCACGGTCTGAAGAGCGCCCGGAACGGGTCGGTCACCCGCCGGGTGCGGTCGGGGTCGGTCACGGCATATCGGAACCGCAACCCCAACAACGGATTCTGCTTCTTGAGCTCGGGCTGGGCGCCGTCCGCCCGCACCAGCAGACCGAGCGGCCGGAGCTGTTTGGCAACGAGGTGGTCGACGTTGTCCGCGCTGACGGTGCGGCCGGTCGTTTCCGAGACCTCCTGTGCCACCTCGGCCGCGGTCCGGTGACCGTCGATGGCGCGCAGCACGGCATAGAGCAGCGGCGTCAGCTGGACTGTCTGGCCGTCGGCGCGGCGGACCAGGGAGGGTGGGACCCGGTAACCGGATCCCACCATCTCCCCGATCAGCTCGACACCGTCGGCGCGCTGCAGTCCGGCCTGCGTCGGCTCGGCGCCCATCGTGGTCACAGGAGTGCTTCCCCTCGCGTCTCAGGCGGCTCAGGCCGCGGTCGAACCCCCGCTGTCCCCGCCGGAGCTGGAGGTGCCGGAATCGCTCGAGCCGCCGGAGTCCGTGCCGGAGGTGCTGCTCGTGCCACTGGTGCTCGACTCGGTTCCGGCGTCGGCCGTACCGGTGTCGGTTCCGGTGTCGGTGTCCCCGTCACCCTGCGAGATCTCGGAATCCTGATTCGACGTCGCGACGGCCTCACCGGTGAGGTTCTGGGTGATGATCGCGTCCTGGGTCGCGACCGAGATCGCATCCGAATCGACCGACCCGATGTTGGCGGCCACACCGGCGTTGATCGGCGCCGCGACGTTGGCGTTGGCGGCCACAGCGCCGCTGATCGGAGCGGCCAGGTCAGCGTCGAGGTCGACGTTGACGTTGACGTTGAGCAGGTTGCCGTCGAGCAGAGCAGCCGGGTCGGCTTCGACCGCGGTGTCGGTTCCGGTTCCGCCGGTACCCGTGTCGGTACCGGTGCCGTCGGTCGGCACCTCGTCGCCGTCGGTGTCCATACCACCCTGGTCGATCCCGCTGACCTGGTTGGACGTGGCGTAGGCGTCCGCGTCGAGGTTCTGGGTGAGCATCGTGCCCTGGTCGCTGACCGCCTGCGCGCCCGAACCGTAGGAGAGCACGTTCGCGCCGGCGGCGGCGTCGATCGGCGCCGCGACGTTGAGGTTCGCCGCCGCAGAGAGGTCGATCGGGGAGGCCGCGTCGATGGCGACGTCCACATCGGCGTTCAGGTCGAGGATCGACACCACTTCCTTGTCGGGCAGTGCGATGGCGCTCTCGGCGGAGAGCTCCTCGGGGGTCAGTCCTTCGGTGGTCATGTCGTTCACCTTCCGTCCGCTCGATTCGTCAGCATTGCTACCGAGCCACAAACGCCCGGCTGTGGTGTCGAGCCGAGTACCCCGCCTGCGCCATGATCAATACACAATTTTTTTCGGCACCCGCCTTGATCAGCGAAAACAGCAGAAGTCTAATTAACTCCAACGTCGAAAAATGGGCTGGATCACGCAGGTCAGCGGGGTTATGGCGGTCCGTGCCCAGTCAAGTGGGTTTGCTGTCACGATCTGCGAGCGGGCGGTCAGTCCGAGGGCGCGGGCGACCAGTGCACCACCTTCATCGCCGTCATCTCGTCGAGCAGTTCGGGCCCGAAACCGAAACCGCTGCCGCTGGCGCGGCGCGGCTCCGAGGCGCCGCCGGGCGCACCGCCGAAGGCGGCGTTGATCTTCACGGTGCCGACCGGAAGCGATCGCCAGGCCTGCTGGGCGTGGGCCATGTCGTTGGTCAGCACCGTCGCCGCCAGCCCGTACCGATCCGTGGCGGCCTCATCGAGCGCGGTGTCGAAATCGGGAACGACGCGTACGGGCGCCACCGGGCCGAACGTCTCCTCCCGCATCACCAGCATGTCGGGGGTGCAGCCGGTGAGCACGGTCGGTGGGTAGAACGACCCCGGGCCCGCCGCCGGTTCGCCACCGGTGCGCACCTGCGCGCCCGCGCCGACGGCGTCGGTGACGTGCTGGTGCACGGTGTCACGCTGTCGCTCGTCGACGAGGGGGCCGATGCGGTCGGCCCAGTCGCGCGCCTCGTCGACCAGGGCGTCGACGAATGCGTCCGCGACCGCGTCGACGACATAGATGCGCTCCACCGACACGCAGATCTGTCCGGCGTTGGCGAACGCGCCCATCGCCGCCTGGTGCGCCGCCCACCGCGGTGGCACGTCGGCATCGACGATCAGCGCGTCGTTGCCGCCGTTCTCGAGGATCACCTTCGCACCGCGGTCCGCGCAGGCCCGCGCGATGGCACGGCCCGTGGCACTGCTGCCCACGTGCGCGACGACGTCGACCTCCTCGGCCCCCGCCAGCATGGCGCCCACCGATCCGTCGCCGTCGACGATCTCGAGCACGCCGTCGGGCAGGTGCGCGGCGAGCAGTTGGGCGAACCGCCTACCGGTCCCGGGGCAACGCTCACTGGGCTTGTGCACCACGGTGTTCCCGCTCACCAGCGCGGCGCCCAGCAGACCGGCCGCCACGGCGACCGGATCGTTCCACGGGGTGAGGACCGCGACGACACCGCGCGGTTCGGGGACCATCAGGTCGGTCGCCGTCCACTGACCGTGCAGGCTGCGGCCGCGGTGCAGGGGGCCGAGCTCGGCGTACTGCACCAGCGTGCCCGCACCCGCCTCGACACCGCCGAGGGAATCGTCGCGCAGCTTCCCCGTTTCCCGTTCGTTGAGTTCGGCCAGTTCGTCGGCGGCCTCCCGAACGGCGGTGGCCGCGGCCGTCAGTGCCGCGGCCCGCTCCGCGGCGGGTGTGCGGGCCCAGGCGGCCCCTGCCGCCCTCGCCCGTTTGATCGCCTCGGCGCAGGCCGCGGCGTCGGTGACGGGCACCCGGCTGACGGTCTCGCCGGTGCGGGGATCGGTGACGGTCAGTTCGGTGGTCTGTGGCACGGCGTTGGAGTTACCCCGGGCGGCGCCGGTCAACCACGATCGATCACCAGGTGTCGACGAACCGCCGCCGGTGCCTCTCGGGCGGCGCGGCCGATGCGGCGGCCAGTGTCCCGGCGATCAGCCCGCGGGTCTCCGCAGGGTCGATCACGTCGTCGATCTCGAACACCGCGGCAGCGTTGAGCGCCTTCGCGTTGTCCTGTGCCGCGGCGGTGGCGCGACGCACCGCCTCCTCGCGTTCGGCCTCGTCGGCGATCGCCTCGAGTTCCTTGCGCAGACCCAGCCGCACGGCGCCTTCGAGCCCCATCGGACCCAGGTGAGCACCGGGCCACGCGACCGTCAGCAACGGTTCGTGCAGGCCGCCGCCCGTCATTGCCTGCGCACCCAGGCCGTAGCCGCGGCGCAGCACCACCGCGATCAGTGGCACCCGCAGCGCCGCGCCGGCGACGAGGAGTCGAGAACCCCTGCGTACCAACGCTTCTGCCTCGGCGGCCGGACCCACCATGTAGCCGGGGCAGTCGACCAGCGACAGCACCGGGATGTCGAAGGCGTCGCAGAGCTGCAGGAAGCGCGCCGCCTTGTCCGACGCCGCCGCGGTGATGGCACCGGCCATGTGGCGGGTGTCGTTGGCCAGCACACCGACGGGCCGGCCCTCGATGCGGATCAGCGCGGTCACCATCTCCCTGGCGAAACGCTCACGAAGGAACGTGGCCGAACCGTCGTCGGCCAGTGTCCGGATGATCGGTGTGACATCGTAGGCCCGGCGTGCACGCTCGGGAACCGCTGTGCGCAAGACACTCTGGTCGGGCGCCTCACCCGCTGCGGCGGGTCCCCGGAAGTAGCCGATCAGCGTCCTGGCCACGGCGACGGCCTGCGCCTCGTCGTCCACCACCACGTCGACCACCCCGTTGGGGGCCTGCGTGGAGATGGGGCCGACCGCGTCGGGAGGAACGTCTCCGAGGCCGCCGCCGGCGATCATGGCCGGACCACCCATGCCGATGGAGGTGTCCGACGTCGCGAGGATCAGATCTGCGCAACCCGCGATGACCGCGTTGCCCGCGAAACACCTCCCCTTGACCACCGCGATCCGCGGGACGAGCCCCGACAGGCCGGCCCACAGCTTGAACGCGCGGACGTCGAGCGAGGACACCACGGGATGATCGGTGTCCCCGGGGCGGCCGCCGCCGCCTTCGGCGAAGAACACCGTGGGCAGCCGCATCCGCTCGATCAGGTCGAAGAGCCGGTCCTTCTTGCGGTGCCCCAGCGCCCCCTGGGTGCCGGCCAGCACGGTGTAGTCGTACGACAGGACCGCACACGGGGCACCGTCGATGCGCGCCGTCCCGGCGACCAGACCGTCGGCGGGAGTGCGGGCGATCAGGTCGTCGAGGTCGCGGCGCGCGCGCTGAGCGGCGATCGCGAACCGGCCGTACTCGATGAAGGAGCCCTCGTCGACCAGGTCGGCGATGTTCTCCCGCGCGGTGCGCCCACCCGCATCGTGCCTGCGGGCGACCGCCTCTGGGCGCGCGGCGTCGTCGGTCAGCGCGCGGCGGCGCACCAACTCGGCATGGTCCGCCCGCGGCACCGCGGGCGGACCCTCAGACGTAGAGCTCCTCGAAACGGCGGATGGACCGATCGATGTCACCCTTGACCGCGCGGGCGGCCGCGGCGCCGATCGGTCCGAACAGCGGCGCACCCCCGAGTTCGAGGGTGACGGTGAACGCGCAGCCCGACGAGGTGGGGCGCACCGCCATCCTCATGCCGTATCTGGTGCCGCCGACCCCCTTGCCGTCGACCTCGAGCAGCGTGGGCGGATCGACGTGCTTGATCGTCCAGGTCACCCGGTTGCGCATGCCCTTGGCGCCGGCCACGCCGACGATGGTGGTGCCCACGACGAGTTCGTCGGGTAGCTCGCTTCGCCAGCCCTCGTGCATGACGAGCCAGTCCCCCAGTTCGGCGAGGTTGGACGCGTGCGCCCAGGCGTCGTCCGGATCGAGAGACAGCTCGCGGGTCAGCTCGAGTTTGGCCACCCCGCGATACTAGTGGCGACCCGCCGCGGGCATCCGCCGAATGAAGTGAAGGACGCGACGCGCCGTCCACACCCACCGATGTGCTTGGCGCAGGGACGAATTGGGTGATCGCGCGAAACACCCGCGACCAACTCTTGACTTATTCCAAAAAAGCGGGTGATATGGCTGTCGTGTCGTCGTCGTCCGAGTACGTAGGCCAGTTGCGGGGCGCCGATCTGCGCGTGACCCGTCCTCGGGTCGCCGTGCTGGAAGCGGTCCACGCCCACCCGCACGCGGACACCGAGACCATCTTCGCCACCGTCCGGTCCAGCCTGCCGGACGTCTCGCGGCAGGCGGTCTACGACGTCCTGCACGCCCTGACCGGAGCGCGCCTGATCCGGCGGATCCAGCCGTCGGGTTCGGTCGCGCGCTACGAGACCCGCGTCGGCGACAACCACCACCACGTGGTGTGCCGCTCGTGCGGGACGATCGTTGACGTGGACTGCGCGGTCGGCGAGGCCCCGTGCCTGGTGCCGTCCGAACACGATGCGCTCGACGGCTTCGTCCTCGACGAGGCCGAAGTCATCTACTGGGGTCTGTGCCCCGCCTGCGTGCCCGAGGGTTCCACCGATAGTTCCTGATCACAACCGTGATCGCAGCCCCATCACCACCTTGATGTATGGATATGAAGGGAAACACCGTGTCATCCGATACCTCCGATGCCCGCCCCCCGCATTCGGACAGCAAGACCGACAGCCACAGCGAGTCCGAGAACCCGATCATCGACTCGCCCGAGCCGAAGGTGCACGCACCGCTGACCAACAAGGACTGGTGGCCCGAACAGGTCGACGTGTCCGTGCTGCACAAGCAGAACGAGAAGGGCAACCCCCTCGGCGAGGACTTCAACTACGCCGAGGCGTTCGCGCAACTCGACGTCGAGGCCTTCAAGCGCGACGTCATCGAACTCATCCAGAGCTCCCAGGACTGGTGGCCCGCTGACTACGGCAACTACGCCGGTCTGTTCATCCGGATGAGCTGGCACGCCGCCGGCACCTACCGCATCTTCGACGGCCGCGGCGGCGCCGGTCAGGGCGCCCAGCGCTTCGCCCCGCTCAACAGCTGGCCCGACAACGCCAACCTGGACAAGGCGCGCCGGCTGCTGTGGCCGATCAAGCAGAAGTACGGCAACAAGATCTCCTGGGCCGACCTGATCGCCTTCGCCGGCAACGCCGCGCTCGAGCAGTCCGGGTTCAAGACCGCCGGTTTCGCGTTCGGCCGTGAGGACATCTGGGAGCCCGAGGAGATGCTGTGGGGCCAGGAGGACACCTGGCTGGGCACCGACAAGCGCTACGGCGGCACCAACGAGGACAAGCGTGAGCTCGCCGAACCGTTCGGCGCCACCACGATGGGCCTGATCTACGTCAATCCCGAAGGGCCCGAAGGCAAGCCGGATCCGTTGGCCGCCGCCCACGACATCCGCGAGACCTTCGGCCGGATGGCGATGAACGACGAGGAGACCGCCGCTCTGATCGTCGGCGGCCACACCCTGGGCAAGACCCACGGCGCCGCCGACGTGAACGTCGGGCCCGAGCCCGAGGGCGCGCCGGTCGAGGATCAGGGGCTGGGGTGGAAGTGCCCCTTCGGCTCCGGCAACGGCAACGACACCGTCACCAGCGGTCTGGAGGTCATCTGGACCGGTTCGAACTCGCAGTGGAGCAACCGCTACCTGGAGATCCTGTACGGCAACGAGTGGGAGCTGACCAAGAGCCCCGCGGGCGCCTGGCAGTTCGAGGCCAAGGACGCCGAGGCGACCATCCCCGATCCGTTCGGCGGTCCGCCGCGCAAGCCCACGATGCTCGTCACCGACGTCTCGATGCGGGTCGACCCCATCTACGGTGAGATCACCCGCCGCTGGCTCGACCACCCCGAAGAGATGGACGCGGCGTTCGCCAAGGCCTGGTACAAGCTGATGCACCGCGACATGGGGCCGATCAGCCGCTACCTGGGTCCGTGGGTCGCCGAGCCCGAGATCTGGCAGGACCCGGTGCCGGCCGTCGACCACGAGCTGGTCGACGACGCCGACGTCGAGAACCTCAAGGCCACGGTGCTCGACTCGGGTCTGACCATCCAGCAGCTGATCAAGACGGCATGGGCGTCGGCGTCCAGCTTCCGCGGCACCGACAAGCGCGGCGGCGCCAACGGTGCCCGGGTGCGCCTGGAGCCGCAGCGCAACTGGGAGGGCAACGAGCCGGCCGAACTGGCCAAGGTGCTGCCGGTGCTCGAGCAGATCCAGCAGGACTTCAACGCGTCGGCCTCCGGCGGCAAGAAGATCTCGCTGGCCGACCTGATCGTGCTCGCCGGGTCCGCCGCGGTCGAGAAGGCCGCCAAGGACGCCGGATACGAGATCGACGTGCACTTCGCGCCGGGTCGTACCGACGCCTCCCAGGAGCAGACCGACGTCGAGTCGTTCGCGGTGCTGGAGACCAAGGCCGACGGCTTCCGCAACTACTCCCGGTCCGGCGAGAAGGGTCAGGTCGAGAAGCTGCTTGTGGAGAAGGCCTACCTGCTGGACCTCACGGCGCCGGAGATGACCGCACTCCTCGGTGGTCTGCGGGTGCTCAACGTCAACCACGGCGGCACCAAGCACGGTGTGTTCACCAACTCGCCGGGCGTCCTGACGAACGACTTCTTCGTCAACCTGCTCGACATGAACACCGCGTGGAAGCCGTCGGAGAACACCGAGAACGTCTACGAGGGCCGGGATCGCGCCACCGGTGAGATCAAGTGGACCGCAACGGCGAACGACCTCGTGTTCGGCTCGAACTCGGTGCTGCGCGCCGTGGCCGAGGTGTACGCCCAGGACGACAACAAGGGCAAGTTCGTCGAGGACTTCGTCGCCGCCTGGGTCAAGGTCATGAACAACGACCGGTTCGACCTGACCTAGCAGCTGACGTAGCAGCACCATCAACTCGACGGGGACACCCCGCGAACCGGACACCGGTTCGCGGGGTGTCCCGCGTCTGGTGACGTGATCGACCTGCCCGCCGGGGTGACGGCGATGTCCGCCCGGGGCCCGGACTGGGCGGGGTGGGTCGAGTCACTGCCCCACGCGGCGCAGACCCAACTGCGGGAGTGGGACCTGCGTGTCGACGGTGCGCCGACGCACGGCACGACATCGCTTGTCCTGCCGGTCCTCACGCCGCGTGGGCAGTCCGCGGTGCTCAAGATGGGGTTCCCCGACGACGAGTCCGAACACGAGCACCTCGCGCTGCGTCGCTGGGCCGGCCATGGGGCGGTGCGCCTGCTCGGCGCTGCGCCCCACCGCCGTGCGCTCTTGCTCGAACGACTCGACGACCGAGACCTGGGCACCGTCTCCGACGTCGAGGCCTGTGCCGTCGTCAGTGACCTGTACCAGCGCATCCATGTTCCGGCGCTTCCCCAATTGCGAACGCTCACAACGTGGTTGGAATCACGCACCGCCGAACTGGCGGTGCTGCCCCGCAACACCCCGCTGCCGCGCCGACTCGTCGAGCAGGCACTCACCCTGGGCCGCGACCTGATCACCGACCCCGCCAGTCGCGGCACCCTCGTCCACACCGATCTGCACTACGGGAACGTGCTGGCCGGCCATGCCGGCCCAGCGTATTCGTGGGTGGCCATCGACCCGAAACCGCTCGACGGCGACCCGCACTTCGAGGTCGCGCCGATGCTGTGGAACAGGTGGGACGAACTGGCCGGCGACGTCCGCGGCGGGGTGCGGCGCCGCTTCCACGCACTCGTCGACGCTGCCGGCTTCGACGAGGACCGGGCGCGCGCCTGGACCGTCGTGCGGATGATGCACAACGCGGTGTGGGAACTGCAGCGCGCGGCGCATCCCGACCCCGGCCGGCTCACCGTGTGTGTCGCGGTGGCCAAGGCGGTGCAGGACTGAGCGCCGAGCTCACACCCGGCGGGTCAACTGGGTGGCGATCAACGGCGCGATCTTGTCGGCCATGTACACGTGCCCCGCGTCGGTCGGATGGACGCCGTCCGCGCCGATGAGCGCGGGGTCGTCGACGAACCACCGCTCGGCGATCGGGTCGACGAACGTCGCCTTGGCCAGACCCGACTGATACCGCAGGGTGTCGCGGATGCGGAGGATCGCCGGCGGCGGATCGGCGGTCGGCCAGGGCGGTCCGATCACCAGGAAACGCGCCTCCGGTGCGGTGCGGCGGGCGAGTTGGAAGACGCCGTAGACCATGATCGACAGCAGTGTGGGCTCGACGTTCTGGTCGTTGCGCGACCCGTAGAACACCACGAGGTGGTCGTCTGGTTTGACCGCGCGGGCGGTGAGATCCTCGAAGACGCTGCCCCGGTTGCCCCGGGCGCCGTACCCCGCCCCGCCTTCGGCCGCCACGTCGGCGCGCACCGGAAGCCCCTGACCCGCCAGCAGCTGCCACGCCCGCGTCGTCCAGCCCCTCGGCCCCTCGCCGCCCTCGGTGCTGCCGGTGGTGTACGAGTCGCCGACGACGGCGACGCGGCTGCCCGCGAACTGCAACGTCACCATCTCGTCGCTGCGCTGCGGCAGCGGACGGGCGACCACCAGGCCCACCAGCAGCGCAACGGACACCACCAACGTGACCAGGCGACTCACCGTTTACCTCCACAGTCGACGGCACCGAGACGCCGCACCTCACGATGACTGAAAGGGTAAGTGTCGGCGAAGCCGCCCGCGTTCTGCGACGCGCTTCCCCGTTTGTCACGAAATCGCGTCATCCGACCCGCACAGGGATGTGGTCGGCGCGCTCCGCGCGTTCGACGTCCGGTGCCGGGGCGGCCCGACCGCCGACGGTGCTGTGCGTCGAATCCCTGACGTCGACCATCCTGCGCATCCACAACCGGGCCGGCTCCTCGACGCCGTGGTACAGCGCGACCGAGGCGAGCACCGCGATGCCGATGAGACCGGTGACCACCGCACTGGCGGACCAGCCCGGCGTGAGGGTGATCTGGAACTGGACCACCGCCCAGTTCCAGGCGGTGTGCACCAATTCGTGGACCATGTAGAGCCCGAACGAGATGTGGCCGCAGTAGACCATCACACGGGTGGACAACAGCCGCGGCAACGTTCCCGCCCCCACCGCCAGCGCCACCACCAGCGGGACGAACAGGACGTCCACCAGTCCGCCGGCGTCCCGGACGGACGCCGGCGGATCGGCGTCGAGGTAGTACAGGGCGCCGACGATCGCGGTCGCGATCAACACCGACAACCAGCCGAACGTGTGGCGAGTCCGCGCGGTGGGCCGCAGTTTTCGCACCGCGGCACAGGCGAGCGCGCCCGCGCTGAACTGCATCACGATGCGCGGCAACCAACTCCAGGGTGTGTAGAACTCGCCGGTCGCGAGCAGCAGCAGGGTCGGCGGCAGCGACACCGCGACCGCCAGCCACAGCAGTACACGCGCCCGCGACACGCGCGCGACCCGGAAGACCACCAGGATGAGCACGCCGAACAGCAGGTACGCCAACCACTCCGCGCTGATCGACCAGGCCGGACCGTCCCAGCTGGTGCCGTCGAAGTACGGCTCGAACCACAGTTGCACGAGCAGCAGCTGACGCAGATAGCTGGTCGCGGTGAGCTGGTCCACCGCGGGCGACGGGACATGTCCGACGTTGCGGGTGAAGATGATCCACGCCGCCGCCAGGTGCATGGTGACCAGGTAGACCGGCCACACGCGGGCCAGCCGCAACCAGAGGAAGCGCAAAGTGGTTCGGGTGGACCAGGACTGGCCCATGCGGTCGAGGTAGTTCCACGTCAGCACGAAACCGCTGAGGATGAAGAACAGGTCGACACCCTGCGCGCCGGAGTCCAGCAGCGGCGCCAGCGCGGCGGTGAAATCCGGTGCGGCCTGCGCCAACAGCGGCCGGAAGTGGAACAGGACGACCCAGACCGCCGCGACGATACGCAGACCCGACAGGGCCTTGATCTCTGCGCTGCGCACAACACTCTTTTCGTGAGGGAGTCTGCTGGTGTCGTCCTGGCCGGTTTCGTACGCCGCCTCTGCGCTCACCGGGCGGCGTTAGGCAGGGTAGCAGCGACCCGGAGCGCTGTGCGCGTCCGAAACCCATGGCGCTGATGCCAACTCAGTTGATCGGGCTGGTCACCGCTGCTCGAAGTGCTGGTAGTCCTTGGGTGTCCGCCAGTCCCCGCCCCAGCGCCAGCCCCGGTCGGTGAAGGCGAGAACCGCCGGGTCGCCGGCGTGCAGAATGCCCGGATCGGTCCGCCTTCGGTCGACGTAAGGCCCGGCGTTGGCGGGTTCCACTGCGCCGCTGCGGCCGATGTAGGGGTTGAGCAACGGGTTGAGGTCGATCGCCCGGCCATAGGCGTGGTACGACCAGCTCTGCGAGCCCGGGATGCCGCGGCAGTTGAAGGCGGAGGTGTTGTTGTCGGCCATCGACAGCTCGTCATCGGCGCGCGGGTACGCGTCGACCGTGCGCATCTTGTCGATGGGATAGCCCATCCGGTAGAGGACCTCGAAGACCTCGATGACCTGTGGCACCAATTCGTCGTGGACGACGAGCGCGCCGCGGTGGGTGCGGCCGTCGAAGCCGATGTGGTTCAGCTCGACGCGCCGGAGCCGTTCCGGGCCGAGGGGGCAGCCGGGACGCCACGTCGTGCCCAGATCGGCGGCGGTGACGGTGGTGACGGTCGGCGGGGGCGGCACCGGGGAAGTCGAGGGTGTCGTCCTGGTCGGCGTCTTCGAGGTGGGAGTCGCCGCTGTGGGCGGTGTCGACGACGACGGGGGTTCGTTCTGCCCGGGTGTGCCCGCGCCGCACGCGACGAGCGTCGCGGCCACCGCGGCGAGGGCCAGCGCCGGCGCCCGACGCAGGCCCGAACCGTGTCGGAATCGCAAGAATGACACCACCATCTCGGGTGCCGACGCTACCCGTTGCCGGCGCCTGTCCCGGGTCCCGGACGCCCGGGATGGACGCCGCCGGCGGCGACCTTCGGTATTGTCAGGGGGCTATCACTGAAGAAGAGGTCAGCGCGGCCGCGGTGAAGAAATTGAAGGACTGATTTGTCGATGCTCGCGCCGCATGACTCAGAACTGAGGCCTGTGCCTGATTCAGCCGTTGCTCCCATGACGCAGTTCGACACGTTGACGGTGCTCCTCGTGGAGGACGACCGTGGTGACGCGTTGCTCGTCGAGGAGTTGATCGTCGACGCGGTGGCCGACATCCGGCTGCGGTGGGCCGAATCCATGGCGCACGCCGCCCGGGAGATCCGGGCTTCTCGCCCGGACTGTGTGCTCCTCGACCTCAACCTGCCCGACGCCAGCGGAACCGACGCCGTCGACCGGATCTGCGACCTCGATCCCACCCTGCCGATCGTGGTGCTCACCGGCAACGTCGACGACCGCTACGGCGTGTCGGCGGTCGCATCCGGCGCACAGGACTATCTCGTCAAAGGGCGTGTCGAATCGGAAATGCTGCGGCGCTCGCTGCTGTACGCCATCGAGCGGAAACGCTCCGAGCTTACCGCCGTCGACCTGCACGCCAGCCATCTGCGCGCCCAGGAGAACGCCCGACTCGAACGCGGGCTGCTGCCGTCGCCGCTGCTGCTCGAGAACCCGGGCGTCGACATCGTCGCCAAGTACCGGCCGAGCCGGCCCAACGCGCTGCTCGGCGGCGACTTCTACGATTTCGTGCAGACCCCTGACCGGACCGTGCACGTCATGGTCGGCGACGTGTCCGGCCACGGACCCGACGAAGCCGCCCTCGGGGTAGCGCTGAGGATCGGATGGCGCGCGCTGACTTTCGCGGGACTGCGCGGTAACGAGCGCATGCGGCAGCTCGAGCGCATTCTGCGCGCCGAGAGGCCGGGACCCGGGATCTTCGCCACCGTCATGAGCCTGGCGTTCTCGCCCACGGACCTCAGCTTCAACGCCGTGCGCGCCGGCCATCCCGGGATGCTTCTGCACGACCGCCACGGCAACACCGTGAGCTGGGTGGAACCGCCCGCCGGGCCCGCGCTCGGGCTGGGCGGGTCGGGGTGGCCGCTGACCGAACTGGAACTGCCCCCGGGGCACGGCCTGCTGCTGCTCACCGACGGGCTGTTCGAGGGCCACTCCGGTGAGGGCAACGAACGCCTCGGCGAGGAGGGGCTGCTGCGCCTGGCCCGCTCGATGGCCGGTCTGCCCGGTCCCCAGTTCGTCGAAACCCTGATCGACCGCGCCGAGGACCGTGCTCGACCGCACGGGGGTCTGACCGACGACATCGCGGTAGTCCGCGTGGAGCGCACCACGTGACGGCTCCCGCCCGCCGGCGGGGACGCCACTTGACGGTGCAGGGCTGGTTGAACGTCGTGCTGGCCGTCATGGGCATCCTCGTGCTGGCCGGCGCGTTCGCCGGAGCGATCCTCATGAACCGCACCGACGCGGTGTCGCGCGAGCTGATCGAATCGATCCAGCCCTCGCGGGTGGCGGCCTACCGGTTGCAGGCCGCCCTGCGCGATCAGGAGACCGCGGTGCGCGGTTTCGCGATCGCCGCCGACAAGCAGTTCCTCGAGCCCTACTACGAGGGTCAGCAGACCGAACGGGAAGCGGCCGAGGAGATTCGCCAGCACGTCGGCGACCACACCAACCTGATCGCCGATCTGGACGCGGTCGAACAGGCCACCGCCGAATGGCGCGCGGAGTACGCCGAGCCGTTCATCCGCAGCGTCACCCCGGGCAATCCGGGCGTCGTCGGCAACGACCTCGTCCAACGCGGCAAAGAGGGCTTCGACAACATCCGCGCGCTCTTCCACGTGCAGAACGTCGACCTTGCCGCCGCCCGCACCGCGGGGGTCAAAGAGCTCGAGCAGGTGCGCGGATGGCGCGACCGCGTGCTCGCCGGCATCATCATCACCTTCTTCGTCACCGCGCTGCTGCTGGCAATCCTGGCGCGCAGTGCCCTGGTGCGCCCGCTGTCGGCGCTGGCCGCCTCCTGCCGCCGCATCACCGAAGGTCACTTCGAGGAACGGATCGTCGCCGGTGGCCCCCGCGACGTGCGGGACATGGCCTCGGATGTCGAGGACATGCGGCAACGCATCGTGGAGGAACTCGAGGCGTCGCGGGCCGCGCGCGAACAGCTCGACGAGCAGACCGTGGAGTTGCGGCGGTCGAACGCCGAGCTCGAGCAGTTCGCCTATGTCGCCTCGCACGATCTGCAGGAGCCGCTGCGCAAGGTCGCCTCGTTCTGTCAGTTGCTCGAGAAGCGCTACGGCGACCAGCTCGACGAACGCGGCGTCGAGTACATCAAGTACGCCGTCGACGGCGCCAAACGCATGCAGGTGCTCATCAACGACTTGCTGACCTTCTCCCGCGTCGGGCGCCTCAGCACCGCGCACACCGACGTCGAACTCGACGAGGTGCTCGACACCGCGCTGTCGAACCTCGACACCGCCATCGAGGAGTCCGGTGCCGTGGTCGTGCGCCCGGAGGAGCCGTTACCCGAGGTCCTGGGCGATCCGACACTGCTGGCGATGCTCTGGCAGAACCTGATCGGCAACGCGGTGAAGTTCCGCAAACCCGACACCACCCCCCGGATCGTGATCGAATGTGAGCGCGGGACCGACGACCGGGACGGGCAGTGGCTGTTCACCGTGTCGGACAACGGCATCGGCATCGCCGAGGAGTTCTCCCAGAAGGTGTTCGTCATCTTCCAGCGGCTGCACGGTCGCGACGCCTACAGCGGCACCGGCATCGGGCTGGCGCTGTGCAAGAAGATCGTCGAGTACCACGGCGGCACCATCTGGATCGACAACAGCTACACCGAAGGCACCCGGTTCCGCATGACCCTTCCGGTCGCCGTCCATGAACAACCCGAAGTGGTTCTGGAAGGAGCCCAATGATGACACCCTCCACGAGGCCGATCGACGTTCTGCTCATCGAGGACGATCCGGGCGACGAACTGATCACCCGCGAGGCGTTCGAACACAACAAGATCAGCAACACCCTGCACGTCGCCCACGACGGGCAGGAGGGTCTCGACTTCCTCTACCGCCGCGGCGGGTACGAGGACGCGCCGCGGCCCGACCTGATCCTGCTGGATCTCAACCTGCCGAAGTACGACGGCCGTCAGCTCCTCGAGACCGTGAAGTCCGACCCCGACCTCAGTCACATCCCGGTCGTCGTGCTGACCACCTCCTCGGCCGAGGAGGACATCCTGCGCAGCTACAAGCTGCACGCCAACGCCTACGTCACCAAACCGGTGGACCTCGACCAGTTCATGAACGCGGTCCGGCAGATCGACGAGTTCTTCGTCCAGGTCGTCCGGTTGCCGCAGGGCTGAGCCCGGTCCGTGCAGACCCTCGAATACGCCCCCGGCCGATCGCTCGACCTCTACGGCGACGACGACGCCCCGGTGGTGCTGCTCTGGCACGGTATGCAGACCGATGCCAGGGCCGCGGTCCGGCCACTGGGTGAGCGCATCGCCGGGCACGGCTTCGCGGTCGTGGCGCCCGACTGGAATTCCCACGCCGACGACAACGGCCGCTCGGATCTGCTCGGCTCGGCCCGGTTCGCGGCGGGCCGGAGCGGCCCGGCGGACGGTCTGGTGGTCGTCGGCTGGTCGCTGGGCGGCGCAGCCGCGGCCGGTCTCACGTTCCGCGCCGCCGAGTACGGGCTGCGCATCTCGCGGACGGTCTGCCTGGCCGGTGCGTTCATGGCGCCCGATCCCCTGTCCGGCGAACCGTTGACCCCGCGTCCGGAGGCCGGCGCACGCGTGCCCCTCACCCTGGTTCACGGCAGCGCCGACGACGTCGTCCCGGTGAGCGCGAGCCGGGACTTCACCGCTGAGCTGGGTGACGCCGGTTGGCGCGTGCAGTACATCGAGCTGGCGGCCGACCACGCCAACATCGTGGGTGCTCGCTACGACTCGGCCGCCGACCGCTATGAGCCCTCCGACGATCCCGCGAGCCTCGCGGTCGCCGCCGAAGTCGCCAGGATCATCGCCGAACCGGCCGCCTGAGCGCCTAGCGGTGCTCCAACCCGCTCTTGAGGTCGGCCAGCTTTTGCGGCCAGATTCGCGAAATATGCTGCTGCACTGAGCTTTTCGGACTGAATTCGTCGTGGACGACGGTGAGCTCCACCTGGTCGTCGTGCGGGGCGATGTCGAATGACACCCGCGAGTGGGGCTCCGATGCGAGGCGTTCGGTGGGCGCGTCGGTCATCGACGCAACGGCGGCGGGAAACGTGAAGGCCAGCCGCTGGTAGGGGTCCGCCTCGAGGATCACCTGACCGGGGTCGTCGAGTTCCCGATCGCCGTCGATCCACGTGTAGGTCGCCCCCTTCTGCCACGTCGACACCACGGCATGGCCCATGTAGCGCCCCGAGAACGACGGCCCGGTGATCGCCTGCCACAACCGCTCCGGTGTCGTCCGGATATAGGTGGTGTACACGAACGCCTGGCGGTCGGGGGGCATCGGCGGGGCCTGGGGCGCGGTGTCGTGACCGCTCGGCGCCGACCGCACACGGTCGTACTGACGGATCCAGCGGTCGAAGAGCGCGTTGATCGGTTCGGCGTCGAGGTGGTGGAGTTTCTCCCGGCCCCGTCGCACCGTCGTGACGAGGCCGGCCGCCTCGAGCACGGCGAGATGCTTGGTCACCGACTGGCGCGTCATGTCCAGATCCGCGGACAGTTCCCGCAGCGTCTGCCCGTCACGAAGGTTCAGGGCGTCGAGCAGACGGCGCCGGCTCGGATCGGCGAGCGCCTTGAACACCTCATCCATGACCACGTCTCCAACAGGCAACCGGCCGGTTGCGTCAGTCACCATATGCAACCGGACGGTTGCCCGTCAACGGATTTCGTCGACACCGCGTCGTCAATTCCCGCTCGCCGGGCGCATGATTTGCCGGAAATGACGGCAGGCGCAGCGTTCACCGAGTTCGGCGCACGTATCGCAGTGCCCTTCGGAGTTAGACGGGCACCGCCTCGATTCGGCGTGTGCTCGCAAACGCGCACGTCGTGGCCCTGACGGATTCGTGTTCTGCGTCATACAAATGTTCAAACGTGAACGCACACACAGGTTTTGGACGGCCCGGAGGACTCTGCTACCGTCCGTCGGCATGTTTGCTCTAGTCACGTTGATGTCACTGGTCAACTCGGTTTCGGGCACGCCCTACGTCTCGGGCGGCGACAGTCCCGCCGGCACCGATTGCTCCGGTCTGGCCTCCTGGGTCAGCAATGCGGCGACCGGGCGACCCGTGTACGGCGACCGGTTCACCACCTCGAACATGGAAAGCGAACTGCTTGCCCGCGGCTTCCAGCACGGTTCGGAACCCGGCGCGCTGGTGATCGGCTGGAACAGCGGTCACGCGGCCGTGACCCTTCCCGACGGCACGCCGGTGTCCTCCGGTGAGGGCGGCGGCGTCAAGATCGGGGGCGGCGGCGCCCACCAGGCCCAGTTCACCAACCGGATGTTCCTGCCCGCACCCCCGGAGGCTCCCGTTCCGGCGCAACCGCCGATCAACGTGCCGCTGCCCCCGCCGCCCGGCGCCCCCCCCCCCCCCCCCTTCGCCCCCCCCGCGGGGGGGGGCCCCACCCATTTCGTCCTCCACCCCGCCCCCCCCGCGCCACCCCGGGCCCCCCCCGGGGGCCCCCCCCCCCCCCCCCCCCCCCCCCCCTCTTAAACCCGGTGGCGCGAGGC
>NZ_LQIV01000001.1 GCF_001500125.1 Mycobacterium sp. IS-1742 | reverse complement strand
CTCGAGGCGTTCGCGCTGCGGCACCACGACGTACCTGGGGTCCTTGGTCGACTCCACCCCGGCCTCGAAGACGCCGACGCGCTGCAGTGCGCTGCCGGCCAGACGCGCCGCGCCCGACACCGCCTGCGCCGCCCGCCCCCGCGTCACGTCCGCCGTCCCCGCCTCCGGTGCGGCCACCCGCCGACCCGGTGGTCGAGGCACCCGCGACCACACCGCCCCCGGCCGCCGGTGCGCCCAATGCGGCGGCGGTGCGCAGCATGTGGACCACGGTGCGCGAGAAGGTCCGTCAGCGCAGCCGCACCATCGACGTGATGCTGGCCGGCGCGATCGTGCGCGCGGTGGAGGGCGATACGCTGGTGCTCAGCCACGAATCGGCCCCGCTGGCGAAACGCCTTGTCGAGCAACGCAACTCCGACGTCATCCGCGAGGCGCTCAAGGACGCGCTCGGCGTGGACTGGGCCATCCGCTGTGAAGCGGGCGGCGGGCAGGCACCCGCGGCCGCCGAACCGGCACGTCCGGCTCCCGTCGCCGTCGCTGCGCCCCCCGAGGACGACGAGGAGAGCATGCTGGCCGAAGCGGTCCACGAAGAGGCCGGGCCGCGCCGCGACCCGGAGGAAGCCGCGCTCGAACTGCTGCAGAACGAACTCGGCGCGCGCCGCATCGACGGCAGCTAGGCCGACCACCACGGCCGTAGCGGCAGCCCGCCGTCGTCGCCGCGCTCGTCCAGTTTGACCGCCAGAACCTGGTGCAGCTGAACGATGTTGGTCTCGAAGCCGAGCCGCGAACCCGCCATGTAGAGCCCCCACACCTTCGCGGTGCCGAGCCCCACCTCGTCGACCGCCTCGTCCCAGTGCGCCACGAGGTTGCGGCACCAGTCGCGCAGGGTCAGCGCGTAATGGTGGCGCAGGTTCTCCTCGTGCACCACTTCGAGCCCGACGTTCTGCGCGTCGGTGATGATGCGTCCGGAGCCGGTGAGCTCACCGTCGGGGAACACGTAGCGGTCGATGAAACCACCGGCGGTCGGCGCGGTCAGGTTGTCCGGCCGGGTGATGCAGTGGTTGAGCAGCAACCCGCCGTGGCGCAGCTTCGACTGCAGGAACCGGAAGTACGACGGATAGTTGTGGACACCGATGTGTTCGGTCAACCCGATCGAGGAGACCGCGTCGAAGCCGATCTCGCGCACGTCGCGGTAGTCGCCGTGCCGGATCTCCGCCAGGTCGGTCAGACCCTGGTCGGCGATCGCCTTCTGGCCCCACAGCGCCTGTTCCTTCGACAGGGTGACGCCGACGGCGTTCACACCGTGCCGGGCCGCGTACCGCACCATGCCACCCCACCCGCACCCGACGTCGAGCAGTCGGTCACCGGGCTGCAGGCGCAGCTTCTCGAACACCAGCCGGTACTTGTTCTCCTGCGCCTCCTCCAGCGTCGCGTCCGGCTGTGGATAGCACGCGCACGTGTAGGTCATCGACGGCCCGAGCACCCACTCGTAGAACGCGTTCGACACGTCGTAGTGGTGGTGGATCACCTCGGCGTCGCGGGTTCTGCTGTGCCGGAACCCTTCCGCGATCCGGCGCCAGCGGGGCAGGGTCTCCTGCGGCGGCGGGGCGATCGGCTTGAAGTGCTCCAACCCGATGGAGCGCACGATGTCGCGCAGCACCTTCGGCGGCGGCAGGGTGAACTTCATCTTCTCGGTCAGCGCCCGCAGCAGCTCGTACGGGTCTCCCGGGTGGACACCGGTGAGTTCGAGGTCACCGGAGACGTACGCGCGCGCCAACCCCAGATCGCCCGGCGCGGTGGCCAGATACGTGGTGCCGCGCGGCGTCTTGAGATGGAGGCCGAACTCGGCGTCCGCAGGGCCCGCGGTACTGCCGTCGTATGCGCTGAACTTCAGCGGTTGCCGACCCGCGACGAAGATCTCGAGGATCTCCGCCAGCGTCAACTTCCGATCCGGTACTCGTTTCGTCACAGCTGCCTCCACACGCTCGCGCCATCACTCATCGTCTCTGCACCGCCTTGGCATACAGATCCAGCAGACGTGAGTCGGGGTCGTACGCCTTCTTGACCGTCTTGTACGTCTCACCGCCGTACAGTTCGTCGAACTCCTCACGGCTGTAATAGGCGTCCGAGTACAGCGATTTGTGTCCGTCGAGCTCGCTGACCTTGCGCTCGATGAGCTTGTTGGTGTAACCCTCCTCGGGGCCGACCGGCACCGAGGACCAGAAGCCCACGTTGACGTAGGTGTGCCGCGGCCGGATCGGGTAGAGCGGCCAGCCGGTGTCGTCGCGTAAACGCAACGGGCACAGCCAAATCGGTTCGATCGGCACGTTCTGCAGGAACCACGTGAGGAACTCGGCGGTGCGTCCGATCGGCACCTCGACGTCCTGGACGACCCGCTCGCGGGGCGGGCGACCGTTGCGGATCTCGATACGGTCGGCGATGTCGAACCGCTGGTCGTATCCGATCAGCTTCCAGTAGAAACTGCTGCGCCGGTAGCGGTGCGGCCAGAACCGCCGGATCCTGGGGTTCTGCGCGCCGAATGCCCGTGAGCACCAGAACCAGTCGGTGTCCCAGCGCCACAGGTAGTCGTGGATGGTCAGCCGGTCGTGCTTGAGGCCGTCGGGGTGCTGGATGGACCGGTAGTAGATCTGCTGACCGGTGTAGTCGCTGACCGGGCCGGGCGCCGCTGTCTTCACACCGAGGCACAGGTAGCTCTCGTCGGCACTGAACACCACGCCGTCGAGGTAGTCGACGGGTTCGCCGTCGAGGCCGCCGGTTTCGACGATGCGGTCCATCGCCGCGACCAGGTCGGCGAGCGAGTGGAACCGCAGGTGCCGCAGCGCCGCGAACGGTGCGACCGGTTCGAGTTCGATCTTCAGGCGCACCGAGTACCCGAGCGTGCCATAGGAATTCGGGAACGCATGAAAGAGGTCCGAGTGCAGGTCTCGACTCGCGGTGAGCACTTCCCCTGCGCCGGTGAGGATGTCCATCTCCAGTACCGATTCGTGCGGCAGGCCGTTTCGGAACGAGGTGGACTCGATGCCCAGCCCCGTGACCGCCCCGCCGAGGGTGATGGTCTTGAGCTGAGGCACCACCAGCGGCGCCAGACCGTAGGGCAGCGTCGCAGTGACGAGGTCCTCGTAGGTGCACATGCCTGCGACGTCGGCGGTACGGGCGTCGGGGTCGACGGCGACGACCCCGGTCAGGCCGGACACGTCGAGGCCCTTGGCGGTGCTCTTGGCGCGGGCGCGGAACAGGTTGGAGGTGGGTTTGGCGAGACGCACTGTGGCGGTCGGCGGAATCGCCCGGTAGCTGGCGAGTAGCCGCTCCACGCCTGCGGCGTGAGCAGCCCGTGCGTCGGTCGGAGCAACAGACACGGATATACGCTAGTCCCCGGTTGCAGCCGATGCGACCGCACCGCGACGAAGGAGTGTCACATCATGGGACAGGTCAGCGCGTCGAGCACCGTCATGGTCAACGCCGAACCGGCGGCGGTCCTGGCAGCTGTCGCCGACTACCGGACCGTCCGGCCCAAGATCCTCTCCGAGCACTACCGCGACTACCAGGTGCTCGAGGGCGGGCAGGGCGCGGGAACCGTCGCCGCCTGGAAACTGCAGGCGACCAAATCCCGCGTGCGCGACGTCAAGGCCACCGTCGACGTCGCCGGTCACACCGTCATCGAGAAGGACGCCAACTCCACGCTGGTCACCAATTACACCGTCGCACCGGCGGGTCCGGGGTCGTCGGTGACGGTCAAGACGTCGTGGACCGGTGCGGGCGGCGTCAAGGGCTTCTTCGAGAAGACGTTCGCGCCGCTGGGGCTGAAGAAGATCCAGGCGCAGGTCCTCGAGAACCTCAAGCGCGAGGTCGAATCGGGCGCCTGACCCGCCCGTCACGACACAGCAAGGAACGCGGCGATCCCGCGCACGACCGCATCGGCGTAGCGCTGTCGGCCCTCGGCCGTCTTCATCACCGCCGAGTCGGCCGGGTTCTTCATGTTGCCCAGTTCCACCAGGATCGACGGGTGCTGCGCAAGGTTGAGCCCGGCGATGTCGCTGCGCGGGTTCAGCCCTCCCGAACCGATGTAGGTCGACGGGACGAATCCGGACCCGGACAGTTGATCGCGCATGATCCGCGCGAACTGCACCGCGGGGCCGGCCTGCGCGTCGTTGAGCGGGGGTGACGAGTACAGCACGTGGAAACCCCGCCCGGTCGGCGGTCCGCCGTCGGCGTGCACGGATACGATCGCGTTGGGCCGGACCGAGTTGGCCAGGGCGGCCCGCTCGTCGACGCATGGGCCGAGCGCATTGTCGTTGCCCCGGGACATCGCGGTGCGCACCCCGAGTGCGGTCAGCGCAGCCCGGATGCGCAGCGTGGTGTCCCACGCGAACGTGTGCTCCGGGTAGCCGTCCTCGGTCGAGGTGCCGCTGGCCTGACAGTCCTTCGTCCCGCCACGGCCCGTGGGCACCTGCCTGCTGATCGAGGCGTCGTTGCCGCCGTTGTGGCCGGGGTCGAGGAACACGATTTTCCCGGCGATGTTGGCGGGCGCGGCGGAGGCGGGAGCGGCGAACGTCGAGGCGGCGATGAGCAGGCTGGTGGCGATCGCGGCTCCGACACGCAGGCTGGCAGGCACGGGCGCCACCGTAGCCCGGGTGCGGACTACGCTTAAAGCCCGAAGCCCCGGATGTGGGCGACAGAAACCAAGTCGAGACCAACGCGACATCAACACGCAAGGGGACCAGGCATGCAACCCGGTGGCCAGCCCGATATGTCCGCACTGCTCGCGCAGGCTCAGCAGATGCAGCAGCAGCTCATGGAGGCCCAGGAGTCCCTCGCCAATTCCGAGGTGCACGGTCAGGCCGGCGGTGGTTTGGTGCAGGTGACGATGAAGGGCAGCGGCGAGGTGATCTCGGTGGCCATCGACCCCAAGGTGGTGGACCCCGACGACGTCGAGACCCTGCAGGACCTTGTCGTCGGTGCGATCGCCGACGCCGCCAAGCAGGTCACCATCCTCGCGCACGACCGGCTCGGGCCGCTCGCGGGCGGGATGGGCGGCCTGGGCATTCCGGGGCTGTAATTGTTCTCGCATGTTTGAGGGCCCCGTACAGGATCTGATCGACGAGCTCGGCAAGCTGCCGGGTATCGGTCCGAAGAGCGCGCAGCGCATCGCCTTTCACCTGTTGAGCGTGGAGCCGCCCGACATCGACCGGCTGACCGCGGTGCTCAACCGGATCCGCGACGGGGTGAAGTTCTGCGAGGTGTGCGGCAACGTCTCCGACGCCGACCGCTGCCGCATCTGCAGTGACCCGCGGCGCGACGCGTCACTGGTGTGCGTGGTCGAGGAACCCAAGGACGTGCAGGCCGTCGAGCGCACACGCGAGTTCCGCGGCCGCTATCACGTGCTGGGTGGGGCACTCGACCCGCTGAGCGGTGTGGGGCCCGATCAGCTGCGCATCCGTGAACTGCTGAACCGGATCGGGGAGCGGGTCGACGGCGTCGACGTGGCCGAGGTCATCATCGCCACCGACCCGAACACCGAGGGTGAGGCGACGGCCACCTATCTGGTGCGGATGCTGCGCGACATCCCCGGACTGACCGTCACGCGGATCGCCTCGGGGCTGCCGATGGGCGGCGATCTCGAATTCGCCGACGAGCTGACTCTGGGCCGGGCGCTCGCCGGTCGCCGCGCAATGGCCTGATCTCGAGGTGATGTCGGACCCCGCGCGAGAGCCGGGTGCGGTTGGGTCTGCACGACGCCGGCCTGCCGCGGCCCGAGACCCAGATCCCGGTGGTCGACGGCTCGCGCCCGATCGCGTTCCTCGACATGGGCTGGCGTGCGTTCATGGTGGCGGTCGAGTGCGACGGGGACCACCACCGCAAGAATCGTGCGCAGTACGTCAAGGACATCGCCCGGCTGAGGATGCTCGAAGACCGAGGCTGGATCGTCGTCCGGGTCATCGCCGAGGAGCATCCGCACGATTGGCTCGCCCGGGTTTTCGCCGCGCTGGCCGGCCGGCGGGCCGTGGCGGCCTAGGCCCGCCGCGGGGCCGCCAGCCGCTCCCGCCGCAGCCGCGCCACCTCGTCGAGGTGCAGGGGCGGCAGCTCGCCGACGACCTTGCTCAGCAGATGGTCGGCCAGCTCCGGGTTCCGGGCCAGACACGGCCCGTGCAGGTACGTCGCGATCACGCTGCCCTGCACGGCGCCGTCGAAACCGTCACCGTCCCGGTTGCCCGCGCCCTTCTCGACCCGGGCCAACGGCGCCGCATCGGCACCCAGAACCGTTCCGCCCCTGTGGTTTTCGAAGCCGGTCAGTTTTTCGTGCAGTCCGGCGACCAACGGCTGGGACACCACCTCGCCGATCGTGCGGGCAGGCTGAGGCGTGGTGGTGACGTCGAGCATCCCCACCCCGTCGACCCGTTCGCCCGACGACGTCTCGTACCAGTGGCCGAGCACCTGGATGGCCGCGCAGATCGCCAGCACCGGTGCCCCGCGCGCGGCCGCCTGCTGCAGTCCGGGATGGCGCTGCAGGTGTTTGGTCGCCAGCCGCTGCGCGTAGTCCTCGGCGCCGCCGAGGGTGTAGAGGTCGAGTTCGGCCGGCACCGGATCGGCCAGCGTGATCTCGACAACCTCGGCGTCGATGCCGCGCAGTCGCAGCCGCTGTCGCAGAACCACGGAATTGCCGCCGTCGCCGTAGGTGCCCATCACATCGGGCAGCACCAGCCCGATCCGCACCGTGGATTCGCTCATCGCGCCAACCGCCGATTGAGTTGGAGGAACGCCGTGTAGTTCGCGATCACCTCGACGTGGCCGGGCGGACACGACTTGATGGCGGCGAACGTGTCGTGCACCAGCGTGTGCTCGACGCCCGCGTAGCCCAGCCGCACCGCCAGATCGGTGCCGCGTTCACCGGCGGCGACGACCTGCGTGTCCTCGAAGTGTTCGAAGCGAACATCCCACAGCCACGACAGATCCTCCCCGTCGGGGACCTGCCCGTTGACCGCGATCACCACCCCGGCGCCGTGTTTGTCGACCATCGACAGCGCCTCCTGCCAGCCGGCCGGGTTCTTCGCCAGCAGCACCCGCGCGGTGTGCTCGCCGAGGTGCACCGTGCGGTAGCGCCCGGCCACCTCGTCGACCCCCGACACCGCCGCCACCGCCGCCGCCGGATCGGCGCCCATGGTCACCGCCGCGGCGACGGCCTGCGCGGCGTTGCCGCGGTTCACCGCCCCGGGCAGCGCCAGCGTCATCGGCAGCGCCAGCCCGTCGGGGCCATACAGGTGGGTGTCGTCGTACCACCACTGCGGCGTCGGGCGTTTGAAGTCGCACCCCGTCGAGTACCAGTCGTGGCCGTTGCGGACGATGACCTCGCCGGACCGGGGGCAGCTCACCGAGTCGTTGGCCCACCCGCCGCCCGCCGCGACCCAGACCACGTTCGGGCTGTCGTAGGCCGCCGACGTCATCAGCACGTCGTCGCAGTTGGCGACCACGACGGCCGACGGGTGCCGGGCCAGCCCGGCGCGCAGGGTGCGTTCGATGTGGTTGATCTCACCGACGCGGTCGAGTTGGTCACGGGACAGGTTCAGCAGGACGACGACGGCGGCCTCCACCGCGTCCAACACGTGCGGGACGTGCATCTCGTCGACCTCGAGCGCCGCCAGCGCTGCGTCGCGGTCGGCGGCGAGCGCGGCGACCAGGCCGGCGTCCATGTTGGCGCCCTCGGCGTTGGTCGCCACCGCGCCCAGGGTGCCCAGCGCCGCCGCGGTCATCCGCGTGGTGGTGGACTTGCCGTTGGTGCCGGTGATGACGGCGGTGCGCCGCCCCGCGCCGAGCTGGCCGAGGATCGTGCGGTCCAGCGTCATCGCGACGAGCCCGCCGATCATCGCGCCCGCGCCACGACCGGTGACGCGCGACGCCCATCGTGCGCCTGCGCCGGCCGCCAGGGCGGCGCGTCCTCGAGGGGTGACCATCCCCGGCAGTTTAGGGGGCCGACACGCACCGCTGCGATCCGAGATTGTCGGAGGGGCGTGCCACGCTGAGGTGGTGAGCCACGGTTGGGGAAGACCGGCGGTCGACACCGGTACAGGCTGGGCCGTCGTCGATGTCGAGACGTCGGGTTTCCGGCCCGGGCAGGCGCGCATCGTCAGCCTCGCCGCACTCGCGGTGGGTGACGACGGCAACGTCGAGCAGAGCCTGGCCACCCTGCTGAACCCGGGGGTCGACCCCGGGCCGACCCACGTGCACGGGTTGACCGCCGAGATGCTCGAGGGTGCGCCCCGCTTCGGCGATGTCGTCGCCGATCTGGCCGAACTGCTGCGCGGCCGCACGCTCGTCGCGCACAACGTCGGGTTCGACTACTCGTTTCTGACCGCCGAGGCCGAACTCGTCCGCGCCGAACTGCCGATCGACTCGGTGATGTGCACCGTCGAACTCGCCCGCCGCCTCGACCTCGGGACGGAGAACCTGCGGTTGGAGACGCTCGCCGCGCACTGGGGTGTTCCGCAGCTCAAACCGCACGACGCCCTCGACGACGCACAGGTCCTCGCGCAGATCCTCAAGCCGACGCTGGCCCGCGCCCGTGAGCGCCGCGCCTGGCTGCCGACGCGGCCGCTGAGCCGGCGGCGGTGGCCCAACGGCCGTGTGACCCACGAGGAGTTGCACCCGCTGAAGATGGTGGCCGCACGGCTGCCCTGCGCGTATCTCAACCCGGGCCGCCACATCGCGGGGCGTCCGATGGTGCAGGGCATGCGCGTGGCGCTCGCGGCGGAGGTCGCCCGCACCCACGAGGAGCTGATCGAGCGGATCGTCGCGGCCGGGCTGGCCTACACCGACACGGTGGATCCGGAGACCTCACTGGTCGTCTGCAACCAGCCCGACGTCGAACAGGGCAAGGGCTACCAGGCGAAGGAGTTCGGCGTCCCCGTGCTCTCCGACATCGACTTCCTGCGCGCGCTCGACCACGTGGTCGGCGGCACCGGCATCGAGGAGTTCTTCGACGCCACCACCGTGGGCGATCAGTTCGCGCTGTTCTGACCGGGGACGTACCGGCGGGCGACCTCCAGCCACGCGTCGAGGGCCGGCGATGTCTCGTACTCCGAGTCGAGCAGGTACAGGCTCGGCGCCGGGCAGCTCGCTCCGATCTCCACCAGCACCGGGCGCAGTGTCAGTTCCGGGGCGAGCGCATGGGTGGGTGAGCCGCCGAGCATGAGCGGGAACGTCGGGACCTGACCGAGTTCACCCTGGCCGAACTGGTCGAGGAACAGCTTCAGCAGCCCGGTGTAGGTGGCCTTGAAGGTCGGTGACGCGACCACCAGTGAGTCGGCGGATTTCACGATGTCCTTCGCCTCGGCCACCGTCGGGTCACCCCACCCGAGCAGCCCGGCGCCGAGATCCACGACATCGATGACGTGCTCGGCGGGTGAGCCGGTGAGCCTCTCGGCGACCAGTTCGGCGGCGGCCCGCGTCCGCGACTTCGGTTTCGGATTTCCCACGACGACGACGGTCACCTGGGCAGCCTCTCACGGTCAGCTGCGGGCGGCGCGGTTGACCGCGGACACCACCGCGCGCAGTGAGGCCGTCGTGATCGACGTCGCGATGCCGACACCCCACACCGTCTTGCCGCCGACCGAGGCCTCGACGTAGGCCGCGGCCTGCGCCTCCTCGCCGGCGGACAGCGCATGTTCGGAGTAGTCCAGCACGCTGATGTCGAATCCGATGGCCCCGAGGGCGTCGACGAACGCCGCCAGCGGACCGTTGCCCGCGCCGACGATCTCGCGTTCGACGCCGTCCACCTTCACCACCGCGGTGATCGTGTCGGTGCCGCCGTCGACCTCCGCGGCGTCCACGCGCTGACGCATCCGCTCGAGCGGCCGCACCGGCGACAGATACTCGTCGGCGAAGACGTCCCACATCTCCTTGGGCGACACCTCGCCGCCCTCACCGTCGGTGATCTTCTGGATCGCCTGGCTGAACTCGATCTGCAGGCGGCGCGGCAGCACCAGCCCGTGGTCGGCCTTCATGATGTAGGCCACGCCGCCCTTGCCGGACTGGGAGTTCACCCGGATGACGGCCTCGTAGGTGCGCCCGACGTCCTTCGGGTCGATCGGCAGATACGGCACCTGCCACAGGATGTCGTCTACGTCCTTGTCGGCCGCGTCCGCGTCGAACTTCATCGCGTCCAGGCCCTTGTTGATCGCGTCCTGGTGGCTTCCGGAGAACGCCGTGTAGACCAGATCGCCCCCGTAGGGGTGACGTTCGTGCACCGGCAGCTGGTTGCAGTACTCGACGGTGCGGCGGATCTCGTCGATGTTCGAGAAGTCGATCTGCGGGTCGACGCCACGGCTGAACAGGTTCAGGCCCAGCGTCACCAGGCAGACGTTGCCGGTGCGCTCACCGTTGCCGAACAGGCAGCCCTCGATGCGGTCCGCCCCGGCCTGGTAGCCCAATTCGGCTGCGGCGACGGCGGTTCCGCGGTCGTTGTGGGGGTGCAGGCTCAGGATGATGCTGTCGCGCGGGCTCAGGTGCCGGTTCATCCACTCGATCGAGTCGGCGTAGACGTTGGGCGTGGCCATCTCGACGGTCGCGGGCAGGTTGACGATCAGCGGGACCTCGGGGGTGGGCTTCACGACGTCGGCGACCGCGTTGCAGACGTCCACGGCGTATTCCAGTTCGGTGCCGGTGTAGGACTCCGGGGAGTATTCGAACCGCCACTGCGTGTCCGGGTACTTGGCGGCCTCCTCGACGCACAGACGGGCGCCCTCGACGGCGATCTGCTTGACGGCCTCACGGTCGGCGCGGAACACGACCCGCCGCTGCAGGATCGACGTCGAGTTGTAGAAGTGCACGATCGCCCGCGGCGCGCCCTGACAGGCCTCGAAGGTGCGGGTGATCAGTTCGGGACGGCACTGGGTCAGCACCTGGATGGTGACGTCGTCGGGGATCGCACCCTGGTCGATGATCTCGCGAACGAAGTCGAAATCGGTCTGGCTGGCCGACGGGAAGCCGACCTCGATCTCCTTATAGCCCATGCGCACCAGCAGGTCGAACATGCGGCGCTTGCGCTGTGGGCTCATCGGGTCGATCAGCGCCTGATTGCCGTCGCGCAGGTCGACCGCGCACCACATCGGCGCGGTCTCGACGACCTTGTCGGGCCAGGTGCGGTCCGGCAGCGTGACGTTCTCCACCTCTTCGGCGAAGCTGCGGTACCGGTGGACCGGCATGGATGAGGCGCGCTGGGTGTTCCAGGCCGGTTGGCCGGAATGCGGCGGGCCGGACGGAGTGGTGATGGCGCGGACGGACGAGTAGGCGTCTGGTGATTCAGGGGTGTTCATGGTCGATTGCTCCGGGAGTTTGGACGAGGGACTCGACCGGCGCATCGCGAAAACCCGCGACGGGAAGCCGGTCTGGTCAGACCCCGCCGCGGCGGCCGAGAAGAAGCACCCGCTGCACGTTGCCCACTGTAGCGTGCCGGGCCCCGACCGCCCAAACCCCGGTGTTCAGACGGCGGAGTCCGGGAACGCGATCACCGACAGGAATCGAATGGGAAGTTCGACCAGGTCGACGGGGCCGTGTGCACCTTCGCCGTCGATCTGCAGCGAGTCGCCGGGGTGCAGGCGGTACACCGACCGGCTGTGGCTGTAGTCCATGACGCCTTCGAGCATGTAGATGAATTCGGTGCCCGGGTGCTGGAACAGCGGGTAGGTCCGGCTCTTCTCGGACAGCGTGACCTCGAGGCACTCCAGCCGCTTGTGCTCACCGCGCAGCGACCCCAGCAGCTGGTAGTCGTGGCCTTCCTTGGTGCCGTTGCGCACGATCCGCGCGCCGGTGCCCGCCTTGACGAACGCGGCGGGGCGCTCGACGTCCGCGCCGCGGAACAGGCTGGTCACCGGCACGTCGAAGCCCTTGGCCAGCAATGCCAGGGTGGAGAGGCTGCAGGAGGTCTGCGCGTTCTCGATCTTGCTCATCATCGCCTTGGAGATGCCGACGCGGGCAGCCATCTCGGCGACGGTCAGACCGTGCTGCTGACGGAGCTGGCGCACGTTGCGCCCGATCGCCGCCTCGAACTCGGTGTCGGTGACCGGCTCCTGCGGGTCCCGGTCCCGCGCGGTGCCCGACACATTGCGCAGGAGTGGCGCGTGGTCGTCGGATGGGCTCACTGCACCTGTCTAACGCATCTCGCCGGCCCCGACGTACGGGTACGGCGTCGTGAGCAGATCACCCTCGGCGAAGCGCGACAGCCGGAAGTCGGTTTCGGGGATCCGCGGGTCGGCGCTGTGCCCGTCGACGATCAGGTCCGCCACCAGCCGGCCGACCGCGGGCGCGATCTTGAAGCCGTGGCCGCTGAACCCGGCCGCGACGATGAGCCCGTCGAGGTCGGTGCGGGAGATCACGGGGTTCCAGTCCGGGGTGACGTCGTAGCAGCCGGCGTAGCTGCTGGTGATCGACGCGTCCGGGAAACCGGGGAACCGGGTGCCCACCTTGTCGACGGTGATGTCGACGAAATCGTCGGTGGCCCGGTTGAGGTAGTTGTCCGGATCGGTGTCCTCGTTGTCGGCCAGATCGCTGTTGCCGAACAGTACGGTCCCGTCGGGTTCGGGCCGGATGTACTGCAGCGACACCAGATCGGAGAAGACCGGCACCTGGCCGAGTTCCACCCCGGGGTCGATCATCACGATCTGTTCGCGCACCACGCGGATCGGCACGTCGATGCCGTGCTGGGCGAGGAACGGCCGCGTCCAGGCGCCGGTGGCGACGACGACGGTCTCGGCCGAGATCTCGCCTCCGTCGGCCAGTTTGACCCCGGTGACGCGCTGACCGTCGGTGACGAGGCTCTGCACCGCGGTGCTCTGCCGCACCCGGACACCCGCGGAGCGGGCGGCGATCGCGAACGCCTGCGCCGTCTGATACGCATCGCCGTATCCGCCGCGCGGCTCCCAGCCGAAGGCGGCGAACGGCTCCAGGTCCGCGTACGGCCACATCTTCGCGACCTCGGCGGCGTCGATCTCCTCGGTCTGCACCCCGACCGCTCGCTGCGCGGCGAGGCTCTTGCGCATCGCGTCGACGTTCTGCGCACCGACGCCGACCACGTAGCCGGTCTGGCGGAACCCGATGTCGCCGCCGAAGAGCTGTTCGGCCTTCTCGAACGTCTCGAGGCTCGAGGTCGCCATCGCCGCCAGCGAGCTGACCCCGTAGTGGCAGCGCACGATACCGCTGGATTTGCCCGTCATCCCGGAGCCCACCGTATGGCGTTCGGCGACAACCACATTGGTGATGCCACGCTCGGTGAGTGCCCACGCGGCCGCGGCGCCTTCGAGTCCGCCGCCGACGATGACGACGTCTGCTGTGTCGCTCATCAGAAGCCTGCTCCGTTCTGTCCCGGAATCCAGTTCGTGCCCGCAAGGGGGATGCGTGCCATCGCGGCGGCCTCGATCGTGACGGCCACCAGGTCCTCGGGTTCGAGATGGCAGACGTGGGCCTTACCGCAGGCGCGGGCGATGGTCTGCGCCTCCATCGTGAGCACCCGCAGGTAGTTGGCGAGCCGGCGACCCGCCTCGACCGGATCCAGCCGCGCGGCCAGTTCCGGATCCTGGGTGGTGATGCCGGCTGGATCCCGGCCGTCCTGGAAATCGTCGTAACACCCTGCGGCGCTGCCGATCTTCTCGTATTCGGCGGCGTACCGGGGATGGTTGTCCCCGAGCGCGATCAGCGCCGCGGTGCCGATCGCTACCGCGTCGGCGCCCAGCGCGAGCGCCTTGGCGACGTCGGCGCCGGTGCGGATACCGCCGGACACGATGAGCTGCACTTTTCTATGCACACCGAGTTCCTGCAGCGCCTGCACCGCCTGCGGGATCGCCGCCAGCGTGGGGACGCCGACGTGTTCGATGAACACCTCCTGGGTGGCCGCGGTGCCGCCCTGCATCCCGTCGACGACCACGACGTCGGCGCCGGCGTGGACGGCCAGCTTGACGTCGTAGTAGGTGCGGGTGGCGCCGACCTTGACGTAGATCGGCTTCTCCCAGTCGGTCAGCTCACGCAGTTCGTTGATCTTGATGGTGAGGTCGTCGGGTCCGGTCCAGTCCGGGTGCCGGCACGCCGAGCGCTGATCGATGCCCTGCGGCAGCGTGCGCATCGACGCGACGCGTTCAGAGATCTTCTGGCCCAACAGCATTCCGCCGCCGCCCGGTTTGGCGCCCTGACCGAGCACCACCTCGATCGCATCCGCCTTGCGCAGATCGTCGGGGTTCATGCCGTAGCGCGAGGGCAGGTACTGGTACACCAGGTGCTTGCTCTGCCCGCGCTCCTCCGGCGTCATCCCGCCGTCACCGGTGGTGGTGGAGGTGCCGACCTCGCTGGCGCCGCGGCCCAGTGCCTCCTTGGCCTGGCCGGACAGCGCGCCGAACGACATGCCGGCGATCGTCACCGGGATATCCAGGTGCAGAGGGTATTTCGCATGGCGATCGCCCAGCACCACATCGGTGGCGCACCGCTCCCGGTACCCCTCCAGCGGGTAACGCGACATCGACGCGCCCAGGAAGAGCAGGTCGTCGAAGTGCGGCAGTGCCCGTTTGGCGCCCCAGCCGCGGATGTCGTAGATCCCGGTGTCCGCCGCGCGCTGGATCCCTGCGATGGTGGCGCGGTCGAAAGTCGCCGACTCGCGCAGTGCCCAGGTGCTCATCAGTAACTCCCTGTGTTGTCGACGTGGAAGTGGTACAGCTCGCGCGCCGAGCCGTACCGGGTGTAGGACGCCGTGTCGTCGTCCTCGAAACCCGCGGCCTTGAGCAGCCGTCCGAGTTCCTCGTGGTGCTCGGACCGCATCTCCTTGGCCACGCAGTCCGCGCCCAAGGAGGCGACCGATCCGCGCACGTAGAGCCGTGCCTCGTAGATCGAGTCGCCGAGCGCCTCACCGGCGTCGCCGCGCACGACCAGCCGGCCGGCCTGGGCCATGAAAGCACTCATGTGGCCGATGTCGCCGCCGACGACGATGTCGACACCCTTCATCGAGATCCCGCAGCGCGCAGCGGCATTTCCCTCGATGACCAGCAGCCCGCCGTGAGCGGTGGCGCCCGCCGACTGTGAGGCGTTGCCCTTGACCCACACCGTGCCGCTCATCATGTTCTCGGCCACGCCGGTGCCCGCGTTGCCGTCGATGACGACCTCGGCCTGCTGATTCATCCCGGCCGCGTAGTAGCCGACGTGGCCCTCGACGGTCACCCGGACGGGGGCGTCGATCCCGACGGCGACGTTGTGGGCACCGGCGGGATGCGAGATGACGAAGTCGCCGGCGAGATCAGGGGCGTGCAGCGCCGCGTTGACCTCGCGGAGCTTGGTGGTGCGGAGATCGAAGATCAACGGGTCCATGCGTACACCACCTCGGGTTCGGGCTCCCAGATCGCGGCGTTCTCGACGCCGGGCAGTCCGGACAGCGCGCGGTATTCACTGGCCATCGCGACCCAATCGGCCGTTTCTGCGATGACGGCGGGTTTGCAGGCGATCGCATCGCGGACGACCGCGAACGAGTCCCGGTTGGAGACCAGCAGCGTGTAGAAGCCGTCGAACGTGGCGCACAGCTCCTTGAGCGCGGTCTCGACGTCGCGACCCGCGGCCAGTTGGGTGGCCACGAACCGCGCCCCCACCTCGGTGTCGTTCTCGCTGTCGAATTCCACACCGGCGGCGCGTAATTCACGCCGGATGGTGGCGTGGTTGGCGAAAGACCCGTTGTGCACCAGGCACTGGTCGGGGCCCACGGCGTACGGGTGCGCCCCCGACGGGGTGACCGCCGATTCGGTGGCCATGCGGGTGTGTCCGACACCCTGCCAGCCCTCGGCCGACGCCAGCCCCCACGCCTCTGCCAGGGCACGGGGATCGCCGACGCCCTTGAGCACCGCCAGATCGGCACCGAAGCCGGCGACCAACGCGGTGGGGAACGCGGCGCGCGTCGCGGCCAGCATCGCCTCGGCCTCGGCCTCCGCGGTCACCAGGTAGGTGGCGTCGAGCACGGTCACCGCCACCGGCACGCCGAGTGCGGTGCCCACGGCGTCGGTCACCGACTCAGGGGACGCGCCGATCTCCAGCAGGGACACGCAGCTGTGGCCCGGTGGTGTCCAGGTCGGGTCGCCGTACACGGCGACACCCGCCGAATCGCTTCCGCGGTCGGACATTTCGCACAGCATTCCGGTCAGCAGTTCACCCAGCCGTGGATGGAGTTCGGGGCTGCGCAGGTGCAACCCGACGATCCCACACATATGTGTCGCTCTCTTTCGTTGTCAGGACTTCAGAACGCGGTCAGGTATTGGTCGACCTCCCACGGGCTGACCGTGCCGTGGTAGTCGAAGAACTCGCGTCGCTTGAGGTCGGCGAAATACCGTGCGACCCCATCGCCGGCGGCGTCGAGGGTGCCGGAGATGAGGGTGTCGCCCTCGAGTTCCTCCACGGCGTGCAGCAGGGTTGGCGGCAGTGTGGAACGGCTCTCGACCACCGCGCCGATCGCGCCCGGATCGGCCGAGCGCTTGATCCCGTCGAGGCCGGCACCCAGCGCCGCGGCGACCGCGAGGTACGGATTGGCGGAGCCGTCGCCGCCGCGCAGTTCGATGCGCTGGGGATCGGGCACCCGGATGTAGTGGGTGCGGTCGTTGCCGCCGTAGGTGGCGGTACGGGGCGCCCAGGATGCGCCGGAGGCGGTGCTGGTCGCCCCGGTCCGCTTGTAGGAGTTGACCGTCGGCGCGATCACCGACTGCAGCGCGCAGGCGTGGTCGAGTATGCCGCCGATGAACGCGTACGCGGTGTCCGACAGGCCGAGGCCGCGCTCGTCGGTGTCGCAGGGGAACACCGGAGTGCCGGCGCTGGTCAGCGACAGATGGAAGTGCAGACCGCTGCCGGTGCGGTCGCCGAACGGTTTTGGCATGAAGGTGGCGACCATGCCGCGCTCGGCGGCGATCATCGACAGCAGGTAGCGCAGGGTGATGACGCGGTCGGCGGTGGTCAGCGCCTCGGCGAAGTGGAAGTTCTGCTCGAACTGACCGTTGCCGTCCTCGTGGTCGTTGGCGTAGTTGCCCCAGCCCAGCCGATTCATGGCCGAGGAGATCGCGGTGAGGTGGTCGTACATGCGGGTGACCCCGCGGGCGTCGTAGCAGGGCTGGGCGGCGGTGTCGGCGCTGTCGGCGGTGGCGAGGCTACCGTCGGCGTTGCGGGTGAGCAGGAAGTATTCGACCTCGGCGCCGACCCAGGGCTCGAATCCGGCGTCGGCGGCCTGCTGAATGAGGGTCTTGAGGATGACGCGCGGCGCGTACGGCCACGGCTTGCCCTCCACGTGGGGATCGCAGTGCACGAGCGCCAGCCCCTCCTTGACGAACGGGATCGGCGTGAACGACTCGGGGTCGGGGATCGCGACCAGGTCGGGGTCCTTGGGCTCCTGACCCATGGCGCCGACGGCGTACCCGGCGAATCCGACGCCCTCGGTGGCGAGCTGATCGATGGCCTCAACGGGAACCAGTTTGGCGCAAGGCTTTCCGCGCAGATCGACGAACAACGCGAGGATGAACTTGGTGCCGGACTGCTCGGCGAGGGTGGCGAGGTCGGTAGTCATAAAGAGTAACCCTGTCTCTTGAGATGAATCACTGTATCACGATAGGAAACTCGATGGACATGCGAATGCGGCCGACACGAGGCCGTGGTGGCCCCGCGCCGGCCGCAGCACCCGATCAGACGGGTTGCATGTCGTAGGACGACTCCCGGTGGAACTTGGCGTCGATGCCCTGTTCCTCTTCGTCGGGGGAGATGCGGATGCCGACGGTCTTCTTGAGCGCGAAGGCGATCAGGTACGCCACCGCGAACGAGTAGAGCATCACCGCACCGGCCGCGACGGCCTGCTTCCACAGTTGGTCGATACCGCCGCCGTAGAACAGGCCGTTGACCCCGTTCGGCATGCCTTCGCTGGCGAAGAAGCCGATCAGCAGCGTGCCGACCACGCCGCCGACCAGGTGCACGCCGACGACGTCGAGCGAATCGTCATAGCCGAAGCGGGATTTGAGGCCGACCGCGTACACGCAGATGGCCCCGGCGATACCGCCGACGAAGATCGCGCCGACCGGCGTGACCGCACCGCAGGCGGGGGTGATGGCGACCAGGCCGGTGATCGCGCCCGACGCGGCGCCGACACCGGTGACGTGGCCGGTCTTGATCTTCTCGACGGCCAGCCATGCCAGCACCGCGGCGCAGGTGGCGACGAACGTCGTGACCATGACGATGGCCGCCGAGTTGCCCGCGGCGAGGGCGGAACCACCGTTGAACGCATACCAGCCGGCCCACAGCAGCCCTGCGCCGAGCAGGGTCAGCGGGACGTTGTGCGGTTTGCGCAGCTGACCGAACATCGCCGACTTGCCGAGCACGATCGCGACGGCCAGCGCCGCGGCGCCTGCGTTGATGTGCACCGCGGTGCCACCGGCGAAGTCGACGGCGCCGAGCGTGTTGGCGATCCAGCCGCCGACCGAGTTCTCGGTGACCACGCCGTCGAACGCGAACACCCAGTGCGCGACCGGGAAGTAGACCAGCACGGCCCAGAGCGTGGCGAAGCCCATCCAGGCGCCGAACTTCATGCGGTCGGCGACCGCCCCGGAGATGAGCGCGACGGTGATCGCGGCGAACAGCGCCTGGAAGACGGCGAACAGGCTGATCGGTAGGCCGTCGACGGTGGTCATCGGCTCGAGGAGATCCGTCATGCCGGCGAACTCGGTGAAGCTGCCGACGAACCCTCCGTACGAGGTGCCGAACACCATGGAGAAGCCGAACAGGACCCACAGCAGCCCGACGGCTGCGACGGCCCCGAAGGTCATCATCATCATGTTGGTCGAGCTCTTCACCGAGACCATGCCGCCGTAGAACAGGGCGAGGCCGGGGATCATCAGCGTGAGGCCGATGATGCAACACAGCATGAAGGCTGTGGTTCCTGTATCCATGTGAAACCTTTTCTGCGGGTAAGCGGCCCACGGCAGGCCGATCACTGGCAGTAACCGATGTTTCTGTTACAGAGGCAGGTCCGATTGTGTTGCAAGGGCGTTAATTGTGTTTCCGTCGCCGGGCTCCGAGCGCGGGGTGGCCCCATGTCCGGCTGAACGCGACGTCGTCGAGCGGCAGCCTGTCCCGCGGTCGCGCATCGCGCTCGGCGATGGCCTCGTCGACGTCCGCGTAGTCGCCGAGCACCCCGACCGCGACCACGGCCAGCGGGAGCACGCCATCGGGGACCCCGAACGCCTGTCGCGACCCCTCGGGGTCGAACCCGGCCATGGGATGGGTGACCAGACCGCGCGACACCGCCTCGACGGTGAGGTTGGCCACCGCCGCCCCCGCGTCGAACACGGCGTAGCGGGCGGTGCGCTCGTCGTCCCCCTCGTCGGCGCAGACCAGGATCAGTGCGCTCGCCGCCTTCGCGTAGCTGTTGCCGCGGCGCAGCACGCCGGCCAGTGCGTCGAACGTCGGGTCCCCGCGGCGGCCCACGACGAACCGCACCGGTTGCCTGCCGCCCCACGTCGCGGACCACCGCGCGGCCTCCAGCAGCGCGGTGAGGGCGTCCTCGTCGAGGACGGCCGCCGGGTCGAACGCGCGGGGACTCCAGCGCGCGGCGAGGTGGGGATGGATGGGGACGCGGGTGTCGGCGTGCCGATCGGTGGGCGGATTGGCCACGCGTCGACGCTACCGGGGTGGCCCTCGGCGCGACGGAGGGAAAAAGCAGGTGCGCGCAGCCCTTATCCTTGGTGGGACTTTTTCCCGCGCGAAAGGCTAGTTCAGTGGCGCTCGTCGTCCAGAAATACGGTGGGTCCTCGGTGTCCGACGCCGAGCGCATCCGCCGCGTCGCCGAACGCATCGTCGAGACCAAGAAGCAGGGCAACGACGTGGTCGTCGTCGTCTCGGCGATGGGTGACACCACCGACGATTTGCTGGACCTGGCCCAGCAGGTGTGCCCGGCGCCGCCCGCGCGTGAACTGGACATGCTGCTCACCGCCGGTGAGCGCATCTCCAACGCCCTGGTGGCGATGGCCATCGAGTCCCTCGGTGCGCAAGCCCGCTCGTTCACCGGCTCGCAGGCCGGCGTCGTGACCACCGGAACCCACGGCAACGCCAAGATCATCGACGTCACCCCGACCCGGCTGCGCTCGGCGCTCGACGAGGGCCAGATCGTGCTGGTCGCCGGATTCCAGGGCGTGAGCCAGGACACCAAGGACGTCACCACGCTCGGCCGCGGCGGGTCGGACACCACCGCGGTCGCCGTGGCGGCCGCACTGAACGCCGACGTCTGCGAGATCTACACCGACGTCGACGGCGTCTACACCGCCGACCCGCGGATCGTGCCCAACGCCCACAAGCTGGACACCGTCAGCTTCGAGGAGATGCTCGAGATGGCGGCGTGCGGCGCCAAGGTGCTCATGCTGCGCTGTGTGGAATACGCCCGCCGCTACGACCTGCCCATCCACGTGCGCTCGTCGTACACCGACAAGCCCGGCACCATCGTCACAGGATCGATCGAGGACATCGCCATGGAAGACGCCATCCTGACCGGAGTAGCCCACGACCGCAGTGAGTCGAAGGTCACCGTCGTCGGCCTGCCCGACGTCCCCGGATACGCCGCCAAGGTGTTCCGCGCGGTCGCCGACGCCGACGTGAACATCGACATGGTGCTGCAGAACATCAGCAAGATCGAGGACGGCAAGACCGACATCACGTTCACGTGCGCGCGGGACAACGCCCGCACCGCAGTCGAGAAGCTCACCTCGCTGCAGGACGAGATCGGCTTCACGCGCGTGCTCTACGACGACCACATCGGCAAGGTGTCGCTGATCGGCGCCGGGATGCGCAGCCACCCGGGCGTCACCGCGACATTCTGCGAGGCGCTCGCCGAGGTCGGCGTGAACATCGACCTGATCTCCACCTCGGAGATCCGCATCTCGGTGCTGGTCAAGGACACGGAATTGGACAAGGCCGTGGCCGCGTTGCACGAGGCGTTCGGCCTCGGCGGTGACGAAGAGGCGGTCGTCTACGCGGGAACGGGGCGGTAGCGATGGTTGCCATCGGAGTGGTCGGCGCGACCGGCCAGGTCGGCCAGGTGATGCGGACGCTGCTCGAGGAGCGCGACTTCCCCGCCACCAGCGTCCGCTTTTTCGCCTCGGCGCGCTCACAGGGCAAGAAGCTGCCGTTCCGCGGGCAGGAGATCGAGGTCGAGGACGCCGAGACCGCCGATCCGTCCGGTCTGGACATCGCGCTGTTCTCCGCGGGCGCCACCATGTCGCGGGTGCAGGCGCCGCGGTTCGCCGAGGCGGGCGCCGTCGTCGTCGACAACTCGTCGGCCTGGCGCAAGGATCCCGAGGTGCCGCTGGTGGTGTCGGAGGTCAACTTCGAGCGCGATGGCGGTAACCGTCCCAAAGGCATCATCGCCAACCCGAACTGCACGACCATGGCCGCGATGCCGGTGCTCAAGCCGTTGCACGACGAGGCAGGCCTGGTGCGGATGATCGCGTCGACCTACCAGGCGGTGTCCGGCAGCGGGCTGGCCGGTGTCGAGGAACTGTTCGGTCAGGCCAGCGCCGTCGTCTCGGGCAGCCGCGACCTGGTGCACGACGGTGGCGCGGTCGACTTCCCGGCGCCGGACAAGTACGTCGCGCCCATCGCGTTCAACGTCGTGCCACTGGCCGGATCGCTGGTCGACGACGGCTCCGGCGAGACCGACGAGGACCAGAAGCTGCGCAACGAGAGCCGCAAGATCCTCGGCATCCCCGAGCTGGCCGTCAGCGGGACGTGCGTGCGCGTGCCGGTGTACACCGGGCATTCGCTGTCGCTCAATGTCGAGTTCGCGCAACCGCTTTCGGTGCAGCGCGCCCAGGAGCTCCTGGTCGGTGCGCCGGGGGTGAGGTTGGTGGACGTGCCGACACCGCTGGCCGCCGCGGGTGTCGACGAATCGCTGGTGGGCCGGATCCGCCAGGACCCGGGTGTTCCGGAGGGACGCGGCCTGGCACTGTTCATCTCCGGCGACAACCTGCGAAAAGGTGCGGCGCTGAACACCATTCAGATCGCCGAGCTGCTGGCCGCCCAGCTCTGACAGGCGGGTGTACGGGGGCCGCGTGACCGCCGTGGCGATTCTGGCTGCCGCGCTGTCGGTGCCCGCCGCGCACGCGCAGCCACCGGCGCCCGTCCCGGGTCCCGTGCTGCCGCCGTTGGCGCCCGGGCAAGTGGTGCGCATCGGACCGACGGCCGGAACCGGAACGCCCACGCGCGATTACGGTATCGGTGCGACGGACCTGTGTGAGTTCATGGAGTTCCCGAGCGGGATCCTGCAGGTGTGCGGCGACAGCTTCGCCGGACAGGGCGTGGGGTTCGGCGGCTGGTACTCGCCGATCGCGCTGCACGTCGAAACCGACTCGATCCTCGACCCGGGCGGAGTGCGTTACGACGGCGTGACCGGGGTGGACGTGCCGCTGCTGGCCGATCCGACGCCGGCCGGGTCCTCGCAACTGCCTGCGGGTGTGGTGCAGATCAACCGCGAGAATTACATGCTGGTCACCACGACCAGCGATCTGCGGCCGCGGACCTCCCGGCTGGTCAAAGCCGAAGCAGGGCAGGGAAAGTGGCGCACGGTGCCCGGTTCGGAGCGAGACGCCGAATACGCGGAGGGGCGGCAGTCGCAGATCAGCGGGTACTACGACCCCATCCCGACCGCGGACTCACCGAGCGGGTGGGTCTACATGGTGGCCAACGACTTCGACCGCAGCGGCCCGGTGGTGCTGTATCGCGTTGCCCCGCAGGCTTTCACCGACCGTGACGCGTGGCAGGGCTGGTCGTCCGAGCGGGGGTGGGGGCACACGCCGACGCCGCTGTGGCCGGACCGCGTCGGGGAGATGAGCGTGCGCCAGATCGACGGTGAGACGGTGCTGTCGTACTTCAACGCCAGCACCGGCAACATGGAGATGCGGGTGGCCGACAACCCCGTCGGCCTGGGCGCCGCGCCGGTGACGACGGTCGTGGTGGCGGGGGACTGGCCGGACCAGGCCGAGTATCTGCCGCCGCCGGAAGTCAACCGGCTGGCCCAGCCCTACGGCGGGTACATCTCGCCGGGGTCGACGCTCGACGAGGTGCGGGTGTTCGTCAGCCAGTGGAACACCACACCCCTGGGCGACAACGCGCCGTACCGGGTGATCCAATTCGCGGTGAACCCGTTCAAGCGGTAGCCGGCCCACACGAGACCCGTTCACGCAACGGGGTGGCGGTTTTCGGCGCACATATCCGCCGTGGCGTCACGCAATCGACAGACCGCGCTCTTCACAGCGGATTCATAGCGCATACAGAACCTCCCCATCAGCAGCGCTCGCATGATCGGGCGTATGACCGAAACCCCGTCGACCCCCGCGTCGTCCCCCGATCCGCGTACCGAACCCGTCGTCACCGCCCCACCGCAGCCCACCTACGTCGAGACCCCCGAGCAGCGTCGCCGCCCGAACCGGGTGATCACCATCGCGGCCTGGGTCGGCATCGTCGCGGGCGTCGTCTTCATCGTCGCCGTCGTCTTCTTCTCCGGCTTCGTGCTGGGGAGGAGCTCCGACGGCGGCGGCCATCGTGGCGGCGGGCCCGGCCACGGCCAGATGTTCCACCGTGACGGGCCCGGCCCGATGATGGGTCCGCGCGGGCAGTTCGACCGTCCCGGCATGCCCTTCGGTCCAGGTCAGCCCGGTATGCAGACCCCGCAGCAGACCTCACCCGGCAGCCCGACGACCACCGCGCCCGCCCGACCGTGACGGGAATCATCCCGTTCGTTATCTTGACCAAGTCCAGAAACGGCGCATACTCGATGGCATGACCCCGGGGCGTGCCACCGAACCCGCGGCCCGTCTTCGGGCCGCGGGTCTGCGGGTCACCGCACCCCGGCTGGCGGTGCTGTCCGCCCTCGAAGAGGCACCGCACTCGACGGCCGACGATGTTTCCGGTCGCGTACGCGAGGCGCTCGGCTCGGTATCCACCCAGGCGATCTACGACGTCCTGCGGGCCTGTGTGTCGGCGGGCCTGGTGCGGCGGATCGAGCCGGCGGGTTCGTCGGCGCGCTACGAGACCCGCATCGGCGACAACCACCACCACCTCGTGTGCCGCGGCTGTGGCCGGGTGACCGACGTCGACTGCGTAGTCGGGGCCGCCCCGTGCTTGGACCCCGCGAGCGTCGAAGACGGGTTCACCGTCGACGAGGCCGAGGTCGTGTTCTGGGGCACCTGCGCGGATTGCCGGGCGCGGCAATCGGATTCCGCCCGTCGCATCGGGCAGTCCACCGACTGACCAGCCGGGAGGGAGCGGCGTCTTGCCGTCTGCGACCAGGCTGGCATGATCGGACACCATGAGCATCGAAGTGAAGTACACCGCAGAGTCGACGGCCAGCGGCGGCGGCCGCAACGGCCACGTCAAGTCCAGTGACGACAAGATCGATTTCGACACCCGCCCGCCCAAGGAGCTGGGCGGCAGCGGTGAGGGCGTCAACCCGGAACTGCTCTTCTCCTCCGGCTACGCCGCGTGCTTCCTGGGTGCGCTGCGCCTGCAGGCCAAGAACAACGACATCGAGATCGACGAGGCCTCCGCGATCACCGCGCAGGTCGGTTTCGGTCCCGACTCCGAGGGCGGCTTCGGTCTCACCGCGCACCTGATCGGCTACCTGCCCGGGCTCGAGCAGTCCGTCGCCGACGACCTGATGGAGAAGGCGCACGCGTTCTGCCCGTACTCCAAGGCCACCCGCGGCAACATCGACGTGAAGCTGTCGGCGAAGGTCTAGTCCGGTGCGGTTTTTGGCGGGCGTCGCCGTGGCCGGTCTCGCACTGGCCGCGGCGGCACCCGCGCAGGCCCGACCCTCCGACCCGGGCGTGGTGAACTACGCCGTGCTCGGGAAGGGGTCGGTCGGCAACATCGTGGGCGCCAACATGCGGTGGGAGTCGGTCTTCACCAATCCGGTGCAGGCCTTCTACGTCGACAACCCGGTCTGTAACAACTGGGCCGACATCGGCCTGCCCGAGGTGTACAACGATCCGGACCTGGCGTCGTTCAACGGCGCGGTCGCCCAGGAATCGCCCACCGACGCCACCCATCTGGTCAAACAGGCGGTCGGGGTGTTCGCCACCCCGGACGCCGCCGAACGCGCGTACCGCCGTGTCGTCGACCGCACCGCGGGGTGCGCGGGGCAGACCACCGCGATGCACCTCGACAACTTCACCACCCAGGTGTGGACGTTCACCGGCGGTCCGGCAGGTGCCGCGGACGCGGACTGGGTCAAACAGGAAGCGGGCACCGACCGGCGCTGCTTCACCACCACCCGCAAGCGCGAGAACGTGCTCCTGCAAGCAAAAGTCTGCCAATCAGGCAACGGCGGCCCGGCGGTCAACGTGCTGGCCGGCGCCATGCAGAACACACTGGGGCAATGACCGGGCGCGTGTGCACACGCATGTCACCAAGCTGTCACGCATAAATAGGGTGCAGTTGTCGGTCCGCTCTGGACAATGAGGACGGTAGCGGTGATCAGCCGATCCCGCTGCTGCCAACCAGCGGTCCAGTCACACGGCCCGGACCCGGGAGGGATGGGTGAGATGACTGTTCCGATCACCTGCGACCCGGGGTGCGATACGCCACCCGACGAATTCGCCTCGGCGGCCGACGCCGCCGAGCACATCACCGCGCACTGCCTCGACGACGGCCCGGTGGGGCAGGTCGGCCTGGAGATCGAGGCGCACTCCTTCGATCTCGCCGACCCCGGCCGGCGGCCCGGGTGGGGCGAGGTGACCGATGCGATCGCCGGTGTGCCGGCGCTACCCGGCGGCAGCAGGATCACCGTCGAACCCGGTGGCGCGGTGGAGTTGTCCGGCCCGCCCGCAGACGATGCGGTGACCGCGATCGCCGCGATGACCTCCGATCGGGCCGTCCTGCGAGCGGCCTTCGCGCAGCGCGGGCTCGGGCTCGTCCTGCTCGGCGCCGACCCGCTGCGTCGGCCGCGCCGCGTCAACCCCGGTGCCCGGTACTCGGCCATGGAGACCTTCTTCACCGCGAGCGGTACCGGGGCGGCCGGGGCGTTCATGATGACGGCGACGGCGTCCGTTCAGCTCAACCTCGACGCCGGTCCCCGGCGGGGTTGGGCCGACCGTGTCCGGTTGGCCCATGCGCTCGGCCCGACGATGATCGCCGTCACGGCCAACTCCCCGCTGCTCGCCGGGCGGTTCTCGGGTTGGCAGAGCAGCAGGCAGTGGGTCTGGGGCGAACTCGACGAGGCGCGTTGCGGGCCGGTGCTCGGCGCCAGCGGGGACGACCCGGCCAGCGATTGGGCCCGCTATGCGCTGCGCGCCCCGGTCATGCTGGTCAACACCCCGGGCGCGGTGCCGGTGACGGATTGGGTGCCGTTCGCGGACTGGGCCGACGGGCACACTCTCCTCGGCGGGCGGCGGCCGACGCGCGCCGACCTCGAGTACCACCTCACCACCCTCTTCCCGCCGGTGCGCCCGCGCCGGTGGCTCGAAATCCGTTATCTGGACGCGGTTTCGGATGCCCTGTGGCCGGCCGTCGCCTTCACGCTGACCACCCTGCTCGACGATCCGGTGGCTGCCGACATCGCCGCGGAGGCCACCGAGTCGGTGGCCACGGCCTGGGACCGGGCCGCGCGCATGGGACTGGCAGACCGCCGGTTGCACGCCGCGGCGACGCGCTGCGTCCTGACCGCGGCCGAACGGGCGCCCGACCCCGTGATGGAATCGATGCAGCAGTTGGTGCGTTCGGTCGAAGAAGGCAGGTCCCCGGCCGACGACTTCGCCGACCGGGCCGTCGCCTACGGGATCGGCCGAGCCGTACGCCAACTCGCGAAAGGTGAGTCTTGACCGCACGTGACACCCTGGCCGACGAACTGACCCGGGCGCGCGGCCGCACGTTGCGCCTGGTCGACTTCGACGACGCGGAACTGCGGCGGCAGTACGACCCGCTGATGAGCCCGCTGGTCTGGGACCTCGCGCACATCGGGCAGCAGGAGGAGTTGTGGTTGCTGCGCGACGGCGACCCCGGCCGGCCCGGGATGCTGGACCCGGGCGTCGAACGCCTCTACGACGCGTTCGTCAACTCCCGGGCGAGCCGGGCGAACCTGCCGCTGCTGCCCCCGACCGACGCCCGCGCGTACTGCCGGGCCGTGCGTGACCGGGTGCTCGACGCCCTCGACGCGATGCCCGACGACGCCGACGACAGCTTCCGGTTCGCGCTGGTGATCAGCCACGAGAACCAACACGACGAGACGATGCTGCAGGCGCTCAACCTGCGGACCGGGGCGCCGCTGCTCGGGCCCGGCGCACCGCTGCCCACCGGGCGGCCCGGCCTCGCGGGCACCTCCGTGACGGTGCCCGGTGGGCCGTTCGTCCTGGGCGTCGACGCCGTATCCGAACCGCATTCGCTCGACAACGAACGTCCCGCACACGTCGTCGACATCCCCGGCTTCCGGATCGGGCGCGTACCCGTCACCAACGGCGAGTGGCAGCAGTTCGTCGACGACGGGGGCTATCACCGCCCGCGCTGGTGGTCGGAGCGCGGATGGGCACACCGACAGGACGCCGGGCTGACGGCGCCGCAGTTCTGGAACGGGGACGGCACCCGCACCCGCTTCGGGCACGTCGAGGAGATCCCCGCCGACGAACCCGTCCAGCACGTCACGTTCTTCGAGGCCGAGGCGTACGCCCGGTGGGCCGGGGCGAGGTTGCCCACCGAGATCGAATGGGAGAAGGCCTGCGCGTGGGATCCCGCCGCCGGGCAACGCCGCCGCTATCCGTGGGGTGCGTCGGCGCCGACCGCGCACCTGGCCAACCTGGGCGGCGACGCGCTGCGGCCGGCCCCGGTCGGCGCGTACCCCGCCGGGGCGTCCGCGTACGGCGCCGAACAGATGCTCGGTGACGTGTGGGAATGGACCACCTCCACGCTGCGGCCCTGGCCCGGGTTCACGCCGATGATCTACGACCGGTACTCGCAGCCGTTCTTCGACGGCGCCGGCTCCGGGGACTACCGGGTGCTGCGCGGCGGGTCGTGGGCGGTGGCACCGGAGATCCTGCGGCCCAGCTTCCGCAACTGGGATCACCCGATCCGGCGGCAGATCTTCTCCGGGGTTCGGCTGGCCTGGTCGGACGCCGCCTGATGTGCCGCCATCTCGGCTGGCTCGGTGCCCCGCGCACCGTGAGCGCGCTGATGCTGGACCCGCCCTACGGCCTGCTGGTGCAGTCTTATGCGCCGCGCCGCCAGAAGCACGGTCTGATGAACGCCGACGGCTGGGGTGTCGGCTTCTTCTCACCCGAGCTCGGCGAAGGTGCGCCGCCCTGCCGGTGGCGCAGCGCCGCCCCGCTGTGGGGCGACGCGTCGTTCGCATCGGTTGCACCCGCGCTGCGCAGCGCGTGCGTGGTCGGGGCCGTCCGATCGGCCAGCATCGGCATGCCCATCGAACCGACCGCCTCGGCGCCGTTCACCGACGGGACGTGGCTGCTGTCGCACAACGGCCTCGTCGACCGGGCGGTGCTGCCGCTGTCCGCACACGCCGAATCGACCGTCGACAGCGCGCTGCTGGCCGCGTTGATCTTCGACCGGGGCATGGACCGGCTGGGCGACACCGTCGCCGAGGTCGCCGCCCGCGACCCCAGCTCACGGCTGAACATCCTGGCCGCCAACGGATCCGAGATGGTCGCCACCACGTGGGGCGACACCCTGTCGGTGTTGCGCACCGGTGACGGTGTGGCACTGGCCAGCGAACCCTATGACGACGACCCGCGCTGGGAGGAGATCCCGGACCGCCACCTGGTCCGCACCGACGGATCCGCCGTGCAGTTGACAGCGCTGAGAGGACCGGCATGACGTTCACCCTCGCCACCTACCTGGCGGCCGACTCCGCGGCGCAGGCGCTGCGCCGGGACGTGCGCGACGGGCTCACCTCGACCCCGAAGGCGTTGCCGCCCAAATGGTTCTACGACTCCGTCGGTAGCGATCTGTTCGACCAGATCACCCGGCTGCCCGAGTACTACCCGACCCGCACCGAGGCGCGGATCCTGCGCGACCGCTCAGCGGAGATCGCCGCCGCCACCGGAGCCGACACCCTCGTCGAACTGGGCAGCGGCACGTCGGAGAAGACCCGGATGCTGCTGTCGGCGCTGCGTGAGCACGGATCGTTGCGCCGGTTCATCCCGTTCGACGTGGACGCGGGCGTGCTGCGCAGCGCCGGGGCGGCGCTGGAGACCGAGTACGCCGGCCTCGAGATCGAAGCCGTCTGCGGCGATTTCGAGGAGCATCTCGGCAAGATCCCCCAGGGCGGACGCCGGGTGATCGCCTTCCTCGGGTCGACGATCGGCAACCTCACGGCCGCGCCCCGAGCGTCGTTCCTGGCCACCCTGGCCGACACCATGGCCGCCGGTGACGCGCTGCTGCTGGGCACCGATCTGGTCAAGGACACCGACCGGCTGGTCCGCGCCTACGACGACAGCCAGGGCGTCACCGCGCGGTTCAACCGCAACGTGCTCGCCGTGGTCAACCGCGAACTCGGCGCCGACTTCGACGTCGACGCCTTCGCTCATGTGGCCCGCTGGAACGCCGGCGAGCAGCGCATCGAGATGTGGTTGCGCGCCACCGGTCCTCAGCGCGTGCACGTCGGAGCGCTCGGCCTCACCGTCGACTTCGCCGACGGTGAGGAGATGCTCACCGAGGTGTCGTGCAAGTTCCGGCCCGACGACGTCGCCGCCGAACTCGCCGCCGCGGGCCTGCGCCGCACCCACTTCTGGACCGACCCCGCGGGCGACTTCGGGCTGTCGCTGGCGGTCAGGTGACCGAGACCCTGGCCGAGCGCTGGCGTGCGGCGCGGCCGCAACCGGCCGGCGTGCACCTCGACAGCGGAGCGTGCTCGCGGCAGGGTTTCGCCGCCGTCGACGCCGCCGCGCAGCACGCCCGCCACGAAGCCGAAGTGGGCGGCTACGTCGCGCTGGAGGCCGCGGCGCCGGCGCTCGACGCGGGCCGCGCCGCCGTCGCGGCACTGACCGGTCTGGCGGCCACCGACGTCGTGTTCACCACCGGGGCGAACCACGCCCTCGACCTGCTGCTGAGCAGCTGGACCGGGGTCCGCTCGGTGGCGTGCCTGGTCGGGGAGTATGGGCCGAACCTCGCGCTCATGGCGGCCAACGGGTTTCGGGTGTCGGCCCTGCCCGTCGACGACCACGGCCGGTTGCGCGTCGACGCCGCCGCCGACACGTTGGCCCGGGAACGCCCGGGCCTGGTGCATCTGACGCCACTGGGCAGCCACCGCGGCCTCGCGCAGCCGCTGAGCCCCCTGGCCGAGGTGTGCCGGGACCTCAAGCTGCCGCTCGTGGTGGACGCCGCCCAGGCCCTCGGCCACCTCGACTGCACCGTCGCGCCCGACGCGATCTACGCGGCGTCACGCAAATGGTTGGCCGGGCCTCGCGGTGTCGGGGTGTTGGCGGTCCGGCCCGACCTCGCCGAGACCCTGAGGCCACGGTTCCCGCCGTCAGAACCCGGCGCACCGCTGACCGTGTGGCAGCAGTTCGAACACGGCGAATCCAATGCCGCTGCGCGCGTGGGGTTTTCCGTCGCCATCGGCGAGCATCTCGCGGCGGGGGAACACCATGTCCGGGCGCGGCTCGCCGAAGTCGGCCGGCTGACCCGCGAGGCGATGGCCGACGTGCCCGGGTGGCGCGTGGTCGAACCGGTGGACGAGCCGACGGCCATCACGACGCTGGTGCCGACCGACGGCGCCGACCCGCACAAGGTGAGGGCCTGGCTGATCGCCGAACGACGCATCGTGACCACCGCCTGCGATGCCCGCCGCGCACCGCGCGAGTTGACGGCGCCGGTGCTGCGGCTCTCACCGCACGTCGACGTCACCGCCGGCGAACTCGATCTGACGGCCGCGGCACTGGCCGAGGCGGCGCGGCTCTGACCGCTAACCGGACTTGTGCGCGGCCAACAGGAACGCCGGGAACTTCAACCGGTCCTTCTCGTCGCGCTCGTACGGCATGTCCACGGGAGCTCCGGGCATCTGCAGCGCATTGGCGTGGATGAACGCCGGGCGGATGTCGTCGACGGTCCAATAGCGCGACACCGCGTCGCGCAGTTCGGCTTCCTCCACCTCGTGCGGCTTGGTCTCCAGGTGCGGCGGGAACGCCCCCTTGGCGAACGCCAGGATGAACAGCGTCGCGCCGGGGGCCGCGGCCCGGTGGATCGAGCGCAGATAGCCGTCGCGCCCCTCGATGGGCAGCGAGTGGAACAGCGTGCTGTCCAGGATCGTGCTGAAGCGCCCGTCATAGCCGGTGAACGCGGTGATGTCGGCCTGGGCGAAGCTCGCGGTGGCCAGGCCACGCAGTTGGGCGGCCTTGTTGGCCGCCGCGATCGCCGTCGGGCTGATGTCGAGACCGACCACGGTGTAGCCGTCCTCGGCCAACGCCAGTGACAACTCGGCGTGTCCGCACCCGGCATCGAGCACGTCGCTGCGGAACCGGCCCGCGCGGTGCAACGCGGCCAGTTCGGGCTGAGGTTCGCCGATGCTCCACGGCGGCGGGCCGCTGAAGACACCCTCGCCCCGGTACGCGCTGTCCCAATCCATCACATCCGACATGGGTCCAAACCTACGCGGGACCGTCCCAGGAGTGCACGGGCTCGTTGCTGTGCATGCGCTGGCAGTACAACCGCAGCATCTCGGCCAGCGCGGCGGGTCGGGCCAGGCCGCGTTCCTGCAGCGCGTGCACGGTGGCGATCTGCCAGGCCGCGCCGTTGCGGCCGGTCTTGGCCCGGCCCTCGATCACCCCGAGGTAGCGGTCGCGCACCTCGGTCGCGACGCCCCACCGGCGCAGACCCTCGTCGGCCATCGGAAGTAGCTGTCGCAGCACCAGTTCGTCGGGTGTCACCTCTCCCATTCCCGGCCAGTACAGCCGCGCATCCATCCCGTTCTGCGCGGCGTCGCGGAAGTTGTGCTCGGCCGCGGCGAAGCTCAACTTCGTCCACAGCGGCCGGTCCTCCTCGGACATCGTGCGCAGCACGCCGTAGTAAAACGCCGAGTTGGCGAGCATGTCGATCACCGTGGGGCCGGCCGGCAGCACGCGGTTCTCCACCCGCAGGTGCGGTTTGCCGTTCACCACGTCGTAGACGGGGCGGTTCCACCGGTAGATCGTGCCGTTGTGCAACCGCAGCTCCGAGAGTCTCGGGGTGCGGCCGGCGGCCAGTTCGGCGACCGGATCCTCGTCGGACACCTCGGGCAACAGCGACGGGAAGTACCGGACGTTTTCTTCGAACAGGTCGAAGATCGAGGTGATCCAGCGTTCGCCGAACCAGACCCGCGGCCGGACGCCCTGGGTCTTCAGCTCGTCGGGCCGGGTGTCGGTGGCCTGGGTGAACAGTTCGATGCGCGTCTCGGCCCACAGCTGATGGCCGAAGAAGTAAGGCGAGTTGGCGCCCAATGCCAACTGCGGCCCCGCGACGACCTGGGCGGCGTTCCAGTTACGCGCGAAATCGGCGGGGGAGACCTGCAGGTGCAGCTGCATGCTGGTGCACGCCGACTCCGGGGCGATCGACGCCGCCTGCAGGCTCAGCCGTTCCGGGCCGGCGATGTCGATGAGGATGTCCTCGCCGCGCGCGGTGAAGATCGAGTCGTTGAGCGCCTGGTAGCGCGTCGACTGGCTCATCCAGTTGCTCGCGAGGTGTTCGGGCATCAGCGTCGGCAGGATGCCGATCATCACGATGTGGGCGCCGTCGGAGTCGGCCTTGCCCTCGGCCGCGTTGAGGCTGGCGCGCACCTCGGCCTCCAACTCGAGGGCGGCCCGGCCGGGCAGCGGGCGGGGCGGCACGTTGAATTCGATGTTGTAGGCGCCCAATTCGGTCTGGTAGGCCGGATCGGCGATCGATGCGAGCACCTCGGAATTGCTCATCGCCGGCTGGTAGTCGGCGTCGACGAGGTTGCACTCGATCTCCATACCGGTCAGCGGACGCTCGAACTCGAAGCTCGACTGCGCCAGCATCGTCTCGAACACGTCGAGACACAGCTGCACCTTGCGGCGGTACTCGCGACGGTGCGCCCGGCTGAAGTCGGTCTGCTTCACTTCTTCGCCCACTCCGCCGATGCTAGTGACGCCCGTGCGCATAACCGGGATGAACGTGGGTAGCACGGCGTCATGGACATCACGGTGACCTTCATCGGCAACGCCACCACGCTGCTGACCGCCGGTGGCGTAACGCTGCTGACGGACCCGAACTTCCTGCACCGTGGCCAGCACGCGTATCTGGGCTACGGGTTGTTGTCGAAGCGGCTGCACGATCCGGCGCTCGACATCGACCGGCTCCCGCCGCTCGACGGGGTGCTGTTGTCCCACATGCACGGCGACCACTGGGATCGGGTGGCCCAGAACGGGCTCGACCGCACGTTGCCGGTGATCACCACCGCGCATGCGGCCAAACGGTTGCGCAGGCGCGGGTTCGGCCACTCCGTCGCACTGGACACCTGGCAGCGGCACACGATCACCAAGGGCGCCACAACGGTCACCGTCACCGCACTGCCGGGACGGCACGCGCCCACGCCGATCAACCGCGCGCTGCCCCCGGTGATGGGCTCGATGGTGGAGGTCTCCGGCGCCGACGGCCCGACGCGCCGGGTCTACATCTCCGGCGACACGCTGCTCATCGAGGAACTCGACGAAATTCCCCGCCGCTTCCCCGACATCGACGCCGGCATCCTGCACCTCGGCGGCACCCGGCTGCCGTTCGGCAGGCACCTCCCGTTCGGGCTCACGGTCACGATGGACGGCAGGCAGGGAGCCGGCGCGGCCGAACTGCTCGACCTGCCGAAGGTCATTCCCGTGCACTTCAACGACTACGGGGTGTTCGCCTCGCCGCTGTCGGACTTCCTGGAGGAGATGACGCGGCGCGGCCTGGCCGAACGGGTCATCGAGCTGGACCGCGGCGCCTCGGTCACCGTCTAGGCACTCAGAGGTCGGCCAGCGCGCGCGGGCGCAGCAGCACCGTGGCGACCACGCTGATCAGCGCCGTCGCGACCAGATAGCCGCACGCCAACCACGGCGTGTTGCCCGCGGCGGCGATCAGCGCGGTGAGGATCAGCGGGGTCAGACCCGACGAGTACACGCCGGAGAGCTGATAGACCGTCGACAGGCCCGTGTACCGGATGCGGGTGGGGAACAGCGAGGCGTAGAGCGTGCCCTGGGCGCCGTAGAACCAGGCGTGGATGACGCCGAACACCACCACCATCCCGACCGTGTAGGCGACCATGCTGCCGGTGTTGAACAGTGCGAAGACGGGGAACACCGCGGCCGCATAGGCGGCGATGCCGGTGCCGTAGACCAGCTTGGCGCCGAACCGGTCGACGAGGAGCCCGGACACCGGGAGCAGCACGGCCATCAGCAACGCCGACACCGTCACCACGATCAGCACCGGCACCTTCTCGAAATGCAGGGTCGCCGTCGCATAGGAGATCGCGAACACGCCCCAGGTGTTGAACGCGGCGCCCTCACCCCAGCGCGACAGCATGCCCAGCACCGTGGTCCTGAGCACCGGCGGACGGAAGATCTCCTTGATCGGCACCGCGGACCGCTCGTCGTCGTCGCGGACCTTCTCGAAGGCCGGTGTCTCCTCGGCCTTGAGTCGGACCACCACGCCGAAGATCACCAGCACGACGCTGACCAGGAACGCGATGCGCCAGCCGTAGGACAGGAACGCGTCGTCGGGCAGCACCACCTGCAACAGCGCGAACACCCCGGTACCCAGCGCCAGCCCCAGGGCGAGCCCGATCTGGGGAACGCTGCCGGAGAACCCGCGGCGCTTCGCCGGGCTGTGCTCGACCGCCAGCAGCACCGCCCCGGCCCATTCGCCGCCCAGCGCGAACCCCTGCGCGATCCGCAGCAACAACAGCAGGATCGGCGCCAGCACACCGATCTGCGCGGCCGTCGGCAACACGCCCATCAGCGCGGTCGCGCCGCCCATCAGGAACATCGTCAGTGCCAGCGTGCGTTTGCGGCCGATGCGGTCACCGATGTGCCCGAACACGAATCCGCCGATCGGGCGCACCACGAACCCGACGGCGAACGTCGCGAACGACAGCATGGTGCCGACGAAGGAGCTCTGGTCAGGGAAGAACGCCTGGTTGAACACCAGGCTGGCGGCGGTGGCGTAGAGGAAGAAGTCGTACCACTCGATCGTCGTGCCGACCAGGCTCGACAGCAGGGCGGTGCGCACCCGGCGGTCGTCGATGTCGGATCCCGGAGTGATCGGCGGATCGGCGATGGTCACGTTGGGCCATTAGCGCCGAACCGCCGCGATCGCGCCACAGTTGTGCGCGCGGTGATTCTTACTCGCGCCGTCTGCGGGCCACCAGCACCTGCTCGGTGAACAGTCCGCCCCGCAGTTCGACCTCGATGTCGGGGTCGGCGTGCGCGGCGAGGGCACGCAGCGCCGACGGGCTGTAACAGCGCAGTGAGCTGATCACCCCGTCGTGCACGAACGGCACGAACGGGGCGAGCGGCAGCATCGTCAGCAGCCGGACCACGTGCAGTGGGGCCGGGGGCCGCGGCAGGTCGACGATCAGCAGTTTGTCGGCCACCCGGGTGCCCTCGGCGATCGCTTCGGCGGCCTGCGCGGGTGACAGGTGGTGGAACGACAGCACGAAGACGGCGAGGGCGAATGCGCCGTCGGGGGCGTCGATGGCGGTGGCGTCCATGCGTTGCACCCGCGCCCGCGGGTTCCTGCCGAGGTCGCTCGCGGCGATCGTCGCCACCGACGTCTCGTCGAGGTCGGTGACGGTGACCTCGGCGGTGGGGTGCGCGTCGAGCAGCCTGCGCGACAGCTCCCCGTGCCCCGCCCCGAGTTCGAGCACCTTGGGGTCGGGCACGTCGGCGATCTCCGACAACGCGATCTCGGCGAACTTGTCGTGCTGGCCGAACAACGCGCCGGTGCGCTCCAGCGCCTGGACGACGCTGCGCTTGCGCGCCTCGTTCGTGGCGTCTCCATCGGAGTCGCGGTCGAGGTACTCCAGACGGTCGGTCTCCAGCAGCCGGTCCAGGCACGATGCGCGGGGGCCGCCGCGGGGCATCCGGTCGATGTCGGCGATCTGCGTTGCCATGTGGTCCATGATGGACGACTAACCCCGACACGAAGGACACGAAGGAGAAGCGTGGCCGAGTTCGTCGCCGCCATCGACCAGGGCACCACCAGCACCAGGTGCATGATCTTCGACCACGACGGCGCCGAGGTCGGTCGCCACCAGCTCGAACACGAGCAGCTCCTGCCGCAGGCCGGCTGGGTGGAGCACAACCCGGTGGAGATCTGGGAGCGCACCGCGTCGGTGCTGATGTCCGCGCTCAACCGCACCACCCTGTCGGCGAGCGATCTGTGTGCGCTGGGCATCACCAATCAGCGGGAGACCGCGCTGGTGTGGAACCGCCGCACCGGCCGGCCGTACTACAACGCGATCGTCTGGCAGGACACCCGCACCGACCGCATCGCCACGGCGCTCGACCGCGACGGACGCGGTGACGTGATCCGACGCAAGGCCGGTCTGCCGCCCGCGACGTACTTCTCCGCGGGCAAGGTGCAGTGGATCCTCGACAACGTCGACGGCGTGCGGGAGGCCGCCGAGAAGGGTGACGCGATCTTCGGCACCGCCGACAGCTGGGTGGTGTGGAATCTGACCGGCGGGCCGCGGGGCGGCGTGCACGTCACCGACGTCACCAACGCCAGCCGCACCATGCTCATGGACTTGGAGACGCTGGACTGGGACGACGAACTGTTGTCGTTCTTCGGGATTCCGCGTCAGATGCTGCCCGAGATCAAGCCCTCGTCGTGCCCGGACTGTCACGGCGTCACCCGCGAGGACGGACCCCTCGGCGGCGAGGTGCCCATCACCGGGATCCTCGGAGACCAGCAGGCCGCGATGGTCGGGCAGGTGTGCCTGTCGGTGGGGGAGGCCAAGAACACCTACGGCACAGGCAATTTCCTGCTGCTCAACACCGGCGAGAAGATCGTCCGGTCGGACAACGGCCTGCTGACCACGGTGTGTTACCAGTTCGGGGACGCCAAACCCGTTTACGCGCTGGAGGGTTCGATCGCGGTGACCGGTTCGGCGGTGCAGTGGCTGCGCGATCAGCTCGGCATCATCAGCGGCGCATCGCAGAGCGAGGCGTTGGCGCGTCAGGTCGACGACAACGGCGGGGTGTACTTCGTGCCCGCGTTCTCGGGGCTGTTCGCACCGTACTGGCGTTCGGATGCCCGCGGCGCCATCGTCGGCCTGTCCCGGTTCAATACCAACGCCCACGTGGCCCGCGCGACGCTGGAGGCGATCTGCTACCAGAGCCGAGACGTCGTCGACGCGATGGAGGCCGACTCCGGCGTGCACCTCGAGGTGCTCAAAGTCGACGGCGGAATCACCGCCAACGACCTGTGCATGCAGATCCAGGCCGACGTGCTCGGTGTCGACGTCGTGCGACCCGTGGTGGCCGAAACCACCGCTCTGGGAGCCGGTTACGCGGCCGGGTTGGCGGTCGGCTTCTGGGACGGCGCCGACGATCTGCGGCGCAACTGGCAGGAGGACAAGCGCTGGACGCCGCAGTGGAACGACGACCAGCGCGCCGACGGGTACGCCGGTTGGCAGAAGGCCGTGCAGCGCACCCTCGACTGGGTCGACGTGGAGTAGCTCGCTACTCCTCGCCGAGTACGCCGTAGATCTCGCGGCGGGCGTTGTTGACGATCTCGACGATGCGCGCCTGCTGCTCCTCGCCGGCGGCGTAGGCCGACTGCGCGACGGCGCCCATGAGTTGGGCGACGGCGTGCTGCAGGGTGGCGTGTCCGGGTCCGGCGTCGTCGGTGATCTGCTCCCACGGCGGGGTCTCGACCTTCTCCGCGGCCGCACGGCCTTCGTCGGTGAGCTCGAACAGCTTCTTGCTGCCCTCCGTCTCGGTGCCGACGATCAGACCTTCGTCGACGAGGAGTTGCAGGGTGGGGTACACCGAGCCGGGGCTGGGTTTCCACAGCCCGTTGCTGCGTTCGGCGATCTGCTGGATCATCTCGTAGCCGTGCATGGGCCGTTCGGCCAGCAGGGCGACGATGGCGGTGCGGACGTCGCCGCGACGTCCACGTCCGCGGCCGCCGCCACGACGCCCGCGGCCGGCCGCCGCGAAGCCGAAGCTGCCGCCGCGCGGGTCGAACGCGAACTCGAAGCCGGGTCCGCGGCCCGGGTGGCGCCCGAAGCCGGCAGCCGAGCCGGCGTCGAAGTCGGCACCGTGCTCGCTGACGCCGTCGCCGCGCCGCTGCTCACGCAGTTGGTCGCGGAACTCGCGGCGGGCCTGCCTTCGCTGTTCGTGCATCGCACGTCGAACGCCCGGACCGACGCCGAATCCAAAGTCGAATGGGTTGCTCATGGTGGTGAATCCTTCGGTGGCGAGAAAGCGCACTGCGCGCTTCCGATACGTTGACGATATATCGGAAACTATCGCGATGCAACGCTCAATCGTGTCGCTCGTCGATCCAGCGGGCCACGTCCCGGGCCCACTGCGCCTCCATCGCCCGCAGGCGGAGTCCGTACTCGAGTGCGGCGCGGCCGTAGAACGCGGCCTCGTCCTTGTCCCAGTGCACCGAATCGCGCATCGTCTCGAGCCGTGTGAGTTCCGTCAGTGCGTATTCGGCGACGGAGGTGAAGTGCTTGCGCGCCGCCTCGGCAGGCAACTCGCCGAGCAGGAACACGCGTAACAGGTCCGGGCGGCGCAGCGGCGGGTCGTCGCTCGGATCGGTGATCCAGCGCCTGAGTTCGGCCCGGCCGGCCGCGGTGACGCGGTACTCCTTGCGGCCGCGCGCACCGATGTCGGTGACCTCGATGAGGCCGGCGTCGGCGAGTCGGTTCAGTTCGCTGTAGAGCTGGCTCTGGGTGGCCGGCCACACGTTGGCCATCGATTCATCGAAGCGCCTGAGCAGGTCGTACCCGCTGCCAGGATGCTGGGCGAGGAGGCCGAGGGCGGCGAATCGGAGGCTCACCACGAAAGCGTAAGGGCCTGACATTCCACAAGCGGAATGTCAGGCCCTTCGTGTCGGTCAGTTGGAGACCAGAGTGGCGCCCTCGGCGACGCGCAGCGCGGTCATCCGCCACGGGCCGCGGGTCGCCAGCACGTAGTAGACGGCGAACGCCACCCCGCAACCGATGAACCAGCTGTACTGCGCGGCGCCGGCCATGCCGAACACGACACCGCCGAGCAGCACGGGGGTCACGGCCAGGACGGCCCCCACCAGGGTGGCCGCCACCGCCGCGGGGTTGTACCCCTTCGCGTACCAGTAGTTGCCCGTCTCCGACATCGTGAACAGGTCGTCGACCACGATCTTCTGCCTGCGCACCAGGTAGAAGTCGGCGATCAGCACGCCGAACAGCGGGCCGATGAACGCGCCGAGGGTCTCCAGCGTGTAGTGGATGACCTCGGGGTTGCCGTAGAGGTTCCACGGCGTGAGCAGGACGGATCCGACCGCGGCGATCATGCCGCCCATCCGCCAGCTGATCCGCTGGGGGCTCACGTTGGAGAAGTCGAAGGCGGGGCTGATGAAGTTGGCCACGATGTTGATGCCGATGGTCGCGATCGTGAACGTCAGGGCGCCGAGGACGATCGCGGTGACGCTGTCGATCCGCGCGACGGTCTCGACGGGGTCGGTCAGCAGTTCGCCGAACACCGGCACCGTCGCGGCCGCCGTGACGACGACCAGCAGCGAGAACATCAGGAAGTTGACCGGCAGGCCGAGGAAGTTGCCCTTCTTGACAGCCTCGAAGCTGCGGCCGTAGCGGGCGAAGTCGCCGAAGTTCAGCATGGGCCCGGAGAAGTAGGACACCACGAGCGCGATCGCACCGAGCATGACGACCAGCGTGTTGCCCTGCTTCTCGCCGCCGAGCGTCAGGCTGACATGCCAGCCCGACTTCCACAGCAGGTAGCCGCAGAGGATGAACATCACGACGTAGACGGCGGGCCCGCAGAAGTCGATGAACCTGCGGATCGATTCCATGCCGCGCCAGAACACGCACGCCTGCAGCACCCACAGCAGCATGAAGCTGCACCAGCCCAGCAGGGACAGGCCGGTGAAGCCGTACTGGTCGACGTCGGCGTAGGGCGCCAGGCCGGGGAACAGTTTGAGCAGCACGATGTCGAGCGCCGCGGATGCGAGGTAGGTCTGGATGCCGTACCAGGCCACCGCGATCAGGCCGCGGATGATCGCCGGGATGTTGGCCCCGAGGACGCCGAACGAACTGCGGCACACGACCGGGTACGGCACACCGGCCTGCTGGCTGGGCTTGGCGACGAGGTTGCACAGCAGGTTGACGATCACGATGCCGACGAGCAGGGCGATGAGCACCTGCCAGCTGGCCAGGCCGAGGGCGAACAGGCTGCCCGCGGTGACGTAGCCGCCGACGCTGTGCACGTCGGACATCCAGAACGCGAAGATGTTGTACGACGACCACGTCTGCTTGCCCAGCGGCGCGAGGTCCTCGTTGGTCAGCCGCGGGTCGTAGCTGTCTTTGATCAGCCCGCTGCCGACGGGATGGCCGGCGGCTTCGACGATGTCGCCCGCGCCGATGACGGCGCTCGGCGGGAGGTCACGGGTGTCTGTCATGGTGCGTTTCCTGTCCATCGGGCGAGGCGATGAACGGAACGTAGCGCCGGTGTGTTTCACCGTCGTTGCGCGGCAAATATATTTGCGCGCAATCGGCAACATGACCGACTCACGGGCCGCTCACCCGTGCGCGATCAGCCCGCTGTCCGGGGGAAGAGTCGCCACCACGGCGTTGAGCCGCCGGTGGTGGTCTTTGCTCGTCGCGAGCAGCCCGTCGACGTCGCGGTCGAGGAAGGCTTCGAGCATGCGGCCGTGGTCGGTGTGCAGCGCAACCCGCTCGGCAGGTTCGACGTGCACCATCAGCTGTACGGGTTCGGTGATGTTCCAAGCGGATTCGAGCATGTGCACCAATCGCAGCATCCCCGACGGCCGGGCCATGCCGAGGTGGAAGTGCCGGCTCTGGCGGTGATAGGAGTGCCGGTCGTCGTCGCGCACGGCCGTCTCCAGGAGGCGATGCGATGCGGCCAGCGCCGATCGGTCCGCCTCCGAGGCGTTGGCGACCGCCGCGACGAGGGCCGCCGACTCGAGCGTTTCGCGGACCATGTACAGCTCGGCGAGCTCGGTGGCCGTCAGCAGCGCGACGCTGGGGGATGGGGGACCCCGGCGGCGCGCCGCCTTCGAGGATCACCCGGCGCAGTTCGTCGACCACGGCCCGCGGCGACTCCGGCGACCGGTCGGCCACCAGTCTCGCCACCAGGGCGGAGTGTCGGCGGCCGGGCATGGCCGTCATCTTCCTCTGCGTCACCGCCCGCCGCTGATCTGACATTCCACTATTGACATGTCGCATTAGGAGTGTCAGTGTCGTGTCAGGCTTTCCCTGCCAGCCCGAGGAGTTCAGATGACCGAGACGTATTCAGCGAAAGAGGGCGTCGGCGCCGACAACCTGCCCTCCGACGGCGAGTTCTTCAACCGGGGCAACTACGCGCCGGTCGCCGACGAACTCACCGCCTTCGACCTGCCCGTCGAGGGGCAGATCCCGGCCGATCTGCAGGGTTGGTACCTGCGCAACGGCCCGAACCCGCGGCAGCCCGCCGCGCACTGGTTCACCGGCGACGGGATGATCCACGGCGTCCGCATCGAGAACGGCCGCGCCGCCTGGTACCGCAACCGGTGGGTGCGTACCGAGAGCTTCGAGAACGACTTCCCGGTCTACAACGCCGACGGCAGCCGGAACCTGCACTCGAGCGTCGCCAACACCCACGTCGTCAACCACGCCGGAAAGACCCTGGCGCTCGTCGAATCGTCGCTGCCGTACGAGATCACCAACGATCTGCGCACCGTCGGCGCATACGACTTCGGCGGCAAGCTGGTCGACTCCATGACGGCGCACCCCAAGATCTGCCCGACCACCGGCGAATTGCACTTCTTCGGCTACGGCAACCTGTTCGAGCCGTACGTCACCTACCACCGCGCCGACGCCGACGGTGAACTCACCGTCAACCGGCCGCTGGACGTCAAGGCGTTGACGATGATGCACGACTTCGCGATGACCAGCGGGCACGTGATCTTCATGGACCTGCCGATCGTGTTCAACATGGCCATCGCGCTCGAGGGCAAGGGCGACATGCCGTACCGCTGGGACGACGACTACGGCGCCCGCCTCGGCGTACTGCGCCGCGACGATCCCTTCGGCGAGGTGCGGTGGTTCGACATCGACCCGTGCTACGTGTTCCACGTCGCCAACGCGTACGAGGACGGGAACACGCTGGTTCTGCAGGCCGTGCGCTATCCCGAATTATGGCGCGGCACAGGCGGATTCGACGCCAGCGGCGTACTGTGGAGCTGGACCGTCGACCTGGTGACCGGCGTGGTGCGCGAACGCCGGCTCGACGACCGGGCGGTGGAGTTCCCCCGCATCGATGACCGGCTGGCGGGTCTACCTGCGCGGTACGCGGTGTCAGTGGGGGATCAGCGGTTGGTGCGCTACGACTTGACGACCGGCGCGGCGACCGAACACGTCTTCGGCACCGCCGACGCGCCGGGCGGACCGGGAGAGGCGGTGTTCGTGCCCGCCGCATCCGGTCCGGCCGACGAACAGAACGGGTGGTACCTGGCGTACGTCTACGACGCGCAGCGTGACGGCAGCGACCTGGTGATCCTCGACGCCGCCGACTTCAGCGCCCCGCCGGTCGCCAGAGTGCAACTGCCGCACCGTGTCCCGTACGGATTCCACGGCAACTGGATCCAGGACTGACACCCGGCGCTCAACTCGGCGGGGTGAAACCCGGATCCCGCGGGGGTGCGGCGGCGGCGTACGACGGCGCGGGCGCCGACGGGTACGCCGGCGATGCGGGCATCAGCCGGGCCAACTCCCGCCGGTGCCGTTCGGCCAGCACGGCGGCCAGCACGTACTGGGGCGGCGTCCCCGGCGGCGGTGGCGGTGAGATCCGTGCGACGACCTCGCCTGCGATGCGGTACGCCATCTCGTCTCGCAGCCCGGGTTCCAGTTGGTGGGCCCGCGCGAGGAATTGGCGGGCGCGCTCGGCCTGTTCCCCGCCGAGGCCGGACAGCTCCAGCGTGGATGCCCACCACGCCAGCGCGGGCGGCATGACCGGAGGCGGGCTCATCCGCGGCGCCCGCTCGCTGATCACGACGGTGCCGGCGAAGATGTCACCGATGCGTTTGCCCTTGGGGGACAGCAGGCTGCACACCGCGGCGGGGCCGCCGGCCAGCATCCAGAGTTCGATGAACCCGGCCAGCGCCCGAAACAGGGCCTGCCGGAACCGTTCCGGACCACCGTCCTCGGACACCACGCGCAGCCCGAGCGCCATCTTCCCCAGCGTCCGGCCCCGCGTCGCGGTCTCGAACACCAGGGGGTAACCGACGAGGGTGAGCACGGTGAAGATGATCAGCACCGCCGCCGACAGCGCCGTGTCGAAGTCGCTCAGCGTGACCGCCCACAGCACCAGGCCCAGCACGTACCCGACGAAGACGACCAGGACGTCGATCATCGCGGACAGCGCCCGGATCGGCAGCTGGGCGATCTGCACGTCGAGCACCACCGCGTCGCCGGTCACCACCGGTTCGGGCTGGGAGACCATACGGCCACGCTACTAGGCTGGCCGGCGTGGATGTCGACGCGTTCGTGCAGGCCCACCGCCCCACCTGGGACCGGCTCGACGAGCTCGTCAAGCGGCGCCGACGGCTGACCGGAGCCGAAGTCGACGAACTGGTGGACCTGTACCAGCGGGTGTCGACACACCTGTCGATGGTGCGCTCGTCGTCCACCGACTCCGTCCTGGTCGGCCGGCTGTCCGGGCTGGTGGCCCGGGCACGCGCGGCGGTGACCGGTGCGCACGCCCCGCTGTGGCGGGAGTTCCTGCGGTTCTGGACCGTCTCGTTCCCGGTCGTCGCGTACCGGTCGTGGCGGTGGTGGCTCGGTTCGGCCACTGCGTTCTTCCTCGTCGCCGCGCTGATCGGGTTCTGGGTGGCGGGCAGCCCCGAGGTGCAGTCGGCCGTCGGCACCCCCAGCGACATCGACCAGCTGGTCAACAACGACTTCGCCTCGTACTACAGCGAGAACCCCGCCGGCTCGTTCGCCCTGCGGGTCTGGGTGAACAACGCGTGGGTGGCCGCGCAGTGCATCGGTTTCGCGATCCTGCTCGGCCTGCCGATCCCGTACATCCTGTTCCAGAACGCCGCCAACCTCGGCCTCACGGGCGGATTGATGTTCGACGCCGGCAAGGGCGACATCTTCCTCGGCCTGCTGACACCGCACGGGCTGCTGGAATTGACCGCCGTGTTCCTCGCGGCGGCGGCCGGTATGCGGTTGGGCTGGATGGTCATCGCCCCCGGGCACCGGCCGCGGGGACAGGTGCTCGCCGAACAGGGCCGGGCGGTGGTCGCCGTCGCCGCCGGGCTGGTGGCGGTGCTGCTGTTGTCCGGCCTGATCGAAGCCCTGGTCACCCCGTCGCCGCTGCCCACCTTCGCGCGGATCGCGATCGGTGTCGCGGCCGAGGTCGCGTTCCTGGCCTACATCGTGCATTTCGGCAGGAAGGCGGTTCGGGCGGGTGAATCCGGCGACATCGAAGACGCGCCGGACGTGGTGCCCACCGGCTGATCACAGCCGGCCGGTGGCCTTCATCTGGAGGTAACGGTCGGCGAGTGCGGGAGCGAGTTCCTCCGGCGGGGCGTCGACGACGTCCACGCCCGCCCGCCGCAGCGTGCCCGCGACGCGGTTGCGGTCGTTGCGCGACCGTTCGGCGGCCGCCGCGTCGTAGACGGCGGCGGCGTCGTCGCGGCCCGCGGCCAGCAGGTCGACCCGCGGGTCGGCGACCGCCGCGATCAGCACATGGTGGCGTGCGGCGAGCTGGGGCAGCACCTCCATCAGCCCTTCCTCGAGTGCCGAGGCGTTGAGGTCGGTGAGCAGCACCACCAGCGCACGGCGACGGACACGGCGCTGGATCGCCGACGCCATCGCGGCCGGGTCGGATTCGACGAGGGCGGGTTGCAGCGGTGCCATCGCCGACACCAACTGAGCCAGCAGTTCGGTACGGGACGCGTTGAACACCCCGGCGCGGGTGACCCGGTCGTGGGCCAGGAAGTCGACGTGGTCGCCGGCGCGCGCGGCGAGCGCCGCCAGCAGCAGTGCGGCGTCCATCGACCAATCCAGGCGCGGCCAGCCGCCGGGGTCTGATGCCGTCGGGTCGACCCCGACCCGCCCGGCCGAGGTGCGTCCGGTGTCGAGGACGATGACGATGCGCTGGTCGCGTTCCGGGCGCCACGTCCGCACGACGACGTCGGCGCGCCGGGCCGTCGCCCGCCAGTCGATCGAACGGACGTCGTCACCCACCACGTACTCGCGCAGCGAGTCGAACTCGGTGCCCTGTCCGCGGATCAGAGCGGGCGTCGACCCGTCGAGTTCGCGCAGTCGCGCCAGCCGTGACGGTAAGTGCTTGCGGGACAAGAACGGTGGCAGTACCCGGATCTGGCCGGCCACCCGGTGCGAGGCCTGCCTGCCTGCCAGGCCGAGGGGTCCGATCGAGCGGACGGTGACGAGCGCTGACCGCAGGTCGCCACGACGGGTCGGGCGCAGCGTGGTGCGCACCGTCACCCGTTGGCCCGCAGGAAGAATCACCTCGTGAGTGCGCGGCGCGCCGTGCGCACTCGGCGGCCAGGCGTCGCGCAGGCGTCCGCGTAACCGCCGCCTGCCCGGATGGTGCACGTCCAGCACCGACTCGACGGACTGGCCGAGCCGGGCGGCGGTCTCCCCGGACCGGGTCACCTCCAACCGGCGGGGACTCGCGGCCAGCGCGGTGTCCACCACGAACGCGAGCAGCAGCGCACCGAACAGCGCCGCGAACGCCACCGACGGGACGGGCGCCACGGCGATCGGCAACACGCACAGCAGTGCGACCAGCGCCGCACGTCCGGTGAGGACCACTACCGCGGGACCGGCACGGCCGCGAGGATGCCGTCGAGCACCGCGTCGGGGCTGGCGCCTTCGAGTTCGGCCTCCGGGCGCAGTGCGATGCGGTGGCGCAGCGTGGGCCGGGCCATCGCTTTGACGTCGTCGGGGGTGACGTAGTTGCGCCCGGACAGCCACGCCCAGGACCGTGCCGTGGCCAGCAGTGCGGTGGCCCCGCGTGGGGAGACGCCCAACTGCAGCGACGGGGACTGCCGGGTGGCGCCGGCGATGTCGACGATGTAGCCGAGCACCTCGTCGGCGACCAGCACCTGCCGGACCGCGGCCCGCCCGGCGGCCAGGTCGGCCGGGCCCGCGACCGCGCGCACCGCCGACAGGTCGCGAGGATCGAATCCGCGGGCGTGGCGGTCGAGGATCGCGATCTCCTGGTCGCGTGGCGGCAGCGGCACGGTCAGCTTGAGCAGGAAGCGGTCCAGCTGCGCCTCGGGCAGCTGGTAGGTGCCCTCGTATTCGATCGGGTTCTGGGTGGCGGCCACGATGAACGGGTCGGGCAGCGGGCGCGCCTCACCCTCGACGCTGACCTGCCGCTCCTCCATCGCCTCGAGCAGCGCCGCCTGGGTCTTCGGGGGCGTGCGGTTGATCTCGTCGGCCAGCAGCAGGTTGGTGAACACCGGGCCCGCGCGGAACTCGAACTCGGCGGTGCGTGCGTCGTAGACCAGCGATCCCGTCACGTCGCCCGGCATCAGGTCCGGGGTGAACTGCACACGCTTGAACTCCAGCTGCAGGGTCGCGGCCAGGGTGCGGACGAGCAGTGTCTTGGCCACGCCCGGAACGCCTTCGAGGAGCACGTGGCCGCGGCACAGCAGTGCGATGACCAGCCCGCTGACCACGGCGTCCTGACCGACGACGGCCTTGCCGATCTCCTCCCGCAGGGTCAGCAGGGCCTGGCGCGCCGAATCGGCTGCCGCACCGCCGGTCTGGGTGGTCTGCGCTGATGGCTGAGTCACGAGTGGGCGACCTGCCTTTCGATGTCGTCGAGTTGATGGGCGATGGTGACCAGGTCGGCGTCGGTGTCCGGGGCCGGGCCGTACAGCACGTGGGCGACGCCCTGCGGGCCGGCGCCGGTCCGCTGGGCGACGGCCTGGACGACCGCCGGAGGCTGTGCGTGGGCGGGCAGGCCGAGCCGGGGCAGCAGACGGGCGCGGGTCGCGCTGCGCAGCGCGTCGGCGGCGCGGTCGCGGGCACGCCGCGACCGGTACAGCCTGCCGCGGCCCTCGACGGTCTCCGACGCCCGGATGACCACCGGGAGTTGTTCGGCCACAAGCGGTCCCAATCTCCGGCCCTGCCAGATCGCGAGAAGGACCACCGCCAGCGACAACTGCAGAACGATCCAGCTGACCTGGTCGGGGATGAGATCGGACAGGCCTGCGGTTCCGGCGGCGCCCTCCCGCTCCTGCGGGGCGAACCAGATGACGCGGGGCGCGCTGCCCGCCAGGTTCATGGCGAGCGCGGCGTTGCCCTGTTCGAGCAGTGCGGCGTTCGTCATGAAATCGGACGCCCCCACCACCGTGATCGTGCGGTCCGCGTCGGTGTAGCGCACCAGCGCACCGTCATAGCACCGGGTCAGCGCAGGCCGCTGCTCGGCCGCCCGGTAGGTCTCGGCCAGTCCGAGTTGCGCGTCACCCGCGCGGTTCGCTTCGCGCAGATCGCAATCCGGTCTGGGAGCGAACGAACTGACCCCGTCCGAGCGCACCTCCGGTGCGAGCGCTTCACGCGCCCGGGACACGGGTTCGACCAGCAGCCGGTCACCCGGCAGGCCGGCCAGCCGCCGCAAGTGCTCGTCGTCGGTCAGACGGTGCGTCTCGGCGAACACGACCAGTGTGCCTTCGCGGGCCGCCCGTTCGACGTCGGTGACGCTGCGCGCCTCCACCACCTCGACGCCGCGGTCTCGCAGCAGCGTGACCAGCGCCCGGACCCCGTCGGGTGAGGTCGACTGCGGGTCCATCGGCGCGCCGGGACGCGACGCGGTCAGCAGGGTGCCGACGGTCGCGACCGCGACGATGACGACGAGTGCGAGCAGCACCCAGCGTGAGCTGCGCCAGCGTTGTCCGACAGTCGGCCCGATCGCCGTGGCGGGATGCGTCATCGCACCTCCGCCCAACCGGTTTCGGCCCGTGGTGTGCCGGCGTTGGGGCCGGCGTGCGCGCCGGCCGAGCGGAGGTGATCGTCGAGGGTAGCCACCGAGCGGTACGCGGTTTCGGTCCCGGGCCGGTGGCCGTAGGTGACGTCGTTGAACGCCGTTGCGGCGTCGCGCAATTCGCCCGACAGCCGAGGCAGCGCGAGGCCGGCGTCGGTGGCCAGTTCCGTGGCGGTGCGGCCGGGAACCGAGGGAAGCACGCCGCTTTCCTCCAGTTGTCGGGCGATCGCCCTCAACCGGTGGCGGATCGCCAGCGCCCACTGGCCCGCCGCGGCATGCTGTTCGGCGGTCATGCGGTGTTCGGCGGCGCCCAGTTCGTGGCCGCCGTAGAGGGAGGGGCCGCGCCGGTCGGTGCGCATGGTCCTTCGGGCGATGCGCGCGGCCACCACCACCGCGACGGCGATCAGCAGGAGAAGCACGGTGATGGTCAGCCATCCGCCGGGCACCCCGGCTCCGCCCTGCGCGATGCGGTACACGAGGTCGTTGAGTAGTTCGGACAGCCGGTCGGTCAGCGACGCCCGGGGATAGATCGGCTTGTCGAGCTCACGCTGGGCGGCCTCGTGCGCGGCGTCGCGGTCGATGTCTACGGTCGGCACGTCACGGGCGGCGGGTCAGCCACAGGTGGTCGGTGGAATCGGCGGGGACGTACGGGCCCGCCGCCGCACCGGTGTGCAGCACCAGGTCGAAGGCCTCGGACCGGATCCTGCGGTCGGTGTAGAGCAGGACGACGACGCCCGCGCTGAAGGGGGCGGTGAGGATCTGGCCGATCGCCGCGCCGACCGCGACCAGGACGAGGCCCACCAGCACCCCACCGTCGGACCCCGACCCCGCGAGCAGTTGTCCACCGAAGCTGAACGGGACCCCGACGGCGCCCGCGATGACGGCCGCTGCGAGCGCGGCCAGGATCCAGATGCCCAGCACCCGCCAGAAGTCCCTCCTCACCAGCGCGAACGAGCGCCGGGCCGCGGCGACGATGCCGAGGCGTTCCAGGACGATCAGCGCCGGCGTGAACACCAGCGAGGTGGCGACGTACACGATCAGCAGGAACGCGGCGATGACCAGCGGGGCGCCGACGAGGAAGGCGGCGACACCGCCGCCGATGCTCTCGGCTGCGATGACCACCACCACGACGACCACGATGAGCAGCACGACCGCCAGCGCCTCAAGGGCGGTGAAGCCGAGCAGCGCGAGTAGCCTGCCCTTCACCCGCTGCCACGCTTCGCCGATGCTGATGTCCGCCCCGAACACCGCGCGACCCACGATGACCGTCAGCATGCCGCTGAGCACCACCGACGCCAGAGCGGTGGTGATCGACCCGGCCAGCGAGGACCCGGACAGCACGGCGACGTCGCCTGCGGTGGGCTCGCCGCCGAGGGTGGGGTCGAGGTCGCCGGTGGCGATCAGCGGGCCCAGGATCTGCAGGACGAGCGAGATGAGCTGGGCGGCGACGACCACGATCGCGGTTAGGCCCAGTGTGGCCTTGGGATTGCGCCGGATGTAGTTGACCGCCCCGTTGAAGATGTCGGACAACCCGAGCGGGCGCAACGGGATGACACCGGGTTTGAGCACCCCGGGCTGGCCGTAGCCGTGCGGCGGCGGGTAACCCGGCGGTGACGGGTAGCCCTGTTGGTAATAGGGCGGCGGATACCCCTGCTGATAACCCGGTGGCGGATAGCCGTGTTGGTAGCCGGGTGGGGGATAGCCCTGCTGGGGACCGGGCGCCGGATACCCCTGCTGATAGCCGGGGGGCGGGTAGCCCTGCGGTGCATACGGCGGTGGAGCGTAACCGGGAGGACCCTGTCCCGGCGGCGGCGGGTCGACCTGGCCGGGCCCACCGGCGTCGTTGCTCATGGCCACCATCCTGTCGATCACCACGCCAATTGACAACGTGGCGCGCGTGTTTGCGGCGACGACCGGCCTGGCCGCCGACCGCACCGGCGTAGTTTCGATGGCATGGCGGAACTCAAAGCTCGGCTGCGTGCGGACCTCACGACCGCGATGAAGACACAGGACAAACTCCGCACGGCCACGCTGCGGATGCTGCTCGCCGCGATTCAGACCGAGGAGGTCTCCGGCAAGGAGGCGCGGGAGCTGAGCGACGACGACGTGATCAAGGTGCTCGCACGCGAATCGCGCAAGCGGGGCGAGGCGGCCGAGGTCTACACCCAGAACGGGCGCGGTGAACTGGCCGCGAACGAACACGCCGAGGCCCGCATCATCGACGAGTACCTGCCGACCCCGCTGACGGAGGCCGAACTGGCCGATGTCGTCGACACCGCGATGGCGCAGGTCGCCGAACAACTCGGTGAGCGCCCGACGATGAAGCAGATGGGGCAGGTCATGAAGGCCGCGTCGGCGATCGCCGCCGGCAAGGCCGACGGATCCCGCTTGTCCGCGGCGGTCAAGGCGCGTCTGTAGTCTGCGCGTAAAGCGCAGTCGCGCAGGGTGTTTAGTGCCCGTCGTTTGCACCCCCACGCCACGGGCTACCCGGACGCCATGACGCGCTTTGGCTACACCCTGATGACCGAGCAGAGCGGACCCAAGGAGCTCGTCCGCTACGCCGCCGCCGCGGAGCACGCCGGATTCGACTTCGAGGTGTCCAGTGACCACTACTCCCCGTGGCTCGCGGCGCAGGGTCACGCCCCGAACGCCTGGACCGTGCTGGGCGCCGTCGCGCACGTCACCGAACGCGTCGAACTGTTCACCTACGTGACGTGCCCGACGATGCGCTACCACCCCGCGATCGTCGCGCAGCAGGCCGCCACGCTGCAGATCCTCGCCGACGGCCGCTTCACGCTCGGCCTCGGTACCGGCGAGAACCTCAACGAGCACGTCGTCGGCAAGGGGTGGCCCACGGTCGCCCGGCGCCAGGACATGCTGCGCGAGGCCATCCAGATCATCCGGGAACTGTTCACCGGCGAGGTGGTCGACTGGCGCGGGGAGTACTTCGAGATCGACTCGGCCCGGCTGTGGGACCTGCCCGAGACGCCGGTCGGCATCGCCGCCGCGGTCTCCGGCGAGCGTTCGGTCGAGGCGTTCGCCCAACTCGCCGACCACCTCATCGCCGTCGAGCCGAACAAGGACCTCGTCGACGCGTGGCACGACGCGCGGCGCGCGACGGGTCTGCCCGGGCACGTGCGGGTGGTCGGTCAGATCCCGATCTGCTGGGACCCCGACCGGGATGCGGCGGTCGCCCGGGCGCACGAGCAGTTCCGGTGGTTCGCCGGCGGCTGGGCCGTCAACGCCGATCTGCCCACGACGGCGGGGTTCGCGGGCGCGACGCAGTTCGTGCGCCCGGACGACACCGCGGAGTCGATCCCGTGCGGCCCTGACCTCGACGCGATCGTCGAATCCGTGAGCGCGTACTGGGAGGCCGGGTTCACCGACATCGCGCTGGTGCAGGTGGGCGACGAGGGTCAGGACCGGTTCCTGGCCGAGGCGGCCGGCCCGCTGCTGGAGAAGCTGCGCTCCGCGGCGGCCTGACCGTCAGCTGTAGGCGAGTTCGGACGAGTTGTCCAGCCTCAACTCGTCGCAGGCCCGGCGTTCCACGAGGAGCGGGATGAAATCGCGGATGAGGCTGTCGGTGAAGTCGGCGTAGGCGTCTTCGACGGCGATCGCGATGCGGCCCTCGGGCACCTCGGCGAACTTCGCGACCAGCCTGTCCTTGACCTCGTCGATCAGTTCGCGCTCACTCTTGTACGGCACGGCGTCGATTTTCGAGTGTGCGGAATCACTTGGTCAAGGTTCGGTACGTCACAACACTTGACACTCGTCAACACACTGTATGGCCGTGGTTGAGCGCCGCGTCGGACGGGTAGTCCCGCCCTGACGAGAGGAGGGCGCCCGTGCCCCGTGGAGAAGGCATCTACGACGAGGAACACGCCGACGAGCCCAAGGGCGGCCGTCCCGGCCCGACCGATCAGGGTGGCGAGGGCGGGATGGCCTCGCGCGAGGTGGCCCCGGAGATCACCACGTCGGAGAACACCGAGGAGTCACCGGAGTAACCGTCACTCGGCGTCGCGGCCTTCCCGGCTGCGGCGGTAGGCCGCGCGCCGGAAGTCGGTCAGCCATCCCGGTGCCAGCGACACCCCGGGTGCGCTGTTGAGGGTCGGGTCGAACGACAGGTCCTTGTCTGGCGGGATCACCTCGGACAGCGTCAACCGGGCCAGCGGACCGAATTCGCCTGTGCCCGCGGCTTGATCGATGCTGAACTCGAGATCGCCGCGGGCGAGTCGGTCGGTGATGGTGTCGAGCGACAGCCCCGGCCGGTCGAGTTTCGTCGACAGATGCGCCCGCACCCACCACACACCGCCCTCGTACCGCAGCGGCATCAGGCTCGAGTAGGTGGTGTTGTCCCAGGAAGCGGTGGGCAACAACAGAAAACGGTTCACAGCAGTGGTCGCCAGCAGGACATCCCACGGGCGTGAGTCCTTCGTCATCCGCCAGGCCAGCCCGGCGATGTCCGGGACCGAACCCGGCAGACCGACGGCCTTGGACACCCGACCGATTACGTCGCCCGATTCGATCGGGAGCCCCTGACCGGGCGGGGCGACCCGCTCGATGCGGCCCCGGGCGAGCACCCCGGCAGGGTGGAAGAGCCGGCGCCGGCGCACCGCGGCGCCGACTTCGACCGGAAGTGCGAGGAGATCTGAGACGTTCACGCCTGCTCGGGTGCCCGCCTCAGCAGCAGCGCAAACGGGGTGTGCGGGTTTAACAACCGCGATACAGGGCATTAATCAACCCAGCTAATGACCCCTTGACGTCGAGAGGCCGATGTGACGACTGCATACACCGACGAGCGCGACATCGTGGTCGCCGCGGACGGCGTGTACGCCCCGCAGGAAGATTCGCAACTGCTGATCGACATCATGGAGAAGACCGGTCTCGCCGTCGGTCGCCGCGCCGTCGACTTGTGCACGGGCAGTGGGGTGGTCGCGGTCAACGCGGCCCTGCAGGGCGCCTCGTCGGTCACCGCCTTCGACATCTGCCCGCGCGCGGTGCGCTGCGCGCGCGGCAATGCCCTCAGCGCCGGGGTCGACGTGGACGTCCATCTCGGGTCCTGGGCTCGGGCAGTGGAGTTCACCCCGTTCGACCTCGTGACGTGCAACCCGCCGTACGTCCCGCACGCCCCCGAAGCCGACCGGGAACCCGTGCCGTCGAGCGTCGGTCCCGCCCGTGCGTGGGATGCCGGCTACGACGGGCGCATGATCCTCGATCCGCTGTGCGAGGCGGTGCCCGATCTCCTCGCGCCCGGGGGCAGCCTGCTGCTCGTGCAGTCCGAGTTCGCCGATCCGCGGGCCACGCTCGCGGCGCTGTCGAGTGCCGGGCTGGACGCGGAAGTGATTGCCTGGCAGTGGATTCCGTTCGGCCCCGTGCTGAATGCGCGGGCCGAGTGGCTCGAGGAAACCGGGCGTCTGGATCCCGGCCGACGCGAAGAAGAGCTGTTGGTCATCCGGGCGGACAAGCCATGACCGAACCGCGCACCGTGCGGGTGGTGCAGGGCGGCCCCATCATGGTCGAGGGGCCCGTCCGCATCGAGATGCCCGACGGCAGCGTGGTGGAGTCCGACCGGTTCATGGTGGCGATCTGCGCCTGCAAACGCAGCAAGAACTACCCGTTGTGCGATACCAGCCACCGTCGGCGCCGCCGTGGCGACGCCGACGCGGCCGCGTCGTCAGCCCAGCGGCCGGCGTAGCGACGTCTCGCCGGCCGTCCAGCACCTCATCAAGTGGTCGGCCAGCCGGTCCTCGACGAGCGCATGCGCCCGGATGCCGAACACCACGTCGGTGTCGAGGTGCGGTTCCCTGGCCACCAGGTCTCCGACCACGTCGGTGCGCACCACCTGTTCGTGGACGGCGTCGGCTTCCACGTGTTCGCGGTAGAACGCCGCGCAGGTGTCCGGTGCGCCCATCCGCTCGAGCGCCTCGACCAGCCGGCGCGACCCGGGCGACGAGGTGATCTCGGTGGAGGCGAAGTGGCCGACCGCCGCTCCGCGCAGCGCCCGATGCAGGCCGAACATCGACATCAGGTTGACCGCGGCCAGCGCTTCGGCCGGTACGTCGTTGATGTATCGGAGGTAAGTGGCGTCCAGGTCCGCGGCGACCATCAGGTCGGCGAAGAGCTGCTGGTGCAGTTGCGGTCCGCGGCCGCCGCCGAACTCGTCGAACTCGACGGCGACGAACGACGCCTTCGCCTGTCCGGTCAGCCGGGGGATGGCGAAGGCGTGGGGATCGCCCTCCTTGAGGTGGTAGAGCGAGCGGTGCACGAAGTACTCGCGCATCTGCTCCCAGGTGCCCTTGTCGCGCAGGAAGTACGAGGGGCCATCACCGTCGACGGGTTCGACGGCGAGCGCGGCCATCTCGGCGGCGGCCGTCTGGTCCTCGTCGATCTCCCCGACGTCGCGACGCACCGCGCTCAGGAACGACTGTTCCATCTGACCGCGCAGGTGCAGCAGCCCGGCGTTCCACTCCCAGTGCGGGTCGACACCCGCGAAGCCGCGGTAGTGCAGTTCGTAGCAGACGTAGAGCGCCAGTTGCAGGTCGATGCCGTAGGGGTCGGAGTCGCCGAGCGACGCCTCGATGCGGGCCAGGTGGTTGCGGGGGGCTCGCTCGGCGAGGGTGTTCACCACGGCCAGCGAGAGCGGGCCGCGGGCGTCGGGCAACGTCGGTTCAACCATGATCGGCGCAAAAGTCACGCCGGGGAACTACCCGCTACTTGGTCTCTCCAATCGCTCCGCGCGGGGGCAATCGGTCTGTCAGAACCGCCAGAGGGCTTCCTGGGTGGTGCTGGCGATCAGCGCGCCGTCGTCGTCGTACAGCGAACCGACGGCCAGGCCGCGGGCGTCGCTGTTGTTGACGCCGCTGACCTCGTAGCGGTGCCAGCGGTGCGGATCGAACGGCCGGTGGAACCACACCGAGTGGTCCAGCGAAGCCGCCATCCCGGCGCCGGGTTCGTCGGGGGCGCCGGCCGGGCGGGCGGCGGGCACCGGCCCGAGGTCGGACATGTAGGTCAGCAGGCAGGCGCGGATCAGCGGGTCGTCCTCGATCGGATCGAGGGAGCGGATCCAGAACGGCGGGATCGCGAAGGGCGAGGTGTCGCTCGGATTCGCGCGGACCTCGAAACGGTCCACGGCCTCCAGATCGGGGGATTTGGGCCGGGCGTCGTCGAACGGGAGGGTCGCCTGCCGCGGCGGATGCCAGTCGGCGCTGTCCTCGGGTCGGTGGAAGGACGCGATCATCTCGAGGATGACTTTGCCCTCCTGGACCGCGGTGACGCGGCGGGTGTCGAACGAGCGGCCGTCGCGGGTGCGCTCGACCTGCAGTTCGACGTTGATGCCGTATTTGCCGCCGCGGACGAAGTAGCAGTGCAGCGACTGCGCCCGCTTGTCGGGATCGACCGTGGCGCCGGCGGCGCCCAGCGCCTGGGCCGCGATCAGACCGCCGAACAGCCGGTGTGCCGGACCGCTGGTGACCTGCGGTGCCAGGAAGGTGTCGCCGTCGCGGTCGAACTCGAGCAGGCGCGCGATCCAGCTCGCGTCATGCGGCCAGGAGGTGTCACGGAGGGCGGTCATCCTGGGCAGCTTATCGACCAACTGGTTGGGAGCACTGCCAGGGCCTACGGCGTCCGTCCACGCGCGACGTCCGCCGCGCCGTTCCCGGTGATCAGCCAGAGGGTGGCCAGTTGCGCGACGAAGTCGTCGAGGGACAGGCCGGTGCGGCCGTCGACGAACGCGAGGATGGCGTCGGCGGTGCCGCCGACGATGAACGCGGGCGCCACCCGGGCCAGCGGATCGGACTCCAGCTCGACGCCGTGCACGCTGCGTCCGTTGTCGATCAGCACCTCGGTCAGGTGGCGCATGACCACCGCCCGGTGGGAGTGCAGTTCCGCCGATGCGGCGGCCCCGCCCAACAGGATCCGCGCCCGGCGAGGATCGTCGACGAGTGCGTGCACGGCGGCGGTGACGGCGGCGAACGCCCGCGCCTCCAACGACTCTGCGGCCGCAGACTCCGCCGCCTGCACCGTTGCGGCGCGGACGTTCTCGGCGACGTCGTCGACGACGGCCGCGGACAGCGCGTCGAGATCGGCGAAGTTCTCGTAGAAGTACCGCTTGTTCAATCCCGCGGCGGCGCACAGCTTGCCGACCGTCGCGCTGCGCCACTCGTTGTGCGCCATCGCCTCCATCGCGGCGTCGAGCAGGCGCGCCCTGCGCTGACGACGGCGGACGTCCGCCGACTGCCCGCCGTAGGCACGCTCACCCGTTGACACCATCACCCGATTCTGGCACGGTTCGGTACCAGATACACCCGAGGAGGGCACCGGCGGATGACGGCACTGACCACGCAGCTCACTTCACCGACCAACACCCGCCGTCTCCAGGCCGCCGGCGCGGCCGTCACCTCGCGCTTCCCCAGCCGGGAGGAACCCCTGGCCCCGCCACCGCCGGGTTCGCACCTCAAACCGGTCATGGGCAACTACGGGTTCCCGTTCCTCGGTCACACGCTCAGCGCGCTGGCCGAACCGCTCGACTTCGCCCGTCGCCGCTACGACATGTACGGGCCGGTCTCGTGGGCGGGCGGGGTCGGGTTCCGTGTCGTATCGCTCATGGGCCCCGAGGCTCTGGAGACCGCGTGGGTCAACCGGGACAAGGTCTTCTCCAGCACCCGCGGGTGGGCGCCGGTCATCGGCCCGTTCTTCTACCGGGGCATCATGCTGCTGGACTTCGAGGAGCACCGCGATCACCGCCGGATCATGCAGCAGGCGTTCACCCGCAGCGCGCTGGAGGGCTACCTCGAACTGATGCGACCCGGCATCGACCGGACCCTGCGCAGTTGGGCTGCCACGGACGGCTTTCCGTTCTACCCGTCCGTCAAGCACCTGCTGCTGGAGCAGGCCGCGGAGGTGTTCGTCGGCACCCACCTCGGGCCCGAATCCGACCAGCTGGCCGCGGATTTCCACGACACCGTGCGCGGCGGGCAGGCCCTGTTGCGGGCGGATGTGCCGGGCGGCGTCTGGGCCAGGGGCCTGCGCGCGAGGCGGCGGCTCGAACGCTATTTCGGCGAGCAGATCGCCGACCGGCAGCGGGGCGAGGGCACCGACCTCTTCTCGATGTTGTGCCGCAGCGAGGACGACGACGGCGCGCGGTTCGCCCCCGCCGACATCGTCAACCACATGATCTTCCTGCTGATGGCCGCCCACGACACCACCGCGATCGCCCTGTCCATGCTCGTCTACGAGCTGGGCCGAAACCCCGAGTGGCAGAGGGTGCTTCGCGACGAGGCGGTCGACCGGCCCAACGACGCGCCCGCCCTGGGCGACCTGGACGGCTATCCGCTGCTCGACGCCGCGTTCAAGGAGATCCTCCGGATGTACGCGCCGGCGGGCACCCTGTTCCGTCAGACCACGCGCGACACGGAGATCCTCGGACACTTCGTCCCCGCCAAGGCCCAGGTGGCGATCAACGTCCACGCCTCGATGAGGCTCGCCGACTGGTGGCCCGACCCGGACACGTTCGACCCCGGTCGCTTCGTCGACAAGCCGGAACCCCGGGCCGCGGTGAGCCGCTACGCATTCGCCCCGTTCGGCGGCGGGGCGCACAAGTGCATCGGCCAGCAGTTCGCCGATATGACGGTCAAGACCGTGATGCACCAGATGCTGCGGCGCTTCGAGTGGCGCGTGGCCGACGGCTACCGGCTCCCGCTGACGTGGGGCACCGGGCCGACGCCGGCCGACGACCTGCCGATCGCCCTGCGCACCCGCACGTGACACGACAGAGGCCCTGACCGGACGAACCGGATCAGGGCCTCTGTACTCCCACGAGTCGGGGTGGCGGGATTCGAACCCACGACCTCTTCGTCCCGAACCACGACACCAGCGCGTTTAATCAGTCTGAGGTTGTTGAGTAGCACCGATCCGCGCACGTCGATGTGTCGGCAGCGTTGGTTATTGAGGGGGAGTGATAGACCTACTGCGGACTGACTGCGGACTCGCAACGCGTTCGTGAAGGGGGGAGTTTCTCGGTGATGAAACCTATTCGCTCGTTAGCTACTGCAACCGACCCGTTCCCAGCAGGCTATGGGTGGCCTAGCGGCGGAGAGAAAGTGAGTGACTGGGCGAAATTCTGGGCAGTTGACCTGCACGTCCATACGCCGGGTTCCGACGACGCAAGAGCCGAGAACTTCGGAACTGCCTTGGATATCGTCGACGCCGCGATTGCCGCGGGTCTTGATGCCATCGCAGTCACGGACCACAACACCGTGGCCTGGTGTCAGCAGGTGGCCGAAGCGGCTGAGGGCAGGCCGCTTGTAGTGCTGCCTGGTGTTGAAATCAGCACTTCGGAGGGCCACCTGTTGGCGCTGTGGGAAGAGGGAACAGATCCGACCCTGATCGAAGAAGTGCTCGTCAAGCTGGGGATCGGTCATGCGGATCGAGGCCGGCTCGACATTGCCGCAGATTTCGGCTTCGCGGAAGCTGCGGTGCAAGTCGAGAAGGCTGGCGGAGTTGCGATAGCCGCCCACGTCGAGAAAGACAAGGGTCTACTGACCCTTGTAGTCAAAGCGCATCAGAAGAAGACACTGCTCAACCCCGCGATTAGTGCGGTTGAGGTCGTACATATGGATACGGTCCAGGACGTTAACAACAAGATTGCCGGTGCCCGGGTGTTAGCGGCTGTGCGTGGCTCTGACACGTGGGATGCGAGCAAGAGCTGCCACGGTCTGGTCGGGATTGGAGCTCGGCGAACTTGGATCAAAGCAAGCCGTCCCGATCTCATCGGACTTCGACACGCCTTGGCTGATCCGGATCTTCGTGTTCGCTTGGAAGCTCCCCCCGATCCGGCATACCACCGGATCGAAAGCATACAGATCGTGGGCGGCTTTTTAGGAGGGGAGGCAATCGAACTATCGCCTGATCTGAACTGTCTGCTTGGCGGCACGGGCGCCGGTAAGTCACTCGTGTTGGAGTCGATACGTTTCGCCGTCAATCAGCAAGTCGATGCGAGCCGATTCCCGGCCATTCGACGCGAGATTGATTCGCGGATGACAAAGGCTTTGATGAACGGCAGTGTAGTAATTTTGCATGTTTCGAATGAAGATAACCGCTATCGGATCGAACGCGCATTCACGACAAACGAACCTAGTGCTCCGCGAATACTGCAGCAAACAGGCGCTGAGTGGGCGGAGGTCGACATCGATGTAACGGCGGTCTGCCCAATCGCGGCTTTTTCTCAGGGTGAGATTCTGGAGTACTCACGAGAGCCGGTTGGGCGAATGGCGTTGATCGATTCGTCCGTCGACCTAGAACCGGTCGGCAAGCTGATAGCGGATACCATCGGCTCGTTGCGAGCGAACGCGCGTCAACTAATCGCGGCTCGTAATCGAGCTCGTCAGCTCGCGGTCGAGGCTTCCAAGGAAGGTGATCTGTCGGAGCAGGTACGCAAACTAACCGATCTATTCAAGACAGACGCCGTAAAAGAGCAATCGAGCTGGACCCGAGAACAGACAGCATTAGTACGCATGAAGCAAGCGGTCGATTTGCTGATAGTTCCTCGTATGGACTTGCCGGAGTCTCCGATTGGCGAGTCCCTCGCGGTAAACGCTGACTTATTCTTAAGCGCGTCAACAGTGGTGAATGCGCTCAAGTCCCAAATCGAGTCCACTAGCGACCAGATGCAACGATCAATCGCGGCTGCATCCGCAGCGATGGCCGAAATTCAGAAGTCCTGGTCGGCGCGCTTCGAGGCATTCAAGACGGAGCTTAATGAGGAGCTCGAAAAGGTTGACCCCGGCGCATCCTTGGCGTCGCTGCGCGACAACCTGGAGTTGCTTCAGTCCAAGCTGACGCAAGCGGAAGCGTCTCGGTCAGAATTGGAGGATAAGGCGAAGCCCGCGCTTGCCGAGCTCGAGGATGAGCGGGAGAGACTGATCGACGTGCTTCAGAAGGCGCGGGCCGCTAGACGGGAGCTGAGGCGAACTCGAGTGGCCGAGCTCAATGCGAAGGCAGCCGGCTTCGTAAAGCTCGACATTCCAAGCGCTGGTGATTCCTCCGATTTTCGTGACGCCTTAGATAGAATCAAGATAGGATCACGAGTCAGGGATGACGTAATTAATCAGCTTGCGCTCAGAACTCATCCGCTCAACTTTGGTCGTGCCATGTGGCATGAGAGACTCAACGACATAGTAGATGTTGACAATGGAGTCGACATGTCGAGCATCGCGAGATTGTTTGCCACTATCGATGAAAAGGATCTCTGGGAGGATCTCCTCGATATTCAGGCGATCGATCGGCCGGATGTACTCACAATCAAATTCAAGAAGCCTGATGATAATTCCTATACTTCTATCGAGGAGCTCGCTCACGGTCAGCGCTGCACGGCAATCCTCGTGATACTGCTGGCCGATGGTCAAACACCGGTGCTCGTGGACCAGCCGGAGGATGCTCTTCACGCTCCGTGGATCGAGGACTACTTGGTTGACCGTCTTCGAGCACTTCGCGGGACTCGCCAATATCTGTTCGCGACTAGAAGTCCTGGCATCGTGGTCAGCGGGGATGCTGAGCAAATCGTCACGATGAAGGCGACGGCGGGTCACGGTGAAGTCGAGGCCGCCGGCTCGTTAGAGCGACATCAGATGAATCGGCTTACCCTCAATCACCTTGAAGGGGGCCCGATACCTTTCAATCGCCGTTCATCAAAACTGAGAGCATCGACGGTGTAGCCCGTCGTAATGATGTCAACTGAACTTTATGACTGAGCCTAATTTAGCTGTTTGTCGTATGGCGGAACGTAACAATTGGAGTGCGCGTACGTCATCTTCGTTGTAGTCCACCAGGGTTTGCCATTCGTCGCCTCCCGTGCGCGCGGAGTCGATCCACTGCAAGGCAGAAGCCCCGTCCGCGCTGGCGGTGCGCCACACTGCCCCAGCAGCCTGCGCGACCGTCTTGAGGCTGTAGCCGCAGGGTGCGTAAAAGTTGGGCCGAATTACATCTGCAAGCACGTCGCTCGCAAGAGCGAGCACGGGAGCAGCGGCATCTCCAAGGATTCGATTGAGCTGGTGAGCGTCAACTCTGCCGTAGTGGTAGAAGCCGATGGTCTCGCCGCGAGCTTGTGCGCGTTGTATCTGCTCTTGACACCACTCCAAGAATTCGTTCGCGACAGCGAGTTCATCGATGTCCGGAGAGGGGTCGCCAAAGCTGTGATAACTCGACTCCCCATCGGTGGTCAGTAGCGCGCCCCACAGATACACGATGCCGTTGCCGTCGTACTCGCAGTCGAAGTCAACCGCAGTTTGCGTGGAGGGCGTAGGCATACCTCCCGTGCGGATAAGTCGGATCCGATCACCGTCTGTGATCGGTGCCTCCACAGCGTCGATATCGGTTTCGTCGCGGGGAGAGCCCAACAGCTCCGCTACGCATTTGTCGAGCTTTTGTCCGGCGGGACTGGCAGCGATATGGGCGCGCAGGGACCGACGGATGGTGACGAAGTTTTCACTCTCGAAAGTTAGATCGGAAATTTCGTCTGCCAATGCTCCTGCCAATTCTGCGATCTTGGTATGTGTCGAGTTTTCAGAGCTGAAGGTGGGGATCGGTAGCTTCCACACCGCCTTATCGATATGGCGCTCGTCTTTGCCATAAGACATGAGCGGTCGAGCTAATTCTGTTGTCACGGGAGCGTTGAGAATTCCACAGAGGTAGTGAGCTTCGGCCTCGCTGGCGACGGTCGCCCAATAGAGCGTTGTGTCGACTATCGGTCTGTGGTCTGTCACCACGGCTGCGACCAGATGCATGCCGGCCTTCGAGTAAACAACCCGCCGTTGAGTAACAGGAACTTGACTAGTCAGGCCTCGCATGTGGTCGAGACGTTCGGCAAGCGTCATCGAGGACCTCTTGAGGGAATCCCAAACTTCCTCCGCTCTGCGGACCCATGTTGCCAGACCGGGGTACGCATCGATCTTGGGATCGTCGCCCGTCAGTATTCGACCATTCTGAGTAAGAGGGATAACGAACGTCTCGGCCCTACGAACGTGGAACGGAACAATCTGCTCACCTAGAAGGGCGGGCCAGACGAACTCGGACTCAATCACTCCAGTCAAGGACTCCACGCCTTTCCAAGGAGCCTTCTCAGTGGCAGAGCGCTTCGATTGAACCTTCAAGAGCCCAGAAGGTACACCCAGACCACTGGTGATTTCTTCGACGCGCCATAGCACTCTGGGGGCCAATGTGGCGCCCTGGCTGAAACATTGTGCGTAAGGCGAACTTTCGTCGTCGGCGTTCATGATCACGAGCTCGCCCAACGTTTGAGTAAGCAGCGTTGCGGCGTCAGCTGAACTGTGTCGGTGGGGGGCACGGCCAGTCCAAATAAGGGCGGTCCTAGGCATCTCCTCGGCGGATACGGTTCGGCGGCCGAAAATGACCCCGGAGCCGCGAGGGAACAAGTGCGGACGAATGCGGCGTAGGTCCCAACTTGTGGAGAACGCGACATTCGCGCCATCGAACGTTCCGCGCCGGAATCCTGCCCAATAATCCCGGTCGAGAACCGGATTAGGCACGACGAAGGCCAAGGTCCCCCCTGTCTTCAGATAGCGCTCTACTGCGCGGGCCACGAAGATACCGGCGAGATCTTGATGGGTGGCGGTGCTATCGTCGTGCCAAAATCCGCGTTCTATCGCGAGGCTCTTGAACTTCCTCTGCATCTCGTTCGTCATAAATCGGTAGGACAGCCAAGGCGGATTACCGACAAGGACATCCGCGCGGTTGGACTCGCGGGAAAGCCACGCAGGGCGGGTGACATTGCGGATGTAGTAGCCCCAGATATGGTTACGCCCCTCTTCGTGAAGTTCCTTCAGGCGGGCAAAGTTCGCGTTGAGTACCGGGACGTCGTCTTGTTTGATATTTAGACGACGTATGGTCCCAGCGCTCAGCGTCTTGGTGGACTTGCCAACTGCACGCTCGGATTCCTCAATCAACGCTTGGACAAGCTCATCGAAGTTCCTAGCGTCCTCGAGTAGATGGTCGGGGAAGCGCAGCTCTCCGGCGTAGAGCTTCTCGTCGGATTCTGTCGGAATGACGACGTAGTCGACCGTCAGCAGGTCGTTGCGCTGGTCCCAGCCCAGTGAGTCACCGAGATAGACGGGGACGCTCAGTGCGCCACGGGGCGCGTTGAGCCGCTCACGTCCGATCGCTAGTAGATAGGTGACACGAGCTAACGAAACCGCGACGGGGTGGAGATCAATTCCGATCACGTGTGAAGAGACTTTCGCGAGGGCCTCAGCGGCACCGAGCCGGCTTCCGTCTGCGGCGGCGAGAAAGTGTTTGACGGCGTAGAACAGGAATGTGCCGCTTCCGCAGCTGACATCGACCACACGCTGATTGAGCGGATCGGTGACTGCTTCAGAAACCACGCGATTGGCAAGCCAGTCAGGTGTGTAATACTCGCCCAGTGCTTTTCGAGTTTCGGTGGGGATAACGGACTCGTACAACACCTTTAGGACATCATGCTCCACCGCTGACCAGTCGAACCGACTGAGTTGTCGCCCCAGCGCCGATACGTATCCGTCGCCACCAGGAACTTCGAGAACCCAGTCGAAGAAGTCTCGATCGACAACACCGTAGATCCGGGCCATCGCGAACTGGTCACCGGACAATAAAGTGGCTGGAGCAAGCTGGTCAGCGGGTAGCCCGAGGACTAGGTGCGCGATGATCTCGGCGGAATTAACGAGCAGTGTGTGATTCAGGAATAGCTCGTCGCTGTCGATGAATTGGGTGCCCAACGCACCGCGAAGCAGCTTCGCCCACAGTTCCCTTTTAAGTTGCACAGTCGGCAAATCCCGCCCATGCGTATACAGTGCCGCGAGAGTCGAATAGTCCAATGCGTGAGCAGAGCTCTGTGCTCCGAGCTGCTCGGCGATCTTCTGCGGTGTCGGAACTACCGCGCGTCGAGTAGCTAGGACGCCCTCAAGCCATCCCAATAGAGCCTCGGCACCCGGTTCGCCTCCGGTGGCAGTGATACGCGTCGCCTCGACCAGAGTCTTGTCAACCTCGTGGTAGGCAATCCAAAGACGTCCGTCTGTAAGGATCCCGACATAACGCTGTCCAACCTCGGCGGCTCGGGTGGCGACATACCCAGATAGCTGCACGGTTGCCGCCGCGATAGCGGAGGGGGTGGCCAGCGAACGCTTGACCTCGATCACGGTGCAACCAAACTCGATATCGATACGTTTGCGGTCGCCTACCGGCGTCTCCAGATCCACTTCGAGGTTCTCTTCAAGTAGACCGAGGTGAGGGTCTAGAAGCAACATCCGAACATCGGCCTGGATCGTGGCCTCGCTGCGGAGCGCGCCTGAGCTGTTCACCAGCCTGTCCTGCAGAGCAGCACGCTGTCCCCCGGGTGACGTCATGGGCGTAAACGCTACAAGCCTGTGAGCGCAATCAAGCTAAACGTCGTCAATGGGAGTTTCGCCTGTGGATGGATGCTGGATTCGGAAGGGTCCGCTGGGTCGGCCGCGGTAGCCAGATTGAGTTGCCCGACAGCCGAAGATCAGCGACCAGCATCCTTGCTCGATGACTATCGTGCGTTAGATGCGTGCCAAGGAGGGGACCTTCCGCGATCTGATGACGCAGGACCGCCAGTTTCAGGTGCCGCTGTACCAGCGGCACTATCGCTGGAAGACAGGTCAGCAGGAAGATCTGTGGCAAGACATCGCCGAGCAATACCGAGCGCTCGCGGACGGGAGCGCGATCCCGAAGCACTTCATCGGCAGCATCGTGGCGGTTGAGAAGGACGCCGACCCGCTGCACGACTTCCGGGAGTTTCGCGTCGTCGACGGTCAGCAGCGTCTCACGACGTTATCCGTCGCGCTCGCAGCATTGCGGGATGTCGCGGCGCTCGACGATCCTGATCAGTTCGACCGGCTGAACAAGAAGTACCTGATCAATGACACGGAGCCGAAGGGTTCGGCTAAATGGGCGCGTCTGGTACCGGGCGACGAGGATGCTGCTCCCTACTGGACGGTGCTGACCGATCCACTCAACGTGTCCGGACACAGCGCGATAGTGAACGCCTATCGATTCTTCCACCGGAAGATCAGCGCGCTCCGCGAAGCCGGCGAGCTGGCCCCAGAACGGCTGGCGACGACGATCGGCGACCGATTGGCGCTGGTCTTCGTGACTGTTTCCGAAGGCGAGCGACCCCACAAGATCTTTGAGTCCATCAACGCTACGGGAGTAGGACTGACCCAATCCGACCTGCTCCGAAACTACCTGTTCATGGCGCTGGGGCCGCGCTCGAATACCGTCTATACGCAGCACTGGCGTCCGCTCGAAAAGGCACTCGGGGTGGAGGGCCTGGAGGGGCTTGTTCGCGACGACCTCCAGTCGACCGGGGAGTTCATCAAACAAGGCGATGTCTACCGAGCGGCACGAGGTCGCCTAGAACCGTCGGCAGCTGATCTCGATTTCCTCGAAGATCACGTTAAGCGGCTCGCGCGGCGAGGCGCCTACTACGCCCTCTTCATGCAACCTGCAGACCCGAGTTCCACGGCATCTGATCTGGGACTCAGCAAGAAGGCGCTGAGGCACCTGGCATTCTTGCGTAGCTGGGGCGCCGGTACGACCTATCCGTTGCTGCTGCACATCTACTCCGAAAAGGATGCAGGCCGCGTCACCAGTGCGCAGGCCGAGTCGTGCCTCGAAGCTATCGAGTCCTTCATCGTCAGGCGCTACGTCGTCGACGTGCCGACGAACGTCTTGAACCGGCTCTTCATTGCTGTAATCGGCAATCTTCCCCCGGGTGAGCCGATTGACGTGGCGTTGCGTCGGGAGCTGTCACGGGACAAACGGTGGCCCGACGACGATCGTGTTCGCGATGGCATCGCCACCGTGCATTATTACTCGAATGGGCGGCCCCATCAGCAGCGGTTGGTTCTTCAGCGCCTGGAGTCGCATCTGCGGGCTGAGGTTGATCTTGACTTTGACTCAGCCAAGCTGTCGATCGAACACGTGATGCCGCAGACCCTTAGCGACGGGTGGAAGAAGCAGCTGACGGATGCGGGGCACGATCCGCGCGAAGTCTTCGAGAGACTTGGCCACACACTGGGGAACCTGACGCTGACGGCGTGGAACTCGAAGCTCTCGAACCAGCTGTTTGAGCGCAAGCAGGAGATTCTGCAAGATTCGGACCTCAAGCTGAACGAGCAACTCGCCGCAGCTACCCAGTGGGGAGTCGACGAGATTCAGAAGCGTTCGCAGGTGCTCGCCGATGCCGCAATCGAATTGTGGTCCGCCCCTGTGCCGGGAGTTGTGACCGCGCGTTCTGGGTTCGATTGGACACGCGTCGATGAAGCGGTTTCGGCGCTGCCGGCCGGGTCGTGGACGTCCTACGGCGACCTGGCTGAACTCGCCGGAACGGCGGCACAGCCGACCGCTAATCACATCGCCCACGACCCGGCAGTAACGAACGCGTACCGCGTTCTCAGCAGCGACGGGTCCATAAGCTTCAAATTTCAATGGCATGACCCGGCGGACATCCGCGATCCGATGGAGATACTGATCGGCGAGGGCATCGAGTTCGATGACAACGACAAGGCCTCACAGGCGCAACGTCTAGGTCCACCTGAGCTCGAAGCCCTCCTCGACAATGTGCCGGGCGAGGTGCAATGACCTGTCGCTGCTGCCAGTTTGCTGATCCGAGCGTCGAGATATGACGGGCAATCGTCACTCGCAACCCTCGCGCAGTGGGTTCAGCTAAGGAACGGTCCTCCGAGCGTGGCAGTTTTGGCGGGCAGTGTTGCGCAGATTTGGTGCAAGGTCTGCAGGGCGCGAGGCAAGTGCAAATTTGGTGTCCGCCGCTTCTGCGGTCTGGCTCGTGGTCAAGACGTGCGCCCGATTTCTCCCTCGCAACCCTCGCGAGGCACGCTGCACACTCCGGCTGGACGACTGAGCAGTATCGAATTGAGGATGCTCTACATTGCCGGTAATCGAGTGCTGAGGCGGATCAAGGGGTTTGGCTAATCACCGGAATCTTGCGAACGCCGCTATCACGTCGGCTCTCAGGAAAACACGGCGACGAAGCGATCAGCGATGGTGGCTGGGTCGGATCCGGACGAGCGCTGATCTGGAGTACGTATCCGTCTGGCGCGTAACCGAATCGGTTCGGCTTATCGAATCCGTCCCGCTCGAGCACCTGCCAACCCCAGCTCTTCCAGAGTGCCCCTGTCTGATCAATGAGCACGGCGAAGTCCGTGCCCTCCGGCGGTTCGACGTCACGCCAGTCGGTCACTCTGACCGGCGGGTCGTCTCCGCTGGGGTTGTCTTCGCAGAACGAAGTTCCGTCGCCGACGATGTAGCGGGTTCCGTCCAACGTGGTCCCCTTGGGCATGGCGTTGACTGTGTCGGAAAGATAGCGATTGATCGTGTCCTGGGCTTGTCGCTGGCTCTCCGGGACGACGGGCGACGGCACGATAGGTGTTGGTTCCATTGGCCCTCCGGGTATTTCAGTGGCACCTGTCGGTACCGGCGGACCGAGTGATTCAGGCTCGGACGTCGAACATGCAGCAAGCAGGAGCGTTGCCACAGTGGCGATCGTGATGACGCGAATGATGCGGTCCTGTTCAGTCATGGGGTGAATGTGGGTGGGGTGACGTCGGTCCTGCCGGCAATGATGCGCCCCATGTTGAGAAGCGCAGGATTGCCGGGAGACCAGTAGCTGCTGTGGGCATCGATCGTCGGCGTACCGAAAGGCCCGGCCGCCCCGGGCGCCGCCTCGAACGGAATCGCGCCGAAGCCCTGACCCATTGGATCTGGACCGAGTGTTGCGTAGGTGGCGATGCCAATGAGGTCGTTCTCGGCGCGTGAGGCGAAGACGTTCGCACCGGGTGCCAGGCTGAGGTCGCTCGCATGGTCCGCGAGCACACCGGGACTACCGACGGCCACAACATTATTGGCATCAAGGTGACCGTCCAGTCCAGCTGCACCCACCAGGGTTGAACCGTAACTGTGACCGATCACTGTGTTGACGGACGGGCCAGCGGCCAAGTCATGTGAGGCGCGCATCCCGGCTTGGAAGTCGTCCAGCGCCGCGGCGCCGTCATGCGCAAAGCTAGGCGACGGGGCATCGGTGAGGATGCTCATTGGGCGGTCGTAGCCCATCCAGGTCGTCATCGAAACATCTCCAACCTTGAGGTTGCGGTCGGCTTCGAGCGTTGCCTGCAGCATTGCTTCCGATTTCGACGTGCTGTATTCAAGTCGGCTCAGGTCTTGTCCGGTACCGGGAACAAACGTGCCGTTCCTGATGGCCGTGTCAGGGTTGTTGATCGACACCGCGGCGTGGCCCTGGTCATCAATGACGCCAAGGTAGCGCTGCAAACCATCAGGTGATTCCAGCGCCCGCTGTACCTGCTCGTATCCCTGTCGCGTCTTGTTTGCGTTGTCCCACTGTGCTTTCCACTCCTGGAAGCCTGGCGGGCTGGGGTTGGGCGTGTCAGGTCGACCATCGGTCCACCCGGGATGTTCTTTGGCTAAGCGGTCCAGCTCGGCTTGATTGGCGGCCTGCAGCTCGCTGAGGTGCATCCGGTTGTAATGGTCTTTGTCCTCGAAGGGCATGCCGGGATGGTTGCCGATGGCGTGGTCCTGCTCGTACAGCCAATCCCTTTGTTCTTGGCTCAGGTTTTCCCAGGCGTCGTGGAACTGTTGCGGATCCTCGGGCGGATCAGTCAGCATGTCCTGCACTGCGGGGTCGTTCGAGTGTGGCCCCTCTGGGATCAGCTCTGCACCTGTCGCCATGGCGATTGCGCTGGCGAGTTCCTGGTCGACGCGTGCGGCCTCGGCCAGAATTGCCGTCACGCGCGCTTGTAGCTCCTGTCGTGTCGCCTCGGCAGCCAATGCCTCGACCATGTTGGCTTCCAGTGCCGGGCCGAGCAAGACCTGGTTGCTGATTGGATCGATCTCGAAGCCGGCGCTGGTGGCGTCGGCTCGCAGTTGCGTCAGGCGGGATTTGACCGCCTCGACGTCGTCGGCAGCTTTGCGGGCCGCCTGAGCGACGGCGAGTGCTTCGTTGCCGTGCGCGTCGAGATCCTTGCGGACCTGACCGATCGATTCTTTGGCTGCCTCAGATGCCTCACCGCCCCACGTTCCGAAAGCCGGTAGCTCAGCGATGCCGTCCGCGGCCTCGAAGGCCGCTTCAGCACGACTGCGAGTGGCGTGGAAGACCTCCCGGACGTCACCGGCATCCCAGCGGTCGATGTCCTCGATGGAAACGGTCATGCGGCCCGAGGATTAGGATCTGATATCGGGCCGGATCTGGTTACCCGCCGCCTGCACTTCAGCCCCGTTGTTCGTATCGGTGGTCAGGTAGGCCGTGGCGCTGGTCCGAAGGCCCGTGCTGTGGTCGACCATCCGCGCGAAGAGCGCTGTGCTAACGGCCTGCCATTTCGCGACTGTGCTGATCAACACGGCTGCTGAGCCCGCCGGGAGTCCACGCTGCGCGCCCTCGATCCGGCCATCAGCGCTTGCGTGCTTCACCCGGACAGTGTCCGCATGCATGTCCACGGTCGCAGCGGACAGATGCAGATCTTCCGGAACCACGCGAACAGTGTTCGGCACGACCCCTCCCTCGTGGCGGCTGTGATGGCTCATCCGACGTTACCGTGAGCAAGCAGACCCTCGGCGCAGCAATTTCACTTGGCCTGCCTTTGCGATTCGCTCGAAGCGAACCGGGGCCCATCAGCGCCTCCACTGAACCCAGCGTGATTCGCAGCGACGACTTGATTTAGGCCCTATTTCGGCGCTCACGGAGCTCAGCTATGCCGTCAAATCGTTCCCGGATAGAAGGCCTTGACTCTGGCGACACCGGGTGGCGCGGAGGCGGCACGCTGCGGGATCGACGCTGGCCGGTGAGCTGGAGGTGGGCGATCTGTATCCCGGCGTGAGTGACGCTGAACGTCTGGCCTGGACGGCCATTCGTTAGCGCGGCCGCGCATTGGTCACACAGCTCATGGATAGGCGGCGAGATATTCACGACCGTGACGATAGATCGGAAAGTGATCCAGGAGCTGCATGTCGTATTCGTGTCGCCGCGATGGTACGCAAGTGCGGCAGCTTGCTCCTTGGCGTGTTAGCTAGCATGTGACTTCCCGCGGCACTCGGTCAGAGACTTAGTCGTGTCTGACCGCGGCGATGGTTGGCACCGCCCGTAATGACGGCGCATCGGAGTCAACCGTAGCGGTGCTCCACCAACCCAGTATTCGTGCGTCGACGCGGTCGTGCCGGCGACGCGAAGACAGTCCGTCCTAGCTGCCCGCAATGTGCGGGCTCGCGGGTCGTCACGTTCCTCAACAACACACCTCCAGGTCTCAAACCTCAATCAATACTCCTCAACGCAACTTCAAACAGTCCTACCGAACCTGAACCCTTCATGGCCCATAGCCCACTACCAATGATTCCAAGCCAACCATCAAACCCTCTGTCTCCCAGGCAGATACAGACCGGCACATTGGCACAAGGTGTGCAATACTCGGTTTCGGGCGCTGGCGCGCCCGAACCCCGGCCGCCTGGCGGCGGCCTGTCGGGCTTGGTGAGGTGGTCTGGTGGCGGTGGGCGCGTGCTGACGATCTCGCGGCTGTCGCGCTGGAGCATCGGCTACTACAACGACACCGCTAATCAGGCCCGCCAGGCCTCGATGGACCGCCAAGCCGCCGGCGGCGGCCTGGGCGAGTACTACTCCGAAGGCGACACCCGGGTCCCGACGTGGATCGTCGTCGGGGACAAGAGCGCGGTCGGTGAGGCCACCGGATTGAACGGCGCTGCGCTCGATGGCGGGTTTGCTGACACCGAGGTAGCGGCGCGGTGGCTCGATGACGGGGTGACCCCGAATGGGGAGGTGGGGCGTGCGTTCGGGACCAACGGGGTGCACGGGTTTGACCTGATGTTCGCCGCGCCCAAGAGTGTGTCGCTGCTGCGGTCGCTGACCGATGACGTGGCCGAGAAGGTCATGCAGAACGCCCACGTCAATGCCGTCGAAGCCGCGATGACCTACCTGCATGAGCACGCTGGGTACACGCGGGTGCACAACCGGGTCACGGGGATGAAGGATCTGCAGCGGCTGCCCGGGCTGGTGGGGATTGCCTATCAGCATGAGACGAGCCGGTGTGGGGACCCGCATCTGCACACGCACGTCATCGTGCCGAATCGACAGGTCAGGGCTGATGGTCGGTTGGTGTCGATTGATTCCAAGTCGCTGTATCACGAAGCTAAGGCCGCCGGGATCATCTACCAGGCCACGCTGCGTCACGAGCTGCACGCCGAGCGGGGCTTCGAATGGCAGCCCGTCGACGAGCATTCCGGCATGGCTGAGATCGCCGGCGTCACTCCCGCAAGCATTAAGGCGTGGTCGCAGCGGTCGACGCGGCTGCGGGAATGGGCCAAGGACAACCTGGTGGTCGTCGACGGTGAGCCGACCGCCGCGCAGTTGGCGACCGCGCAGAAAGCCACCCGGCCCACCAAACCCGAGCAGCTCGCCTGGGAAGAACTCAAACAGTTGTGGCGCGCAGACGCGCGCGGTCTCGACTTAGACCGCGACGCGCATTTCGCCGCGCGCGATGCGCGGCGCACACACGCACACTCCGGTCAAGCGCGCATCGCTGCCGCGCTAGCGCGCATCGACAAGGCTGCGTTCACCCGCGCGGATGTCGTCGAACTGATCGGCGCGGTCATCCCCTACGACGAAACCCCTGGTGAAGGCCTCGATGTGCGGGCGCACATCGAGAACATCGCCGAGCGCATCGGTCTGCGCGTGAGCGCACCGCGCACCGCACATGAGCGCGAAGGACACGAGAAATACACCCTCGCCGCGCTCGTCGACGAGGAGATGCGCACCCTGGACGCTGCCAGCGCCACCGATGGCCGTGCGCGCTTGGATGTGCGCTCGAGCGAGCTGGCCGCGCTGTCGGCCGATCAGGCGCGCGCGGTGGCCGCGATCGGGACGTCACCGTGGCTGGTCAATCCGCTCTCCGCGCCCGCCGGCGCCGGCAAAACCCACTCCCTGCAAGCCCTGCGCACCGCCGCCCACCGCGCCAACAAAGAGGTGCTGGTGCTCGCCCCGACCGGGACCGCGGTCGATCAAGCGCTGGAGGACGGCGCCGGCGATCACGGGATGACCCTCGACAAAGCTCTCCACCAGCTCGACACCGGCGCCCTGGCCCTCGATGACCGCACCGTGGTGATCGTCGATGAGGCGTCCATGGTTGCCACCCCCAAGCTGCGCCAACTGCTGGAGACCGCCACCACTGCCCGCGCGAAAACCGTGCTCGTCGGGGACCCTTATCAACTCGCCCCGGTCAAAGCCCGCGGCGGCATGTTCGACCAACTCTGTGCCGAGCTGCCTTGGACTCAGCGGCTTTCGCAGGTGTGGCGCATGCACGACCCGGCCGAACGCGACGCCTCCCTGGCGATCCGCAATGGGCGCGGCAACCGGCTGCGCAGAGCGGTCGGCTGGTACCGCAGCCACGGCCGTCTGCATACCGGCGATCAGGTCAGCATGGCCGCCGACGCGATGGCTGCCTACCTCGATGACCGTTCCGCCGGAAAGAACGCCCTGCTTGTCTGCGACACCTGGGATATCGCCGATGCGCTCAACCAGCGCCTCCACGACACCCTCACCACTGAGGGACCTACTGCTCAGGTGGCCCGCGACCAAGAGGTGCGGGTCGGCGACATCATCGTCAGCCGCGACAACGACCCCACCATCACGGTGCACCGCGGCTCCCACCATCGTGAGGGCCAGACCGTCGATCAGGTGCGCAACGGCAATCGGTGGCGGGTAGCCGGCGTCGACGAAAAATCTAACCGGGTCGCCGCCGAACGGCTCACCGACAAAGCCCGCGTCCTGTTCGACGGCGCTTACCTACGCCAGCACGTTCACCTCGGATACGCCGTCACCGTGCACGCCGCGCAAGGCGTCACCGTCGATACCGCCCACACCGTGCTCGGCGAGACCGCTTCCCGCGCCCAGGCCTACGTCGGGCTCAGCCGCGGCCGCCAGACCAACCACGCCTACCTTTACACCCGTTTCAGCGGCGAAGCCGACCACGAACACAGCGCCCCCACGGCGGGGATGCATATCGCCCGTCGCGGCACTAAACACACGGCCGCACACGCACTGCAGACGATCCTGGCCAACGACGACCGCCCCTGCACCATGCACGCCGAAGCCCAACACACCGCCCGCGAACACCTCCCCGACATCATCGGCCATGTCCTCGACCTCCACGAACAACGCCGCGGCACCTGGCAGGCCGCCTGGCGCGACCACACCCGCACCCAAGAGAGCCGCCAACAGGCCTACGAACGCTTACGCGCCGGACTGGAACGCAGCACCGAACGATCACGATCGCGCTCCCGCGGCCGCGACGTCGGCGGCCTCGAACTCTAAGAAGCGTCAGCCGACTGGTGGCGCCCACGCACGCGTGGAAACTGCTACGCGAGAGGCCATTTCAATTCGCAGCAGCGGAAGTGAGCTCTCTGTCCATTGCAGAATCGTCTCCAATGCCGACTTGCGAGTCGATTCGGCCGTCCCTTGATTGGCGTGCCGCGCCTCTTCGCATCGACGGATCGAGTCGCTAAACGCGGCGCGTACCGTTGCCGCCCACTCCGGGGCCAACCACGCCGGTAGTGCCGCCAGCACCCAACCGGGCGTGGCCTCAAAAGTGGCTTCCTCGGCTGGTGTGAACGCCCGCGGACAATCACGACTGGCAAGGGACTCGGCGACCATGCGAGACACCAGCATGTCCTTCGCGCTCGCTGCTGCTACCCGAGCCAGAACACCACGCTCATCGGCGTCAGCCCAGGTCATCGCCGCGGCTGCCGCGGAAATTGTGACCTCGGCGGCCTGCTCCAACCGCCCCCACGCGTCGCTGGCCGCTGGCCCAGTCACGCTGTTCCTCGCTGCCCCGCAGCGTGTGCCTGGCCGGTCCACAGTTGGCGCTCGGCCGCGACGTGGTGAGCCAGATACACGACCTCGCGGTGATCGGGGACGCCGTGGCGCCACAACAACAGCAACTCCGCGAGCCGGGCCAGATTGTGCTGCACTCGCGCGTACGACGACGCTTCAGTGTCGGTGCCGATCCGGCCGGGCCGCTGCCCCGAGCTGTCGGTGATCGCCATCGGTAGCACGGCACTAGCGAGTTCGTCCCACTGCGATTCTGTGATGGCGGTGCCGCGGTCGAGGTGAGTGGCGATTTCGCGCAGCAGCGGCGGTATCGGCAGTGTCAGGAGTTCACTGGCCTGGGTGAACGTCACATAGGCGGTTTGGCGGGTGATCTCCAGGGACTCGCGCACATCGACCGGGGTTGCGCTGCTCAGCTGCGCATAGCTGACCGGATTGAGGGCCTGCAAGCGGTGCAGCCGGGTCTCATCCAACGGCGGCTGCACCGCACCCACCCCGGCGGGCGTATCCGTAGTCTGCATCGGGCAGTCGGCATAGTGCGGCACACCGGCCGCGCGTGCGGGTTGTGCCGATCCACCGAACCCTGTCGAAACCGCTACTGCCCACAGCTCAATATTCGGATCCAGCGCGGTCACGGACTGCGCATAGGCCACCATGGTCTGCGCCGGGTTGATCCAGCCGAACCAACGACGCCGAAAAGCATTGTCCAGACCTGCATCTGAGAACAACGACTCCACCCCTTTAGGTAGATGCACCCCCGCCGGGATGAACCCCGCGCCCTCGCCGGACGTCACTACTGTCAGGGTTTTCGCAGGTGTCTCGAACACCCCCACACACCAATCGATGGTGCCGTACTGGCGAGAAGCCTTCATCAGCTCCTCCACCAACGCGCACGCGTCGGCCAGCAACGGATCAGGCGCGGCCGATTTCGCTCCCGCCACCGCACCCGCAGCAGCCGCCGCACTTCCCGGCGCCACCACTCCGGGAGGCAGCGGTGTTCCCGGCCCACCCGCAGCCGACGACGCCGGGGCTGCTGGTGTACCAGGTGGGGCCGACGACGCAGACGCTGCAGACACCTGGCGCGGCGCAATGTCGGAGTTAAACGGCGGCAACAGACCCCCGGGCGCAGGTGCCGGTGACACCATCGGTGTCCCCACCGGCCCCCCTGGCGGCGCTGATCCGCCCGCAGACGCTGCCGGCGCACTCTGTGCCACCGGACCACCACCAGCCGGCACCGATTGCGCACCCCCAACACTCGCCACCCCGTAGGCGCCAGCCGTAGAACTCGACGGTTGCGCCGGGGGCGGGGCCACCGGCGGAGGCAGCACTGAACCACCGCCCGCCAGCCCCGCCTTGAACCCTCGTGAGAAATCAGACGGCGGCGTCGGCGTCCCTGCACTCGCCGCAGATGGCAGGCCAGCGCCCGCCGGCATCGACGACAAGCCCGCCGTCGGATTCACCCCACCAGGACCCAATCCACCGGCGCTACTGACGGGAGAAACAGACCCAGTTCCCGACAAGCCACCCGACCCCGGCATCTTCAACCCACCACCGCCCGTGCTTGCAGACGACACCCCACCGCCGCCCGCCGGTGTAGTCATCGACGCCATTGGCATCGGCGTTTCCGCCAAAGTGCCTTCTAGAGAGTCTGCGGTGGGTGGCTCGGCCTTTGGTGTGGTCCCTTCTGTGGTTGCCGGGGTAGCGGGATTCGCGCCCCCCGGGCTCTGCTCATTTGGGCTTGGCCCGTCCGATGCTGTGTCGTCGCCGGCAGCTGGTGTTTCTGAGCCGTCAACTCCCGGTTCTAACTCGGCAGCGCGTGGTGGCTGCTCTTCGCCCCGCCCGTAGCTGAAGGGTTGCGTGCTGTGCGACGTACCTGTGGGTGCGCCATCGGCGGTCGTTCCTCCGGTACCGGATCCGCTTTGTTGGCTGATTCCTTGCAGTGTCGGATTCTCGCTGCTTCCAACTGCGCCTCCCGGGTGGCCGCCTATATGGGCAGCTTGCTCGCCGATGGCGGCGGCCGTATCGGTGGCCGCCCCGAGCGCTTCGGCGGCGGCGGCGTTGATGATGGCTTCGGCCGCTGCGTAGAGTGCTGCCGCGGCGGGGCCCGCTCCCAAAGATGATGCTGCTGTGGCGAATTGTTGTTTGAGTTGGTCGATTTCTTCGTGGGCTTTACGGTCGATCTCGTCGATCCGATCTTGAGCGTGCCAGATCAGCTCAGCGCTCTCTTTGACGGCTTTGGCCATGTCACCGTATAGATCCGATTGATTGGTCACTGTCTGTGCTGTGCGGTAGCCACGCTCAGACATGGCGTCGATTGTCTGTCCGGAGTTTGAGCTGCCAAGCTCATCGACCGCCCTCCGAATCGCCGCTGCCGACGCACTGAGGTCGACGCTCTTTTGTTGAAGGGCATTCGTGGTTTCCAACCATGCTTCCGGTGAAGTCCGGGGCCACGCTGGCCCCGCAATGCGCGGCGAGTACGGCCGCGAAGGCATCGAGCGGGAACCGGCCGAGGTTGGTACTACCGCTGCCATAGTTCAACTCCTAGCGCCGCGCATACTTGAAGGGGTCCGTTGAGAGCCGCAACGCCATCTGTCCAGATTGCTCGATCAGAATCGGGTGAGGGTCCGGGGCGCAGTCCGTCGACGAACAGCCGTAGGTCGTCGATATAGCGTTGCAGCGTACGAGTCAGATATCGCGGTGGTTCGGCGTGCGCGTCGAGCACTTCCTGTGCGCGAGAGGACCAGTCCTGAGTCTTGTCAACAAAATTGGGAATTCCCGCGTTGCGTTCCGGGGAACCCGGTTCGCCTAGCCCCGTAAAATCTGTCTTGTTTCTCGAACTTTCTTTGATCAGCGGCGCGATCTCGTCGCACAGTGCCTGGTCACCCGAATCGGTGGCCGCTGTGGTTGTCGCGGGCGGTGCTGTCTCGGCCTGACTCATTTGATCGGGCTCACGGACTAATCCGATCAGAGCAACCACCAGAGCAGCGGTGGAAATGAGTACCGCCACCAATGCCAGTCGTAACGGCAATCCTCGACCGCTTCGCTGGTGAGGGGGCAGCAGTTGGGAGGCGTGTACAGGCCCCGCCCCGGGTGCGCCTGAGCTCGGGTACATGCCTCCAAGCCTAAAACCCGACACCGACGTTGGCGTGCACAAGCTTTCACGTCGTATATCGAGAGCCCTTGCAGCACTGCCGATTTAGCGCATCAGCGCAGGCACATCACGTTGAGCGCCGCCACGCGGCGTCCATAACGTCGGAATTGTTCACGTCGTTGGCGGCGTCGGCGGCGCGGTGAAGATCGTCGACCGTGATGCTGCGCGGTGTTGTTGTCCGGTCGTTGAGACCGGGCGAATCGGGGCCGGGCTGGTTCATCTGCTCGCGGATGGCAGCCACGCGAGCTGCACGTTGCGGGTCAGACAACAGTTTGGCCAGGCGGGCGCTGCCACGATCTTGGACGGTCATTCTTTAAACGTTAAATGGGTGCCGATCCAGTCGCCAGCACTACCAGCAGCTACTCGACGAGCTGAACACGCTGCGCCGCAGAATCGCCGACGACGCCTGAGGGCGGGGGAAGGGCATCGCATGCTGATCGACGACGACGTGCAAGCTCTCGACCGACGCGCGCGCGAGGTGGGAGGCGTCATCGGCTGGGATCTGCAGTTCGTTGTCGCCCCCAACGCAGAGTACGTCGGTCTGGCGGCCGGCGGCGGGGCTGAAAACGCTGACCAGATCATCGTCCTGGGTCCCAGCCGGATAACCGATCTCGCCGTCCACGAGATAGACGTCGCCCTCGACGCACTCGGCGGCGTTCAGATAGGACGCGTAGCGCGGGGTCGATATGGCTCGATCGAGCGCCGCGGTGCGACGCGCTTCTGCCTGTTGGGGGTCTCTACCACTGGACTCCTTTTCGTGGTCCGAGGTAACATAGCTGGCAGAAGTCCCCGGACACCGCCTCTCTGGCCTGGAGCCATGACGCGGCCGGGGTTTTTTCTTTGGTGCCCCACCCGCGCCTCGTAGGTCCGGCCTACTGGACCACTCGCGGACCCGGGGCCGTCAGCAGCCCCTCTTGTGTATGCGGGGGACTGTCGGCCCGACCTGGGACAATGGTGGCAGCACGGCCCGCGACCGCTCGCCTGGAAAAAACTTTCTTCAGGTTTCAGGGGATGGCGGTACGCGCGGACTTAAGAGGAAGCGACAACCGTAGGGATCGGTTGTCTCTTTCTCGCCTCCTGGAGATGTAGCCATGGATCGACCGGCACGCCGCCCCGGCCCGCCTGTTGATGCCGCGCGCTTACAACCGGACAACCAGGGCGACATCCGGGGCGTCGATGAAGGGTTGGTCGGTGCCTGGCTCGACGACCCTGATCTGGCCGCTGAACTTGCCGACGAGCTGGAACGACTCCGGCGTCTTCAAGCCGATGAGGAGCTGTTGCTAGCGCTGCAGTTGGAGCAGTTCACGGGCCGGCTGTGGGAGCGGTTTTCCCGCGAGCTGACCCGCTACGGCCTCGGCGTGCTGCGCGCCTGGATCCGTCACGGCACCATCTACGGCAAGGCCAAGGCGCTGACCGGCTACGGTCTGGGGCGCATCGAAGGCTGGCCTGAGGATGAGGCCATTGACGACATCGCCAAGGACACCGTGGTCGCCGCGCTGACCTACTTCCGCGACAAGGTGCTCAAGACCCACCGCTGGCAATCCTCGGGAGGCGCGTCGCTGGGCACCTTCTTCATCGGCCAGTGCCTCTATCAGTTCGCCAACATCTACCGCAGCGCACTGCGGGCCGAACTCGAACGAATTGAGCAGGCCACCACACCGATGGCCGAACTCCCCGAAGACCGGTTCGACATCATCAAGGGCATCGAGGAGACCATCGTCGCCAACGACACGGTGGCTGAAGCGATGGCGCTGTTGAGCACCGACCGGGCACGTCGAGCGCTGTTCCTTCAGGAGCACGGCTTCACCCAGCGGGAGATCGCCGACAAGCTCGGTCTGCGCGACGCCAAGAGCGTAGAGAACCTCATCGGCCACCAACTCCGCCAACTCCGAAACCGAAAGAGGACGTCGTGACCACCATCAAGCACCTCACCGCACTCATCAACGCCAGCTCGTTGGGCACACGCACCGGTCGAGTCGCCCGCAGGTCGGTGACCGCCGCCGAAGGGGACGCACTGGCCCGCCGCGCCGCCGAGGGCGGCCAGGGGCACGACAATTCCGAGGAATTCAGGGGTCGAGCCGACGAGCGCACTTATAGACCGGTATCCGGCTCAACACCGGGCCGGACGAACCGAAAGGACAAGACAATGGACAAGGGCCATCACCGCAGCGCGACCACCGGTCGCTACGTCAAGGCGTCCACCGCGGCGCGCAACCCCAAGACCACGGTCACCGAACGGGGCGCCAACCGCAGCAGCGGAACCCATCACCGCAGCGCCATCACCGGCAAGTTCGTGAAGGGCTCCACGGCCGCACGTCACCCCAACACCACGATCACCGAACGCGGTTGAGCATCAACCGGATTCGGCGGCGTCCCCTCGGCTCGACAGACGGGCCGAGGGGACACCAGACCGACCCACTTCCGAAAGGCAAATCCCATGATCCGTACCACCGTTGAAGCCCTCGGCGGCGCGCAAGCCGTTCCCCAGTGAGCTGATCCCGGTCCGCGAACTGCATCAGCACCTGATCGATCAGGTGGCCACCAGTGGCGGCAACGTCGTCCTGGCCGACACTGCCGGCAAGCCCGCCGCCGTTGTCATGTCCCTGCAGCGCTACGAGCAGCTGCTCGACGAGCTGAACACGCTGCGCCGCAGAATCGCCGACAACGCCTGATGGCGGGGGAAGGGCATCACGTGCTGACCGATGACGACGTGCAAGCTCTCAACCGACGCGCGCGCGAGGTAGGAGGCATCATCGGCTGGAATCTGCAGTTCGTCGTCGCCCCCAACGCAGAGTACGTCGGTCTGGCGGCCGGCGGCGGCGCTGAACACGCTGACCAGATCATCATCCTCGGCCCCAGCCGCATCACCGATCTCGCCGTCCACGAGATAGACCTCGCCCTCGACGCACTCCAGCGCGGCGAACGGCACATCATCCTCGACGACGACGGCGACCCCCGGCTGATCTGAACACACGGCCGGCGAGTTCTTCTCTACGCCTCTCCAGTCCGACCCGCATAGCGGTCCCGCGCAGCCCGACGTTCACCATCGGCGGTCTCGCTGTCGAACTCCGACGCCAGCTGAGCGTAGCCGACATCGAGGTCATCCGGGTCGGGCTCGGCTTCCACGTGAATCACTTCGACCTCATTTCCGGGGAACGCCGTAGCGGGCGCGGATCTCGTCTTCGCCGAACGTACGGCCGGCGGCGATGTCGGCATCTGCTTCTCGTAGCGACTCGCGGAGACGCGCAACGTCAACGGATGGATCATCGAAGGGCCAGTCGGCGAAATCATCAACAGACCAGTCGTCCTCGGCAGACGGCCCATCGCAGTCATCCGGGACACCAAGATCGGGTTGCTGACGCACCGACGCGGGGGAGCAGCGGCCCCGCACCACCCCGGTATCGCCGCTCTCTTCCGTCACCTTCGCAGGATAGGCCGCCTCCCCGCACACGGGGAGCTTGCCGCAGTTCGCCAACCATGCACGAACATGACCGAGAGCACGCAAAGATGTTCGGATGACTCAGAGCGACCGCATCTCCGCCGACATTCTGCTGTCGTTGCCCGTGGAGTTGAAAGAGCGGATGGTCAACACCATTACGTGGACACGGCCGTACACCGGCATCGGTCACCAGCAGAAGTTCATCCGTAAGGCGATCACCGAACTGTGCGACCGCTTTGAAGAGGAGTTCAACGCCGGCGAGGCGTTCAAGCCGGGAGCCGTCATCCCCGACGAGTGACACGCCGGGCACTTCGGTTCAAGGCTGACCCAGCCACCAGCGGGTACAGTGCATGACGTGCGGTTCGTGCGCGCAAAAACAGGGTGAACACGGTCTTCTCATGCGGACCATCTTTGATCTAGTCTGCGCTCGGCATTCCCATCGATCCATCGATGATGTCCGTCGATGCCGGTAGATTGCCGCACAGATGCCAGTAGGACGACTGTGTCCACATCCGGTCGCCGTATCAACTGCGGACGCAGCCGATACGGCAGAATCCATCGCTAATCTATTGCTGGACTGAGCTTTTCATGGCTTGACCATGGGAGGACGCGCGTAACTGCGCGTTGAAGCCGGGTCGTTCCCGGCTTTTTTTGTGCCCGACCACTGGTCGGGCACTTTCTATTGGTACACCTCGCAAGGAGGTCAATGTGGTCGTCTCGGACGCGTGGAATCTGGTCTGGATTCTGCTTGTACTGGTGATGGTCAACCGGGCGGTGTTCTGCCGGCGCGATGAGCCGATGGAACGCATTCTCGCCTTCCTCAAGGGTCTGGCCGAGATACTCGGCGCGGTCGCGACCGCGCTTCGCGAGTGGCGGCGCTAGTCCCTCCCGAATGAGCGCACTTTCCGCCGGGAGAAGCCTGCCGATGCCGCCCTAGCCCACCTGCGTGCCGGGACGACCACCCGTCAGCAGTCCCGCACGCGCACACCCCTGTTGGCTTTCGCCTCGCAGTCGTCGAATCTCGATTCGACGCGCGGGGCTTTTTCATGCCCAGATACGGCTGGGGCCGACCTCATCGCGCGAGCCGCCCGGTAGCGGGGCCTGGTTACAGAGCTTGATCCGTCGGAGGATCACCGGGTTCAGGTGATTCCTGCGCGACGAAGCTGCGGTACCGGTTCACTACTGCTGCGACTTGCTGGTTGCTCCGGATGTAGTCCGCGAGGGCGGGGTCGATGAATCCAGCGAGGGCAATGATGTTGTCCAGGTGGTGATTTGGACTGAGGGTGAAGATGTGTTCGTGGTGGGCGATCCGGTTGCGAAGTAGCTCGAAGGTGCGCAGGTGGTTCCGCAGTGGACCAGCCGACGTCATACCCGGTCCGTAGTGGGGGAAAGCCTTGTAGAGAAATGGCCGCCAGAGCTTGGTGAAGTAGTCGTAGACGTTCGCGTGCTGACGGGGGAGGCCTTCGCCGACGAGGGATACCCAGAACCCGAGGCTGAGATCGGCGACGATGTCGCCGCCGGCGGGTTCCACACGGGGCTGACCGGCGGGGTTGTTCTTGCGGTCGAACGCGTCGATCGACTTCTTGACCTTGTCGAGTTCCTTGTCGGTCAGGTGGATGCGTGGGCGGTCGGCGAGAACTTCGGGGTGCCAGCCCTCCTCGCGTGTGACGTCGAGGTGGGAGCACAGCTGCGAGTCGATGGCGTTTCGGATGGCGACTTCGACAAGGGCGATCGATGGCCAGTACGCCGCGGAGAGGTCGCAGTTCCACATGTACAGCCGCGCGGCGCGTGCTGTGTCGCCGCGGGCGGCCGCTCGATACCGCTGGTAGCGGGCGGGGGAGATCAGCTCTTCGAGGGGGAGTTCGTGGGCGTCCATGGTTCAGGCCCTAGAAAGCGTTTTGCCCTGAGGGGCCAGACACACCATTGCTGGTGCCGGGAATGCCTCAGGGCTTACGTCAACCACTGTACACCCGACACAGGGGTTTGGTGATGTGACGATGGCCATTCGTTGCCGCCGCAGACGGCCGGATGCACCGCTCGACCAGCGGAAAGGAGGTGCTGAGCTGTCATGCACTGGCGATCTTCGGGACGACGCGCAGCCGGCGCTTCTCGATGCGGCCGAACGGCGGCACCAACGTGTAGTTGTAGACCTCGGTCGTCGGGATCTTCTCCAGTGGAGTGGGCTTGTAGCTGATGGAGAGGTTCAGCAGACCGACCTCGCGCAGTTCCGCCAGGCCGCGCTGAGCGCTGGATTCGCTGATCCCGTACCACTCGGGTACCCGCTCGCCGGGCAGGATGAAGCCCGGCCCGAGGGTGGAGCCGACCAGCAGCATCGCCTTGGCGGCCAGCGTCAACGTGCGGTACCAGGCCTGCTCGTCGGTCCAGTACTCGAACGGGAGCTGGAAGTAGCGATTGGCGACGTCGCGACCAGACGGTGCGGTGTAGTCCTCGCGGCTGCCGTCCTCCCGCAGGGAAGTGAAGACCGCCCTGCGGCCGGTCTTGCCGCGGGTGATGAGGCCGTACTTCTGGTCGAGTCGCCGCCAGGTCCGCGAGACGACGGCCGCACCGTGGTCCTGGTCGGTTTCAACACCCAGCATGCGGGCCCAGACCCGAGAAAGCAGGGGCCGGCTGGTCCAAGGTTCCGCCGAGACCAGGGCGCGGTGCAGCAGGAACAGGTCCAGTGCGCGGTCGTCCTGCGCGCGAACCATCTTGTGGAGCGGCCCGGGGACGGGATGCTTTTGATCACCCCCTTGGACGAAACTGTTCCGAATGTTGACCCGCTGCGACGTGCGGGCGGACGCCTTCAGCAACGCCTCAATGGCGGCCTGCTGGCCGGGGATAGGTGCGCGATTCATGGACTCATCATGCCAGGTCACTGCGGGTCAACCTCCCGGCAGCAGCCCTGATACTTGCCGTGACAGAAGGAGCTATCGAACAACATCTAACCACCGTCTGAGTACATGTCGAAGTACCCGTCGAATCACCGGAGCCACTTGCCGGATGCCCTTGCCCTTCATCATCACGACCTGGGGTCCTTGATGGTGGCGCCGCGGGGTGATAGCCCACTTCCTTGTTTCAGGGTCAGTTCTGGTCGAAGAAGCGTGCCGCCTGATCGCGAATGCGTGCGAGCCGCTTCGATACGGCGCTGTGGCTGCTGTAACCGAGGATCTTGCCGACGTCGGTCAGGGAGGTGACTCCGCTGCGCAGAACGACCACCACTTCGCGGTCGCGGGGGTTGAGCAGGGTCAGGAAGTCGCTGCACGCGAGGTGGCCGATGACTTCGGTCTCGGGCCCGTGAACCGGCGTGGTGTCATCGAGTTCGACGAAGGTGACGCTGACCTTGGACCGCTTGTGGTTGAGGGTGCGGTCGAAGTCCTCCTTGGCGTGTGACCACCGGTCGGAGAAGTCGTCGTGGACCCGGTGGGAGCGCACGGCGTCGAGGATGTCGCGCAGCCGGCCGGTCTTGTCCGCGGCGACGACGGTGCGCTCGACGAACTCGGCGGCTTCCTGTTCCCCGGCCCACAGGTCAGAACCCACGCGGGGGCCGCCGGCGGTGACGCCTTCGAGGATCTCGCCGTTGCTCAGCCGTACCGGGCCGGTAGGGCCATCGGTGTCGACGATCGGCCAGGTCCGCATCTCGTCTTCCATGGCCTCGGTGACCGCGGGAACCCAGAAGTCGAGGTTGTGCGCCAGGATGCGGATCGGGTCGTCCTTGGTGAAGGCGATCTGCGGTGATCCGGGCATGAGGTGACGCCACACCGTGGCCCCCCACGCCCGTGATAGGCGCTGGCCGAAGTCGGCGGGCAGGTAGGGGTCCGGGTTGGTCAGCTCCGCCCAGAACGGCCATTGGCCAGCCGTGAGCATCGGCAGGCCGAAACGGTCCAACGTTGAGCGGGGGAGCAGGTGAAACAGGGGTGCGTAGTCGTAGTAGCGGGTCTGCGTGCGGGGGATGAACACGATGTTGTTGTCACCGAGATCGGCGATGCGCGCCAGGTCGGGAGGCAAGCTTGCGTAGTCGTCGGTGTCGGCTTCGAGGTCGTCGGGGAAGAAGCGGCGCCGGAACTGGGCGGCCTCCCACAGCGCATTCCACCGAGCCACCGCGAAGATCCTGGCCCCACGGGTTTCGAGGTCGGTGGTGGTGCTGCTGCTCGGCATGGGGACGCTGACGTATTCCGGGCGGTCCGGCGTGTCCGGGCGTATCACCGCCGGGAAGAAGGCCATCCCGGCCGACATGTTCCACATGCGCGGGTAACGGTCGGGACCGGCTAGGGCGTCATCAGAGTCCAGGAGCACGTTTTGGCGAGGGTCGTAGTCGTCGCTGGAGTCGGTGGTGGTGGTGGTGGTGGTGTCGTCAGACATGGTGGTCATACCTATCTCACGACACTGCTCCGCTGATCCGTTCCGAATCCGAACTGGAATTTTCCTACGCGTGGAGCGCCCGGAATACGTCAGCGGCCGAGACGTCGAGTGCTCATTAACCTGACGTGATGGGAGAGCCCACACCACCTCTCGATCAGTTGATCGGCGGCAGACTATGGATGAGCTGTTGCCAGCGGTCGCCGAACTCGGGGTCAGCCATGCCGAGAACTGGGACAATCTGTGAGAAAACCAGTCTCGAGAGAAACTCGAAGCTAGGCGTGTAGTCCCGCCGCATCAATCCGATGATGGCGTTGGCGTGATATTCGGCAATGACCATCCCAGGGTGGTCTTCAAATTCGCGGTCGTCGTTGACGATCGCGTTAGCGAGCGGCTGAGCGATGAGCTTCACCCACCGTCGCGGGACCGTCTCCACTTCAAACAGGTTCGGGTATCGAAAGAGCTCCTCGACAACTCGGTAGACGGCGATGACTACTTGGTAGTTCGGCGAGGGGTCCTCGCGAGCAATATCGATAGCTATACGTTGGTTCACATGTCTCATCGACCGTTCTAGGACATCGCCCAGCAGCTGCGCCACCCCGTCCTCAAAGTGGTGGTAGAACGCGGCGGGACTAACCTTTGCGACCTTGCAAATCGAGGCGACGGTGATCTGTTCACCGGTGCGCCGCGGCGCTGAGGCGTGATGTACGGCGCTCATGAACAGGCGCGCCCTCGTTCGATGGTTCTTCGTGTCGGCGGCCTTTTGTCGCGCCAACGCCGCCCGATCGAGGGTTTGCTGCTCAGCCATGCCCCGAAGCATAGCCCTCCACTTAACCCCCAAACACATCACACGCCCACTTGTACCAATACCCAAACTGGGCTTGTGCCCAAGTGGGGCATATGTAATATTCGACATAGGTCGGGACACGAGTGAAGGGGAGGCCCAGATGAGCGAGTCACGCTGCAACTCCGATCGGGGGCAGCAATGAGCAACCGGCGTAGCCGCAGATTCCGGGACATGACCCGGCTGGTCAATGCGCAGGCGCGCCATGCCGGCGCACAGGCACGTCAGGCGGAGGCGGAGAACGTCCGCGCACACCTGGAGGCCGAAGAACGTCGACGCCTCGATGCCATCGCTCACCAAGAACGGTTTGTCAGGGTCCTCGACGAACAGCACGCGCATAAGGAAGTCCGAGTTTTCAACTACCTCCGGCTCATCACGGAGGGCTCGTCCCACCCGGAAAGGAACGTCCCATGACCGAGAACCTGCCACGCCGCTACGAGACCGGCGCCCTGTCGGGCCGTCCGTCGCGCTTCACCAAGTCCGGGCAGCTCGAACGTCGAACTCAGCAGGTCGCCGAGACTAAGTCGGCGCAGCATTACCTCAATCTGCTCGGGCAGGCACACGACGCGGCCGAACAGGCCGATCGCATCAAAAACGCGGTCTACGTCGAGGGAGTGCTCGTCTCCGGACTGGCCGACCTCGGCGATGCCGTGACCAGCCGGCTGTCCAACGCCAGCCCGCTTAGCCACCAACTGGTCGCCGAAGCGATGCCCGGCAGTGTCGATCGGATCATGCGCCGCGCGACCTAGCCACCCACGCCTTAAGGACCCAACCCACCGCAAAAAACCGAAGGGCGGACCTGCCATCAACGAGCTAGAGCACTACCGTCCGGCGGCCGTCGAGTACCCCCGAAGGGTGGCCCGAATCAATGCCGACGCCGACCGTGCCGCTCGCAACATCCGAAACCAAGTTCGCAAGGAGGTCGCCGGGATGAACGCCATCATCGGTTGCGGTGACGCCGTCGAGCAGCTTCCGGCCGACCTTCCTGACTCACACCGCCGCATGGCGGAACGCGTCGCCATCAACGCCAGCCGAATGATCCGGAGACTCTCCCGATGACCCCACAACGCCACAGCGCCGACGAACCACCCTCATGGCGGCACACCTACCCGCGCGCGAAGCTAACCAACGACGAGCTGCGCCAACAAATCATCGACCTCCACCAGCTCGGTACGGACCGCTCAGCTACCGCATCCCCGCTCGCGCGCCAGCTCATCGAAGCCGCCCGCAGCGGCACGTATGAACGCCTGGCTCCACTGATTGCGGCCGCCGACCCGTCCTGGAACCGGGCACCGTCGAGCGCAGCGCGCACACAGCCCGCCACCCCGGTCCAGGTGGATGAGGAAACCGTCGAGCCCACCACCGCGAAGCCCGAGGCGCGACACCACCTACGTGTTCCCAAGTTCATGACCAAGCTCTTCCGACGAGACTCCTAGGGGGTGACATGCAGCGGATCGTGATCACCGCCGTCGGAGCGATCGCCTCGGCGATCATCAAGCTCATCGGAATCAGCTGGGAATTACGTGCATTCGCCGCCGTTCCCACCTTTTCCCTGATGCTGTTCGCCGCCGGTATCGCCTATTCGCTGCAAGACCCCGTCGATACGACGGCCGCACCGTCTATCTCGGTCATCAGCTGGGGCGAACGCGACGCCACCCACATCGATGACGTCACAGGTGCCCGCGGACCCGGCCACATCCTCTACGCAACAGTCGAACTCACCGCAGGAAGCGCCGCGATCAACATTCCCGACATCTACCACCCCGACCCCACCAACCAGTTCTGGCTCAAGCTCCCCACTAGCACACGACAAGCCCCCGGCGCGCGCACTTTCATCGGTCCCGACGAGGTCACTTACAGCTGGCTACCCTCCCACCAAGCGCGACTTGTGCCGTCATCGGACACTACGGCGTCGCCTTACCCCATCCCCGACGCGGCCTGCGCCTCACTAGCACCCCAACGCACCTGCCGAATCACGATGGCCTGGGAGTTCCTCGATTACGGCCCCATCGGCCCACCACAAGCGCTAGCACTGGAGACCACCGCGCACGACGAAGTCGAAATTACTTGGCCGACGCTCTCTTCTGAACCCTTATGCGGCGGCGCAATGACCATCTTCTGCGGGAACGACCCAAACACCTGACCGGATATGCGCCAAAACCGCCAACCCAGAACAAGATTGGAGGCCAGTAACTGGGCCAGCTAAATGCCGCACACACGAGGACCGTCAGCACCACCGGACTGAACCGTCAGAAGAACCAACCGAACGAAAGGAGACGTCCATGGCAAACAAGCCGAAGCCCAATTTCACCCCCAGCAACGCCAAGAGCCAGCAGTCCAAGCAGCAAAGCGCCCAGCGCAAAGCGGCACAGCAGCAGCGCGGCTCACAGAAATTCCAATCAGGCAGCAACCCGCACAACGGGGCCAGCCGCAGCCAAAGCGGGCAACCCAAAAGCCACTGAACCGAACGGTTCCGGCGCCGGGCACCTCGCTGGAGAGGGGTCCGGCGCCGGCCGTCAGAACTGACCTATAGGTGTGTCTAAGCTGGCAGCTGCGCCGCAGCCGCCGATTTTATTCGATTACTACAATGCGAACGACTGTCTCATTAGTAGAGAAACGAGACAGCAGCCAGGTCTGCCATCCTCCGACCAGTTGGGCCAGGTCGCGAGGTCTCAATTCTCGTCTCACTCCGCATGTCTCCAATCCTCACCGTCGGCGGTTCTTTCGCCGGCGCTGAGTTTTGAACTGAATCGACCTGGTGAAGAGTTTTGACCAGGTGAAACGGATTGGATGCCAGGTGTTCTCGGCGTGGTCAAGAAGCCATGTTCTTCTTGAGCGGTCTTGCCGATGTGGCGGGGCGCGAGGATTGCGAGGAACAATTCAGCCCTTTGTCTTCCTGGGGAGGACGGATCGACCACAGCAGCACATTCCGATGGTTACGGGCTCCGTCGTCCTCGATTGTCCAACCCAAAGCGCGTAGAGCAGTGGCGTTCCGCTTGAGCACGGTGGTGACGTCGCGGCCGTTCTTGGGCCATCCAATAGGCCGCCGGCCGCCGTCGCCGGTTGGCTGCACAATCGCAAGGAGCTCGGCCCCCGTCTTACCAATCAGCGGCAGGGTGCAACTGTTGCGCATCGACTCGATGAAGACATCGCCCTGAAGGCTATCTTCGCTCAGCTGGTTGGCTCGAGCCATATAGCGCGCAAGTCCATTCGTTCCCATTTCGCTATCCACTACAGCCAGTAGGCGAGCGAAATCGGCCATTCTCGGAGTGAAGCCGAGGTTGGCGAAGCAGCGGCCATTGTGGACTGTGGCCGCGAGCTGAAGTAGAGCGCCCATGATTCTCGGACGAGCCTTCGCCCACTCCTCATAGATCTCTGATTCTGTTCTCCGGGAGCGGAGATCGATCCTTTTGAGTTCCACCACAGCGAGTCGCTCGGCAAGATCTGGGCGCAATGCGCCGACATCGATCCCATTGAGAATGAGGCATCGGCGGAAACTCACGATCGATAGGCCTCCGTCCGTGTACAAAGCGCGTTTGACGCTGCCGTCTCCAGTCACCGCTCTGCACAACGAATCTGAAAGCCATGGCGAGATACCAGACAAGTTGTCCAGGGCGACAACCCAAGATCCAGCAGCCGCCGTGACCCAGGAATCGGCGTCGCGAGGTGCCTGCCGAAGAGGCACAGGCGACGGATCGATCAGATCGACAATCATTCTCGTGACAGTGCTTTTCGCGCTGCCTTGCTCGGCGAAAAGGGCCAATACCGGATGTGGCGTGTCACTACTCACGAGGGCAGCAATAAGCGTGGCCAAGAGGATGGGGCGGTCTTCGACAGCCACGTTGATAAATTCCCATAGCAAGTCAAGCTTCGGCTCACCAGCAGGAAGCGTCATTTCACCGGTCAACTTGGTTCGTAGGAATCGAACTGGCGCCGACGGAAGGAGCGACCACGTTCCGTCGCCAATTCTAAAGACCTGGCCATCGAGGCGCCCAGTGTCGACGTACACGGCATCTGCTGCACTTGCTACCCGCAGGTATAGGCGTTCGGGCTGTTCCCGCGCCGCTAGACCGTCGAGAATCGAAATGGCATCCATGAGTGCTTGACCGCCCGCCGCGGTCCCGCTATCCGAAAAGTATTGAGCAGCAAGGTCTGCGCGCAACCCGGATCGGCCACCGCGAAGAGGTATAGCAATATGCGGCTGTGACTTTCTGGCCCCAAAGGGCTCACCGTCGTCGGTGCAACCTAGGTGGTATTGCTCCTTGGCTAGCTCGACGAGTCTTACGGCAGCAGACTTCTTTTCCTGCGAGGCGGGTCTTGGGGACATACTCTCCGGTTCGCTTTGTGCATGAACGACAGGTTCGAGGTCGGCAAGACTGAAACCAGCTGCATAGTGGTCAGCAAAGTCCTTACCTGAACGCGGTTCGACGATGGTGACGCTGGATGCTATGGCATAGAGGTGTATCGCCACCGCAGACGCGTGACGGCGTCCTACTTCGTCTCTATCGGCAACAATCACGACTTTCTTGCCGCGCAACGGACTCCAGTCAAAGTTGGCTGATTTGCCCGCCCCCATCGCAGGGCAGACGGCAGTGCCTCCCGCCGCCTCGACCGCCAAGACGTCCTTCTCGCCTTCGACGACGTAGACGAGCTCGGCGTTCGCAATAAGGTCAGCACGAAATAGGCTGCGCCCACGTGTATTACCGGACTGGCGAAACCGCTTCTGAGGGTCACGATGCACCCGGCGTTCGTCGGGATAGACATACGTGGCACCGCGGGGAGCGTCGAATAGATCAGCAAGCGTCATATCAAGCGCGCGGACCACCGATTCGGTGTCGCAGCCCGCATGGCAGTAAATGAGCACCTGACCCTCTATCGCGGTGACGGCAAGTGACGGGTTCCGGTCATCGTGGGCCGGGCACTGTGCCATAGCACGGTCATCTCGGACAACGACTTGGCGATCACTGGTATTGAGCGCTGTGAGAATCCGCTGGTAGGCCGTTTCCGCTGGCTGAGGCAGTGGGTTCATCGTGTAGCACCGTGCGAGAAACCAGGGCCTTGCTCTTGTCGGTGGTGGGCAAGTTTTCGATCCTTGGGACCGCGATCGGGAGTTAAACTCGACATGAACCGTCCTCTGCGAAGGGTGGCAGTTCTCCGAGAGGCCCTGGGGCTCAGCCAGGGTCTCTCATTTTCATTGCTTCAGGCGGCGCCGTCACCTCCACGGCGGGTTGCGCTCTCTTGTTCGGCGATCCATCGCTCGACTTCGCTGCGTCGGTAAACAACTCGACGCCCCAACGTGAAACTTGCTGGTCCCGTCCCGGCATGGCGCCAGTACCGGAGAGTGCCCACTGGCACACCAGTGAGATCCGAGACTTGGCGGGCTGACATGATGCTCATTGATGTTCCTTTCACATCATAATGCTGAATCAACACCGCCAACGATCGCACTTTCCTTGGTGTGGGTCAAGCATTACAGTGTGATTTGTGCATGATGATCCTCCTCCGGGCGCTGACGAAGATTTCAGCCAGACGTTTGGGCGGAACATGCGCATAGCGCGCGGACAAAGGGGTTGGAGTCAGAGGCAACTCGCAGAGGCTTTGGAAGGCCAAGGTGTTCGACTCGACCCCTCGGCCGTTACGCGAATCGAGCGCGGTGATCGCGAAGTCAAGCTGCGGGAGGCGGCCGCGATTGCCGACTGTCTGAACACCGATCTTCAGCAGCTGCTGATGCCTTCAGGTCCGGACCGGTTGAGCGCGGTTCTCGCGGTCCGAGGGTTCGCCGAGAAGCGGATGCGGGCGGGTCGATTCGCATTCGCTGAGCTCGGCCACTACGCCCGAACGATGCAAGAGCTTCTGGAGCTAGCGCCAGAAGCCATGGATCGACTCCGCCGACTCCGTGGTCGTTCTGAGGAACTAGACGCTCATGACCACGTCGTCCTCGAACTAAAAGAGTTACTGGCCGACTTGCATTGGCAGAAGCCAGATTTCGAAGTCGCGGACGTCGATGAACGGCTCGGCGATGTACTCCAACGGGTCGTGAATGCGGCCGTCGACAACCTGTTTGTTGGCTCGAATTCCGAGGACGTCGGCGTAGACGAGCCTCGCGACGTGAACAGGGACGATGCAGAGGCGTAATCGGCGGGGTGGTGTCGAGGACCGCTGGCGCCGTGCAGACGGCAGTCCATCAGTACGTGCCGGAAAGGGGCGTCGTTGGCTGGCCCGCTACGTCGACGACCAGGGGCAAGAGAACACCAGGTCCTTCGATCGCAAATTGGATGCTCAAGCCTGGCTTGACGAAATCGTCGCCACGCAGGTCACTGGAACCTACGTGGCCCCAAAGGCCGGTCGCGTCAGCGTCGGCGAGCTTTACGCAAAGTGGCTCGGAACGCAGAGCCACCTCAAGAAAACCACCGCGTCGACGCGAAGGTACACCTGGCCGGTGTACGTGGAGCCGCGTTGGTCAGCGGTGGCTGTTGCCGATGTCCAGGCGACCGATGTGCGGGGCTGGGTCCAGTCGATGACATCATCCGGTGCGGGCCCGGCCACCGTTGAGAACGCCGTCGGCATCTTGCGCCAAATTCTGGAGATGGCTGTCGAGGATCGACGGATCGCGCGCAATCCATGCGCGGGGATCAAGCTTCCTCGACGTAAGCGGCGGCCGCGCGGTTATCTGACGCACCGGCAGGTGGAGCAGCTCGCGATTGAAGTCGGGCCGGATGCGACGGTGGTGCGCTTCCTGGCCTACACGGGACTGCGCTGGGGAGAGATGGCGGCGCTACGGGTCAGCGACGCCAAGATGCTTCGCCGTCGAGTCCACGTGCGGGAATCGGTGACGGAGGTTGAGGGCCAACTGGAATGGTCGTCACCCAAGTCCTATGAGCAGCGGATGGTGCCCTTTCCCGCATTCCTTGCTGACGAACTCGGTGCGCTGATGATCGGCAAGAAACCCGATGACCTGATCTTCGCCGCGCCAGAGGGCGGGGTGCTGCGGGTTTCGAACTGGCGGCGCCGAGTGTTCGCCAAAGCGGTCAACCGGCTCATCATGGAGGACGCGAGCTTCCCGGTCGTAACGCCGCACGATCTTCGCCATACCGCCGCTTCACTGGCCATCAGCGCCGGCGCCAACGTCAAGGCGGTGCAGACGATGTTGGGGCACGCTTCGGCGGTGCTTACTTTGGACACGTATGCCGACCTATTCCCCGATGATTTAGAGCTGGTTTCGGCGGCTCTAGACGATGCTCGAACCGAGTCTCTGGAATCTACTGCGGACCAACTGCGGACTGGAACGAAAGAAGGCCCCCCACTGGCTAACCAGTCAGGGCCTTCTACCTGCGATCACACGAGTCGGGGTGGCGGGATTCGAACCCACGACCTCTTCGTCCCGAACGAAGCGCGCTACCAAGCTGCGCCACACCCCGCGTGAAGCGTTGAAAGGGTATCGCACCGGTGCCTCGGAAAGCCAAACGGCTCCCGCCCCCGACGGGCGACACGAGTTCACACAGACCCGGAATGCCGGGGGTTGTCGGTGGCGTTGACGACAATGACGGCAGAGCGCCGCACAACTGGTGAAACGAGGCAGAGATGACCGGGTTGGGAGCTTCCCTCTACTTGGGGTTCTTCGCTCTGGCGGCGATCTGGCTCTTCCTGACCGCCGACGGGCCGCTCTCGGGCGCGTCCGACGACGAGCGCCACTCGCAGGACCGCTCGAAGTCGGCGAGCACCTCGGCCGACTCGGACGGGTCGATGCCCTGGCTGCTCAGCCACTCGTCGCAGAAGTAGGTGTCGGCGTAGCGGTCGCCGCTGTCGGCGATCAACGTCACCACCGAACCGCTCCGGCCCTGCGCCCTCATCTCCGCGAGCAGTCCGAAAGCCCCCCACAGATTCGTTCCTGTCGACGGGCCGACCCGACGGCCGAGCACCCGGCTCGCGTGGCGGGCGGCGGCCACCGACGCCCCGTCGGGTACGGCGACCATGCGATCCACCACCTCGGGCAGGAACGACGGTTCGACCCGCGGACGGCCGATCCCCTCGATCCTCGACGACGCGCCGGTGACGACGGTCGGGTCCTGCTGCGCGTACGCGGGGAAGAACGCCGAGTTCTCCGGATCGACCACGCACAGCTTCGTCTCGTATCGGCGGTAGCGGATGTAGCGGCCGATGGTCGCGCTGGTGCCGCCGGTACCCGCGCCCACCACGATCCACTCCGGGATCGGGTGCTGTTCGGCGGCCATCTGGTGATAGATCGATTCGGCGATGTTGTTGTTGCCGCGCCAGTCGGTGGCCCGTTCGGCGTTGGTGAACTGGTCGAGGTAGTGCCCGCCGGTCTCCTCGGCGAGCCGTTCGGCCTCGGCGTACACCTGCGACGACTCCTCGACGAAATGGCAACGGCCGCCCTGTGATTCGATCAGCGCGACCTTGCTGGCGCTGGTCGACGACGTCATCACCGCGATGAACGGCAGGCCGAGCAGCGCCGCGAAGTACGCCTCCGACACCGCTGTCGACCCGCTGGACGCCTCGATGACCGTCGTCCCCTCGCAGATCCACCCGTTGCACAGCCCGTAGAGGAACAGCGAGCGCGCCAACCGGTGTTTGAGGCTGCCGGTGATGTGCGTGGACTCGTCCTTGAGGTACAGCGCGACACCGCAGCCCTCACCCCAGGCCGACGGCAGCGGGTACCGCAGCAGGTGGGTGTCGGCGCTGCGCCGGGCATCGGCCTCGATCAACCGGACGGCGTTGTCGACCCATGCACGGGGTTGACTGTGAACGGCGATCGAGGACCGCCCCGTCACCGACCCGTCACCGCGCCGAGACGGTCGACGGTGACTGCCCCGCCCGCACGTCGGCGTCCCGGCCGCCGGTCGGTGCGGCGATCAGCGTCAGCAGCGTCGCCTCGGGCCGGCAGCAGAACCGCACGGGCGCGAACGGCGACGTACCGATCCCGGCCGACACGTGCAACGCCATGTCGGCGCCCCACTTCGACGCGCCCTTGGCCCGCGACCGGTCGAGCTCGCAGTTGGTGACCAGCGCGCCGTAGAACGGCAGGCACAGCTGACCGCCGTGGGTGTGGCCGGCCATCACCAGCTGGTAGCCGTCGGCGGCGAACCGGTCGAGCACACGCGGCTCAGGGGAGTGGGTCAGGCCCAGCGACAGGTTGGCGGTCGGCGTGGCCGCGCCGGCGATCGTGTCGTACCGATCGCGCTTGAGGTGCGGGTCGTCGACACCGGCCAACGCGAGGCGCAGCCCCGCGACGTCGAGTTCGCGGCGCGTGTGGGTCATGTCCAGCCAGCCGCGTTCGGTGAACGCCGCGCGCAGGTCCTGCCACGGCAGCGGCTGTCCGTGGACGCGATGGCCGGGGTTGGTGACGTAGTTCAGCGGGTTCTTCAGCCGCGGCGCGAAGTAGTCGTTGCTGCCGAAGACGAACACACCGGGCACCGACAGCAGCTCCGAGAGCGCCTGCACGACGGCGGGCACCGCCCGCGGATGCGCCAGGTTGTCGCCCGTGTTGACGACGAGATCGGGTTCCAGCCGGGCCAGATCCCGCAGCCAGGCCTGCTTGCGCCGCTGGCCGGGCCGCATGTGGAGATCGCTGAGGTGTAGCACGCGCAGCGGTGTCGAGCCGGGCGTGAGCACCGGCATGGTCACCTCGCGCAGCGTGAACGCGTTGCGTTCGATGAGCGACGCGTAACCGATCCCCGCGACCAGGGTTCCGGCGGTCACCGCAGCGGTGTTCTTCAGGAGCGTGATCGACGTCGACGTCGACGCCGTCGGTCGTGGCGAAGCAGCAGCCATGGCAGCAGCCTACTGCCAGATGGCCGCACTCACCCCTTTCCACCCGGCCACCGTGGGAAACCGCACAGCCGACCGCCGGTCAGCCGGTGGTCACGGCGGCGGCGGGGGTGGCGGCGGTCCGAGCACCGGCACGGTGATCGGCGGCAGGCCGGGGATCTCCACCACCGTCTGCCCGATCGGTGGCGGCGGCCCACCGGGCAGGCTGGGAAGGTCGGGAACGTTGTAGGTCGGGGGCGGCGGCGCGGGTGCGATGCCGTTGCTCACCTGGATGGTGATGATCGACCCCGGGATGGTCTGGCCGCTCGGGTTGGTGCCGACGACGGTGCCTGCCCGCGAGCCGCTGTTGACCGACGCGGTGCCGTCGGCGACCTGGAAGCCCGCGTCACGGAGGCGCTGGCGGGCGGCGTCCACGGTCAGGCCCGACACACTCGGCACGTTCGAGCCGGGGCCGCCGTCGACCCAACGCGGGTCGGTGGGCGGCAGACGGACCTCGCCGAAGTTGGTGGCGATCGGCTTCATCGCGGTGAACCAGGTGCGGGCCGGCTCGTTGCCGCCGAACAGGTCGCCCGAACCGCACTGACGCAGCGGGAACGAGCACAGCTCACCGGGGCTCGGCGAATCGTCGTAGACGTAGTTGGCCGCGGCCAGCTGGTTGGTGAAGCCGAGGAACGCCGACGAGCGGTTGGACTCCGTCGTCCCCGTCTTACCCGACATGGGCAGGTTCCAGCCCACCGAACCGGCCGCACCGGCGGCGGTGCCCGCCCCGGTGTCGTCCTTGCTCATCGCGTTGGCCAGGGTGTTCGCCAACCCCTCCGGCACCGCCTGCTCGCAGGTCTCGGTGGTCACCGAGACCTCTTCACCCTTGCGGTCGAGGACCTGGGCGATCGGGTTCGGCGGGCACCACATGCCGCCCGAGGCGAGGGTGGCCGCGACGTTCGACAGCTCCAGACCGTTGACCTCGAACGGGCCGAGCGTGAACGAGCCGATGTTCTGCCGTTTGATGAAGTCGGCCAGGCTCTCGTTGCTCTCCGGGTCGTAGTCGCGGGCGGTGCCCGGCAGCGCGTAGGACCGCAGCCCCAGCCGGACCGCCATGTCGACCGCGCGGGGCACGCCCACCTGGGAGATCAGCTTCGCGAACGCGGTGTTCGGGGAGGTCGCCAGCGCATCGGTGACGCTCATCGAGCCGCGGTATCCCGCGCCGGCGTTGCGGACGCACCAGGTGGCGGCCGGGCAGCCAGGGGTGTCGCTGCTGCCGAGCCCCTTGGCCTGGAACGAGCCGGGCACCTGCAGCTGGGTGTTGATGCCCATGCCCATCTCCATCGCCGCGGCGGTGGTGAAGACCTTGAACACCGACCCGGCGCCGTTGCCGACCAGCGAGAACGGCTGGGGATGCATGGTCTCGTTGGCGTCGACGTTGAGCCCGTAGGTACGGTTCGACGCCATCGCCAGCACCGGGTGGGTTTCCTTACCGGGCCGGATCACGCTCATCACGCTCGCGACGCCGGGGGTGTCCGGGCTGGCGAACTGGTTGACGGCCGACTTGACGGTGGCCTGCACATCGGGATCGAGCGTGGTCTTGATCAGATAGCCGCCCTTGGCGACCTGCTCCTTGCTGATACCCGCGCGGGCCAGGTAGTCCAGCGCGTAGTCGCAGAAGAACGCCCGGTCGCCGGCGGCGATGCAACCGCGCGGCAGTTCGTTGGGCACCGGCAGGACGCCCAGCGGCTCGTTCTTCGCGGCCCGCAGCGCTTCGGCCTCGTTCGGCAGGTTCTCGATCATCGTGTCGAGCACCAGGTTGCGGCGGGCCAGCGCGCCGTCGGGGTTGGTGTAGGGGTTCAGCGAGCTCGTCGACTGGACCAAACCAGCCAGCAGCGCCGACTGCTGCCAGTTCAGTTGCGAGGCGTTGATGCCGAAATACGTCTGGGCGGCGTCCTGGATGCCGAATGCGCCGTTGCCGAACGAGACGAGGTTGAGGTAGCGGGTCAGGATCTCGGGTTTGGTGAACGTCTTGTCCAGCGTGAGCGCCATCCGGATCTCACGCAGCTTGCGCGCCGGGGTGGTCTCGATCGCCGCCCGCTTCTCCGAGTCGGTCTGCGCCACGACCAGCAACTGATAGTTCTTGACGTACTGCTGTTCCAGCGTCGACCCGCCGCGGGTGTCGGTGTCGCCCCGCAGGTAGCCGGCCAGACCGGTGAGCGTGCCCTGCCAGTCCACGCCGTTGTGTTCGGCAAACCGCTTGTCCTCGATGGAGACGATCGCCAGTTTCATCGTGTTGGCGATCTGCTCGCTGGGCACCTCGAAGCGTCGCTGGGAGTACAGCCACGCGATCGTGTTGCCCCTGGCGTCGACCATCGTCGACACCTGCGGGATCTCACCCTCGACCAGCGCGGCCGAACCGTTGGCGACGACGTCGGACGCGCGGTTGGACATCAGACCGATGCCGCCGACCACGGGGAACATCAGGGCGGCAGTCAGCACGCTGGCCAGCAGGCAGCACCAGGCGAGCTTGACGACCGTGACTGCTGTTGGCGGACGTTCCGGCATGGGTACAGAGTAACGACGCCGCCCGGCGGGATCGCCGGAGCAGCGAGATTCCCGCCGTTCGCGGGCGCCGTCACGCCGCGCCGGGAATCACCGATCTTTAAGAAGTTGATCAGACGGCACGGTCGTCCCAAAAAAGTCGGACACAAAGTGTTGCGTAAATGTGCCCTGACCACCTAGCTTGGACACACAGTGCGATCCAGGACACACTAGCTGGCGCAATGTGGCGTAGATCGCATCAGCGGTTTACTCCGGAGGATCACCGTCGGGTGCGGCGGCAGGAACGAAGGGATCGCCGGTGTCAAGTATTCGGCCCGCGGTGCGCAAGACCACGACAACCGTCCCCTCCCCGCCTCCCGCACACGGTGCAGAGGCCGAAGCGCGGATCGCCTGGGTGTCCCAGGCCCGCTGTCGCCAAGCCGATCCGGATGAGCTGTTCGTCCGCGGCGCTGCGCAGCGCAAGGCCGCGGTGATCTGTCGCCACTGTCCGGTCATCCTCGAATGTGGCGCCGACGCCCTCGACAACCGGGTGGAGTTCGGCGTGTGGGGCGGAATGACCGAACGTCAGCGTCGTGCGTTGCTCAAGCAGCATCCCGAGGTCGTTTCCTGGGCCGAGTTCTTCTCCGCCCAGCGCAAACACCGCAGCGCGGTCTGAGCTCCTTCTTTCTTTCCATCGCCGGTCAGGCGGCCCCGGCCACCCCGGTGATCTGATCGGCGATCGCCCGCAGCGCGTCGAGGTCCGAGACGTCGAACGGCAGCGAAGGAACGCCGACGATCGCCACGTGCGGATTGGCGCCGGTGAACCGGGACAGCAGTCGCACCTCACGCTTGGCCGTCTGCGTCCGGTCGGCGTGGATGCGCAGGGCCGCGGCCGTCAGTGACTCCGGGTCCCCGGCCGCCAACTCGTCGGCGATCTCACTGGCCTTGTCCGCGTGCAGCGAGCACAGGGTGGGGTGGGTGCGGTTGAGGATCAACCCCGCCAACGGCATCCGCTCCGTGGACAACCGGTCGACGAAGAAGGCCGCTTCGCGCAGCGCGTCCGGTTCGGCGGCCGACACGACCACGAACTGCGTGCCGCGCCGCTTGAGCAGATCGTAGGTCCGATCCGCCTTCTCCCGGAAGCCGCCGAACGTCGCGTCCAGGGACTGCACGAAACCTGCTGCGTCCGAGAGCATTTGAGAACCGAGGATGGTCGACATGGCCTTCATGGCCAGACCCATCGCACCGGTCACCAGTTTGCCGATGCCGCGGCCGGGTGCCAGCAGCATGCGCCACAACCGGCTGTCCATGAAACTGCCGAGGCGTTTGGGGGCGTCGAGGAAGTCCAGGGCGTTGCGCGACGGCGGGGTGTCCACCACGATCAGGTCCCACTTGTCCTGCGCGAGAAGCTGTCCCAGCTTCTCCATCGCCATGTACTCCTGTGTGCCGGCCAGCGACGTGGCCACCGTTTGGTAGAACTGGTTGTCCAGGATGGCGTCGGCCCGGTCGGGGCCGGAGTACTGGACCACCATCTCGTCGAACGTGCGACGCATGTCGAGCATCATCGCGTGCAGTTCGCCGGGGACCTCGGGCGCCAACGGCACCCGCTGCGGGGTGTTGCCCAGGGTCTTGATGCCCAGGGCCTGCGCGAGGCGTTTGGCCGGGTCGATGGTCAGCACCACCACGGTGCGTCCGTATTCGGCGGCGCGCAGCGCCATCGCCGCCGCGGTGGTCGTCTTGCCGACGCCGCCGGCCCCGCAGCAGACCACCACCCGGTTGGAGGTGTCCTCGAGGATCGCCGCCATGTCGAGGGCGGGCGGTGTCGTACTCATCTACGGACCTCCATGGTGCTCTTCTCTTCGTTCATCGCACGCCTTGATGGGCGAGCACTTCGGCGAGTTCGTAGAGGCTGCCGAGGTCGACACCGTCGGGCAGGGCGGGCAGTTCCAGGCGCGGCACGTCGAGGCGCTCGAGTTGTTCGGCGGTCTCCGCCCGCGCCGTGATGCGGGTGGCGTGCTGGATGGTCTCGGTCAGCAAACCGGCAAAGTCGTTGTCGGACAACTGGACTCCGGCCGCGGCCAGGTCGGCGCGCACCGCGTCGGCGTCGATGTCGCCCTCAGCGGCCTTGGCCAGGTCGTCCGGCGACAGGTAGGCCGGGATGTTGCGGTTGACGATGACGCTGCCGATCGGCAGGCCGAGTTCGCGCAGTTCGTCGATGGCTTCCAGCGTCTCCTGCATGGGCAGCGCCTCGAGCAAGGTCACCAGGTGGATCGCGGTGATGTCGGAGTGCAGCACCTTCACCACGCTCTCGGCCTGGGAGTGCACCGGACCGCCCTTCGCGAGGTCCGACACGGCCTTGGTCACGTCGAGGAACCGGGCGATCCGGCCGGTGGGCGGGGAGTCCACGACGACGGCGTCGTAGACCGGTTGCTTGCCCTTCTCGGCGCGGGTGACGATCTCGCGGATCTTGCCGGTGAGCAGCACGTCGCGCAGGCCCGGGGCGATCGTCGTCGCGAACTCCACTGCGCCGATGCGGCGCATCGCGCGTCCGGCCAGCCCGAGGTTGTAGAACATGTCGAGGTATTCGAGGAACGCGGCCTCGGTGTCGACGGCCAGCGCATTGACCTGCCCGCCCCCGTCGGCGGTCGCGATCTTCACCTCTTTGTAGGGCAGCGGTGGCACGTCGAAGAGCTGGGCGATGCCCTGGCGTCCCTCGACCTCGACCAGCAGCACCCTGCGGCCGCCTGCGGCGAGCGCCAGGGCCAGTGCCGCCGCGATCGTCGACTTGCCGGTACCGCCCTTGCCGGTGACGAAGTGCAGTTTCGCCTTGGTCAGGCGCGACGGCCAGCCGACGGCTCTACCGCCATTGGTAGTTGTTGCCACCTCTGCATGCTAGCCGTGGGCCACCGGCGGCCCGATAAGCTCGGGCCATGAGCGAACCGACCCAGTGGGAATACGCCACCGTGCCGTTGCTGACGCACGCCACCAAGCAGATCCTCGATCAATGGGGTGCCGACGGCTGGGAGCTGGTCGCGGTGCTGCCGGGTCCGACCGGGGAGCAGCACGTCGCGTATCTGAAGCGACCCAAGTGACGTCCTGGGCCGAGCGGCTCGCCGACTTGGGCATCGACCTCCCCGAGGTGGTCGCGCCGCTCGCGGCCTACGTGCCCGCGGTGCGGACCGGCAACCTGGTCTACACCTCCGGCCAGTTGCCGATCGTGGCCGGTGAGCAGACCGGGACCGGCAAGGTGGGCGCCGACGTCACCCCCGAGGACGCGAAGGCCCTGGCGCGGGTGTGCGGTCTCAACGCGCTGGCCGCCGTGCACGGGCTCGTGGGCATCGACGCGGTCACCCGGGTGGTGAAGGTGGTCGGCTTCGTGGCATCGGCGCCCGGTTTCGACGGTCAGCCCGGCGTCATCAACGGGGCCTCGGAGCTGTTCGGCGAGATCTTCGGCGACGCCGGCGCCCATGCCCGCTCCGCGGTGGGCGTCTCGGAATTGCCGCGCAACGCCCCGGTGGAAGTCGAAATCGTCGTCGAGGTCGAGTGAGCGCTCCCGAGCATCCGGCCTACGGGCTGTTGCGGCCGGTCACCGAGACCGCCTCGGTGCTGCTGTGCAACAACCCGGGCCTGATGACTCTGGACGGCACGAACACCTGGGTGCTGCGGGCGCCCGGCAGCGACGAGCTGGTGATCGTCGACCCGGGGCCCGACGACGAGGAACACATCGCCAAGGTCGCCGAACTCGGCCGCATCGCCCTGGTTCTGATCAGCCACAAACACGAGGACCACACCGGCGGGATCGACAAGATCGTCGAACGCACCGGGGCGGTGGTCCGAGCGGTGGGCAGCGGATTCCTTCGCGGGCTCGGCGGCCCGCTCACCGACGGTGAGGTGATCGACGCGGCGGGGCTGCGGATCACGGTGATGGCCACACCCGGCCACACCGTCGACTCGCTGTCGTTCGTGCTCGACGACGCGGTGCTGACGGCCGACACCGTGCTCGGGCGCGGCACCACCGTCATCGACACCGAGGACGGCAGCCTGCGCGACTACCTCGACTCCCTGCACCGGCTGCAGGGCCTCGGCGGCCGGACGGTGCTACCCGGGCACGGCCCGGACCTGCCCGACCTCGAGGCCGTCACGGCGATGTACCTCGCGCACCGCGAGGAGCGTCTCGACCAGGTGCGGGCGGCGTTGCGGGAGCTCGGCGACGACGCTTCGGCACGCCAGGTCGTCGAACACGTCTACACCGACGTCGACCAGAAGCTGTGGGACGCCGCCGAGAAATCCGTCCAGGCCCAGCTGGACTACCTGCGCTCTGAGTGATTTCGGTGTAGTTCGTCGCGCTCACCGCGACGAACTACACCGAAATCACCGGGACTAGCGGGCGCGGCGGGCCAGGCGCTCGGAGTCGCTGATCAGCACGCTCTTGCCCTCGAGGCGGATCCAGCCCCGGTGGGCGAAGTCGGCGAGCGCCTTGTTCACGGTCTCGCGGGAGGCGCCGACGAGCTGGGCGATCTCCTCCTGCGTCAGATCGTGGGTGACGCGCAGCGCGCCGCCCTCCTGGGTGCCGAACCGCTGCGCGAGCTGCAGCAGCTGCTTGGCCACGCGTCCCGGCACGTCGGTGAAGATGAGGTCCGCCAGGTTGTTGTTCGTGCGGCGCAGCCGGCGGGCCAGCACACGCAGCAGCTGCTCGGCGATCTCGGGACGGTCGGCGATCCACGCGCGCAGCGCTTCCCGGTCCATCGAGACGGCGCGCACCTCGGTGATCGTGGTGGCGCTCGACGTCCGCGGCCCGGGGTCGAAGATCGAGAGCTCACCGAACATGTCGCTCGGGCCCATGATCGTCAGGAGGTTCTCGCGGCCGTCCGGGGAGCGGCGGCCGATCTTCACCTTGCCGTTGATGATGATGTAGAGCCGGTCACCGGGCTCGCCCTCGGCGAACACGGTGTGCCCGCGCGGGAAGTCCACGGGCTGCAACTGCTTGGTGAGCGCGGAAACGGCGCTGGGTTCGACTCCCTGGAAGATTCCGGCCCTGGCCAGGATCTCGTCCACGTTGCCCCTCTTAAACTGGTGGGTTGAATGACATACGAAGCCGACCTCGTACTGGTTAGCGTGCCCAGTGTAGAGGTATTCCGTTTCGCAACGTGCCAACGCTACACACGATTGGCACGGCGGGTCGGCTGAAACTGCGGATTCGGCCGGTGCGGGATCAACACCCGTGGCGGCATGTCCGCGGCCGTCGTCCGCGTCGGAAGTGTCTCGGCCGGTTCGAGGCGATTCTGGTGGCGGCGGTGCATCCCGTCGAGCGCCGGGCCCATCCCGTCGCGGGCGAGCCGGCCGACGTCGCCGGAATCGGCCTGCTGGAGGAAGTCGTCGACGTCCGCCACCGACACGGTGTTGCGGGCGAGACCGGACTCCAGGCGTTCGAGCCCGAAGGTCGCCACCATCAGCAACCAGGGGATGAAGGACACGAACAACCAGGACACAACGCAGAAGTAAACCGGGCCAAGGTCTCAGCGTGATCACGAATCGTCACCGGTATCGGGCACCTTCACCGCGGTCGCTGTCGGAGCTCTCGCCTAGTCTGGTTGCCGTGACCGCAGGTGCGCCCTCGGCCGGGGAAACGGCCCTGTCCCCGGCTGAACCGAAGCCGGCGCGCCGTGCTGCCGCCAAGAAGTGGGACAACGAGACACGGCTGGGTCTGGTGCGCCGGGCGCGCCGGATGAATCGCGCTCTGGCCGAGGCGTTTCCACACGTCTATTGCGAGCTCGACTTCACGAATCCGCTCGAACTCGCGGTGGCCACCATCCTGTCCGCACAGAGCACCGACAAGCGGGTGAACCTGACGACGCCCGCGTTGTTCACGAAGTACCGCACCGCGCTCGACTACGCCCAGGCCGACCGCGCCGAACTCGAGGAACTGATCCGGCCCACCGGCTTCTACCGGAACAAGGCCAACTCGCTGATCCGGCTGGGGCAGGAACTCGTCGAGCGCTTCGACGGCCGGGTGCCCGGCAACATCGACGATCTCGTGACGCTGCCCGGGGTGGGCCGCAAGACGGCCAACGTCATCCTCGGCAACGCCTTCGACGTCCCCGGCATCACCGTCGACACCCACTTCGGCCGGCTGGTGCGCCGGTGGCGGTGGACCGCCGAGGAGGATCCGGTCAAGGTCGAGCACGCGATCGGCGAACTGATCGAGCGCAGTGAGTGGACCCTGTTGAGCCACCGCGTCATCTTTCATGGCCGCCGGGTCTGCCACGCCCGCAAACCGGCCTGCGGGGTGTGCGTACTGGCCAAGGACTGCCCGTCGTTCGGCGCCGGACCGACTGATCGCGAGGCGGCGGCCGCCCTGGTCAAAGGTCCGGAGACCGAGCATCTACTCGCCCTCGCGGGCCTGTAGACCACCCCCGCACACTCCATGAGCACCTCGGCCCGCTGGACTGTCGCCGTGCTCGCCGTGGCGCTCGCCCTGGTGGTCGCGCTGTCGATGCAGCTGGGCGGGGGCCCCGCGCCCACCCGTCGCGACGGGACCGCACCGGCCCGCGATCACCGGGAGGCGGACACCCCGGAGGCGCTGGCCGGGCCCCGCGCCGAGGCGGATCTGCCGCCGTGTCCGCCGCCGGGCGTCGGCGCCGGGCCGGAGTCGCTGCGCGGGATCAGCCTGGAGTGTGCGGGCGACGGGCAGATGGTCGACGTCGCGCGGGCGCTGGCGGGCCGGACCGTGGTGCTCAACCTGTGGGCCTACTGGTGCGGGCCGTGCGCGGACGAACTGCCCGCCATGGCCGAGTACCAGCACCGGGTGGGCGACGCGGTGACGGTGGTGACCGTCCACCAGGACGAGAACGAGACGGCGGGGTTGTTGCGGCTGGCCGAGCTGGGGGTGCGGCTGCCGACACTGCAGGACGGACGCCGCCTGGTCGCCGCCGCGGTCAAGGCGCCCAATGTCATGCCTGCGACGGTTGTGCTGCGTCCGGACGGTAGCGTTGCCGGAATTGTGCCGCGGTCCTTCGCCACCGCCGACGAGATCGAGGAAGCGGTGGACCAGACGATGGGAGAGCCGGGGTGAGCGCGACGCGTGACGGGCACCGGTTGATGCCCGACGCCGCACCCGGATGGCTCCGACCGCTGGTCGACAACACCGACGGCGTGCCCCGCGCCTACCGACGCCGGGTGCCGCCGGACGTGCTGGCCGCAATCACCGCGGCGAACGCCACCGCGACGGTCACCCGCGCCAAACGCGACGCCGCCGTGCTGGTCCTGTTCTCCGGGCCCGAGCACGCCGGCGAGGGACTGCCCGACGATGCCGACCTGCTCGTGACGGTGCGGGCGTCGACGCTGCGCCACCACGCCGGTCAGGCCGCCTTCCCCGGCGGGGCGACCGACCCCGACGACGAGGGTCCCGTGCACACCGCGCTGCGCGAGGCCACCGAGGAGACCGGCCTCGACACCAGCCGCCTGCAACCGCTGGCGACGCTGCAGCGGATGTTCATCCCCCCGTCGGGTTTCCACGTGGTGCCCGTGCTGGCCTACTCACCGGACCCGGGTCCGGTGGCCGTCGTCGACGAGAGTGAGACAGCGATCGTGGCGCGGGTGCCCGTGCGGGCCTTCGTCAACCCGGAGAACAGGCTGATGGTCTACCGCGACGCCAACTCGCGCAGGTGGGCCGGGCCGGCGTTCCTGCTCAACGAGATGCTGGTGTGGGGTTTCACCGGTCAGGTCATCTCCGCGATCCTCGATGTCGCCGGGTGGGCGGTGCCCTGGAACACCGACGACGTCAGAGAACTCGACGAGGCAATGGCGCTCGTCGGGCACGATGACCGTTACGGTGAGTCTCAACAATGACACCGTCTCAGTGGCTCGACCTCCTCGTCCTCGCCGTTGCCTTCGTCGCCGCCGTCTCGGGCTGGCGCTCGGGCGCGCTGGGGTCCCTCATGTCGTTCATCGGCGTGGTACTCGGCGCCGTCGCCGGCGTGCTGCTCGCACCGCATGTGGTCACCCACATCAGCGGCCCCCGCACGAAGCTGTTCGCGGCGCTGTTCCTGATCCTCGCGCTGGTGGTGATCGGCGAGATCGCCGGTGTGGTCCTCGGGCGGGCTGTGCGCGGCGCGATCCGCAACCGCACGCTGCGCCTGTTCGACTCCGTGATCGGCGTGGGCCTGCAGATCGTGGCGGTGCTGCTCGCGTCATGGCTGCTGGCGACCCCGCTGACGGCCTCCGATCAGCCGAACCTCGCGGCCGCCGTCAAGGGGTCGCGGGTGCTGGCCGAGGTGGACGACGTCGCCCCGCCGTGGCTGAAGTCGGTGCCCACGAGGCTCTCCGGCCTGCTCGACACCTCGGGACTGCCCGAGGTTCTCGAACCGTTCGGCCGGACCCCGATCGCGAACGTCGACGCCCCGGACGCGGCACTGGCCAACGATGCGGTCGTCGGCGCGACCCGCGGCAGCGTGGTGAAGATCCGCGGCGTGGCGCCGGGCTGCCAGAAGGTGCTCGAGGGCACCGGTTTCGTGGTCTCGGCGAACCGGGTGATGTCCAACGCGCACGTCGTCGCCGGGTCGGAAAGCGTCACCGTCGAGGTCGACGGCCAGACCTACGACGCCTTCGTGGTGTCCTACGACCCGAACGCCGACATCTCGATCCTCGACGTGCCCGATCTGCCCGCCGCGCCGCTGCCGTTCGTCGACGAGCTGGCGCCCCCGGGTACGGACGCCATCGTGATGGGCTACCCGGGCGGCGGGGACTTCACCGCCACCCCGGCGCGGGTCCGCGAGACCATTGAACTCAACGGGCCGGACATCTACCGCAAGACCACCGTCACCCGCGAGGTGTACACCATCAGAGGGACGGTGCGTCAAGGCAATTCGGGTGGCCCGATGATCAACCGCGGCGGCAAGGTGCTGGGTGTGGTGTTCGGCGCGGCCGTCGACGACGCCGACACCGGCTTCGTGCTGACCTCCGACGAGGTGGGACACCAGCTGGCCAAGGTGGGCAACACCGCGCGGGTGCCCACCGGCGTCTGCGTGAGCTGATTCAGCGCCGGTACACCTGGCCGAGGAACCGGCCGAGCTGTTCGTTGACCTCGTCCGGCGCCTCCTCGTGACCGTAATGGCCTGCGCCGTCCAGTGATACGTAACTCCCGTGCGGTGTGAGGCGTTGGGTGCGGTACACCGGATCGCCGAGGACGTACGGGTCGGCGTCGCCGCGCAGGTGCAGCATCGGGACCCCCAGCGGCCGCCTCATCAAACGCATGAAGCGACGGCCCTCGCCGCGCAGCTGGCTGCGCACCGCCCAGCGTTGGTACTCCAGTGCCGAATGCGCGGCCGACGGGATCTGGATGGCCTTGCGCAGATGTCCGACCGTCTCCGAGAAATCCTCCGTCGCTTGCCATCTCAGGCCGGAGCGGGCCCGGACGAGGTTCTCGACCTCGGCGCCGTCGTGGCGGGTCAGCGTCCGTTCCGGCCATATCGGCGTCTGGTATCGCAACAGCGACGGCAGCAGCGCCCGGCCCTGATCGCGCCGCCTCGTCACCGACGCGCGCAGCGCCACGGGGTGCGGCGAACTGACCACCGCGATCGCGCGGACGACGCGGGGATGCAGCACCGACGTGGCCCAACACACCAACCCACCGTCGGCGTGGCCGACCAACGTCGCGGTCTGGTGGCCCAGCGCCCGCACCAGACCGGCCGTGTCACCGGCCAACGTCCACCCGTCGTAGCCGCGGGGCGGTTTGTCACTGCCGCCGTACCCACGCAGATCGACGGCCACGACGCGGGCACCGCCGAGGCCCCGCAGCTGATGGCGCCACGACCACCAGAACGAGGCGAATCCGTGCAGCAGGATGACCAGTGGTCGCTCGGTCATCGGAACGGTGGCCGCATCCGGCGACTCGGCCTCGACGACGTGGAAGCGGATGCCGTTGGCGTGGACCTCGAGATGACGCCAGGGACCGTCGATCCGGACGACCGAGGGGTCGGGCGGCGGCATTACCAGCCGGACGGGTCGCCGGTCTTGTTGTCCGCGACCGCGACCGCCTTCGGTGCCTTCTCGTGGCCCGGGGTGAGCGCCTCGCGCGTCTCCTTGACCGACTCGATCGTCTTCTGCGGGCCGCGGATCCGGCGCACCTTCAGATAGCCCAGCAGCGCCAGCAGCGCGGTCACCACCACCATGACGCCGAAGACGATCAGGAACGACGCCCACCGCCACAGCCAGGTGTCGAGCAGTTCGGCGGCGAAGAAGAAGAAGAAGAACGTCGAGTAGAACAGCACGACCAGCGCGGCGATGAAGAAGACGCTGCCGGTCAGCCCCTTCTTGACGTCACGGGTGATCTCGGCCTTGGCCAGTTCGACCTCGGCGCGCACCAGCGTCGACACCTGCGAGGTGGCGTCTTTGACCAGGTCGCCGATCGAGGGATCCGGCTTGGGCGCATGTGGATCCACCAGCGGGATCGATGTGACGGTGGTGGGCACGCCGTTCTTGCGATCGCCTCGGCTCACGGACACTTCCTCCCGCTGTGATGTCAGTCGCGCTTCATGTTGCCATGCGGGGATCGGTGCAACGATTCCGACCGGCGATAGACTGACTTGATCATGAGGCGGGTCGGGCACGTCGACGGGGGAGACACTGTGGGTACCGGACACCGCCGAGTGGCGCAGATCGTCGCGGCGGTGGCCGTCAGCATCGCCGGCGCGATCGCCACGGCCGCCGGCGCCGGCGCCGCCGGACCCGTCGTCCTCGGCGGCGGCTCGGGCATCATCGTCAACGGTGAGTCCTTCTGCACGCTGACCGCCATCGGCAACGACAACCGCGGCAACCTGATCGGTTTCACCTCGGCGCACTGCGGGGGACCCGGCGCGACGGTGGCTGCCGAGGGCGCGCAGGACGCGGGAATTCTCGGCACGATGGTCGCCGGCAATGAGGCCCTCGACTACGCGGTGATCCAATTCGACCCGCAGAAGGTCACCCCGACCAACAACGTCAACGGTTTCCAGATCAACGGCCTCGGACCGGACCCCGCGTTCGGTCAGGTCGCCTGCAAGCTGGGCCGCACCACCGGCTACTCGTGCGGTGTGACATGGGGCCCGGGTGAGGATCCGGGCACGATCGTCAACCAGGTGTGCGGCCAGCCCGGCGACTCCGGTGCGCCGGTCACGGTCGACAACCGCCTGGTCGGGATGATCCACGGCGCCTACACCGAGGGCCTGCCGACGTGCGTCGTGAAGTACATCCCGCTGCACACCCCGGCGGTGACGATGTCGTTCAACACCCAACTCGCCGACATCGCGGCCAAGGGCCGACCGGGTTCGGGCTTCGTCCCGGTCGGCGCGGTGGCCTAGATTTCGGTGCCGGCCGAGGCTAGACCTCGGCCTTGCTGGCGCGGATCGCCTCGAACACGCCCGGGTCGACCAGCGTCGAGGTGTCGCCGAGTTCGCGGCCCTCGGCGACGTCGCGCAGCAGACGGCGCATGATCTTGCCGCTGCGGGTCTTGGGGAGTTCGGGCACCACGTGGATCTCGCGCGGGCGGGCGATCGGTGAGATCTCCTTGGCCACCTCGGCGCGCAGTTCCTCGACCATGTGCTCGTGCGGCTTGTCCGCGGCCGAGGACTCGAGGATGACGAACGCGCAGATCGCCTGTCCGGTGTGGTCGTCGGTGGCGCCGACGACGGCGGCCTCGGCCACGTGCGAATGCCCCACGAGCGCCGACTCGACCTCCGCCGTCGAGATCCGGTGCCCGGACACGTTCATCACGTCGTCGATGCGGCCCAACACCCAGATATTGCCGTCCGCGTCGTACCGCGCGCCGTCGCCGGCGAAATACCAACCCTGCTCGGCGAATCGGGACCAGTAGGTGTCCTTGAAGCGCTGCGGATCGTTCCAGATGCCGCGCAGCATCGCCGGCCAGGGCTGGTCGAGGACCAGGTATCCGTTCGCCTGCTCGCCGTGGTCGCTGCCGGGCGGGAGCTGGTTGCCGTCGTCGTCGACGATCTTGGCCGAGATGCCGGGCAGCGGCGTCATCGCCGAACCCGGTTTGGCCGCCGTGACACCCGGGAGCGGGGAGATCATGATCGCGCCGGTCTCGGTCTGCCACCAGGTGTCCACGATCGGGGTCTTGTTGTCGCCGAACGCGTTCCGATACCAGCGCCACGCCTCGGGGTTGATCGGCTCACCGACCGAACCGAGCAGCCGCAGACTCGACAGGTCGTGGGCGTCGGGAATCGCGCGGCCGAGCTTCATGAACGTGCGGATCAGCGTCGGCGCCGTGTAGTAGATGGTGACGCCGTATTTCTCGATGACCTCGAAGTGCCGGTGCTCGGTCGGCGACGTCGGGGTGCCCTCGTAGACCACCTGGGTCACACCGTTCGACAGCGGGCCGTAGACGATGTACGTGTGGCCGGTGACCCAGCCGATGTCGGCGGTGCACCAGTACACGTCGGTGTCGGGTTTCACGTCGAACACGTTGTAATGCGTGTACGACGACTGCACGAGGAATCCGCCGGTGGTGTGCATGATGCCCTTGGGCTTGCCGGTGGTGCCCGAGGTGTAGAGCAGGAACAGCGGGTGCTCCGAGTCGAAGGCCTCGGGGGTGTGCTCGGTGGACGCGCCGTCGACGGTCTCGTGCCACCACAGGTCGCGCCCGTCGGTCCACGCGATGTCGATACCGGTGCGCCGCACCACCAGAACGTGTTCGATCGAGGGTTGACCCTGGACGGCCTCGTCGACCGCCTCTTTCAGGGAGGCGGCCTTGCCGCGGCGGTACTGACCGTCGGTGGTGATGACGAGTTTGGCTTCGGCGTCCTCGATGCGAGCCTTGAGCGCCGAGGCCGAGAACCCGGCGAACACGACCGAGTGCATGACGCCGAGGCGTGCGCAGGCCAGCATCGCCACGATCGCCTCGGGCACCATCGGCATGTAGATGGCGACCCGGTCGCCTGCCGTCAGGCCGAGGTCGGTCAGCGCGTTGGCCGCCTTGCACACCTCGTCTTTGAGTTCGGCGTAGGTCAGGGTGCGGGAGTCGCCGACGGGCTCACCCTCCCAGTGGATCGCCACGCGGTCACCGTTGCCTGCCTCGACGTGCCGGTCGACGCAGTTGTAGGCGACGTTGATCTTGCCGCCGACGAACCACTTCGCGAAGGGGGCGTCCGACCAGTCGAGCACCTCGGTGAACGGGGTGTCCCACGACAGTCGCTCGGCCTGCTTGCCCCAGAAGGCGAGTCGGTCTTCCTCGGCGTCGCGGTAGATCTCCGCTCCGGCGTTCGCCTGCTCGGCGAATTCGGCGGGCGGCGGGTAGCTGGACGGGACTTCGGTGTGCACCTCGGACATGGGTGTGAGCGTAGTCACCCGACGTGACCTACACATCGAGACCTCACATCACCACCTGCGGACGGCCGATCTCATGCGACGAACGTCGGGAAACCGCGGCCCAGCGGTCGACTACCGTGGGCAGCCATGACCGATCCGCTGGCCCCCCTCGTCGAGCTACCGGGAGTGGCCGAGGCCGGCGACGAAGCCCGCGCCGCGCTGGGGCGGGCGCACCGGCACAAGACCAATCTGCGCGGCTGGCCGGCCACGGCCGCCGAGGCGGCGCTGCGGGCGGCGCGGGCGTCGTCGGTGCTCGACGGCGGATCGCTGCAACTGGGCGAGACGGGCGACCCGGATCCGGTGCTGGCCGGCGCGCTGCGGGTGTCACAGGCGCTCGAGGGGGGTGCGACCGCGCTGGTCGACGTGTGGCAGCGTGCCCCGCTGCAGGCGCTCGCCCGGTTGCACTCGTTGGCGGCCGCCGACCTCACCGACGACGAACACCTCGGTCGGCCCCGCGCGGACGCGGGCGTCGGCCGGCGGTTGGAGCTGCTGGTCGGGATCCTCACCGGCGGCTCGCGGGCACCGGCTCCGGTGCTCGCCGCCGTCGCGCACGGCGAACTGCTGACACTGGCGCCGTTCGGCACGGCCGACGGCGTGGTGGCCAGGGGAGTGTCGCGGTTGGTGACGATCGCCAGCGGGCTGGATCCGCACGGCCTCGGCGTCCCCGAGGTGTACTGGATGCGCCAGTCCGGGGACTATCTGGCCGCCGCGCGCGGGTTCGCGTCCGGGACGCCCGACGGGCTGACGGCGTGGTTGCTGCTGAGCTGCCGAGCGCTGCACGAGGGGGCTCGCGAGGCCCTGCAGATCGCGTCGGGATGACCTCCCAGCAACGCGAAGCGGGCGACGATCCGATCCGAGTTCGGCTCGCCGCCCGCTAGCACGGACTCCGGTTACCAAGCGTGCTGTGGGGATTGCGTGGGTTGGCCTCGGCGTCAGTGCGATGCGCCTCGATCGACTTCTCCACCCAAAGAGTCGTCGTGATCGTCCGCTTTTCGCAATTACGCAGGCCCGCAACACTTTTGCCTATTCCGCGGCATGTGCTCCGCGTGGGTGCCGGGTTCCGTGCTGGGTTGCCTGATTCGGGAGGTGTCGCCTTCTCTTCCGGTGACATCTTGGCCTCGTCAGGCTTCCGTGCCTCCTTTGTACTCCGTGACGGCCGTCACATCAAGGCCGACACCGGCCCGATTCCCGATCGTTACGGCCTCGCCCTCAGCAACGGTCAGAGCGCGAAGCGGCGGAGCAGCGAATACGTCAGCGCGCCGGCGGCGAGCGCACTCATCCCGACCGCCGCCGTCGTGGCGACCGCGGCGCCCGACGGGGCGGGGATGCGGTCGCGCAGCGACACCGGCCGGCTGAAGGTCAGCACCGGCCAACCCCTGGCAGCGGCCTCCTTGCGCAGCGCGCGGTCCGGGTTCACCACGGTCGGATGGCCGACCGCCGACAGCATCGGCAGATCGGTGATCGAATCGGAGTAGGCGTAGCAGTGCTCGAGCGCGTATCCCTCGCGGGCGGCCAGCGCGCGGATGGCCTCGACCTTGCCCTCGCCGTAGCAGTAGAAGGCGATCTCCCCGGTGTAGCGCCCGTCTTCGACGACCATCCGGGTCGCCATCGCATGGGTGGCGCCCACTGCGCGGGCGATCGGCGCGACGATCTCCTCGCCGGACGCCGACACGACGACCACGTCGCGGCCGCAGAGTTTGTGGTCGGCGATCAGGTCGGCCGCCTCGGCGAACACGAGGGGGTCGACGATGTCGTGCAGCGTCTCGCCGACGATGGACTTGATCTGTTCGACGTCCCAGCCGGTGCACATGTTCGTCACGTAGGACCGCATGCGGTCCATCTGGTCGTGGTCGGCGCCCGACATCAGGAAGAAGAACTGCGCATAGGTCGACTTGAGCACGGCCCGCCGGTTCAGCAGGCCCTGATCGAAGAAAGGTTTGCTGAAAGCCAATGTGCTCGACTTCGCAATGACCGTCTTGTCAAGATCGAAAAACGCGGCGGTGCGCACCGGGTGATCGGGCGACGAAACCGCTCGGTGGTCGCTCGGCGACGCGGCGTCCTGCTCAGATGCGCTCACGTGGCCAGCATAAACACGAACGCCGTGACATCCGGGGTGCCAGGTGTACAAAATGGCAGATCACGACACGTGTCCTGAGGCGCAGTTTTCTCACGAATCACTCATGACAAACGCGTTCGGGACTTGCATTCCGTGGCCGTACCGTGTGTATAGTGGGCGTTACCCGGGTTATGCCGGGTGTGCATCAGCCCGACCCCCCGGGGCTGATACACGACGACCTCCGCCTCCTCCCCCCCTGGCGGGGGTCGTCCCTTTTTCGGGGGTTGCATTCGCAATCCGGATAAGTCATTTCGTGGCCGAAACGTTGCCCAACCGCAATCCGGAGCGCTCTCGGCTGGTTGTCCACAGTTGCTGGTTCATCCACAGGTGGTAGCGGAACGGGCGTCGGCGGACGTTTCGTCGACGGCCCGCGCGGCACAGTGGGGCCATGACCACCCCAGGCGTGCTCGTGATGCTGAGCGGTCCGGCCCTGCGCGACGATGTCGACCGCATCGCCGCGGCGGCGGCGGTCGAGGTGATCCACACCGCGCAACCGTCGAGCCGGAAGAGTTGGTGCGCCGCGGCGGCGGTCCTCCTCGACGTGGACACGGCCCGCCGGTGCGCCGAACGGGCACTCCCGAGACGTGAGCGCGTCGTGCTCGTCGGCCACGCTCCGCTCGACGAGGACCACTGGCGCGCGGCGATCACCGTGGGTGCACAGCGGGTGCTGGCGCTGCCCGAACAGGAGGGCGAACTGGTCGTCCTGCTCGCCGACGCCGTCGACGCGGTGCGCGAGGACGCGCGGCAGGGCCCTATCGCCGCAGTCGTGGCCGGTCGGGGCGGCGCGGGAGCATCGGTGCTCGCCGCGGCGCTGGCGCTGTCCGTCCCCGACGCGCTGCTCGTCGACGTCGACCCCTGGAGCGGTGGGCTGGACCTGCTCCTGGGTGCCGAGACCGCCGCGGGCCTGCGCTGGCCGGATCTGTCCCTGCGGGGCGGCCGGCTCGGCTACCCGTCACTGCGCGACGCCCTGCCCCGGCACGGCGGGGTGACGCTGCTGGCCAACGGACGCGGCGGAATGGAGATCGACCCGACCGCGCTGGCCGCGGTGGTGGAGGCGGGCAGCCGTGGCGGGGCCACGGTGGTGTGCGACGTGCCGCGTCGCTCGACGTCGGCGGCGGAGGTCGCGCTCGACGCCGCTGACCTGGTGATCGTGATCGTCACCGCTGAGGTTCGCGCCTGCGCCGCGGCCGGGGCGATGGTGCCGTGGCTGTCGGCGATCAACCCGAACGTCGGCCTGGTGGTTCGCGGGCCGGCGCCGGGTGGTTTGCGCGCGTCGGAGGTGGCGAGGTCGGTCGGGCTGCCGCTGCTGGCCGCGATGCGACCACAGCCCGGCATGGCCGAGGCGCTCGAACGCGGCGGGCTGCGGATCGCCGCGCGGTCTCCGCTGGCGGCCGCAGCACGCCGGGTGCTGACCGTGCTGCACCGGCATCCCGCGGAGGCGGCGGCATGACGGCATCGCTGATCGACCGGGTGCGCGAGCGGCTGGCCGCCGAAGCGTCCCCGCTGAACCCGGCCGTCGTCGCGGCCGCCATCCGGGCCGAGTCGGGCGGCGTGCTCGGTGACACCGAGGTGCTCACCAATCTGCGTGCGCTGCAGACCGAACTGACCGGCGCCGGACCCCTCGAACCTCTGCTCGGCGCCGACGGCACGACCGATGTCCTGGTCACCGCGCCGGACGCCGTGTGGGTCGACGACGGGCAGGGGCTGCGCCGCACCGGGATCCGGTTCGCCGACGAAGGCGCAGTGCGGCGCCTCGCGCAGCGGCTGGCGCTGGCCGCCGGACGCCGCCTCGACGAGGCCCAGCCGTGGGTCGACGGTCACCTCGAGGGGCTGGGCACCGGCGAGTTCACCGTGCGCCTGCATGCCGTACTCCCGCCGGTCGCGGCCGGCGGAACGTGCCTCTCCCTGCGGGTGTTGCGCCCCGCGACCCAGGATCTCGCCGCCCTCGTCGGCGCGGGGACGATCGTCGACGAGGCGTCCCCGCTGCTGCGGGACGTCATCGACGCCCGGCTGGCGTTTCTGATCAGCGGAGGCACGGGTGCGGGAAAGACGACACTGCTCGCGGCCGCTCTCGGCGCGGTCGCGCCGAACGAGCGGATCGTGTGCGTCGAGGACGCCGCCGAACTGGCGCCCCGGCATCCACACGTGGTGAAACTCGTCGCCCGCGGCGCCAACGTCGAGGGGGTCGGCGAGGTGACGGTGCGCGAGCTCGTGCGCCAGGCACTGCGGATGCGGCCGGACCGGATCGTCGTCGGCGAGGTCCGCGGCGCGGAGGTGGTGGACCTGCTCGCCGCGCTCAACACCGGTCACGACGGCGGTGCCGGCACCGTGCACGCCAACAATCCCGCCGAGGTCCCGGCCCGGATGGAGGCGCTCGGTGCGGTGGGCGGGCTCAGCAGCCCGGTGCTGCACAGCCAGTTGGCCGCCGCGGTACAGGTGCTGCTGCATGTGTCTCGCGACGGCACGGGCATCCGTCGGCTCACGGAGATCGCGGTGCTCCGGACGCACGACGACGGCCGTGTCCGGGTGGTCCCGGCGTGGCGGATCGGTCGTGGGCTCGACGCCGGTGCCGACGAGCTTCGTCGCCTGGTGTCGTCGAGGAGTCTCGGATGAGCGTCGCCGCGGTCGCACTGGCGTTGGCCCTGCTGTTCAACCCCGTCGACGTGAGCAGGCGGCTGCGCACACCGGAGGCGCGGCCGGGGCGGCGCCGGTGTCTTCGCGCGCTCGCGGTGCCGGCCATGGTGTCGGCGGTCGTGGTGTGGTCGGTGGCGTCCGCCGGAGTCGTGTTGGCGGCGGGCGTGGCAGGTGCCACCGCCGCCGCGCGGATGCGCCGCCGGCGCGCGCGGAGGAAGTGCGACCGGGAGGCGGAGTCATTGGAGGCCGCGCTCGAGGTCTTGGTGGGCGAACTCCGGGTGGGTGCACACCCGGTCGCCGCCTTCGAGGCCGCCGCGCGGGAGACCGACGGGCCGGTGGCGGACTCCCTGCGGGCGGTCGCGGCACGCGCCCGCCTGGGCGCGGACGTGGCGGCCGGCCTTCGCGACACCGCGGGGAAGTCCGCGCTGGCGTCACACTGGGGCCGCATCGCGGTGTGTTGGGAGCTGGCTCAGAGCCACGGCCTCTCCATCGTCGCGCTCATGCAGACCGCGCAACGCGACATCGCCGAGCGGCAACGCTTCTCGTCCCGGGTGAACGCCGGGATGGCGGGTGCCCGGGCGACCGCCGCGGTGCTGGCGGGTCTGCCCCTGCTCGGCATCGGCCTCGGCCAGCTGATCGGCGCCGAACCGGTGGCCTTCCTGCTCACGAGTGGGGCAGGAGGCTGGCTGTTGCTCGCCGGTGTGACGCTGTCGTGCGTCGGGCTGCTGTGGTCGGACCGCATCACCGCGGGGGTGACGACGTGAGCGTGGCGGCCATGCTGCTGGCCCTGGCCCTCCTGTTGACCGGCCGCGACGGCGGCGTCCGGATGGCGCGATTGCGCCCGCCCGATCGTCCGGGCCCTCGCCAGGCCCAGCGGGGCGGCGCCGATGATCCACTCGCCGCGGCGTCGACCTTCGACGTACTGGCTGCCTGTCTGTCGTCGGGCATGGCGGTGTCGGCCGCCGCATCGGCCGCCGCGACGTCGGCGCCGCCCGGGCTGGCCCGCATCCTGGCCAGGGCGGCCGACATGCTGGCCCTCGGTGCCGGCGCGGCGACCGCATGGTCGGACCCCGGGCCGCCGCTCGACGACCACGCCCGCGCCCTGATGCGGCTGGCCCGCCGGTCCGCGGAGTCCGGTACGGCCCTGGCGCAGGGTGTCGCCGACCTGGCCACCGAATCACGAAGCGACGCAGCCGATACCGCACGGGCCGCCGCGGAGCGCGCGGGTGTGCTGATCGCTGCGCCGCTCGGGGTGTGCTACCTGCCGGCCTTCCTGTGCCTGGGCATCGTGCCCGTGGTGGTCGGCCTGGCCGGTGACGTCCTGCAGTCGGGGCTGTGGTGATGACCGGGATTCGCGGACCGTCCGCGGACGGAAGCAAGGGAGGGCACGATGTCGGTGAGGGCGATGTTCGAGGAGTTCCAGGCGCGGCTGACCGTGCTGGCGGTCGACGACGCCGGCATGTCCACCGTCGAATACGCCATCGGGACGGTCGCCGCGGCGGCGTTCGGTGCGATTCTCTACACGGTGGTCACCGGCGACTCGATCGTGAGCGCATTGACCAACATCATCAGCCGTGCGCTGAAAACCGATGTCTGAGTGACGATGTGGGTGGCGCCACGGTCGAGGCCGCGTTCGCCGTCGCCGCGCTGGTGGTCGTGGTGGGCATGTGCGTCGCCGGGCTGTCCGCTGTCGGCGCCCAGGTGCGCTGCGTCGACGCCGCCCGTGAGGCGGCACGGTTGGCGGCCCGTGGTGACGAGCGGTCGGCCACCGAGATGGCGGGCAGGATCGCCCCCGACGGGGCGGCGGTCGATCTCCGGCGGGACGGGGGAGTGGTGGTCGCGCGCGTCAGCAGCAGGCCTCCGATCCTGTTGGGCCTCACCATCGCCGCACAGGCGGTCGCGGCGACCGAACCCGGCGTGCGATGACCGCGGCGCGGCGAGTCTCATCGCGGTCGCCGCCGTGGCGGTGCTGGTCGCCGTCACCGGTGGTCTGGCCCAGATCGGGTCGGCGGTGGTCGCACGCCACCGGGCGCAGGCCGCCGCGGACCTCGCCGCGTTGGCGGCGGCAGGTCACATCACCTCGGGAGCCGAATCGGCTTGCGCGCAGGCGAGATTCGTCGCCGGGTCGATGGACACCGCGGTCGCCGACTGCACCGTCGAGGGTCTGCAGGTGGTCGTCCACGTCGAGGCCGAACCGGGCCTGGGGGTGTGGCGGCTCGGTCTTGCGCGCGCGGCGGCCCGGGCGGGGCCTGCGCTACTCCGGTGACGACGACGACGGCGGTGCGGCGGCGGCCGCGAGACGCGCCTCGCGCAGTTCCTCGTCGGTCGGCAGCCGCACCGACGCGAGGCCGGCGATGGTCCCCGGTTCGAGTTCGATCCGGTTGATCGTGACGTGCACGGGCGCCCAGCCGCCGTCGGCGGTCCGCAACCGCAGGACCGCCGTGGTGGCCCGGTCGGCGAGTTCGGTGATCATGCGCGCCAAGTGGGCGTCGTCATCAGGGTGCACCTCGTTGGCGCGCCAGTCGTAGAACGGGGCCGGCGGGTCGAGCCACTTCAGCAGCTTCCAGTTGTCCAGATCCACCAGCGCCCGGTGCAGGCCGGCCTGGGCCAGCCCGTCGAGGATCCGCTGGGCCAGGTGGTCCGGCGGCGGGTGCTCGGGACCCTCGCGCTCCGCGCGCCAGTTCATCGCCCGGCAGACCAGCTTCTCCGCGCCTTCCTCTGCCTCGAGCAGGGCGCGCGCGCTGAATCCGACCGCGATGGGCGTCCCCTGATGATCGGTGACATCCCAGGTGCTGCAGAACGTCTGACCGGGCTCCGGCCGGATCGCCATCGAGAGCACCTTGGTCTCGCTCGGATTGAGGTCGCGCATCGGCAGGTCCTCGGCCAGCGCCCGGCCGTGGGTGTCCTCCGCGCCGGGGTCGCGACCGCTGTTGGCCAGCGACTGCGTCGTGGCGGTCGCGATACCGGTCGTCAGATCCCACTTCAGCGGTCCGGGCAGCGGGCGCTCGGGTGGGTCCAGCTTCGGAGGGCCGATCCAGACGTGGACGCCGTGGATGCGGCCGTCGGACATCTGCACCACCTCCGTGCGAATCACACGGTCGTTCTTCGGGGTGATGCTGGACAGGCCCTGACCTGCGCGGACGGTTTCGGCGATGGCGGTCTGCACCGCCATCAGATGGGGATTTCGCCGTAGGAACGCGCTGATCGGAACCATCTTCTCGGTTCGGCGACCCTGTGCGACGACGACGGGCTCACTCCCCAGTGTCTCCACCAGCAGCCAGTCGTGGCTCATGTCCGAGATTTTAACGTGGCACGGACCGCCACCGAATCCGTCGCGCAACCGCCGCGGTCACCGGGCGGCGGCCCCAAAAACGGCCCGGTTTTGGTGGCGAGCCGTGCGTCAACGAGGTATTTTGCTTCCAGCCCGGTTCCGGGTGCACGAAACGGATTGCGTGTGAGGAGTCGACCGTCGAGGGGTCGGTCGGTTCCCCCTGTCAACGGCGACGATCGCCCAGCGCGTGCAGCACCAGCCGCAGCACCCGCACCGCACCCGCCTTGTCGAGGGGGTCATTGCCGTTCCCGCATTTGGGCGACTGCACACAGGACGGGCAGCCGCCTGGACACTCACACGCCTCGATGGCGTCCGCGGTCGCCCTCCACCAGGTACGGATCTGCCGGAACCCGCGCGCGGCGAACCCGGCCCCGCCCGGATGGCCGTCGTAGACGAAGATCGTCGGCAGGCCGTCCTCCGGGCCCACCGCGGTCGACACCCCGCCGATGTCGCCGCGGTCGCAGCTGGCCACCAGGGGCAACAGTCCGATCGCGGCGTGCTCGGCGGCGTGCAGCGAACCGGGGAACCGCAACGGGTCGATCCCGTTGTCCAGCAGCGCTTCCGGGGTGATCGTGCACATCGCCGCCATGGTGTCCAGTGTCCGGGTCGGCATGTCGAGCTCGACGAAATCGATGACCTCACCGTTGAGTCGGCGGCGCAGATAGCCGACCACGGTGTTGGACACCGACACCGGGACCAGGCCGACGGTGACCGCGCCATGAGACTCCCGCTCGCCGGCGCCGGTCACCGCGATGTCGGTCACCTCCCTGGCGAAGGTGGTGTAGCCGGGATCCTCGGCGTGCACGAACGCCACCCCGTCTTCGAAGGACAGCGAGTCCACGACGTAGCTCTCCCCCTGGTGCAGGTACACCGCGCCCGGATGCACCGACGCCGCCGCCGCGCCGGCGTTCGCACTGCCGAGCATGCGCCCGGTGTCGGCCTCGAGGATGGCGATCTGCCCGCCGGTGGATCCACGGATGTCCACGGCGGGATGGGGATCGAGGCCGGGTACGGGGAAGTACCCGTGTGCCCGCCGACGCAGCAGACCGTCGTCGACCAGGGATTCGGCGACCGTCTCGGCGTCCCACATCCGCACCTCGGAATCGGTGAGCGGGAGCTCGGTGGCCGCGCAGAGCAGTTGCGGGGCAAGCACATAGGGGTTGGCCGGATCGATCACCACCCTTTCGATCGGCCGGTCGAGCAGGGCCTCCGGATGGTGCACGAGGTAGGTGTCGAGGGGGTCGTCGCGGGCCACCAGCACGATCAGCGCGCCCTGGCCGCGCCTCCCCGAGCGGCCCGCCTGCTGCCAGAACGACGTGACCGTGCCCGGGAATCCGGCCAGCACCACGGCATCCAGCCCCGCGATGTCGACGCCGAGTTCCAGCGCGTTGGTGGTGGCCAGTCCCCGCAGTCGCCCGTCGGCCAGGGCGCGTTCGAGTTCGCGGCGGTCCTCGGCGAGATAGCCGGCCCGGTAGGAGGCCACCTGCTCGACCAGTTCGGGTGCGACCTCCTCGAGGCGCGCCCGCGCGCCGAGCGCGGTGAGTTCGGCCCCGCGGCGCGACCGCACGAACGTCAGCGTCCGCGCCCCCTCGGCCATCAGATCGGCCATCACCCGCGCGGCCTCCGCGCCCGCGGATCGTCGTACCGGAGCGCCGTTCTCGCCGACCAGGTCGGTGAGCAGCGCCGGTTCCCACAGCGCCACCGTCCGCGCGCCCTGTGGTGAGCCGTCGTCGGTGACCTCCGCGACGGTCTGGCCGATCAGCTCGGCCGCGGTCGCGGCCGGTGCGGCGGTGGTCGCGCTGGCGAAGATCACCGTCGGGCCGCCCGCGTCGGCCGAGTACCGCGCGCACAGCCGCAGCAGGCGGCGCAGCACCAGTGCCACGTTCGACCCGAATATGCCTCGGTAGTAATGGCATTCGTCGACCACGATGAACTTGAGATGGCGCAGGAAGACGGCCCAGCGGGCGTGGTTGCGCAGCAGCGACAGATGGATCATGTCCGGGTTGGAGAAGATCCAGCGCGACCGCTCCCTGGCGAATCGCCGGACGTCGACGGGGCTGTCGCCGTCATAGGACGACGGCGCCACGTCGTGCAGGGCCGGGACGGCGTCGGTGAGGGCCTGGGCGGTGCGCAGCTGATCGTGACCGAGCGCCTTCGTCGGCGACAGATACAGTGCGCGCGTACGGGGCTCGGATGCCATCGCGGACAGGATCAGCAGCTGGTAGGCCAGCGATTTGCCGGACGCCGTGCCGGTGGACAGCACCACGTGCCTGCCGTCGTGGGCGAGGTCGGCCGCCTCGCGCTGATGGGACCACGGCGTGCGCACGCCCCGATCAACGAACGCCTGCACGACATCTGGGTGCGCCCACTGCGGCCACGGTTGCGGTTGCCCCGAACGGGGCGGGAGGTCGGCGACGTGACGCAGCGGATGCTCGTCGGCCACCACTCCCGCCACCGCACAAGACAGCAGCTCCCGGCCGAAATCTGACACTGCCCACCCTTCCGAAACACGTCCGTAACAGTGCGCCGCGCCGTCGGCGTCGGTGCACACGTGAATTGTTCCCCAAGGAAGTGCGCTGAGACTGTCGCACCAGCGCTGAACGTGATTGACTTAGCGCGGTCGCAGCTTCTGTGTTCGTGTACTCGCACTCGCAGGATCGACGTTGCGATCGCGGTTCCTGCGAGGGTTGTAGGTCGGGTCGAGTTCCGACGACTCCACGAAGGATGGCGGTCGGAACGGGCCCGGTGTACCGAAACGGTGGACCGCACCCGGAGAAGAAGAAAAGGAAAAAACAGGAAATGCCACAGGGAACTGTGAAGTGGTTCAACGCGGAGAAGGGGTTCGGTTTCATCGCCCCCGAGGACGGCTCCGCAGACGTGTTTGTCCACTACACGGAGATTCAGGGCAGCGGCTTCCGCACCCTGGAGGAGAACCAGAAGGTCGAGTTCGAGGTCGGCCAGAGCCCCAAGGGGCCGCAAGCTACGGGTGTGCGCACCATCTAGTACAGCGAGCCTGACGAAACACCCCCACTGATCCGCTTCCACGGAACTGTGGGGGTGTTCTCGTTCGCGGTGCCGTCGCTGCGCATGCCGCGGGGCACCTCACGGCGGACGCTCGGCTGGCTTACTGTCGATTCGTGAGCCAGCTGTCCTTCTTCTCGGCGGAGGCGGTACCCCCCGCCGTCGCCGACCTCACCGGGTTGCTCGCCGCACCCGGTCAGGTGGTGCTGGTCGGCGCGGGCCGCGAACAGGGTGCTCGGCTCTCGGTGGTCGTGGACGATCTGTGGCGGGCCGAGGCGCTCTCCGAGATGATCGCCGACGCCGGATTGACCCCGGAGATCTCGCGCACCGACGAGAACACCCCGCTGGTGCGCACCGCCGTGGAGCCGCGGCTGGTCGCGATCGCCGCCGAATGGACCCGTGGCGCGGTCAAGACGGTCCCCCCGCAGTGGCTGCCCGGACCCCGTGAATTGCGGGCGTGGACGTTGGCGTCAGGCACCAGGGAACCCAACGGCTATCTGCTCGGGCTGGACCCGCACGCGCCGGACACCCATTCGCCGCTGGCGTCGGCGATGATGCGCATCGGGATCGCGCCGACCCTGATCGGCACCAGAGGGTCCCGTCCGGCACTGCGAATCAGTGGTCGACGCCGCCTGACACGCCTGGTGGAGACGGTGGGGGAACCTCCGGAACACGCCGCGGCGTTGCCCCATTGGCCCAGCGTTCAGTGACCCGTGACGAAGGGGTCAGTTTGCGTCGCTCAGCGTAGGGTGCGAAATTGTCAGGTGCCGACAGGCGCTGACGGAGGCATCCGGCGCCGCATGGCGATCGAGGAATTGGAGCAGGATCCAGTTGGCTGACGGTAGCCGCAGAGGCGGAAACAATGGCGTTCGGCGACTCGTCATTGTCGAGTCGCCGACGAAGGCACGCAAAATCGCCGGGTATCTGGGCTCGAATTACATCGTCGAATCGTCGCGCGGACACATCCGTGACCTGCCCAGAGCCGCTGCTGACGTGCCCGCCAAGTACAAGTCGGAGCCGTGGGCCCGCCTCGGCGTCGACGTCGAACACGACTTCGAACCGCTCTACATCATCAGCCCGGACAAGAAGGGCACCGTCACCGAGCTCAAGGGCCTCCTCAAGGACGTCGACGAGCTCTACCTCGCGACGGACGGTGACCGCGAGGGCGAGGCCATCGCCTGGCACCTGCTGGAAACGCTCAAACCGCGCATCCCGGTCAAGCGGATGGTGTTCCACGAGATCACCGAACCCGCCATCCGCGCCGCCGCCGAAAGCCCCCGCGACCTCGACAACGACCTGGTCGACGCGCAGGAGACCCGCCGCATCCTCGACCGCCTCTACGGCTACGAGGTCAGCCCGGTGCTGTGGAAGAAGGTGGCGCCGAAGCTCTCGGCGGGCCGCGTGCAGTCCGTGGCGACCCGCATCATCGTCCAGCGTGAACGCGAGCGGATGGCCTTCCGCACCGCCGGCTACTGGGATGTGAGCGCCGAACTGGACGCCAGCGTCTCCGATGCGCAGGCCACCCCGCCGACGTTCACGGCGAAACTGAACAGCGTCGACGGTCGCCGGGTGGCCACCGGCCGCGATTTCGACTCCCTCGGTCAGGTGCGCAAACCCGACGAGGTCCTGGTCCTCGACGAGGCCGCGGCCGGGGCGTTGGCGGCGGGTCTGCAGGGCGCGCAGCTGTCGGTCGCCTCGGTCGAGCAGAAGCCCTACACGCGCAGGCCGTATGCGCCGTTCATGACGTCCACGCTGCAGCAGGAGGCGGGCCGCAAGCTGCGGTTCTCCTCGGAGCGCACGATGAGCATCGCGCAGCGGCTGTACGAGAACGGCTACATCACCTACATGCGTACCGACTCGACCACGCTGTCGCAGTCAGCGATCGATGCCGCGCGCAATCAGGCCCGCCAGCTCTACGGCGAGGAATACGTCCACCCGACGCCGCGCCAGTACACCCGTAAGGTCAAGAACGCCCAGGAGGCGCACGAGGCGATCCGCCCCGCCGGCGACGTATTCCAGACCCCCGGACAGCTGCACGCCCAACTCGACACCGACGAGTTCCGGCTCTACGAGCTGATCTGGCAGCGCACCGTCGCCTCCCAGATGGCCGACGCCCGCGGCACCACGCTGAGCCTGCGGATCGGCGGGGACTCCCGGGACGGCCAGTCGGTGGTGTTCTCCGCGAGCGGGCGCACCATCACCTTCGCCGGCTTCCTCAAGGCCTACGTCGAGAGCATCGACGAACTCGCGGGCGGCGAGTCCGACGACGCCGAGAGCCGGCTGCCGAACCTGACCCAGGGCCAGCGTGTGGACGCCAAGGAGCTCACGCCCGCCGGCCACCAGACCAGCCCGCCCGCCCGCTACACCGAGGCCTCGCTGATCAAGGCGCTCGAGGATCTGGGCATCGGCCGGCCGTCGACGTACTCGTCGATCATCAAGACCATTCAGGACCGCGGTTACGTCCACAAGAAGGGCAGCGCGCTGGTCCCGTCCTGGGTGGCGTTCGCTGTGATCGGTTTGCTGGAGCAGCATTTCGGCCGTCTCGTGGACTACGGTTTCACCGCCGCGATGGAAGACGAGCTCGACGAGATCGCCTCCGGTCAGGAGCGAAGGACCAACTGGCTCAAGAACTTCTACTTCGGCGGCGAGCACGGCGTCGGGGATTCGATCGCCCGCTCGGGTGGTCTGAAGAAACTGGTCGGCGTCAACCTCGAGGAGATCGACGCCCGGGAAGTCAACTCCATCAAGCTCTTCGACGACGCCGAGGGCCGTCCCATCTACGTCCGGGTCGGCAAGAACGGCCCGTATCTCGAACGGATGGTCGCCGACGAGGACGGTGAGCCGGGCGACCTCAAACCCCAGCGCGCCAACCTCAAGGACGAGCTGACACCCGACGAGTTGACCCTGGAACTGGCCGAAAAGCTGTTCTCCACACCGCAAGAGGGCCGATCCCTGGGTGTCGACCCGCAGACCGGCCACGAGATCGTCGCCAAGGACGGCCGGTACGGACCGTATGTGACCGAGGTGCTGCCCGCCCCTGAGTCGGACGATCCCGACGAAGGCACCGCCGGTACGCCGGCGAAGAAGGGCAAGAAGCCCACGGGCCCCAAACCGCGCACCGGTTCACTATTGCGCACGATGGACCTCGAGACCGTCACGCTCGACGACGCACTCAAGCTGCTGTCGCTGCCGCGGGTGGTGGGTGTCGACCCCGGCACCGGCGAGGAGATCACCGCGCAGAACGGCCGGTACGGGCCATACCTCAAGCGCGGCACCGACTCCCGATCGCTGGCCACCGAGGAGCAGATGTTCACCATCACCCTCGATGAGGCGCTCAAGATCTATTCCGAGCCCAAGCGCCGGGGCCGGCAGGGTGCGGCGACGCCGCCGCTGCGGGAGCTGGGCGCCGACCCGGTCAGCGGTAAGCCGATGGTGATCAAGGACGGCCGCTTCGGCCCGTACGTCACCGACGGCGAGACCAACGCCAGCCTGCGCAAGGGCGACGACGTCATGTCGATCACCGACGAGCGCGCCTCCGAACTGCTCGCCGACCGGCGGGCCCGGGGTCCGGTCAAGAAGAAGGCCGCCGCCAAGAAGGCGCCGGCGAAGAAGACGGCAGCCAAGAAGACCGCGGCCAAGAAGGCCGCCGCGAAGAAGGCGTAGCGCTCAGCGCGACAGATCGCTGATCTCGCGCGGGGACATCAGGTTCACCGGGCGCGCCAACTGTGTCGGGGCGATGCGGCCGCGCAGTTCGACGGTCTCGCCGACGTTCCAGCATAACGCCTCGGCGTCGAGCGCCCCGCTGACGGCGATCGCCGACGCCAGGACGTGCCCCGGCTCCAGCTTCGCGAGCTCGGTGAGCCGGGCGGCCTCGTTGACGGGGTCGCCGATGACCGTGTACTCGAAGCGGGCCTGGGCGCCGATGTGGCCGGCGATCGCGCGCCCCGCCGACACCCCGATGCCGAATTCGGTCTGGCCGAGGACCTTGATGAGCTCGTCGTGCAGTTCGCGCGACGCCGCCAGCGCCGCGCCGCACGCATCCGGGTGCTCGATCGGGGCCCCGAAGATGCACAGCGCCGCGTCACCCTGGAACTTGTTGACGAAGCCGCCGTGGCGGTTCACGGTGTCGACGACCACCCGGAAGAAGTCGTTGAGCAGGTTGACCACGTCGGCGGCCGGAATGGTCGAGGCGAGATGGGTGGAACCGACCAGGTCCACGAACAGCACGGCCACGTCGCGCTCCTGGCCGCCGAGTTCGGTACCGCGTTCCAGCGCCCGGCGCGCGACATCCTCGCCGACGTAGCGGCCGAACAGGTCGCGCAGCCTCTGCCGTTCGGACAGGTCGCGCACCATGTCGTTGAATCCGGCCTGCAGCAGGCCCAGCTCGCTGGCGTCGTAGATCTGCATGTGGGCGTTGTAGTTGCCGCGCTGGACCTCGCCGAGCGCCCAGCGCAGCTGGCGCAGCGGGTCGGCGATCGACATGGCCACCAGCACGGTGCCGGCCAACCCGATCACCAGGGCGGCGATGGCCAGCAACAGGATCGGCATGGTCAGCCGGTCGGCGGGGGCCTCGAGGATGTCGAACTGGCTGGCCACCAGCGCGAGCACGATCGCCAGCACCGGCACACCCGTGGAGAGCACCCAGGTGAGCACCTGGCGCAGGACCACGCCGGGCGCTCGGAAGTTCTCCGGGACGCCGCCGCGCAGCGCCGCCACGGCGACCGGTCGCAGCACCCGCTCGGACTGTAAATAGCCGATGATCGCGGTGGCCGTCGCGCCGAGTGCGGTGGCGACGGCCACCACGGGCGCCGACTTGCTGGCGACCGGCCAGCTCGCGACGATGAACACGATCGACCCCAGGCACCAGTTCGCGACGCTGATCACGGTCCGGTAGAACGGCATTCGCAGGGCGCGGGTCCGGGCCAGGTCGGTGGTGCCGGGGTCGCTCTCGGCCAGCAGGGTGTCGCGGCGCTGCCACCGGATGACGGGGATGAGCAGCCGCAGGCTCAGGTAGGCGCCGACGGTGAACGAGACGAACAGGTAGCCCAGGAAGATCGCGAGGTTGGCCGCGGGCAGGTCCTGGAGCTGGACGCGGTCCTCGGGCGGCAGGCCGAATCGCAGGAAGCCGAGCACGAACAACGCACCGATGATGTCGGCCTGGAGCATGCCCAGGGTGAAGACCGGCCACGGCGTACGCGCCACCCAGCGGACGAATGCGCTGATTCGCCCGATCGGTACCGCCTCCGATGCCACCCGTTTACCGTATCGGGCGAAGGCGACGTTGAGCGCTGCTGTCAGCGAGTTGTGTCGGTCTGACCACTACTGTTGGCGGTGATGGCCGGAGTTTTTTCCCGTTTGGTGGGCCAACACGCTGTTGAGGCGGAGTTGGTGGGTGCCGCACAGGCTGCCCGTGGTGATGACGCTCACAGTGTCTCGGCCACCGGGACCATGACACACGCGTGGCTGATCACCGGCCCACCGGGGTCGGGGAGGTCGATCGCGGCGCTGTGCTTTGCCGCCGCGCTGCAGTGCACCTCCGACGGTGTCCCGGGCTGCGGTGAGTGCCGGGCGTGCACCACGACCATGGCCGGTACGCACGCCGACGTCCGGCGGATCATCCCCGAGGGCCTGTCCATCGGCGTGGACGAGATGCGCAACATCGTGCAGATCGCCTCGCGGCGGCCGGGAACGGGCCGCTGGCAGATCGTCGTGGTCGAGGACGCCGACCGGCTCACCGAGGGTGCGGCGAACGCGTTGCTGAAAGTCGTCGAGGAGCCACCGCCGTCGACGGTGTTCCTCCTGTGCGCGCCGTCGGTGGACCCCGAGGACATCGCGATCACGCTGCGGTCGCGCTGCAGGCACGTCGCGCTGGTGACCCCGTCGGTGGACGCGATCACCCAGGTGCTCATCGAGGGTGACGGCCTGTCGGAGCAGGACGCCCGCTGGGCGGCGTCGGTGAGCGGCGGTCACGTCGGGCGGGCGCGCCGGCTGGTCGTCGACGAGCAGGCGCGCGATCGCCGCAAACGGGCGTTGAGCCTGGCTCGGGACGCGGCCACCCCGTCGCGGGCCTATGCGGCGGCCGAGGAACTCGTGGCTTCGGCGGACGCCGAGGCGAAGGCGCTGACCGTGGACCGCAACGAGACCGAGGTCGAGGAACTGCGCACGGCGCTGGGCGCGGGCGGGACGGGGAAGGGCACCGCGGGCACCATGCGCGGTGCGACCGGGGCCATCAGGGATCTGGAGAAGCGGCAGAAGTCGCGGCAGACCAGGGCCTCTCGCGACGCGCTGGACCGCGCACTGATCGACCTGGCCACCTACTTCCGGGATGCGCTGCTGGTGGCGTCGGGGGCCGGTCATGTCCAGGCCAACCATCCGGACATGGCCGACAAGGTCGCGGCGCTGGCGGCGCACGCGCCCCCGGACAAGCTGCTGCGCTGCATCGAGGCGGTGCTGGAGTGTCGCGAGGCGCTCGCGGTGAACGTCAAGCCGAAGTTCGCGGTCGACGCGATGGTGGCCACCGTCGGACAGGCGCTGCGGGACTGACTTTGGTGGCCGGCGGGCGCTGCCGTAGACTCGTGCCGCCCGGTCTGGCCGGGCACGCCGCCTTAGCTCAGTCGGTAGAGCGATTCACTCGTAATGAATAGGTCAGGAGTTCGATTCTCCTAGGCGGCTCTCTTCTTGCCTCGCCGAGCGCACGGTTGTTGACGTGCCTACTCGAGTTTTGCGTACACCAACCGTGCAGTCGGCGTACGACACCACCATGCGATCCAGGGTGGTATGGGCTACCCGCTTGCAGCCTCGGGCCAGCCGGGAATGGGCGGTTGGGTGGGGAAGAAATCACGGGGGTGGGTGCCATCGATGATCTCGGCGCGAACCGGCGCCGGGTCCGGCGCGTTGTCGACGCACTTCTGTTTGTCGGCCTCGTATGTCGGCCAGGCGTCAGCGAAGCCCGGGTCGCCCACCGTCCAATAATTGAGCATGCCGCGGACGCGCCACTCGCCGAAAACGTCGTCGACGGGGTCGGGTCGTGGGCCGGATTGTGGCGGTCCGGGCTCCGATCTCGGGCCGACAAGCGCAATCTTCGCGACGTCGATCCCGCGTTCGTTCTTTGGCCCGACGCGCGCCACGCTCCGGTAGGACCCGTCCTCGGTTTCAGTTGCGACGCGATAGTTGTACGTGCAGACCACGGTCGTGACTTCGTCACCGGTGCGGTCCATGGAGAGAAGATGGTGAGTGACAGTGCCCACCGAAGGCGTCTTGCTCGGAACATCAAGGGCCGGCCTGGTCACCCAGAGGTCAGATCCGTTGTCGGGCACTGCACGTTCGAACCCGGGATACGCGTAGGCCATATCGCCCGCGTTCTGACTGAGCATGAAGGATTCCACGAAGGCCCGAACCGGCACGGCGGGTCCGGTTCGTACATCCATGCCGGCGTCAGCGGTCCACTCGTATCTGAGCTCCGTGTTGGTTCCCTGCCAACGCTCGATACCGCGATCCTGTGTACACGCGGAAAGAACGGCGACGAGGATGAGGAACAGGGTCACGCGCCGAATGGCGGTCATCAGCCCCCACCACCTGGAATCTTGACTGTCATGTTGTACCAGTACATGAAGTCGTCGGCCGGGTTCGAGTCAGGATTTCCGCCGGCCCGATTGATGTAGTCATTCAGATCGTCGTTGTAGTCGGTGTCTTTGGGCACCCAGACTTTGGCAGCGTCGAGTTCTTCGCGGGACGCCAACCTTCCATCGAGCAGGTAGCGCTGGTCTACGTCTTCAGGCCTCAATGCTCCTGTCGCCAATAGCGCATTGGCCGCGAAGCGGGATGCCTCATCAGGCTTCATGTCCGGTACAACCGGCGCCGTCGTATCGATCTGCGGCCCGACGAACGAACTCTCCATTGCTTCACCGAAGGTCGCGACCATGGGTCCACCCACCGGTCCGCTCATTCCGCTCAGGGCGGCGATCCCGGTCTTGTAGGCCGTTTCTCGCCATTGATGAGCTTCCGCGCTGTTCTGCTGCATCACATGCGCCGCGTCGGCCGCACCGGCGGAGACCATGCCTTTCAGCACAGCGGCGTCCGCCATTCTCGAATCATCTTCGGGAACCGGCACTCCGTTCTTGACGTCGGTGGCCCAGTCGAGGGAGCGATCGACTGCGAGTGCGTCGGCCGCGCTGTTGAACTCGACGTAGGCGTCCTCCTGAGTGCTCAGAAGCGAGAAGACGCCCTTCCCGATCGGACGCTCGGAATCACTGCTGTCGAGGTCGGCGAAACCGTCGCCGTCGTCGCCACCGACACTGGCGATGTCGTCCACGTACGGAGAGAGGCCGTGGGCGTACGCCTTGACGAGTTCGGGGTTGTACTCACCGAGCGTCTGTCCGGCGATGTTCATCAACTCGCTCTTGTGTTCGCCCAGATACCGTCCGTATGCCTCGGCCGTCGCGTCGGCGATATCCGGTTCGAGATGGTTGTCGTGCGTCCAGCTGAACAGAGCGCCTGCGGCCTTGCCGTCGTCATTCCAGGGCATGTGGTTCACGTCGCGGAGGAAGTCCTGCCCGTCGCTGCCATGGGTTCCGAGAACGTGGTCGTGGATGATCTGGTGATCCGGCGCGACGGCCTCGAAGAGGCCCTGCGTCGCCGCGGACGCGTGGGCCGCGGGAACATCGCTGTCCATCACCGCGTCGGCGGCCCGCATCAACCCGCGATCGACTTCCGTACCCGTCTGGAACCTGTCGTTCCCGTCGGCGACGATCTCGGAGACTTTCTGCAAGTCTCCGTAGTTCTTCAGGACGTTCGTATCGTCGACCTGCTTCAGGTCGCCTGCCCCGTCGAGGGTTTCCTGGACGCTCCGGGGGAGCTGATCGAAGCCACCGGTCGTCATCCGAGTGGGGTCGTCGAGAGCCTCCGGTGTGGTCTCGGTCCTGGGGAATCTGACGTCGTCGTTGCTCATCAGCTGCCAGGAGTCGCCGATGATGTCCTTGTGGTCCCCGAGCCGTTGTTCGGCTTTGTGGAGATCGTCGACGCTCATCCCGTGCTGTTGGGCCTGCATCTGGCTCAGATAGGAGGCTTGCTCCGAGGTCAGTTGCTGCCCCGGTTCGATCTTGCCGAGGACAGCTTCGACGCGTGCGGCGGCATTCTGGTCGCCGGCGAGCGCGGCCTGAACATCCTGCTCCGCACGCTCGTTCTCGGGCGTCGCGCGGGCCTGCTCGTTCCCCAGCGCGTCGGCGTCGTCCTTCTTCTCGTCCTTCTCGCCGTTGCCGAACTTCTGACCGCGCCCCAGCGCGTCGAACTCGGGTGCCAGCCTGGCGAGATTCTGCGCGATCGTGTTCGACTCGGCGTTGGTCTTCTGCACGACGTCGGTGAGCTGCCCGAGCCCCCTGTTGGCGATCTGCATCAGCATCGCGTCGCGCTGCTTACCCGGCGGCACGCTGTTGGCGGCGTCGGTCACCCACTGGCGCAGGTGATCCAGGTTCTGCCGGCCCGTCGCGACCGTCTGCGCCGACTGGTCGACCTGCTGGGCGATCCTGCGGTCCAACTCCGCGAGCCGCGTGAAGACGGCCTGGTGGTCGGTGTTGGCCTTGTCGTAATGGGTTGCGGCGGCCCCCGACCACGTCGATCCGGGCGCCGCCGCGGTGACGCCGGATCCGAGATCGGTCAACTGCGGACTGCTGTCGAAATCCGTGCCCGGCTGCGGGGTGCCCTCTCCGAACGTTTGCCGGGCGTTGTCCCACGTTGTGTAGAAGCCGTCAAGCGCGCTCACCGGCGCCCCACCCGCCCCCGTCGCACCATCATTTGCCCAGTATCCCGTACCCGGGACTACCTCGGTGCCACAAATCCGACCGGACCGGGCGATATGCACACCGACAGCGCCGCGGTCGTCGCGCTGACATCGATTGCGCCACCGGCGCCCGGCAGCCGCACGAACACCCGGTTCAGGCCCGGCCGCACCGGCACCTTCACCTGCGGGCCCTCCGACAGCGCCATCAGCAGTGACCCGTCGCTGTTCGCCAGGTAGTTGATCTCCGCGGTCCAGTCCGCAGGCAGCAGCGGCCCGTCGAGTGGCATGCGCACCGGGAAGTCGGGCTGCACCAGGTAGCCGCAGTCGGGCTCCGGCCCGGGAACGATGGCCCGCACCCACGTCACGAGCGCGTCGACCACCTGCCCGCTCCGGTCCACAATCCTCAGCTCGGTCGTACTCGACCCGATGTCCGGGCGGTCATCGACCAGCGCGAACATGTGGCTCAGCAGGTTCTCCGGGCCCGCTACCCGCTGCAGGATCAACGGATCGACCTCCTGGTCGAGCATCGGTTCGTCGACCTCCGCCAGACCCGCCCGCGCATTGGCCACGTACGCCGGCACGGGGCTGTCCCGCCAGATCCGGTGGAACGTCACCGTCGAGTACAGGCTGCTCGCCACGAACGCGGCGGCCAGACCGGCCACCGCCACCGAACGACGGCGCGACGGGTCCAGCCACTGCATCCCCTCGCGGTTGGGGGCGCAGAACGCGACCGCCATCAGCAGCGCCAGCACCACCACCAGATCCGGCAGGTACCGCAGCGTCTGCGCCAGCTCCAGCGCGGTGAACCGCGACGACCGCATGAGGTAGATCGGCACCTGGCAGGCGACCGCGTACCCGACCGCGACCGCCCACACCGGTCCGATCCGCCGCTTGCGCGCGACGGACACTGCGACCCCGGCGGCCAACGCCACCCATCCCAGCACCATCACCGCGACCGGGGGCGTCGCCCACGGCGACGCCGGCGCCCACCGCTGCCAATCCCACGGCCCGCCGACCAGTCCGGGCACGATCCCGTGAGTGACGGACCGCGACAGCAGGTCCCACGTCATCCCCAGGTCGAAGCTCCACCGCTTCTGGTCGACGACGAGCAGGTACACCCCAACCCAGGCCGCGGTGACCGCCAGCGCGCCGACCCACAACCGGATCCCGCGCTGCCACACCGCGACCACAGTCGAGGACCCGGTCACATGGCCCAGCAGCGCGACCACCGCGAAGGCGACGAACGGGATCACCGCCGCCTTCTCGAAGAACAGCAGTCCGCCGACGTACACGGCGAGCGCCGTCACCGCGTATCGCCGCCGTCCGGTGCGCACCAGCAGGACCGCGTCCGCGCACACCCACGTCAGCGCCGCCAACATCGGCAGCGAGTTCAACCCCGCTGCCCACCAGGCGAACCCGGGCACCGCCAGCGGCGTGAACAACGCAAACGTCAACGGCACCAACAACACCGGACGCCACCCGAGAATGACGTGCAGCGCGCGCAACAGGGCCAGCGACGCCAGCAGCTGCAGCACCACCAGGCTGACCGCGGGCAGCGCCCACGACCAGGGCGCCGCCCTGGTGATCACCCCGGACACGAGGAACGCCGCGGGCATCACATGCCCGTCGTGATCGTCGAACAGAAACGTCGGTGACAGCAGGTCCTGCGTGCCGGCCCGGCCGACGAGGATCAGGTCGTCCCAATAGAAATAGCCGCCGAACGCCAGCACCGCGCGAACGGCCAGCTGCACCGCGACGAGCGAGATCGCGGCTGCGGCGACCCGGTTCAGCCGGCCCACTCCGCACCCGGAGCCGCCGCCCGCGCCACCAGGCTGGCCCGCCACGCCGACGCGACCATGTCGCGCACCGAATGCCGCATCTGCCAGTCCAGGTCTCGCCGGGCGAGGTCACCGGCCGCGACGATGCGCGCCGGGTCGCCGGGACGCCGCGGCATGATCTCCGGCTCGAAGTCGATGCCGGTGACCTCCCTGATCGCGGTCATGATCTCGCGCACGGACGTGCCGTCGCCGCTGCCCAGGTTGTACACCGGCTCCACCGGCTGACCGTCGGCCAGCCGCCGCGCCGCGGCCACGTGGGCCAGCGCCAGGTCGGTGACGTGGATGTAGTCGCGGACACACGTGCCGTCGGGGGTGGGGTAGTCGGCACCGTTGATGCGGGGGACGCGTCCGTCGTGCAGCATCTCGAACACCAACGGGAACAGGTTGTGCGGACTGGCGTCGTACAGCGTCTCCGACCCCGACCCCACCACGTTGAAGTACCGCAGGCTGGTGTGCCGCAGGCCGGTCGCGCGTGCGACGTCTCGCAGCAGCCATTCGCCGATCAACTTCGTCTCGCCGTAAGGCGATTCCGGCCGCGTGGCGGTCTGCTCGTCGACGATGTCGACGTCGGGGGTGCCGAACGTCGCCGCACTCGACGAGAACACGACCTTGTCGACGCCGGCGTCGTCCATCGCCCGCAGCAGCGTCACCATCGCGGACACGTTCTGCTCATAGGTGTGCAACGGCCGCGACACCGACACCCCGGCGTACTTGTAGCCGGCGACGTGGATCACCCCGGTGACGCGGTGACGGCGCAGGGTGTCGAGGACCAGCGGTTCGTCGAGCAGAGTGCCCCGCACGAACGGGACCCCGGTCGGCACGAACTTCTCGAACCCCGACGACAGGTCGTCGATGACCACCACCGGTGTCCCGGCGTCGAGCAGCGCGTGCACGACGTGCGAGCCGATGTAACCGGCCCCGCCCGTCACCAGCCAGGTCATGTCCGCCTCCTACGTCAAACCCGGCCAGGATATCCCGGCGCAGTGGCGAGCCCGGCCAGGTGCACGGCGATGCCCACCAGCGGTCCGCACAGCAACGCGACCACCGTCCTGGTCTCCAGGTCCAGCGGCATCAGCAGCAACAGCACCGCCGCCACGGTGGCGCTCACCCAGCCGAGTGCGTACGTGCGGTGCATGGCCGCGGCCACCGTCGCCGCGCCGGTCAGCGTCAGCAGGGCGATCGCCACGGCGGCCGCGGTCAGCCACGCCAGCAGCGCGCCGTCGGCCCGGTACTGTTCGCCGAACCCGGCGCGCAGCAGCCAGGGCCCCAGCAGGCCGGCGGCGACCACACCGACCGCGCCGAGGCCCGACACCACCGCCGCCGGACCGATCAACGCGCGCAGCCGTGCGGTGCGCTGGTCGACGAAGTGGGCGATCAGGTTGCCCTGCATCGCGGTCAGCGGCACCAGCAGCGGCGCCCGGGTGAGCGTCACGGCCAGGATGACCACGCCGCCTGCCGCCCCGAGGTCGTCCGACGTCGCCTTGAGCAGGACCGGGAACCCCATCACCAGCACCGCGCTGGCGCCGGCCGCGGCGATCGAGTGGGCGGCCCCGCGCAGGAACTGCGCCGTGCTGCCCGGCGTCCGCAGGCGCGCGGCGGCCCGCGTGGCGGGGGAGCAGACGAGCAGCAGCAGCCAGGCGACCGCGCCGCCGACGGTCGCCCACAGGTAACCACCGAGACCCCATCCGATCGCGAACGTCGCGACGGCCACCAGGACGCGGATCACGGCGTCGGCCACCATCAGCGCTCCGTATTGGCTCCAGCGGTTGACACCCGCCAGCATGCCGAGCAGTGTCGCGTGCACGCAGAAGCCGGCCAGCCCCGCGCCGAGCAGCGCCACCGACAGCCACCGCGCCTCCACGAACACGCGGCCCGCCCACAGCGGCGCCGTCACCACGATGAGGGCGGCCGCGACGACACCGACCACCGCGCCTACCCGCACGGGACGGGTGTGCGGGCCGCCGGCCGGACTGTCGACCCTGGCGTCGCGGACCTCCCGCGTCGCCTCCTGCAGCAGTCCGAACGCCGCGCCGCTGGCCAGGCCGAACGCCCCCCAGAACACCCCGAACACCGAGAAGCCGTCGGGTTCGAGGTCACGCGCCGCGAGATACAGGACCGCGTAGCCGCACAGCGCGGTCACCGCCGTCGCGACACCGACCCGGGCCACGCTGCTCCGCGTGACCGGGCCGGTCGACGGCGCCGCGTCGGTCACAGCTTCGGCAGATCCTCAGCGTAGAGCCACCCGTCCCACAGCGGGCGAAGGGACTCGTCGGCGTAATTGGCCGCCAGGCCGGTGAAGTCGTCGGTGAACGCGGTGCTGTGCCGGTGCCGCGCCGTCCAGTCCCGCAGCAGGTCGAAGAACTTCTCGTCGCCGATGCGCGTGCGCAGGACGTGCAGGGTCAGCGCACCGCGCTTGTACACCCGGTCGTCGAACATGTCCTTCGGGCCTGGGTCCGACAGCAGCAGGTCCTGCGGTAGTTCGGCCAACCGCGCGTGATAGTGGTGCGCCCAGTCGTCGGCGCTGCGGCCGCCCGAGTGCTCCGACCACAGCCACTCCGCGTAGCACGCGAACCCTTCGTGCAGCCAGATGTCGCGCCAGCGCCGCACGGTGACGGAGTTGCCGAACCATTGGTGGGCCAGTTCGTGGGCGATCAACCGCTCGGCCCTGCGCGTGCCGTTGCAGTGGTTGGCCCCGAAGATCGAGATGCCCTGGGCTTCGAGCGGGATCTCGAGGTCGTCGTCGGTCACCACCACCGTGTAACCGCTCGCCAGCGGATACGGCCCGAACAGTTTCTCGAACAGCTTCATCATCTGCGGTTGACGGCCGAAGTCGTGGTCGAAGTTGCGGCGCAACCGGGCCGGCAGGGCGGCCTGCATGATCACCGGCGACTTCGCCAGCTTGTGCAGGTCGTACATGCCGATCTGCAGGGTGATCAGGTATGTCGACGTCGGTTCGGCCTGTTCGTAGGTCCACACGGTGTGGCCTGCCCTGGCGCGGCGGGACACCAACTCGCCGTTGGCGATCGCGCGGTACGGGCTGTCGGTGCTGACCTGGATGCGGTAGCTGGCCTTGGAGCTCGGGTGGTCGTCGCACGGAAACCACGTGGACGCGCCGTTGGGTTGTCCGGCGACCAGCGCGCCATTGGTCAACTCCTCGAATCCGACGTCACCCCAAAGGGTTTCGACCGGTTGAGGGGTGCCGCCGTACCGAACCTCGACGACCAGTGCCGCGCCGGCCGGCAACGCCGAGGACAACTCGACCCGCAATTTGTCGTGCCCGCAGGAGAACCGGGCCGGCCGGCGGCCGTTGACCGCCACCTTCGTCACCCGCAGGGTGTCGGCGAGGTCGAGGGTGAAGGTGCGCAGTGCGGCGAGGGTGACGGCGGTGATCGTCGCCGAACCGGACAGCCGGTTGATCGCGACCTTGTACTCCAGGTCGAGTTCGTACCGTGACACCCGGTACCCGAAGTTCCCGGTCTCGGGTAGGTAGGGGTCGATGACGGCGGGGGTGTTCTTCGCCTTCTTCGAACGCGTCACGCGGCGGAGCCCTCGGGGTCGCGGGCCGGCTTCTTCTTCTTGGCCTCGTTCTTTGTGGAGGCCTCGCCGCGCTTCTTGCGCAACGGGTTCCACGGTTTGATCGGATTGCCCTGCCAGCGTGTCGAGGCAGGCACCTCGTCACCGCGCATCACCAGCGAGCCCGGCCCGACCGTCGCCCCGGCGCCCACGCGGGCCGCGGGCAGGGCCACGCAGTGCGGTCCGAGCGTGGCCCCGTCCTCGAGGACGACGGTGTCCATCCGCATGATGCGGTCGTGGAACAGATGGGTCTGCACCACACATCCGCGGTTGACGGTGGCGCCCTCGCCCAGGGTGACCAGATCGGCCTCCGGCAGCCAGTAGGTCTCGCACCAGACGCCGCGGCCGATGGTCGCGCCGAGGCCGCGCAGCCAGACGTTCATCACCGGTGTGCCGCTGGCGGCCCGGGCGAACCACGGCGCGGCGACCGTCTCGACGAACGTGTCGGACACCTCGTTGCGCCAGACGAACGACGACCACAGGGGGTGTTCGATCGCCTCGATCCGGCCGATCACCACCCGCTTGGCCAGCACCGCGACGGATCCGGCCACCGCGCCCGCGACCAGCAGGACCACCCCGCCGAGCAACGCCGCCCACAGGTAGCCGAGGTGAACGATCAACGCCTGCAACGACATCAGCACCCCGACCCCGATCGCGAACGTCACGATGACCGGGACGAGCCGGCACATCTCGACGGCGCCGCGCATCGCCTTGAGCCGCGGGGTGGGATGGAAGGTGCGCAGCGCGTCGGCGGCGGTGGGCTTGCGGCGCAACCGGACCGGCGGGCTGCCCAGCCACGACGACCCGGCCTTCGCCTTGCGCGGGGTGGCCGACAGCACCGCCACCAGACCGTCGTCGGGGACCTTGCGGCCGGGCTGGGTGATACCTGAATTGCCGAGGAAGGCGCGCCTGCCCACGGTGGCCTTCGCGACGTGGATCCAGCCGCCGCCCAGTTCGTAGGACGCGACCATGGTGTCGTCGGCGAGGAAGGCGCCGTCCTCCACGACGGTGAACTTCGGGGTGAACAGCGCCGTCGAGATCTCGGTGCCGTCGCCCACCTGCGCGCCCAGCACCCGCAGCCACCAGGGGGTCAGCAGGCTGGCGTACAGGGGGAACAGATACGTGCGGGCGGCGTCGAGGAGGCGTTCGGTGGCCCACAGCTGCCAGCCGATCCGGCTGCGCACCGGGTGGTAGCCCTCGCGCAGGCCGAGCGCCAGCAGCCGCACGCCGGCCACCGTGAACACGGCGTACAGGACCACCGCGACCACCGTGGCGACCGGCGTCCACAGCAGCGCCGGGAGGATCGCGTCGGCCACCGACGCGGTGTCGGCGACGCCCCAGCCGATCACGGCCAGCCCGGCCGCGAGCGCGAGCAGCGGCAGCCCGGCCAGCAGCAGCGACGTCACCCCGTACACCGCGACCCACAGCGGCGCGCGCGGTGGGCGGTGGCCCGGCCACGGGTGCCGCGCCTTCCCGGACTTCGCGGCCGGCGAACCCGTCCAGTACTGACCGTTCTTCACCTTGCCCACCACCGCCGACCCGGCGGCCACGTCGGCGTTCTTGCCGACCACCGCACCGGGCAGCAGCGTGCTGCGCGCGCCGATGGTGGCGTCGTTGCCGATGGTGATGTGCCCGACGTGGAACTGGTCGCCGTCGATCCAGTGCCCCGACAGGTCGACCTCGGGTTCGACCGAGGAGCGGTGCCCGATCTTGAGCATGCCGGTCACCGGCGGTGCGGAGTGCAGGTCGACTTCCTTGCCGACCGAATTGCCCAGGGCGCGGGCGTAATACACCATCCACGGTGCGCCGGCGAGGTTCTCGGCGCCGCTGGCCGCGGCGAGCCGTTCGGCCAGCCACACCCGCAGGTGGACCGCGCCGCCGCGGCGGTAGGTCCCCGGCTGCAGGGTGCCGAGCAGCATGCGCGCGAACAGCACGGCGATACCCATCCGGCCGACGGGGGAGACGAACAGCACGAAACCGGCCAACACCACCCACCAGTTCAGCGGCGCCGCCCACGACACCAGCGAGAGTTCGGCGGCGACGTTGTTGAGCAGCGCCAGCCACACCACCCACTGCAGGGCGGTCAGCGTGGCCAGCGGCAGCGTCAGCGTCACCTGCGCGGCCTGGGTCAGCCGCGGTGTCGGGGCGACGTCGCGCGTCACCACCTGCGGGGGCGGGTCCAGTTCGTCGAGGTATCCGGCCAGCGATCCGAGGCGGGGGTGGTCGTAGAGGTCGGCGACCGTCACCATCGGGTAGCGCCGCCGCAGCGCCACCACCAACTGCGCCGCGGACAGGCTGCCGCCGCCGCAGGCGAAGAAGTCCGCCTCGGGACCGTCGACCGGGGCGGCCAGCACGTCGCGCCACAGGTCCGCGAGCCAGCCCATCGTGCCGCTCATCGCGGGGGCCTCGTCGTCGGCGCCGGCCACCGGCCACGGCAGCGCGTCGCGGTCGACCTTCCCCGACGTCCGGGTGGGCAGTTCGTCGACCAGGACGAGCCGCGGGACCAGGGCCGCGGGCAGCGCCTCGGCCAGTGCGGCGCGGGCCCCGGCGAGGTCGAACGACGGATCCGCACTCGCCACATACCCGACGAGCAGGGGTGTCCCGCTGGCGGTTCGGCGCACCGCGGCGGCGCCGCCGCTCACCCCGGGCAGATGCACCAGCGCCGAGTCCACCTCGCCGAGTTCGATGCGCCTGCCGCCCACCTTGACCTGGTCGTCGGCGCGGCCGAGGAAGTAGAGGCCCTCGGGCTGCAGACGCACCAGATCGCCGCTGCGGTAGGCGCGGTCCCAGCCCAGCGTCGGCATCGGCGCGTATTTCTCGGCGTCCTTGTCCGGGTCGAGGTAGCGGGCCAGCCCCACGCCGCCGATGACGAGTTCGCCGACTTCGCCGTCGGCGACGGGCACACCGTTCTTGTCGACGACCGCCAGATCCCAGCCCGGAAGCGGCAGCCCGATGCTCACCGGGCTGCGTCCGTCCAGGCGCGCGGCGCACGCCACCACCGTCGCCTCGGTGGGCCCGTAGGTGTTCCACACCTCGCGCCCGTCGACCGCGAGCCGTTCGGCCAGCTCGGGCGGGCAGGCCTCACCGCCGAAGATCAGCAGGCGCACCGCCTCGAGGGCTTCGGCCGGCCACAGCGCGGCCAGTGTCGGCACCGTCGAGACGACCGTGATGTCGCGGGACACCAGCCACGGGCCCAGATCCATCCCGCTGCGCACCAGCGACCGCGGGGCGGGCACCAGGCAGGCGCCGTGCCGCCACGCCAGCCACATCTCCTCGCACGACGCGTCGAACGCCACCGACAGCCCGGCGAGCACCCGGTCGCCCGGGCCCAGCGGGTTGTCGGTGAGGAACATCTTCGCCTCGGCGTCGACGAAGGCGGCGGCGCTGCGGTGGGTGACGGCCACGCCCTTCGGCACGCCGGTGGAGCCCGACGTGAAGATGATCCACGCGTCGTCGCGGCTCAGCGGGGCGACCGCGCGCCACCCGCGTGACGACCCGGGCCCGCGGACCAGCCCCCGTTCGGTGATCACGGCGACGACGTTGGCCTCGCTGAAGACCAGGTGCGCGCGCTCGTCGGGATCGTCGGCGTCGACGGGGACGTAGGCGGCGCCCGCGGCGAGGGTGGACAGGATCGCGACGTACAGCGCGTAGGAGCCCGACGGCATCCGGATGCCGATGCGGTCACCCCGCCCGATGCCGCGGGCGGCCAGCCACTCGACGCTGTCCTCGATGTCGGCGATCAGCTCCGCGTAGGTCAGCTGGACCGTGCCGTCGTCGATGGCCGGAGCGTCGGGATGACGGGCGGCCGTCTCGTGCAGGATGTCGACGAGGGTGCGTGGCGCGGCGGCGAACGTGGACTGGAGGTACTGATGGGGGAGGCCGGCGCCGGGAACCGCTGCTGTCACCACCTCAAAGTACTCAGCTGCCCGCCCGACGGACCCCACGGCGCGAGCGGTGTGTGGTGACAATTGGATCAAGGCGGGTACCCCCGCGCAGAACAGCTTTATCGGACCCCGATTGGCCTGTCCGGCGTCGGCCGGGCACAATCGCCTCCGGAGGGGAGTATTCCTTCGCCGCGGTGTCGTCACTACGTCGTCCATCATCGGTCGACCGGTGCTGCGGGCCGACGCGTCGAGCGTCGGCGGAAGAGACCTCCGGCGTGTTCGACGACCGGAGGTATATCGAGTGAACGTTTCCGCCCTGGAGTGGGGCATCACCATCGCCGTCACGGTGGCGGTGCTGCTGTTCGACGTGGTGGCCATCGCCCGGCGCCCGCACGAGCCCTCGATGAAGGAATGCGCGATCGCGCTGTCCGTCTACGTGTCGCTGGCCGTCGCGTTCGGGGTCTGGGTGTGGGTGTTCCACGGCGGGGACTACGGGCTGGAGTTCTTCGCCGGCTGGCTGACCGAGTACAGCCTGTCGGTCGACAACCTGTTCATCTTCATCATCATCATGGCCAGCTTCAACGTGCCCAAGAAGTACCAGCAGGAAGCGCTGATGGTGGGCATCATCCTGGCCCTGATCTTCCGCGGCATCTTCATCGCGCTCGGCGCGGTGGCGATCAACCAGTTCTCCTGGGTGTTCTACATCTTCGGCCTGTTCCTGGTGTACACCGCGTGGAACCTCGCCCGCGACACCGACCACGAGGACGACGGCGACAACGCCGTGGTCAAGTTCGCCCGCAACCACCTGACGCTCACCGACAAGTGGGACGGTCTGAAGCTGTGGATCAAACAGGACGGCAAGCGGCTGATGACGCCGATGTTCCTGGTGATCGTGGCGCTGGGGACCACCGACCTGATCTTCGCGCTGGACTCGATCCCGGCGATCTTCGGTCTGACGCAGGAACCGTATCTGGTGTTCACCGCCAACGTGTTCGCCCTGATGGGTCTGCGGCAGCTGTTCTTCCTGCTCGGCGGCCTGCTCAAACGGCTGGTGTACCTGTCGCAGGGCCTGGCCTTCATCCTGCTGTTCATCGGCGTGAAGCTGTTCCTGCACGCCCTGCACGAGAACGAACTGCCGTTCATCAACGGCGGTGAGCACGTGCCGGTGCCGGAGATCCCGACCCTGCTCAGCCTGGGCGTCATCGTCGTCACCCTGGTCATCACGACGGTCCTGAGCCTGATGAAGACCCGGGGTAAGAGCACCGACGAGATCAGCGAGGTGCGCGACGAGATCGAGGACGACGGCAAGAAGTCCTTCGACTCCCACTGATCCCAACCGTCGACCCGCTGTGGGCGGCCGCCTAGCGTGACGTCCGTGCGGCTCTTCGTGACGGATCGTGGTGAGTGGGACGAGCTGACCGACGGCGACCGGGATGCAGTCCGGGTGAGCGCCCCCGACCTGCAGCAGGCCCGCCGGGCCCGCGCCCGGATCCGGGCCGGGGCGGACGACGTTGCGGTGATCCTCGATGTGACGGTCGCGGTGGGCGCCGACTTCCGCTCGGCGCGCTCGGCGTTCCGCTCGGACACCGGCGACGACCGCACCGTGCGGTACGCCGGCACGCTCGACGGGCTCGCCGGCCTGATCGCCGACATCGAGATGGCCGACGTCGCCGACGGCGTCACCCTGCTCGCCGCCGGCCCGCCGCAGGACGTGCGGGCGCTGGGCCGCGATGTGCTGGCCCGACTGGCGATGCGGGGTCAACCACAGGCCTCCTAGCGCGCTTGGACAGCCGCGGAACCGGCGGCTTAGCGTGCAGGCATGACAGCGGCGCCGAAGACCGAACCGACCGGACGGATGCTCATCGCCGGGGCGGCTGTGCGCGGTGCGGGCGCCGAGATCCGCGGATTCGACCCGACCGTCGGCACCGACCTGGAACCCGGGTACCGCTACGGGGACGCCTCGCACGTCGACGCCGCGTGCGCGGCGGCCGCCGGGGCGTTCGGGCCGTACCGCAGCACACCCGCCGACCTGCGAGCCGGGTTCCTCGAGGCGATCGCCGACGGCCTCGTCGCGATCACCGACGACGTCGTCGCCCGCGCGCACGCCGAATCGGGGCTCCCGCACGCGCGGCTGATCGGTGAGCTGGGCCGCACCTGCGGACAGCTGCGGCTCTTCGCCGCCGTGTTGCGCGACGGCAGCTGGAACGGTGTGCGGATCGACACCGCCCAACCGGATCGCACCCCGCTGCCCCGCCCCGACCTGCGCCAGCGCGCGATACCGCTGGGGCCGGTCGCGGTCTTCGGGGCGAGCAACTTCCCGCTGGCCTTCTCGGTCGCCGGCGGCGACACCGCGTCCGCGCTGGCCGCGGGATGCCCGGTGGTCGTCAAGGCGCACGACGCGCACCCGGGCACTTCCGAGTTGGTCGGCCGGGTGATCGCCGACGCGGTCGCCGCGGCCGGTTGCCCGCCGGTACGTTCGCACTGCTCAACCTCACGCAGGAAGCCGCCATCGCGGTGGTCACCGACCCGCGGATCAAGGCGGGCGGATTCACCGGTTCACGCGCAGGCGGGCTGGCCCTGATCGACGCCGCGGCACGCAGGAGGGAGCCGATACCGGTCTTCGCCGAGATGAGCGCGGTCAACCCGGTGTTCCTGCTCGACGGCGCGCTGAACGGTCACGGAGCCGACCTCGGGCGGGGGTTCGTCGGATCGCTCACCCTGGGCTCGGGACAGTTCTGCACCAATCCGGGCCTGGTCGTGGCGGTGGACGGACCCGGCCTGGACACGTTCGTCGAGGCCGCGCGCGAGGCCCTCGCCGAAACAGCGGCGACGGCGATGTTGACGCCGGGCATCGCGGCGCACTACCGCGCCGGAGTCGAGGCGCTGGCAGGTGAGGCGACGCTGATCGCCCGCGGATCGGCCGACGGCCCCGCGGCGGTGTCGTGCCGGGCGGCGTTGTTCGGCACCGACGCGGTCAGCCTGCTCGGATCGCCGTCACAACAGGCGGAGGTGTTCGGCGCCGCCGGCCTGATCGTGCGCTGCGCCGACTTCGAGCAGATGAAGACGGTCGCCGCAGGCGTCGAGGGACAGCTCACCGCCACCCTGCACGCGGACGAGTCGGATCACGATCGGGCCGCCGAACTGCTGCCGCTGCTCGAACTCAGGGCCGGCCGGATCCTGTTCAACGGCTGGCCGACCGGCGTCGAGGTCACCCACGCGATGGTGCACGGCGGACCGTTCCCCGCCACCTCCGATTCGCGAACCACATCGGTCGGATCCCGGGCGATCGAACGGTTCCTGCGCCCCGTCTGCTATCAGAACGCGCCGAAGGCGTTGCTGCCCAGCCCGATCGCGGACGGCAACCCGGACGGGCTGTGGCGCCGGGTCGACGGGGAACTCACCCGGGACTCAACGACAGCACGGTGATGTCCGGCGGTGCGCCGATGCGCACCGGCGGACCCCAGAACCCCGCGCCCCGAGTCACATACAGCTGGGTGTCGTCGACCGTGGACAGTCCGGCGAGCGCCGGTTGCACGGCGCTGACCGCGTAGTGGAACGGCCACATCTGGCCGCCGTGGGTGTGCCCGGACAGCTGCAGGTCCACCCCGCGCGCCGCCGCCTCGGACACCAGAACGGGTTGGTGCGCCAGCAGCACCGTCGGCCGGGCCGCGCCGAGGCCGGCCAGGGCACGATCCAGATCCGGCGGCTCGTTCGCGGACTCGCCGGCGAGGTCGTTGACCCCGGCCAGGTCGAACGCCGCACCGCCACGCCGGATGGCGGTGTTCTCGTTGCGCAGCGGCTGCACACCGAACCGCTCGAGCTCCCGCAACCAGGACGCCGTGTCGTCGACGAAGTACTCGTGATTGCCCGTCACGAAGAAGGTGCCTTCCCGAGACGCCAGGTCGCGCAACGGTTCCGCCGCCGCGCCGAGCTCCGCGACGGTGCCGTCGACCAGGTCGCCCACGATCGCGACCAGGTCGGGTCCGGCCTCGTTGATCATCCGCACGATGCGCTCGGTGTGCGCGCGTCCGGCCAGCGGTCCGAGGTGGATGTCCGACACCACCGCGATGCGGAATCCCGCGAACGCGGGGTCGAGCCGGCGCAGCCGGACCGGGACGTCCAGCACGTTCGGCGGCCCGATCGCGGTGGCGGCGCCGAAGCCGACCAGCCCGACCGACGCGGCGCCGGCCGCCGCCGCGCCGGCGCGGGCGAGGAACAGGCGCCGGTTCACTTCCGAGGACGGCGGATCCGGTTGCGCGGGTTCGGGTTCGGGTTCGTGGGTGGGCCGTCGCACCCAACCTCGCAGGGCCAGTCGGACCGGTTCCAGCACGAGCAGTGTCAACAGCAGGTAGGCGGCCAGTCCGAACCAGAGATATCCCGGCCAGGCGAACCACGCCGACTCCCGCACCCCGGCCACCCTGGGCAGGATCAGCGCCGCGAACAACAGGGTGAGGAGCCCGAGCAGGGCGGCGGTGAGGATCCGGCGGGCGCGCCCCGGCCGGGTGGTGTCCTTGACGAGCCGCTTCCACAGGTACAGATGGATCAGCGCGAGGATCGCGGCGAGGATGACGATGAACATGTCAGCCGGACAGGCTCCATCGCTCGGCCACGGCATTGAGTCCGTCGTCGGTGAGCCGCCCGAACAACCGCAGCCGCGCCATGCCGCCGTCGGGGAAGACGTCGAGCCGCGCTTCGGTCACCGGCCGCCCGGACTCGATGAGGAACCGGTGCCGCGTATCGGGTTGCAGCACCACCTCGTCCAGCAGGTCGAACCATTCACCGTCGGCGTCGCGGCCCCGCAACCGCGCGGAACCCGGCGCGTTGCCGAGGAAGTAGGACGTGTCGAGTTCGGCGAAGCTCGCCACGCCCTGCCCCGCCAACTGCACCTGCACCCAGTCGTTCCCGGCGTCGCGGCGCCGCGACGTCTCCCATCCGTCGCCCATGGTGCGCGCCGTGCCCGGCAGCAGCAGATTGTTCGGGGAGCTGTAGAACATGTTGGAGCAGCCCGTGATCCGCCCGCCGTTCTCCAACGCGGCCAGGTCGAGCGGCAGCTCGGCGAACTGCGGGTCGAGCAGGCCTTCGCCGTGCACCCGCAACCGGGCGACGCCGCCGTCGGGGTGGATCGACAGCCTCACATGGGACCAGCGCCGCCCGGAGGTCACCTCGAACGGGTTGCGGGTGTCCCCGTCGACGGGGCTGCGCTCGACGATCGTGGTCCAGTGACGCCCGACCAGTTCCGCGGTGGACGGATGGCCGGGAACGTAGGTGGCCTCGATGGACACCTCGGGCGGGTAGTTGCCGGTGAACCAGGCGGTGTCGACGACGACGCCACGCACGACGCCGGGCACACCGAGCCGCACGATCGCCGAATCGCAGGATTCCCGATCGGCGCCGCGGCTGCGCCGCGTCTCCCACCCGTCGTACACCTGCCCCTTGTGGCCGAAGGTCGCCGGCCGGTGCTCGGCCGGCGCCGGGATGATCAGGTTCTCCTTCTCGGCGAACAGTTCGTCGTTGGCCCACACCACCGCGCCGCCGGCCGCGCGGGAGGCCAGATCGGGGAGAGAGAGGAAATGTGACTGCGCGGTGCTCACTCGCGCAGCGTAGGTGAGGAGCTCACCAGTTGTGGTAGCCGCCTTCGGGGCCGAGCATCCGCTCCAACCTGCTCCGGTTGATCCGGGCGAGTTCGTTGCGGACCACCTTGCGCTCGGTCTCGCGGTCGTTGAGCAGGCGGTCGGTCATCGTGGCCAGCACGTCCTGCGCGCCGTAGCCGTTGACGCACATGACGAACCCGAACCCGAAGTGGTCGTGGTAGCGCCGCGAGGCGGCGCTCAACTGCTCCATCACCTCGGGCCGCTCGTCGAACACCGCGCACTGTTCGGCCGCGGACTTCTCGCTGCCGGGGCGGCGGCCGATGTCGGGATGGGCCTGCAGGATGGAGTCGATCGCGTCCTCGCACAGGCCGAACAGCAGCGCGTCGGCCTCCCGGAACAGCGCGTCGTGGCTGTCGTACGGCCGGCCGCGGGCCAGGTCGGCAGCCAGGGGCACGCTGTAGCAGCACTCGTAGACCGCGTGGACGGCCCGACGGATCGGCATGGCGTTGTAGGCCCCGAGGCCAATGCCCTGGTGCATCAGCATGGCCCCATGATCGGAGCGTCAAGCCACGACCGGGTTACGCCGTGTTACGGGCGCGATAATTTCTGTCCCCGGGGCTAGTGGGCCTCGGTCTTGAACCGCTCGAAGGAGCGCTGCACCTCGGCCTCGGCCGCCTCGCGGCCGGTCCAGTCGGCGGCCTTGACGTACTTGTTCGGCTCCAGGTCCTTGTAGTGGACGAAGAAGTGCTTGATCTCCTCGAGCACCTGTTCCGGGACGTCCGCGAGGTCCTTGATGTGATCCCAGCGCTTGTCGCCCGCGGGCACGCACAGCACCTTGTCGTCGCCGCCGGCCTCGTCGGTCATCTGGAACATCGCCACCGGACGGGCGTCGACGATGCAACCGGGGAACACCGATTCGGGCAGCAGGACCAGCGCGTCGAGCGGGTCGCCGTCCTCGCCGAGGGAATCCTCGATGAAGCCGTAGTCGGTCGGGTAGGCCATCGACGTGTAGAGGTAGCGGTCCAGCTTGAGCCGGCCGGTCTCGTGGTCGACCTCGTACTTGTTGCGTGATCCCTTGGGGATCTCGATGACGACCTCGAACTCCACCGCTGTCGGCTCCTTCGTCTGTGTACGCACCGGGGTCGTCGGGTGACGACGACGCGGGTCCACAGTAAACGAGCGATACGCTGCTGTTGGCGGGGTGGTTCGGTCACCTCATTCGACAGCAGGAGAGTTATGCGGCCCACCCGGTGGCGGCGATCGACCCACGTGCTGGTCGGGCTGGCGGTGGTGGTGCTGGTCGCGGTCCTCGTCGCGGTCGCCGCGGTGCTCACCACCGGCCGCGATTCGGATGCCCAGGCCGCCAGGCCGCTGCCGGCGCCCGCCACCGCGAACCCGGCGGTCGTGCCGGTCGCCGAATCCGCGCCCGTCCCGACGAACGCCGGTCTCGCCGCGGCGCTCGCACCCGCCCTGGCCGATCCGAACCTCGGTGACCTGGCCGGCCGCGTCACGGACGCGATGACCGGCGAGCGGCTGTGGGAGAAGCGCGCCGACGTGCCGATGCAGCCGGCCTCGACGAACAAGACGCTCACCGCCGCCGCGGCGCTGCTGACGCTGGACCGGGAGGCCCGCCTGACCACGACGGTGGTGGCCGGTGACCAGAAACGCGATCCCGGTCTGGTGGTGCTCAAGGGTGGCGGCGATCCGACACTGTCGGCGGCCCCCCGCGGCACCGACAGCTGGTACAAGGACGCCGCGCGGATCAGCGACCTCGCCGATCAGGTCCGGCGCAGCGGGATCGAACCGACCGCGGTGGCCGTCGACACGAGTGCATACGCGGGTCCGGAGATGGCATTCGGCTGGGATCCGCTGGACATCCCCGGCGGTGACATCGCGCCGATGGTGCCGGTCATGCTCGACGGCGGCCGCACTCAACCGGTCAGCGAGGAGTCGCGGCGTTCACCGACCCCGGCCGTCGACGCCGGGCGCGCGCTGGCCACCGCGCTGCGGATCGACCCCGCCTCGGTGACGGTGCTGCGGGGCCCGTACCGCGGCGGCAAGCAGATCGGCGCTGTGCAGTCGCCGCCGCTGATGGAACGGCTGCGCGTGATGATGAACCTGTCCGACAACGTCATGGCCGAGGCGATCGGCCGCGAGGTGGCCGCCCAACTGGGCCGGCCGCAGAGTTTCGACGAGGCCGCCAACGCGGTGCTCTCGGAGCTTCGTAAGGTCGGCGTCGACACCACGGACGCCCGGCTGTTCGACTCCAGCGGCCTGTCGGTCGACGACCGGCTGACCGCCCGGACCCTCGACGAGGTGGTCACGGCGGCCGCCGGCGACGACCACCCCGAGCTGCGGCCGCTGGTGGACCTGCTGCCCATCGCCGGGGGCAGCGGCACGCTGTCAAACCGCTACCTCGACACCGCCGCGGGCCGCCAGGCCGCCGGCTGGCTGCGCGCCAAGACCGGATCGCTGACCGGGACGAACTCGCTGGCCGGCATCGTCACCGACGCCCGCGGCCGAGTGCTGACGTTCGCGCTGATGTCGAACAACGCCGGCCCCACCGGGCGCACGGCGCTCGACGCCCTGGCGGCCACCCTGCGCGCCTGCGGATGCGGCTCGTGAACGCCTCGTCCGGTGACCTCACGGTGGGGCGAACGGTGGACTGGCGGTTCGCCGCCACCGTCGGCGCCCGGCTCGCCCGGCCCGGCCCGCCCGCCACCGACTACACCCGCCGCCAGGCCATCGAGCAGCTCGCCGCGGCGTCGCGCGAGGCCGAACTTCCCGTGCGCGAGGTGACCGGGCTCAACGAGGGCAACGCCGTCACCGAGGCGCGCATCGTCGACCGCCCCGGATGGATCCAGGCCGCGTCGCAGTCGATGCGGACGATGACGGGCGGCACGGACCGGCCGAGCAGCTTCCTGACCGGGCGCGTCACCGGCGCCCAGACGGGAGCGGTGCTGGCGTTCGTCGCGTCGGGGATCCTCGGCCAGTACGACCCCTTCGCGGACGGCGGCGGTGAACTGCTGCTGGTGTGGCCGAACGTGATCGCCGTGGAACGCCAGCTGCGGGTCTCGCCGGCCGACTTCCGGCTGTGGGTCTGCCTGCACGAGGTCACCCACCGCGTCCAGTTCCGCGCCAACCCGTGGCTGGCCGACCACATGTCGTCGGCGCTCGCGGTGCTGACCAAGGATGCCGGCGAAGACGTCACCGAGGTGGCCGCGCGGCTGGCCGAGTACGTGCGCAACCGGCGCGCCCACACCGATCCGAACTCGACCGGGGTGCTGGGCCTGATGCGCGCCGTGCAGGCCGAACCGCAACGGCGCGCACTCGACCAGCTGCTGGTGCTGGGCACCCTGCTCGAAGGACACGCCGACCACGTGATGGACGCCGTGGGCCCGGCCGTCGTGCCCTCGGTCGCCACCATCCGCGCCCGTTTCAACCAGCGGCGCGAGCGCAAACAGCCTCCCGTGCAGCGCATCCTGCGCGCGCTGCTCGGCGTCGACGCCAAGATCAGCCAGTACACGCGCGGCAAGGCGTTCGTCGACCACGTCGTGGCCGAGGTCGGGATGGAGCGGTTCAACACCATCTGGTCCGGGCCCGAAACACTGCCGCTGCCAACAGAAGTCGACGAGCCGCAGCGATGGATCGACCGCGTGCTGTAGCCGCGTTGCGCGCCGAGCTGGCCCGGTTCGCCCGTCGTCACCTGGCCGGTACGCAGCGTTGGTGCGTGGCGCTGTCCGGCGGAGCCGATTCGCTGGCGCTGACCGCGGTGGCCGCCGACATCCTGCCCACGGTCGCGCTGATCGTCGACCACGGGCTGCAACCGGATTCGGCGGCCGTCGCCGAGGCCGCCCGCGAGGCGGCGCTGCGGCTCGGCTGCACCGACGCGCGGGTGCTGCGTGTTCAGGTCGGTACCTCGGGTGGGCCGGAAGCCGCCGCCCGCACCGCCCGGTACGACGCGCTGCGCGCCGCACACGGGGGCGCACCGGTGCTGCTCGCCCACACCCTCGACGACCAGGCGGAGACCGTGCTGCTGGGGTTGGGGCGCGGCTCGGGTCCGCGTTCCATCGCGGGTATGCGGAGCTGCGACCCGCCCTGGTACCGCCCGCTGCTGGGGGTGCGGCGCGCCGAGACCGCCGCCGCGTGCGCCGAACTCGGGCTGCGGCCGTGGGTGGATCCGCACAACGCCGACCCCCGGTACACCCGCAGCCGGTTGCGCGCCGAGGTGCTTCCGCTGCTCGAGGACGTCCTCGACGGGGGAGTGGCCGCGGCGCTGGCCCGCACCGCCGCCGCACTGCAGGAGGACAACGACCTCCTCGACGCGCAGGCCGAGGCGGCGTCGGCCGAGGCGACCGTGGGCGCGGGGCTCGACACCGCGCGGCTGGTGGGGCTGCCCGCCGCCATCCGGCGCCGGGTGATCCGCAGCTGGCTGCTCGCCGGGGGCGCCCGGGGGCTGACCGACACCCAGATCCGGGGGGTCGACGCGCTGGTGAGCGACTGGCACGGACAGGGCGGGGTCGCGGTCCCGTCCGCCGCGGTGCGTGAGCGCCTGATCGCCGCACGTCGCGACGGGATGCTGACCCTGCATCGGGAGCCGGTGTAGAACAGCCGCGTTGGTTCCGGCCGCGACGGCATGGCACGCTGTGGGCGTGCCTGCGCAATCACCTGACCTGTACGAGGGCGACATCAAGTCAGTGCTGCTTTCGGAGGAACAGATCCAATCCCGCACGGCCGAATTGGCCGCGCAGATCGCCGAGACCTACCGCGCGGCCGTCGGGGAGAGCGGACAGGACCTGCTGCTGGTCACGGTGCTCAAGGGCGCCGTCATGTTCGTCACCGACCTGGCCCGCTCGATCCCGCTGCCGACCCAGCTCGAGTTCATGGCCGTGAGCTCCTACGGTTCGTCGACGTCGTCATCGGGGGTGGTGCGCATCCTCAAGGACCTCGACCGCGACATCAACGACCGCGACGTGCTGATCGTCGAGGACATCGTCGACTCGGGGCTGACACTGTCCTGGCTGCTGCGCAACCTGGCCACCCGGCAGCCGCGGTCGCTGCGGGTGTGCACGCTGCTGCGCAAACCCGACGCCGTCCGCGCCGACGTGGACATCGAATACGTCGGCTTCGACATCCCCAACGAGTTCGTCGTCGGGTACGGCCTCGACTACGCCGAGCGCTACCGCGACCTGCCCTACATCGGCACCCTCGAGCCGAAGGTCTACACCCACGACTGACCGGTGGTGTCCGATCAGGCCAGCTCCCAGATCACCGTCACGCTGAACCCGACGGTCTGCATACCCGGTTCCAGCGGCACCGCCATGGCCGCTTCGCCGCGCGGCATCGGGGTGGGTGGCGTCGACCCGGGGGACTCGGCGATCGAGATGACGTCGCCGAGGTCGAGGCCCGACAGCTGGGCGTACTGCTCGGCGCGGTTCTTGGCGTCGTCGAACGCGCGGGCGCGGGCATCCCGGATCAACTGGGAGTCGTCCTCGATCGAATAGTTGACCGAGTTGATGCGGGTGGCGTCGCCGCCGGTGCTGACGATCAGCGCCAGCGCCTGGGACGCCGAGCTGAGGTCGCGGATCTTCACGTCGATCGCGTTGCTCGCCCGGTATCCGATGATGTCGGTGCCGTCGGCGCCGAACTGCGGTTGCAGGCTGACCTGGGTGGTGTTGATGTCCTCGCGGGGGATGCCCGCGTCGACGAGTGCGTCGATCACCGCCTGCTGGCGTTCGCCGGACTGGTTCATCGCCCCGGTCACGTCGGCGGCGATCGCCTCCATCGCGACGCCGGCGGTCAGCGTGTCCGGGGCGCCCTGCACCTCACCGGAGCCGACGACGGTGACCTGCCGGGTGTCGGCGGACCCGCTCGCCGTCGGGCCGGAGGTGGCGTCACAGCCCGCCACGCCGGCCATTGTCACGCCCGCCGCGACGACGGTGAGCAACCGGGTCTTCGCGCGCGCAGAGATCGGCATGCCAGGCACCCTACCGTCAGGGGGTCACCAAGATCTTGCATTGCTCGTCGGGTCGTGACAGCGACGTGAAGGCGTCGCCGACCCCGTCGAGGCCGACCTCCGCGGTGATCAGCGGGGCGACGTCGATCGCGCCTTCGGCGATGGCCCGCAACGTCTCCGCGAATTCGGCGGGGTCGTAGGCGAACACGAACTGGATGGTGAGTTCCTTGGGCGCGCCGTAGAACGGCATGATCGTGTCGGGTTCCATGCACACCCCGGCCACCACCACCCGGGTGCGGGCGGGTGCGCGGCGCATGACGTCGTTGAGAATCCCGGGGGCCCCGACGGCCTCGAACACCACGGCCGGCGCGGCGCCCTCGAACGGGGACCGTTGCGCCGGGTCGACGGTCTCGTGTGCGCCCATGGTCTGCGCGAGCCGGCGTCGCGTCTCGGAAAAATCCGCGGCGACAACGTGTTCGACGCCGCGCAGGCGCAGCGCGGCGATGATCGCCATACCGATGGGCCCGCACCCCACGACGAGTGCGGACTCACCGGGGGTGATCGCGGATGCGTTCACCGCGTGCAGCCCCACAGCCATCGGCTCGGTCAGCGCGGCGTGCCGGGGGTCCAGGCCGTTCGGCACGGGCAGCAACAGCGGCGCGGACAGCAGCATGCGCTCGGCGTAGCCGCCGATCACATTGTTGGAGTACACGATCGGCGCCACGCCGGTCGCCGAGAGCAGCACGGGGATCGACGTCACGACCGTGCCGGGGGGCGGCGCGTCGGTGTCCGGGCCGGATTCGAGCACCTCGGCGGAGATCTCGTGGCCCATGAACACGTCGGCGGACAGGTCCACCGGCTCACCCAGATCGGGCATGCCCTCCATCTGCGCGCCGGCCGCCAACGCGTCCGCACCGTGCGCGGCGAAGTGCAGATCGGATCCGCAGATGCCGCAGGCCTTCACCGCGACCAGCACCTGCCCGGTGCCGGGGACGGGTTCGGGCACATCGTCGCGCAGCACCATCCCGCCGCCGCGCAGCACCGACGCACGCACTACCGCTGATCCGTCTTCAACTCGTCGGTGTGTTCGGTGATCGCCTTGACGATCGCGTCCCCGGCCCGGCCGAGCAACTGGTCCCGCATGCCCTTGGCCCAGTCGTGCGAAGCGCGGGGCGCGGTGAGCTGACCCTTGAAGTGCGGCATCACCTTTCGGGCGAACAAATCGTAGGAGTGGTAGGTGGCCTCGGGTGAGGCCCAGTCGTGGCCGAGCAGCAGCAGCGTCCCGAACCCGCCGGACTTCTCCAGGAGATCCTCGATGTAGGCGATGGCATCGTCGGGGGTGCCGATGCAGCAGTTCCCCTGTGCGGCGTACTCGGTGACGAACTCGCGCGGTGAGCGTTCCCCGTCGACGCTGTTGGACAGCGGGACGAAACCGGCCGCGCCGAAGTAGTTGGCGAAGTCCGCGAGTCCGTAGGTGCAGTCGTCGATGGCCTGGTCGCGGGTGTCGGCCAGGTGCATGATCGACAGGACCCGCCAGTTGTCCCGGTCGGGTTCTGGCCGGCCGGATTTCGCCGCCTGGTCGACGACGACCTGCCACGTCGACTCGAGTGCGGCGAATCCGCCGGGCACCGACATCGACAGTGACAGCAGCGACGTGCCGAGCGCCCCGGCCAGCCTCGGACCGGACGGCGAGATCATCGCGGCGGTGGAGATCTCGGGATACGGCCACGTGTAGGGCCGGATGTGCAACTGGGCGTCGCGCAGCGTGAACCAGTCGGTCTCACGGGTGATGCGTTCGGTGAGTTCCGCGCGGAACAGCGCGAGGATCGCCTCGAGCGACTCCTGCATCATGCGGCGCTGTTCGACCGGGTCCAGGCCCATCATGTAGGCGTCCGACGGGAGCGCACCCGGGCCGGTGCCGAACATCACGCGGCCCCGGGTGAGGTGGTCGAGCAGCACCCACCGGTCGGCGACCATGAGCGGATGGTGGTAAGGCAGCGACACCACCCCGGTGCCGAGGCGGATGTGCCTGGTCCGCTCGGCGGCCGTGGCGATGAAGACCTCCGGGCAGGCGATGAGTTCGTAACCGCCCGAATGGTGTTCGCCGAACCACGCCTCGTCGTAGCCGAGGCGGTCGAGGCGGACCACCCGTTCGAGGTCATATTCCAGTGCGACGGTGGGTGATTGGCCCACCGGGTGGAACGGGGTGATGAACACCCCGAAGTTCAGCGGTGTGCGGCTCATGACAGCTCCAATCCGGACAGGTGTTCCAGCAGCAGGGCGTTGACCTCGTCGGGGCGTTCCTGCTGCAGCCAGTGGCCGGCGCCGTCGAGAAGCACCTCGCGGTACTCGCCGGTGACCAGGTCGGTGACCCGGTGGCGCGGGGTGAAGCTCAGCACCGGGTCGGCGCTGCCGGCGATGAACAGCGTCGGCACCGTGACCGTCGGGGCCGGGGTGGACTCGGTCAGTTCCCAGTTGCGGTCGAAGTTGCGGTACCAGTTCAGGCCGCCGGTGAAGCCGGTACGGGTGAACACGTCGGCGTAGTGGTCGAACTCCTCCTGGCTCATCCACTCCGGCAGCGGCGGCAGCGGGTGGTCGGCCAGGTCGGGGGCCGGGGCGCTGAACCCCTCGAGTGCCAGCATCCGCTGCAGCGACTGACGCGGGTCGCGGCCGAGGTCCGCGTCGGCCACCCCGGGCTCCTGGAAGTAGAGGATGTAGAAGAAGTGGTCGCCGAAGGTCTTGCGCCAGATCTGCGTCGGTGGATCCGAGGCGCGCGGGACCGGCGGCACACTCAGGTTCACCATGCCCGCCACCCGGTCGGGGTACAGCAGTGCGAAGTTGGTGACGACCGGTGAGCCCCAGTCGTGGCCGACCACGGCCGCCCGTTGCGCGCCGACGTCGTCGAGGAGGCCCGCGAGGTCGCCGGTCAGCGCGACGATGTCGTAGTCGTCGATCGCGTCGGGGCGGGTCGAGCCGCCGTAGCCCCGTTGGTCCGGGGCGATGACGTGGTAGCCGGCCTCGGCCAGCACCGGGATCTGGTGGCGCCACGAGTACGCCAGTTCCGGGAAGCCGTGCGCGAGCAGGACGACGGGCGCTCCGCGCTCACCGGCCTCGACGACGCGCAGGCGGACGCCGTTGGTGTCAACTAACCGTTCGGTCGATGTGATCACGGTCTCACCCAAGCACAGCGCCGCCGCGATCGGAAGGGTCTGGTCACGACCGTGTCCAGTTCCCGCAAGCCTCCGGCAAGCCGTCGGACTTCATCGATCGTTCCCTCCGGCAAGCCGTCGGGAACAACGCGACGTTGGTCTAGCGGTAGCCTGAACTAATCCCAGCTGCACGTATCGGAAGGACGTGGCCCGGCAGGCGCTTTTGCGGGCCTAGGAGAAGATGAACCGGAAAAATGTGATCCGCACGCTGATCGTGATCGCGGTCGTGTTGTTGCTGGGTTGGTCGTTCTTTTATTTCAGTGACGACACCCGCGGATACAAACCCGTCGACACCTCGGTGGCGATCGCCCAGATCAACGGCGACAACGTCAAGAGCGCCCAGATCGACGACCGCGAACAGCAGCTCCGCCTGGAGTTGAAGAGCGGCAACGGCGACACGGAGGACAGCGACAAGATCCTCACGAAGTACCCGACCGGGTACGGGGTGACGCTGTTCGAATCGCTGCAGGACAAGAACGCCAAGATCAACACGGTGGTCAACCAGGGCAGCGTGCTGGGGTCGCTCCTCATCTACATGCTCCCGCTGCTCCTGCTGGTCGCGCTGTTCGTCTTCTTCTCGCGGATGCAGACCGGCGGGCGCATGGGCTTCGGCTTCGGCAAGTCCAAAGCCAAGCAGCTGTCCAAGGACATGCCCAAGACCACCTTCGCCGACGTCGCGGGCGTGGACGAGGCGGTCGAAGAGCTCTACGAGATCAAGGACTTCCTCCAGAACCCGTCGCGCTACCAGGCGCTGGGCGCCAAGATCCCCAAGGGCGTGCTGCTCTACGGTCCGCCCGGGACCGGTAAGACCCTGCTGGCGCGCGCCGTCGCCGGCGAGGCCGGGGTGCCGTTCTTCACGATCTCGGGTTCGGATTTCGTCGAGATGTTCGTCGGTGTCGGCGCCTCCCGCGTGCGCGACCTGTTCGAGCAGGCCAAGCAGAACAGCCCCTGCATCATCTTCGTCGACGAGATCGACGCGGTCGGCCGCCAGCGCGGCGCCGGTCTCGGCGGCGGCCACGACGAACGCGAACAGACGCTGAACCAGCTGCTCGTCGAGATGGACGGTTTCGGCGATCGCCAGGGCGTCATCCTGATCGCCGCGACGAACCGCCCCGACATCCTCGACCCCGCGCTGCTGCGGCCGGGCCGCTTCGACCGGCAGATCCCGGTCACCAGCCCCGATCTCGCCGGCCGGCGCGCGGTGCTGAAGGTGCATTCAGCGGGTAAGCCGATGGCCGGCGACGCAGACCTCGACGGGCTGGCGAAGCGCACCGTCGGCATGTCCGGCGCCGACCTCGCCAACGTCATCAACGAGGCCGCGCTGCTCACCGCACGCGAGAACGGCACGGTCATCACGGGTCTGGCGCTCGAGGAGGCCGTCGACCGCGTCGTGGGCGGACCTCGCCGCAAGAGCCGCATCATCAGCGAGCACGAGAAGAAGATCACCGCCTACCACGAGGGTGGCCACACCCTGGCCGCCTGGGCGATGCCCGACATCGAGCCCATCTACAAGGTGACGATCCTCGCGCGCGGCCGCACCGGCGGTCACGCGGTCGCCGTTCCCGAGGACGACAAGGGTCTGATGACCCGCTCGGAGATGATCTCCCGGCTGGTGTTCGCCATGGGCGGGCGCGCCGCCGAGGAGCTGGTGTTCCGCGAGCCGACCACCGGCGCGGTGTCCGACATCCAGCAGGCCACCAAGATCGCCAGGGCGATGGTCACCGAGTACGGCATGAGCAGCAAGCTCGGCGCGGTGCGGTACGGCACCGAACACGGCGATCCGTTCCTCGGCCGCACCATGGGCACGTCGTCGGACTACAGCCACGAGGTCGCGCAGATCATCGACGACGAGGTCCGCAAGCTCATCGAGGCCGCCCACACCGAGGCGTGGGAGATCCTCACCGAGTACCGCGACGTCCTCGACACGCTGGCCGGTGAGCTCCTCGAGAAGGAGACCCTGCACCGCGTCGAACTCGAGGCGATCTTCGGCGACGTCAAGAAGCGTCCGCGCCTGACGATGTTCGACGACTTCGGTGGTCGCGTCCCGTCGGACAAGCCGCCGATCAAGACGCCCGGCGAGCTGGCCATCGAGCGCGGCGAGGAGTGGCCGCAACCCAAACCCGAACCCGCGTTCAAGGCGGCGATCGCCGCGGCCAGCAAGGCCGCGGAAGAAGCCGCCCGGACGAACGGGTCGAACGGATCAAACGGGTCCAACGGGTCGCCGAACGGCGCGCCCAACGGTGTGACGCAGCCCGACTACGGCGCCCCCGCCGGCTGGCATGCGCCCGGCTGGCCGCCGCAGCAGCAGTCCGGCCAGCAGGGCGGCTACTGGTATCCGCCGCCACCGCCGAACCCGGGCTGGGGTGAACCGCCCCGGCAGCAGCAGGCCTACCCGCCGTACCAGCAGCATCACCCCCAATCCGGGCACGGACCGCAGGGTGGCAACCCGCCGCGCGATCCGCAGCAGGAGCGGGGCCGCGACGGCGACCGCCCGAACCCACCTGCGCAGCACTGACAACTTCACAAGGGAGGCCTCGATGACGCGGTCGTACGATTCGGCCACGATCAAGATCGCCGATTTCGACCAGGCGCGTGCGGAGGCCGCGGTGCGCGAACTGCTGATCGCGGTCGGGGAGAATCCGGACCGGCACGGTCTGGTGGACACCCCGGCGCGGGTGGCGCGCGCCTACCGGGAGATGTTCGCGGGGCTCTACACCGATCCCGACGACGTCCTCAACACGACGTTCGACGAACAGCACGACGAGATGGTGCTGGTCAAGGACATCCCGATGTACTCCACGTGTGAACACCACCTCGTGGCGTTCCACGGGGTGGCGCACGTCGGGTACATCCCGGGCGTCGACGGCCGGGTCACGGGTTTGTCGAAACTCGCACGGGTGGTCGACCTGTACGCGAAGCGCCCGCAGGTCCAGGAACGGCTGACCGCCCAGGTCGCCGACGCGCTGATGCGCAAACTCGATCCCCGCGGTGTGATCGTGGTGATGGAGGCCGAGCACCTGTGCATGGCCATGCGCGGCATCCGCAAACCGGGCGCCACGACCACCACGTCGGCGGTCCGCGGTCAGTTCAAGACCGACAAAGCTTCGCGGGCCGAGGCGCTGGATCTGATCTTGCGCAAGTGAGCGCATCCGCGGTGCAGGTGATGGGGGTCGTCAACGTCACCGACGACTCCTTCTCGGACGGGGGCCAGTTCCTCGACCCGGGTCACGCCGTCGCGCACGGGATGGCACTGGCCGCCGAGGGGGCGGCGATCATCGACGTCGGCGGCGAATCGACCCGGCCCGGCGCCACCCGGGTCGACCCCGACATCGAATCGGCCCGCATCATCCCGGTGGTGGAGGCGCTCGCCGCGGCCGGCATCACGGTCAGCATCGACACGATGCGCGCCCGGGTGGCCGCCGACGCCCTGGAACACGGCGCCGCGATCGTCAACGACGTGTCCGGCGGCCGGGCCGACCCCGACATGGCGCGGGTGGTCGCCGAGGCGCGGGTGCCGTGGATCCTCATGCACTGGCGGTCGGTGGCCGCCGACCGTCCGCACCAGGTGCCGGTGTACGGCGACGTGGTCGGCGAGGTCCGCGCCGAACTGCTCGCCAGCGTCGACGCCGCGGTCGCCGCGGGCGTGGACCCGATGAACCTGGTCATCGATCCGGGCCTCGGCTTCGCCAAGACCGGACAACACAACTGGGCGCTGTTGCACGCGCTGCCCGAGCTGGTGGCGACGGAGATCCCGGTTCTGGTGGGCGCCTCGCGTAAACGGTTCCTCGGCGCGCTGCTCGCCGACGCGTACGGGGCGGTCCGTCCCCCCGACGGACGGGAGACGGCCACCGCGGTCATCTCCGCACTGGCCGCGCTGCACGGTGCGTGGGGTGTGCGGGTACATGACGTGCGCGCCTCGGTGGACGCCCTGAAAGTGGTGGGCGCCTGGCAGGGAGGTGGGCAGTGACCGACCGGATCGAACTGCGCGGGCTGAGCGTGCGCGGCAACCACGGTGTCTTCGACCATGAGCGCCGCGACGGGCAGGACTTCGTGATCGACCTGACGGTGTGGCTGGACCTGACGGCCGCCGCGGCCAGCGACGACCTCGCCGACACCGTGGACTACGGCGGGCTGGCGCAGCGCGCGCACGACATCGTCGCCGGTCCGCCGCGCAATCTCATCGAGACCGTCGCGGCGGAGATCGCCGAGGATGTGATGACCGACGAACGCATCGAGGCCGTCGAGGTGGTCGTGCACAAACCGGAAGCGCCGATCCCGCTGAGTTTCGCCGACGTCGCGGTGGTGGCGCGCCGGACGCGCGGACGTGAGGAGCACTGATGGCAAGAGTCGTGCTGTCGATCGGATCCAACGTGGGTGACCGCCTGGCCCGCCTGCAGTCCGTCGTCGACGGTCTTGGGGAGGCGGTGCGCGCGGTGTCACCGGTCTACGAGACCGAGGCGTGGGGCGGCGTCGAACAGGGGGCGTTCCTCAACGCGGTACTGATCGCCGACGATCCCGACCTCGACTGCCACGGGTGGCTGCTCCGCGGTCAGCAGTTGGAGCAGGACGCCGACCGCGTCCGCGGCCAGCGGTGGGGGCCGCGCACGCTGGACGTCGACATCATCACCTGCCACGACGGGGACGCCGAAGTGCGTTCCGCGACTGCGGAGCTCACGCTGCCGCATCCGTACGCGCATCTGCGGGCGTTCGTGCTGATGCCGTGGCTGGCGGCCGAACCCGATGCGACGTTGACGGTGGCGGGCACGACGCGGCCCGTCGCGTTGTGGCTCGAGGAACTCGACCCCGCCGAGCGCACCGGTGTGCGGCTCACCGACCTGGCACTGCGCACGGAGATCCCGGCCGACTGATGGGCCCGACCCGTAAACGCGACCTCGCGGCCGCGGTGGCCCTCGCGGCCATCGTCGGGTATTTCGCCGCACTGCTCGCCTATCCGCGGCTGTTCCCGCCGGTCACCCTGTGGACGGGGCTGTCGCTGCTCGGTGTCGCCGTCGCGATCGCGGCGTGGGGTGTCAACGTGCGCAACAAGATCCGCGACGGGGAGATCGGCGACGGACCCGGCCGCCTGCACCCGCTCGCCGTCGCCCGATCGGTCGTGATCGCCAAGGCGTCCGCCTGGGTCGGCGCCCCGGTTCTCGGCTGGTGGGCGGGCGTCCTCGTGCAGATCCTGCCGCAGCGGGGCGCACTGCGGGCCGCCGGTGAGGACACCCCGGGTGTGGTGATCGCCGCGGCCAGCGCACTGGCACTGATGATCGCCGGTCTGTGGCTACAGAATTGCTGCACATCGCCACCGGAACCACCCGAGGATCCCGACGCGCAGTCGGGCTGAACAGCGCCGCAAGGCGGGCGGTCGAATCGCCGCGCGGGTCGACACGCTCGACGACCTGTGGCGGGTACAGTCGGCCCATGACTGTCCTGCCCCGCGGACCGCGCGCCCGGCGCGGCAATCGCAGGCCGGGCTGGATGCTGCTGACAGTGTTGCTGGTGCTGGCGATCCTGGCAAGTTCTGCGCTGGTGTTCACCAACCGGGTGGAGTTGCTGAAACTCGCTGTCATCCTGGCGTTGTGGGCGGCGGTGGCCGCGGCTTTCGTCTCGGTGATCTACCGACGGCAAAGTGATCACGACCAGGCCAAGGCGCGCGATCTCAAACTCGTCTACGACCTCCAACTGGACCGCGAGATCTCCGCGCGCCGCGAGTACGAGCTGACGGTGGAGACGCAGCTGCGCCGCGAGCTGGCCAACGAACTGCAGGCGCAGGCGGCCGACGAGGTGGCCGCGCTGCGCGCCGAACTCGCGGCCCTGCGCACCAATCTGGAGATCCTCTTCGACGCCGATCTCGCACACCGGCCGGCGATCGAACACGACCGCACCACCGTGCGGGCCTACAGCGATTGGGCGCCCGACGCCGAGACCACCGGCCGCGTCAGCAGCAGCCGGCTCGACGACATGCTGCGCGACGCCGACGCCGACGAGAGTGAGTCGCGCACCGAGGAAAGCCCGATCATCGACGTGCCCGCCGAACCGCAACCGCCCGAACCGGAACCGGCCCCGGCGTTCGGCGGGGCGCACCGCCGACCCTCGGAAGCCGAACCTCAGAGCGAGGAGCAACCGCGTCGTCGCCGGCGCCGCGCCGAGGAGGCGCCCCCGCCGACCCCGCCAACCCCCGAGCCGACGCCCGAGCCCGACCTCGAACCGGAGACCGATCCGGGTATCTCGCGGTTGTCGGAGGTGCCGGCCTCCTGGGAGCGGCCCACCCCGCCGCAGGCACCCGAACCCGAACCCGCACCGGCGGCCGGCTGGCAGCCGGCGCCCGCCGAGGGACAGTGGATCCCGGCCGGCGCACCAGGCAGTCACTGGGTGGCGCCCGCGGCCGAGGAGCCGCCGTCGGAGTACGTCGGACGACGCCGCGCCCAGGAGCCCCCGGTGACCCCACCGCAGCCGGAGCCGCGCCGCGGTAAGCACTCCGCACCGGGTGACGACGGGGAGACCGACGCCGCCGCGCCGGCCGTCGGGCCCGTGCAGGGTCCGCAGGAGACGGCCGAAGAGGCCCACGCCCGGCGGCGCCGCAGCCTCGAGGACACCGGCGGGCAGTCCGTCGCCGAACTGCTCGCGCGGCTGCAGGCCAACCCCACCGGCGGCGGTCGTCGGCGCCGCGAGCCGTGAGCTAACCTTCTAGCGACCGTCCGGTACCCGAGCCGCAGGGACCGGAACGTAACGAGAACTCGAGACTTGCGAGGTCGCCTGCAATGGAGCAGCCCCCAGCACCGTCGTGGGGTCCGCCCGACGGCCTGCGTCCGGCCCGTTTGTCGGTCGGCGTCATCTCCGCCGGCCGGGTGGGCACCGCCCTGGGCGTCGCACTCGAGCGCGCCGGCCACATCGTCGTCGCCTGCAGCGCCATCTCCGGAGCGTCCCGCGAGCGCGCCCGGCGCCGCCTGCCCGACAGCGCGGTGATGCCGATCCACGACGTCGCGAGCCGTGCCGAGTTGCTGCTGCTGGCCGTTCCCGACGCCGAACTGGCCGCGGTGGTCTCGGGTCTGGCGGCCACCGGCGCGGTCCGGCCGGGCGTGATCGTCGCCCACACCTCCGGTGCGAACGGGGTCGGTGTCCTGGCACCGCTGAGCGAGCGGGGGTGCATACCCCTGGCCATCCACCCGGCCATGACATTCACCGGCGCCGACGAGGACATCGCCCGGTTGTCCGACGCGTGCTTCGGGGTGACCGCCGCCGACGACGTCGGTTACGCGATCGCCCAGTCGCTGGTGCTCGAGATCGGCGGCGAGCCGTTCCGGGTGCGCGAAGACGCCCGCCCGCTGTACCACGCGGCGCTGGCTCACGCGGGCAACCACGTCACCACGGTGATCCTCGACGCGGTCGAGGCGCTGCGTTCCGCCCTGTGGGGGCAGGAATTGCTGGGCCAGGAACTGGTCGGGGACGCACCGGGCGGGATCGCCGAGCGGGTGATCGCCCCGCTGGCCAGGGCGTCGTTCGAGAACGCGCTGCAGCGCGGCCAGGCCGCCCTGACGGGTCCGGTGGCGCGCGGTGACGCCGCCGCGATCAGTGCGCATCTGCACGCGCTCGCCGAGGTGAATCCCGAACTGGCAGAGGCGTACCGGACCAACTCGCTGCGTACCGCACAGCGAGCTCACGCGTCCGACGACGTCTTCGCGGCCCTGGCGGGGCGGTCATGACCGCACGCAGGCCGACACCATTCGCCAAAGGCGAACTCAACGTCTACCGGACTCCCCGCGACGTCGGCGATGTGGCCCGCGCGTTGCGCACCACCGGACGCCGTGTCGTGCTCGTCCCGACGATGGGGGCGCTGCACGAAGGTCACCTGACCCTGATTCGGGCCGCCAAGCGGGTGCAGGGCGCGGTCGTCGTCGTGTCGATCTTCGTCAACCCGTTGCAGTTCGGCGCGGGGGAGGACCTCGACGCCTATCCCCGCACGCTCGACGACGACCTCGCCGCGCTGCGCGCCGAGGGTGTCGAGATCGCGTTCACGCCCACCGTCAGCGACATGTATCCCGACGGCACCCGGACGTCGGTGCATCCCGGCCCGCTCGGCGATGAACTCGAAGGTGCCTCGCGCCCAGGGCATTTCGCGGGTGTCCTCACCGTGGTCTGCAAGCTGCTGCAGATCGTGCGGCCCGACCGGGCGTTCTTCGGCGAGAAGGACTACCAGCAGCTGGTGCTGATCCGGCAGATGGTCACCGACCTCAACATCGACACCCAGATCGTCGGGGTGCCGACCGTGCGCGAGGCGGACGGGCTCGCGCTGTCCTCGCGCAACCGCTACCTCGACGAGGTCGAGCGCGAACACGCGGGCGCCCTGTCGGCCGCGCTGCTGGCCGGGATGTACGCCGCGTCCAGCGGCGCGGACGCCACGCTGGACGCCGCGCGGGCCGTGCTCGACGAGGTCCCCACCATCGAGGTCGACTACCTGCAGGTCCGGGACCCCATGCTGGGTCCGGCGCCGCACGAGGGGGCGGCCCGCCTGCTGGTGGCGGCGCGTCTCGGGTCGACCAGACTGCTCGACAACATCGCCGTCGACATCGGCGCCTCGGGCGGTATCGACGGCCACCCCCGCGTCGGCTCACCCGACCACCAATTGCCCTGGAGAAACTGATGCTTCGCACGATGCTGAAATCGAAGATCCACCGAGCCACCGTCACGCAGTCCGATCTGCACTACGTCGGTTCGGTCACCATCGACGCCGATCTGATGGACGCCGCCGACCTCATCGAAGGCGAACAGGTCACGATCGTCGACATCGACAACGGCAACCGATTGGTGACCTACGCGATCACCGGTGAGCGCGGCAGCGGTGTGATCGGGATCAACGGCGCGGCAGCGCATCTGGTGCATCCCGGCCACCTGGTGATCCTGATCGCCTACGGCACCATGGAGGATGCCGAGGCGCACGCGTACCGGCCGCGGGTGGTCTTCGTCGACGCCGACAACAGGCAGGTCCACCTCGGCACCGACCCGGCCCTGGTGCCGGACAGCGCCGCCGGCCTGATGTCGCCACGGTAGCGCAGTGCTTCTCGCCATCGACGTCCGCAACACCCACACCACCGTCGGGCTGATCTCGGGATCCGGCGATCACGCGAAAGTCGTTCAGCAGTGGCGGATCCGGACCGAATCCGAAGCCACCGCCGACGAGCTCGCGCTGACCATCGACGGCCTGATCGGTGACGACTCCGAACGCCTCACCGGCGCCGCCGGGCTGTCCACGGTGCCCTCGGTGCTGCACGAGGTCCGCCTGATGCTCGACCAGTACTGGCCGTCGGTTCCGCACGTGATGATCGAACCCGGTGTGCGCACAGGTATCCCGTTGCTCGTCGACAATCCCAAGGAGGTCGGTGCCGACCGGATCGTCAACTGCCTGGCGGCCTACCACCGGTTCGGCAGCGCGGCGATCGTCGTCGACTTCGGTTCCTCGATCTGCGTCGACGTCGTCTCGGCCAAGGGGGAGTTCCTCGGCGGGGCGATCGCACCGGGGGTCCAGGTGTCGTCGGATGCGGCCGCGGCCCGTTCGGCGGCGCTGCGCCGCGTCGAACTGATCCGGCCCCGGTCGGTGATCGGGAAGAACACCGTCGAGTGCATGCAGTCGGGCGCGCTGTTCGGCTTCGCGGGCCTGGTCGACGGGCTGGTCAACCGTATCCGCGAGGACGTCGACGGGTTCTCCGGAACCGACGTCGCCGTGGTCGCCACCGGGCACACCGCACCGCTGGTGCTCCCGGACGTGCACACGGTCGCGCACTACGACCGCCACCTCACCCTCGACGGGCTGCGGCTGGTGTTCGAACGCAACCGCGACAACCATCGCCGCCGCTAGAAGAACGTCCGGATCAGGTCGACCACCCGGTTGTCGTCGTCGAGCACCGGGATCATCTGCCATTTGTCGAACGTCGTACACGGGTGCGACACCCCGAACTCCAGCCAGTCGCCGACCCCGACCTCGTCCGCGCCGACCCGCAGGTAGGCGTGTTGGTCGTCGAGACGGTCGATGTGACTGTCGCGCAATGTTCTCGGCAGCGGAAGGCCCTGGTCGAACGACACGTCGCGGCGTCCCATCCCGAGTAGCGCCAGACCGTCCTCCGGGCGGGAGACCACCTGTGCCCACACGCTCATCGCCGGGATGAGACCGCCCGAACCGGTCCGCTGCAGCGGAGAGGTCCGCGCGTAGAGCCCGTCGTCGTGGGTCAGGTAACAGCCGCTGCGCAGCACCGTGCGCACCGTCAGCCCCGCGGGCCAGCCGCCGGTGAGCATGTCGGCGACCTGGTCGAAATAGGTGCTGCCGCCCGCAGTGAGCAGCACCTCCTCCGTCTCGAACCGCCCCGCCAACCGCTCCACCGCGGCCCGCAGGTCCGTCAGGTATCCGGTCACGGCGGCCTGCGCATCCGCATCCACCTCGTGTCCGCGAGCCGCCTCGTACCCCGCGACGCCGACCAGGCGCAGCCCCGGTGACGCGGTGACCGCCCGCGCGACCGCGTCGACCTCGGCGGCGGACCGGCATCCGGTGCGGCCGCCGGCCATCCCGACCTCCACGCACACGTCGAGCGGGCGCACGGCGTCCGTCAGAGCCGCCGACATCAGGTCGACCCCCCGCAGCGAATCCACCCAGCAGACCACCCGGAACGCCGGGTCGGCCGCCATCTCGCGTGCCAGCCAGGCGATCCCGGCCCGGTCGACGACCTCGTTGGCGAGCAGCACGTCACAGACCCCGAAGGCACGCAGCACCCGCACCTGGCTCACCGTCGCCGCGGTGACGGCGACGGCGCCCGCGTCGAACTGGCGGGCCAGCAGCTGTGGGGCCATGTGGGTCTTACCGTGCGGGGCCAGCTCGACGCCGTGTCGGCGGCACCACCGCGCCATCGTCACCAGGTTGTGCGTCAGCGCGGACGCCCGCAGCACGCACGCCGGGCCGACCACGCCCGCGGAGAACAGCTCGGGTGCACGCCCGCAGACCTGCGCGGGGGTGGCGCCCCACCATTCGGCGGGCATTCCTTTGTACCGCCAGTCGAGCGGTTGGTCGGCCAGCGCCGCGACGGCGTCGTGGTCGATGAGGCGGCGCATCTGTTCATTAAAGGCGCCCGCCGGCCGGAGGCGGTCGCGGCGTGCAGGGGGTATGCGCAACCGGCGTTAAGCTGGCACCCCGTGACACCGACCGCCGGCGGCGACAACGCCGCAGACACCGCGCCCGAGAACGACCCTGACATCCCCGAGCAGTTCCGCATTCGTCAGGCCAAGCGGGAACGTCTGCTGGCCGAGGGGCGCGACCCGTACCCGGTGGCCGTGGACCGGACGCACACCCTCGCCGACGTGCGCGCGGCGTTCCCCGACCTGCCCGTCGACTCCCAGACCGGCGAGGTCGTCGGCGTCGCGGGCCGGGTGGTGTTCGCCCGCAACTCGGGGAAGCTGTGTTTCGCCACCCTGCAGGAAGGTGACGGGACCCAACTGCAGGCCATGATCAGCCTGGCCGAGGTGGGCCGGGAGTCGCTCGACAACTGGAAAGCCGACGTCGACCTCGGCGACATCGTGTTCGTGCGCGGACAGGTGATCAGTTCGCGCCGCGGTGAGCTTTCTGTGCTCGCCGATTCCTGGCAAATCATCTCCAAGGCGCTGCGGCCGCTGCCGGTCGCGCACAAGGAGATGAGTGAGGAGGCGCGGGTCCGGCAGCGCTACGTCGACCTCATCGTGCGTCCGGAGGCCCGCACGATCGCGCGTCAGCGCGTGGCGGTCGTGCGCGCCGTGCGCAACGCGCTCGAGCGGCGCGGCTTCCTCGAACTCGAGACGCCGATGCTGCAGACCCTGGCCGGCGGCGCGGCGGCGCGGCCCTTCGTGACGCACTCCAATGCGCTCGACGTGGACCTGTACCTGCGCATCGCGCCGGAACTGTTCCTCAAGCGCGCCCTGGTCGGCGGTTTCGAGAAGGTCTTCGAGCTGAATCGCAACTTCCGAAACGAAGGTATCGATTCCACGCATTCGCCTGAATTCGCGATGTTGGAGACTTATCAGGCTTACGGCGACTACAACGATTCCGCGAGGGTCACGCGGGAACTAATTCAGGAAGTCGCCGACGAGGCGATCGGCACCCGTCAAGTGCCATTGGCAGATGGCACGGTCTACGACCTCGACGGCGAGTGGGACTCGGTGGAAATGTACCCGTCGCTGTCGGCGGCACTGGGCGAGGAGATCACCCCGCAGACCTCCGCCGACGAACTCTGGCGGATAGCCGACCGGCTGGGTGTGGAGATTCCGCGCGACCGCGGATACGGGCACGGGAAATTGATCGAGGAACTGTGGGAACACACCGTCGGCGAGGGTCTCTGGGCGCCGACGTTCGTGCGGGACTTCCCGGTGGAGACGACGCCCCTGACACGCGCGCACCGCAGCATCGCGGGCGTCACCGAGAAGTGGGATCTCTATGTCCGCAAGTTCGAGTTGGCGACCGGCTATTCCGAACTGATCGATCCGATAATCCAACGGGAGCGATTCGAGGCGCAGGCCCGTGCGGCAGCCGCCGGTGACGACGAGGCAATGGTTCTCGACGACGATTTCCTGGCGGCATTGGAGTACGGCATGCCGCCGACCACTGGTACCGGAATGGGCATCGACCGGTTGTTGATGGCGCTTACCGGCCTGTCAATTAGGGAGACAATTCTCTTCCCGATTGTTCGTCGTCACGGGAACTGAAAATCCGTCATTGCGGCGTTGTTGAATAGTGTAGGTTCGTATGGCACATTGGAGGCCGAGATTCGGTAACCAAAAACTATCCACCAAGCGCAGGTAGAAGGGTCAGTGTGAACTGATGGCGAAGAAAGTCACCGTCACGTTGGTCGATGATTTCGACGGTGAAGGTACCGCCGACGAAACGGTCGAATTCGGACTCGACGGCGTCAGCTACGAGATCGACCTCTCCAGCAAGAACGCGAAGAAGCTGCGCGAAGACCTGAAACAGTGGGTCGACGCCGGTCGCCGCGTCGGCGGTCGCCGCCGTGGCCGCGCCACCGGACCCACCAGGGGCCGCGGCGCCATCGATCGCGAGCAGAGCGCCGCGATCCGCGAGTGGGCCCGCCGCAACGGCCACAACGTCTCGACCCGCGGCCGGATCCCCGCCGACGTCATCGACGCCTTCCACGCCGCCACGTAGTTCTCGGCCGGATACGGGCAACGCGTTCGCGCGTTGCCCGTTTCGCGTCTTCGGACCAGGTGGCGGGGTTTCGCTGGTGGCGAACCGTTCGCCGGCGGACACCGGAAACGAATCGCCGGACCTCTGCGTTGACATGGTCAGCAGCGGGAACAGGGCGGACGGTGCGGCGCACACGGCGCCGGAGGTCCCGGCAGCCCTGGTAGTCGTGGTGGCCCTTGGCGGTACGGACCGCCAACCACGGCGCTCGCTGCAGCCGCCCGATAGAGTGGACGGCAGGTGTACTGGAGTTCGGTGGCAACAGCCGGTAGCGGCGCCTCCGGGGTCCATACGCCACCTATGCGATGGAGAGCAGGTAACCAGCGATGTTCGAACGTTTTACCGACCGTGCCCGCAGGGTCGTCGTCCTGGCTCAGGAAGAGGCCCGGATGCTCAACCACAATTACATCGGCACCGAGCACATCCTGCTGGGACTCATTCACGAGGGTGAGGGCGTAGCGGCCAAGTCACTGGAGTCGCTGGGCATCTCGCTGGAAGGCGTGCGCAGCCAGGTCGAGGAGATCATCGGCCAGGGCCAGCAGGCGCCGTCGGGTCACATCCCCTTCACCCCCCGCGCCAAGAAGGTGCTGGAGCTGTCCCTGCGCGAGGCGCTGCAGCTCGGGCACAACTACATCGGCACCGAGCACATCCTGCTCGGCCTCATCCGCGAAGGTGAGGGTGTCGCCGCCCAGGTTCTCGTGAAGCTCGGGGCCGAGCTCACGCGCGTGCGCCAGCAGGTCATCCAGCTGCTGAGCGGCTACCAGGGCAAGGAGTCCGCGGAGGCCGGCACCGGCGGCCGCGGCGGCGAGTCCGGCAACCCCTCGACCTCGCTGGTGCTCGATCAGTTCGGCCGCAACCTCACCGCCGCCGCGATGGAGGGCAAGCTCGACCCCGTCATCGGCCGCGAGAAGGAAATCGAGCGGGTCATGCAGGTGCTGAGCCGCCGCACCAAGAACAACCCGGTGCTGATCGGCGAGCCCGGCGTCGGCAAGACCGCCGTCGTCGAGGGCCTCGCGCAGGCGATCGTCCACGGCGAGGTGCCCGAGACGCTGAAGGACAAGCAGCTCTACACCCTCGACCTGGGCTCGCTGGTCGCGGGCAGCCGGTACCGCGGCGACTTCGAGGAGCGCCTGAAGAAGGTGCTCAAGGAGATCAACACCCGCGGCGACATCATCCTGTTCATCGACGAGTTGCACACGCTCGTCGGCGCGGGTGCCGCCGAGGGCGCGATCGACGCCGCCAGCATCCTCAAGCCGAAGCTGGCGCGCGGTGAACTGCAGACCATCGGCGCCACCACCCTCGACGAGTACCGCAAGTACATCGAGAAGGATGCCGCCCTGGAACGCCGCTTCCAGCCGGTCCAGGTCGGCGAGCCGACCGTCGAGCACACCATCGAGATCCTCAAGGGTCTGCGCGACCGCTACGAGGCGCACCACCGCGTCTCGATCACCGACAGCGCGATGGTGGCCGCCGCGACGCTGGCCGACCGCTACATCAACGACCGGTTCCTGCCGGACAAGGCGATCGACCTGATCGACGAGGCCGGCGCCCGGATGCGCATCCGCCGGATGACCGCACCGCCGGACCTGCGCGAGTTCGACGAGAAGATCGCCGACGCGCGCCGGGAGAAGGAGTCCGCGATCGACGCGCAGGACTTCGAGAAGGCGGCCAGCCTGCGCGACAAGGAGAAGCAACTCGTCGCGCAGCGTGCCGAGCGGGAGAAGCAGTGGCGCTCAGGCGATCTCGACGTCGTCGCCGAGGTGGACGACGAGCAGATCGCCGAGGTGCTCGGCAACTGGACCGGCATCCCGGTGTTCAAGCTGACCGAGGAGGAGACCACCCGTCTCCTGCGCATGGAGGACGAGCTGCACAAGCGGATCATCGGCCAGGAGGACGCCGTCAAGGCCGTCTCCAAGGCGATCCGCCGCACCCGCGCCGGTCTGAAGGACCCCAAGCGCCCCTCCGGATCGTTCATCTTCGCCGGCCCGTCCGGTGTCGGTAAGACCGAGCTGTCCAAGGCGCTGGCGAACTTCCTGTTCGGCGACGACGACGCGCTCATCCAGATCGACATGGGCGAGTTCCACGACCGCTTCACCGCCTCGCGGCTGTTCGGTGCCCCTCCCGGGTACGTCGGCTACGAGGAGGGCGGCCAGCTCACCGAGAAGGTGCGCCGCAAGCCGTTCTCGGTCGTGCTGTTCGACGAGATCGAGAAGGCCCACCAGGAGATCTACAACAGCCTCCTGCAGGTCCTCGAGGACGGCCGCCTCACCGACGGTCAGGGTCGCACGGTCGACTTCAAGAACACCGTGCTGATCTTCACCTCGAACCTCGGTACCTCCGACATCAGCAAGGCGGTCGGGCTGGGCTTCACCAAGGGCGGTGGCGAGAACAACTACGAGCGGATGAAGCAGAAGGTCAACGACGAGCTGAAGAAACACTTCCGCCCGGAGTTCCTCAACCGCATCGACGACATCATCGTGTTCCACCAGCTGACGCAGGACGAGATCATCAAGATGGTCGACCTGATGATCGGCCGGGTGTCCAATCAGCTGCGGGCCAAGGACATGACGATGGAGCTCACCGACAAGGCCAAGGCGCTGCTGGCCAAGCGCGGGTTCGATCCCGTGCTCGGTGCGCGGCCGCTACGTCGCACGATCCAGCGCGAGATCGAGGACCAGCTGTCGGAGAAGATCCTGTTCGAGGAGATCGGACCCGGTCAGCTGATCACGGTCGACGTCGAGAACTGGGACGGCGAGGGAGCGGGCGAGGACGCGAGGTTCACCTTCAGCGGTGGTCCGAAGCGGTCCGAAGCCGTCGAGCCGGATCTCGCGCAGGCCGGCGCCGCCGGTGCGCCGAGCGCAGCCGAGTAACGACGAGTCACGCAACGGGCGGTCACCTCACGGTGACCGCCCGTTTCGCGTTCCCGCGACCTTGATCGAGGGTCGCGGCGCGAATCCTCCGCGCAGTGCTTAGGATGTGCGATGTAATCGGCAGGCGAAGGAATCTGGTGGGAATCCAGAACGGTCGCGCCACTGTGAGAGTCAGACCCGACGCCTGCTTCACTCCACTCGGGACGCGGAATCCCGGAAAGGACCCCTGATGACGTCACCGCAAGCCCGCAAGACCCGGGTACCGGCCATCGACCTGTCGGCCACCCGCGCGGCGGTCTGGCTGTCGGCCACCGCGTTCCTCGCGCTGCTGGTGCTCTACTTCCTCGGCTTCGATCAGGGGGCGACGTCGGTCTTCGGCGCCGACAACACCGCGATCCACGAGTTCATCCACGACGCACGCCATCTCCTCGGCTTCCCCTGCCACTGACCCACGGGCAGAGGGGAGACAAGTCAACATGGAAAAACAGATCATCGGGCGCGGCCTGCTGGCCGGTGCCCTCGCGGCCGTCGTCGCGTTCGTCTTCGCGCGGATCTTCGTCGAACCCGTCATCGACAAGGCCATCGAGTACGAGGACGGCATCGGCGCCGCCCGCCAGGCCCTCGACCATGCCGGACACGGTCACAGCCACGGCGAGGACGGCGGCGGGTTCTCCCGCGCCATCCAGATGAACGTCGGCCTGGGCTTCGGCATGCTCGCGTTCTGCGTGGCGATGGGCGCGTTGTTCGCGATCGTCTTCGCGGTCGCCTACGGGCGGGTCGGCGACGTGTCGGCGCGGCTGCTGTCGCTGTACGTCGCCGGCGGCATGCTGCTGAGCCTCTACGTCGTGCCGTCGCTGAAGTATCCGGCCAGCCCGCCCGCGCTCAGCCTCGACGAGACCCTCCGCCAGCGCACTCTGCTCTACCTGCTGATGGTCGTCGTGTCGGCCGCATTGCTGGTGGGCGCCGTGTATCTCGGCCGTCGACTCCAGGATCGGCTCGGCACCTGGAACGCCACGCTGGCCGGGGCCGGTGCCTATGTGCTGGCCGCCGCGGTGCTGATGCTCATCCTGCCGACCATCGACGAGACCCCCGGTCCGCTGCGTGACGACGCCGGGACGATCCTCTACGAGGGTTTCCCGGCCGACGTGCTCTACGACTTCCGGCTGTACTCACTCGGCACGCAGGTCGCGATGTGGGCGACGATCGCGCTGGTGTTCGCGCCGCTGGCGTCGCGTCTGCTCGACGGCAGACGCGAGGTCCTCCGGACGTGAGCGAGATCGTCCGGCTGACGCTGGTGTCGCATGCGATGACCGACGCCGTGTCGGCCGGACGATTCCCCACCGACGAGCCGCTGAACGCGCAGGGGCACCGCCAAGCCGACGCCTGCGTCGAGCTCGGGTCCACCGACACCGCCTACTGCGGGCCGGAGAAGCGGACCAGGCAGACCGCCGAACTGCTCGGCGTCCACGCCGCCGTCGAACCGTTGCTGGCCGATCTGGATTGCGGCCGGTGGCGCGGTGACGTGCTGGGCGGTGTGGATCCCGCCGAACTCGCGATCTGGCTCACCGACCCCGGCCAGGCGCCGCACGGCGGGGAGACGGTGGTCCAGGTGATCGAGCGGGTGCGCCGGTGGATGGACTCGCTGGCCGGCCGGCGCGGCCGGGTCGTCGCCGTCACCCATCCCGCGGTCGTGCGCGCGGCGATTCTGGTGGCGCTCGACGCCCCGGCCAGATCGTTCTGGCGGATCGACGTGGCGCCGGTGAGCCGCACGGTGCTGCATTTCCGCGGGCACGCGTGGACGTTGCGGTCCACCCACTAATCGGCGACCGGCACCATCTCGAACGTCTGGTGCACGATCGACAGCAGCCATCGCGCCGCGGTCCGGCTGCGGTACCGGGGCCAGTTGAGCTGGAAGCTCACCACCCACGCCTGGCCGGTGTGGTCGACGGCGTACCAGCTGAACGTCAGATCGCCGGGTAGGTTGCCGCCCTTGGCGCCGATGTACGGCCACTTCGCGCGGTCCAGGTCCACCCCGGGGATGGCCGACAGGATGTCCCGGACCGGTGCGGCCGCGCCGACGGCGGCGGCCTGCACAGCGGCGTGGACGCGGCAGATGTCCGAGGCGCTGCCGTACCACTCGGCGCCGTAGTCGGAGGCCGGGGTGTGGGTGCGGGTCGGGTCGGGTTCGTACGGACGCGCATGGGTCTGCTCGAGCAGCGCGGCGCGGCCCGCCGGGTCGGCACTCTTCCACTGTTCGCGCAGATCCGGCTCGCCCCAGCCGACCGAGAACATCTCGTGCATGGTCGGGAACGGGGTCATGCTGGCCGGATCGTGATGACCGGCGGCCACCAGTGCCCGCTCCACCGCTCCCGGTCCGAGGCGCTCGATCAACAGGTCGGTGGCCATGTTGTCGCTCGCGGAGATCATCTGCTGGGCCGCCTCGCGGACCGAGACGGTCGCACCGGGCGGCAGTTCCTCGAGGCCTGCCGAGCCGACGGCCTTCGCGCGTTCGGTGATCGTGAGCCGGTCTCCCCAGCCCACGCTGCCGTCCGTGACTGCCTCGGCGACGGCGAGCAGCACGTAGAGCTTGAAGATCGACGCCAGCGGCAGCGACATCTCGGTGTTGGTGCCCGCCACCTTCTGGCACTTGCCGATCGGTCCGCCCTGGCCGACCCGCGACACCTGATAGGAGTAGCGCGCGCCGGACGCGCCCAGCACCGCGTCGATGTCCGCCCACTTCTCGATCGCCGGCGGGCGCAACGTCACGTCGAACCGGTCGACCAGACCGTTGTCGTCGGTGCGCAGTTCGATGTCCTGCTCGGCGCCGTAGGGGGTCTTGACGTGCAAGGTCGCGGTGCCGGCGCGGATGTCGACCCCGCTGACGGTGATCGGGCGGTCCCACCACAGGTTGCCCATGGCGTCGATGATCTCGTCGACCTGGTCCTCGACGGCCATCGTGCGCACGTTGACGTCGCCGATGGGCCAGTCGGAGTTGACCATGTCCATGGTCTGTTTGGCGCGCAGGCCCTGTGGCGTACTGGTGCCGATGTGCGCGCCGTAGGCGGCGTCGGCCGGGGCGGTGCTGTCCTCACCGCACCCGGACACTGAGGAGACGACGAGCGCGGCAGCAGTCACCAGGCCGGCCACCCGGCGCACTGTCCGCGTCGCGTCAGGCCTTCTCGCCGGACCCCGCAACGTCGAGCACGACCTCGAACTCCAGCAGCGACGCACCGGTCGCGACCGGGTTGGCGGCCTGACCCTTGTGGGCCTCGATCGCCGGGCCGGTCGCCCACGCCTGGAACGCCTCTTCGGTCTCCCACTGCGTGACGACGAAGTAGCGGTTCTCGCCCTTGACGGGCCGCAACAGCTGGAAGCCGAGGAAGCCGGGCTGATTGTCCACGGCGTGCGCGCGGTGCGCGAATCGCTTCTCCAGTTCCGGGCCGGCGTCCGGCGGGACCTCGATTGCGTTGATCTTCACCACAGGGTTCTGGCTGGGCATGCGGTCAGGTTACCGCTTGGGCTGGGCAAGATGAGCACATGGACTCCCCACTGTTGACCCCCCGCGGCGGTGACGGCGCCCCCCTGGTACTGGTGCACGGGCTGATGGGGCGCGGCACCACCTGGGGGCGTCAGCTTCCGTGGCTCTCGGGCCTCGGCACCGTCTACACCTACGACGCGCCGTGGCACCGCGGCCGCGACGTGGTGGAGCCCCAACCGATCAGCACGGAGTATTTCGTGGCCGAACTCGCCGACGCGGTCGCACGCCTCGGCCGCCCCGCCACGGTGATCGGGCACTCGATGGGCGGGCTGCACGCGTGGTGCCTGGCGGCGGCCCGGCCCGAATTGGTGACGGCGCTGGTGGTCGAGGACATGGCGCCGGACTTCCGCGGCCGCACCACCGGCCCGTGGGAGCCGTGGCTGCACGCACTGCCGGTGGAGTTCGAGACCGAACAGCAGGTGTTCGCCGAATTCGGCCCGATCGCCGGGCGCTACTTCCTCGAGGCGTTCGACCGCACGGCGACCGGATGGCGGCTGCACGGGCGGCGCCGCCACTGGATCGACATCGCCGCCGAGTGGGGGTTGCGGGACTACTGGCAGCAGTGGCAGCAGGTGCGGGTCCCGGCTCTCCTCCTGGAGGCGGGCAACTCTGTCACGCCGCCGGGCCAGATGGGCCGTATGGCCGAAACCGGCTGGCGGACAACCTATCTGCGAGTTCCCGAGGCCGGCCACCTCATCCACGACGAGCAGCCGCAGGTCTATCGCGGCGCCGTGGAGGCATTCCTAGCGACGCTCGCCCAGCGCGCCTGAGGCCGGCCACACCGGGTGCTCCTCGAACCGGGTGCGGATCGCGTCGAGTTCGTGCTGGACGCGGTAGGAGTCCCGGTCCTCGTCGCGCCGGCTGTCGAATCGCCCTGCCATCGGCGCCCACACGCGGAACTGGTCGAGATCCCAGCGCAGGACACCGGTCCGTCGCGCCGCCCAGATCAGCACGGCGGTCAGGACGAAGGGGCTCGACACGGCAAGTGAGATCAGTGCTGTACTCATGGCAGTTATCTTTCGGCTGTGCACATTCCGCCAACAGTGGCAGCACTGCCGTCTTGCGCTAATATGCTGCCATGGCGTTGAAAAGCGTATCGACACTGGTGCTCGACGGTCTAGCGGTTTTCGAGTTCGGCGTCATCTGCGAGGTGTTCGGCATCGACCGCTCCGCGGACGGCGTCCCCAATTTCGACTTCAAGGTCTGCGGACCGGTGGCGGGCCAACCCGTGCGCACGACGATCGGCGCGCACCTCACCCCGCAACACGACTTCGACGATCTGCTCGGCGCGGACCTGGTCGCCGTACCCGCGATCGCCTCGGGCAAGGACGGCTACCCGCCCGAAGCGCTGGAGGTGCTGCGTGAGGCGGCCGCGCGGGGGTCGATCATCCTGACGGTCTGCTCAGGGGCATTCGTCGTCGGCGCCGCGGGGTTGCTCGACGGCAGGCCCTGTACGACGCACTGGATGTACGCCGACCTGCTCGCGCGGATGTACCCCACCGCCCGCGTCGACCGCAACGTCCTGTTCGTCGACGACGGCAACCTGATTACCAGTGCGGGCACCGCGGCGGGTATCGACGCCTGCCTGCACCTGGTGCGGCGCGAACTGGGCAGCGAGGTCACCAACCGGATCGCCCGCCGGATGGTGGTGCCGCCGCAGCGCGACGGCGGCCAGCGTCAGTACATCGAGCAGCCGATCCCGGTGAGGTGTTCGGAACGCTTTGCGCCGCATCTGGATTGGATCGTGGCCAATCTCGACAAGCCGCACACCGTCAGCACGCTCGCCCGCCGGGCGAACATGTCGGCACGCACCTTCGCCCGCCGCTTCGTCGAGGAGACCGGCACCACCCCCATGCAGTGGGTCACCGATCAGCGGGTGCTCTACGCGCGCCGGATGCTCGAGGAGAGCGATCTCGACATCGACCGCATCGCCGAGCGCTCCGGGTTCGGCACGGCCACGCTGCTGCGCCACCATTTCCGCCGGATCATCGGGGTGACACCCACCGACTACCGCAGGCGGTTCTGCTGCAACGACACCGACGCCGAGCAGACGGCCTGACGGCGGCTCACTCGGGTGCGCGCCGCCCGGCGATCATGACCAGCGGGGAGTCGGGGATGCGCCCCACCTCCACGTCGACGAGGTCGACACCGCCGGCCAGGGCCCGCGCGTCGTCGAGATCGATCGAGCGGCCGGCGATCCACGTGCGGAACACCGCCAGGTTCGGACCGTCGAGGAAGCGCGGGAACTTGTAGTGCTTGATGAAGTTCGCCGAATCCTCGAAGGTCGCGCTGCGGTCGGCGTCGGTGACCAGAAGCGGGCCGCCCGGCTTGAGCACCCGCACGCACTCGGCCATCCCGGTCTCGCGCGACGTCCAGTGCTTGACGGAGCCGTAGCTGATCACACCGTCGAAACTGCGGTCGGCGAACGCCAGCTTCGTCGCGTCGCCGTGCTGGAAGGTGACCCGGTCGCCATAGTCGCGCAGACGCTTGCGGGAGCGCTTGAGCTGGGGTTCGGACAGGTCGATGCCGATGATCGTCACGTCCGGACGCTGGTCGGCCAGGTACTGGGTGAACAGGCCGCCACCCGAACCGACGTCGAGGATGTGCGCGTTCTGGGGCAGTAGCCGCAGGAAGCGCTCGTCGATGATGCGACGGGAGCGGTACACCGACGGTGCGACGACCGCCTCGTACATCAGGGCGTGCGCCGACGAGTAGGTCGCGGTGATGTGGTTGAACGGCGCCACTGCCACGGGAAGGCTCCTTCGTTTTGCTGGCGAACGAGGTTCTTCTTACTGCACGCGGTAGACGGTGTCGAGCGCTGGCTAATCGAACCCCGGCCCGCCGGCGGTCCCGTCGCGCAGCGCGTCGACCACGATGTGCCCCTCCCGGAACAGCGCCTCCATGGCCGCGCCGTCGACCGGACGGGACAGCATGAAGCCCTGCGCGCGCGGGCAGCCCAGCTCCAGCAGGGTCTTGGCGGCCGCGACGGTCTCGACGCCCTCGGCGACCACCTCGAGTTCGAACGCGTCGGCCAGCGCCAGGATGGCCCGCACGATCGCCAGGTCGCCCGGACTGCTGCCCAGGTCGCGCACGAAGCTGCGGTCGATCTTCACGGTGTCGACGGGAAGTGACTTGAGGTGCGTGAGAACGCTGTAGCCCGTGCCGAAGTCGTCGATCGCGATGCGGACACCGACCTCTTTGAGCGCGGCCAGCGTGTGGCGGGTGGCCTCGATGTCCTGCACCACCACACTCTCGGTGATCTCGAGGCAGACCGCGGAACCATCCACGCCGAACTCGTCGAGGGTGCCGGCGACGGTCGCCGCGAAACCGTCCGAGACCAGTTGCACCGGTGAGACGTTGATGCGCAGGATCGCGTCGCCGGCGGTGCGGCGCGACCTCCAGCGGGCGAAATCGGCGCAGGCCGAGCGCATCACCAGGCGGCCGAGTTTGCCTGCGAGATTGATGGATTCAGCGACCCCGATGAACGACTCGGGCAGCAGCAGCCCCCGCGTGGGGTGCCGCCAGCGGACCAGCGCCTCGGTGCCGAGCACCCGTCCGGTGCGCATGTCGACCTCGGGCAGGTAGTGCAGGACCAGCGCACTGCTGGCCTCGTCTATCACGCCTTCGAGGTGCAGTTCGATGTCGTTGCGGATGGCGTGCTGCGACGCCATCTCCGTGGTGAACACCGCGGTCTTGCTGCCGCCGGTGCTCTTCGCCGACAGCGCGGCCTGATCGGCACGGCGCAGCAGGTCCGATGTGGTGTCGTCGCCGGGGGTGCCGACGGCCACACCGATGCTGACCGTGCGCGCGAGCATCTCGCCGTCGATCACCACCCTGCGCTGCAGCCAGGTCTGCAGCCGGCGGGCGAAGCTCTCGACCGTGCGGACGTCCATCGGCTCGTCGGGCACCACCACGAACTCGTCACCGCCGACGCGGGCGATCACGGCGGGTTTCTCGGTGCCGGCCCGCAGTCGCTCGGCGAACATCTTGATGAACTGGTCGCCGGCGCTGTGCCCCAGGTAGTCGTTGACGGTCTTGAGACGGTCGAGGTCGAGGAAGAGCACCGACACCGGCCCGGGCTGCCCCTCGGCGAGCCGGGCATCGAGGTGCGCCATCAGGGCCCGGCGGTTGAGCAGCCCGGACAGATCGTCGTGTTCGGCGAGGTACTGGAGCTGCTCCTCGGCGGCGATCCGGGCCTGCAACTGCGCGAACAGGGTGGCGATCGCCTGCAGCGCGTTCAGCTCCTCCGCGGTCCACTCGCGGTCGCCGGTCTTGATGAAGCCGAGGATTCCCGAGGTGATCTCACCCGACAGCAGCGGGACGCAGGCCATCGACACCGACGGCACGCCGGTGCCCTCCTCGATACGGCGCTGATAGTCGTCGTTGGTCGGCTCGGGGCGCACGATCAACGGCGTCTTGAGGTATTCGGCCTGCCGGAAGACCGGGTCGGCCTCGGAGAAATAGATCACCCCGATCGGATCCGGATCCGGGAAGGGATCGCGGATCGGCCACTCGGCCACCAGCCTGGTGGCCTTGATGGCATGGTCGTTGTGACGCAGGAAGCTGAAGTCGACCCCGAGGTGGGCGACGACGTCGGCGAGGACCCGGGTGCAGCTGTCGACCACGTTGGTGGCGGTGGCCGCCATCAACTCCGCGGCCGCCGCGGTGACGACCTGATCCAGGCTCCGGGTCATGTGCTCACGGTATCCCGCAGGGCGTTCACCGGGTGGGTGACCACGCTGGTACGGCCGTGTTCACGAACCCTCGCCCGCCAGTGCGAAGCGGCCGTCGGCGGTCTGCTCCACCAGCCCGTCGACAAGCAGCGAATCCAGCGCGCGGTCACGCTGCGCCGGGTCGGTGAGCCACACGACGTCGAGTTCGGCGCGGGAGACCGGTGATTCACTGCCGCGCAGCACGTCGAGCAGGCGACCCCGCACCTGGCGGTCGGTGCCCGCGTAGCGCTGCACCTTCCGGGCCGGTGTCGTCGCCGCGGGGAACCCGAGCGTGCGCCAGGTGCACGACCCGAGCGGGCACAGTCCGCACCGCGGCGCGCGGGCTGTGCACACCGTCGCGCCGAGTTCCATCACTGCGATCGAGAATCGCGGCGCCGCAGCGTCTTCCGGGAGCAGGGCCGCGACGTCGTCGAGGTCGCGGCGGCTCGGCGGGCTGTCGGCGCGGCCGTGCACCGCGCGGGCGATCACCCGGCGGACGTTGGTGTCGACCACCGGCACCCGCTGCCCGTAGGCGAAGCAGGCGACCGCTCTTGCGGTGTACGCGCCGATGCCGGGAAGGGTCAGCAACACCTCGACGTCCGAGGGCACCTCGTCACCGTGTTCGTCCGCGATGACCGTCGCGCACTCGTGCAGACGCTTCGCGCGGCGCGGATACCCGAGCTTGCCCCAGGCGCGCAGCACGTCGGCGACGCCGGCCGCCGCGGTCGCCGAGGGGGTGGGCCAGCGCGCGATCCAATTCAGCCAGACCGGTTCCACGCGGGCCACCGGCGTCTGCTGCAACATGAACTCGCTGACCAGGATCTGCCACGGTGTCACGCCGGGACGGCGCCAGGGCAGATCCCGCTGTTCGCGGTCGTACCACGCCGTAAGGACGGCCGGATCGATCATCTCTCAACCACTCAGGCACAATATGCGGCATGCCGCAGACCAGCCCGGTGACCGCGTGGAAGGCACTCAAGGAGGGTAACGAGCGCTTCGTCGCTGGTCGGCCCGAACATCCGAGTCAGAGCATCGACCACCGTGCCAGCCTCGCCGAGGGGCAGCGGCCCACGGCGGTGGTGTTCGGTTGCGGTGACAGCCGGGTGGCCGCCGAGATCATCTTCGACCAGGGCCTCGGCGACATGTTCGTGGTGCGCACCGCCGGTCACGTCATCGACTCCGCGGTGCTCGGCTCCATCGAGTTCGCGGTGACGGTGCTCGAGGTGCCGCTGGTGGTGGTGCTCGGCCACGACAGTTGCGGTGCCGTCAAGGCCACGCTCACGGCGCTCGACGACGGTGTGGTGCCCGGTGGGTACGTGCGAGACATCGTCGAGCGGGTCACCCCGTCGATCCTGGTGGGCCGTCGAGACGGCCTGTCCCGGGTCGACGAGTTCGAGGAGCGCCACGTCAACGAGACCGCGGTGCAGCTGCGCGACCGGTCCACCGCGATCGCCTCGCGCATCGACGCGGGCAAGGTCGCCATCGCCGGTGTGACCTACCACCTGGCCGACGGCCGGGCCCAGCTGCGCCATCACCTGGGCGACATCGGCGAGGCCTAGCAGGCTTTTGGCTCTTCGCGCGAGCGCTCATCGCGCGACACGCCGGGTCACCTCGGACGTTCCGGCCTGACCGGGCCTTACCGTTGGTGTGTGCTGGATCTGGAACCGCAAGGCCCGCTGCCGACGCAGATCTATTGGCGGCGCAGAGCTCTCGCGCTGGGCATCGCGGTGGTGGTCATCGGGATCGTCGCCGCGGTGGTCGTGATGGTGGTGTCGGGCGGTTCCGGCGCGGAGACGAAGAACGCCGACAAGCAGTCCGCCGCCCCCGCCGAAGCCGGGCCCACGCCGCTGCCGGGGGAGAACCCCGAGGTCAAGACCCCGATCGTGCCGCCGCCCCAGCAGGCGCCGCCGCCCACCCCGACACCCACCGCGGCGGTCGCCCCGCCGCCGGTGCTGCAGGAGGGCGACGACTGCCCGGATTCCACGCTCGCGGTCAAGGGCATCACCAGCCAGCCCGAGTACGTCGTCGGCGATCAGCCGAAGTTCACGATGGTCGTCACCAACATCGGCCTGGTCGCCTGCAAGCGTGACGTGGGCGCGGCCGTGCTGGCGGCGTACGTGTACTCGCTCGACAACACCCGCCTGTGGTCGAACCTCGACTGCGCCCCATCGAACGAGACGCTGGTCAAGACGTTCGCCCCGGGCGAGCAGGTCACCACCGAGGTCACGTGGACGGGGATGGGCTCGGCCCCGCAGTGCCCGCTGCCCCGGCAGCCGATCGGCGCGGGCACCTACAACCTGATCGTCCAGCTGGGCAACCTCCGGTCGTCGCCGGTGCCGTTCATCCTGGCGCCCTCGACCCCGCCGGGTCAGGCGCCTGCGCCCGGCGCGCCGGGTGGGCAGCCCCCGGCTCCCGGCGCGGGCTAGGGCGGTCAGGCCAGCCGGTCGGCGATCGTCGACTCGGCCAGCAGCGACAGACCTTCCCTGATGTGGCGCGCCCACATCGAACCGATGCCGTCCACCGACTGCAGATCGTCGGCGCTCGCGGCGAGCAGACCCTGCAGTGAGCCGAACGACCGCACCAGCAGGTCGACGTGCGCGAACTGCAGGCGGGGGATGCCGGCCATGGCGCGGTAACCGCGGGAGCTCATCGCCGAATCCTGCGCTTCCAGCGTGGACGGGTACCCGAAAACCCTTGCCAGCGTGGTGAAGTCGAGAAGTTCGTTGTCCGACAGCGAATCCAGCTCCTCGAGCGTCGCGCTGACCTGTGCCGGGGTCGGCGGATCGGGGTTGGCGTGGTAGTCGCGCACGATCAGCTCGCGGGCGGTGTCGTTGTCGCCGACGAGTTCCTCGAGCTGCAGTTTGAGCTGACGGCCGTCGGTGCCGAGTTCCACGACGTCGGCGTCGATCTCCAGGCTGATCCGCCGCACCATCTCCAGCCGCTGGACGACGGTCATCACGTCGCGCAGCGTGACGAAGTCCTCGATCTCGGCGGTCGACAGCTGGCGGCTCACCTCGTCGAGGCGGGACTTGTAGCGCTCGAGGGTGGCGATGGTCTGGTTGGCCCGCGACAGGATCGTCGGGGTGTCGGGCACCACGTGCCGTTCACCGGCCACGTACACGGTCACGATGCTCATCGAGTGGCTGACCGAGATCACCGGATAGCCGGTCTGGATCGCGGTGCGCTCGGCGGAGCGGTGACGGGTGCCGGACTCGTCGGTCGGGATCGACGGGTCGGGCACCAGCTGGACGTTGGCCCGCAGGATCCGGGTGCCGTCGCTGGACAGCACCACGGCGCCGTCCATCTTCGACAGCTCACGCAGCCTGGTGGGGGCGTAGCGCACGTCGAGTTCGAAACCGCCGTCGCAGATCGCCTCGACGCTGTCGTCGTAACCGAGCACGATCAGCGCGCCGGTGCGGCCGCGCAGGATGCGCTCCAGACCGTCGCGCAGCGGCGTGCCCGGTGCCAGCCGGCCGAGCGTCTCGCGCAGCGTCGGACGGGCCAGCTGGACGACGTTGCCGCTCGTCCTGGCGGTCTTCACGGCCATCATGCCTCCTGGGTCATCGGCCGCCATTGTCCGCGATGCGGTCCAGCACCCGCAACGCCGCCGAGATGTTCTCGGCGGGCAGCAGCCGCAGACCCGGCGGCACACCCGTCGTGCCGGGCGGGACGACGGCGGTGGTGAACCCGAGCCGGGCGGCCTCCGCCAGGCGGCGGTCCATGCCCGTCACCCGGCGCAGATCACCCGCGAGACCGAGTTCGCCGATCACCACCGAGTTGGCCGGCATCGGCCGTTCCTTGCGCGCCGAGGCCATCGCGATGGCGACGGCGAGATCCGACGACGGATCGGTCAGCCGCATGCCGCCGACCGTCGACAGGTAGATGTCGCACGGACCGACCTGGAGCCTGGCGTGTTTGTCGAGGACGGCGGCGATCATCGCGGCGCGGGCCGAGTCGATACCGCTGACGGCGCGGCGGGGGTGCGGGCCGGTGGGCGGGCCGACCAGCGCCTGTACCTCGCCGATCAGCGGCCGCTTACCGTCGAGCGTCACGGTGACCGCGGTGCCGGCCACCGGGGTGTCCCGCTGGTCGCGGAACAGCCCGGACGGATCGGCCACACATTCGATGCCGTTGTCGTGCAACTGGAAACAGCCGACCTCGTCGGCGGCGCCGAACCGGTTCTTCACCCCGCGCACCATCCGCAGCGTCGAGTTGCGGTCGCCCTCGAAGTGCAGCACCACGTCGACGAGGTGTTCCAGGGACCGCGGCCCGGCGATCGCGCCGTCCTTGGTGACGTGGCCGACCAGCACCATGGCGATGCCGCCGCGGCCCGCGGCTCCCTTGGCGTACTGGGTGAGCGCGGTGGTGACGGCCCGCACCTGGGTGACGCCGCCGGTGACACCGTCGTTGTCACTGGTGGACATGGTCTGCACCGAGTCGACGACGACGAGGCTCGGCTGCACGGCGTCGATGTGGCCGAGCGCGGTCGGCAGATCCGATTCGGCGGCGAGGTAGAGCTCGTCGTGCGCGCAGCCGGTGCGCTCGGCCCGCAACCGCACCTGCCCCGCGGATTCCTCGCCGGTCAGGTACAGCGCCCGCCGACCGGAGACGGCCCAGCGGTGGGCGACCTCGAGGAGCAGGGTCGACTTGCCGACGCCCGGATCACCGGCCAGCAGGGTCACCGAACCGGGAACCAGCCCGCCGCCGAGGACGCGGTCGAGTTCGCTGATGCCGGTCGCGTCGTGTCTGGTCCGGCCCGGGTCGATGCTGCTGATCGGCACGGCGGGGGAGGTGGGTGCCACGGCGCGACGGGCGGGGGCGCCCGCGACGGCGGCCAGGACCGCGACCTCCTCGACGGTTCCCCACGTGCCGCAGTCCGGGCAGCGGCCGACCCATTTGGCGGTGAGGTGCCGGCACTCGGAACAGCGGTATTGCGAACGTGCCTTGGCCACGGGACGACGGTATCGGTCGGGGCCGACAGATCCAGCCCGGCGCCGGCCCGCGGCCGGCGCGTGTCGCGCTGGGGTCAGTGTCCGCCGGAGTGGTCGGCGCCGCCGCCGCTCTCGTCACGCCGCGGCGCCTCGCCGGCGGAGATCGGAACCTGGACGGTGACCTCGCCGCTGCGCTGGAACGTGAACGTGAACGGGTAGGTCAGCCCGTTGGTGATCGGCTTGGTCAGCTTGACGTCGGCGGTGAGCGGTTCGGCCGGCTCGACGCTCTCCAGCGCGGCGGCCTGTCCGTCGGGCTCGCCGGCGACCAGCACGCCGCTCGGCGCGATCGACGCGTCCCCGCGCACCGGCACCGAGCCGATGTCGGAGCGGATCGACACCAGCTTGTCGGGCTGGTCGGGTGAGTCGTTGGTGGCGACGAAGAGCAGTTCGACGTCGCTGCCCGGACGGACGTAGTCCGAGGTCTGCGGGGCGCGCAGGTGGACGTTGCGCAGCGAGATGTCACCGGTCCCCGCGTTGACGCCGTTGACGGCGGGCGCCTGGGTCGCGGTCTGGGAGACCTGGCCGGCTCCGCAGGCGGTCAGGCCGAGTGCCAGCCCGCAGGCGGCCAGCCCGGCGGTGACGGCAGAAGCGCGCGGATGGTTGCGGTTCACTCAAGCCTCCTGCAGAGGGTCGCCCAGCTGTCGTACACAGTTCGACTATGCAGAGTAGTAGGTGACGGTCGGCGGTGACCACGGTGGGCTGCGCGGCGCGAGCAGGCGCACAGTCCAACGGTGTTGCGCGGCACGTACACCGGGGGCCGGTCGGCAGTGGTAACGGCGTTCTCGACCGGTCTCGCGTTGCACGAAAACGACACCCTGTCAAGTCCTGATCTTCATCCGTTGTGCCCCTGACCTGCACAGTTGTTCCGCACGTGTCAGCGGCCCGTGTTAGCATGGACACGTGAAAGGGGCTCGAAACTGATGATTTTCAAGGTCGGAGACACCGTTGTTTATCCACACCACGGTGCTGCGTTGATCGAAGCGATCGAAACCCGAACCATCAAGGGCGAGCAGAAGGAGTACCTCGTCCTCAAGGTCGCCCAGGGCGATCTCACTGTTCGAGTACCCGCTGACAACGCCGAATATGTCGGGGTGCGTGACGTTGTCGGCCAGGAGGGTCTGGACAAGGTCTTCCAGGTGCTGCGTGCGCCGCACACCGAGGAGCCGACGAACTGGTCTCGCCGTTACAAGGCGAATCTGGAGAAGCTGGCCTCCGGCGACGTGAACAAGGTCGCCGAGGTCGTGCGTGACCTGTGGCGCCGCGACCAGGAGCGTGGCCTGTCCGCAGGCGAGAAGCGCATGCTGGCCAAGGCCCGGCAGATCCTCGTCGGTGAGTTGGCGCTCGCCGAGAACACCGACGACGAGAAGGCCACCATCATCCTCGATGAGGCACTTGCCGCCGCGTCCTGACGCGCGATGACCACAGTGGCCGTCGTTCCGGCCGCGGGATCCGGGCAACGGCTCGCGGCCGGGGCGCCCAAGGCGTTCGTGAATCTCGCCGGGCGGCCGATGCTCGAACACGCCATTGCCGGGCTGCGGGATTCCGGTGTCGTCGACAGCATCGTGGTCGCCGTCCCGCCGAGCCGCACCGACGAAGCGAAACTCGTCTTCGGCGGTGAGGCCGTGATCGTCGCGGGCGGCGCCGACCGCACCGAATCGGTGAGTATCGCGCTCGCCGCCGTCGGCGACACCGACTACGTGCTCGTGCACGACGCCGCACGCGCTCTCACGCCACCGTCTCTGGTGGTCCGCGTCGTCCGTGCGCTCGAATCCGGGCACAGCGCGGTGGTGCCCGGACTCCCGGTGGCCGACACCATCAAGGCCGTCGATGCGAACGGCGCGGTGCTCGGCACACCCGAACGGGCGGGACTGCGGGCGGTTCAGACCCCGCAGGGGTTCCACGTCGACGTGCTGCGCCGCGCCTATGCCCGGGTGGGCGAAGGCGGTTTCACCGACGACGCGTCGATGGTCGAACAGGCCGGTGGACAGGTTCAGGTCGTCGACGGCGACCCCCTCGCGTTCAAGATCACCACCCCGCTCGATCTGGTCCTGGCCGAGGCCATCCTGGCGGGCCGGCGGTGAGCCTGCCGCGCGTCGGCGTGGGCACCGATGTGCACCCGATCGAGGCGGGACGGCCCTGCTGGTTGTTGGGCCTGCGATTCGACGGCGCCGACGGGTGTGCGGGGCATTCCGACGGCGACGTCGCCGCCCACGCGCTCTGCGATGCGCTGCTGTCGGCGGCCGGGCTCGGCGATCTCGGCGAGGTCTTCGGCACCGGGCGGCCCGAGTGGGAGGGTGTCAGCGGCGCCGACATGCTGCGCCACGTCCGGGAGCTGTTGCGGGATAACGGTCTGCGGGTGGGCAATGCGGCCGTCCAGGTGATCGGGAACCGGCCGAAGATCGGACCGCGGCGGGCCGAAGCGCAGGAGTTGTTGTCCGGGCTGATCGGCGCTCCGGTGTCGGTTTCGGCGACCACGACCGACGGGCTGGGGCTGACCGGCCGGGGTGAGGGGTTGGCCGCGATCGCCACCGCTCTCGTGGTCGATGAGGGATAACGGCATATCGGCCGGTAAGCTGGCACGTCGTGACCGATCGCGCTGAAGCCGGCCGGTCGGCGACATCGCCGACGGGGCTGCGTCTCTACGACACCATGGCGGGTGCCGTGCGCGATTTCGTGCCGCTGCGACCCGGGCATGTGTCCATCTATCTGTGCGGGGCGACCGTGCAGGGCCTCCCTCACATCGGGCATGTCCGCAGCGGGGTGGCGTTCGACGTCCTGCGGCGCTGGCTGACCGCCAAGGGTTTCGACGTCGCGTTCATCCGCAACGTCACCGACATCGACGACAAGATCCTCAACAAGGCCGCCGACGCGGGGCGGCCGTGGTGGGAGTGGGCGGCGACCTACGAGCGCGCGTTCACCGCCGCCTACGACGCGCTCGGCGTCCTGCCGCCGTCGGCCGAACCGCGGGCGACCGGCCACATCACCGAAATGGTCGAGTTGATCGAGCGGTTGATCCAGCGCGGGCACGCCTATACCGGTGGCGGGGACGTCTACTTCGACGTGTCGACGCTGCCCGACTACGGCAAGCTCTCCGGGCACCGCATCGACGACGTGCACCAGGGTGAGGGCGTCGCGACCGGGAAACGCGATCAGCGCGACTTCACGCTGTGGAAGGGCGCCAAACCGGGTGAGCCTTCGTGGCCCACGCCGTGGGGCCGGGGCCGGCCGGGCTGGCACACCGAATGCGTCGCGATGTGCGAGGCGTACCTCGGCGCGGAGTTCGACATCCACGCCGGCGGAATGGATCTGGTGTTCCCGCACCATGAGAACGAGATCGCCCAGGCCGAAGCGGCGGGGGACGGCTTCGCCGCCTTCTGGCTACACAACGGCTGGGTCACCATGGGCGGCGAGAAGATGAGCAAGTCGCTGGGCAATGTGCTCTCGATTCCCGCTGTGCTGCAACGTGTCCGGGCCGCCGAACTGCGTTACTACCTCGGCAGTGCGCACTACCGGTCGATGCTCGAGTTCTCCGAGACCGCGCTGCAGGACGCGGTGAAGGCCTACGCCGGGGTCGAGGATTTCCTGCACCGCGTCCGCACCCGGGTGGGCACGGTGGTGCCCGGTGAGTGGACGCCGAAGTTCGCCGCCGCACTCGACGACGACCTGTCGGTGCCGATCGCGCTCGCCGAGGTGCACGCCGCGCGCGCCGTGGGCAACCGGGCGCTGGACTCCGGCGACCACGAGACGGCGATGACGCAGGCCCGCTCGATCCGCGCCATGATGGGCATCCTCGGCTGCGACCCGCTCGACGAGCGGTGGGAGTCGCGCGACGAGACGTCGGCGGCGCTGGCCGCGATCGACGTGCTGGTCCGGTGGGCGCTCGACAGCCGTGCCGAGGCGCGCAACCGCAAGGACTGGGCGACGGCCGATCAGATCCGCGACCGGCTCAAGGAAGCCGGCATCGAGGTCACCGACACCGCCGACGGTCCGCAATGGTCGCTGCTCGACGGCGACAGCAAGGATGCCTGACGATGGCGGGTAACTCGAAACGCCGTGGCGCCGTTCGCAAAGCGGGCACCAAGAAGGGCCCGACCGTCGGCTCCGGCGGCGTGCGGCGGCGCGGGCTCGAAGGCCGCGGCGCGACACCGCCGGCCCACGAGCGGCCGCACCACCCGGCGGCCAAACGGGCCGCCAGGGCGCAGAAGCAACAGCAGCGACGTCCGGCACGCAAGACCGACGAGACCGAACTGGTGCTCGGCCGCAACCCGGTGGTGGAGTGCCTGCGCGCGGAAGTGCCTGCCAGTGCCCTGTATGTGGCGCTGGGCACCGAGGCCGACGAGCGGGTCACCGAGGCCGTGCAGATCGCCGCCGACGCGGGCATCCCCATCCTCGAGGTGCCGCGTCCGGACCTCGACCGGATGAGCAACAACGCCCTGCACCAGGGGCTGGCGCTGCAGGTGCCGCCGTACGACTACGCCCACCCCGACGATCTGCTCGCGACGGCGAAGGCCGACGGCGCACCCGCGCTGCTGGTCGCACTCGACAACATCTCCGACCCCCGAAATCTCGGCGCGATCGTGCGGTCGGTGGCGGCGTTCGGCGGACACGGGGTGCTGATCCCGCAGCGCCGCTCCGCGTCGGTGACGGCGGTCGCCTGGCGTACGAGTGCCGGTGCGGCGGCGCGGCTTCCGGTCGCCCGGGCCACCAACCTCAACCGCACGCTGAAGAGTTGGGCCGACGCGGGCCTGCAGGTGGTCGGCCTCGACGCCGGCGGTGACACCACACTCGACGAACTCGACGCCACCGGCCCGGTGGTGGTGGTCGTCGGGTCGGAGGGCAAGGGGCTGTCGCGCCTCGTGCGCGAACACTGCGATGCGGTGGTGTCGATCCCGATGGCCGGCCCGACCGAATCGCTGAACGCCTCGGTGGCCGCCGGGGTGGTGCTCGCAGAGATCGCCCGCCGGCGCCGCGGCTGACTCACACCCCGAACAGCCGCAGGCCGACCCAGAGTCCCGACACCGCCAGAACCAGGGTCAGCGGCACCGTGCACAGCCCCACCACACTGAAGCTGACCACGCCGGTGGGCACGTCAGATCGATGAGTGACGTTGCGCCACAACAGGTTCGCCAACGATCCCACATAGCTGAGGTTGGGTCCGACGTTGACGCCGATCAGTACCGCCAGCACCGCCGCGGGTCCGGCGACCGCCACCAGCGGCAGCAGCACGAGCACGGCGGGCAAATTGTTGACCAGGTTCGACAGCACGGCGGCCACGGCCGCGACCCCCAGTAGAGCGGCGAAGCCGGTACCGTCGGGAAGGAGCGACCCCAGCGCCTCGTCCAGACCGTTGCGCGTGACCGCCTCGACCACCACGCCCAGACACAGCACAAACATCAGGAACGGTACGTTGGCCGACCGGGCGATACCCCGCACGGTGCTGCGGCGCTGTACGAGCCCGCGGACACCGAGCGCCACGGCGCCGGCGAGTGCGGCCCAGGCCGGGGAGACGTCGATCAGGGACGTCACCGCGAAACCGGCCAGCGTCAGGGCGAGCACGACGAGGACGAACACCGGCATCTCCGGATCGGGCAGCGGTTCGTCGCGCCGCGGCGCCGCCGCGAGTTCGCGCGCGAAAACGACCCGTAGAACGGCGTATTCGACCAGCACCGCGGCCAGCCACGGCAACGTCATCAGCGCGGCGAAGTGCATGAACGACAGGCCGGCGGCGGTGAACGCCAGCAGGTTGGTCAGGTTCGACACGGGCAGCAGCAGCGATGCGGAGTTGGCCAGATGGGCGGTGGCGTAGGCGTGCGGGGCCGCCGGGACGGCCAGTGTGCGGCAGGTGGCCAGCACGACGGGGGTGAGCAGGACAACGGTCGCGTCGAGGCTGAGGACCGCGGTGGTGCCGGTGGCGATGACGAACACCACGCCGAGCAGTCGACGGGGATCGCCCGCACCCGACCGGGCCATCCAGACCCCGGCCGCGTGGAACAGCCCGGCGTCGTCGCACAGTTGAGCCAGCACCAAGACCGCCGCGAGGAACCCGACGACCGGTGCCAGCCGGGCGATCTCGGTCACGGCGTCGTCGACGGAGACCGTGCCCGTGGCGATCAGCAGGCCGGCAGCCGGAACGGCTGCGACGGCCTCGGGCCAGCCGCGCGGCCGCACGAGCGCGAACGTGAGCACGACGGCAAGCAGCGCCAACGCGAGGACCAACGCGAAACCCCGTCAGGCCCACGGATCGGCGCGCTGCCACAGCGACGGCAGATGCAGCGGGACGCCGTCCCGGTCGGCCAGCCGGGTCAGGACGCGCATCGTGACGTCGAGGTCGTCGGCCACGTACGGCAGGGCACGCAGCGGTTGGTGCAGCGGCCGGAAGAAGTCGTCCCAATGGATCAGCACCACCCGGCGGCCGCCGACCGCGCGCACGGTCTCGTCCCAGTAGTCGCGCAGGTAGGTCTCCGGCTGCCGCCCGAGTTGCCCGACACCGAGGTAGACCACGTCGGCGTGCCTGCCGTGCAGTGCTCCCGGGACGAATCCGGCGCTGCCGACGACGAGCATGGTGCGCGCGGACGGCCGGTGCCGGACGAGCACCGACCAGGCCTCACCGCACCGGTAGGCGGACGCCCTGGCCGGCGGTGTCACGGGAGCAGTGATGGCACCCGGGAAACGGTCGGGTGGGCAGTGCCCGGACTCGACGAGGGTCAGATCGTAGGCGCCGACGGTGAGGGCGTCACCGGATCGGGCTGTGCGCACGCGGCTTTCGGGTAGCCCGTGGCCGAGCCCGAGTTGCGCGGCCGACGCCCCGCCGATCAGTGCCGCGCCGGTGCGCTCGGCGACCAGGGCCGAGTCGAGCGCGTGGTCGAAGTGGGTGTGCACGGGCAGGACGGCGTCGAGCCGGTCGGAGCGCAGCCTGGCCAGGCAGCCGTCCACCCGCGGCGCCGACGGGGCGATGCGGCGCAACCCGACCGACGCCAGGCCGGGCCGGGAGAAGAAGCCGTCGGTCATGACAGCCGACGAGCCGTCGTCGATCAGCAGGGTGGTGACGCCCGCCCACGTGACGGTCAGCGGGGTCTGCGGGGTGGCGGCGGGGACGTCGAACCACCGCGCGTGATCCCGCAGATCGGGCCGTCCCGCTCGCAGGCGCATGCGCCCCACTGTAGGCATCGCGGTCAGACGGTGCCGCGTTCCGAACTGCGCATCCCAGCGAACGCCGCGGCCAGACAGGCGACGGCCACCACAACGGCGAACCACGGAAACACCGCGGCGAGTTCCCAGGTCGTCGCCGCCCAGCCGGCCACCAGGGTGGGCACCGCCATCGCCGTGTAGGCCGCGAGGTAGAAGGCCGACATGGTCTCACCCCGTCTGGCCGCGGGGACCACGTTCGACAGGTGGCGCAGCGAGCCACCGAAACCGAGCCCGAACGTCGCGCCGAGCAGGGCGGCGGCCACGAACACCAGTGGCCACTGATGGCTGAGCAGCACGGGGATGGTGAGCAGCAGCGAGACGGCCATGCCGATGTCGCCGACGATTGCGGCCCGGCGCGCGGGCACCCGCGTGGCCGCGAGCTGCGCGAGCGCGGCGGCGAACGCCGTCGTCCCGACGACCGCGCCACCGAAGACGAGGTTGTCGATGTGGGTCTGCCGCGCAGCCAGCGAGGGGTACAGCGACAGCAGCACTCCCAGTACCGACCACGACGCCATGGCGCCCAGTGCCGAGAACCAGAAGTCACCCTTGATCTCTTGGGGCACCGCGGGTTTGGCGATGCGGATCCGTCCCCGCGTGCGTGCGCTGTGGGGTTCCCGCAGCGCCAGCAGCCCGGCGCCGACGACTAGGCAGACCACGGCGACGACGGCATACGGCGTGCGCAGCGGATGCGGTGCGTACTGGGCCAGCAGCGCCGATCCGAGGATCGCGACGGTCATCCCGATGTTGAAGCTCACGCCGCTGAGCTGACCGGAGCGCACGCCGTGGTGGGGGCGCAGATCCAGCAGTGCGGCCGCCCCGGCGACGACGATCGAGCCGACCGCGGCGCCGTGAATGGCCCGCGCCAGCAGCAGGAGAGCCATGTTGTCGGCGACCAGGAACACCCCGAGGCCGACCACCAGGGCGGCCAGCGCGACGATGAGCACGGGCTTGCGGCCCACGACGTCCGAGATCTTCCCGGACACCAGGACCGCGCCGAGCGCGGCGACTGCGTAGACCGCGAAGATGATCGTGGTCGCCAGCGGGGAGAGATGCCAGTGGGTTTCGTAGATCCCGTAGAGCGGTGCAGGCAGGCCGGATACGCCGAGCGCGACCCCGCTCAGGACGAGCAGCAACGGGTAGGCCCAGCGCTGCGTATCGTCGCCGATCGAACGGTCGAACGCCACCATCGGTCACCTTCGGGTTTGACGGACATCGAACCCGATCGAGGGTACGCTCGGTTCGGCGATGATCAAACCCGCGTGGTGAAGGACACTCTGATGACCGACGGCACGACGACCGCCGATCCGGTCGGACCGGTGCAGCAGGTGCTCGGCGCGCTGCACGACCCGGTGCGTCTCGAGGTCGTCAGGCGGTTGCACAACGCGGGCGCGCCCCTGCAGTGCGGTGCGCTCTACGACGGCATCAACAAGTCGACGGCCACCCATCACTTCAAGATCCTGCGCGAAGCCGGGATCACCGAGCGGTTGGTGGTCGACGGCCTGACCTATCAGCGTTTGCGCCGCGACGAACTCGAGGCCGCCATCCCGGGGCTGCTCGACAGCGTGGTGCGCAGCGCCAACAGGCAGGCCGGCGTCAGCTGAACGGGGCGATGGTGACGCCCTCGGCGATCAGCCGATCCCGTACGGCGGCGGCGATGTGCACCGCTCCCGGCGAATCCCCGTGCACACACACCGAATGCACCGACACGTCGACCGTCGACCCATCGATCGCGGTGACGCGGCCCTCCGTGACCATCGTGATCACGCGCTCGGCGACCTCGTCGAGATCGTGGACCACCGCGCCGGGCTCCCGTCGCGACACCAGTTGCCCGTCGGGCTGGTAGGCCCGGTCGGCGAACGCCTCGGCCACCGTCTGCAGGCCCAGTTCTCGTGCTTCGGCGAACAGTGCCGACCCCATGAGGCCCAGAACCGGCAACCCGGGGTCCACGGCGTGCACGGCGGCTGCGACCGCGCGGGCCTGATCGCGGTTGGTGACGACCGTGTTGTACAGCGCGCCATGGGGTTTGACATAGGAGACGGCGGTGCCCGCTGCGCCGGCGAGGGCTGAGAGCGCGCCGATCTGGTACATCACGTCGGCGGTCAGATCCTCGTCGGTGACATCGATGAACCGCCTGCCGAAGCCGGCGAGGTCCCGGTAACTCACCTGCGCGCCGATCCGCACTCCGCGGGCGGCGGCCGCCCGGCACACCCGGGCCAGACCCGCGGGGTCGCCGGCGTGAAAACCGCACGCCACGTTGGCCGATGTGACGATCTCCAACATGGCGTCGTCGTCGCCCAACGTCCACACGCCGAATCCCTCGCCGAGGTCGGCGTTGAGGTCGACGGACATCGCTGTCACCGGGTCAGCTTAATGCGGTGACCCGCCCGCGAGCGTGATGCGGTGGTGGGCGGCCCGGATCAGCCCGGCGTCGTGCGTGGCGGCCAGCACCGTGGTTCCGCTGTCGGCGAACTGTCGCAGGTGCTCGGTTACGAGGGCGCTCGCGGCACGATCGAGCCCGGTGGTCGGTTCGTCGAGCAGCAGCAGCGGCGCCTGCTGCGCGAAGGCCTGTGCCAGCAGGACCCGTTGCCGTTGTCCGCCCGACAGGTCGCCCAGGCTGTGGTGTCTGACGTCGTCGAGTCCGAGTTCCGCCAACCACTGCTCGACCACGGCGCGATCGGCACGGGAGGGGCGACGCACCAGACCGAGCCGATGCCACCGACCCATCATCACCGCTTCCGCGGCGGTGATCGGGAAGGCGTCGGTGACAGCGCTGCGCTGGACCGCGAACGCGACGTTCGCCGCGGTGATCTCGACGGTGCCACCGGTCGGGCGCAGGGTGCCTGCGAGCAGGCCGAGCAGGGTCGACTTCCCGGACCCGTTGGGCCCGGTCACCGCGGTCAGGGCGGCTGGGCGCACGGACAGGTTCAGGCCACGGAAGACCGCGGCGCCCGGATAGCCGAAGTCGACGTCGACGAGTGTGACGCGCGCCGGCCGATTGTCCGACTTGTTGATAATGATTTTCATTACTGATAGAACTCTACGCCATGACCGACTGGTTGACCGAACCGTTCGAGGCCGACGTCGTCGTGCGGGCGCTGGCCGCGGGCGTGCTTGCGGCGTGCGTCTGCGCCCTGGTCGGATGCTGGGTCGTGTTGCGCGGCAGCGTGTTCCTCGGCGACGCCATGGCGCACGGGATGCTGCCGGGGGTCGCGGTCGCGGCGCTCGTGGGAGGGAACTTGATGCTGGGCGGACTCGTGGCCGCGGTGGCGATGGCCGTCGGGATCGCCGCTGTCGGCCGGTCAGCGCGGCTCGCATCGGACACGGCGATCGGCCTGCTGCTCGTCGGCATGTTGGCGCTCGGCGTGGTCATCGTCTCGCGGTCGCAGAGTTTCGCCGTCGACCTGACCGGCTTCCTGTTCGGAGACGTGCTGGCGGTGCGCACCGGCGATCTGGCCGTGCTGGCGGTCGCCCTCCTGCTCACCCTCGCCGCCGTCGTCGTCGGCCAAAGGGCCTTCGTGGCCGTCACGTTCGATCCCCGCAAGGCCGCGACGCTCGGCCTCCGCCCCGAGCTGGCGGTGCCCGCGCTGACGGTGCTGGTGGCGATCGCCATGGTGGCGTCGTTCCATGTGGTCGGAACCCTGCTCGTGCTCGGCCTTCTCATCGCACCGCCCGCGACCGCACTGCTCTGGGCGCGCTCGGTACCCCGGGTCATGCTGATCGCCGCGGCCCTCGGGTCGGCCGCCGTCGTGACGGGGTTGGTGATCTCGTGGCACGCGGGAACCGCGGGCGGAGCGACCATCGCCGGAGTCGCCGTGCTGGCGTTCTTCGTCTCGACGGCCGCCAGTCGCCTGCTCACGAGGTGGCGGCGCGCATCCGCGGTGGCGGTCGGCGCGTTCCTGGTGGTGGGTTGCTCAGACGGTGGCGCACCGCCCCCCGGGGAGTCGCCCGCCGGTGGCGCTGACATGGTCGTGATCGACGGGGCGCGCGAGGTCGACGGACCCCTCACCCGGTTGGTGCTCGCCGATCCCGGATCCGGCGCCACCGCGGTCTACGACGCCGAGACCGAGACCGAGACCGCGGTCGGCTCGTTCGGGCCGGTGACGGCGATCAACGGCGACGGACGCTTCGCGTATCTGAGCGCCGGGGACCGAACCACCATCGTGGACGCCGGGACGTGGACGTTCGACCACGGCGACCACAGCCATTACTTCGTCACCGAGCCGGCACGGGTCGGTGGACTGGACGCGGGGGTCGAGTCCGTCGCCGCGAGCAACTCCGTCGTCGCGGTGCGGACAACGGGCGGTGGCGTGGAACTGCTCGACCGTGATCGACTCGGTGACGCCGCCACCGAGCCTCCGCGCGACCTGTCCGTCGGTGAGGGATGGTCAGCAGTCGTGCCGTACGGCAGCAGGTTGGTCGCCGTTACCGGCGCGGGACGGATGCAGGTCGTCGATGCCGATGGCGCCACCGATCTCGACGGTGAATGTCGCGCTCCCACATGGAGTTCGGTGACTCGGCGGGCGGTCGTGCTGGGCTGCCGGACCGGCGCGGTGCGGGTGACCGGCGGTGAGGGACAACTCGCCGTCACCAGCATCCCGTTCCCTCACGGTGTGCCTGCGCGTCGGCCCGCCCGGATGGAGCAACGGGACCGGGCCGACGTGTTCGCCGGTGTCACCCCGGACACCGTCTGGGTCCTCGACAGCAGGCAGCGGTCGTGGACGGTGATTCCCGCTCCCGGCGCGGTCACCGCCAACACCGCCGGTGACGGAACGGCGCTCGTCCTGTACCGCGACGGCACCATCGGGGAGTTCGACGTCGACACCGCCGCAGAGATCGCGCGCGCCGCGGTGTTCGCCGGTCCCGTTCCCGAGGGCGAACCCGCTCCGGTCATCGAGCTCGACACCGACCGCGCGTACGTGAACAACGCCGCGGCGCGGGAGATCTACGAGATCGACTACGCCGACGGCCTGCGGATCGCGCGCGTGTTGCGCACCGAGGTGGCGCCCGGGCTGATGGTGGAGACGGGTCGATGACGCGACGACACCTGGCCTGGCTGCTCGTCCTTCTCTGTTCCGCACTGACCGCGTGTGGTGACCACGGTTCGGCGCGCGGCCGCGAGATCTTCGTGACCACCAACATTCTCGGCGATGTCGTGCGCAATGTGGTCGGCGCCGCAGCACCGGTACGGATCCTGATGCCGCCGAACGCCGATCCGCACTCGTTTGCGCTCTCCGCTCGGGATGCGGCCGCGATATCTGGTGCCGGTCTGATCATCTCCAACGGACTCGGCCTCGAGGAGGGCGTGGCCCGGCACGTGCACACGGCCGCCGACGACGGTGTGCCGACACTGGCGGTGGGGGACGAGGTGGACGCGAACCCTTATGCGGAAGGCGACAGCGTCGGCGCGCCCGATCCCCACTTCTGGATGGACCCGCAACGCATGATCTCCGCTGTGGACGCCGTCACGGCCGCCGTCATCCGGGACGTCGACGGGGTCGACGCCTCGGTCGTCTCGCGCAACGCCGACCGGTACCGGGAACGCCTGCGGGAACTGGACCGGTTCATGACGGACCGATTTCACGACGTCCCCGTCGGGCGCCGCAACCTGGTCACCAACCACCACGTGCTCGGTTATCTGGCTCACCGGTTCGGGTTCCGGGTGATCGGTGCGGTCGTACCGAGTGGCACGACACTGGCCGCGCCGAGCGCTTCGGATCTCCAGTCGCTCGTCGAAGCCGTCGAATCCGCGGACGTGAGCGCGGTTTTCGTCGACACGTCCCAACCGGACCGGCTGGCTCGCGCCCTCGCGGAACAGGCTGGAGTCGCCGTGCGGATCATCCCGCTCTACACCGAATCGCTCGGTGCGGCCGGAACCCCGGGCGCGACGTACCTCGACATGATGCGCGCGAACACCGACGCCATCGTCGCCGGCCTGCGGTAGGCGCAGGCCGACTCGTCACTGCTCGGAAGGGAGCGACATGAAGGATTCGCGGTGGATGTACCGCGTCGGGACACTGCCCTGCGCCGTCGCCGTTCTGGCGGCGTGCGCCGGCACCGGCAACGGTGAGCGCGCCCCCGTGATCGACGAGCCGCTCGTCGCCACCTACGACGGCGGTCTCTACGTCCTCGACGGCAACACCCTCGACGTGAAGCAGGACATTCCGCTCGACGGCTTCCTGCGGGTCAACCCGGCGGGAGACGACGCACACGTCCTGGTGACCACCGACGAAGGATTCCGCATCCTCGACGCTGCCAGTGGACGGCTGACGGACCACACGTTTCCCGCCGCCGACGCCGGCCACGTCGTGAATCACGGCGAACACACCGTGTTGTTCGCCGACGGAACGGGTGAGATCACCGCCTTCGATCCACACGCGCTCGAGAAGGACGCAATGCCGGCGACCGACACGTTCACGACGCCGCAGGCACACCACGGCGTCGCGGTGATCCTGTCCGACGGCACCCTGGTGCACAGTGTCGGCGACTCCGAGAACCGATCCGGAGCTGTTGCCGTGCAGGGCGGTCGGGAGATCGCCCGAAGCGAGGAGTGCCCCGGCATCCACGGTGAGTCGGTCGCCGCCGACGAGGTCGTCGTCCTGGGCTGTGAGAACGGCGTGCTCAAGTACGCAAACGGGACGTTCACCAAGATCCCGAGTCCCACGCCCTACGGACGGATCGGGAACACCCGCGGCCATGAGGATTCGGCCGTGGTGCTGGGCGACATGAAGATCGACCCGGACGCCGAGTTGGAGCGCCCGCAGCAGTTCGCGCTGATCGACACCAGCACCGACCGACTCCAGGTCGTGCCGATGCCGCCGTCGGTGAGTTACTGGTTCCGGTCGCTGGGCCGCGGACCGCAGGCCGAAGCGCTGATCATGGGGACCGACGGAAAGCTCTACGTGTTCGACCCGGTCACCGCGGACGTGCTGAAAACCGTTCAGGTGACCCAGCCCTGGACCGAACCCGGCGACTGGCAGGACCCCGGACCCGCGGTGTTCACCCGCGAGGAGGCCGTCTACGTCACCGATCCGGCGACCAGGCAGATCCACCTGGTCGACCTCCGGGCAGGCACCGTGACGGCGTCGGCGACGCTCGAGCACGCCCCCAACGAGCTCACCGGGGCGGTCGGGCACGACCACTGATCGCGTTCAGTCCCAGCGGTTCTCGGTGACGAACTCGTCCAGCGGGCGGCCCAGTGCCCACCGGTCGAGTTCGAGCACCGGGCGGTCGGGGAACTCCGGCACCGGCCCGAGGCACAGCACCGCGACGGGGTCGGCGCCGTCGGGCATCCCCAGCAGAGCGGCGAGGCGGCGCGGGTCGAAGATCGACACCCAGCCCATGCCGAGCCCTTCGGTGCGGGCCGCCAGCCACATGTTCTGGATCGCACACGACACCGACGCCAGATCCATGTGCGGCAGGGTGCGCCGCCCGAACACGTGTTGCTCGCGGCCGTCGCGCAGGGCGACCACGAGCAGTTCGGCGCAGTCGAGGATGCCCTCGACCTTGAGCGCCAGGAACTCCTCACCCCGGGGGCCGAGCGCCGCCGCGGTGCGGTGGCGCTCCTCGTCGACCAGGGCGTGGATGTCGCGCCGGATGTCGGGATCGGTGATGCGGATGAACCGCCACGGCTGCATCAGCCCTACGTTGGGGGCCGCGTGAGCGGCGGCGAGCAACCTGCCCAGCACGTCGTCGGGCACCTTCTGCCCGGGGACGAAGCGCCGCATGTCGCGGCGTTCGGTGATGGCGCGGTACACGGCGTGGCGTTCGGCGTCGGTGAACGCGTGGTCGGTCACACCGGTCAGCCTAGAATGCGACGATTCTGTCGTGACACATGCCGACGTCCTGATCAGCGCAGCAGAACTCGCGGATCACCTCGCCGAAGGCCGCGCGGTCACCGTCCTCGACGTCCGTTGGCGACTCGGGCAGCCCGACGGCCGCGCCGCCTACGCGAGCGGTCACCTCCCCGGCGCCGTGTACGTCTCCCTCGAGGACGAACTGTCCGATCACACCGTCACCGGCCGCGGCCGTCACCCCCTGCCGCCGGGCGCCGCGGTTCAGGCCGCCGCCCGCAGGTGGGGCGTGCGCGAGGGCGTGCCCACCGTCGTCTACGACGACTGGAACCGCGCCGGTTCGGCGCGCGCCTGGTGGGTGCTGACCGCGGCCGGTATCGCCGACGTCAGAATCCTCGACGGCGGACTGGCCGCCTGGCCGGGTCCACTCCGGACCGGCACGGTGACGCCGCATCCGGGTGACGTGATCGTGGCTCACGAGGATCTGTACCGCGGCGCGCTGCCCACGCTGACCGCCGACGAGATCGCCGCGTTCGACGGCGTGCTGCTCGACGCGAGGGCGCCCGAACGGTTCCGCGGCGAGTCGGAACCGGTCGATCCGGTGGCCGGCCACATCCCCGGCGCCGAGAACGCCCCCAGTACGGACATGCTCACCGCCGACGGCACGTTCCGCCCCGCCGCGGACCTGGCCGCGGTCCTCGACCGCGTGCGCGGGGAGGTCGGCGTGTACTGCGGCTCGGGGGTGACCGCCGCGGTGGTGGTCGCCGTGCTGCGCGCCGCCGGTGTCGAGAGCCGACTGTTCCCGGGTTCCTGGTCGCAGTGGTGCGCCGACCCGGCGCGCCCGGTGGCCGTCGGCGACTGAGCCGCCTCGAATCGCATCTGGAAATGCAAACCGTTATCATTAGCGCGTGGTATTGAACCCTCGACGTGTGCTGGCGACCGGTCTGGCGGCGGTGTTGCTGCCTCTCTCGATGACCGCCTGCTCCGGCGGCGACGATGCGGCGGCGCCGAGCGCGCAGCCCGGCGGCGACTGCCCGGCAGAGCCGCTGTCGGTGGTCGTGAGCGTCGACCAGTGGGGTGGCATCGTCTCCCAATTGGCCGGCCAGTGCGCCGAGGTCTCCACCGTGGTGGCGAGTTCGTCGGTCGATCCGCACGACTTCGAACCCGCACCCAAGGACGCGGCGCTGTTCGAAGGGGCGCAACTGATCGTCCTCAACGGCGGCCACTACGACGAATGGGCCGCCAAGCTGGCGGCCGGATCCGCACCGGACGCGCCGGTGATCGACGCGACCGAGGTCAGCGCCGATGCGGTGAACGCCGACCACGGCAACCCGCACGTCTGGTACGACCCCGCCGCCGTGACGGCGGTGGCCGATGCGGTGACCGCCGAACTCGGCAGGCTCGCACCGGATGCCGCGGCCTACTTCGCCGAGCGTCAGGCCGAATTCGGCGACGCGCTCGCGCCGTATCACCAGATCGTCGGATCGCTGCGCGCCACCGCCGCGGGCAAGACCTACGCCGCGACCGAGAACCTCTTCGACGACATGGCCGCCGCCGTCGGGCTGACCAACCGCACCCCCCAGGGCTATCAGGCCGCCGCGGCGAACGAGAGCGATCCCTCGCCCGCCGACCTCGACGCGTTCCTGCGCCTGCTGACCGACCGCGGCGTGGACGTTCTCATCTACAACGTTCAGACCGAAGGGTCAGTGCCACAACAGATCCGGGCCGCCGCCGAACAGGCGGGCGTCCCGGTCGTCGAGGTGACCGAGTCGATGCCGCCCGAGGCCGCGTCGTTCCAGACCTGGCAGGTCGACCAACTCTCCGCGCTGGCCGAGGCGCTGGGTGTCGGCGGCTGAGCCGGCGCTGACGTTCCGTGACGTCAGCGTGGTCCGGGGACGTCACACGGTCTGGTCGCAGGCCGACTTCGACGTTCCCGCCGGCGGTGTCGTCGCGGTCATCGGCAGCAACGGCGCGGGCAAGACCACCCTGCTGCAGGTGGTGCTCGGCCTGCTGCCGCCCTCGACCGGGCGGGTCGAGGTGTTCGGCCGCCCACCGGGTGTGCTCAACGGGCAAATCGGCTACGTGCCACAGAACTACGGATCCAACGCCGGCGAGGCCGTCCGTGCCAGGGACGCGGTCATGCTGGGCCTCAACGGGCACCGATGGGGTCTCGGCCGGTCCTCGCGCACGGACCGCGAGCGTGTCGAGCGGGCGCTGTCCGCCACCGACGCGACCGCGATCGCCGACCGGCGGCTCTCCCAGCTGTCGGGCGGGCAGCGTCAGCGCATCGCCCTGGCAGAGGCGCTCGTCGGCCGCCCGAGGATGCTCATCCTGGACGAACCGCTGGCCGCACTCGACATGCGCAGCCAGCACGAACTCGTCGCACTGGTCAAGACGGTCAACGAGCAGTTCGGGGTCACCGTGCTGGTGGTCGCGCACGATCTGAATCCGCTGCTGCCGATCCTCACCGGAGCGATCTACCTGCTCGACGGGCACCCGCACTACGACACCCTCGACGGGGTGGTCGACGAGAAGCTGCTCACCCACCTGTACGGCGCCGTGGTCGAAGTGGTGCACACCCCGCAGGGCGATCTCTTCGTGCGGAGGATGCGGTGACGACCTCGGTGCTGGCGCTGTCCTACCAGGACAACTGGTGGCAGATCCTGACGTCGGCCTTCATGCGCAACGCGCTCGTGGGTGGCACCGTCGTCGCCTTGGCCGCCGGGCTGATCGGTTATTTCGTCGTCGTGCGCAACACCGCGTTCGCCGCGCACGCGCTCGCCCACATCGGCCTGCCGGGCGCGACGGGCGCCGTGCTGCTCGGCCTTCCGGTGGCGCTGGGGCTCGGGGTGTTCTGCATCGGCGGCGCACTGGTGATCGGTGCCCTGGGCCGGCGGGCGGCCGACCGCGAGGTGGCGACGGGGACCGTGCTGGCCATGGCGACGGGTCTGGGACTGCTGTTCAACTCTCTGGCGACGCGCAATTCGAGCACGATGACGAACGTGCTGTTCGGCAACCTGCTCGCGATCACCGGTGAGCAGATCGTGTCGTTCGCGGTGCTGCTCGGCGTGCTGGCGGCCGGCATCGGCGTCATCTACCGGCCGCTGTTGTTCACCTCGGTCAACGCGCAGGTGGCCGACGCGAAGGGCGTGCCGGTGCGCGGGCTTTCGGTGATGTTCATGGTGCTGCTCGGTCTCACGGTGACCATGGCCGTCCAGGCGGTCGGGACGCTGCTGCTGTTCGCGTTGGTGGTCACACCAGCGGCGGCGGCGATCATGCTGACCGCCAGGCCCGCGGTCGCCATCGCGCTGTCGACGGCGATCAACCTTGCCGCGGTCTGGGTGGGTCTGGCGCTGTCGGCGATGTTCAACGCCCCGCCCAGCTTCGTCATCGTCACCATCGCCTGCGGTGTGTGGGCGGCGGTGTGGGCCGTCGAACGCGGACTGCGTTCGTCGGCCGATCGTGTGCTGGTGACCTGACGGCGGCCGGATCGGCTAACGTGACGGAGCATGTCCAGGAGTCCGGAGCCGCGGCGACACGCGACCCTGGCCTCGCTGGCGGCCGAGCTGAAGGTCAGCCGCACCACGATCTCCAACGCGTACAACCGGCCCGACCAACTGTCGGCCGAACTGCGCGAGCGAATCTTCACCGCTGCCAAGCGACTCGGTTACCCCGGGCCCGACCCGGTCGCCAGATCGCTGCGCACCCGCAGGGCCGGTGCCGTCGGCCTGATGATCACCGAACCGCTGAACTACTCCTTCAGCGATCCGGCCGCGTTGGACTTCGTTGCCGGCCTTGCCGAATCGTGTGAAGAGGCCGGCCAGGGCCTGCTGCTGGTCGCCATCGGGCCGAACCGCAGCGTGGAGGACGGGTCGGCGGCCGTCCTGGCCGCAGGTGTCGACGGTTTCGTCATCTACTCGGCCAGCGACGACGATCCGTACCTGCCGGTCGTGCAGCAGCGGCACCTGCCGGTGGTCGTCGTCGACCAGCCCAGAGACGTCCCCGGTACCTCCCGCGCCGGCATCGACGATCGGGCGGCGATGCGCGAGCTCACCGAATACGTTCTGGGCCTTGGCCACCGGCAGATCGGGTTGCTCACCATGCGGCTCGGCCTCGAGCGGCCCCACGGCACCTCGCGCCCCGCGATCGCCGATCCGGACCGGTTGCGGACACCGCACTTTCACGTGCAGCGGGAACGCATCGGCGGCGTGTACGACGCGATCGCGGCGGCCGGTCTCGACCAGCGCGCGGTGACGGTCGTCGAGAGCTACGAGCACGGGCCCACCTCGGGCGGTGCGGCGGCCGAGGTGGCATTGGCCGCCAATCCGCGGGTGACCGCGTTGATGTGCACGGCCGACGTGCTCGCGCTGTCGGCGATGGACTATCTGCGCTCGCGCGGCATCTACGTCCCCGGGCAGATGACGGTCACGGGGTTCGACGGGATCCCCGACGCGGTGCGCCGCGGACTCACCACCGTCGTGCAACCCAGCATGGAGAAGGGGCGTCGTGCCGGCCGGCTGCTGCACCGGCCGCCCCGCGACGGGCTGCCCGTCGTCGACATCCTCGACACGCACATGGTGCGCGGCCGCACCGCGGGCCCGCCCGCCTGACTACGTGGCGCTCGTGGCGCGCCACAGGTCGACCGTGGGCGCCAGCGCGTCGACGAGCATCGGCAACTGCGGCGCCATCGCCAGGCAGGCCACCGCGGCGAGCAGCCCCGCCGACTCGGTGATCGCCACCACGCGCTCGTCGAGGGTGCGCAGGCCCAGGTCGGCGGCGGCCGCGTCGTAGGCCTCCCGGCCCTCGGGCCCCACCAGCGCGAGGTCCGACTCCACCGCGCCCAGCGTCACCAGTTCGAAATCCGACCAGTACTCGCCGGCCGCGGTGACGATCATGTTGTGGAACGGGGCGTCGCCGTGAATGGGCTGGACGTCGACGCCGGGGAACTCCGACTCGAACGTCGCTCGTGACGTCAGCACCGGTCCGATGCGCTCCCAGTCCTGGTGCGCGCGAACCAGATCAGCCCTGTCGAGCAGGTCGGGGTGGTGCTCCAGCTCGGCCAGTGCCTCGGGGATGTAGGTGCCGAACTGTGTGAAGAATCCCAGCTCTGCGCCGTCGTGGTCGCGCAGTGCGGCGTGCAGACGCGCCGTCGATGCGCACCGGCGCCGCCAGTCCGGCTCGGCGTCGGTGACCGCGTCGAGATACCGCCAGAAAGTCATCGAAAAGCCATCTCGGACAACGGGTTCGCGCGGCACCAGGGGGCTGGGCGGCACCACCGGCAGCCCACGGTCGGCCAACCAGCCCGCGACCGCGAGCTCGGCTCGCTGCTGCGCCGTCTGCCGGTCCGGGTGTGCGCGGAGCGCAGGCGGCAGCACCGTCGGCACGCGCACCGCCACCGGCGCGGGCGCCAGGTGCACGATGACCGAGAACACGTCGTAGAGCACCCGCGGTTCGTCGACGTGCAGGCCGAGGTCGCGCCCGGCGGCGGTCGCGGCCGCGACGGCGCGGGCGGTGCGCGACGCCAGATCGTCGGGAGACAGCATCGACGGTGGTCCGGTCACACCTGCCGGCGCGCGGCCAGCAGGTACTCCAACGCCTCGGCCACGTCCGCGGGCTCGTCCACCCGATAGGCCGCAGCGGTGTCGCCGGGGCCGACCTTGACCCCGATGTCGCCGTCGCGCATCCGGCGGAACGCCTTCTCGTCGGTCACGTCGTCGCCGAAGAACACCACCGCCGAGGCGTCGTGCTGATCGCGCAGGATGTCGACCGCCTGGCCCTTGTCGGTGTGGATGACCGCGAACTCCTTGACCGCCTTGCCGTCGGTCACCTGCGCATCCCAGCCCGCGGCCGCCCGGTCGGCGCGGCGCATCGCCGCGTCACCGTCGTCCGCTGAGGCGTTGCGCACGTGCAGCGCGACGCTCGCGGGCTTGAGTTCGGTTGTCACGCCGGGATGGTCGGCGGCGATCGCGTCGAGGGTCCGCTTGATCTCGACCAGCAACGCCTCGGCCCGCGCGTCGACCGGCGAGACGAACCCGGTGTCGAACTCAGACCCGTGGCTGCCGACGAGGTGCACCCGCTCGGAGGCTCCGGAGAGCGCTCTGAGGACGGCCAGTGCGCGCCCGGAGATCAGCGAGACCGCGGTGGCGGGCAGCGTGGCGAGCTCCTCCAGGGCCGCCGCCGATGCGGACAACGGGCGGGCGTCGGCGGGGTTGGCCACGATCGGCGCGAGAGTGCCGTCGTAGTCGCAGGCGATCAGCAGTCGGGGACATCGCGCGGCGCGGTCGAGCGCCTGGCGGAGTTCTGTCGGTACGCCGTCGGCCACGCGTTCAGATCTTAGGGCGGTCGCCGTCGCCGATGAGCAGCCGCACCGCCAGGTCGAGCCGTTTGCTCACGTCGGTGGCCGAAGCGCGGCGGGTCAGCCACGCCAGCAGATTCGACAGCCAGACGTCGGAGATGACGCGGGCGATGTGGTACTGGTCCTCGGTCGGTTCACCGTCGCTCATCGCGCGGGCGAACATCGAGTCCATCAGCTTGCCGACGTGATCGACCTCACCGGCGGCCGAGGCGTCGGCGAACACGAATGCGCGCGTCATGGCCTCGGTCAGCAGGGGGTTGCGCTGCATCGCGCGGTTGAGCTTGCCGACCATGAAGTTCAGCCGCTGGTAGGGCGTGCCACCGGCGAGTGCGGCCCGGTCGGTCTTGGCGTCGATCCGTTCGAACTCGCGGCCCAGCGCCGAGACCAGCAGGTGCACCTTCGACGGGAAGTAGCGGTACAGGGTGCCGACGGCGACGTCCGCGCGTTCGGCGACGGCACGCATCTGCACGGCCTCGTAACCGCCTTTCGACGCGATCGCGAGCGTGGCGTCGAGGATCCGCTTGCGCCGCTCCCGCTGCGCCTCGGAGCCGAGTTCGGATTCCGCGAGCACCGCCACGTTCGTCACCTCGCGTGGCCGTGAACCCGAGCCGCTTGCTGGCATTGAGACCTCGGACATGCCGTATGACGCTCCTTCGTTCTGCGTATCCCCCCGGAAACGATACGCATGCCGATCTCCGTTCTCTCACCTCAGCACTGGCGTCACACCGACGTGTCCTGCTGCGATGCCGGTCGACTTGACGGTCGAACACTGTCACCATTAGAACACGTTCTAGTGAGGAGCATCGCCTTCTCACCCGACGCGAGGAGTCCGGAAATGACCCAGTCAGTGCTGTCGGGGTCCGGCCCCGGTACCGACGAGCAGTTTGCTGCCCGGGAAATGGTGCGCGACTGGGCCGCGGCGTCGCACGCGTCGGAAGCCGCCCGCGAAGTCGAGCAGGGCGATGCGGACGCCTGGCGGCGGGCCTATGCGGGCCTGGCCGAACTCGGCATCTTCGGGGTCGCGGTCCCCGAGGACCAGGGCGGTGCCGGCGGGACCGTCGAGGACCTGTGCGCGATGGTCGACGAGGCCGCCGCGGCCATGGTGCCCGGACCCGTCGCCACGACGGCGCTGGCGACGCTGGTGGTGACCGATGCCGACCTGCTCGAGGCGCTGGCGTCCGGGGAACGCACCGCGGGTGTCGGCCTGACGGCCGAGTTGACCGTCGACAGTGCCACCGCTTCGGGCGTCGCGCCGCACGTGCTCGGCGCCGATCCCTCCGGGGTGCTGCTGCTGCCCGCCGGCGACGTGGTCGTCCTCGTCGACGCCACCGCCGACGGGGTGACGGTCGAACCGCTGACCGCGACGGACTTCTCCCGTCCGCTGGCGCGGGTGGTCCTCGACGACGCACCCGCCGTCACGCTGGACGTCACCGCCGGACGGTTGGCGGATCTCACCGCGACGCTGCTCGCCGCGGAGGCGGCCGGTCTGGCCCGGTGGCAGCTGGTCACCGCGACCGAATACGCCAAGGTGCGCGAACAGTTCGGCAAGCCGATCGGCAGCTTCCAGGCCATCAAGCACATGTGCGCCGAGATGCTGCTGCGCGCCGAGCAGGTGTCGGTGGCGGCGGCGGACGCGGCCCGCGCCGTCACCGAGGGCGACGAGCGGCAGCTGAGCATCGCGGCCGCGGTCGCGGCGGCCGCGGGGATCGACGCGGCGAAGGCCAACGCCAAGGACTGCATCCAGGTGCTCGGGGGCATCGGCATCACCTGGGAACACGATGCGCACCTGTATCTACGCCGGGCGTACGGCATTTCGCAGGCCCTCGGCGGCCGCTCGCGCTGGCTGCGCCGCATCGCCGACCTGACCCAGCAGGGGGTGCGTCGCGAGCTGCGGATCGACCTCGACTCGGTCGAGGGGCTGCGGCCCGAGATCCGCGCCGCGGTCGCCGACATCGCGAAGCTGCCCGCCGACCGACGTCAGCCCGCGCTCGCCGAGGCCGGTCTGCTCGCGCCGCACTGGCCGAAACCGTTCGGCAGGGCCGCGTCGCCGGCCGAGCAGCTGCTGATCGACCAGGAGATGGCCGAGGCGCAGGTGGTCCGGCCCGATCTGGTCATCGGCTGGTGGGCCGCGCCGACGATCCTCGAACACGGCAGCCCGGAGCAGATCGAGCAGTTCGTGCCCGCCACCCTGAGCGGCGAGCTGTCGTGGTGCCAGCTGTTCAGTGAGCCGGGCGCAGGGTCCGACCTCGCCGCGCTGCGCACGAAAGCCGTTCGCGTTGATAGGGGTTGGAAGCTCACCGGGCAGAAGGTGTGGACCTCGGCGGCGCACAAGGCGCACTGGGGGGTGTGCCTGGCGCGCACCGATCCGGACGCTCCGAAACACAAGGGCATCACGTACTTCCTCATCGACATGAAATCGCCGGGCATCGTGATCCGCCCACTGCGCGAGATCACCGGCGACGAACTGTTCAACGAGGTGTTCTTCGACGACGTGTTCGTCCCCGACGAGATGGTGGTCGGGAAGGTCAACGACGGGTGGCGGCTGGCCCGCACCACGCTGGCCAACGAACGGGTCGCGATGGCCGGCGGCACCGCGCTGGGCAACCCGATGGAGGAACTGCTGCGCACGGTGGCCGAACGCGGCCTCGACGCCGCCGATCAGGACCGGCTGGGGCACCTGATCCTGACCGCGCAGGTGGGGTCACTGCTGGATCAGCGGATCGCGCAGAAGGCGGTCGGCGGCCAGGATCCCGGTGCGGAGTCCAGCGCCCGCAAGCTGATCGGCGTGCGATACCGGCAGGGGCTGGCGGAGTTCCGGATGGATCTGTCCGACGGCGCCGGCGCCGTGGTCAACCAGCAGGTGCACGACTTCCTCAACACCCGGTGCCTGACCATCGCCGGCGGCACCGAGCAGATCCTGCTCACCCTCGCCGGGGAGCGCCTGCTCGGTCTGCCCCGGTAGCTCAGCCGAAGGTGGTCTGCGCGCAGGCGTCCGGGGTGGTCAGATTCACCCCGCCGTAGACCACCTGGATGTGGCTGCAGACGATGAACACGGCCCGCGAGGCCACCTGACCGGTGGTCCATTCGGTCGGCATCGAGGCCCCGTCGACGCGGTAGCGCTCGATCGGCCCGCCGCCGAACGAGGTCACCGAGATCTCGACGTCGCGCAGCGATTTGTACATCTTCGACAGCACGTTGTTGTGGTTGGCGCCTTTGAGCGCACGCGGTGTGCCCGACGGCGCGCTGTATTCGACTTCCTGCCACACGTTGCGGTCGTTGCTGCGCACGGTGATGGTCTGCCGGGACCAGGCGTCGCCGGGGAAGCCGGTCGGCCCGCCGGGGGTCAGCAGGTTCGCCGTGGTGTCGAACGTGCAGCGGTTGCCCAGGCAGTTCGCGTTGACGTGCATCTCGATCTTGGTCGCCGCATCGACGGCGATGGAGGTCAGCGCCGAGTTGGACGCGGCCGCCGCCGTCGCGGGTTGGGTGAGCAGTGCGGTCAGCAGTGCCGCCGCACCAGCCGCTGCGAGCCTGTTCATCGTGTTGAAGTTAGCCCTTCGCTATTCGTCGTAGGTGACTTCGACCGAATCCGAACGCGGCACCGCCTGGCAGCCCAGGATCAGGCCCTCGTCGAGGTCCGACTGCTCGAGCACGTCGTTGACCTCCATCTCGACCTCGCCGCTCTTCTTGAGCACCGCGCAGGCGCCGCAGTGGCCCTCCCGGCAGGAGAACGGCGCGTCGAGCCCCTTGTCGAGCAGTACGTCGAGGAGTTTCGCGTTGCGCGGCCAGCGGACCTCGTGGGTCTCGCCGTCGAGGGTCACCACGGCGGTCGCGGGGCCCTCGTCGCTGTCGTCCTCCTCGATCACCACCGCGGCGAAGGGATCGGACTCCAGCGATTTGAAGACCTCGATGTGGATCTTGTCCGCCGGGGTGCCCGCGCTGGTCAGGGCCTCCTCGGCGGCGGCCATGAACGGACCCGGACCGCAGATGTAGGCGTCGTGGCCGGTGTACGGGGCGGTCAGACCGGCGAGCGCGGTCGCGGTGGGCAGGCCCTGCACGGACTCCAGCCAGTGCACGACGGTGAGCCGGTCGGAGTACTTCTCGGCGAGCTCCCGCAGCGCGGAGGCGAAGATGACGTTCGCCTCGTCGCGGTTGGCGTAGACCAGCACCACCTTCCCGCCGCCCTCGACCAGCGCCGATTTCAGGATGGCGAGCATCGGGGTGATGCCGCTGCCCGCCGCCAGCAGCAGGAAGTCGGTGTCGAGCGATGTCGGCACGAAGGTGCCCGACGGCGCCAGCACGTGCATCTTCATGCCGGGATGGGCGTTGTCGCACAACCAGTTCGAGGCATAGCCGTCGGCGGTGCGCTTGACGGTCACGGTCAGCGGGTCGTCGGTGAACGGCGAACTGCACAGCGAGTAGCACCGCGCGACGGATCCGGTCCGGTCACTGGGCACGCGCAGCGTGAGGAACTGGCCGGGGGAGTAGCGCAGCCGTTCGGCGGGGATGTCGGCGCCGGCCTTGAAGACCAGCGATCGCGCGTCGGCGGTCTCCTCGACGACGTCGGCCACCTCCAGTTCGAGCACGTGGCTACCGAGTGGCTCGTCCGTCACGACGCGCACCTTTCTGTCCGGTCCGGGATGGCAGAACTAGAACAGGTTACAAAAATGCACCTTCGCAGGTCCAGCCGCTGCAGCGTCACGCTGCTCGACACAAATCGTAACGTGTTCTAATCTTCTTACAGCCCCGTTTCAGTCCCGCATCTTGGAGGCAGGCAGTGACGTCCATTGAACAGCGCGACGCGCAGGCGGTCCTCAGCGGTATCGACGACCTGCTGCCCACCGTGCGTGAGCGTGCGCAGGAAGCCGAAGATCTGCGCCGCCTGCCCGACGAGACGGTGAAGGATCTCGACGAGATCGGTTTCTTCAAGCTTCTCCAGCCGCAGCAGTGGGGCGGTATGCAGTGCGATCCGACGCTGTTCTACGAAGCGGTGCGCCGCCTCGGCAGCGCGTGCGGGTCGACCGGCTGGGTCGCCTCGATCATCGGCGTCCACAACTGGCATCTGGCCCTGTTCGACCAGAAGGCCCAGGACGAGGTCTGGGGTGACGATGCGTCGGTCCGGGTGTCGTCGTCGTACGCGCCGATGGGCGCGGGCACGGTGGTGGACGGCGGTTACCGGGTCAGCGGCGCGTGGCAGTGGTCCTCCGGATGCGACCACGCCACCTGGGCGTTCCTCGGCGGCCCGGTCATCAAGGACGGCAAGCCTGTCGACTTCGGCAGCTTCCTGATCCCGCGCAGCGAGTACCGCATCGACGACGTCTGGAACGTGGTCGGACTCAAGGGCACCGGCAGCAACACCGTCGTCGTCGAGGATGTCTTCGTCCCGCGGCATCGCTTCCTGTCCTACAAGGCGATGAACGACGGCACCGCGGGAGGATTCGAGAACAACACTGCTCCGGTGTACAAGATGCCCTGGGGCACAATGCATCCCACGACCATCAGCGCGCCGATCATGGGGATGGCCTACGGCGCCTACGACGCCCACGTGGAACACCAGGGCAAGCGGGTGCGCGCCGCGTTCGCCGGCGAGAAGTCCAAGGACGACCCGTTCGCCAAGATCCGCATCGCCGAGGCCGCCAGCGACATCGACGCCGGCTGGCGTCAGCTGATCGGCAATGTCGGCGAGGAGTACGCACTCCTGGCCGCGGGCAAGGAGATTCCGTTCGAACTGCGCGCGCGGGCACGCCGTGACCAGGTGCGGGCCACCGCCCGAGCCATCGCCTCCATCGACCTGCTGTTCGAGGCGTCCGGCGCCACCGCACTCGGTATCGACCAGCCCGTGCAGCGGTTCTGGCGCGACGCGCACGCCGGCCGGGTCCACGCCGCCAACGAGCCCGAGCGGGCCTACCTGATCTTCGGAAACGACGCGTTCGGGTTGCCGCCGCAGGACACGATGGTCTGATCTTCCGAGATGACCTCCTACATCAAGCAAACCGAGTCGCAGGTCGACATCTCCTTCGAGTCCACCTCGAGATTCGCGGACGTGCGTGGCAAGGGTCCGGACATGCGCCTGCACTACCACGAGGCGGGCGTCAGCCATTCCGAGACCGTCGTGCTGCTGCACGGCGGCGGGCCCGGTGCGTCGAGTTGGTCGAACTTCTCGAAGAACATCGAGGTGCTGGCGCGGCACTTCCATGTGCTGGCGGTCGACCAGCCCGGGTACGGCCTGTCCGACAAGCACACCGAACACGAGCAGTACAACCGCTACAGCGCCACCGCGCTGCTGAACCTGTTCGACCACCTCGGCATCGAACGCGCGGCGCTGGTGGGCAATTCGCTCGGCGGTGGCACCGCGGTGCGGTTCGCGCTCGACAATCCCGACCGGGCGGGGCGGCTGGTGCTGATGGGCCCGGGCGGGTTGAGCGTCAACCTGTTCGCGCCGGACCCGACCGAGGGCGTCAAGCTGCTGGGCCGTTTCGCCGCGGACCCGACGCGCGAGAACATCGAGAAGTTCCTGCGGATCATGGTCTGGGATCAGAGCCTGATCACCCCCGAGCTGGTCGAGGAGCGGTTCCGCATCGCCAGCACGCCGGAGTCGTTGGCCGCCACTAGGGCGATGGGCAAGTCGTTCGCGGGTCCGGACTTCGAACTGGGCATGATGTGGCGCGAGGTGTACAAGCTGCGCCAGCGGGTACTGCTCATCTGGGGTCGCGAGGACCGGGTGAACCCGCTCGACGGTGCGCTGGTCGCGCTCAAGCAGATTCCCCGCGTACAACTGCATGTCTTCGGCCAGTGCGGACACTGGGCGCAGCTCGAGAAGTTCGACGAATTCAACAAGCTCACCATTGATTTCCTCGGAGGCGCGCAATGAGCATCCGTTCCCTGGGCTATCTGCGGATCGAGAGCACCGACGTCGCCGGGTGGCGGGAGTACGGCCTCAAGGTGCTCGGCATGGTGGAGGGTGCGGGCCAGACCGACGGCGCCCTCTACCTGCGGATGGACGAGTTCCCCGCCCGCCTGGTCATCGTTCCGGGCGAGCGCGACCGGCTGCTGCAGTCGGGGTGGGAGACCGCCAACGCCGCCGGCCTGCAGGAGATCCGCAACCGCCTGGACATCGAGGGCACCCCGTACAAGGAGGCCACGGCCGCCGAACTCGCCGACCGCCGCGTCGACGGGATGATCACCTTCGACGATCCGTCCGGCAACACCCTCGAGGTGTTCCACGGCGTCGCGTTGGAGCACCGCCGGGTGGTCAGCCCCTACGGCCACAAGTTCGTCACCGAGGAGCAGGGGCTCGGTCACGTCGTGCTGACCACGCGTGACGACGCCGAGACGCTGCACTTCTACCGCGACGTCCTCGGCTTCTACCTGCGCGATTCGATGCGCCTGCCGCCACAACTCGTGGGTCGGCCCGCCGACGGTGCGCCGGCCTGGTTGCGGTTCCTCGGGTGCAACCCGCGCCACCACAGCCTGGCCTTCATGCCGGGTGAGACCCCCAGCGGCATCGTGCATCTGATGGTCGAGGTGGAGAACGCCGACGACGTCGGCCTGTGCCTGGACCGGGCGCTGCGCCGCAAGGTGAAGATGTCGGCGACCCTCGGCCGTCACGTGAACGACAAGATGCTGTCGTTCTACATGAAAACGCCCGGCGGCTTCGACGTCGAATTCGGTTGCGAAGGGCTCGAAGTCACCGACGAGAACTGGATCGCCCGGGAGAGTACCGCGGTCAGCCTGTGGGGCCACGACTTCAGCGTCGGCTTCAAGTAACCGCGGATCCACCGTGACCGAGACGACGATCGACCCCCGCACTTTCCGCAATGTGCTGGGCCAGTTCTGCACCGGCATCACGGTGATCACCACCGTGCACGACGGCGCACCCGTCGGGTTCGCCTGCCAGTCGTTCGCCGCGCTGTCCCTCGAACCACCACTGGTCCTGTTCTGCCCGACCAAGGTGTCGCGCTCGTGGAAGGCGATCGAGGCCAGCGGCCGGTTCTGCGTGAACGTGTTGCACGAGAAGCAGAAAGACGTCTCCGCGCGCTTCGGGTCGCGCGAACCGGACAAGTTCGCCGGCATCGACTGGACGTTGTCGAAACTGGGCTCGCCGATCATCGACGGCACGCTCGCGCACATCGACTGCACGGTGCACTCGGTGCATGACGGCGGCGACCACCTCGTGGTGTTCGGATCCGTCCACTCGCTGTCGGAAGGTGGCGCCGACGAGCGCTCGCGCGAGGAGAATTCAGCACGGAAGAAGCCGCGGCCGCTGCTGTTCTACCGCGGCGAGTACACCGGAATCGAACCCGACAAGAACTCGCCCGCGCACTGGCGCGACGACCTCGAGGCTTTCCTCACCGCCACGACTCCCGACACCTGGCTGTAATCCGTGACATATTGACGGTTGTGCCGAACACCGTCATGCGGCTCTCCGCCGCGATGTGCGCCCTCCTGATGGCCGCGGGGTGCTCCGAAAACCGCCAGGGCTCAGCCGAATCCGGGCCCTCACCCGCTGATTCGACCGCGGAGCCTCGCGCCGCCGCGGCCGAATCGCCGGGGGAGATGACCGTCGTCTACGAGGACGCCACGACACCGGAGGCGATCAACGGTCGCAGGATCCTCACCGACAGTGGGCTGCTCGATGCGCTGGCGGCCGACGTCAACGACTCCCTGGTCCTGCCGGAGGACGTCCGACTGATCGGTGCGCAGTGCGACGAGGCGAACGCCTTCTGGAGTTCGGAGGACCGGACCGTCACGATCTGTTACGAGGATGCGGATCTGAGCCTGACCACCTTCGAGCAGGCCGCAGACCCGGACCCCCTCGCCGCCACGATCGGTGCGGAGCGGGCGACGTTCTATCACGAACTCGGGCACGCCACCCTGGACCTGTACGACCTGCCGTTCACCGGGCGCGAGGAGGACGTCGCCGACCAGCTGGCTGCGGTGCTGCTGCTGGAACCCGACGACAGCGGGGTCAGCAACCCGGACGATGTGCGGGCCGCGGTCGCCTATGCGCGGATGTTCGAGGCGAACAGTCAGCAGGACGGCGGGGCGGCCGAGGACTTCCCGTTCTGGGATGTGCACGAATACGACCTGGCGCGGATGTACAACTTCCAGTGCTGGATCTACGGCGCCGATCCGCAGGGCAACGCCTTCATCGTCGACGAGGGTCTGGTCCCCGAGGACCGCGCCGACTCCTGCGAGGGGGAGTACGACCGGATGTCGCGCGCCTGGTGGGACATGCTCGACCCGCATCTGCGTGACGGCTGACGAGTCACGGCGCTCGAGATCGGCGTCGCCGACCCGAACCCGCTGTCGCGCCGGGGATCTGGCGGCTGATGGCCTCGACTCGGGCGGCGTCGACACCCCACGGCTCCGCGAGGCCGAGGCGGGTGTCGAGATCCCAGAGCACGCACTCCTCGCCGGGTCGGGCGACCAGCGACCAGGCGATGACCGTTCGACGCAGTTGTTCGGCCATCGGATCGACCGCGGCCACGACTCCGGCGGGGGCGCCGCCTTCGGGATGATGATGCAGGAAGCAGCCGTAAGCCTCCATGCAGAACGTGGCGTAGCGGGCGGTGCAGAGAATGAACCCGTGCCAGGCTTCGTCGACCGCGCGCGACGGCATTCCGATGACCTGGTTGTCCCAGATCGCCGGAGCACAGCACCGTAGCCACTGCCGCAGACCGGTGGCGACGAGCTCCCGCGGCTGCCACGGACAGGTCTTGAACACGGCCGGAGGCAGCTCCAGATCCGCCACGGCCGCGCTCACCCGATCCAGCCGATGCCTGTTGTGGCGCAGCACATTTTCACTGTATGCGGCGACACCGGATCGGCGTACGCTTTGGCCATGAGCGCCACAGGCATGGTGGTGTCCATTCTCGCGGTGATGACATGTCTGGTCATCACGTCCATCTTCGTCGGCCGTTACCGGCGGGCCCATGACGACGGATCTCACGGCGACCGTTGGACGAGCGGTTCCGGCGGGGGCGGAAGCAGCGGCTGCGGGGGCGGTGGCTGTGGAGGAGGAGGCGGCTGCGGTGGCGGTGGTGGCTGCGGTGGAGGGGGTGGCTGACCATGGAGGTGGCAGCGCTGATCGGTTCGGCCGTGCTGGTGGTCGCGGTGCTCGCCGCAGGCGGCTTCGCGTGGCACCGTCGGCGTGCCCGACAGCTGACCGCTCACGACCGTTACCGGCGCGACATCTCGTATCTGTGGAGTGACAGGGAGGTGCTCCGGGCGAGACGGAGGTCCCGCGCCCGGAACCAGGGGGGTTTCTGGGCGGCCGGTGCGGCCGGTGCCTATTACGTCGACGGTGACGGTGACGGCGGCGGCTGCGGAGGCGGAGGTGGCGGCTGTGGAGGCGGTGGCTGCGGCGGCGGCGGAAGCTGAGCCCTACGGCGCGCCGAGCAGCACATCGCGCTGATCGTCCACCCGGTCGCGGATGGCGTCGACCACCGCGGCCACCTCCGGCCGGCGCAGCGTCTCGGCGCGGGTCACCAGCCAGTAGGTCAACCGCACCGACACGGTCCGCGGCAGCACCCGGACGAGGTCGTCGTGCCGGTCGGCCATGAAGCAGGGCAGCAATCCCAGCCCGGCGGCCGCACGGGTGGCCTCCACGTGGACGAAGACGTTGGTGGAGGTCACCGACTCCCGCATCGCCGGCGCGAAACCGGTGGCCGAGTCCAGGTCGTCGACCTGCAGCATCGAGTCGATGAAGTACACGAGCGGATACCCGGCGAGGTCGTCGACATCTGCCGGCATCCCATGCTCGGCGAGGTAACTGCGCGCGCCGTACAGTCCGAGGCAGTAGTCGCCGAGCCGGATCGCCTCGGCGCGGTGGACCTGGGGTTCGCCCACCACCACTTCGATGTCGAGGCCCGAACGCTGCTGTGAGGCGCGGCGTGTGGTCGCGACGATCTCGACGGCGACGCCGGGGTGGTCGCGCTGCACCCGGGCGGCGGCGGGCGCGGCGATGTAGGCGCTGAACCCGTCGGTCGCCGAGATCCGCACCACGCCCTCGAGCGCACGCCGGCCGGCCGGGTCGACGGTCAGCGACCGGACCGCGGATTCGACGGCCTCGGCGGCGGTCAGTGCCTCGCGGCCGAGTTCGGTCAGCTCCCAGCCGCCGGCCACCCGCGCCACCAGGCGGCCACCGACGGACTGTTCCAGCGCCGCGATGCGCCGCGAGATCGTCGTGTGGTTGAGGCCGAGTTCGTCCGCGGCCGTGGTGTACCGGCCGGTGCGGCCGACCGCGAGCAGGACGAGGAGGTCGTCCGCGCTGGGGCGACGGCCCGACATAGCGGTCATGTGTGCAGTTTCGCAGATCGCGGCTGCGAAGTTGGCCATTGCCGGGGGCTCGACCTGCATGAATACTCACGTGTATGTGTGGCCAGTCACATCCAGGGGACCGATATGTCCCCGGTCATGAATGGAGCCAGCGATGAGCGCCCCGATCCCGTCCCAGCCGGACACCAGCCCACCCGGATCGATCCCGACCGGACTCAAACGCGTCGTGGTCGCCTCCATGGCCGGCACGGTCGTCGAGTGGTACGAGTTCTTCCTCTACGGCACCGCCGCCACCCTCGTGTTCTCGAAGGTGTTCTTCGCCCAGGGCGGTAATGACCTCGACGCGATCCTGGCGGCATTCGTCACGTATGCGGTCGGGTTCGTCGCCCGTCCACTCGGCGGCGTGGTGTTCGGCCACTTCGGCGACAAGTACGGCCGCAAGAAGCTGCTGCAGTTCAGCCTGATCCTCGTCGGCGCAGCCACCTTCCTGATGGGCTGTCTGCCCACCTTCGGCCAGATCGGATACTGGGCGCCGGCACTGCTGGTGACGTTGCGCTTCATCCAGGGTTTCGCCGTCGGCGGTGAATGGGGCGGCGCGGTGCTGCTGGTCGCCGAGCACAGCCCGAACCGCGAGCGCGGATTCTGGGCGAGTTGGCCGCAGGCCGGCGTGCCCGTCGGCAACCTGCTCGCCACTGTGGTGCTGCTCGTGCTCACCGCCACCCTGCCCGAGTCGGCGTTCCTGTCCTGGGGCTGGCGCGTGGCGTTCTGGCTGTCGGCGGTGGTGGTGCTCGTCGGCTACTACATCCGCACCAAGGTCACCGACGCGCCGATCTTCGTCGCCGCCCAGCAGGAGGTCGAGCGAGCCAAGGCCACCTCCTACGGTGTGGTCGAGGTGCTCAAGCGCTACCCGCGCGGCGTGTTCACCGCGATGGGTCTGCGGTTCGGCGAGAACATCATGTACTACCTGGTCGTGACGTTCTCGATCACCTATCTCAAGGTGCAGGTGGGCGCCGACACCAGTGACATCCTGTGGTACCTGCTGGTCGCGCACGCGGTGCACTTCGTCGCGATCCCGGTCGTCGGCCGGCTGTCCGACATGTTCGGTCGCCGCCCGGTGTACCTGGTCGGCGCGGTCCTGGGCGCCACGTGGGGCTTCTTCGCCTTCCCGATGATGAACAGCGCCAACTACGCCGTGGTCACGGCGGCGGTGACGATCGGCCTGGTGATCCACGCGATCATGTACGCCCCGCAGCCCGCCCTGATGGCCGAGATGTTCCCGACCCGGATGCGGTATTCCGGTGTGTCGCTGGGGTATCAGGTCACCTCGATCGTCGCCGGATCGCTGGCGCCGATCATCGCGGTGAAACTGCTCGACGTCTACGACTCGTCGGTGCCGATCTCGGTGTACCTGGCCGTGGCGTGCGCCATCACCCTGGTGGCGGTGCTGTTCAGCCGGGAGACCCGCGGCATCGACCTGGCCGACCTCGACGTCGCGGACCGGGAGGACCTCGCGCGGGTGGAGGCGTCGAGAACCGGTGCCGCATGAGCGATCTGGCCGGACGCACCGCGTTGGTGACGGGCGGTGCCGGCGGCATCGGTGAGGCGTGCGCGCGCGAACTCGCCGCCCGCGGCGCCACGGTCACCGTCGCCGACCGCGACGAGGCCGCCGCCACCGCACTGGCCGACGAGATCGGCGGCAACGCATGGGTGGTGGACCTGCTCGACGTGTCCGCGCTCGAAGGGTTGGCGCTGGACACCGACATCCTGGTCAACAACGCCGGTGTGCAGCGCATCGACCCGATCGTCGATTTCGCGCCGGAGAACTTCCGGATGCTGATGACGCTGATGGTCGAGGCGCCGTTCCTGCTCATCCGCGCGGCGCTGCCGTACATGTACGCGCAGAAGTTCGGGCGGATCATCAACATCTCGTCGGTGCACGGACTGCGCGCGTCGGAGTACAAGGTCGGCTACGTCACCGCCAAGCACGCGCTCGAGGGCCTGTCCAAGGTGACCGCGTTGGAGGGCGGACCGCACCAGGTCACCAGCAACTGCGTCAACCCCGGCTATGTGCGGACCCCTCTGGTCACCAAACAGATAGCCGATCAGGCCAAGGTGCACGGTATCGGTGAAGATGACGTGGTGACCCAGATCCTGCTCAAGGAGAGCGCCATCAAGCGCCTCGTCGAACCATCCGAGGTCGGATCGCTGGTGGGCTGGCTGGCCTCACCGCAGTCCGGCATGGTGACCGGTGCGGCCTACACCATGGACGGCGGATGGAGCGCCCGGTGAGCGAACCACAGTGGACGCCCACCGAGGACGACGTCAGCAAGGCCAGGGTCACCGATTTCGCCCGTTTCGTGCAGCAGCGCACCGGCGCCGACGTGTCCGACTACCACGCGCTGTGGCAGTGGTCGGTCGACGACCTCAACGGGTTCTGGGGCGCGCTGTGGGAGTATTTCGAACTCGGTGACCCGCCCGCCGAGGTGCTCGCCGATCCGGCGATGCCGGGCGCGCGCTGGTTCCCGGGGACGCGGCTCAATTACGCCGACCAGGTCCTCAGGCACGCGCGCGACGATCGGCCCGCCATCCTCTACGTCGCCGAGGGCGGAGACGTCACCGAGATGTCGTGGGGCGAGATGCTCACCGCTGCCGCGGGGTTCGCGCGCACCCTGCAGTCGATGGGCGTGGGACCGGGTGACCGCGTCGCGGGCTACCTGCCCAATGTGCCCGAAGCCGTCATCGCCTTCCTCGCCACTGCGAGCATCGGGGCGATCTGGAGCGCCTGCGGGCAGGACTACACCGCCAAGGCCGCGCTGGACCGGCTCGGGCAGCTCGAACCGGTGGTGCTGGTCGCCGCCGACGGTTACCGCTTCGGCGGTAAGACCCACGACAAGACCGCGGACGTCGCCGCACTGCGCGCGGGGCTCCCGACCGTGCGGGCCGCGGTGTCGGTCTCGCGGATCGGGGTCGGCGCACCCGACGCCGACTGGGTGGACTGGGCGGCGGCGACCGCCGGCGGCGGCACCCTGCAACCGGTCGCCGTGGACTTCGACCACCCGCTGTGGGTGCTGTACTCGTCGGGCACCACGGGTTTGCCGAAGGGCATCGTGCACGGCCACGGCGGCGTCGTGGTCGAACACCTCAAAGCCGTTGCGCTGCAATCTGACATCGGCGCCGAGGACACGTTTTTCTGGTTCACCAGCCCGAGTTGGATGATGTGGAACTTCCAGGTGGCCGGTCTGCTGGTCGGAGCGACCATCGTCTGTTACGACGGCAGCCCGACGTATCCGGCCGCCGACACGCTGTGGGAGATCGCCGCCCGGGTGGGTGCCACGGTGCTCGGCACGAGCCCCGGTTACGTGTTGGCCTGCGATAAAGCGGGTTCCGTTCCGCGTCGGGATCACGACCTGTCGGCGCTTCGGACCGTGGGGATCACCGGCTCGTCACTGCCGCCTGCATCGGCACTGTGGTTGCGCGACAACGTCGGTGCACACGTGCAGGTCGCCTCGATCAGCGGCGGCACCGATGTGGTGTCGGCGTTCATCGGCGGCGTGCGCACCGTCCCCGTGTGGCCGGGTGAGCTCTCGGCGCCGTACCTCGGCGCCGCGGTCGAGGCGTGGGACGAATCGGGTCAGCCGGTCCGCGGTGAGGTCGGTGAACTCGTCGTCACCAAACCGCTGCCGTCGATGCCGGTCACGTTCTGGAACGACGCCGACGGAAGTCGTTACCGCGAAGCCTATTTCGAGATGTATCCCGGCGTGTGGCGGCACGGCGACTGGATCACGATCACCGATCACGGCAGCGTCATCGTGCACGGCCGGTCGGACTCGACGCTCAACCGCCACGGAATCCGGATGGGCAGCGCCGACATCTACCAGGCCGTCGAGCGGATGCCCGAGGTCGCCGAGGCGCTGGTCATCGGCGCCGAGCAACCCGACGGCGGCTACTGGATGCCGCTGTTCGTCACGCTCACCGATGACGCCGAACTGACCGACGACCTCAAGGACCGGATCTGTAAGACCATCCGCACCGAGGTGTCACCGCGGCACGTGCCCGACGACGTCCTGCTCGCCCCCGGGATCCCGCACACCCGCACGGGCAAGAAGCTCGAGGTGCCGATCAAGAAGCTGCTCCAGGGCGGCGATCCGGCGCGCGTGGTCGAACCGACCGCCGTCGACGATCCCACATTGCTGGACTGGTACGTCAGGCAGCGCCGAACCTGACGATGTCGATGCCGAACCGGCCCTCGACGCGCCCACCGACAGGTCAGTTCAGCCAGGCCCCGATGCGGTTCAGTGCCTCGGTGATGTCCGCGGTCGGCCCGGCGAACGACAGCCGGACGAACGAGTTGCCGTGCACGGTGTCGAAGTCGATGCCCGGCGCGATCGCGACGCCGGTGTCGGCCAACAGCTTCGCGCAGAACGAGAGCGAGGTGTCGGTGAGGTGCGAGACGTCGGCGTAGACGTAGAACGCTCCGTCCGCCGGAGCCAGCCGGTCGATGCCGATGGCGCGCAGGCCGTCGAGGAGCAGGCGGCGGTTGTCGGCGTAGTGCGCCAGCAGACCGTCGGCCTCGGCGGTCGACTCGGGGGTGAACGCGGCCACCGCGGCATGCTGCGCCAGCGCGGGCGGGCAGATCGTGAAGTTGCCGGTCAACCGGTCGACGGCACGTTGCAGTTCGCTCGGCACCAGCAGCCAACCCAGCCGCCACCCGGTCATCGCGTAGTACTTGGAGAAGCTGTTGACCACCACGGCTTTTCGTGATGTCTGCCATGCGCAGCTGATCTGTGGGGCGCCGTCGTAGACCAGTCCGTGGTAGACCTCGTCGCTGATCAGCCGGGTGTCCGTGGCCTCACACCACGCCGCGATCGCGGCGAGTTCCTCGGGCGGGATGACGGTGCCGGTGGGGTTCGCGGGGCTGGCGACGATCACGCCCTGCACCGGCGGGTCCAGCGCCGCGAGCATGTCGGCGGTCGGCTGGAAGCGGGTCTCGGGGCCGCACGGGAGCTCCACCACTTCACAGCCCAGCGCCGAGAGGATGTTGCGGTAGCAGGGGTAACCGGGCCTGGCGATCGCCACCCGGTCGCCGACGTCGAAGCAGGCCAGGAATGCCAGCAGGAACCCACCGGAGGATCCGGTGGTGAGGATGACGTCGTCCACGCCGACCGTCAGGCCGAATTGGTCGGCGTACCGTCCGGCGATGGCCTCCCGCAGTTCCGGGATGCCGAGCGCGACGGTGTACCCGAGCTGGTTGCCGTGCAGCGCCGCGATGGCGGCGTCGCGTACCGCAACCGGCGCGCCCGCGCTGGGCTGACCGGCCGACAGGTTGACCAGGTCGCCGTGGGTGCGTTGACGTTCCGCGGCGGCGAGCCAGACGTCCATCACATAGAACGGTGGGATGCCGGCGCGCAGCGCCACGTCCCGCGGCTCTGCGTGCTTCGCGTGCGCTCCACTCATCACATCGAGGCTAGAACATGGGGGTCGGAACGCGGCCGAGCCGCCTAGAGCAGTTGAGCCTCGAGCCGGCGCAGGTGCTCACGCGGCGGTCCGAGCAGCTGCGCACTGCCGTGTGCGCGCTTGAAGTACAACTGGATGTCGCTTTCCCAGGTGATCGCGATGCCGCCGTGCATCTGCACCGCCTCGGCGGCCACCGCGGTGAACGCCTCACTGGCCGAGAACCGTGCGAGCGCCGCGGAGACCGCAGTGGGCTCGGCCAGCGCCTCGTCGACGACGGCCTTGGCGGACTGCACCTTGACGTAGAGGTCGGCCATCCGGTGTTTGAGCGCCTGGAAGCTGCCGATCGGCCTGCCGAACTGCACCCGGTCCTTGGTGTAGGCGACGGTCAGCTCGAGGCACCGGGTGGCCGCGCCGATCTGCTCGGCCGCCACCAGCAGCGCGGCGGTGTCGGCCAACCCGGGGTCGGCCCCGATCGCGGCGGTGCCACCCGGTTCGAGGCGGGACAGCCGACGGGTCAGGTCCATCGCCTCGAGCCGGTGCGCCTCGAAGGACGTCCACCGGCTGAGTTGGCCGTCCGAGACGCCGACCACCACGTCGGCGATGTCCCCGTTGACCACGTACCCGGGGTCGAGGACGACCGCGCCGATCTGCGCCCCCTCGGCCAGCGCCTCGAGCGCCCCGGCGTCCGGTTCGTCGGCCGCCAGCAGCGCGAGCTCGGCCAGGATCGTGCCCAGCAACGGTGTGGGCACCAGGTTCCTGGCCAGCTCCTCCAGCACCACCGCCGCATCGGCGAGTTCCCCACCCGCGCCGCCGAGCTCCTCGGGGACAACCAGCGCCGCCGCGCCGACCTGTTCGCACAGCAGCGTCCACAGCGACTGGTCGTAGCCGCGCTCCGAGCTCATCGCCTCGCGCACCGCCGCAGGTGAGGCGTGCTTCTCCACCAACGCCGCCACGGTTTCGCGCAGCAGGTCCCGTTCTTCGCTCATCAGAAGGCCTCCAGAACCCGTCCGCGGTGCCATGTCGGATCGCCCCATGCAGATCGCAGAGCCTGGACGCGCAGCAGCCACAGGGACAGGTCGTGTTCGTGGGTGAAGCCGATCGCGCCGTGCGTCTGCAGCGCCGACCGCGCGGCCAGCAGTGCGGCGTCCGATGCGGCCACCTTCGCCGCGCTCACGTCGCGGGCGGTGTCGGGCGAGCCGTCGCCGAGCGACAGCGCGGCGCCGTACACCAGGGGCCGCGCCAGCTCGACCGCGATGTGCACGTCGGCCAACTTGTGTTTGATCGCCTGGTAGGAACCGATGGCCCGGCCGAACTGGTGGCGCTGCTTGGCGTACTCCACGGACTGGTCGAGCATCGCCTGCGCCGAGCCGACGAGTTGCGCGGCCGTCGCGAGCACCCCGAACTCGAATGCGCGGTCGACATCCGCCTCACGCGCGGAACCGCCGGCGGTGACCTCGAACAGTCTGCGCGAAGGGTCCACCGATTCGTGCTGTGCGGCGGCGGTGGCCTCGCTGACCGAACCGTCCTGCGCCAGGAGTACCAGCCCGGCGTTGTCGGCGTCCACCGCGCGCGGCACGTGCGGGGGCAGCGCCACGGTGACGACGAGTTCACCGGCGGCCAGCGCGGCGCTGCGCTCGTCCCCGCGCAGCAGAACAGGTGCCACCGCAACGGATTCGGTCGTCGGTCCCGGAACGCACCAGCGGCCCAGCCGTTCGGCGGCGACCACCAGGTCGACCGCAGTGGCGTCGATGCCGTCGTGCTCCTCGGCCACCATCAGCGCGGTCACCCCGAGGTCGGCCAGCGTGGCCCACACCTTGCGGCCTGGCGCGGTGTCACCGTCGGACCACGCCCGCACCGCGGCGGGCACATCGGCGGCCGCCAGCGCGGCGTCGATGCTGGCGGCGAAATCCCGCTGCTGTTCGTCGAGTTCGAAGTTCACTTGGCTTGCCCTTTCGGCTCGCGGGGCAGACCCAACAGCCGCTCGGCGATGATGTTGCGCTGAATCTCGTTGGTGCCGGCATAGATCGGGCCGCCGAGCGCGAACAGCAGACCGTCGGTCCAACTGTCGACCAGCTCGCTGTCCGGGCCGCGCAGGTCGAGGGCCGTCTGGTGCAGCGCCACGTCGAGATCGGACCAGAACACCTTCGTCACCGACGATTCCGCACCGAGCTCACCGCCGCCCGCGATGCGCGTGACGGTGCCGAAGGTGTGCAACCGGTAGGCCTGCGCCTTGATCCACGCGTCGGCGACGCGCTCGGCGAATGCCGGGTTGCGGTCCTTCTGCCATTCCGCCACGAGACGTTCGGCGGGCGCCAGGAACCGCGCCGGACTGCGCAGCGACATGCCGCGCTCGTTGCTCGACGTGCTCATCGCGGCGCGCCAGCCGTCGTTGACCTCGCCGATGACGTCGGCGTCGGGAACGAACACGTCGTCGAGGAAGATCTCACCGAAGCCCGTGTCGCCGCCGAGCTGGGCGATCGGGCGCACCGTCACCCCGTCGGCCTTCAGGTCGAACATGACGTACGTCAGACCCTTGTGCCGCTGCGCCTCCGGGTCGGACCGGAACAAGCCGAAAGCCCGGTCGCCGAAGACGGCCCGCGAACTCCAGATCTTCTGCCCGTTGAGCAGCCACCCCGACTCGGTGCGGGTCGCGGTCGACCGCAGCGAGGCCAGGTCACTGCCCGACTCGGGCTCCGACCACGCCTGCGCCCAGATCTCCTCGCCGCTGGCCATCTTGGGCAATACCCGGTCGAGTTGCTCCTCGGTGCCGTGCGCGAAGAGTGTCGGCGCCAGCATCGAGGTCCCGTTGGCGCTCGCACGCCCGGGTGCACCGGCGCGGAAGTACTCCTCCTCGAACGCGATCCACTGCAGCAGCGTCGCGTCGCGCCCGCCGAACCGCTCCGGCCAGGCGATCACCGACAGGCCGGCGTCGAAGAGCACCTTGTCCCAGCGCCGGTGCTGTTCGAAACCTTCGGCGCAGTCATAGGACTTCGTCGGGAAATCCTCGCGGTGCGCCGCCAGGAATTCGCGCACCTCGGCGCGGAAGTCCTCGGTGGCGTCGTCGAACGTCAGATCCATTCAGGCTCTCTTCCTCAGGAGCGGTTTGACGACCTTGCCGCCCGGGTTGCGGGGCAGCACGTCGAGGAATTCCACCGACCGCGGCGTCTTGAAATTCGCGAGATGTTGTCGCGCATGGGCGATCACGGCCTGCTCGTCGAGGTGTGCGCCCGGTTTGGCGACGACAAAGGCCTTGCCGACCTCGCCGAGCCGCTCGTCGGGCACGCCGATCACGGCCGATTCGGCGACCCCGTCGAGGCGGGCCAGCACCTGTTCGACCTCCGCCGGGTAGACGTTGAAGCCGCCGCAGATGTACATGTCCTTGAGCCGGTCTGTGATCCGCAGGTTGCCCCGCTCGTCGACGGTGCCCACGTCCCCGGTGTGCAGCCAGCCGTCGGCGTCGATCGCCGCGGCGGTGGCCTCGGGGTCGTCGAGATAACCGCGCATCACGTTCGGCCCGCGCAGTAGCACCTCGCCCGCGCCGTGTTCGTCGGGCGAGTCGATGCGCAGTTCGAAGTCGGCGATCGGCCGCCCGCACGTGGTGGCGACCGTCACTGCGTCGTCGTCGGCCCGGCACATCGTTCCGAAACCGCTCGCCTCGGTGAGCCCGTAGGCCGTCAGCACGATGTCGATGTCCAACTCGGTCTGCATGCGTTCGATCAGCACGACGGGGACCACCGCGGCGCCGGTGACCGCGAACCGCAGCGAACTGAGGTCGTAATCCGCACGTTTCGGATGGTCGAGCAGCGTCTGGTAGATCGTCGGCGGGCCGGGCAGCACGGTGATGCGGTGCTCGGCCACCGCCGCCATCGCCTTCTCCGGGTCGAACGTCAGCTGGGGGATCAGCGTGGCGCCGGTCTGCAGGCAGGTGAGGATGCCCGCCTTGTAGCCGAAATTGTGGAAGAACGGGTTGATGCACAGATAGCGGTCGGCGCTGGTGAGCTGCCCGCACTCGGCCCAGGCCGCCGGCGCGTCCAGTGACTGACGGTGCGCGCACAGCACACCCTTGCTGCGCCCGGTGGTGCCGGAGGTGAACAGGATGTCGGACACGTCGTCGGGCCGGACCGCCGCCGCCCGTTCGTCGACGGGAGTGAGATCGGTTCCGCGTGAGACGAACTCGTCCCAGGATGCGACGGACGCGGCGTCTCCCTGTTCCACGGGCACCCGCACGATGTGCCGCAGCGCCGGCAGCGCGGAGCGGTCGAGGTCGGCCGTCCGGTCGGCGCCGAGGAACTCACCGGCCGCGATCAACAGGGGTGCGTCCGTCCGGGCCAGGATGTCGCTCGCCTCGCTGGCGGTGTAGCGGGTGTTGAGCGGGACGACGACCCCGCCCGCGTACGTCGTGGCCAGGCAGGCGACCACCCAGTGCCAGGTGTTGGGTGACCAGATCGCGACCCGGTCGCCTGCGGCGATGCCGAGGTCGATCATCGCCGCGGCAGCCCGGCGCACCTCGTCGCGCAGCTGTGCGTAGGTGAGGCGACGGTCGTCTGTCACCACCGCCTCGCGGTCGCCGTACTGCTCGGCGGTCCGGTCGAGAACGGCCGGGATCGTCCTCGGGGCGGTCGTCATCGATGCTCCCTCTAACAAAGCAAGTGCTTGGTAGGTTAGCCTACAGGGGTGATAGAGGTCCAGGAGTTCCGGGCCGAGGTCCGGCAGTGGCTCGCCGACAACCTGGTCGGCGAATTCGCCGCGCTCAAAGGGCTGGGCGGGCCCGGCCGCGAGCACGAGGCGTTCGAGGAGCGGCTGGCGTGGAACCGCCATCTCGCCGCGGCGGGGCTGACCTGTCTGGGGTGGCCGGTCGAGCACGGCGGGCGTGGCCTGTCGGTCGCGCACCGCGTCGCGTTCTACGAGGAGTACGCGATCGCCAACGCCCCGGCGAAGGTCAACCACTTCGGTGAGGAGCTGCTCGGGCCGACACTGATCGCCTACGGCACCCCGGAGCAGCAGCAGCGGTTCCTGCCCAAGATCGTCGACGTCACCGAACTGTGGTGCCAGGGCTATTCGGAACCCGGCGCCGGCAGTGACCTCGCGAACGTGGCGACCACCGCGGTGCTCGATGAGGAGGGTCAGCACTGGCTTATCAACGGCCAGAAGGTGTGGACGTCGCTCGCGCACTGGGCGCACTGGTGCTTCGTCGTCGCCCGCACCGAGAAGGGCTCCAAGCGCCATGCCGGCCTCTCGTACCTGCTGGTGCCGCTCGATCAGCCCGGCGTCGACGTGCGCCCGATCATCCAGCTCACCGGTGACTCGGAGTTCAACGAGGTGTTCTTCGACGACGCCCGCACCGACGCCTCACTGGTGGTGGGGGAGCCCGGTGACGGGTGGCGCGTCGCGATGGGCACGTTGACCTTCGAGCGCGGTGTGTCGACGCTCGGCCAGCAGATCGAATACGCCCGCGAGCTGTCCGGTGTCGCCGAGCTGGCCAAGAAGACCGGCGCCGCCGACGATCCGCTGATCCGCGATCGGCTCACCAGGTCGTGGGTCGGGCTGCGCACGATGCGGTCGTATGCGCTCGCGACGATGGATGTCGAACAGCCCGGACAGGACTCCGTGTCGAAGCTGTTGTGGGCCAACTGGCATCGCGAACTCGGAGAGATCGCGATGGACGTCGAGGGCACAGCAGGGCTGGCCCTGAAAGACGGCGATTTCGACGAATGGCAGCGCCTGTTCCTGTTCTCTCGCGCCGACACGATCTACGGCGGCTCGAACGAGGTGCAGCGCAACATCATCGCCGAGCGGGTGCTCGGCCTACCCCGAGAGGTCAAAGGGAAGTGAACCTCAGCGAAGCGCCGAAGGAGATCGAGGGCCACGGACTGTTGACCGGCAAGGTCGTCGTGGTGACCGCCGCCGCGGGCACCGGCATCGGTTCGGCCGTCGCGCGGCGCGCACTCAACGAGGGTGCCGACGTCGTGATCTCCGATCACCACGAACGCCGGCTGGGCGAAACACGCGACCAGCTGGTCGAACTCGGCCTCGGCCGGGTCGAGAGCGTGGTCTGCGACGTGACCTCCACCGCGCAGGTCGACGCCCTGATCTCATCGACGACCGCCCGCCTGGGCCGACTCGACGTGCTGGTGAACAACGCCGGCCTCGGCGGCGAGACCCCCGTCGTCGACATGACCGACGAGGAATGGGACCGCGTCCTCAACGTGACCCTGACGTCGGTCATGCGTGCGACCAGGGCCGCGCTGCGCTACTTCCGCGAGGCCGGTCACGGCGGTGTGATCGTCAACAATGCGAGCGTGTTGGGTTGGCGCGCACAGCATTCCCAGGCGCACTACGCCGCCGCCAAGGCCGGAGTGATGGCGCTGACGCGGTGCAGTGCGATCGAGGCCGTCGAGCACGGAGTCCGGATCAACGCCGTCTCGCCGAGCATCGCGCGGCACAGATTCCTGGAGAAGGTCAGCTCCTCCGACCTGCTCGACCGGTTGTCCCAGGGTGAGGCGTTCGGCCGCGCGGCCGAACCGTGGGAGGTGGCCGCCACCATCGCCTTCCTCGCCAGCGACTACTCGAGTTACCTGACCGGCGAAGTGATCTCGGTTTCGAGTCAGCACCCGTGAGCACCTCCGCAGCCGGCCAACCGCCGACCCGCCGCGACGAGCTCCTCGAGCTCGCCGCGACGATGTTCGCCGAGCGCGGGCTGCGGGCCACCACCGTGCGTGACATCGCCGATTCGGCGGGCATCCTGTCCGGCAGCCTGTATCACCACTTCTCCTCCAAGGAGGAGATGATCGACGAGCTGCTGCGCGGTTTCCTGGACTGGCTGTTCGAGCGTTACCACCAGATCGTCGAGACCGAACCGAACCCGCTCGAACGGCTCAAGGGACTGTTCCTGGCGTCGTTCGAGGCGATCGCCACCCGGCACGCCCAGGTCGTCATCTACCAGGACGAGGCCAAGCGGCTGTCGTCCCAGCCGCGCTTCTCTTACGTCGAGGAGCGCAACCGCGAACAGCGCAAGATGTGGATCGAGGTGCTCAACCAGGGCATCGCCGAGGGCTACTTCCGGCCCGACATCGACGTCGACCTGATCTACCGCTTCATCCGGGACACGACCTGGGTGTCGGTCCGCTGGTACCAGCCGGGCGGCCCGCTCACGGCCCAAGAGGTCGGCCGGCAGTACCTGTCCATAGTCCTCGGCGGAATCACCGCCACCCCTCTCGAAGGAGACGAATAATGGCAGTGCCAACCTCGACGGCGTATGTCATCGACGCTGTGCGGACACCCGTCGGCAAGCGCGGCGGCTCGCTGGCCCACATCCATCCGATCGACCTCGGCGTGCACGCGTTCCGCGGCATCTTCGGCCGCGTCGACGTCGATCCGGGCGCGGTGGACGACGTGATCGTCGGCTGCGTGGACGCCCTGGGCGGGCAGGCCGGCAACATCGGCCGCAACGCGTGGCTCGCTGCCGGCTACCCCGAGGAGGTGCCGGGTGTGACCGTCGACCGCCAGTGCGGGTCCAGCCAGCAGGCCATCTCCTTCGGCGCGCAGGCCATCATGTCCGGTACGGCCGACATCATCTTGGCCGGCGGTATGCAGAACATGAGCCAGATCCCGATCGCGTCGGCGATGGTGGTCGGTAAGGAATTCGGTTTCACCTCGCCGACCGGTGAATCGGAGAACTGGCGGCACCGCTACGGCGACGAGGAGATCTCGCAGTTCCGCGGCGCCGAGCTGATCGCCGAGAAGTGGGACATCTCGCGCGAGGAGATGGAGCAGTTCGCCTACACCAGCCACCAGCGGGCGTTCGCCGCGATCCGGGGCGGGCACTTCGACAACGAGATCATCCCGGTCGGTGACTTCGGCGTCGACGAGGGGCCGCGGGAGTCGACGCTGGAGAAGCTCGCCTCGCTCAAGCCGCTGGCCGAGGGCGGCCGGCTGACCGCCGCTGTGGCGAGCCAGATCTCGGACGGAGCGAGCGCTGTGCTGCTGGCCTCCGAGGAGGCTGTCAAGACCCACGGCCTCACCCCGCGTGCGCGCATCCACCACATCAGCGCCCGCGGCGCCGACCCGGTGTTCATGCTGACCGGGCCGATCCCCGCGACCCGTTACGCACTAGAGAAGACCGGCCTGTCGATCGACGACATCGACGTCGTGGAGATCAACGAGGCGTTCGCCCCGGTGGTGATCGCCTGGCTCAAGGAGCTCAAGGCCGATCCGGAGAAGGTCAACCCGAACGGCGGCGCGATCGCACTCGGACACCCGCTCGGTGCGACGGGCGCCAAGCTGTTCGCCACCATGCTCAACGAGCTCGAGCGCACGGGTGGCCGCTACGGTCTGCAGACGATGTGCGAGGGCGGCGGTACCGCCAACGTGACGATCATCGAGCGCCTCTAGGGGCGCCCGCCCTCAGTGGTCGTGCAGGATCACGCCGCGGATGTTGCGTCCGGCACGCATGTCCTCGTAACCCTCGTTGACCTCGGCGAGTTTGTACTCGTGCGTGACCGTCTCGTCGAGTAGGAGCTTGCCCTCGCGGTACAGCGACAGCAGTCGCGGGATGTCGGCGCGCGGGTTGGCCTCACCGTAGAGGCTCCCGAGCAGCCGCTTCTGGAACAGCGTGAACATCATCATGCCCAGGGTCGGCTGGTTGTCGGCCATCGTCGACAGGGCCGTCATCACGACGGCGCCGCCCTTGCGGATGATGTTCGCGGCTTCCTCGAGCATCGTGCCCTCGAGCAGTCCGACGGTCAGGATCGCGGAATCGGCCATCACGCCGCGGGTCAGGTCGGCGACCAGCGCGGTGGCCTCCTCCATCGAGGTCGTGAAGTGCGTGGCGCCGAACCGGAAAGCCAACTCCCGCTTGGACTCCACCGGCTCGATGACGACGATCTTCTCGGCGCCGGCCAGCCGCGCCCCCTGGATCGCACCGCTGCCGATTCCGCCGAGCCCGATGATCACGACGGTGTCACCGGGTGACACATCGGCGGTGTTGACCGCCGAGCCCCATCCGGTGGTGACACCGCAGCCGAGGAGACAGGCCCGCGCCAGCGGGATGTCGTCGTCGATCTTGACGATGGACGCCTCGGGAACGGTGCCGTACTGCGAGAACGTGCCGACCAGTGCCATCACGCCGACGTCCTGCCCGCGGACGTGGCGTCGGTAGGTGCCGTCGAGCTGGGTGCCGGCCATGATCATCGCGCCGAGATCGCACAGGTTCTGGTGGCCGGTCGAGCAGAAGCGGCACCGACCGCAGGCGGGCAGGAACGACGCGACGACATGGTCGCCGGGGGCGAGCCCGACGACGCCGGCACCCACCTCGCGCACGATCCCGGCCCCTTCGTGGCCGCCGATCAGCGGCAGCGGCGCGGGCAGATCGCCGGTACGGATGTGCTCGTCGGAATGGCACAGACCGGTGGCCTCCCAGGACACCAGCACCTCGCCGTCGCCCGGCGGATCGAGATCGATCTCCTCGACCGTCCAGTCGCCCCCGTACTCCCACAGAATCGCCGCGTTGGTCTTCATGCCGGGAGTGTATGAACGGACGGAGTCAGATCACCGGCGAATGCCGTTATTGCGCCAGCGCCAACCCGCCGAGCGCGATGATCCAGCTCGCGAAACTGCCGACCAGGAAATACTCCGTCACCTCGTCGATGCCGATCCCCAAGTCGCCGTTGCCATTCCCCTCTTTGATCTGCGCGGCGGCCTTCTGCGCGTTGATCTCCGGGAACCGGATGATGCTCTTGGCGGCGACGACGGCGGTGGCGGCCGCCAGCTGCCCGGCCAGCCCGAGACCCAGGATCAGCAGTCGCTCCATCGGTCCGAGCAGCCGCCCGCCCTTGAGCCGGTCCGACGCCTGCGGTTGTCCGGCGGGTTTGACCGCACCGACCGACGCCAGCACCAGGCGCACCAGCTGGTTGCCGGTGACCAGCTGCAGGAGGATGACGGCCACCACCATCAGGAGCCGGTCCGCGCTGATGGCGCCGACGGCAGGGAGCTGCGTCCAGTCCGACCAGCGGCCCACCAGCCCGGCGACCTCGGAGGCCCACCCGGACAGCATGACCAGTGCGGCGGCGGCCGCCGCCAGCACCAACAGCGGGGCCCACGGCCGTCGGCCGGTGCGTTCCGCCCGCGCCCCGAGCACCTCCCACGCGATGCCTGCGGCAGCGGCGAGCGCGAGCAACGGGAGGTCGCCGCGGTGCCACAGACCGGCCAGCAGCGCGCACCCCACCACCGCCACGGGGACGATGGCGACGGGCAGCCAGGCGCGGGGGGTGATCCGCCGGACCAGGTCGGCGACACCGATCGCGATCAGCAGGACGGCCAGTGCGCTCATCGGACACCGCGCAGATGGGTAGCGGCCAACACGAGCAGGTCCAGCCCGTCGCGGCCGGCGCGCTGCGACACCGCCGAGGCGCTGACGTGCTCGGCGGCGGCGATGTCCTTCTTGGTGTGGTTGCTCAACAGGCCCTTCAGGATCCGCAGTGATCGGTCATCGAGTGATCCAAGCAGGTGGTCCCGACACAACAGGGCGGCGTTGACGGCGTCGACGTCCGGCCCGGTGGTGTCTGCGGCTCGGCGGTACGACGTCCGCACCGCCGCGAGGCCGGGTTGCCGCTGGGCCGTGGCGGTCCACTCGATCGCCTCGCGCGCCGCCCACCAGCCCGGGCCGTCCTGGATGCCGGTTTCGGCATCGAGCACGGTGACGGGTCCCCAGCCGATGCCGAATCGGATGTCGATGTCCGGTGCGACGGCGAGGCGCACGGTCAAAGCGGCGTCGATCGCGGCGCCGACGCTCGGATGGATGCCCTGGAACTCGTCGCCGACGGTGAATGCGAACCCGGCGTCACGAAGTGCGGCGCCGAGGTGGCGGTGCAGTGCGCGCCGGTCGGGGGCGCGGCGGGAGGCGACCACGTCACCGATCACCGCGGCCGTCACTGAAGGCTGTAGCTTAACTTCCGCCATATGAAGACCATAGCTTAATTCTGGAGGAATTCACCTATGTGCTTCATCAGGCTCTCACTCCACGAGTGCCGCGGCCGCCCTCAGGTGAGTGACGGCGTCGTCGACGATCGACGGCACCAGTTCCGCGCACGAGGGCAGATCGTCGAGGATCCCGGCGACCTGACCGGACGCCAGCACGCCGGCGTCGGTGTTGCCGTCGACCAGTCCGGCCTTGAGCAACATCGGGGTGTTGGCCGCCATCACGACCTGCGCCCAGGTGAGTTCCTTGCCGTGCCGCATGGCCAGGCCGTCCTTGACCATCGACCGCCATGTCATCCCGGACATCTTCTTGAACTTCTGGGCGTTGCCCACGGCCGCGGCGAAACCCCGCACCGGCGAACCGCTCTCGAGCTTCTCGACCAGTCCGGTCCGCAACACGCGGTGCGGCATCCCGTCGACACGGGTCGACACCACGGTGCCGTCCAGGGCGGCCTGCAGGTACCGCTGTTTGACGGCGTCGGGCACGGTCGAATCCGAGGTGAGCAGGAAGCGGGTGCCCATCGCGACTCCGGCGGCGCCGTACGACAGCGCCGCGGCGAGGCCGCGTCCGTCGAAGAAGCCGCCCGCGGCGATCACCGGCATGCCGGTGCCCGCGACGGCATCGAGCACCGACGGCAGCAGCAGCGTGGTCGCGATCGGACCGGTGTGCCCGCCGCCCTCGCCACCCTGCACGATGACCGCATCGGCACCCCATCCGGCGACCTTCTTGGCGTGTTTGGCCAGGCCGACCGAGGGGATCACGACGACGCCGGCCTCTTTGAGCTTCGCGATGAGGTCCGGCTTCGGCGCCAGCGCGAAGGACGCCACCTTCACGCCCTCGCGGATCAGCAGGTCGACGCGCTCGTTCGCGTCACCGGCGTCGGCGCGGATGTTGATGCCGAACGGTTTGTCCGTGGCGGCCTTGACCTTGGTCACCGCCGTCTGCAGTTCCTCGAGCGTCATGGTCGCCGAGGCCAGGATGCCCAGGCCGCCGGCGTTCGACGTCGCCGACACCAGACGCGCCCCGGCCACCCAGCCCATCCCGGTCTGCACCACGGGATGTTCGATGCCGACCAGTTCGGTGAGCGGGGTATTCAGCCTGGTCACGATCGGATTTCCCTGTCGCGCAGCGACTTCGGATCGATCACCTCGCGGATCAGGCGGAGCTCCTCGCCGGACGGCTCGCGGGTCACCTCGGCGGTGTCCAGACCGTGGACGACGAAGGAGGTGTTCTCGGCGACCTGGTCGGCGTCGACGCCCGGATGCAGCGACAGCGCGCGCATCTGGTGGTCGGGGCCGTTGAAGTCGAAGACCCCCAGGTTGCTCACGACCCGGTACACGTCGAGGAACCGGTACGCCGGATTGTCGGGGTCCACCTTGTCCCACCCGACGCCGGACACGATGTCGACCTGTTCGCCGAACACCCTCTTGCTGTGGCCGCCGACCCAGTAGCTGGTGGCGTGGTTGATGGTGTTGCCGGGTGCGCCGCGCACGCCGAACATCTGTCGCTTCGAATGCTGGATCGGGCCGAAGGCCGACAGGTTCTGGTTGCCGTAGCGGTCGATCTGGTTGGCGCCCATGACGACGTGGCGTCGCCCCCACGTGAGCGTCTCGAAGACGCGCCCGAAGGGCATCCAGCCCTCGATGGCGCCCGTCGCGCCGAGCGCGGGAGTGTCGGCGAGCAGCCGGGCCTCTCCGTCGGTCAACAGGATGTCGGGGGAGAAGGTCAGGCGCGCGAGCCGGGCGCCGATCGACACCATGTTCGCCATCGGGCTGACCATGATCTCGCCGGCATCGCGGAACAACTCGGCGCACGCGACGGCGCACACCTCGGCACGGGTCACATCGGTCATTTCGCGGCTCCCTGCTGTTCGGCGAACTTCCGGACCGCGGCCTGATAGTCGTCCTCGCTGCCGGACAGGTATGTCTTTCTGAACTCGGCCCACGACTCGTCGGACCCCGCGGCCTCGGCGTAATGCCGCTGGAACTTCTCGTCGCGGCGGTAATCCGGTTCGGCAGTGGTGAAATGGGCACCGTTGGGCGCCTCGACCACGGCGTCGACCATCATCCGGTTCACCAGCAGTGCCTGTGGCGGAACGGCCTTGACGAGCTCGTCGGTGGACACCACCCGCTCGACGCTCATCAGCCGCTTCTGTGCCGACATGAGGAACAGGTCGTCGAAGTAGGGGTCGATCCCGGTGTAGGCCGCGTTGCCCTGTGTGTCACCGAGATTCAGATGCACCAGGGCGACGTCCAGGTTCAGCGCGGGCATCGCGATGAGCTCCTCGTAGCCGTCTCCCGTGGGGTACGGCGAGCGCACCGTCTTGAGCTCGTCTCCCCAGAATGCCCGGACGTCGCTGCCGAGCCCGGCGCGGATCGGCAGGAACGGGAGGCGCTGCGCGGCGGCCTGCAGGCCGCACCGCAGCATGCCCTCGTCCATCTCGCGCGCCTCGATCGATCCGCTGGTGCGCGCCTTGGAGAACCACGGGTCGTAGAACGGCGGCGAATCCAGCGATACGAACCCGTAGTAGACCCGCTTGACCTTGTTCGCCGAGCACAGCAGTCCGAGATCGGGCCCGCCGTAGGTGACGACGGTGAGGTCGGTGACATCGGTGCGCAGCAGGGCGCGGATCAACGCCATCGGCTTGCGCCGCGAGCCCCAGCCTCCGATGCCGATGGTCATCCCGCTCTCGATGGAGGCGACCGCCTCGTCGAGAGTCGTCGTCTTGTCGGCCATCACTTCCCCTCGCCCTTCGATGTCCCCGCGAACGCGTCCCGGTGCTCGTCGGAGACGCCGGCCAGATTGAGCTCGAACGTGAAGCCCTGCTCCATGCGGTACCTGGCGTTGACCGGTTGGACGTCGATGAAGTTGAGGGCCTCCTTGGCCGCGCGGATCACCCGGGTGTCCTTGCTCGCGATGTCGCGGGCGACCCGCAGCGCGGACTCGTCGAGGTCCTCTCGCGGCACCACCTCGTGCACCGATCCGAAATGGTGCAGTGTCTCGGCGCTGACGGTCGACGCGGTGAAGAACATCCGGCGCATCAGGTGTTGCGGCACCAGCCGGGACAGGTGCGTGGCGGCGCCCAGCGCGCCACGCTCGACCTCGGGTAGGCCGAACTTCGCGTCGTCGGACGCGACGATCACGTCGGCATTGCCGACCAGGCCGATGCCGCCACCGACGCAGAAGCCGTTGACCGCGGCGACCACCGGAACCTCGCATTCGTACACCGCGCGGAAGGCGTGGTAGCAACCGCGATTGGCGTCGATGAGCGCGGTGAAGCCCTCGGTGTTCTGCATCTCCTTGATGTCGACACCGGCGTTGAAGCCGCGGCCCTCGGCCCGCAGGATCACCACGTGCGTGCTGCGGTCGCGGCCCGCGGCGGTGATCGCGTCGCCGAGTTCGAACCAACCCCGCGACGGGATCGCGTTGACGGGCGGGTAGTCGACGGTGACCGAGACGATGCCCGGTTCCACGGTCTCTGTGGTGATTGGCATGCAAACTCCTGGGGTCGCTACCTAAGCAAGCACTTGCTTGGTACGCTAGCACAGTGAGCGACACCGCTGGAATCAAACTGGGACTCGACGGCCGGGTGGTGTTGGTGACCGGTGGTGTCCGCGGTGTCGGCGCCGGGATCAGCGCCGTCTTCGCGGCTCAGGGCGCCACGGTCGTGACCTGCGCGCGGCGGCCGGTCGAGGGCAGCCCGTACGAATTCCACCCCTGCGACATCCGCGACGACGATTCGGTGAAGGCGCTCGTCGACGCGATCGTGGGCGCGCACGGCCGCCTCGACGTCGTGATCAACAACGCCGGCGGGTCGCCCTACGTGCCCGCCGCCGAGGCCTCGGCGAAGTTCAGCAGGAAGATCGTCGAGCTGAACCTGCTTGGCGCGCTGTCGGTGTCGACACACGCCAACGCCGTCATGCAAACCCAGAAGTCGGGCGGCGCCATCGTCAACATCACCAGTGTCAGCGCCAGGCGGCCCACGCCGGGCACCGTCGCCTACGGTGCGGCGAAGGCCGGGGTGGAGAACATGACCACCACGCTCGCCGTCGAGTGGGCGCCCAAGGTCCGGGTCAACTCGGTGGTCGTCGGGATGGTGGAGACCGAACAGGCCGAACTGTTCTACGGCGACGCCGACTCGATCGCCGCGATCTCCCGCAACGTGCCGTTGGGCCGGCTGGCCAAACCGGACGACATCGGCTGGGCGACGGCGTTTCTCGCCTCCGATGCGGCGGCCTACATCAGCGGCGCATCGCTCGAAGTGCACGGTGGGGGCGAACCCCCGCACTATCTGTCGACCACCACCGCAGACATCAAGAAGTAAGAGGAGACAACACATATGGGACTGCTCGACGGCCGCGTGGTCATCGTGACGGGTGCGGGTGGCGGTATCGGCCGTGCGCACGCACTGGCATTCGCCGCCGAAGGCGCGCGGGTGGTGGTCAACGACATCGGTGTCGGCCTGGACGGATCCCCGGCCGGCGGCGGCAGCGCCGCGCAGAGCGTGGTCGACGAGATCACCTCCGCCGGTGGCGAAGCCGTCACCAGCGGTGCCAATGTGGCGGACTGGGCGCAGGCCGAAGGCCTGATCCAGACCGCGGTCGACTCCTTCGGAGGGCTCGACGTCCTGGTGAACAACGCCGGCATCGTGCGGGACCGGATGTTCGCCAATACCAGCGAAGAGGAATTCGACGCGGTCGTCGCCGTGCACCTCAAGGGGCACTTCGCGACCATGAAGCACGCCGGGGCCTACTGGCGGGCCAGGTCCAAGGCGGGGGACGCGGTGGACGCCCGCATCATCAACACCAGTTCGGGCGCCGGCCTGCAGGGCAGCGTCGGGCAGGCGAACTACAGCGCCGCCAAGGCCGGCATCGCCGCGCTGACGCTGGTGGCCGCCGCCGAGATGGGCCGCTACGGCGTCACGGTCAACGCGATCGCCCCGTCCGCCCGCACCCGGATGACCGAGACGGTGTTCGCCGAGATGATGTCCACTCAGGACGCCGATTTCGACGCCATGGCACCGGAGAACGTCTCCCCGTTGGTGGTGTGGCTCGGCAGTGTCGAGGCCCGTGACGTGACCGGCAAGGTGTTCGAGGTCGAGGGCGGCAAGATCCGCGTCGCCGAGGGCTGGGCGCACGGCCCGCAGGTCGACAAGGGTGCCCGGTGGGACCCGGCCGAACTGGGACCGGTCGTCACGGATCTGCTCGCCAGGGAGCGGCAACCGGTGCCCGTCTACGGCGCCTGAGGCGCTACGGTTCGCAGACGACGATCGGGATCTCCCGGTCGGTCCACGACCGGTAGTTGTCGAAGTCCGGGTACATCTCGGTGAGTCTCGGCCAGTACAGTTCGCGCTCGCCCTCGGTGGCCACCCGGGCGGTCAGCGTCAGCACCTCGTCCTTGATCTGCACCTGCACAGTCGGATTCGCCCGCAGGTTCAGGTACCACATGGGGTGCTTGTCGCTACCGCCGCGGGATGCGACGAGGATGATCCGGGCGCCGTCGCGCAGGAAGATCAGCGGACTGACGCGGGGTTCGCCGGTCTTGCGGCCGATCGTGGTCAACAGCGCCACCGGCGCCTTGCCGAACGAGCCGCCGAGGCGGCCGCCACTGACTTTGTACAGCAACGTGTTTCCGCGCGACATCCACTTGATGAAGAAGTCGGCTGCCGGTGAGTTCAGTCTGCTGGGCGGTGACTTCGGCATGGTGGTCTCCTATGCTCGGTGGATGGACACTGTTTCCGACACCGACCGCATCGCTGCGGCGGACGCCTACGTCGACGCACTCGCCACCCACCGGGCCGACGCCGTGCCGTTCGCGCCGGGCTGCGTGCGGGTCGAGGTCGGACTCAAGACCGGATTCTCCGGAAAACACCTGCGCCGCAGCCTGACCGGTGGACCGCAGTACCGGATCATCGCCGCGACCACCGACCGAACCTTCCGCGTCGTCGGCGACGAGGTCCATGCGACGTTCACGGTCGTCACCAAGGCCAGGGTCGCCGGTCGTCGCGTGGTCGCCCACGTCGACGAGACATTCCTGATCCCGGCGTCCGACGGTCTCATCCACCACATCCGCGCGAGGATCCGGCCCGCAGTGGTACCCGCCTAGCGCCTCAGATCCGCTCGATGATGGTGCCCGTCGACAGGGCCCCGCCCGCGCACATGGTGATCAGCGCGGTCGACTTGTCCGTGCGCTCGAGTTCGTGCAGGGCCGTCGTGATCAGCCGGCTGCCGGTGCTGCCCACCGGGTGACCCAGCGCGATCGCGCCGCCGTTGACGTTGACTCGGTCCATATCCGGTTCGTGCACCCGGGCCCACGACAAGACGACGGAGGCGAACGCCTCGTTGATCTCGACGAGGTCGATGTCGCCGATCTTCATACCGGCCTTCTCGAGCACCTTGGCCGTCGACTGCACCGGGCCGTCGAGGTGGTAGTACGGCTCCGCACCGACCAGCGCCTGGCTGACGATCCGGGCCCGGGGGGTGAGGCCGAGCGCACGGGCTTTGTCCTCGTCCATCCAGAGCACCGCGGCTGCGCCGTCGGAGATCTGCGACGACGTGCCCGCGGTGTGGATGCCGCCCTCCATGACGGGCTTGAGCTGCGACAGTCCCTCCAGGGTGGTGTCGCGCAGGCCCTGGTCCTTGGACACCGGTGCGCGGTCGGAGGTCGGTTGCTTGTTCTCATCGAGCACCGGGGCCACGATCGGGGAGATCTCCCGGTCGAAGCGGTTCTCGGCCCACGCCTGCTTCGCCTTGGCTTGCGAGGCGAAACCGAACTGGTCGATGTCCTCGCGGGTGATGCCACGGCGCTTGGCGATGCGTTCGGCGGCCTCGAACTGGTTGGGCATGTCGATGTCCCACGACTCCGCGCGGATCTTGGACCGATCGGGCCCGGCGTTCGCGCCGAGTCCCACCCGGCTCATCGCCTCGACACCGCACGCGATACCCATGTCGATCGCGCCTGCGGCGATCAGCCCGGCGATCAGGTGGTTGGCCTGCTGGCCGCTGCCGCACTGGCAGTCCACGGTGGTGGCGCCCACGTGATCGGGCAGCCCGGCCGTCAGCCAGGCGACGCGGGTGATGTTGTTCGACTGCTCGCCGTATTGCGTGACGCAGCCGCCGATGACCTGTTCGACGTCCCCCGCGTCCACGCCGGCCTTGTCGACCAGCGCCTTCTGCACCGCGCCGAGAAGTTCGGTCGCGTGCAGGCCCGACAACCATCCGTTCCGCTTGCCGATCGGGCTGCGGGTGGCTTCAACGATGACAGGGTTACCCATTGCGTCAGGCTAGAACACGTTTCATTCGTCTGACAAGCAGCGATGCCGCCGTGCCTTTCATCTGCGGTGGAGCCGTGTTTTACTGACACTAGAACACGTTGCAATTGAGGAGAGCTTTCTATGCCCGGCCCTAACTCGTGCCCCGTCGCCCCGGACTTCGACTTCCTCGACGCGACCCTGAACCTCGAGCGGCTTCCCGTCGAGGAACTCGCCGAACTGCGCAAGTCCGAGCCTATCCACTGGGTCGACGTGCCCGGCGGTACGGGCGGCTTCGGCGACAAGGGCTACTGGCTTGTGACCAAGCATGCCGACGTCAAGGAGGTGTCCAAGCGCAGCGACATCTTCGGCAGTTCCCCCGACGGCGCCATCCCGGTCTGGCCGCAGGACATGACGCGCGACGCGATCGACCTGCAGAAGGCCGTCCTGCTGAACATGGACGCCCCACAGCACACCCGTCTGCGCAAGATCATCTCCCGAGGCTTCACCCCCCGCGCCGTCGGACGGCTCGAGGACGAATTGCGGGCGCGCGCACAGAAGATCGCCGAGACCGCCAAGGCCGAGGGCTCCGGCGACTTCGTCGAACAGGTCTCCTGCGAGTTGCCGCTGCAGGCCATCGCCGAACTGCTCGGTGTGCCGCAGGACGATCGTGACAAGATCTTCCGGTGGTCCAACGAGATGACCGCCGGTGAGGATCCGGAGTACGCCGACGTCGATCCCGCGATGTCGTCGTTCGAGTTGATCCAGTACGCGATGAAGATGGCCGAGGAGCGGGCCAAGAACCCCACCGAGGACATCGTCACCAAGCTCATCGAGGCCGACATCGACGGTGAGAAGCTCTCCGACGACGAGTTCGGCTTCTTCGTCGTGATGCTCGCGGTGGCCGGCAACGAGACCACCCGCAACTCGATCACCCACGGCATGATCGCCTTCTCGCAGAACCCCGAACAGTGGGAGCTCTACAAGAAGGAGCGGCCGGAGACCGCCGCCGACGAGATCGTCCGCTGGGCCACCCCGGTCTCGGCGTTCCAACGCACCGCCCTCGAGGACACCGAACTCGGCGGCGTGAAGATCAAGAAGGGCGAGCGGGTGGTGATGTCCTACCGCTCGGCCAACTTCGACGACGAGGTGTTCGAGAACCCGCACTCGTTCGACATCATGCGAAACCCCAACCCGCACGTCGGGTTCGGCGGTACCGGCGCCCACTACTGCATCGGCGCCAACCTGGCCAAGATGACCATCAACCTCATCTTCAACGCCGTCGCCGACCACATGCCGGACCTCAAGCCGATCGGTGATCCGGAACGGCTGAAGTCGGGCTGGCTCAACGGCATCAAGCACTGGCAGGTGGACTACACCGGCAAGTGCCCCGTCAGCCACTGACGCCGACTACCGGGATCAAGGAGGATTCGGGTGGATTTCAGTCCAGACGAAGGGCAGCAGGCTGTCGCCGATGTGGTGACGTCGGTGCTCGAGCGCGACAACAGCTGGGAAGCTCTGGTTTCCGGGGGCGTCACGGCGCTCGGAGTGCCCGAGCGCCTCGGCGGTGACGGAGTCGGGTTGGCCGAACTCGCCACCGCGTTGACGGAGATCGGCAGGCACGGCACCATCAGCCCGGCGCTCGCCACGCTCGGCCTCGGGCTCGTACCGATACTCGACCTCGCGTCCGAGGCCCAGCAGGACCGCTACCTGGCGGGTGTGGCCGAGGGTGCGATCCTGACCGCGGCGCTCAACGAACCGGGCGCGGCGCTGCCCGACCGGCCGGCGACAGGACTGTCCGGCGGACGCCTCAACGGCACCAAGGTCGGCGTCCCGTATGCCGGTGCGGCGGAGTGGATTCTGGTCAGCACCGACAGTGGTGTCGCGGTGGTCTCGGCGTCCGCCGACGGTGTACAGATCACCGAGACACCGACGTCGAACGGCGGGGACGAAGCGGCGGTCACCTTCTCCGACGTCGCGGTCGACGACGCCGATGTGCTCGCCTCCGGACTGGAGGCGGTCCACCGCGCGAATGCGCTGGCACTGGCCGCGACCGGAGCGTTCGCCGCCGGCCTGGTGGCCGGCGCGCTGCGATTGACCGCGGACTACGTCGCCAACCGGCATCAGTTCGGACGCCCGCTGTCGACGTTCCAGACCGTGGCCGCCCAGCTCGCCGAGGTGTACATCGCCTCCCGCACACTGGATCTGGCAGCCACGTCGGTGGTCTGGCGGCTGGCCGAGGGGCGGGACGCCGACGACGACCTCGAGGTGCTCGGCTACTGGCTGACCTCGCAGGCGCCGCCGGTCATGCAGACCTGCCACCACCTGCACGGCGGTATGGGTATGGACATCACCTATCCGATGGACCGCTATTACTCGACCATCAAGGACCTGTCCCGGTTGCTGGGTGGCCCGTCGCATCGCCTGGATCTGGTGGGAGCCTGAGCATGTTCATCGACCTGACCCCCGAGCAGCGGCAACTGCAGGCCGAACTGCGGCAGTACTTCTCCACCTTGATCTCCCCCGAGGAGCGGGAGGCGATGGAGACCGACCGCCACAACGAGGCGTACCGCGCGGTGATCAAGCGGATGGGCTCAGACGGCAAGCTCGGCGTCGGCTGGCCGAAGGAGTTCGGCGGCTTGGGTTTCGGCCCCGTCGAGCAGTCGATCTTCGTCAACGAGGCCGCCCGCGCCGACGTCCCGCTGCCCGCGGTCACACTGCAGACAGTCGGTCCGACGCTGCAGGTGTACGGCACCGAGGCGCAGAAGAAGAAATTCCTGCCCGCCATCCTCGCCGGCGAGGTGCACTTCGCGATCGGCTACTCCGAGCCCGAGGCGGGCACCGATCTCGCGTCGCTGCGGACCTCGGCGGTGCGGCACGGCGACGAGTACATCGTCAACGGCCAGAAGATCTGGACCACCGGTGCCCACGACGCGGACTACATCTGGCTGGCGGTCCGCACCGACCCGGAAGCCGCCAAGCACAAGGGAATCTCGATCCTGATCGTCGACACCAAGGATCCCGGATACTCATGGACGCCGATCATCCTGTCCGACGGCGCCCACCACACCAACGCCAGCTACTACAACGACGTCCACGTCCCCGCCGACATGCTCGTCGGTGAGGAGAACGCCGGCTGGAAGCTGATCACCACCCAGCTCAACCACGAGCGTGTCATGCTCGGCCCGGCGGGCAAGGTCGCCGGTATCTACGACCGCGTGCACGCGTGGGCGTCGAAGCCGGGGTCGAACGGCGTGACACCTCTCGAGAACGACAACGTCCGACGGGCGCTCGGCGAGATCCGCGCGGTCTGGCGGATCAACGAACTGCTCAACTGGCAGGTCGCCGCGGCGGGGGAGACCATCGCGGTCGCCGACGCCGCCGCCACGAAAGTCTTTTCGACAGAACGCATTCAGCGGATCGGCCGGCTCGCCGAGGAGATCGTCGGCAGCTACGGCAACCCCGCCGAACCCGACACCGCCGAACTGCTGCGATGGTTGGACAGTCAGACCAAGCGCAACCTCGTCATCACGTTCGGCGGCGGGGTCAACGAGGTGATGCGCGAGATGATCGCCGCATCGGGCCTGAAGGTGCCGAGGGTTCCCAGGTGAGCGCGGACCTGCAGTCGGGCATCGAGAAGATCAAGGCGGCGGGCAGGAGCGAACCGCGCGCCGGCCGGGATCCGGTGAATCAGCCGATGATCCACCACTGGGTGGACGCCATCGGGGACAAGAACCCGATCTACGTCGACGAGGAGGCGGCCAAGGCCGCCGGGCACCCCGGCATCGTGGCACCGCCGGCGATGATCCAGGTGTGGACGATGGGCGGACTGGGGGCGGGCCGCTCAGAGGACGATCCGCTGTCGAAGATGATGAAGCTCTTCGACGACGCGGGTTATGTCGGGGTGGTCGCGACCAACTGCGAGCAGACCTACCACCGGTATCTGCAGCCGGGCGAAGAGGTCACCATCCACGCCGAGATCACCGACGTGGTGGGGCCCAAGCAGACCGCGCTGGGTGAGGGTTTCTTCATCAATCAGTTGATCACGTGGTCGGTTCCCAACGGCGCCTCCGGTGACGAGATGGTCGCCGAGATGAACTGGCGCATCATGAAGTTCATGCCTCGCGCCGAGGACAAGCCGGCGGTGCCCGACGATCTGGATCCGGACAAGCTGATGCGGCCCGCGTCGTCCAAGGACACCCAGTTCTTCTGGGATGGCGTCAACGCTCACGAGTTGCGGATCCAACGTCGCCCCGACGGCACGCTGCAGCACCCGCCGGTACCCGCACTGTGGCAGCCCGCCGAGGCAGCGGTCGACTATGTCGTCTCCTCCGGCAACGGCACCGTCTACAGCTATGTCGTGCACCATGCGCCGAAGGTGCCCGGCCGTAGCCTGCCGTTCGTCGTCGCCCTCGTCGAGCTGGAGGAAGGTGTTCGGATGCTCGGTGAGCTGCGTGGCGTCGACCCCAGCGAAGTGCAGATCGGAATGCCGGTGCGCGCAACGTATATCGACTTCCCGGACAGTGATGTGAGCCCCGCGTGGACGCTGTATGCATGGGAGCCGGCGGCATGAGCGCACCCACCGCGGAGGTCGGCACCACGCTGCCCGAGCTCCAGATCCACGGCGATCCCACGTTCATCGTGTCCACGGCGATCGCCACCCGCGACTACCAGGACGTCCACCACGACCGGGACAAGGCGCAGGCGAAGGGGTCCAAGGACATCTTCGTCAACATCCTCACCGACACCGGTCTGGTGCAGCGTTACCTGACCGACTGGGCGGGCCCTGCGGCGCGTATCAAGTCAATCGGCCTGCGCCTGGGAGTCCCGTGGTACGCCTACGACACGATCACGTTCACGGGTGAGGTGACCGCCGTCGACGGCCGCGTCGCCACCGTGAAGGTGGTCGGCGCCAACAGTCTCGGCAACCACGTGATCGCCACGGCGACACTCGAACTGGGGGACCGCTGATGCTCTCCGGCAAGGCCGCGATCGCGGGTATCGGCGCGACCGACTTCTCCAAGAACTCGGGCCGCAGTGAGCTTCGACTCGCCGCGGAGGCGGTGCTCGACGCGCTGGACGACGCCGGCCTGAGGCCGTCGGATGTCGACGGCTTGGTGACCTTCACCATGGACTCGAACCTGGAGACCGCCGTCGCGCGCTCCACCGGAATCGGCGACCTGACGTTCTTCAGCCAGATCGGTTACGGCGGAGGGGCCGCGGCGGCCACCGTGCAGCAGGCGGCGCTGGCCGTCGCGACCGGTGTCGCGGAGGTGGTGGTGGCCTACCGCGCCTTCAACGAGCGCTCCGGGCACCGCTTCGGCCAGGTGATGACCGGTCTGACGGTCAACGCCGACTCCCGCGGCGTCGAGTACAGCTGGTCCTACCCGCACGGTCTGAGCACGCCGGCCGCATCGGTGGCCATGATCGCCCAGCGCTACATGCACGAATTCGGGGCCACCAGCGCCGATTTCGGCGTGGTCTCGGTGGCTGATCGCAAGCACGCCGCGAACAACCCGAAGGCGCACTTCTACGGCAAGCCCATCACCATCGAGGACCACCAGAACTCGCGGTGGATCGCCGAGCCGCTGCGGCTGCTCGACTGCTGTCAGGAGACCGACGGCGGCGTCGCGATCGTGGTGACCACCCCGGAGCGGGCCAAGGATCTCAAGCACCGGCCGGCGGTCATCGAGGCGGCCGCGCAGGCCGCAGGCTCCGACCAGTTCACCATGTACTCGTACTACCGCGAGGAACTGGGACTTCCGGAGATGGGCCTCGTCGGGCACCAACTGTGGGAGCAGAGCGGCCTGTCGCCCGCCGACATCCAGACCGCGGTCCTCTACGACCACTTCACGCCGTACACCCTGATCCAGCTCGAGGAGCTGGGCTTCTGCGGTCGAGGTGAGGCGAAGGACTTCATCGCCGGCGGCGCGATCGAGATCGGTGGGCGGCTGCCGGTCAACACCCACGGCGGCCAGCTCGGCGAGGCATACATCCACGGGATGAACGGCATTGCCGAAGGGGTGCGCCAGCTGCGCGGCACGTCGGTGAACCAGGTTCCCGACGTCGAGCACGTGCTCGTCACCGCGGGCACAGGTGTGCCGACCTCGGGATTGATCCTCGGCTGAAGTTCTCGCCGGCGATCGACCCAGCTCACCACGCAGACCCTGTTGGCATCGCTCGATGGTGTGCTGGCGAACAATCGCACGTCGACGGTGTTGCCCACTGGCCAACCGCCGGTGCCTGTCGGCTCCTCCGGTCCTGCGCGTGTCCCTCTCTGTCAGCGCCGCAGCGCGCTGTGTCCGACGCTCGACGTCGGGTCAAGTCGGACGTGACCGTTCGCGATGGCGGTCCGAGCGCTCCGAAGTTTTGCCAGATCAGCGACCGTAGTCTGAGTCAAGCCTGAGAGCGGACCTCTACCTGCATTTGTTCCGACGCAACTTCCGCGAAAATAACCTGGCTATTTGTGCCGGTAATTCGCTAGATCTGCGCTAGCTTGTTGCAAGCCGGTATGCGCACAGCGTTGTATCGGGAGCCACCCAGCGGAGGTCGCGCAACCAAGGCCGGGGACAGCAGGAGTTCGTCGGTGGACGTTGCGTCGGGGGCAGGGGCTCACGGCGGTGATGAAGCCGACCCACTGAACGACGGGGAGGTGTGAGCTGGCGTACGTCGAAGATTTTGCTCAGCGAGCGTTACCGGGGTGCACATGAGGCGTCTCACCCGCGAACGAGCCCGTCCAGTGGTCTCATCGCGCAGCGTCACCCCTTGAAAGCCAGGTCGCGTCAGACGTAGTGGCGACCACCTCACACAGCGAGTGCGTCAGCCAGCATCGGCATTGCGGGCAGAGCCCGCCCACGACCCCTCTCGCCTCACCGAATTACCAGCAGCAGAGACCTTCGCTGCCCTGATCAGCTCAAGGAAGCCACCATGTCCGAAACACAAACTGAAACCTCCGTTGAAACCGCGCCCACCGGCCGGCACCGTTCTCCGCGGGGCAGCGCCGCGACACGCTGGCGCAGGCCGGCCAGAGTCGCAGCGGCGACGATCTTCGTCGCCTGCCTGGCCCTCGGATTCGGTCTGCAACCGATGAACCGCGCCCCCGAGGGAGGCCTGTCCTACGAACTCACCAGCGGTGGCTGCTCGACTGCCACCACGCAGGAACGTTCTCTCGCGGACCCGTCACCGTCGTCGTGGTTCACCAACATCCGGCGGTGTGAAGCCGCCGAACGCCCCGCATCGTTGTGGAACCACTTCACCAGCGAGATCGAGGCCGCTTCTGACCGATTCCACGGATTTCTTCACCACGTCCTGCGCAAGTTGAGGTTCTTCTTCCACTGGCATCACGGGCACGGTGGCGGCGGCAACAACGGCCAGAACGGCAACAACGGCGACAACGGCGACAACGGCAACAACGGAAACCAAAGCCTGGCATTCGTCGTCTCGTAGCGGTGCGCCCGTGCTGGAGCGCTGAAGAACCTTCAGTGCTCCAGCACCTTCCTCGGAGGCAAGATGAAACGGAACGAAAAAACCCGCGCACGAGCGCATTTCGACGAGACGCCGTTGGGTCAAGTCCTGATAAGTGGTCTGGTGATCCTCATCATCACGACCGGCGTCGTGTGGAACCTCCCCAGCGCCGCCCTCACCCGCCCGATCACTCCTGCGCTCGGTCCCGTAGCGGGATCCACTGGTCTACAGCAGGGTTGGGGAATGTTTGCGCCGAATCCTTATCGACGGCGCAAAGATCTCGAGGTTCACGTCACCATGGCCGACGGCACCGAACGCGTCTGGGAGGTGCATAGGGGCGACAGAATCATCGGATCTTTCGTCTGGACCCATTGGCAACAACTGGCGAACCAGGCCATCGACAACCCTCGCGTTCGAGCGAGATTCGCGTCCTGGGTGGTGCGTGACGTGACTCGTCCGGGTGAGCGAGCCGTCCGAGTCAGGATGATCTCGCGGATCGAAGATCTCGCTCCGCCGGGTGACGCAACGCCACAGGACGTCGTGGTCAAAACGGTGTACGACAGGCGAATTGCGAGGATGCCCTGATGAGGGCTGGTAGCGGTGGACTTCGCGGACCGGCGAGTTTGATCGCCTCATGGCGACGGTTCTGGTTCGAGCCGGAACCCGCTTATCCGCTAGGTCTCGTGAGGATGGCGTTCGGTGCCGTTGCCGTCGCGTGGACGCTGGCTCTCGCACCGGATCTGTTCGAGCTTTTCGGTGAACAAGGCGCGGTGGCCAGCCCGTCGTGGGATTACCGGTGGAGTGTCCTCGAGGTGCTGAACACCAACCAGGCTCTGGTCGCCGTTTGGATCTCGCTGCTGCTGTCGGCGCTGGCGTTGACGGTCGGCTGGCACAGCCGAGTGGCCGCCGTCATCGTCTTCATCCTCATGCAGTCGTTCATCAATCGCGGACGCGCAGTATTCAATGCCGGCGATGTCCTGCTGAGCATCGAAGCGCTCTTCATTGCGCTATCGGCTTGTGGCGCGGCCATATCGCTCGACCAGCGTCGGAGAGTCCGTTCCTTCTGGTCGGCGCAGGTACGCGCACCGTGGGCGATTCGCTTGTTGCAGATCCAGCTCTCACTCATCTACCTCGCCACGGTCCAGGAGAAGCTCACCGGAGAGACTTGGCTGCGGGGCACGGCGGTTTCGTTCGCGTGGCGTGCGGATCAACAGTGGGCGATTCTCCCCGCTCCCGACTGGATCGCGAACAACGCCATGCTTGTGAACGTCGCGAGCTGGGCCACCTTGGTCATCGAACTGGCGATAGCCGTTCTGGTGTGGAACAGCCGGTGGCGGCCCTGGGTGCTGTCACTCGGGGTGCTGTTGCACTTGGCGATACTGGTGAACCTCAACGTCGGATTCTTCAGCTTTGCCGTCTTCATCCTGTACCTGGCCTTCGTCCCGTATGACACAGTGCGGCGGCTTCCCGAGACGGTCCGCCGGCAGTGCGGTGACATCGTCGGCACACTCCATGCGCTTCGGGCGAGGCGTGCCGATCCTTCGATTGCACAGCCGGTAGCCCCCACCGCGGAGAAGGTCGTCGGCGAGCTCAACGGCATCAATGAGGATGGCCTCGATGTTGCGGTGCGGTCGGACGCCAGATCGTCGCTGAGTTAGGGCCGCGACTCGCGCGACGGTCGCGGGATGTGTCCGCGGGTTTGGTGCTGTCTCCTCGGTGTCACCACCGGTAGAGTTTGCTGACGAAGATGTCGTGACCGCGGATACAGGGGGCCGTGCGCGTGGGAATCATGCCGGACAGCAGCCCGTACGGCTCGCAGACCGTGACGGGTCCCGGATGGCCGAACGTCGACGAGGAGACCCTCGCGGCCACCGCCGCCTCCTACGAGGCGCTTGCGGCGAAGCTCAGCGGATCCGTCGTACCGCAGCAGCAGGGCCAGTTGATGAAGCTCTCCGACGCCTGGGAGGGCGGCGGCGCCGACGCCAGGGCGGGGGAGGCGAGCACGATCATCGGCGGGCACGAGGCGAACGCAGCCCATGCCGCGGCGATCGCCGCCAAGCTGCGGGAGATGGAGGTCGCCGTGGTCCGCACCAAGACGATGGTGAACACGATCGCCCAGGAGACGCAGCACGAATGTGAGGCGATCCAGGCGCTGCCGTTCAGCAATACCCAGCAGCTGGTCCAGAGCCGCATCAAGATGGGTTTGTCCCAGAACATCGCGCAGGTCACGGCCAGTTCGACCGAATTGGCCAACACCTTCGGCGTCCCGCCGAGCATCCCCACCCCCGGCGTCCCGCCGACGGTTCCCGGCCAGCAGGCCGCCCAGGACGCCGCCAAGGGAGCGGGTCAGGCGGGTGGGCAGGGGTCCCAGCAGGGCATGCAGATGATGACGCAGATGGCGTCGATGGCCGGACAGTTGCCCCAGCAGTTCGGTCAGATGATCACCCAGGCGCCGCAACAGCTGATGCAGCCGCTGCAACAGTTGTCCCAGCCGCTGCAGCAACTCACGTCGATGTTCGGCCAGGGCGGCAAGGCCGATTCCCTGGGCGCAGCCGGGCTGCCGTTCTCGTCGTTCTCGAACCATCCGCTGGCAGGCGGGTCGGGGGCGGGCGGGGGCAGCGGGATGATGCGTGCGGCGTCGTTGCCAGGGTCAGGCGGAGTGTCGGCGCAGACGCCGCTGATGGCCGGGCTGGTCGGGACCAATGCGGTCTCCGTCGCGCCCGCCGAGCCGGTCGTCGCGGGGTCGGCGGCCGTCGGTGGTGTGGCCCCGGTCGCCGCGGGGGCCACCGGCGGGATGGGTGGCATGGGTGCGCCGATGGGCATGATGGGCGGCCGCGGTACGAGCGGTGGCAGCACGACGGCCGGGCTGGCCGCACCGGCGCCGCTCGAGTATGACCTCGACGAGGACGTCGACGATGAGTGGTGACACGCGTGCGGGAGGAGTCGACAGCTGATGGATCCGCTGAAGAAACCCGAGGGCATCTCGTGGGACGCGGCGACGGTGGAACTACCGGAGATGCCGATGGTGCCGCCGGGCCAGGATGCGATGAGTGCCACCATTTCCGCGGTGCTTCCGACGCTCGCCGCTCCACTGATGGCGAATGTCACTGCGCTGCAGGCGAAGGAGGGCATGTTCTCCGGCAAGCTGGTCACCGCGCAGTCGGCCTACCAGAACGCCGACGATTCCGGGGGGCAGGCCGTCGGCCAGATCACCGGCATGCTGGGGCAACTCGGGCAGATGGGCGGCCAGGCCGCGAGCTCGGCGGGTCAGGCCGGCGGCGGAGGTCAGGGCGGCGGAATGTTCGGGTCGCTCATGCAGCAGGCGATGCAGGCCGCCCAGCAATTCGGCGGACAGGGCGGTGGTGCCCAGACCGCCGGCGGGCCACCGCCACCTGCGCCGGCCGCGCCTGCGCAACCGCCGCAGCCCCCCCACGCACAGTACGCCCGTGAGAGTGAACCCGAGCCCGGCGACGAGACGAAGCGCGAGGAGGAGCAGCGGACACCGCTTCTGCACGCCGAGGGCGCGGGACCGAGCGAGGAGCAGTCGAACGCCGGCCCGGCGCCCGTCGCGCCGCAGACCCCGGCGACGGAGGCCGAGATCGAGGACCTCGCCCGCCGGATGCTGTAGCCGTGATTCCGGCTTGACCCTCCCCTCAGGGGAGACTCCACGCTGGGGTCATGACAGGAAACAGAAGCAGTGAGGGCATCCGGACGTCGTGGGGCGAGCTCCCCGCCGTCATCAGGACCTATCTCGTCGCGGAACGAGACCTGGACGCGGACAGGGCGATCACGACGTTCACCCCCGACGCCGAGGTGACCGACGAGGGCGTCACCCACCGCGGACGGGATGAGATCGCGGCGTGGCTCGGCAAGGCGGGCAGCCAGTACACGTACACGACCGAGTTCGACCACTCCACCATGGCCGGTGCGGCCCACGCCGACGTGGTGCAGCACCTGGAAGGCGACTTCCCCGGCGGAGTCGCCGACCTGCACTACCGGTTCACCCTCGACGGTGAACTGATCAGCCGTCTGGTGATCGAGCCCTGAGCCATGACGAGGAACTGGTTCATCACCGGCGGGACGCCGGGTGGGTTCGGGATGGCCTTCGCCGAGGCCGCGCTCGAGGTCGGCGACCGCGTGGTGCTCACCGCACGGCGGCCCGCCGAATTGGACACGTGGGCACGAACACACGGTGACCGCGTGCTCGTTGTGCCGTTGGACGTCACCGACGCCGCACAGGTGCGGGACGCGGTAGCGGCGGCCGAGGACTTCGGCGGCATCGACGTACTGGTCAACAACGCCGGACGCGGGTGGTACGGGTCCGTCGAAGGCATGAGCGATCGGGACGTCCGCGGGATGTTCGAGCTGAACTTCTTCTCGGTGGTCGCGGTCATCCGCGCGGCGTTACCCGGTATGCGCGCCAGGGGCAGTGGGTGGATCGTCAACGTGTCGTCGGTCGCGGGGCTCCACGGGGTCGCCGGCTTCGGGTTTTACAGCGCAACGAAATTCGCGCTCGAAGGTCTCACCGAGGTGCTACGGGACGAGGTTTCGCCGTTCGGGATCCGCGTGTTGGCGGTGGAGCCCGGCGCGTTCCGCACCCGCGCCTACGCCGGTTTCGCCGACGAGCCCGTCGACGAAGCGATCCCGGACTACCACCCGATGCTCGAGGAGGTCCGGGCGGCCATGATTGCCCAGAACGGTTCCCAGCCGGGGGACCCGCAACGCGGCGCGCGGGCGGTGATCTCGGCCATGGCCCAGGATCCGCCGCCGCACCGGCTCGTCCTCGGCGGCGACGGGTTCGATGTCGCGGTGGCGACGCTCGAACAGACGCTGACCGACCTCCGCCGCAACGAAGCGCTGTCCCGCGGCGCCGACTTCTCGGCCCGGTGAACATCAGGCCATCCGTCGAACGTGTCCTCGCCGCTCGCGACCGAGGGCGCTCGTCACCCCTCGGTGAGCGGGGTGAGCCGGAACACCGGCCAGCCGATCTCCGTCCGCCACTCCTGCGGGTCGTCGGTGTCACGCGGGCCCACCCGGTAGATCTCCTGGATCGGGCCGTCGACGGCCAGGGCGTGGTCGACCACCCAGGCGCCGAGCCGGCCGTAGGTGACGTCGATGTCGTCGTGCCGCCCGGGATGCACGGCGACAGCGAGATCGGCGGGCGGCAAGTCGAGAACCTCGATCCGTCCCGACGGACGCGGGTCGCGGACCGGACGGAAGACGGTGAACGCACCGGCGCCCTCGGTGAACAGTTCGTTGGCGTAATGCCCGCCGGGCGGACCCGTGCGCTCCACCGGTGCGAACTCCTCGTCCAACTCCGCCATCGCGGCGTCGTACCAGGCCAGTGATTCCTCGAGGGTGATATGCCCGCTGATCGCTGCGACGGTGCGGGCCGGCACCGACCGCATCTCGACTGCGGTGTCGGCGGGATCGGGATGCAGAAGCCGGCGAAGCGAGACGACGGCGGCCCGGGTCCGGTCGAGCTCGGCCTCGAGGCGCTTCAGATGACTGGCGATCACGTCGGCCCGGTGTTCTGGATCCCCGCTCGCCAGAATGGATTTGACCTCGGCCAGAGGTACGTCGAGCTGACGCAGCTTCTGGATGACCTGCGCGGTGGGGATCTGTTCGGAGGTGTAGTAGCGGTAGCCGGTGAAGCGGTCGACGGTGGCGGGCTCCAGGAGTCCGGCCTCGTGGTAGCGGCGAAGCGTGCGCACGCTCAGGTGCGTCACGGTCGCGAATTCTCCGATCGACAGTCCGGGACGCATGGCTGGATGCCTGACCCTAGGCCGGTTTCAGCTCCACACCCGAGAGTGCCACGGCGTTGTCGCGGCTCGGCGCGGTGATCGTCGCGAGGAGTGTGTCGTTCTCTTTCCACACATTGGCGCGCAGCGTCTCGCCCGGGAACACCACACCCGCGAATCGGGCGCCGTAGGAACTCACCCGTGCGACGTCACCGTCGAGGAACTCGTCCACGATCGCCTTGCACGCGATGCCGTAGGTGCACAGTCCGTGCAGGATCGGCCGCGGAAAACCTGCTGCCGCAGCGAAATCCGGGTCGGAGTGCAGGGGGTTACGGTCGCCGCACAGCCGGTACAGCAGGGCCTGCTGCGGCAGGATCGGCAGGTCGATCTCGGCGTCGGGTGCGCGGTCCGGCGGTTCGGCCGACGTCGACGGTCCGCGCTCACCGCCGAAACCGCCCTCCCCGCGGGCGAAGATCGAGCGCTTCTGCGTCCACAGCAGTGTTCCGTCGGGGTCGGTGACCGTGGTCTCCGACCAGATGACCGCGGCCTTGCCCTTGTCCCAGATGTCGGTGAACCGGGTGACCGCAATCCCGGTGCCCGACGGGGGGATCGGCCCCGGAACGGTCACCGCCTCGCTGGCGTGCAGCACCTTGGACAGTTCGATGTCGATGCCGGGGAACTGCACCGACGGCGGCTCGGTCATGTGGAAGCTCTGCGCCACATTGCCGAACGTGGGCAGCACCTGCGGGGTGTTGTCCACCAGGTACCGCAGCTCACGCTTGTCCATCGGGTCGACGCCCGCACCCAGCCCGAGGTGGTAGAGCTGGACATCGCTGCTCGTCCACGAGAACTCGGCGGGGGGGAGTTCGGCGCCCAGCGCCTCGTCCACATTGATCGGCATGGCTTCAGCCCTTCCCGGCCAGGTGGAGCGCCGCGAGATATCCGAACGTCATCGCGGGACCGATCGTCCCGCCCGGACCCGGGTACGTGTGACCCATGACCGGTGAGCTGACGTTGCCTGCCGCATAGAGACCCTCGATCACCGACCCGTCGTCGCGCAGGGCTCGGCCGTGCACGTCGGTGCGCACACCGCCCTTGGTGCCGAGATCGCCCGGCACCATCTTCGCCGCGTAGAACGGTCCGTGACTGATCTCGCCGAGGTTCGGATTCGGCTTGTTCGTCGGGTCGCCGTAGTAGCGGTCGTAGGCACTCTCACCGCGGTGGAAGTCCTCGTCGGTGCCCGACCGCGCAAACCCGTTGAAGCGCTCGATCGTCCCGGCGAGCGCATCGGCGGGCAGTCCGGCCTTATCGGCCAGCTCGGCCAGGGTGTCGGCCTTGACGATCACGCCCGACTCCAGCCACTTGCTCGGAATCCGTTGTCCCGGCTGCAATCCGGCGAATATATAGCGGTCGCGGTACTGCTGATCGAAGATCAGCCAGGCCGGGATGTTCTCACCCGGACCGGGACCCTGCCCGTACTGGCCGCCGTACATGTGGTGACACGCCTCGACATACGGCATCGACTCGTTCATGAACCGCTTACCGGACATGTTCACGATGATCGATCCGGGGGAGTTGCGTTCGGACAGCGCGAACCAGGGCGAGCCGACCAGCGGCACCGTCGGGCCCCACCACGCGTCCTCCATCAATTCCAGCGCAGCGCCCAGCTTCTCGGCGGCCAGGATGCCGTCCCCGGTGTTGGCCTTGGCCCCGACCGTCCATTCCGTCGTGATCGGTGCGCGCTGGTACTTGACCCGCATCTGTTCGTTCTGCTCGAAACCGCCCGATCCCAGGATCACGCCTCGGCGGGCGCGGATCAGACGCGGCTCGGCCCCGCCTCCGTCCCGGGCATCAACGACATAGATCCCGCGCACCACGCCGTCCTCGACGTAGAGATCGGTCAACGCGGTGTTGAGCAGCACCGGCACCCCGGCTTCGCGCAAGCCGATCCGCAGCGGGGCGATCAGCGCGCGGCCCATCCCGACGAGGTTCTTGCCGGTGGCCTTGGCCCATGTCGCGCGCATTCCCACCTTGAGGCTGCGCAGCACGCCGCGCGGGTGGCGCTTCAGCTGGTTCAGCCGGACATAGTCCTGCTGCATGACCACCATGTTCATCGGGACCTTGCCGTACGGCGGTTCGAGACCGGGCAGATCCTCCCCGAGTTTCTTGGCGTCGAACGGTTTGGGCTCCACCGAGCGCCCGGTGGGCTTGCCGCCGGGGGTCTCCGGGTAGTAGTCGGAGTAACCCGGCACCCAGCACAGCTTCAGCGGCGAGTGCTCGAGCACGAACGAGAGCATCTCCGGTCCGCGGTCGAGATAGGTGTCGATGCGCTCCGGGGCGACGACGTCGCCGATGATCGCGCGCAGGTATTGCCGGGCCGCCTCCGGGGTGTCCTTGACCCCGTCGCGCTTGAGGATCTCGTTGTTCGGGATCCATACGCCACCACCTGACCGCGCAGTGGAACCCCCATAGTGCGGAGCCTTCTCAACGACTATCGTCGAGAGACCCTGGTGAGCTGCGGTGAGGGCGGCGACCATGCCGGCGGCACCGCTGCCCACCACGATGACGTCGTACTCCTGTCCGGTCATGTAGAACACGTTATAGAATTGCGCGGCCGACCCACAACTGTGCCGGTCGACGAAACGAGGGGACTTCACTGAAAATGCTCAGTTCCGCGGTCCGTGAGCAGCTTGCCGCCGATCTCGCCCAAGCCGAGCGCAGCCGGGTGCCGATGAAGCCCCTCACCGACGCCCACCCCGACATCGACGTCGTCGACGCCTACGAGATCCAGCTGATCAACATCCGCCAGAAGGTCGCCGAAGGCGCCCGGGTGATCGGCCACAAGGTCGGCCTCTCCTCGGAGGCCATGCAGAAGATGATGGGTGTCGACGAACCCGATTACGGCCATCTGCTCGACGAGATGCAGGTGTACGAGGACAAGCCGGTCAAGAGCGCCAACTACCTCTACCCCCGCGTCGAGGTCGAGGTCGGTTTCATCCTCGCCGACGATCTGCCGGGTGCGGGCTGCACCGAGGAGGACGTGCTCGCGGCCACCGCGGCCTTCGCCCCCGCGATCGAGTTGATCGACACCCGGATCACCGACTGGAAGATCAAACTCTGCGACACGATCGCCGACAACGCCTCGTCCGCGGGGTGGGTGCTCGGCGAGGCGCGGGTGTCGCCCAAGGACATAGATATCAAGTCGATCGACGCCGTGCTGACCAACAACGGTGAGACGGTGGCCGAGGGCCGCAGCGATGCGGTGCTGGGCAATCCGGTCACCGCGGTGGCGTGGTTGGCCCGCAAGGTCGAGAGTTTCGGTGTCCGCCTCAAGGCCGGCGACATCGTGCTGCCCGGCTCGTGCACACGTGCGATAGATGCACCTCCCGGGAGCCATTTCGTGGCCGACTTCGCCGGGTTAGGTTCAGTACAGCTCAGTTTCGAATAGGGAGAGTCATATGCCGGGGAAGCTTCAAGTCGCGATCGTCGGGTCCGGCAACATCAGCACCGATCTGCTCTACAAACTGCAGCGCTCGGAGTACCTCGAACCGCGTTGGATGATCGGCATCGACCCCGAGTCTGAAGGGCTCGCGCGCGCACGCAAACTCGGCCTGGAGACCTCGCACGAGGGCGTGGACTGGCTGCTGGCCCAGGACGAGAAGCCCGATCTGGTGTTCGAGGCGACCAGCGCCTACGTGCACCGGGCGGCGGCACCGCGCTACGAGGAGGCGGGGATCCGCGCCATCGACCTCACCCCGGCGGCGGTGGGCCCGGCGGTGATCCCGCCGGCCAACCTGCGTGAGCATCTCGACGCGCCGAACGTCAACATGATCACGTGCGGTGGGCAGGCCACCATCCCGATCGTCTACGCCGTCGCCCGCGCGGTCACCGAACAGGGCGGCACCGTGCCCTACGCCGAGATCGTCGCCTCGGTGTCGTCGAGTTCGGCGGGGCCCGGCACCAGGGCCAACATCGACGAGTTCACCAAGACGACGAGCAAGGGCGTGGAGACGATCGGGGGTGCGCGGCGCGGCAAGGCGATCATCATCCTCAACCCCGCCGATCCGCCGATGATCATGCGCGACACCATCTTCTGCGCCATCCCCGAGGACGCCGACCGCGACGCGATCGCCCAGTCGATCCGCGACGTCGTCGCCGAGGTGCAGACGTACGTGCCCGGCTACCGCCTGCTCAACGACCCGCAGTTCGACGACCCGTCGATCAACTCTGGCGGGCAGGCCGTGGTGACCACATTCGTGGAGGTCGAAGGCGCAGGCGACTACCTGCCGCCGTACGCGGGCAACCTCGACATCATGACCGCGGCAGCGGCCAAGGTCGGCGAGGAGATCGCAAAGGAATCCCTCTCTCTGGCAGGAGGTGCACAGGCATGAGCACCCAGGACATCTACTTCAACCCGATCTGGGACGTCCGGATGACGGACACGTCGCTGCGTGACGGTTCGCACCACAAGCGCCACCAGTTCACCAAAGACGAGGTGGGGGCCATCGTCGCCGCACTCGACGCCGCGGGCGTGCCGGTGATCGAGGTGACGCACGGTGACGGCCTCGGCGGGTCGAGCTTCAACTACGGGTTCTCGAAAACCCCTGAGCAGGAACTGATCAAGCTCGCGGCCGAGACCGCCAAGGAAGCCAAGATCGCCTTTCTCATGCTGCCCGGCGTGGGCACCAAGGAGGACATCAAGGAGGCGCAGAACAACGGCGGGTCCATCTGCCGCATCGCGACCCACTGCACCGAGGCCGACGTGTCCATCCAGCACTTCGGTCTGGCTCGCGAGCTCGGCCTGGAAACCGTCGGCTTCCTGATGATGAGCCACACCATCCCGCCCGAGAAGCTCGCAGAACAGGCCCGCATCATGGCCGACGCCGGATGCCAGTGCGTCTACGTCGTCGACTCCGCGGGCGCGCTGGTGCTCGAGGGTGTGCGCGACCGGGTCGCCGCACTCGTCGCCGAACTGGGCTCGGATGCTCAAGTCGGTTTCCACGGCCACGAGAATCTCGGTCTGGGCGTGGCCAATTCGATCGAGGCGGTACGTGCCGGGGCCAAGCAGATCGACGGATCGTGCCGCCGCTTCGGCGCCGGGGCGGGCAACGCGCCGGTCGAGGCGCTGATCGGGGTCTTCGACAAGATCGGCGTCAAGACCGGCATCGACTTCTTCGACATCGCCGACGCGGCCGAGGAAGTCGTCGCGCCGGCGATGCCCGCCGAGTGCCTGTTGGACCGCAACGCCCTCATCATGGGCTACTCGGGTGTCTACTCGAGCTTCCTCAAGCACGCCATCCGCCAGTCCGAACGCTACGGGGTCCCCGCACACCAGCTGTTGCACCGGGCCGGTCAGCGCAAGCTCATCGGCGGCCAGGAGGACCAACTCATCGACATCGCGCTGGAGATCAAACGCGAGATGGACAGCGGCGAGCCTGTCGCCCGCTGACGGCGGCCTCCCGGCGGTAGGCTGTGCAGCGCCGACGCCAACCGCGAGGGGTGCTGCGACATCGGAGCTGTTCTGAACGACCGGGTGCGCGTGATCGTCCGTCCGCGGGCGCGCGGTCTCATCCATCTCGTATCGGCTTTCTTCGCGGTCGTGGCCTGCGCGGCCCTGGTGCCGGCGGCATGGGCGGGCACGGGTTCGTCACGGGCCGGGTGGGCCGCGCTGATCTACGCCACCGCGATCGTCGCCATGTTCACCGTCAGCGCGGTGTATCACCGGGTCCGCTGGACGTCACCGGTGGCCGAGAAGTGGATGATGCGGCTCGACCACTCGGTGATCTTCGTGTTCATCGCCGCCACATACACCCCGTTCGCGGTGCTGGCGCTGCCTCCGGACATCGGGCTGCGGGCCTTGATCATCGTGTGGACCGGCGCCGCCGCCGGCGTCGCGCTCAAGATGATGTGGCCGTCATCGCCGCGATGGGTGGGCGTACCCCTCTACTTGATGCTCGGCTACGTGGCGGTGCTGTTCGCCGAGGCGCTCCTGATCGGCGCGGGATTCGCCGTCGTCGCGCTGCTGGTGGCCGGCGCGGCGCTCTACACCGTCGGCGCCGTCTTCTACGGCGCCCGTTGGCCCAATCCGTGGCCGGACACCTTCGCCCACCACGAGTTCTTCCACGCGTTCACCGCGGCGGCGGCGGTCTGCCACTTCGCCGCCATCTGGCTCGTCGTTCAGTAGTCGGACCCGCCAGGCACGATAGGGCACATGCCGACTCGTGACGAAGCCCAGGCGCTGCTCGAACAGCTCGCCGGACCGCAGGCGACCCTGCGCGAGGACCAGTGGACCGCGATCGAGGCGCTCGTGGTCCATCGCCGCCAGGCTCTCGTGGTGCAGCGCACGGGCTGGGGTAAGTCGGCGGTGTACTTCATCTCCGCCAAACTGCTGCGGGCGGCGGGCCGCGGGCCCACGGTCATCGTCTCCCCGCTACTGGCGTTGATGCGCAACCAGGTCGCCGCCGCCGAGCGGGCCGGCGTGCGGGCGGCCACCATCAACTCCGGCAACGTCACCGAGTGGGAGGACATCCACGCCAGGGTGCAGGGCGGCGACCTCGACGTCCTGCTGGTCAGTCCCGAACGGCTCAACAACCCCGACTTCCGGGACAGTGTGCTGCCCGCGCTGGCGGCCGACGCCGGTCTGGTCGTGGTGGACGAGGCGCACTGCGTGTCGGACTGGGGGCACGACTTCCGTCCCGACTACCGCAGGATCCGCACCCTGATCGCGGAGTTGGGTCAGGACATCCCGGTGTTGGCCACCACTGCCACCGCGAACGATCGCGTGGTCGACGACGTGGCCGCCCAGCTCGGTGTGGGCGGGCGCGACACACTCGTGCTGCGCGGCGGGCTCGACCGCGAATCCCTCCGGCTCTCCGTGGTCCAGGCGGGAAACCCCGCGCAGCGGGCCGCGTGGATCGCCGCGCACATCGGTGACCTGCCGGGTTCGGGCATCGTCTACACACTCACCGTCGCCCAGGCCCACGACATCGCGGCGCTGCTGCGCGAACACGGTCACCCCGTCGCGGCCTATACGGGCTCCAACGATCCGGCCGAGCGCGAACAACTCGAGGCCGACCTGCTGGCCAACCGGGTCAAGGCGCTGGTCGCCACCTCGGCGCTCGGCATGGGATTCGACAAACCCGACCTCGGCTTCGTGGTGCATCTCGGGGCACCGTCCTCACCGATCGCCTACTACCAGCAGGTCGGGCGTGCCGGCCGCGCCACGTCGAGCGCCGAGGTGGTTCTGCTGCCCGGCCGCGAGGACCAGGAGGTCTGGCGCTATTTCGCCTCGGTCGCGTTCCCGTCGGAAGCGATGGTGCGCAACGTGATCGACGTACTCGAGACGGACCGGCCGCAGTCCACGCCCGCGCTCGAGCCGCTCGTCGACCTCAACCGCAGCCGGCTGGAGATGGTGCTCAAGGTGCTCGATGTGGACGGGGCGGTCCGGCGGGTCAAGGGCGGCTGGGTCAGCACCGGTCAGCCGTGGAGCTATGACGAACCCCGCTACCGCAAACTCGACGAGGCGCGGCGCCGCGAACAGCAGGCGATGCTCGACTACCAGAGCACCGAGGGGTGCCGGATGGCGTTCCTGCGCCGCCAACTCGACGATCCGGACCTGCGCGAAGGCGACCGGTGCGGCCGGTGCGACAACTGCACCGGCACCCGACTGTCCGGCGAGGTGGACGCGGCCGCGGCGGAGGACACCCGTGAGCGGCTGATGCGTCCCGGCGTCGAGCTCAGCCCGCGCAAGCAGTGGCCGTCCGGGCTGGGCAAGTTGGGGCTCGACCTCAGCGGCCGCATTCACGACGGCCCCGCGACCGGCCGGGTGATCGGCAGGCTCACCGATCTGGGGTGGGGCGCGCGGTTGCGCAAGCTGCTCGACGAACCCGACGCGGAGGTCTCCGACGACGTGGTCCGCGCCGCCATCGACGTGCTGGCCGCATGGGACTGGCAGCAGCGTCCGGTCGCCGTGCTGGCGATGGACTCCGGCACCCGTCCGATGCTGATCCGGTCGCTGGCGCGCCGGCTGGCCGAACTCGGTCGGCTCACCGACCTCGGCACCCTGCAATACCGCTCGGGACGACGGCCGGTGACGGCGGCGAACTCCGCGTACCGGGTTGCGGCTCTTGTGAATTCGTGGGAGACGCCGACGCTGGACGTGTCCGGTCCGGTACTGCTCGTCGACGATCTCGCCGACACCGGGTGGACCCTGACGATGGCGGCGCGGGTGGTCCGCGCGGCCGGGGCGCCCGCAGTGCTGCCGTTCGCGCTCGCCGCGGTCAGCTGACCGACAGCAGACAGCCGCCCTGCGTGGACGCAGGGCGGCTGCCCGTCGAGCTGTCTATCGGGGAAGCGGGACGAACAGGCCGTCGTTGACCCACACACCCCACGCCGTCACGGCCGGGTTGAACACGACCCGCAGCGGCTCGGTCACACCGGGGATGCCCGGTGGCAGCCAGACCGTGGGGATGCCGAAGTAGGCCGGATCGTCCCAGTGGCCCGGCGGCACCCCGTAGAGCGGGTTCGGCGCGACGCCCACTGCCGGGTCCTTCATCACCTGCCCAGGCGGTCCGAACGGGTTGTGCCCCGGCGGGTCGCCGGGAAGCCACACGTCGTCGCCGGGCACCGGCGGGTTCGGCTTGGGACCGTTCGGTTCGGCCTGCGCAACCCCGGTGCCGAGTCCCATGGCGGCGAAGCCCAGCGCACCGGCCATCGCGGACGTGGCCGCGAGTGTCTTGATCTTCATGGATGAACTCCTCCTTGACGGCACCACTCGGGGCGGCGCGCGTCGACTCGTTGTTCACATCCGACCGTCGACGTTCGACGGTTCGGTTCCGAAGACCCCCCTGACGCCGATCCAGATACCCGTCACCTTGCGATGTGAAACAAACCGACTCGACATCGCCTGCTAGCGGGAGGGTTTCGCACCGCCGATCTGGCGGGTGACGGCGTCCGCGGTGGCCACCACGCGCCGTGCGCGCCGGACGATCTCGGTGGCGCTCAGCGATCGCCCGACATGCAGGGACACCACCATCGCCTGACGGCGGTGTTGATCGAAGACCGGTGCCGAGATCACGCTGATGTCGTGCCGCTGGCGGGCGTCGGCGGCGGTGTTCTCACTGCGCAGGTACACCCGCTCGCCGATATCGGACACCATCTCCCCGAGCAGGGCGCGCAGTTCGTGCGGCAGCGTGCTGGACATTCCGGCCATCAACGCATACAGGCGTTGTCCAGCAGGGGTCTGCCGTTCGACCAGGTAGCCGTCGGTGCGGCACTCGGCGATCACCCGGTTGAGCCGGTCGCCGTCGGTACGCAGCGGGATGGTCGGTTGCTTGGCCAGCCACGCCGCCACCGCGGCGTCGTCCCACAGCACGAACATCAACCCGACAGGTGGGGCGAACGGGTAACTCTGCCCCACCTGCACGGGCGGGGGAACCGCGTGCGGTGCCACGAGATCGAGGACGGTGATGCGGTCGTCGACGACCGCCGAGAGGGCGGCTGTGCTCCCGGCCGCCGCGCACAGCCGGCGCAGTTCGTCGCGGGCGGCCGGGCTGACGCGCATCGACTCCTGGGCGGTGTGACCGAGTGCGATCAACGCCGGCCCCAACCGGTAGGACTTGTCCCGCGTGTCGCGCACCAGGTAGCCGGCTTCGACGAGAGTGCTCACGATGCCGAGGCACGTCGGCTTGCTGAGATCCAGCCGCCGTGCCAGATCGGAGAGGCCGAACCGTTCGTGGGGATGGCGCGCGAGGAAGTCGAGAACCGCCACGACGCGCTGCGTGGGCGGCGACCGGCGGCCGGCGACGGGATCCTGAGGCACGTCAGAAATGTACCTCTTCGGTACAAATATGGAACAGCAGTTTCACGTGGTCCGTTGACGCCGATGAGAACACGTTCTAGTTTCAGAGCGTGTTCACCACACCGCTGGCCGAGGCGATCGCCGAGGCCGAGAAGCTCGTCGCCGCCGCCCCGTTCATCGATTCCGAGGCCGACCTGCTCGAGGGGCTGCAGTACCTCGCGGGCTGTATCGCCGCGTGCACACATGTCGCGTTCGACTACGACCGCGACCATCCGTTCCTGCACAGCGGCACCGGCCCGTTCACGAAGATGGGCCTCGACAACCCCGACACCCTCTATTTCGGCACCCGTGTCCAGCCGGGCCACGAATACGTGGTCACCGGAAAGCGCGGCACCACCACCGACGTCAGCTTCCAGCTGCTCGGCGGCGAGTACACCGACGAGGTGGTCCCGGACAGTGAGACCGCATTCGACGACCGCAAGCTCGACATCGCCGCCGACGGCACGTTCGAGTGGCGCTTCACTCCCGAGGTGCCGTCGCAGCTGGTGATCCGCGAGGTCTACAACGACTGGTCCGCCCAGCGCGGCACGTTCGCGATCGCGCGCACCGACACCGCGGGCACGGCGCCGCCGCCGCTGACCCGCGAGCTCATCGAGAAGCGTTACGCCGTCGCGGGAAAGCAACTCGTCCAGCGCGTCAAGACATGGCTGCAGTTCCCGCAGTGGTTCTACAACGACACCCCGCCCAACACCATGGTGTCGCCCCGACTCACCCCCGGCGGCCTCGCGACGCAGTATTCGTCCGCCGGACAGTTCGACCTCGCCGAGCACCAGGCCCTGGTCATCACCCTGCCGGTCACCGATGCGCCCTACCTGGGCTTCCAACTCGGCAGCCTCTGGTACATCTCGCTGGACTACATCAACCACCAGACATCGCTGAACGGCACTCAGGCGCAGGCGGATCCGGACGGAAAGATCCGCATCGTCGTCTCGGACCAGAATCCCGGGGTGGCGAACTGGGTCGAGACGCTGGGTCACCGCAAGGGGTTCCTGCAGTTCCGCTGGCAACGGGTGTCGCGCGAACTCACACCCGCCGACGGGCCCACGGTGGAACTGGTCGACGTCGACGAGGTCGCCGCGGCGCTGCCCCACTACGAATCGAACAAGATCTCGGACGAAGACTGGCGTGCGCGGATCGCGCTGCGTCAGAAGCAGATCGGCGAAAGAATGGTGGGCTGACATGGCGTTCGGACTCCTGCAGGACAAGGTCGTCGTCATCAGCGGCGTCGGACCTGCGCTCGGCACAACACTGGCGCGGCGTTGCGCCGAGGAAGGCGCGGACCTGGTGCTCGCCGCGCGCACGGTCGAGCGGCTGGAGGACGTCGCCGCGCAGATCACCGGCCTCGGACGACGGGCGCTGTCCGTGGGTACGGACATCACCGACGAAGCGCAGGTGAACAAGCTCGTCGAGGAATCGGTCGCGGCCTACGGCAGGGTCGACGTGCTGATCAACAACGCGTTCCGCGTGCCGTCGATGAAACCGTTCGCCAGCACCACGTTCGAGCACATGCGCGACGCCATCGAGCTGACCGTCTTCGGCGCGCTGCGCATGGTGCAGGCGTTCACGCCGGCGCTGGCCGCGGCCAACGGGTCGGTCGTGAACGTCAACTCGATGGTGGTGCGCCACTCGCAGGCCAAGTACGGCGCCTACAAGATGGCCAAGTCGGCGCTGCTCGCCATGTCGCAGACGCTGGCCACCGAGCTCGGTGAGCAGGGCATCCGGGTGAACTCGGTGGCTCCCGGATACATCTGGGGTGACACGCTCAAGAGCTACTTCAACCACCAGGCGGGCAAGTACGGGACGACCGTCGACGAGATCTACCGGGCGACCGCGGCGGCGTCCGACCTCAAGCGGTTGCCCACCGAGGACGAGGTGGCGTCGGCGATCCTGTTCATGGCCAGCGATCTGTCCAGCGGGATCACCGGGCAGACACTGGATGTCAACTGCGGGGAGTACAAGGCCTGACGATGAGCACACACACCCCGAGAACAGATGTGGGCACGGTCGAGGATCTGCACGCGTCGGCCGTGAAGGCCTGCGGTCTGGACGATTTCGGCTCCGACGACGACAACTATCGAGAGGCCCTCGGCGTGCTTCTCGAGTCCTACCGACGCGATGCCGACCTCACCGAGTTCGGCAGCAAGATGCAGCGGTTCTTCGTCCGCAATGCCCTTGTCGCCCGGCTGGTGTCCGAGGCGGCGTTCAAGCAGTATCCCGAACACGCCGACGTGCCCATCCGGCGGCCGATCTTCGTCACCGGACTGCCGCGGACCGGCACCACGGCCGTTCATCGGCTGCTCGCCGCCGACCCGCGGCATCAGGGTCTGGAGTTGTGGCTGGCCGAATTCCCGCAACCGCGCCCACCGCGCGAGACCTGGTCGCAGAACCCGGTGTTCCAGCAACTCGATGCGCAGTTCACCAAGGCGCACGAGGAGAACCCGGACTACACCGGCCTGCACTTCATGACCGCCGACGAAGTGGAGGAATGCTGGCAGTTGCTGCGGCAGTCGCTGCATTCGGTGTCCTACGAGACGCTGGCTCACGTGCCCACCTACTCGCAGTGGCTGGCGCGCCAGGACTGGACCAAGCCCTATCAGCGGCACCGGCGCAACCTTCAGCTCATCGGGCTCAACGACCGCGAGAAGCGCTGGGTGCTCAAGAATCCCAGCCATCTGTTCGCGCTGGACGCGCTGATGGCTACGTATCCGGACGCGCTCGTGGTGCAGTGCCACCGCCCGGCCGAGACGATCATGGCGTCCATGTGCTCCCTGGCCCAGCACACCACCGAAGGCTGGTCGAACACGTTCGTCGGCGACGTCATCGGCGCCGACTCGATGGAGACGTGGTCGCGCGGACTGGAGTTGTTCAACGCCGAACGCGCCAAACATGATCCGGCGCAGTTCTACGACCTGGACTACTTCGCGCTGATCAAGGATCCGATCAGCGTCGTCGAGGACATCTACCGCAACTTCGGTATCGAGTTCACCGAGTCGGCGCGCGAGGCGATGACGAAGACTCACGAGGCGAGCCAGCAGGGTCCTCGCGCACCGAAACACACCTACTCGCTGGCCGACTACGGCTTGACCGCCGAACAGGTCAGGGAGCGCTTCGCGGGTCTGTGAGCTCACCGTCGCCGGGGGAGGGTGCGGTGGAACTCTCCTCCAGACACCCCTCTGCGACAGCGTGTTTGATGCTGTCGGCCAATCTCGGGCAGGTCCTGGTCCGAGCCGGCTGCCCGCCGGCCTCACGGATCTCGGTGAAGTGCGCGCAGCGCTGCGACGCGTCGGAGTTCCACTGCACCGAGGTGTGGCCGCGCCCGAGTTTCTTGACCTTGACCGAGACGTGGCAGAACCGGCAGTCGACCTCCACCAGGCCGGAATTGAGGTAACGCTCGCGGTCCCGGCGCGTCGCCTCGCGCACCGCCGCCGCCCGTTCCTCGTCGTCGGCGAAGCTCGGCGCCTTCGACCAGCTCTTGCGGCCGCCGGGGGAGGGTGCGGGGTGGTCGTGATCGTCGTCGTGGGCGCCGTGCAGCAGGAGCATCGACCGGGCCAGACGGTCGACCTCGGCGTCCTGCTCCTCCGGTGAGGTCATGACGTCGGCTGTTCGGCTTTCTCGGCCTCGGCCTCGCGGCGCGCGAGGTTCTCCTGGACCTCGGAGTTCCAGTACTCGTTGGCCGCGGTGGTGTCGACCTCGACCTCGAAGCGGTCGGTCATCTCGGGGGTCACATCGGCGACGTCGACGTAGAACTGCTGATACCAGCGACGCAGCTGGTACACCGCGCCGTCCTCTTCGACCAGCAGCGGGTTGTCGATGCGCGTCTTGTGCTTCCAGATCTCGACGTCCTGCAGGAAGCCCTTGCTGACCCCGTCGGTGAACGTCCGCGACAGTTTGTCGGTCATCTTCTCGTCCATGCCCTTGGGCTTCTCGACGATGACGCCCCACTGGAGCACGAACGAATCCTGCGTGACCGGATAGTGGCAGTTGATGAGGATGGACTCGGCCTTGTAGCCGCCGTAGTTGTTGTGCAGCCAGTTGATCATGAACGACGGCCCGAAGTACGACGCCTCCGAGTCGAGGTGTGCCTCACCGTAGGTGGTGCCCATGTCGTTGACGTCGGGCCGGCCCACGTTGTGCAGATACTGGCTGGCGATATGGCCTTCGAAGACGTTCTTGAAGTACGTCGGCAGCCCGAAGTGGATGTAGAAGAAGTGCGCCATGTCGGTGACGTTGTCGATGATCTCGCGGCAGTTGGCGCCCTCGATCAGGATCGAGTTCCACCGCCAGTCGGTCCACTCGTCGCTGGCGAACTCGGGGATCTCCGGGATGCGCACCTCGGGGGGCGGCGGGTTGCCCTCGTGGTCGTGCCAGACGAAGAGAAGCCCGCTGCGCACGTCGGTGGTCCAGGCGCGGGTGCGGGCCAGTCGCGGTGTCCGCTTGGCGTAGGGCACGAGCTTGCACTTGCCGTCGCCGCCCCAGCGCCAGTCGTGGAAGGGGCAGGCGACCTCGTCGCCCTTGACGGTGCCCTGGGACAGGTCACCGCCCATGTGCCTGCAGTAGCCGTCGAGGATCTTGACGTCGCCCTTCGAGTCGGCGAACACGACGAGTTTGGTGCCGAACGCCTCGACCGAGTGCGGTTCGCCGTCGAGGTAGTCCGTGACCGGGCCGAGGCAGTGCCAGCCCCTGGCGTAGCGGTCGGGCAGGGTTCCGGTGTCGATCTCGCGTATGCCGCTGTGTGCGGTCTCGGTACTCACCTGGGCGCCTCCAAAGTCCTGGCCTCGATGTCGAGCCCTCTAACTAGAACACGTTACAGTTTTGTCCGCTGGTCTCGCAATCACTGGCGCGTGACCTGGGGCATACCCCTCCGACGGGGGTTCTGAACGGATATCGGCCCGGCCCCTGCCGCCGGCCCGCCGTTGGCCGTACGGTTGCCGCATGCGAGTCGGTCAGGTCGGCGGAATGTGGCGGTATCCGGTCAAATCCCTCGGTGGCGAGGCCCTCGAGCAGGCGGAATTCGGCCCGCGCGGTGTGCACGGCGACCGGTTGTGGGCGGTGCGCGACGTGGAACGGGACATCACCGCGACCGCCCGGCGGGTACCGGCGCTGCTCAAAGCGACCGCGCGCTACTGCGCGCCGCCCCCGCCCGACGCCGGCCCCGGCCGGGTTCCCGACGTCGAGATCACGTTCCCCGACGGCACGGTGGTGCGCTCCGACGACGCCGCCGTCCACGCCGAACTGTCGGAGCTGGCCGGTCGGGAGATGCGGCTGACCGCATTGCCGCCCGCGTCCGACACCAGCCTGCACCGGCTGGGCCTCACCGACCGCAACCATTCGCCGATCGCCTCACTGCGCTCCGATTTCGGGATCGCCGACGGCGAACGCCTGCCCGACCTGTCGATGATGCGGATCTCGGACCTGACGATGTTCGCCCGCTACTCGACGCCGCCCGGCATGTTCGTCGACCTGGCACCCGTCCACGTGATGACGACGGCCAGTCTGGCGACCATCGGCGCCGCGATCGGCGAGGCCGACGTCGACGTCCGTCGTTTCCGCCCCAATGTGCTGCTGGCCGCCGACGACTCCGGTGACGGACTCCCGGAGGCGCACTGGACGGGCGGGCACCTGATGCTCGGCGGAACGGTGCTCGAGGTGACCATGCCGACCATCCGCTGTGTGGTGCCCAGTCGGGCGCAGCCCGGCCTGGAGGTGGACCGCCGGATCACCAGGGCGGTCGCCGACCGGGCGGACCGATGCCTGGGCAGCTACTGCTGGGTCGACACCGGCGGGGTGGCCGGCGTGGGCGACGAGGTGACGTTGAAGCCGTACCGGCGCAGCGCGCTCGCCGACGCCGCGAAACGAGGGAAACGCATGGTCTTCGGACTCGCCACCACGGCGGTCGGCCGGCTGGCGCGGTAGGCCGTCAGGCCTGTTGCCAGCCCGAGTGGATGTAGGTGTCGGCGAACCGCTTCATCGAATCCTTCTTCTTCTCCAGCGGCGCATCGAAGCTCAAGCCGTCGAACATCCACGGGATCACGATGTTGTCGGTGACACCGGCCTCGGCGAGCTCGCGGTGGCCGTCGACGCCGAACTTGTCGATGCACACCGCCTGGAACTCGAACGGCTCACCGTCCCGGCCGAACTCGACACGCAGATCGTTGAGCTTGCGGATCGTCTCGGCCAGTTGCGCACCGGTCATCATGGCGCTGGTCCAGCCGTCACCCACCCGCGCCGCCCGCTTCAGTGCGACGTCGGTGTGGCCGCCCACGTAGAACGGCACCGGTTCGGACGGCGCCGGGCTCATCTGCAGCCGGTCGAAATCGAAGAACTCGCCGTGGAATTCGACCATGCCGCCGGCCAGCACCAGTCTGATGACCTCGATCATCTCGTCGACCCGCTTGCCGCGCCGGGCGAACGGCACCCCGCACCACTCGAACTCCTCCGGCGCCCAGCCGATTCCGACACCGAAGCCGAACCGGTTGTGCGTCAGGTTCGCCACCGATCCGACCTGGCGGGCCAGCAGCAGCGGGTTGCGCGACCCGAGTTTCATCACGTTGGTGTAGAACCGCAGCGTCGAGGTGACCGCACCCATCGCCGCGGCCGCGATCAGCGGGTCCACCCACGGCGTGTCGGCGCTCCACATCCGCGAACCATCGGGCGTATACGGATAGTCCGCCGCCTGCTTCTCCATGTAGAACAGCGAATCCGGCAGCGCGATCGCGTCGAAACCGACCTCTTCAGCGCATTTCGCGATCTCCGTCAGTTCATCGATGGGACCCATCGCGATACTGACCGTGTACTTCATGGTCACGACTGCGTCCGCTTGTCGGAGCTCACCACCCACATCGAGTAGTACTGCGATCCACCGCCGTACGCGTGCCCCAGGGCCTTAAGGGCGCCCTCGACCTGGTGCTCACCGGCCTGGCCCATCACCTGGATGGCGGCCTCGGCGAAGCGGATCATCCCCGACGCGCCGATCGGGTTCGACGACAACACACCGCCCGACGGGTTCACCGGAAGCCGGCCGCCGATCGCCGTCTCACCGGCCTCCGTGAGCTTCCAGCCCTCACCTTCGGCGGCGAAGCCGAGGTTCTCCAGCCACATCGGTTCGAACCAGGAGAACGGGACGTAGATCTCGGCCACGTCGATCTCGTCGATCGGGCTGCTGATCCCGGCCGCCTCCCACAGCGCCTTGGCGGCGTCCCGGCCGGCCTGCGGGTTCACCTGATCGCGGCCCGCGTAGGCCAGCGGTTCGGTGCGCAGCGCGGTGGCGTGGATCCACGCCACCGGATGTCCTTCGCCGACACGCCGATCCGCCGTCTCCTCGTCGCCGATCACCAGCGCGCAGGCACCGTCGGACGACGGGCAGGTCTCGTCGAAGCGGATCGGGTCCCACAGCATCTGCGAACCCAGCACCTTTTCCAGCGTGATGTCGGGCTGATGAAGGTGGGCCAGCGGGTTCTTGGCGCCGTTGAGCCGGTCCTTGACGGCGACCATGGCCCCGATGTGCGTCGGGGCGCCCGAACGGCGGATGTAGGCGCGCACGTGCGGTGCGAAGTAGCCGCCGGCGCCCGCTCCGACCGGCTTGGTGAACGGCACCGGAATGCTCAACGCCCACATGGCGTTCGATTCGGACTGCTTCTCCCACGCCATGGCCAGCACGCGACGGTACTTACCGGACTGCACCAGGCTGGCCGCCACCACGGCGGTCGAACCACCGACCGAACCGGCGGTGTGCACGCGGATCATCGGCTTGTTGGTGGCGCCGACGGCGTCGGTGAGGAACAGCTCGGGCATCATGACGCCCTCGAAGAAGTCCGGCGCCTTGCCGAGCACCACGGCGTCGATGTCGTCCATCGTGGCGCCCGCGTCGGCCAGCGCCCGGTCGATGGCCTCGCGCACCAGGCCGTTCATCGACACGTCCTGGCGTTTGGCGACGTACTTGGTCTGCCCGGTGCCGAGCACCGCTGCCATGTTCTTTGTCATCAGTTCCTGCCGTCCCTTCCCTCGAGGACCGCGACCAGATTCTGTTGCAGCGCAGGGCCGCTGGTGGCGTGTGCGAGCACCCGCCGCGCCGAGCCGTCGAATATGTGGCGGGCCGCGAAGCCGATCCGTTCCAGGCCGGCCGAGAACATCGGATTGGCCGCCAGCGGACCGCCGGACGGATTGACCTTCGTCGAATCCGACAGCCCGATGGCCTCTTTGAGGATGAGGTGCTGGTGGGTGAACGGCGCGTAGATCTCGGCGACGTCGATCGAGCCGGTGTCGCCGCCGGTGGCCGCCTGCGCGGAGGTCGCCGTCGACGGCGACGTGGTCAGATCGCGGGCGCCCAGGACCGGCGTCTCGATGCGGTGCTCGAAACCCGTGATCCAGGCCGGGTTCTCGCGGAGTTCGCGGGCCCGGTCACCGGCGGCCAGCACGATCGCCGAGGCGCCGTCGGTGATCGGGGCGATGTCGTGACGACGCAGGGGGTCCGCGAAGTAGGGCCGTTCGAGCAGTTCCTCGACGGTCTTCGCGGGCTTCTCGGAATCGGTGCGGCCGGCGGCGGCGAACGAATCCAGTGCCACCTGGGCCATCTGCTCGGCGGTCCACTTCCCGGCGTCCAGTCCGAGCCGCGCCTGCAGGCCGGCGATCGACACCGAGTCCGGCCACAGCGGCGCCACGGTGTACGGGTCCGTCTGCAGTGCCAGCACGCGGCGCAGCGTGCCCGCGCTGGACTTGCCGAAGCCGTACACCAGCGCGGTCTCCACCTCGCCGGTGAGGATCTTGATGTACGCCTCGTAGAGCGCCCACGCGGCGTCCATCTCCACGTGCGACTCGTTGATCGGCGGGACGGCGCCGATGGAGTCGATCGCCGAGATGAACGAGAAGGCGCGTCCGGCTAGGTAATCGGACGATCCGGAGCACCAGAAGCCGATGTCGGCCTTCGTGATGCCGAGGTCTTCGTAGAGTTCGGCGAAGCACGGCATCAGCATCTCGACGCCGTTGGTGGTGCCCTCGGTGCGGCGCACGTGTGGTGCGTGCGCGAAGCCCACCACTGCTACATCGTTCGAGCCTGTCATGAAGGGCCTCTCTAGAGGTGATGCTTGTAGGTGTCGTACTCGGCGTCGGGCTCGCCCGTCGGCCGGAAATGGCTGATGTTGTCGATGCCCAGCCCCCACTCCTCGCGGGGCTTCCACACCGCCTCCACCCGCATGCCCATCCGCACCTGGTCGGCCTCGATCTCGGTGACCAGATGCAGGAACGGGATGTCGGCACCGTCGAGCAGCACGTAGGCCGCCACGTACGGCGGCTTGATGCGCTGGCCGGCGAACGGGATGTTGATGATCGCGAACGTCGTCACCGTGCCCTTGTCGGGAAGTTCGACGAACTCGGTGGTGGGCCGACCGGTGGCCGGATCCGCTTCGCGCGGCGGGAAATACAGCTTGCCGTCCTTGCCGGTGCGGGCGCCCAGCAGCTTGCCTTCCTGCAGGGCCCGCAAGAAGGTGCTCTCCGGCGCCGACGCGGTGTGCTGGATCTCGATGGCGCTGGGCACCACCAGCATCGTCACCGGGTCCTTGTCCGACGGTTCGCCCTCGGGCTCCGCGTCCTCCCCGAGCGCGAAGTACGCGATGTCGGTCATCGCGCCGACGGGCTCGTCGACCCAGTGCGCGTGCACCCGCGTGCCGGCGCTGATCTTGTCCGCGTCGCCCGCGTCGACCGCGTGCAGCAGGGGGGTGTCGGCGCCGTCGAGTTTGATCAGCGCCCACGCGAACGGATGCTGCAGCGGCTGGCCCTCGAGCGGTTCGGGCTGCCACGTCCACGACACGACGGTGCCGACACCGGCCACCGGTACGATCTCCGTCAACCGTTCGTAGGTCACCGGGTCGTATTCGGCAGGCGGCACGTGTACGCGTCCGTCGGAGCCCCGCACGCCGACGATGCGCTTCTCGCGCAGTGCGGTGAAGAACTGGCCGAGCAGTGGCCCGACCGAACGGGTGTAGTCGAAGGACAACTTCAAAGGCGCCGAGAGGGGCGGTTCATGCGTCTCGATCAGCGCCGGGCTGCTTTGGCTGGCGGTCACAGCACAAAGTAGAACAGGTTCTAACTATGGTTTCAAGGGACCGTCTAGGCAGGCTAGGGAAGGCAACGCGATGAAGCTCGGACTCCAGCTCGGATATTGGGGCGCACAGCCGCCGACCAACCACGCTGAACTCGTCGCGGCGGCCGAGGAGGCGGGGTTCGACACCGTCTTCACCGCCGAGGCATGGGGTTCGGACGCGTATACGCCGCTGGCCTGGCTGGGGGCGTCGACGCAGCGCATGCGGCTGGGCACCTCGGTCATCCAGCTCTCGGCGCGGACGCCCACCGCGTGCGCGATGGCGGCCTTGACGCTCGACCACCTGTCGGGTGGGCGCCACATCCTCGGCCTCGGGGTGTCCGGTCCGCAGGTCGTCGAAGGCTGGTACGGGCAACGCTTCCCGAAGCCGCTGGCACGCACGCGTGAGTACGTGAACATCCTGCGCCAGGTGTGGGCCCGTGGGGCGCCGGTGACCAGCGACGGCCCGCACTATCCGTTGCCGCTGAGCGGGGAGGGGACCACCGGGCTGGGCAAGGCGCTCAAGCCGATCACCCATCCGCTGCGGTCCGACATCCCGATCATGCTCGGTGCCGAGGGGCCGAAGAACGTCGCGCTGGCCGCCGAGATCTGCGACGGATGGCTGCCGATCTTCTACACCCCCCGCATGGCCGACACCTACAACGCATGGCTCGATGAGGGGTTCGCCCGCCCGGGTGCCCGTCGCAGCCGCGAGGACTTCGAGATCTGCGCGACCGCTCAGGTCGTCATCACCGACGATCGGCCCGCCACCTTCGAGATGATGAAGCCGTTCCTCGCGCTGTACATGGGCGGGATGGGCGCCGAGGACACCAACTTCCATGCCGACGTCTACCGGCGGATGGGTTACTCCGAGGTGGTCGACGACGTCACCAAGCTGTTCCGCAGTAATCGCAAAGACGATGCGGCCAAGGTCATCCCGGACGAACTCGTCGACGACGCCGCGATCGTCGGCGACATCGACCACGTGCGCGAGCAGATCAAGCTCTGGGAAGCCGCCGGTGTGACCATGATGGTGGTCAGTGCGCGCTCGGCCGAACAGGTCAGGGAACTCGCAGGGCTGGTGTAGACAGTTCTTGCGACCTGTCTAGAACACGTTCTAGATTGACCGGATGACGGATACGGTCTCGCAGCACACGATCCAGGACACGGTGCTCACCATGCCGGTGCGCATCCGCAAAGCCAACACCCACGTCGCGATGTTCTCTGTCGCCGCACCCGCCGCCCAGCGCATGATCGACTACACAGGTCTGCGGGTGTGCGAGTACCTGCCCGGTCGGGCGGTCACGATGCTCATGCTGGTGCGCTACGTCGACGGTGACCTCGGGAAGTACCACGAGTTCGGCACCGCGGTCATGGTCAACCCGCCCGGTTCGAACGCGAAGGGCCCGGGTGCGCTGGCGTCCGCCGCGGCGTTCATCCACCACCTGCCCGTCGACCAGTCCTTCACTCTGGAGGCCGGCCGCCGCATCTGGGGATTCCCGAAGATCATGGCCGACTTCACCGTGCGGGAGACGCCGCGATTCGACTTCGAGGTCAGTGAGAAGGATACGTTCATGGCCGGCATCGAGTTCGGCCGCGGCGTGCCGATCCCGTCGGCGCTCACCGCCCGGCCCCAGATCCTCAAGACGTACACCTGTACCGACGGTGTGCTGCGGGAGATCCCCTGGGAGATGCGCAACAGCGGGATGTCGGTGCGGCTGGGCGGCGCACGGCTGCGGCTGGGTGACCATCCCTACGCGCGCGAACTCGCCGCACTCGGTTTGCCGAAACGGGCCTTCGCGAGCCAGGCGTCTGCCAATGTCGAGATGACATTCGGTGACGCACAGGAGATTCGATGACGCAGACGTTGAGCACCAAACCGGACGTCGACCTGACCGACGGCACGTTCTACGCCGACGGGCCGGCCGCGCGGGAGGCCTACCGGTGGATGCGGGCCAATCAGCCGGTGTTCCGCGACCGCAACGGCCTCGCGGCGGCCACGACGTACCAGGCCGTCCTCGACGCGGAGCGCAACCCGGAGTTGTTCTCGTCGACCGGCGGCATCCGGCCCGACCAGCCGGGGATGCCGTACATGATCGACATGGACGACCCGGCACACCTGTTGCGCCGCAAGCTCGTCAACTCCGGGTTCACCCGTAAGAGGGTGATGGACAAGGTGCCCTCGATCGAGCGGCTGTGCGACACGCTGATCGACGCGGTGTGCGAACGGGGCGAATGCGACTTCGTCCGCGACATCGCCGCACCGCTGCCGATGGCGGTGATCGGCGACATGCTGGGGGTGCTGCCGCAGGAGCGCGAGATGCTGCTGACGTGGTCCGACGACCTGGTCTGCGGCCTGAGCTCCCACGTCGACGAGACGGTGATCCAGAAGTTGATGGACACGTTCGCCGCCTACACGGCGTTCACCATGGACGTGATCGCCAAGCGGCGGGCCGAGCCGACCGACGACCTGTTCTCGGTGCTGGTCAACGCGGAGGTCGAGGGTTCGCGGATGACCGACGACGAGATCGTCTTCGAGACGCTGCTCATCCTGATCGGCGGGGACGAGACGACCCGGCACACCCTGTCCGGGGGCACCGAGCAGATCCTGCGGCATCGCGACCAGTGGGAGCGCCTCGTGGCGGACGTCGACCTGCTGCCGGGTGCGATCGAGGAGATGCTGCGCTGGACGTCGCCGGTGAAAAACATGTGCCGCACGCTGACCGCCGACACCGAGTTCCACGGCACGGAGCTGAAGTCGGGCGAGAAGATCATGCTGATGTTCGAGTCGGCCAACTTCGACGAGTCGGTGTTCGGTGATCCGGACAGCTTCCGGATCGACCGAAATCCCAACAGCCACATGGCATTCGGGTTCGGCACGCACTTCTGCCTGGGCAATCAGCTGGCGCGGTTGGAGCTGCGACTGATGCTCACCAAGGTGTTGCAGCGCCTGCCCGATCTGCGGTTGGCCGACGACGCCGCCGTCCCGCTGCGGCCGGCCAACTTCGTCAGCGGCCCTGAGTCGATGCCGGTGGTGTTCACGCCGACCGCGCGGGTGCTCGACTGACTTGGCTGACTCGCCGAGTGTGCGCTCACTGCGAAAAAAGTGGTGAGATTTCGCAACAGCTTCACACTCGGCGGGCCCAGGCGGCTTGCAGCCGACCGATGATGCCCCCTTCGGTGTCGCGTGAGGTGACCCGGATGTCGATCCAGCCGAGTTCGGTGACGTCGTCGTGCCTGTGGATGTCCCTGTTGAAGCGGTCCGGGTCGCGGTGGTGGGCGCCTTCGTAGTCGAGCGCGACCTTCATGTGTTCCCAGCCCATGTCCACGACGGCGACGAGCTGACCGTATTCGTCGTACACGGGGATCTGCGTCTGCGGGGGAGGGAACCCGTTGCGGATCACGAGGAGCCGCAGCCAGGTCTCGCGTGGTGATTCGGCGCCCGGGTCGACGAGGCCGAGGGTGCGTCGGGCCCGGTGGATTCCGCGACGGCCCCGGTACCGCTCGGCCAGGAGTTCGACGTCCGCGATCTTCAGGTGTGTCGCTCGGGCGAGCGCGTCGATCGCCGCAACGGCCTGCCCCTCGGGATTCCGGCAGGCGATGTCCAGGGCGGTTCGGGCCGGCGTCGTCACCGGGACGCCGTTGACCACTTCGATCTCGTCGTCCGGCAGGCGGTCCCACCATGTGTGGATGCCTGACGGTGGATGACGGTTGTCGTGGATGATCTCCGCGGGTCGATGCGCGTCCACCCATCTGGCGCCGTGAAGGGCGGCAGCAGAGCCGCCGCCGAGCACGCCGCGGCGTCGCGACCACAGCCAGGCGGCCGTCGCGCGCGCCCTCGCCGTCAGATCGGTGCCGCGCGGCACATAGACACCGGGGTAGACCACGGCGAACCGACTGCGCAAGGCGTACGGGCTCAGCCGTCCCGCCGCGACCGCCTCGCTTCCGATGAACGGCTCATCGCCCATGCGGGGAGTCTGCCTTCGGAGACCGACAGGCTCGCGAGTGTGAACTGGTTGCGAAAACCTCAGCGGAATTTCGCAGAGGGTTCACACTCGGCGCGAAGGGCGCTACTTCATCTGGAAGTTCGGCGGCCGCTTCTCCTTGAAGGCCCGCGGGCCCTCCTTCGCGTCCTCGGAGAGGAAGACCTCGATGCCGATCTTCGTGTCGATCTTGAACGCGTCGTTCTCGTGCATGCCCTCGGTCTCGTGGATCGACCGCAGGATCGCCTGCACCGCCAGCGGGCCGTTGTTGTTGATCACCTCGGCGATCTCGAGCGCTTTGTCCAGTGCGGTGCCATCCGGGACCACGTGGCCGATCAGCCCGTACTCGAGCGCCTCGGCCGCGGTGATGTGGCGTCCGGTCAGCAGCAGGTCACACGCGATGGTGTACGGAATCTGACGCACGAGGCGGACCGCCGACCCACCCATCGGGTACAGGCTCCACTTCGCCTCGGAGATGCCGAATTTCGCGCTCTCACCGGCCACGCGGATGTCGGTCCCCTGCAGGATTTCGGTGCCGCCCGCGATCGCGGGACCCTCGACGGCGGCGATCAGCGGCTTGGTGAGCCGGCGGCCCTTGAGCAGACCGTCGATGCGCGAGGGGTCGTAGCTGCCGTCCTTGAACGAATCGCCCGGCGGTTTGGCCGTCGCGGCCTTGAGGTCCATCCCGGCGCAGAAGTAGCCGCCGGCCCCGGTGAGGATGCACGAGCGGATCTCCGGATCGTTGTCGACGCGGTCCCACGCCTCGACCATGATCGAGAGCATCTCGGTCGAGAGCGCGTTGCGCGCCTCGGGCCGGTTGAGCGTCAGGATCAGCGTGTGTCCGCGCTGCTCGATGAGGGCGTCGGGACCCTTCTCTGGCTCCGTCACAAGTGTCCGCCTTCCAGCGTCGATGCCACAGACTTGTCAGGAAATGTAACACGTTCTAGTTTGGGTCCGTGGCCCTGAACATCGCCGATCTTGCCGAGCACGCCATCGACGCCGTGCCTGACCGTGTCGCCCTGATCAGCGGCGACGAAACGCTGACCTACGGCCAACTCGAGGAGAGGGCCAACCGCCTGGCGCACTACCTGATCGATCGGGGTGTGAAGAAGGACGACAAGGTCGGCCTGTACTGCCGCAACCGCATCGAGATCGTGATCGGCATGGTCGGCATCGTCAAGGCCGGCGCCATCGCGGTCAACGTCAACTTCCGCTACGTCGAGGGCGAACTGCGGTACCTGTTCGAGAACTCCGACATGGTCGCGCTCATCCACGAGCGCCAGTACAGCCCCCGGGTCGCGAACGTGAAACCCGAGATCCCGGGCCTCGAGACCGTGCTCGTCATCGAGGACGGCAGCAGCGAGGACTTCTCCGGCTGCGGCGGTGTCGAGTTCTACGCCGCGCTGGAGCAGGGTTCGCCCGAACGCGACTTCGGCCCGCGCAGCGAGGACGACATCTACCTGCTCTACACCGGCGGCACCACCGGTTTCCCCAAGGGCGTGATGTGGCGCCACGAGGACATCTACCGGGTGCTGTTCGGCGGCACCGACTTCGCCACCGGCGAGCCGATCGCCGACGAGTACGGCCTGGCCAAGCAGGCTGCCGAGAACGCCCCGATGGTCCGCTACCCGATTCCGCCGATGATCCACGGGGCGACGCAGTCGGCCACCTGGATGGCGTTGTTCGCCGGCCAGACCGTCGTGCTGGTGCCGGAGTTCGATCCCGAAGAGGTGTGGCGCACCTGTGCGGAGCACAAGGTCAACCTGTTGTTCTTCACCGGCGACGCGATGGCCCGCCCCCTGCTCGATGCGCTGGTTCGGCACCGCGACAGCGGCGAGGAGTTCGATCTGTCGAATCTGTTCCTGCTCGCCAGCACCGCGGCCCTGTTCTCGCCGGCGCTGAAGGATCAGCTGCTCGAACTGCTGCCCAACCGGATCATCACCGATTCGATCGGCTCCTCGGAGACCGGCTTCGGTGGCTCGAGCGTGGTGGCCAAGGGGCAGACTCACACCGGCGGCCCGCGCGTCACGATCGACAAGAACGTCAAGGTGATCGACGACGACGGCAACTTCGTCCAACCCGGCAGCGGGGTGCGCGGGATGATCGCCAAGTCCGGTCACATCCCCCTCGGCTACTACAAGGACGAGAAGAAGACCGCCGAGACGTTCCGCACGATCAACGGTGTGCGCTACGCGATTCCGGGTGACTACGCGACCGTCGAGGAGGACGGCAGCGTGACGATGCTCGGCCGCGGATCGCAGTCGATCAACAGCGGCGGCGAGAAGATCTACCCCGAAGAGGTCGAGGGCGCGCTCAAGGGCCACCCCGACGTGTTCGACGCCCTCGTGGTCGGCGTGCCCGACGAACGGTACGGACAGTGCGTCGCGGCCGTGATCGCACGGCGCGAAGGCGCCACCCCGTCGCTGGCCGAACTCGACAGCTTCATCCGCAACGAGATCGCCGGCTACAAGGTGCCCCGCAAGATCTGGTGGGCCGACGAGATCCAGCGCACCCCGGCCGGGAAGCCCGACTACCGCTGGGCCAAGGAACAGACCGAGTCGCGTCCCGCGGACGAGACGCACGCCAATCACGTTGGAGCCAAGTAACCATGCGTACCGAACTGTGCGACCGCTTCGGCATCGAATATCCGATTTTCGTGTTCACACCGTCGGAGAAGGTCGCCGCCGCCGTCACCCGCGCCGGCGGGATGGGTGTGCTGGGATGCGTCCGGTTCAACGACTCCGACGACCTCGAGAACGTCCTGCAGTGGATGGACGAGAACACTCTCGGCAAGCCCTACGGCGTCGACGTCGTCATGCCCGCCAAGATCCCCACCGAGGGCACCGCCGTCGACATCAACAAACTGATCCCGCAGACGCATCGGGAGTTCGTCGACAAGACACTCGCCGACCTCGGGGTGCCGCCGCTGCCGGAGGACGAGGCCCGCAACGAAGGAGTGCTGGGCTGGCTGCATTCGGTGGCGCGCTCACACGTCGAGGTGGCGCTCAAACACCCGATCAAGCTGATCGCCAACGCGCTGGGCTCCCCGCCGAAGGACGTCATCGACCAGGTGCACGAAGCCGGGGTGCCCGTCGCGGCGCTGGCCGGTAGCGCCAAACACGCTCAGCGACATGTCGACAACGGCGTCGACATCGTCGTCGCCCAGGGCCACGAGGCCGGTGGGCACACCGGTGAGATCGGTTCGATGGTGCTGTGGCCGGAGATCGTCGACGCGTTGAACGGGCAGGCGCCCGTGCTGGCGGCCGGCGGCATCGGCACGGGGCGGCAGGTGGCGGCGGCGCTGGCGCTCGGCGCGTCCGGGGTGTGGATGGGTTCGGCGTTCCTGACGTCGGCGGAATACGATCTCGGACACCGCAAACCGAGCGGGGTGTCGACGATCCAGGAGGCGATGCTGCGGGCGACGTCCAGCGACACCGTGCGCCGCAGGATCTACACCGGTAAACCGGCACGGCTGTTGAAGACCAAGTGGACCGAGGCGTGGGACGCCCCCGAGGCGCCGGAACCGTTGCCGATGCCGCTGCAGAACATCCTCGTCAGCGAGGCGCATCAGCGGATGAACGAGTCGGACAACCCGGACACGGTGTCGATGCCGGTCGGTCAGATCGTCGGCCGGATGAACGAGATCCGCCCGGTCGCCGACATCATCGCCGAACTCGTGTCGGGTTTCGACGAGGCGTCGAAGCGGCTGGACGGCATCCGCGAGGGCTGACCGCTTCCGCCTGCTCCGGACGGGGCGCTACCGTGGCGCAGTGACGTCCGGGGACCGCATCGTGTTGACGAGGTGGACGCCCGGACTCGCGTTGTCGATGGTGGTCTTCACCGCGCTGCTCTGGGTGGTTCCACTGGTCGAGGCGTTCCGTGCCGGTGACGACCGCGGTGAGCGGATCTCGTTCGGCGTCGCGAGCGCGCTGCTGGCGATCCCGTTCCTGTGGGTCTGCCTGCGTATCCCGAAGACGCTGCGCGGCATGGGCATCGAGGTCGACGAAGACGGTGTCCACCCGTTCGACGGCGCCCGGACCGACACCATCGCGTGGCACGAGATCGCGGCGATGGGTTTTGGCGCCCGCATCGGCACGTTCCGCCGGGCGTCGACGCGACGGCTCACGGGGCTGGAGATCTACCTGACGGATGCGGCCCACGCTTCGCGACATCCGAGGCTCGAGCACGACTGGCAGGACCTCGCGCCGCCGGCCCCGGGTCTGTCCGCGGGGTGTTACCGCTTCACCGTCTCGCCGTACGGCGCAGCGGCCCAGCAGGTCGAACGGGCGGTGCGCCGTTTCCGGCCGCACCTGTGGCGCGGACCGTTCGTCCACGAGGGCGCGGGTCAGCGGGTGATCGGGTAGACCGGATCCGCGCAGTCGGTGCCCTCTGCGGACAGGTGCCGCTTGAGCACCTTGAACGTCTCGGTGCGCGGCAGGCTCGAACTGACCCGGACGAACGACGGCCACTGTTTCGGCCCCAGGTCCGACTGTTCGGCGAGGAAGGCCTGGAACTTCTCGACCGCGAACTCTGCGCCCGGCCGCAACACGAGGGCCGCCATCACCCGGTCGCCCACCGCGGGGTCCGGAACCGGATAGACGGCCACCTCGACGACGTCGTTGTGGCGCAGGAGGACTCGCTCGATAGGCGCGGTTCCCAGGTTCTCCCCGTCGACTCGCATCCAGTCCCCGAGGCGGCCCGCGAAGTAGATGAACCCGTTCTCGTCGCGGTACGCCAGGTCCCCGCTGTGGTACATGCCGCCGGCCATCCGCTCGGCCTCGGCCGCGTCGTCGTTGTAGTAACCCCGGAACTGGCCGCGCCCGTTGGGATTGACCAACTCCCCGACCTTGCCGGGCGGGCACGGTTCACCGGTGTCGACATCGACGATCGCCACGTCGTCGGTCAGCGGACCGAGGGACCCCTCGGGAGTGTCGGGCGTCCGGGCGATCGCCACCCCGCCCTCGGTCGAGCCGAAACCGTCGACGACGACCACGCCGAACCGTCGCGCGAACCGGTCGAGGTCGCGAGGTGCACCCTCGTTGCCGTACAGGATCTTCAGCGGATTGTCCGCGTCGTCGGAGCGCGGCGGTGTCGCGAGGATGTACGACAGCGGCTTGCCGACGTAGTTCGCGTAGGTGGCGCCGTAGCGGCGGACATCCGGAATGAACTGCGACGCCGAGAACTTCCGGCGCAGCGCGAGCGAACCGCCGGCGGCCACCCCCACCGCCCATCCGGCCATCACCGCGTTCGAGTGGAACAGCGGCATCGACAGATAGCAGACGTCCGACGGGCCGAGACCGAACCGGTCGGCGAGCATCCGACCCGGGAATGCCACCTTCTCGTGCGTCACCCGTACGGCCTTCGGTTCGCCGCTGGTGCCGGAGGTGAAGATCAACATGAACAGGTCGTCGGGATCCGGGGTCCCGAACCGCACCGGGGCATCGCGGTGGGCGTCCAACTCGTTGCGCCACTGCGCCGACTCGACGTCGATGAACTCCACGCCGTCGGGCACCGGGGCGCCGCCGTCGGCGAGCACCACCTGACAGTCGGCCCGCTCGATGTCACCGGCCAACGCCGCACCGCGGCGTGTCGGGTTCAACCCGACGGGCACCAGACCGCAGAGCGCGGCCGCGACCAGCACGCTGGAGAAGAACGGGGTGTTGCCCAGCAGCACACCCACATGCGGTGGTTTGTCCGGGTCCAACCGCGCCCGCAGCGCCGACGCCACCGCCGCCGCCGACCGGATGTGCTCGCGCCAACTGACGAAATCCCCGTCGGCGTACACCCCGCGGTCGTCGACGTCGAGCAACGGCGCCAGGAGGTTCGAGACGGTGGGGGCAGGGCCCACGGTCACACCGGGGTGTCGGCCAGTTCGCGCCCGATGCGCAGCAACTGTCCCGTCGCGCCGCCGACCGCGAACTCGGTCTGCTTGGCAGACAGGAAGTACCGATGGATGGGGTGGTCGGTGTCGATGCCCACACCGCCGTGCACATGGACCGCCGTGTGCGCGACCCGGTGGCCGGCCTCGGCCGCCCAGAACGCCGCACTCGCCACGTCGATGTCGGCGGGCAGCCCCTCCGAGACACGCCAGGCCGCCTGGGTCAGCGTCAGCCGAAGACCCTTGATGTCGATGTACCCGTCGGCCAGGCGCTGCGAGACCGCCTGGAAGCTGCCGATGGGCCGCTCGAACTGCTCGCGTTCACGGGCGTACACCGCCGTCAGTTCCAGCGCCCGGTCCAGCACCCCGAGCTGGTATGCCGCGCGGCCGAGGCCGTGCCGGACGGTCAACCACGCCAGCGCCTCCGCATCGCCGACCACCCGGTCGGCGCCGAGTTCGACACCGGACAGCTCCAGGTGACCGATACTGCCGTGACCCGTCGTGTCCAGCACGTCCACCGAGACACCGGGATCGCCCGCGGCGACCAGGAACACCTGCACGCCGCCGTCGCCCTCGGCGGGCACCAGGAACGCATCGGCGACCGGGCCGAACGGCACGAGCGTGCGCGAACCCGTCAACCGGTGGCCCGCGCCGTCGCTCTGCGCCTGGACCGGGCCCTGCCCCATCTCGCCCTCGAGCGCGACGGTCAGCACCTTCTCACCGGCGACGGCCGGCGCCGCCCAATCCTGCTGCAGCTGTTCGGATCCGAAGGTCGATATGGCGCCCGCGGCGAGCACCACCGATTCCAGATACGGGACCGCGGACAATTGGCGACCCAGAGCCACGAGCACCGCGACCTCCTCGAGCACTCCGAACCCGCCGCCGCCCAACGCCTCCGGCGCCGTCGTGGACAGCACGTCGGCGTCGATCAGCTTGCGCCACAGGTCACGGTCGAAGCGATGCTCGAGCGTGTCGAGTTCGCGCTGGTGTTCGGGTGTGCACACCGACTCGGTGATGGTGCGGACCAGGCCGCCGAGGTCGTTCGCGGCCTCTGTCGATGAAAAATCCATGATGCTCCTTACCGGTTGACCCGGGGCAGGCCGAGCGCGACCATGCCGATGATGTCGCGCTGGATCTCGTTGGTGCCGCCGCCGAACGTCAGGATCAGGCAGGACCGGTGCATGCGCTCGACGCGTCCGCGCAGCAGCGCGCCGGGGGAGTTGGGACGCAGCGTGGCCGCGGTGCCCAGCACCTCCATCAGCAGGCGGTAGGCCTCGGTCGCCAATTCGGTGCCGAACACCTTGGCCGCCGATGCGTCGGCCGGGGACGGCGCCGCCTCGGTGGACGCCAACTCCCAGTTGATCAGCTTGAGGACTTCGGCCTTGGCATGTACCCGGGCCAGGTTCAGCTGCACCCACTCGGAGTCGATCAACCGCCTGCCGTGGGCGTCCTTGGTGTTCTGCGCCCATTCCCGGACGCCGTCGAGCGCGACGAAGATCGGCTGCGCCGACACCAACGCGACGCGCTCATGGTTCAGCTGGTTGGTGACCAGCTTCCAGCCCGCGTTCTCCTCGCCGACCAGATTCGAGACGGGTACCCGCACGTCCTGGTAGTAGGTGGCGCTGGTGTCCACACCGGACATCGTGTGCACCGGCGTCCAGGAGAAGCCCTCGGCCGTGGTGGGCACGATGAGCATCGAGATGCCGCGGTGCTTCTTGGCCTCGGGGTTGGTCCGCACCGCCAGCCAGACGTAGTCGGCGTAGGCGATCAGCGACGTCCACATCTTCTGGCCGTTGATGACGTACTCGTCGCCGTCGCGTACCGCGGTGGTGCGCAACGACGCCAGGTCGGTGCCCGCACCGGGTTCGGAGTAGCCGATGGAGAAGTGCAGATCGCCCGAGGCGATCTTGGGGAGGAAGAACTTCTTCTGCTCTTCGGTGCCGAACGCCATGATCGTCGGCGCGACGCTGTTGATCGTCAGGAACGGCACCGGGACGTTTGCGATCGCGGCCTCGTCGTTGAAGATCAGGCCGTCCATCGGCGGGCGGGCCTGACCGCCGAACTCCTTGGGCCACGACAGCGTCAACCACCCGTCCTTGCCCATCTGTGCGACGGTCTCGCGGTAGACGTTGCCGCGTCCCATCTCACCGTCGTTGCTCGCGAGCGCCTCGGCGCGCTCGGGCGTCATGAGTTTGGTGAAGTACGACCGCAGTTCGCGGCGCAACTCCTCCTGCTCGGGGGTGTAGCCGATCCGCATTCGCGCCGTCCTCACTGTGCCGCGTCTCGGGCGACCCGCCGGGCCGCCCACTCCACCAGGTTGTAACACGTTCTAGTCTTGGGGTCCAGACCGGTGTTGTGCACACGCCGTCCCGGCGGGTCGTATTCTGGCCCCCAAGTTCGGGCGGGCCGCCCGAACGGCTGTCGCGAGGAGGTTGTCATGCGAGTGGAAGTCGACCGGGACCGGTGTGAGGGCAACGCGGTCTGCGTGGGAATTGCGCCTGACTTGTTCGATCTGGACGACGACGATTACGCCGTCGTCAAGCACGACCCGGTGCCCGCCGACATGGAAGACGTGGCCGAGCAGTCGATCGCCGAGTGCCCGCGCGCCGCCTTGAACCGCAGAGACTAGAGGTATTCATAAAAGTGACGACTCCCCGTAACGACCTGACCGATCTGTCCGGCCGCGTCGCCGTGGTGACGGGCGCCGCAGCCGGCCTGGGACGCGCCGAGGCGATCGGGCTGGCCGCCGCAGGCGCCACCGTGGTGGTCAACGACATGTCCGCCGCGCTCGACGCCTCCGACGTCCTCGACGAGATCGCCGCCGCCGGGTCCAAGGGCGTCGCCGTCGCCGGTGACATCAGCCAGCGCTCGACCGCCGACGAACTCGTCGAGACCGCCGACGGACTCGGCGGGTTGAACATCGTCGTCAACAACGCGGGCATCACCCGCGACCGGATCCTGTTCAACATGTCCGACGAGGAATGGGACGCGGTGATCGCGGTCCATCTGCGCGGGCACTTCCTGCTGACCCGCAACGCGGCCACGTACTGGCGCGCCAAGGCCAAGGCGGGTGACGGGAAGGTCTACGGTCGCATCGTCAACACCTCGTCGGAGGCGGGTCTGTCGGGTCCGGTCGGTCAGCCCAACTACGGGGCGGCCAAGGCGGGCATCACCGCGCTGACGCTGTCCGCGGCCCGGGCGCTCGACCGGTTCGGGGTGCGGGCGAACGCGATCGCTCCCCGGGCCAGGACCGCGATGACCGCCGGGGTTTTCGGGGAAGCGCCCGACCCCTCGACCGATGGGGTCGACCCGCTGTCGACCGACCATGTCGTCACGTTGGTGCGGTTTCTCGCGTCGCCTGCATCGGAAGCGGTCAACGGGCAACTGTTCATCGTCTACGGTCCGAAGGTGACGTTGGTGGCGGCACCCGTCGCGGAGGCCCACTTCGCGGCGGAATCCGACGCGTGGGACTTGGACGACCTGAGCGAAACGTTGCGGGGTTACTTTGCTGATCGCGACCCCGAGCGTGGATTCTCGGCAACCGCGCTGATGGAGTCGCGAGACTGACAGTCTCGGTTGTCATGCCTCTGATCGAGGTAGAACACGTTACAGAATGACCTGGATCACACCTGCGTTGACCTGCGCAAATAGGGGCGTGACGACGGATTTTGTCGTTCTTTGACACTGCGAACGTGTTCTAGTTAGTATGATCCGGCTCACTGAGCGCATCGTCTGAACCAGGGGTGGGAAGGCCGTCCCGGCGAGATTTCACCGAATCTTCGCCGCGACCGGAGTTCGCAGCACCCCGCCCGAGAACGGAGCCGAGGTTGAAGGAACAGCTCGCGGCGCCGGCCCGGGCGGTCGGCGGATTCGTCGAGATGTCGATCGACACGTTCGTGAAGACGTTCCGCAGGCCGTTCCAGTTTCGGGAGTTCCTCGACCAGACCTGGATGATCGCGCGGGTCTCGCTCATCCCGACCCTCCTGGTCGCCATCCCGTTCACCGTGCTCGTGGCGTTCACGCTCAACATCCTGCTGCGCGAGATCGGCGCTGCGGACCTGTCGGGTGCGGGCACCGCTTTCGGCACCATTACCCAGCTCGGGCCCGTGGTCACCGTGCTGGTGGTGGCGGGCGCGGGTGCGACCGCCATCTGCGCGGACCTCGGGGCCCGCACCATCCGCGAAGAGATCGACGCGATGCGCGTCCTGGGCATCGACCCGATCCAGCGCCTCGTGGTGCCGCGCGTGCTGGCCTCGACGTTCGTCGCCCTGCTGCTCAACGGGCTGGTGTGTGCGATCGGCCTGGCGGGCGGCTACGTGTTCTCGGTCTTCCTGCAGGGGGTGAACCCCGGCGCCTTCATCAACGGTCTGACGGTGCTCACCGGCCTCGGTGAGCTGGTGCTGGCCGAGATCAAAGCCCTGTTGTTCGGCGTCGTCGCCGGCCTGGTCGGCTGCTATCGCGGGCTGACCGTGCAGGGCGGCCCCAAGGGCGTCGGCATCGCGGTCAACGAGACCGTGGTCTACGCCTTCATCTGCCTGTTCGTCATCAACGTGATCATGACCGCCGTCGGCGTCCGGGTGCTGGTGCGGTAGCAATTATGGGCCTTCACGCGAAGAGAACGACATCATGAGTTTCGACGCCACGGTTCGACTACGCCGCGCCTTTGGCTGGGTGCCCGGTGCGGTGGACACCATGGGTGAGCAGGCGCTGTTCTACGGCGAGACCATCCGCTACATCCCCAACGCGGTCACCCGGTACCGCAAGGAGACCATCCGGCTCATCGCCGAGATGACGATGGGCGCGGGCGCGCTGGTGATGATCGGCGGCACGGTCGGCGTCGCGGCGTTCCTGACGCTGGCCTCCGGCGGTGTGATCGCCGTGCAGGGTTACTCGTCGCTGGGCAACATCGGCATCGAGGCGCTGACCGGCTTCCTGTCGGCGTTCCTCAACGTCCGCATCGTCGCGCCGGTCATCGCCGGCATTGCGTTGGCGGCGACCATCGGTGCAGGCACGACCGCGCAACTGGGCGCCATGCGGGTCGCCGAGGAGATCGACGCCGTCGAGACGATGGCCGTGCATTCGGTGTCCTACCTGGTCTCGACGCGTCTGATGGCCGGGTTGATCGCGATCGTGCCGCTGTACTCGCTGTCGGTGCTCGCGGCGTTCTTCGCCGCCCGGTTCACGACCGTATACATCAACGGGCAGTCCGCCGGCCTCTACGACCACTACTTCAACACGTTCCTGGTGCCCAGCGATCTGCTGTGGTCGTTCCTGCAGGCCATCGTCATGTCGATCGCGGTGATGCTCGTGCACACCTACTACGGCTACAACGCCTCCGGCGGACCGGTCGGTGTCGGCATCGCCGTCGGCCAGGCGGTGCGGACGTCGCTGATCGTGGTCGTCACCATCACCTTGTTCATCTCGCTCGCCGTCTACGGCGCCTCCGGCAACTTCAATCTGTCGGGCTAGGGGGTGGCAGACATCGACGCGAAGCGCAGTCACGTACGCATCGCCGCCGCGATCATGGCTGCGATCGTCGCCGCCGCCGCGGTGTTCACCTATCTGTCGTACACCGCGGCATTCACCTCGACCGACACCGTCACCGTGGTCTCACCGCGCGCCGGCCTGGTCATGGAGACCGAGGCGAAGGTGAAATACCGCGGCATCCAGATCGGCGAGGTCAAGGAGATCGAGTACGCAGGAGACCGGGCGAAGTTGACCCTGGCCATCCGTAGCGACGAGATGAAGTACATCCCCGCCAACGCGCCCGTGCGCATCGCGGGCACAACGGTGTTCGGCGCCAAGTCGGTCGAGTTCATCCCGCCGGAGAACGCGCAGCAGACGTCGTTGCGACCCGGGGCCGAGGTGCAGGCCTCCAACGTCCAGCTCGAGGTCAACACGTTGTTCCAGACCCTGACCGACGTGCTCGGCAAGATCGACCCGATCAACCTCAACGCCACGCTCAGCGCTCTGGGGGAGGGTTTGCGCGGCAACGGCGACGACATGGGCGCGCTGCTGGAGGGCCTCAACTACTACGTGGGTCAGCTCAACCCGAAACTGCCCACGCTGCAGGAGGATCTGCGCAAGGCCGGTGTGGTGGCCAACATCTACGGCGACGCAGGACCGGGCATCGCGCGAATCCTCGACAACGCCCCGACCATCAGCAACACGATCGTCGATCAGCAACACAACCTGAACACGACGCTGCTGGCCGCCACGGGTCTGGCGAACAACGGCACGGCCACGTTGGAACCGGCCGCCGACAACTACATCGCCGCGATCCAGCGGTTGCGGGCGCCGCTCAAGGTGGCCGGCGAGTACTCGCCGGAATATGGCTGCATGCTGAAAGGCACCGCCCGAGCGATCGAGAGGTTCGCACCGATCATCGGCGGTATCCGGCCGGGCCTGTTCGTGTCGTCGAACTTCCTGCCCGGGTCGCCTGCGTACACGTTTCCCGAGAGCCTTCCCATCGTCAACGCCACCGGCGGTCCGAACTGCCGGGGGCTACCTGATCTGCCGAGTAAACAATATGGCGGCTCGTGGTACCACACCCCGTTCGTGGTCACCGACAACGCCTATGTGCCGTACCAGCCGAACACCGAGGTGCAGTTCGACGCTCCGTCGACGGCGCAGTTCCTGTTCAACGGCGCGTTCGCGGAAAAGGACGAGTACTGATGAGCGCTTGCGCGAAGAAGCGAGAGCACTGATGAAGCGCGAAGGAAACCTGCTCAACGTCGGCATCTTCACGGTGGCGATGCTGCTCGTGGCCGCGATGCTGGTGGTCGTGTTCGGCGAATTCCGGTTCGCCTCGGGCAACTCGTATCACGCGAACTTCACCGAGGCCTCGCGGTTGAAGGCCGGTCAGGACGTGCGGATCGCGGGCGTTCCGGTGGGCACGGTGACGGACATCAAACTCAACGACGACAACACCGTCGATGTCGCGTTCGACGTCCACAACAAGTATCAGCTCTACACCTCGACCAGGGCCGTCGTCCGTTACGAGAACCTGGTCGGCGACCGCTATCTCGAGATCATCAGCGGGCCGGGCGAACTGCGCAAGCTGCCGCCCGGGTCGACGATCCCGAAGCAGAACACCCAACCGGCGCTCGATCTCGACGCGTTGCTGGGCGGGCTGCGCCCGGTGCTCAAGGGTCTCGACGGCGCGAAGGTCAACGAGCTCAGCAGCGCGGTGATCGAACTGCTGCAGGGGCAGGGCGGCGCGCTGGCGAACCTGTTGGCCACCACGGGCTCGTTCAGCCAGAACCTGGCCGCCCGCGATCAGCTCATCGGTGACGTGATCACGAACCTCAACACCGTGCTGGGCACCGTCGACGAGAAGGGTGCGCAGTTCGACGCCAGCGTCGACCGGTTGCAGCAGCTGATCACCGGCCTCGCGCAGGGCCGGGACCCGATCGCGGGCGCCATCGAACCGCTGGCTGCCGCGGAGAACGACCTGACCGAGATGCTGAAGGCGTCGCGCCGCCCCCTGCAGGGCGTCATCGAGAACGCCCGGCCGCTGGCCCAGCGACTCGACGAACGCAAGGCCGACGTCAACAAGGTGATCGAACCGCTCGCCGAGAACTACCTGCGACTCAACGCCCTCGGCGCCTACGGGTCGTTCTTCAACATCTTCTACTGCTCGGTCCGGATCAAGGTCAACGGTCCGGCCGGCAGCGACATCCTGATCCCGTTCGGTGGACCGCCGGATCCGTCCAAGGGGAGGTGCTCCGAGAATGGCTAGACCCGACAGCGCCAATCCGCTCCGGACCGGCATCTTCGGCATCGTCCTGGTGACCTGCCTGGTGTTGGTGTCATTCGGCTACACCGGTCTGCCGTTCTTCCCTCAGGGCAAGTCCTACGAGGCCTACTTCACCGACGCCGGCGGCATCATCCCGGGCAACGACGTGAACGTCTCGGGCATCACGGTCGGCAAGGTCGACGGCGTAGAACTCGCCGGCGACGTCGCCAAGGTGAACTTCACCGTCGACCGCAAGGTCCGCGTCGGAGACCAATCGATGGTCGCGATCAAGACCGACACGGTGCTCGGCGAGAAGTCCCTGGCCGTCACCCCGCAGGGCGCCGGGTCCTCGACGGTGATTCCGCTGGGGCGCACCACCACCCCGTACACGCTGAACACCGCGCTGCAGGATCTCGGCAACAACGTGGGCGAGTTGGACAAGCCGCGCTTCGAGCAGGCGCTGGCCACACTGACCGACTCGCTGCGCGAGGCCACCCCGCAACTGCGGGGCGCGCTGGACGGCATCACGAACCTGTCGCGCAGCATCAACGCCCGCGACGAGGCGCTCGAACAGCTCCTCGGCCATGCGAAGCGGGTCTCAGACACGCTGGCGCAGCGCGCCGGTCAGGTCAACCAGCTGATCGTCGACGGCAACCTGCTGTTCGCCGCGCTCGACGAGCGGCGCCAAGCGCTGAGCAATCTGATCGCCGGGATCGACGATGTCGCCGAACAGCTCTCGGGCTTCGTCAACGACAACCGCCGCGAATTTGGGCCCGCGCTCGAGAAACTCAACCTGGTGATGGACAACCTGCTGGAGCGCCGTGAGCACATCAAGGAGGCGCTGCGCAGGCTGCCGCCGTACGCCACCACACTCGGCGAGGTCGTCGGTTCGGGCCCCGGTTTCCAGGTCAACCTGTACGGTCTGCCACCCGCGCCGCTGGCCGAGGTGCTGCTGGACACCTACTTCCAGCCCGGCAAACTGCCGGACAGCCTCTCCGACTACCTGCGCGGCTATATCTCCGAGCGCATGATCATCAGGCCGAAGTCGCCATGACAAAAGGGGAGTCAGTGAAGTCGCACGGCCGTTGGATGCGGGTGGGCCTGGCGGCGCTGCTCGTGGTGACGCTGGCCGTCGGCATCTACCTGGTGTGGCCGTCGCGCACGGGCAACAAGATCACCGCCTACTTCACCTCGGCGGTCGGCCTGTACCCGGGTGACGAGGTGCGCATCGTCGGCGTCCCGGTCGGGAAGATCGACACGATCGACCCGAGGGCCGAAGACGTCAAGGTGACGATGACGCTCGACCACGGTGTGCAGGTCCCGGCCGACGCCAAGGCGTTGATGATCGCGCCGAACCTGGTCGCCGCCCGCTTCATCCAGCTCACCCCCGCCTACACCGGCGGTCCGGTCATGGAGGACGGCGCCGCCATCGGTCTGGACCGCACCGCTGTCCCGGTCGAGTGGGACGAGGTCAAGGAACAGCTGACCGCGTTGAGCTCCCAACTCGGCCCGCAGCAAGGCTCGATGCAGGGACCGCTGAGTGCGTTCGTCAACCAGGCCGCCGACACCTTCGACGGCAACGGCGACTCGTTCCGGCAGGCGTTGCGCGAACTGTCGCAGACCGCGGGCCGGCTCGGCGACTCCCGCACCGACCTGTTCGGCACCGTGCGCAACCTGCAGGTGCTGGTGAACGCACTGTCGAACAGCAACGAGCAGATCGTGCAGTTCTCCAACCATGTGGCCTCGGTGTCGCAGGTACTGGCCGAGAGCACCGCCGACCTCGAGGGCACGCTGGGCACGCTCAACCAGGCGCTCCTGGACGTGCGCGACCTGCTCGACGAGAACAACGATGCGCTCATCGGCCAGATCAGCCGGTTGGCCGACTTCACCCAGATCCTCACCGACCACAGCGAGGACATCGAGCAGATCCTCCACGTGACCCCGAACGGTCTGGCCAACTTCTACAACATCTACAACCCGGCCCAGGGCACTGTCGGCGGTCTGCTGACCCTGCCGAACTTCGCCAACCCCGTGCAGTTCATCTGCGGTGGAACGTTCGACGCTGCCGTCACCACCGACAACTACAAGCGCAGGGAAATCTGCCGCCAGCGCATGGGCCCGGTGTTCAAGCGGATCACGATGAACTTCCCGCCGCTGCTGGCCCATCCGATCAACAGCATCACGGCCTACAAGGGCCAGATCCTCTACGACACCCCGGCGACCGAGGCGAAGGCCGAGACTCCCGTGCCGTACCTGCAGTGGCAGAACGCACCCGGCGTGACCCCGCCGGACCCCGCGAAAGCGCAAGAGGATCTCAACGCGCTGTTCCTGCCGCCGGCCCCCGCCGCCCCCGCGGCGCCACCACCGCCGGGCAACTCGCTTAACGGCGTGCCGCTGGCGCCGCTCCCGGCCGAGGAAGGTCACCGATGACTTTGCGACGCAACGTGTCCCGGGTGGGTTACCGGTCGATCGTGCTCGGCAGCGGGGCGCTGCTGCTGGCCGGCTGTCAGTTCGGCGGCCTCAACTCGCTGAACATGCCCGGCACGGCGGGCCACGGCGCCGGCTCCTACAAGATCACCGTCCAGTTGCCGGATGTGGCGACGCTGCCGCAGAACTCGCCGGTGATGGTCGACGACGTCACTGTGGGGAGCGTGTCCGGCATCGATGCGGTGCAGCGTTCCGACGGCACGTTCTATGCCGCCGTCGAGCTCGCACTCGACGGGAACGTGAACCTGCCGGAGAACGCGACCGCTAAGGTGGCCCAGACCTCGCTGCTGGGGTCACAGCACATCGAGTTGTCGGCGCCGGAGGGCGAGCCGGAGATCGGCAAGCTCAAGGAGGGATCCCAGATCCCGCTCGACCGCACCGGCCGTTACCCGACGACCGAAGAGGTGCTGTCGTCACTCGGCGTCGTGGTCAACAAGGGCAACCTCGGTTCGCTGCAGGACATCACCGACGAGGCCTACGCCGCGGTGGCAGGTCGACAGGACAAGTTCACCGACCTGGTCCCGCGTCTGGCCGAGCTGACGACGTCGCTGGACCGCCAGACCGCAGACATCATCGCCGCGGCCGAGGGGCTCAACCGGTTCGCCGGGATCCTGGCCCGCAGCAGGGACAGCCTGGGCCGCACGCTCGACACGCTGCCGGCCGCGCTGGAGGTGCTCAACAACAACCGCGCCAACATCGTCGACGCCTTCGCCGCCCTGCGCAGGTTCGCCCTCGTGGGGTCGCGGATCCTGTCACAGACCAAGGACGACTTCGCCGCAGACTTCAAGGACCTCTACCCGGTCATCAAGGCGCTCAACGACGACGCCGAGGACTTCATCAAGGCGCTCGAGTTCCTGCCGACGTTCCCGTTCCACTACACGTACCTGCGCAACGCGGTTCGCGGCGACTACCTCAACGTGTTCGTGACCTTCGACCTGACGCTGCGGCGCCTCGGGGAATCGGTGTTCAACACCTCGCTCGGGCTGGACCCGAACATGAAGCGGATGAGTGAAGTCGTCAACCCGCCGGACTTCCTCACCGGCGCGATGGCCAACCTGTCGGGTCAGGCGGCCGATCCGTTCAAGATCCCGCCCGGCACGGCCACCCAACACGAGGCGGCGCCCTGATGCTGACGCGGCTGAGCAAACTGCAACTGTCGATCTTCGCCGTCGTCACGGTCCTGACCGTCGGCGCGATCTCGCTGTTCTATCTGCACGTGCCCGCGGCGGTGGGCATCGGCGCCTACAACGTGGAGGCGAAGTTCACCGCCGGCGGCGGGCTCTACGAGAACGCCAACGTCACCTATCGCGGCGTGACGGTGGGCCGGGTCGAGAAGGTCGGTCTCGCCGACGACGGCGTCGTCGCGCAGATGCGGCTCAACAGCGGCACCCCGGTGCCCGAGAACGTCACGGCCACGGTCAAGAGCGTCTCGGCGATCGGCGAGCAGTACATCGACCTGGTGCCGCCGGAGAGGGCGTCGAAGTCGATGCTGCGCGACGGGGCGGACATCGGGCTGAACCGCACCGCGATCGGTCAGGACATCTCCGGGCTGCTCGAAGAGGCCGACCGGCTGGTCTCCAGCGTCGGCGACAGCCGGATCCAGGACGTGCTGCGTGAGGCGTTCAAGGCGTTCAACGGTTCCGGTCCCGAGCTGTCTCGGTTGATCCAGTCCTCGCGTCTGCTGGTCGACGAGGCCAACGCGAACTACGACGAGGTCGCTCAGCTGATCGATCAGGCCGGTCCGTTCCTCGACGCGCAGATCCGCAGCGGCGACGACATCCGGTCGCTGGCGGACGGACTGGCCGACGTCACCGGCAACGTGGCCGGGGCCGACGCGCAGCTGCGCGCGACCCTGGAGACGGTGCCCGGCACCACCGAGGCGGCCAACACCACGTTCGAGGGGATCCGGCCCACCTTTCCGGTGCTGGCCGCCAATCTGGCGAACTTCGGGCGCATCGGGGTCATCTACCACAAGTCGCTCGAGCAGGCGCTGGTGATCTTTCCGGCCCTGTTGGCCGCGCTGAACACCGTCGCGGGCGGGGTGCCGGCGGATGAAGGCGGCAAGCTGGACTTCAAGATCCACCTCAACGACCCACCGACCTGTTCGGTCGGGTTCCTGCCGCCGACGTCGATCCGCTCGCCGGCCGACACGACGCTGCGGGACCTGCCCAGGGACCTGTACTGCAAGGCCCCGCACAACGATCCGACGGTCGTGCGCGGCGCCCGAAACTATCCGTGCATGGAGTTCCCGGGCAAGCGCGCGGCGACCATTCAGCAGTGCCGGGACCCCGAGGGGTTCGTGCCGATCGGCAGCAATCCGTGGCGTGGCCCGCCGGTGCCCATCGGCGAACCGATCCAGGATCCGCGAATGATCCTGCCGCAGAACAAGTTCCCGTTCATCCCGCCGCAGGTCGACCCCGATCCGGGGCCGCCGGTGGTGCAGCTTCCGCCGGGCGTGCAGCCGGGCCCGGGGCCGGCGCCACATGCGCCGTTCCCGCTGCCGGTGCCGCCGAACGACCCGGGTGTTCCACCGCCGCTGCCGTACTACGCGCCGCCGGACCAGTTGGTGCCGCCGTACGGCCGACCGGCGCCCGCGCCACCGCCTCCTCCGCCGTCGCTGGCGCCGCCGCCACCGGCCGACGCTCCGCCGGTGCCCGCACCGGAACCTGCGCCGGGTCCCGGCCCGCTGCCGGGTCGGTTGCCCGGTCCGTTGCCGGCGGAGGCCCCGATGGCCAGCGGTCCGACGACGGCCACGTACGACTCCAGGACGGGCGTGTTCGCCGATCCCGCCGGAGGGGTTGGCGTGTACGCCCCGGGAGCTGACAAACTGGCGCCTGCGGAAAACTGGGCAGACCTGATGATGGCTCCAAGGCAGATGTGAGATGACTGAACAATCGGCTTCGACCGCGAAGCCGGTGCGTCGACGTGCGTCGCGCGCGGCCGGCCCGGCGAGAGGCAGCGCCACCGAACCGGTCGGCCTCCGGGTGGAGGCACCGGCGACCGTCCGGGTGCGCAGCCCCCTCCCGGCCGCCCCGCCGCCACGCCGCCAACCGCACCGCAAGCTGGTCGCCGCGGTGGCGCTGGGAGTGCTGGCACTGGCGTTGGCCGCGGTGACCACGCTGGTCGGGGTGTGGTCGGCGCAGCAGCGCGACGCCGATGCGACGCAGGCTCGCGAGCAACGGTTCGTCGACACGGCGTCGCAGACTGTCGTCAACATGTTCAGCTACACCCAGGACACCGTCGACGAGAGCGTGAACCGGTTCGTCGACGGGACCAGTGGTCCGCTGCGCGACATGCTCAGCCAGGGGGAGAACGTCGACAACCTCAAGGCGCTGTTCCGGGAGACCGAGGCCAGTTCCGAGGCCGTCATCAACGGGGCCGCGCTGGAGAAGCTCGACCCCATCGCCGACAACGCGTCGGTGCTGGTCGCCGTGCGCGTGACCATCACCGACATCGACGGCAACAACCAGCCGTCGCAGCCGTACCGGTTGCGGGTGATCGTCCACGAGGACGACAACGGCCACATGACCGGGTACGACCTCAAATATCCCGACGGTGGTAACTGATGGGGAAGTGGCCGACCCGGCTGGCGGGTGTGGTGAGCGTGCTGTGCGCGGTGGTCTTCGTGGCGCTGGCCGCGGTGGGCGGCCTGCTGTTCTGGGAACGTGTCGAGACGCGCGGTGCTCAGGAGGCTCGCGCCGAACTGGCCCCGCTGGCCGCCGAGCAGATCCCGAAGGTGTTCGGATACGACTACCAGACCGTCGAGCGCAGCCTGACCGAGGCGTACACCATGTTGGCGCCGGAGTTCCGCCAGGAGTTCCGCGACCGCGCCACCAAGGACATCATCCCGCAGGCGCGCGAACGTCAGGTGGTCAGCCAGGCCAAAGTCGTCGGCGTCGGTGTGCTTGACGCGCAACGGGATTCGGCACAGGTCATGGTGTACCTGAACCGTACGGTCACCGAGAAGAACGGCAAGCCGATCTACGACGGCAGCCGGCTGCGGGTCGACTATGCCAAGGTCGACGGCAGGTGGATGATCGACTACATCACGCCGATCTAGTCTCGGACCGGTTTGGCGCCTGCGCGGGTGTCGGCGAGCGCGTCGAGGAACGCCCTGGCCCACCGGTCGACGTCGTGGGCGAGGACCTGCCTGCGCAGCGCGCGCATCCGTCGGCGGCCCTCTTCGGGGTCCTGGTTCAGCGCCGCCTCGATCGCATCCTTGACGCCTTCGAGGTGGTGCGGGTTGGCCAGGTACGCCTGACGGAGTTCGGCTGCGGCACCGGTGAATTCGCTGAGCACCAGCGCGCCCCCCAGATCGCTGCGGCAGGCCACGTACTCCTTGGCGACCAGGTTCATCCCGTCGCGCAGCGGGGTGACCAGCATGACGTCGGCGGCCACGAAGAACGCGATCAACTCGTCGCGGGGAATCGGCCGGTGCAGATAGTGCACGATCGGGTGGCCGACGTCGCCGAACTCGCCGTTGATGTGGCCGACCTGGCGTTCGATGTCCTCCCGCATCTCGATGTAGCTCTGGACGCGTTCCCGGCTGGGGGTGGCCAACTGCACCAGCACGGTGTCGTGTCTGTCGACGCGGCCGTCCTCGAGCAGTTCCGAGAGCGCCTCGAGGCGCACGTTGATGCCCTTGGTGTAGTCGAGCCTGTCCACCCCGAGCAGGATCTTGCGCGGGTTGCCCAGCTCGTTGCGGATCTCACGGGCGCGCTGGCGGACGGCGCGGTTGCGGGCCTTGCCGTCGAGTTCGTCGGAGTCGATCGAAATGGGGAATGCGCCGACCTTGACCGTGCGGAACCCGACCTGCACCTCGCCGAATCGCGACCGCACGCCCACCGTGGCGCGGGAGGTGTTGGCGCCGGTCAGGCGACGGGCCAGGTAGAGGAAGTTCTGGGCGCCGCCGGGCAGGTGGAAGCCGACGAGGTCGGCGCCGAGCAGGCCCTCGATGATCTCCGTGCGCCACGGCATCTGCATGAACAGCTCGACCGGCGGGAACGGGATGTGCAGGAAGAAGCCGATCGTCAGGTCGGGCCGCAGCATCCGCAGCATCTTCGGCACCAACTGAAGCTGGTAGTCCTGCACCCACACCGTGGCGCCCTCGGCCGCGGCGCGGGCGGTCGCCTCGGCGAAGCGGCGGTTGACCTCGACGTAGCGGTCCCACCACTTGCGGTGATAGATCGGCTTGACGATCAGATCGTGGTAGAGCGGCCACAGGGTGGCGTTGGAGAAGCCCTCGTAGTAGTCGGCGACGTCGTCGGCCGACAGGGAGACGGGGTAGAGCTGCAGACCGTCGTCCTCGATCGGGTCCTCCGGGCTGTCCGGGATGCCGGCCCAGCCGATCCACGCGCCGTGGCGTTTGCGCAGCAGCGGTTCGAGCGCGGTGACCAGACCGCCGGGACTCCGCTTGAAGGACGTGCTGCCGTCGGGCAGCCGTTCCATGTCGATCGGCAGCCGGTTGGCCACCACGACGAAGTCGGAGTCTCCGGAGCCGACGCCTGGGTCGCCCTCCGAAGCCACCTACGCCTCGAGCTTCGACGGTCCGATGCCGAGCATGGACAAGAAGACGCGACATTCGTCGGCGTCGACGGCGTATGCGGCGACGACTTTGCGGGCTTGGCGTGCGGTGCTGTCGGCCAGCGGCTCGACGTCGCCGATATCGGCTGGATCAGACTTTGCAGGCATGTTCCAACTCTAGGCGACCGGCGCGCGGGCCTGCGACACGCCCGCGTAGGGTGCTGCTGTGGCAGACGCCGAGCAGGTGACCTACGAGACCCTCGACGACGGGCGCATCGCGCGGATCTGGCTGAACCGGCCGCATACGCAGAACGCCCAGTCCCGGACGCTGCTGGTGCAGCTGGACGAGGCGTTCGGGCGCGCGGAGGCCGACGATCAGGTGCGGGTGGTGATCCTGGCCGCGCGCGGCAAGAACTTCTCCGCCGGCCACGACCTCGGATCCGAGGAGGCCATCGCCGAACGCGGCCCCGGTCCCGCACAGCATCCGACGTTCCGGATCAACGGTGCGACCAGGCCCGCCATCGCGGAGAAGATCTACCTGCAGGAGTGGCACTACTTCTTCGAGAACACCCGGCGGTGGCGCGATCTGCGCAAGATCACGATCGCCCAGGTGCAGGGCAATGCGATCTCGGCGGGGCTGATGCTGATCTGGGCGTGCGACCTCATCGTCGCCTCCGACGACGCGAAGTTCAGTGACGTGGTGGCGGTCCGGCTGGGCATGCCGGGTGTCGAGTACTACGCCCACCCGTGGGAGTTCGGCCCGCGCAAGGCCAAAGAGCTCCTGCTGACCGGAGATTCGATCGACGCCGACGAGGCGCACCGCCTGGGCATGGTGTCGAAGATCTTCCCGCGCGCCGAACTCGAGGACAAGACGGTCGAGTTCGCGCGCCGGATCGCCGCACTGCCGACGATGGCAGCACTGCTGGTCAAGGATTCGGTCAACGCCGCCGCCGACGCGATGGGGTTCACCGAGGCGCTGCGGCACGGCTTCCACATCCACGAACTCGGGCATGCGCACTGGGCGGCGCACAACGAGAATCGCGTGGCCGTCGGCATGCCGCCCGACGTGCCGGACTGGCGCGAGCTGGGCGCACCGAAGTTGGCCCGGCGCGACGAGCCGTGACGTATAACTAGAACGCGTTTCAGTTCGGGGCGCGTTCTGGTCTCACGACGAAGGGGTCGCGGTGCAGCTGTCCTTGGCGGATAGAACGTATGTGGTCACCGGCGGTGGCAGCGGTATCGGCAAGGGAGTCGCCGCGGCGATCCTCGCCGCCGGCGGCGACGTGATGCTCGCCGGCCGCAACGCCGACCGGCTCGCCGCCACGGTCGACGAGCTGTCCGCCGCGGGCGGTGAGGGGGCCGGCGAGGTCCGCTACGAGCCCACCGACGTAACCGACGAGGACGAGGCGGCCCGGCTGGTCGAGGCCGCCACGGCATGGCACGGGCGGTTGCACGGCGTGGTGCACAGCGCGGGCGGATCGGAGACCATCGGCCCGATCACCCAGATCGACTCCGACGCCTGGCGGCGCACGGTGGATCTCAACGTCAACGGCACGATGTACGTGCTCAAGCACGCCGCCCGGGAACTGGTGCGTGGCGGCGGGGGATCGTTCGTCGGGATCTCGTCGATCGCCTCGAGCAACGTGCACCGCTGGTTCGGTGCGTACGGGCCGAGCAAGGCCGCGCTCGACCACATCATGAAGCTGGCCGCCGACGAGCTCGGCCCGTCGTGGGTCCGGGTCAACGGTATCCGCCCGGGCCTGATCCAGACCGACCTCGTCGGGCCCATCCTGGAGTCGCCGGAGGTGTCGGCGGACTACCGCGCGTGCACCCCGCTGCCGCGGTTCGGCGAGGTCGCCGACATCGCGAATTTGTCGGTGTTCCTGCTCAGCGACGCCTCGTCGTGGATCACCGGGCAGGTCATCAACGTCGACGGCGGACACAACCTGCGGCGCGGTCCGGACATGTCCGGGATGCTCGAGCCGCTCTTCGGGGCAGACGGGCTACGCGGGGTGGTCTGAGCGCCGCAAGCCCGTCGTGAGTGTGTATTGACGGCGGCGAGTGTGAACACAGGGCGGCGAAATCGACTGAATTTCGCCGTGAGTTCACACTCGGTCCCTCGGCACGCTCAGGACGTGACGATCTCTCCGTTGCGCGTCTTCTCGGCCGCGAGGCGCACGGCGTTGACGATGCCCTGGTATCCGGTGCACCGGCAGAAGTTGCCCGAGAGCCCTTCGCGGATCTCCTCGTCGCTCGGGTCGGGGTTGTCCGCCAGCAGTGCGGTGATCGACGTGACGAAACCCGGTGTGCAGAAACCGCATTGCAGCCCGTGGCACTCCTTCAGCGCGGACTGCACGGGGGAGAGCCGACCGTCGGGCACGGCGATGCCTTCGACGGTGGTGACCTCCTGACCGTCGGCCTGTACGGCGAACACCAGGCAGGAGCGGACCGCCTGCCCGTCGAGCAGCACCGTGCACGCGCCGCACGCCCCGTGCTCGCAGCCGAGGTGGGTCCCGGTGAGCCCGCAGTTCTCGCGCAGGAAGTCGGCCAACGTGATGCGAGGCTCGACCACTCCGCGACGGGTGCGCCCGTTGACCGTCACCTCGACCGGCAGCTCATGCATGGATCATCTCCTCCGAAGTCACCTGTGCGGCGGCCGACGTCAGCGCACGCGAGACCATCGCGGCACCGACCCGGCGCCGATAGCTCGCCGAACCCTGCAGATCGGCGGGCACGTCCGAGAGTGCGGCCAGCGTGAGCCCGCCGACCTCGTCGGCGTCGATGTCGGACAGCCGCGCCCCGACGAGAGCCTGCTCGCCGTCGGTGCCGCGCAGCGGCGTCGACCCCAGGCCCAGCAACCCGATACCGCACTGTGTCACCCGGTCGTCACCGTCGACCTCCAGGGCGACCGCCGCGCCGGCGATCGCGAAATCGCCGTGTCTGCGCGCGAATTCCTCGACAGCGAAGCCGCACCGGCCGGTCCACACCGGGAACCGCACCGCGGTCAGGATCTCGTCGGCCGCGAGCGAGGTCTCCCACAGCCCGGTGAAGAGGTCCGCGGCGGCGACGTCGCGGCGGCCGCGACCCGACACCGCCTCGACCTGCGCGTCGAGCGCCAGCGCGACGGCGGCGTACTCGGCGGCGGGATCGGCGTGCGCGATCGCGCCGCCGAGGGTGCCGCGGGTGCGAATCTGGAAGTGCCCGATGTGCGGGGTGGCCAGCGTGAGCAGCGGCACCGAATCGGCCACCTCGTCGTCCAGTCCGACCAACGCGTGCGGTGTCGCCGCGCGCACGACGATCTGCCCGTCGACGAGGTCGATGCCCGTCAACTCGCCGATCCGCGAGATGTCGATCAGGTGCTCGAAGTGCGTCAGCCGCATGGCCAGCATCGGCACCAGGCTCTGTCCGCCGGCGAGAATCTTGGCGTCCTCGCCGAACTCGGCGAGCATCTGCACCGCCTCGGCGACCGTGTCCGGGCGGTGGTAGGCGAACGGTGCGGCTTTCATGACGACAGCAGGCGAACGAGTGCGGCCTGCAGGTCCTCGGCCAGCACCGCGGCAGGGTTCGCGCGATGGCGGCGCCGGCCGATCAGGAAGCCCACCGCGGCGCCGGCCGCCACGCCGGCGACCACCGGGGCGAAGCGTTTGGCCATCGGCACCGCCACCACTTTGAGCAGGTCGACCGAGTCGCCGGCGGCAGGCTGCGCGGCGGCGGTGGCCGCCTCGGCCGTGGGCGCCGTCGTCGCCTTCGGCGCGTCGCCGAGCACGTCGGCCTCGAGGGCCTTGGCGAACTGGCCGATGAGGTTGGTGGCGACGTCGGCGAGCACGCCGCGGCCGAACTGGGCGGCCTTGCCGGAGATGGTGAGGTCGGTGTTGATCACGACCTGCGTCGCGTCGCCCTCGTCCTTGAGTTGTGCGGTGACGACGGCGGCGGCGTTGCCGTTACCCCGTGTCTCCTTGCCCGAGGCCTTGAGCACGACCCGCTGGGCGGCGGCGTCCTTCTCCTGGAACGCGGCAACCCCCTTGTAGGACACCGTGATCGGGCCGACCTTCACCTTGACCGCGCCGGTGAACTCGTCGCCGTCGACCGACAGCAGGGTCGCGCCGGGCAGGCAGGGCGCCACGCGCTCGACGTCGGTGAGCACCTCCCAGGTCTTGGCGGCAGGCACCGCCACCCGGAATTCGTTGTTCAGTTCCACGGCTAGTGGTCCTCTCGGTTCGCTTGTTCGAGCAGTTCGACGATGGTCGCGGGGGTGGCGGGCAACTGGGTGACGGTGACCCCGAGCGGGGCGAGCGCATCGTTGATCGCGTTGATCACGGCCGGTGTCGAGCCGATCGCGCCACCCTCGCCCGCGCCCTTGTAACCGCCGACGCCCGGGCCGGGGATCTCCACGTGGCCGAACTCGATCGGCGGCACCTCGGTCGCCGTCGGCAGCAGGTAGTCGACGAACGTCGACGACAACGGGTTGCCGTCGGCGTCGTAGACCAGGCTCTCCAGCAGCGCACCGCCGATGCCCTGCACCGTGCCGCCGGCCACCTGCCCCTCGACGATGTTCGGGTTGATCATCGGGCCGACGTCCTCGCTGACGATGTAGCGGGTCAGCGTCACATGGCCGGTCTCCACGTCCACCTCGCAGGTGCAGGCGTGGGTGGCGTTGGCCCAGTGGATCATCGCCATCGAGGTGAAGCGCGCGGTCGCCTCCAGCGTCGCTGTTCCGCCCGGCGGGAGGTGCTCGGGCTGGTAGTGCGCGCGGTAGGCGATGTCGGCGAACGTGACGCTCTTGTCGGGGTGGTCGCGCACATACGCCTTCGATCCGCCCAACTGGATGTCAGCCGTCTCGACGCCCAGGAAGTGGGCGGCCATCGCAACGATCTGCTTGCGCAGGATGGAGCCGGCCTCGTTCACCGCGCCCGCGGTCATCGGAGCGCTCCGGCTGCCCTGTGTGCCGGCGCCGTAGGGCGTGACGGCGGTGTCGCCTTGGATGGTCGACACGTCGTCGATGTCGGCGCCCAGCGCATCGGCGGTGAGCTGAACGACGGTGGTCTCCAGACTGTTTCCCGTCGACCCGCCGTTGACGTAGACGTTGATCTTGCCCGTCGGCTCCATCCGGATCGTGCAGCCCTCGGTGCCGAGGTGGCCGGTGGCCGCACCCGTGGGTTCGATGTAGGTGGAGAAACCGAGCCCGATGTAGCGGCCCTCGGCGAGGGCCTCGGCCTGTTCCTTGCGGAAACCTTCGTGGTCGAGGATCTTGACGGCCTGCTCGAACGTGTCCGCGGGGGCGACATGGTCGTACGGCATGCCGTTCGGGTTGAAGTACGGCATCTCGTCGCCGCGCAGGATGTTCTTGCGGCGCAACTCGACCGGGTCGATGTCGAGTTTGCGCGCGGCGATGTCGAACATGATCTCGCGCGCGAGTGTCTCGTACTGCCAGGGGCCGCGGTAGGCGTGCAGGCCCGCGGTGTTGGAGAACACCGTCTTGTAGTTGAAGCTGGCCTTCGGAACCCGGTACGGGCCGGGGAAGAACATGCCGATCGCCGCGGTGGTGAGCACCGGGTACGGCGTCGGATACGCGCCGACGTCCTGGGAGAAGTCGATGTCGACGGCGAGGATGGTGCCGTCGTCGTCGAAGGCCATCCGCGCGGTGCCGTCGACGTGGCGGGCCTGCCCTGCCGACATGAGGTTCTCGCGCCGGTCCTCGATCCACTTCAGCGCACTGGGCACCTTACGCGCGGCCAGCATGATGACCATGTCCTCACGCATCGGTACGACCTTCTGCCCGAACCCGCCGCCGGTGTCGCGCATGATCACCCGGACCTTCTGGGCCGGGATGCCGAGCAGGCGGGCGGTGAACGCGCGGAGTTCGTGGGGTGTCTGGGTGGATGCCCACAGGGTCAGATCGCCTGTGGTGGCCTCCCATTCGACCACCAGGCCGCGGGTCTCGATCGGAACGGGCACGTACATCTGCTGGTAGATGTTCTCGCTCACCACGCACGCCGCGGAGGAGAACGTCTCCTCGTCCGGTGGCGCACCGCCCATCCCGCCGGCGACATTGTCCGGGTACTGCTCGTGGACGACCGTCTCGGCGTTCACCGCGGTGCGGAAGTCGGCCACCGCGGGCAGCGGTTCGTAGTTCACCTCGACGGCGTCGACCGCGTCCTCGGCGACATACCGGGATTCGGCGACGACGAGCGCGACGGGATCGCCGACGAACTTCACCTCGCCTTCGGCCAGGGGCGGGCGCGGGGTGTCGGGGACGTCCTTACCGGCGACGGCGTGCCAGGCCTCGACAGCGTCGCCGTTGAGGTCCTCGGCGGTGTAGACCGCGTACACCCCGGGCATGGCCAGGGCGGCGGAGGCGTCGATCCCGTGGATCCTGGCCCGGGCGAAGGGGCTGCGGACGAAGCAGGCGTGCAGCATTCCGGGGCGCTGGATGTCGTCGACGAAGGTGCCGCGGCCGGTCAGCAGCCGGTTGTCCTCGACCCTTGCGACCCGGGTGCCCGAGTAGCGGGTGGCGACGGTGTCGGTCATCGGTGATCGCTCCATTCCGTCGGATTGCTTCTGCGCGTAAGCGGTGGACGCGGGAGGAAGCAAGAGTGTGGTTATCGTAAGTGATAAGACATCTGCCCAAAAGGGAGAGTGTCATTTCCGCTGGTAGAGGCGGGCAGGTGGGGGGAAACTCACTGCTCAGCGTGCCAGCCCGGCGGCGTCCGCGCATCCGAATGACGAACAACGCCCGTCCCCGGGCGCGCGGATTCGCCTGACAGCCACACCGGCATCTGTCAGGCTTCGGCATCGTGGCGCTGACGACGCAGGGCACATCCCCGATCGAGGCGCAGGCGCACGGGCCGCGGCGGGCCTGGGCGGCCGTCGCGCTGTTGGCGGTCGTCGGCACGCTCAACTACGCCGACCGCTTCCTGCCCGCCGTCCTCGCCGAGCCGATCAAGAACGACCTGGCGTTGTCGGACACGGCGATCGGAGTGATCAACGGCTTCGGCTTCCTCATCGTCTACGCCGTGCTCGGCATCTTCATCGCCCGCTTCGCGGACCGCGGCGCGTTCGGGTTGGTCGTCTCGGTGTGTCTGGGGCTGTGGGGTGTGATGACCATGGTCGGCGGGGCCGCGCAATCCGGGGTCCAGCTGGCGCTGACCCGGGTCGGGGTGGCGGTCGGAGAGGCGGGCAGCACTCCCGCCGCCCACGCGTACGTGGCCCGCAATTTCGCACCGGAACGGCGAGCCGCCCCGCTGGCGGTCATCACACTGTCGATCCCGCTGGCCAGTGCGGCGAGCCTGATCGGCGGCGGGCTGTTGGCCCAGTCCTTCGGCTGGCGCACCGCTTTCGTGGTGATGGGCGCCATCAGCGTGGCGTTCGCACCTCTGGTGCTGGTGGTGCTCGGACGCCGCCAGGCCATGCCCGCCCTCGACCGCGGGCCTCGAACCCGCACGGCCAAACCGTGGGACCTGCTGCGCGAACCGAGCTACGTGCTCATCGTCGCGGGTGCGGCGTGTATCTCTGTCGCGGGGTATGCGCTGACCACATTCGCCCCGGCCTTCCTGATCCGCAGCCATGGGATGTCGATCGGTGAGGTGGGCCTGCGGTACGGGATCGCCAGCGGTGTGGCCGGCATCGTCGGCCTCCTCGTGGTGGGTCGGGTGGCCGACCGGCTGGCCACCCGTGACCCCCGGTGGCTGCTCTGGTTGGTGGCAGCGATGACGGCGGTGCTGCTGCCGTGCTCGGTGGCGGCGTTCCTCGTGGGCAGTCCCACACTGTGCGTGGTCTTCATCGCGCTGAGCTACGTCATCGGCACGGCGTACATGGCGCCGTCGATCGCGGCGATCCAGCGTCTGGTCGTCCCGGAGCAGCGGGCCACCGCATCGGCGGTGTTCCTCTTCTTCGGCGCGGTGGTCGGATCGGCCGGACCGTTCCTCGCCGGCCTCGTCAGCGATGCGCTGACCGCGCAGCTCGGCAGCGCCGCGCTGGGCCGCGCCCTACTGGTCGTGGTCCCCGTGGCGCAGGTGGCGGCCGTCGTCTGCTATCTCGTCGCCAGTCGGCGCTTCCTGGCCCGGATCACGGTGTGAGGCGGTCAATCCGGTGATCCGGCACAACGCCTGGAACCCGTCGTCGCTTCCGGGCCAGTGGCGCCGCACCGACTCCAGCCCTGCCCGGCGCACCACGCTGCGCAGCACCGCGACGACCACGATCGCGTCGTCGGCGTAGCCCAGCACCGGAACGAAGTCGGGGATCAGGTCGAAGGGCAGCGCGAGGTAGGCGAGCAGCAGCATCAGGCGCACCCGGACCCCGGCGGGCAGCGATGTGTCGGCGGCCAGCCTGCGGATGAGCCGCAGGACGTCGGGCAGGATCCGCAGTGCCTCGCGCAGCAGGCCGCCCCGGGGCCGCACGGCGATCAGCACGGCGATGAGCACGAGCCAGGTCACCACGAGACCGACACCGATGCCGATCGCGATCTCCCACACGGTCGGTCCTCAGATGATGGGGTCGTCGCCCGGTCTGAGCAGCCGCAACCAGCGGTAGCCGTAGCCGTCGAGGCCGACGTCGAGCCTGCCCTTCGCGTCCATCTCATGGACGGACAAGCCGTCCAGCAGGTCGACGAGCGTGGATCCCTCCGGCGCGTCGGCGATCTGGATCGGCACCATGCAGCGGTCGGCGCCGAAGTTGTGCAACGCCACCATGGTCCACCCGCTCTTCTCCCGGCAGCAGTGCGCGAGCACCGCGGGGTTGGGTTGATCGAGCACCTCGGCCGTCGACCAGCCGATCTCGGGTTGCTGGCGGTAGGTGTAGATCAGGTCGCGGATGAACCACCAGAACGACTGGTGGTCGTGGCGCTGGTCGGCGACGTTGACCTGTTCCGGCCCGTACAGGCCGTCGGTGACGGGCCGTGGGAGCCGCCTCGGGGCGGCCCTGGAGAAGCCGCCGTTGGCGTCGCGGGTCCATTGCATGGGCACCCGCACCGCGAAACGCCCTGGGACGTCGAGGTTCTCGGCCATGCCGATCTCCTCGCCGTAGAACAGCACCGGGGTCCCGGGCAGCGAGAACGCCAGCGAGTAGACCATGCGCATCCGCCGCTCGTCGCCACCGAGCATCGACGGCAATCGCCGTCGCAGTCCGCGGCCGTAGAGCTGCATGTCCGGCTCGGGACCGAACGCGTCGAAGACCTCCTGACGTTCGGACTCGCCGAGTTTGTCGAGTGTGAGCTCGTCGTGATTGCGCACGAAGTTCGCCCACTGGCTGGTCTCGTCGAGCGGCGGGCGTTCGCGCAGCGCCGCGGCGATCGGTCCGGCGTCACCGCGCGCCATCGACAGGTACAGGTTCTGCATGCCGATGAAGTCGAACTGCATGTTGAGCCCGTCGCCGTCGGGGCCGCCGAAGAACGACTTCTGGTCGTCGTAGGGCACGTTGACCTCCCCGAGCAGCACCGCATCGCCCACCCGTCGGGTGACGAAGTTCCGGACGTCACCGAGGTACTCGTAGGGGTCGAACGCGCCGGGGTCTCCCGGCGCACCGTCGCGGGCGAACAGGAACGGGACCGCGTCGACCCGGAAGCCCGAGACCCCCAGCTGCAGCCAGAAACCCAACGTACGTGAGATTTCTTCCTGCACTTGTGGATTCGCGATGTTGAGGTCGGGCTGGTGTTTGTAGAAGTGGTGCAGGTACCACTCGCCCGTCTTGGGATCCTTCTCCCAGAGGCTGTCCTCCTGGTCGGGGAAGACGACGTCGGACGGGCTCGACGGCGGCTCGGTCTCACTCCACACGTAGTAGTCGCGGTACGGATCGTCCTTGCTGCGCCGGGCGGACTTGAACCACGGGTGTGCGTCGGAGGTGTGGTTCATGACGAAGTCGACGATCACCCGGATGCCCTTCGAACGAGCGGTCCGCACCAGCTCGACGAAGTCGCCGAGGTTGCCGAGGCGCTGATCGACACCGAAGAAATCGGTGATGTCGTAGCCGTCGTCCTTGCGGGCGGTGGGATAGAACGGCATCAGCCACAGACAGGTGACGCCGAGGTCGAAGAGATACTCGATGCGCTCGGTCATGCCCCGGATGTCGCCGGTGCCGTCGCCGTTCCAGTCGTAGAACGTCTCGATGTCCGCGCAGTAGAAGACGGCGTTCTTCCACCAGAGGTCACCGGTCTCGATCTTCCTCATGCGATCGCCGCGCTCGGCGCCGGCGCCGTCGGCGCGAGCTGCGGCAGCACGTGCTCGCCGAAGGCGTCGATGAAACCCGCCTGCTCTTTGCCGACGAAGTGCAGGTAGAGCTCCTTCCACCCCTGCTCGACGTACTCGGCGAGCCATTCGGCGTGGCGGCCCAGGTCCGCCGAGACCCGCACCGCGCCGCCTACCTTCTCGGTGGAGACCGCGCCGCCGATGATGTCGAACGCCTCGACCGTCTCGGTGTCCCACGACACCGGCGGGTCGAACACGTTGTTGCGCCACTGGTCGTGGGCGATCGCCATGGCTTCGTCGTCGGTGCCCGCCCAGCTCAGGTGGATCTGCAGCCGGGCCGGTCCCCGCCCGCCGGCCTCGCGATACGCGTCGAGCACCGCTTTGAGCTTGTCCGGCGGCTGATTGACGGTGATCAGGCCGTCCGCCCAGGCGGCGTGGCGGGCCGCTGTCTGCGGCGTCACGGCGGGCCCCACGAGGTCGGGCACCACCTCGGGCAGCGTCCACAGCCGGGCCCGGTTGACCTCGACCAAGCCCTCGTGGCTCACCTCCTCACCGCGCAGCAGGCGCCGGATGACGTCGACACATTCGACGAGGCGCGCGTCGCGGACCTCCTTGCGGGGCCACGCCTGGCCGGTGATCCGCTCGTTGGACGCCTCGCCCGAGCCCAGCGCGGCCCAGAACCGGCCGGGGAACATCTGAGCCAGCGTGGCGATGGCCTGCGCGATGATCGCCGGGTGATAGCGCTGTCCGGGGGCGTTGACGACCCCGAACGGCAGGCCGGTGGTCGCGAGAGCCGAGCCGAGGAAGGCCCAGGCGAAACCGGACTCCCCCTGCCGCTCGCTCCACGGGCTGAAATGGTCGGAGGACATGCCGGCGGTGAAGCCGGCCTGCTCGGCGTGCTGGACGTCCTTGAGGAGCTGGGCGGGGTCGATCTGCTCGTGTGAGCAGTGGAAGCCGATGACGGTCATCGCCCTGGCATACCCCGGAACGCGGTGACGCCAACGTCAGTCGTCAGTCGCCGCTGCCCTCGTCGTCACCCATCCGGCGGTGCCGATTCCCACAACGGCGGACCAGCGGCGAAACTCCGTGGGCATACTCGCGACTCCTAACCGGTGAAACGTTCCTCCAGACGCATGAACGGCAAGGCGGAGAAGGACTCGCAGGGAGCGCACAGACCGGGCCCCAACCGTGGGTAGCCACATCCATGGCAATCGTCGATGGCCACCGTTGAATCTCCGCTGAGCACGAGCGGCAGATTACCCAGACCGGCGTGAATCCAACCCGGGTTTGCGGCGTGGAGCCCCCTGTCAGGATTGAACTGACGACCTTTCGCTTACAAGGCGAGTGCTCTACCACTGAGCTAAGGAGGCGGGTGACGCAGAGTTTATCCGGTCACTCCTCCACGTCGATCACCCGTTGGGAGCGCACCGCGGTGGTGGGCGTCGTCGGGGTCCGCCGGCCGAGCCTGCGACCGGGCAGCGGGATCCGGTCGGCGATGTTGCTCAGCGGGTTCACCACCTGACTCAACGCGATCACGGCCTCACGCAGCGCTTCGACCGTCGGCGCCAGCGCTTCGAGGCCCGGCGTCAACCGGTTCAGGGTGTCGGCCACGTCGGCGAGCTGTTCGAGCGGTCCGTTGCGGGCGGTCAGCTTGTCGACCAGCCCACCCTCGGCCAGCAGCCGGTCGGCGATACCGTCCTCGGCCAGCAGCCGTTCGACCAAACCGTCCTCGTCGAGCAACTGGTCGACCAGGCCGCCCGGTTCGATGGCGCGCATCAGCCCGCCGTCGTCCTGCGTCAACCGGTCCAGCACGCCGCCCGGCGCGGTGAGACGGTCGACGACCCCACCCGGTTTGAGCAGGCGGTCGATGGGTCCGTCCGGGGCCAGGGCGCGCCCGAGGGGCTGGTCCTCGTCCATCAGCCTGGCCAGGCGGTTCGCTCGTTCCACCGCGTCGTTGATGCCGAGCAGACCGGCGAAGGCACCCGGGTTGGCGGTGACCCCCGGATCCTCCCCGAGCGTGGCCTTGGCCACGCCGATCGCCGAGGTGGCGATTCCCAGACTGGTCTCCGCGGCGGCGAGCCCGATGCGCGCCGGTGCGGTCGCGAGCTGCATCAGGTTCTTGCCGAAGTCCATGCCGCCAGTCTATGGACTGTGCAAGCCCGAACTCACAGAGATCTCACAGCCAACCCGCAGCATTACTCCAAGCCGTGGGGCGGACATTGAAGTCCATGGCCGTGGCTGCACTTCCCGACACCACCCCCGAGGCGCGGGTTCTCGTCGTCGACGACGAGGCCAACATCGTCGAACTGCTGTCGGTCAGCCTGAAGTTCCAGGGTTTCGAGGTGCACACCGCCTCCGACGGGGCCTCCGCGCTCGACAAGGCCCGCGACGTGCGTCCCGACGCGGTGATCCTCGATGTGATGATGCCCGGCATGGATGGGTTCGGCCTGCTCCGCCGCCTGCGGGCCGACGGTATCGACGCTCCGGCCCTGTTCCTGACCGCGCGCGATTCGCTGCAGGACAAGGTCGCGGGGCTGACCCTGGGCGGCGACGACTACGTCACCAAACCGTTCAGCCTCGAAGAGGTCGTCGCACGGCTGCGGGTGATCCTGCGGCGCACCGGCCGCGGGACCGATGAACCGAAGACCTCGCGGCTGAGCTTCGCCGACATCGAACTCGACGAGGACACCCACGAGGTGTGGAAGGCCGGCGAACCGGTGTCGCTGTCGCCGACCGAGTTCACCCTGCTGCGGTACTTCGTCATCAACGCAGGCACCGTGTTGTCGAAGCCCAAGATCCTCGATCACGTGTGGCGCTACGACTTCGGTGGCGACGTCAACGTCGTCGAGTCCTACGTGTCGTATCTGCGTCGCAAGATCGACACCGGTGACCGGCGGTTGTTGCACACGCTGCGCGGGGTGGGGTACGTCCTGCGCGAGCCGCGATGAGCGCTTGCGCGAAGAGCCGAAAGCCCAGGTAGTGCGCGGGGGTGTGCCACTGTGGCTCGGCCTGGTGGCCGCGACGCTGGTGCTCGTGGCGTTGGGGCTGCTCGCCTCCGGTATCGCGGTGACGTCGATCATGCGGCACAGCCTGGAGAGCCGGGTGGACCAGACCCTGCTCGACGCCTCGCGCAGTTGGGCCCAAGCGCCGCGACAGCTGCCCGCGCGGCCGCTGGCAGGACCCAACCCGGCCCGGCCGCCGTCGAACTTCTATGTGCGCGGCACCGGGCCCGACGGACGGATGTGGACAGCGGTCAACGACCGCGAGGCCGAACCGGTCCTGCCGGCCTCCAACGACGTCGGCCCTGTCCCGGTCACCGTCGGGTCGGTGAACCACTCCGACGTTCAGTGGCGCGCGATGACCGTCCGCGGCCGCGGCGGTGCGCTGACCACGGTGGCGATCGACCTGTCGGAAGTGCAGTCGACGGTGCGCGCCCTGGTGTGGTCGCAGGTGGGTATCGGCGCGGCGGTGCTGCTGGTGCTCGGAGTCGCGGGTTATGCGGTGGTGCACCGCAGCCTGCGTCCGCTCGCGGAGGTCGAGGAGACGGCGGCGGCGATCGCGGCGGGTCAACTCGACCGTCGGGTGCCCCAGCGGGATCCGCGCACGGAGGTGGGGCGACTGTCGTTGGCGCTCAACGGAATGCTGGCCCAGATCCAGCGGGCCGTCGCGTCATCGGAGTCGTCGGCGGACGCCGCACGCACCTCGGAGGAGCGGATGCGCCGATTCATCACCGACGCCAGCCACGAGTTGCGCACGCCGCTGACCACGATCCGCGGGTTCGCCGAGCTGTACCGCCAGGGCGCCGCCCGCGACGTCGAGATGCTGATGAACCGCATCGAGAGCGAATCGCGCCGGATGGGCCTGCTGGTCGAGGATCTGCTGCTGCTGGCGCGTCTCGACGCGCAGCGACCGCTCGAGCGGCATCGGGTGGACCTGCTCACGCTGGCCACCGACGCGGTCCACGATGCACAGTCCATCGCGCCCGAGCGCACGATCACGCTGCAGGTGCTCGACGGCCCGGGGACGCCAGAGGTTCTCGGTGACGAAGCGCGATTGCGGCAGGTGCTGGGCAATCTCGTCGCCAATGCGTTGCAGCACACCCCGAAGCACGCCGGCATCACGGTGCGGGTGGGCACGGACGAACACAGCGCCGTCCTGGAGGTCTGCGACGAGGGGCCCGGTATGACGGAGGAGGATGCGCGCCGGGTGTTCGAGCGCTTCTATCGCACCGACTCGTCCCGGGCCAGGGAGAGCGGCGGGACCGGGCTCGGGCTGTCGATCGTGGATTCGCTGGTGCTGGCCCACGGCGGGACGGTGCGTGTGACGACGGCGCCCGGGCGGGGCTGCCGCTTCACGGTCAACCTGCCGCGCTTCAGCGACGTTCCGGTCGAAACCGCCTGACTGTCACACGAGTTCGGCGAGCGCGGCTTTGATCTTGGCCTGGGCCTCGTCGAGGGACTCCGGCGACGGGTTTTGCTCGACGTGCGCGAACCCGAAGTCGGTGAGGTTGTAGGCGGGAAAGACGTGCACGTGCAGGTGCGGCACTTCGAGGCCGGCGATGATGACGCCTGCGCGTGCGGCGCCGAAGGCCTTGACGACGGCCTTGCCGATCAGCTGTGACACCTCCATCACGCGGGCGAACACGGGGGGTTCGATGTCCTGCCACTGGTCGATCTCCGCGCGCGGCACCACCAACGTGTGCCCCTGCGTCATCGGCTGGATGGTGAGGAACGCGACGATGTCGTCGTCCTCGTAGACGAATCGGCCCGGCAGTTCCCCGTTGATGATCTTCGTGAAGACGGTCGCCATGGCCCCGAGCATAGTGAGGCTCCACCCGCCGAATGTGCGCTGACTGCGAAGAACGGGCCGGATTCTCGCAGTGAGTTCACACTCGACGGGAGATCAGCTCGTGCAGTTCCTCCACGGTCCACGGCGGCGAGTCGTGGTGGTCGCGGTACCCGAGCAAGCCGGGGGACTGCCGGGCGAACTCGCCGACGAACCCACCGGCCGCGATGAAGATCCGGCCGGTCACGTCCCGGGCGTGGTCGCTGACCAGGTAGGCGTACGTGGGCGCCACGTACTCGGGCGGGGCGGCGTCCAGGGCGCCCTGCAGACTCACGTCGTCGAGCAGGCCGCGGCGGTTCAACTCCGTGACGTGCGACTCGTATCCGGCGCCGGTCGACAGCCGGGTCCTGGCGCCCGGGCACACCACGTTCGCGCGCACGCCGTGCTCCTTGAGCTCCGCGGCGATCGCCGATGTCAGCCCGTTGACCGCCCCCTTGCCCGCCGGGTATCCGGTGCCGCCGTAGTCGCCGAGGAAGGCGAACGAACTCGTGTTGACGATCGCTCCACCGCCCTGCGCCACCATGCGCGGCGCGGCGGCCCGGCACGTCTCGAACACCGTGCCCAGATGCGCGTCGAGCAGGTCTCGGAACTGAGCCGAGCTGACGTTGAGGATCGACGAACCGGGCGGCTCCGCGGTACCCGCACAGTTGACCAGGATGTCGATGCGCCCGAATTCGCGCACACACCGTTCGACCAGTGCGTCGGCCGTCTCGGGGTCGGCGGGCGAACCCGCACAGCCGACACCCGAGATTCGTTGCGCGGCGCGGTCGACGGCATCGGCGTCGCGTCCACTGACCACCACCCCGGCGCCCTGTGCCGAGAGCAGTTCGGCCACCGCGAGGCCGATACCGCGAGAACCACCGACGACGACCGCGCCGCGGCCCGCCAGCGGTCGTGACCCGCTAATCGCCCTGGGCCTCTTCGAAGGTCATCGAATTCATGTTCCAGTAGCCACGCAGGTTCGTGATGAGGCCGCTCTGGTCGACCCGGTAGGTGAACACCCCGCGGACGGTCGCGACGAAGCCGTTCGGGAACTCGGTGCGCAACACCAGGATGTAGGCGATCTCCGACGGAGAACTGGACGGGAACGTCGCCTCACAGGTGACCGTGAGCGTGTTCGGGCCGATGTTGGCGTCGTAGAACGCCGCGACGGCGTCCTTGCCGCGCACCCCGTTGCCGTCCGGGTTGGTGACCGCCTCGCCGATCGGGTCCTCGATGACGACGTCGTCGGCCATCAGGGCCAGCCAGCCCTCTTTGTCGCCGGACTGGACGCAGCGCCACGACGCGCGCGACGCTGCGACCACCGGAGACTGCTCGACCGTGGTCATGGCTTACCAGTCGTTGTCGGTGTAGCGGATGACGCCGCGGATGTTCTTGCCCTCCAACATGTCCGAGTAGCCTTCATTGATCTGCTCCAGCTTGTACTGCCGGGTGATCATGTCGTCGAGGTTGAGCTTGCCCGCCTTGTACATCGACAGCAGCTGCGGGATGTCGAAGTGCGGGTTGCCGCCACCGAAGATGGTGCCCTGCAGGTTCTTCTGCAGCAGGGTCAGCATCGCGAGGTTCAGCGTCACCTGGGTGTCGAGCATGCTGCCGATGGCGGTCAGCACGCAGGTGCCGCCCTTCGACGTGAGGTTCACGTAGTTGTCGACGTCGTTGCCGTGCAGTTCGCCGACGGTGACGATGACCTTCTTGGCCATCAGCCCCTGGGTGACCTCCGCGATGCCGGCGAACGCCGACTCCAGGTCGGGGTAGGCGTGGGTGCCGCCGAACTTCAGCGCGGCGTCGCGCTTCCACTCGACCGGTTCGATGACGAAGACGTTGCGCGCGCCCGCGTTGACCGCGCCCTGCAGCGCGGACATGCCGACACCGCCGACGCCGACCACCGCGACGTCGTCGCCGGGCCGGATGTCACCGGCCCGCACGGCCGAGCCGTAGCCGGTGGTGACACCGCAGCCGACCAGGCAGGCGACCTCGAACGGCACCGACGGATCGATCTTCACCACGGAGCTCTTGTGCACGACCATGTACGGGCTGAACGTGCCCAGCAGGGTCATGGGGAAGACCGGTTGTCCGTTGGCGTGGATGCGGTGGGTGCCGTCGGAGACCGCGGTCCCGTTGAGCAGACCGGCGCCCAGATCGCACAGGTTGCGCAGGCCCGCCTGACACGACGGACAGCGGCCGCAGGACGGGATGAACGACAGCACGACGTGGTCGCCGGGGGCGAGGTCCTCCACGCCCGGTCCCACCTCGGTGACGACGCCGGCGCCCTCGTGCCCGCCGAGCACCGGGAAGCCGGCCATCGGGATACCGCCGGTGACCAGGTGGTGGTCGGAGTGGCACATGCCCGACGCTTCCATCCGGATCTTGACTTCGTCCTGAACCGGGTCGCCGATCTCGATCTCCTCGATCGACCACGGTTTGTTGAACTCCCAGATGAGGGCGCCCTTGGTCTTCATGTTGCCTGCTTTCCTTCGGAGAACGTCTCGGCCACCAGCCTAGTGACGTGGATCTCAGCGGATCTCTCGACGGGTGTCAAACTACACATCCGTCGCCGGGGTCACCAGATCGGGACGGGTGACTGCCCCAGCGGGTAGTAGCCGGGCAGCCTCTCACCCGACAGCGACCGCTCGATGCGCTTCTGCATGGTCGGGGTGAGGTCCCCGGACTCGATCAGCTTCGCGTACCCCTTCGCCACGTGGCCGAAGTCGAAGAAGTCGCGCTGCCACTCGATGAGCAGTTGGTCGTTGAGCCGGAACCAACTGCCGCCGATGCCGTAGATCTCCGCACGGGTGCCGTCGCTTCTGTTGGCGATCTGCTTCCAGAATCCGACGATCTCGTTCTGCTTCTCGTCGATCAGCGTCCTCTGGTACTCGTAGACCCAGTTCTCCAGGCCCTCCATCTCCAGGCCGAGGGCGATCTCGGCGATCTCTTTCTTGCCGACGCACATGACGTCTTCCTTGGGGCCGATGTTCCAGCCGTAGGTGGCGTCGTCGGTGTAGAACTCCGCCAGCGGTTTCCAGTCACCGGCCGCCTCCGCGTCCTGATTGGCCTTGAGCCAGCGCTCGACCCAATCCTCGAGTTCCTCGCGTGACGCCATTGTCAGTTCTCCTTCTCCACAATGGACAGTGCCCTGGTCGGGCACATGTCGACGGCCCGCTCGACATCCTCACGGAGGTCGTCGGGTGGTTCGGTGTCGAGGATCTCGACGATTCCGCGCTTGGGCACCGAGAACACATCCGGTGCCTCGAGCTCGCACATCGCATGGCCCTGGCACAGGTCGGAGTCGAGTTCCACTCGATAGCAACCCATCTGCTCAGTCCTTCACACGCCTGCGGTAGCGGACCTTCGCCGGACGCTCCAACTGCACCACCATCTTGGAGTGGTCGTTGCGGTAGCTCTCGGCCGGCTGTGCCATCTCAAAGTCGTACTCCCGCAACAACACCGAGAAGATCGCCTTGATCTGCATCGTGGCGAACGCCGCTCCGACGCACCGGTGGCGACCCGCACCGAACGGGATCCAGGTCCACCGGTTCACGACGTCCGCCTGCTCGGGCTTGTCGTAACGGTCGGGCCTGAACGCATCGGGATCCGGGAAGTCCTCGGGGATCCGGTTGCTGATGGCGGGCGAGGCGGCCACGAAATCGCCCTTGTGGATGGGGAATCCGGCGACCTCGAACTCGCCCTGGGCGACCCGCATCAGGATGATCAGCGGGGGGTGCAGCCGCAGGGTCTCCTTGACCACGTTGTCCAGCTTCGGAATCTGGCGCAGCGCGTGGAAACTCACCTCCTGGCCGTCGGCGTACAGGTCGTCGAGCTCCTGCTGCACCTCGGCGTAGATCTCGGGGTGACGGATCAGTTCGATCAGCGTCCAGGACGAGGTCCCCGAACTCGTGTGGTGGCCGGCGAACATCAGCGAGATGAACATGCCGGTGACCTCGTCGGCGGAGAAGCGCGGATTGCCCTCCTCGTCCTTGATCGAGACCAGCACGTCGAGCATGTCACGGTCGGACTTGTCCTTCGGGGGGTTCGCCACCCGCTGGTTCATGATCTCCTGAACCAGCGCAACGAGTTTCACCCGAGCTTCGTCGCGGCGCTGGAAGCTCTCGATCGGCAGGTAGGGATCGACGTAGCACAGCGGGTCGGTGCCGCGTTCGAGTTCGTGGTAGTACTCGGCGAAGCGGTGGTCGAGCTGCTCGCGGAACTTCAGGCCGATCAGGCACGCGGTCGAGGTGTAGATGGTCAACTCCGCGAAGAAGTCCAACAGCTCGATCTCGCCCTCGTCGCCCCAGTCGGCGATCATCTTGGTGACTTCGCCCTCGATGGTCGCGGCGTGGCTCTTCATGTGCTCGCCGCGCAGCGCGGAGTTGTGCAGCATCTCCTTGCGTCGTTCCGGGCTGGCGTCGAACACCACCCCCTTGCCGAAGATCGGCGTCATGAACGGGTACGCCTCGGCCTGGTCGAGATCCTCGTCGGCGGAACGGAAGAAGAACTCGTTGGCCTCGGCGCCGGAGAGCAGGATGACGTGCTTGTCGACGAGTTGGAACCAGCCGACGTCACCGCACTCCTCGCGGATCCGCTTCATCAGGCCGATCGGATCGGTGCGGAACTCCTCGAGATGGCCGTGTTCTTCTTCGCCGCCGGAGACCCGGGGCACGACTGCGGTGGTCACGTCAGATTCTCCTCGTTGAGCTTCAGCTGCCGGCGTTCCTCGGGGCCGTCCGCGAGCGGGGCCTCGGGCTGCAGTTCCATGTTCGCGATGAAGCCGCCGCGGGGGGTCTCGGCGACGAACGTGATGGCCCGGGCCAGATCCGCGGCGCGCAGGAAGTAGTCGTGCCGTGCCTGACCCCACTTGGCCCAGTCCTCGAGCGCCGGCCCGATCAGCTCGGCGGGCAGGCTCCAGCCCATCGACGTCTTCGTCGGTCCGGGATGGACGATCGAGGCGCGCACGCCGGTGCCCTCGAGTTCCATCTGCAGGTTGGTGACCATCGCGACCAGGGCGGCCTTGGCGGCGCCGTAGGCGCCCATGTGCGGCCGCTGACGCAGCGCCACATCGGATCCGACGAAGATGAGATCGCCGCGCCGACGAGCGATCATGCCGGGCAGCACCGCCGAGGCCACGCGGTTGGCGCCGATCAGATGGATCTGCACCTGGGATTCGAACTGTTCGGTGCTGATGTCGGCCAGCTTGCCGAAGTACGTGTCGCCGGCGCCGGCGACCAACACCTCGATGTCGCCGAGCTCGGAAGTCGTCTGCTCCACGGCGGCCTTCACCGAATCCGGATCGGTGACGTCGAGGTGTACCGCGATGGCCTCGCCGCCCTCGGCGCGGATGGTGTCGACGATCTCCTGGCACTTCTCTACCCTGCGGGCTCCGAGTGCCACCGGGAAGCCGCGCGCGGCAAGCTCGATCGCGGTCGCCGCGCCGATGCCGGAGGAGGCGCCGGCCACCAGCGCGGGGCGACGGTCGGGCAGGGGATCAAAACGGGGCATCAGCGAATCTCCACGTGTATCGGAAGGTGGGCGAATCCACGCACATTGCTCGAGTGGACGCGGACCGCGTTGGCCTCGTCCACCTCGTATCCGCGGATGCGCTTGAACAACTCGGCCAGCGCCACGCGCGCCTCCATACGCGCCAGGTGCGCACCGAGACAGAAGTGCGCTCCGCTACCGAAACTCATGAGCTTGGACCCGATCTCGCGTCCGATGACGTAGTCGTCGGGCTTGTCGAAGACACGCTCGTCTCGGTGCGCCGACCCGGGCAGCAGCAGCAACACGTCGCCGTCGGGGATCCGGGTGTCGTAGAGCGTGAGCTCACCGGCGACGGTGCGGGCCAGGATCTGGCTCGACGTGTCGTAGCGCAGCGTCTCCTCCACCCAGAGGGGAACGCGGTCGAGGTCCTGATACACCGGCGCCAGCTGGTCGGGGTTGCGGTGCCCCCAGAATGCCGCGTTGGCAAGCAGTTTGGTGGTCGTCTCGTTACCGGCGATGACCATCAGGAACATGAAGCCGATGATCTCGTCGTCGGTGAGGCTGTCCCCGTCGATCTCGGCCTCCAGCAGCGCCGAGGTCAGGTCGTCGGTCAGCTTCTTGCGCCGCTCGGCCACCATCTCCTGGTAGTAGACGATGAGGTTCAGCGACGCCTCCACCGCGGAGGCGGGGACGTCGGTGACGCCCTCCTCGCGGTGCATCACCGCGTCCGCCCAGGCCCGCACCTGCACGCGGTCGGCGGCGGGGACACCCATCAACTCCGAGATGACGTCCATGGGCAGTTTGCCGGCGAATTCGTCGACGTAGTCCACGGTTCCGTCGCCGGCGTTCTCGAGCATCGCGTCCAGGTGCTGGACCGCGATCTCGGTGACGCGCGGTTCGAGTTCGCGGATGCGCCGCGGGGTGAAGCCCTTGGAGACCAGCGTGCGCAACCGCAGATGGTCGGGATCGTCCATCGCCAGGAACGACATCGTCTTCGACGCGTGCGGACCCCGCGACGCCGGATCCAGTGAGACGCCGAACTTGTTCGACAGCGTGGTGCTGTTACGGAAGCCCTGCAGCACGTCGGCATGGCGCGACAGCGCCCAGAAGCCCAGTTCCTCGTTGCGGTAGAGCGGAGCGTCGTCGCGCAACCGCTGGTAGTACGGGTACGGATCTTCGTGGAAGTCGTAGTCGTACGGGTCGAGTGTCACGTCAGTGGTCGTCACTGTGCGTCTCCCAAGCATCTGTCATCGGTCCTCCCGAGACCTCTGTCATTGGTCCTCTCCGAGGCTTCTGTCATTGGTCCTCTCCGAGGACGAGCCCGACGACGTAGGTCAAGCGGTCGGCGATCTGGTGGTAGGTGAAGGCGCCGCTGCCGGCGTTGACCAACGCGCCGAAGAACGTCATCTCCAGCGCCGACACCTTGCGGGGTTCGGCGCCGGGCCCGATGGCGGAGGTGATGCGCTTGTGGATCTCGGCGCCGATACGGTCACGGGCCGTGCGGACGGCGGCGTCGCTGTTGCTCAGCAGCGCGGTGGTGCAGGCGGCCGCGACCTCGGGTTCGTCGGCAAGGATCAGCGTCATGCTGCGCAGGGCCTTGTCCACGCGCGTCATCATGCTGTCGTTGACATCGGTGAAGTAGGGCACCTGGCGGATCAGGTCGAGGTAGACCTCGGCGATCAGGTGGTTCTTCGACGAGAAGTACGTGTAGGCGGTGGCCGGGGCGACCTTCGCGCGCGCCGCCACGGCGCGGACCGTCAGGTCGGCATACGACGATTCGCGCAGCATCTCGACCCCGGCGGACAACACCTTGCGGAAGGTCTCCTCCTGCCGGCGGTTGCGCGGCACCTCGGGGACCGCAGCCACTGCATCGCTGGACACATGTCCAAGTTAGCCGACCGGAAGGGAGCGGGGCAAGCGTTGTTTTCAAGTGTCGAGTGCTTGCCACCTGGATGGATCGGCGTCTAAGGTTCGAGGAAAGACCGCCGGACAGTTGTCCAGTGAAGGGGAGTGGGAGTGCGGATGGCGATACTGGCCAACGGCGAGAGCCGGCTGCTCATCGACGGAAAGCTGGTCGCGGGCGCCGCGGGGACGTTCCCCACCGTGAACCCGGCCACCGAAGAAGTCCTCGGCGTGGCGGCCGACGCCGACTCCGACGACATGGGCCGTGCCATCGCGGCGGCGCGCACGGCTTTCGACGACACCGACTGGTCGACGAACACCGAGTTGCGGGTGCGCTGCCTGCGTCAGCTCAAGGACGCGCTGCGCGAACACGTGGAAGAGATGCGGGAACTGACCATCGCCGAGGTCGGTGCGCCCCGGATGCTGACCGCCGGCGCGCAACTCGAGGGGCCGATCGACGACCTCGCCTTCGCCGCGGACACCGCCGAAAGTTACGAGTGGCGCACCGATCTCGGACACGCCACCCCGCAGGGCATCCCCACCCGGCGCACGCTGGCCCGCGAGGCCGCCGGCGTCGTCGGCGCCATCACGCCGTGGAACTTCCCGCATCAGATCAACCTCGCCAAGGTCGGGCCGGCGCTGGCCGCGGGCAACACGCTGATCCTCAAACCCGCACCGGACACCCCGTGGTGCGCGGCGGCCGTCGGCGAGATCATCGCCGAACACACCGATTTCCCGCCCGGTGTGATCAACGTCGTCACCTCCGGCGACCACGGCGTCGGTGCGCTGCTGTCGCAGGATCCGCGGGTCGACATGGTGTCGTTCACCGGGTCGACGGCGACCGGACGCGCCGTCATGACCGACGCCGCCGCGACCATCAAGAAGGTGTTCCTCGAACTCGGCGGCAAGTCGGCGTTCCTGGTGCTCGACGACGCCGACCTGGCCGGCGCCTGCTCGATGGCGGCGTTCACCGCCGCGATGCACGCAGGGCAGGGTTGCGCGATCACGACCCGCCTGGTGGTGCCGCGCGCCACGTACGACGAGGCCGTCGAGGCGGCAGCGGCCACCATGGGGTCCATCCGACCGGGCGACCCGACCAGCAAGCGCACCGTCTGCGGGCCGGTGATCTCGGCCCGCCAGCGCGATCGGATCCAGGGCTACCTCGACCTGGCACTGCAGGAGGGTGGCCGATTCGCCTGCGGCGGTGGGCGTCCGGCCGACCGCGACACCGGATTCTTCATCGAGCCGACGGTGATCGCGGGGCTCGACAACAGCGCCCGCGTGGCCCGTGAGGAGATCTTCGGCCCGGTGCTGACGGTGATCGCCCACGACGGTGACGACGACGCCGTCCGCATCGCCAACGACTCGCCCTACGGATTGAGCGGCACGGTGTTCAGCGGTGACGACGAGCGCGCCCAGGCGGTCGCCGCGCGACTGCGGGTCGGCACCGTCAACGTCAACGGCGGCATCTGGTACTCCGCGGACGCGCCGTTCGGCGGCTACAAGCAGTCCGGGATCGGCCGTGAGATGGGTGTGGCCGGCTTCGAGGAGTACACCGAGATCAAACTCATTGCGACGGCAGCGAATTAAGGAGCTTCGATGGTCAACTACGGCGACGAGTTCAAGGACAAGGTCGCGATCGTGACCGGTGCGGGCGGCGGCATCGGCCAGGCGTACGCCGAGGCGCTGACGAGGGAGGGCGCCGCGGTGGTGGTCGCCGACATCAACGTCGAAGGCGCCCAGAAGGTGGCCGACGGCATCAAGGGCGAGGGTGGCAATGCCCTGGCCGTGCGCGTCGACGTCTCCGAGCCGGATTCCGCCAAAGAGATGGCCGCCCAGACGCTCTCGGAGTTCGGCGGCATCGACTACCTGGTCAACAACGCCGCGATCTTCGGCGGCATGAAACTCGACTTCCTCATCACCGTCGACTGGGACTACTACAAGAAGTTCATGAGCGTGAACCTCGACGGCGCGCTGGTGTGCACCCGCGCGGTCTACCGCAAGATGGCCAAACGCGGTGGCGGCGCGATCGTCAACCAGTCGTCGACCGCGGCGTGGTTGTACTCGAACTTCTACGGTCTGGCCAAGGTCGGCATCAACGGCCTGACCCAGCAGCTGGCCACCGAACTCGGCGGACAGAACATCCGGGTCAACGCGATCGCACCCGGGCCCATCGACACCGAGGCCAACCGGACCACGACACCGCAGGAGATGGTCGCCGACATCGTCAAGGGCATCCCGCTGTCGCGGATGGGGCAGCCCGAGGACCTGGTCGGCATGTGCCTGTTCCTGCTCTCGGATCAGGCCAAGTGGGTGACCGGCCAGATCTTCAACGTCGACGGCGGCCAGATCATCCGGTGATGAGCGCTTGCGCGAAGAACAGAGGGCACACGTGACAGAACTCAAGTACGGCTACATCGGGCTGGGCAACATGGGTGCGCCGATGGCCACGCGGCTGACCGGCTGGCCGGGCGGGCTGATCGTGTTCGACGTGCGCGCCGGCGCCATGGCGCCGCTGGTCGAGGCCGGTGCGACGCCCGCCGACAGTGTCGCCGACGTCGCGGCGGCCGACATCATCAGCATCACCGTCCTCAACGACGCACAGGTGCGCACCGTCGTCGGCGAACTCGCGCCGCGGGTCAGGCCGGGCACGGTGATCGCGATCCACTCGACGATCAGTCCGGAGACGGCCGTCGAACTCGCTGAGGAGTTGCGGGGGAACGGCGTCCACGTGGTCGACGCCCCGGTCTCCGGAGGTGGCGCGGCGGCGCAGAAGGGTGAGCTGGCGGTCATGGTCGGCGCCGACCGCGAGGTCTACGAGCGGATCAAGCCGGCGTTCAAGCAGTTCGCGTCGATGGTCGTCCACGCGGGCGAACCGGGCGCGGGTACGCGGATGAAGCTGGCGCGCAACATGCTGACCTTCACCGGATACGCCGCGGCGTGTGAGGCCATGCGGCTGGCCGAACAGGCCGGCATCGACCTGCAGCAACTCGGTCGCGTGGTGCGCCACACCGACGCGCTGACCAGTGGGCCCGGCGCGATCATGGTGCGCGACACGATGACTCCGCTGGATCACGACAACTTCCTCTACGAGTCGTTCCTGCACGCCCGCGGTCTCGGCGAGAAGGACTTGAGCCTCGCCCTCGCGCTGGGTGAGAAGGTGTCGGTGAACCTGCCCCTGGCGAAAGTGGCACTGGACAATCTCGCGGACGGTCTCGGAGTGCCGCACGTGGAGTCGAGCGAAGAGGAGTAGCCGATGGACGAGTTGCGCCGCAAAGGCCTCGAGAAGATGAACGAGGTGTACGGGTGGGAGATGCCGAACATCGAAGGCGATCCGTACTTCGACCTCACCGTCGACCACCTCTTCGGCACCATCTGGACCAAGCCGGGCCTGTCGATGCGGGACAAGCGACTGATGACGCTGTCGGTGGTCACCGCACTCGGCCTGCAGGACCTTGCCGAAGTGCAGGTCAACGCGGCCCTGCTCAACGAGGAACTGACCGAAGAGGAACTCAAGGAGATGGCCATCTTCCTGACCCAGTACGTCGGGTTCCCGCTGGGCTCCGGTCTCAACGGCACCATCTCCAAGGTCGCCGCGAAGCGGCGCAAGGCCGCCGAGAAGGGTCAGGGCGAGGACCGGAAGGCCAACGTCAACGCCGCGGTGAAGATGAACACGGGGAACTCGCTCGATGATGAGTAGGTACGCCGCGCTCTCGCGTGAGGAACTCGCCACGCTGGTGCCCGAGTTGCTGTTGATCGGCCAGCTGATCGACCGGTCCGGAATGGCCTGGTGCATATCGAATTTCGGCCGCGAGGAGATGCTGCAGATCGCGATCGAGGAGTGGGCCGGCTCCAGCCCGCTCTACACCAAGCGGATGCAGAAGGCGTTGAAGTACGAGGGCGTCGACGTCATCACGATCTTCAAGGGGCTGCAGCTCGACATCGGGGCGCCGCCGCAGTTCATGGACTTCCGCTACACGGTGCACGACCGCTGGCACGGCGAATTCCACCTCGACCACTGCGGCGCGCTGCTCGACGTCGAGCCGATGGGCGAGGACTACGTCCGCGGTATGTGCCACGACATCGAGGATCCGACGTTCGACGCCACCGCGCTGGCCACCAACCGTCGGTGCCAGGTGCGCCCGATCCACCGTCCACCGCGCACACCGGCCGACCGTCATCCGCACTGCCGGTGGACGGTGATCATCGACGAGTCCTATCCCGAGGTCGACTTCATCCCGCAGCTCGACATCGTGGGCGCCAGCCGCGCCTATCACACCGAGCTGGCGCCGATCGACCCGGACGACGAAGGCATGGCCGACTATTCGGGCCCGTTGCTGTCCGACCTCGACTTCGGTGCGTTCTCGCATTCGGCGCTGGTGCGCATCGCCGACGAGGTGTGCCTGCAGATGCACCTGCTGGTGCTGTCGTTCAACCTCGCGATCCAGGCGCGTACGAAAGACGATGCGGCGTTGGAGCGGACGATCCGCACCAAGCAGCTCATCGGCATCGCCGGCGTAGCGGCCGAGCGTATTCACAAGGCGCTCAACCTGTCCAAGGACGTCAAGGGTGCGCTGCGGGTGCTCGAGCTGCACCCCCTGCTGAACCCGGCCGCCTACGTCTGGGCAGACGTGGACCCCGGCTTCCTGCATGTGCGCCCGTCGCCGGCCCACGAGGACGGCTCGTGGATCTCGCTGGTCTCCCCGGCCGTCGACCTGCCGCTGCAGGCCATCGTGCAGGCGGTGGACCCCCATCTGCGGGCCGAGGTCTCCGGTACCGAGAGCGACTGGACCGTGCGCGTGATCGCGACCGACACCGCGGCCAAGGAACTGCCGGAGGTCGAGGTGTGCAAGTTCAGCGGAGGGGCGGAGTTCACGTTCCAGCCACGAAAGTCGTTGCCGCTGACCGTCGTCTGAACTCCGACCGCCTTCTAGACTGCGGTGAGATCACTCTTCTGCGGATATCTCGTGATCTGGTAGCAGTCTCGGCGGGGTGTTCCGATCACTTTCTGCCAACCGTCGGTCAATCACTGCCAACGGGATGGATGGCCCTGACCTGCAGGTTGTTGCAGTCAGACCGGCCAGGAAATCCCTCCAGACCGAACGGACACGAAGAGGTACGGACATGAACAAGTTCGGATTCGCCACCATCATCGCCGGCGGACTGGCCACCGGATTCCTGGCCTTCGCCGCTCCCGCCCAGGCCGCCCCCTCCGGGCCGGGAAACGCCGCCGACACCATCAGCAGCCTGGACGACCGCGGCTACCAGGTCCGCGTCACCCAGCAGGGCATGAACAAGCCGCTCGACCAGTCCAGCATCGTCTCGGTCCGCTACGACAACGACGACCGCGTCGTCTACGTCACCACCCGCTGACCGCTCGAGTCCCCCGCCGGGACTGCGGTGAGATCACGAAAACCCTTGTAAAGGTGATCTCACCGCAGCCTCGGCGTTTTGCACCGCGTCAGCGGCGCACCGCGGCGCCGACCCAGCGACGCAGATACTCGCGCAGCGCGTCGCCGGTGCGTGGCGGGCGGCCCGGGTCGATGACGAACGACTGGATGATGCGCAGCAGATACTCGGCCAGCTCGTCGAGGTCGTGTTCGCTGAACCCGAGCCCCGTCCAGTCGACGTCGAAGCGCCGGACCATCGCCTCGGCGAACTGCAACGCCACGTCGGAGGTGACCGATTCCGAATGGGCGTCGGCGCGCCCGGGTGTGACCAGCAGGCCGATGTGCTTGTCCTCGGGCAGCCACTCCAACGCCGTGGCGATGGCCTCCGTCACCGCGTCCGCGGGTTCGGTGATGCCCCGCACGTGCTCGGCCAGCCGGTCGAGGAAACCGGCCGCGGCATGGACCGCCGCCTCCACCAGCAACGCCTCGGTGCTGGGGAAGTACCGGTAGACCGTCTGGCGGGTGACGCCGAGGGTGCGGGCGACATCGGCGATGCTCAGATCGGCTCCGCGTTCGTCGATCGCCCGGCCGGCGGCGGCCAGAATTCGTTCGACGGCTTCCTCGTCGCTGGCAGGCGCCGAACCCGACCAGCCGTGGGTGCGCATGCGCAGATGCTACTTGGGGCCCTCCTCAGCCCCGGTAGCTGACCGGCATCTCCTTGACCCCGTTGATCCAGCCGGACCGCAGCCGTTGCGGTTCACCCAGTTTCGCGATGTCCGGAATCTGGTCGGCCAGCTCGCTGAAGATCAGCTTGATTTCCATGCGGGCCAGGTTGGCGCCGATGCAGTAGTGCGCCCCGTTGCCACCGAACCCGAGATGGGGGTTGGGGTCGCGCAGGATGTCGAAGTCGAAGGGTGACTCGAAGACGGCGTCGTCGAAGTTCGCCGAACTGTAGAACAGGCCGGCGCGCTGGCCCGCGCGGATCGTGACTCCACCGAGTTCGACGTCGGCCAGCGCGGTGCGCTGGAAGCAGTGCACCGGGGTGGCCCACCGCACGATCTCGTCGACGGCGGTCTCGGGCCGTTCCCGTTTGTAGAGCTCCCACTGGTCGGGGTGGTCGAAGAACGCGTTCATCCCGTGGGTCATCGCGTTGCGGGTGGTCTCGTTGCCTGCCACGGCGAGCAAAATGACGAAGAACGCGAATTCGATGTCGCCGAGCGACTCACCGCCTTCCCCTCCCACGTCGGCCTGCACAAGCTTCGTGACGATGTCGTCGGCCGGGCAGCGCCTGCGCTCCTCGGCCATGGTGTAGGCGTAGCCCATCAGCTCGGCGTTGGCGACCGTGGGATCGGAGTCGAAGTCCGGGTCGTCGGTGTTCATGATGCAGTTCGTCCAGTGGAAGAGCTTCTCCCGGTCGGCCTCCGGAACACCGATCAGGTCGGCGATCGCCTGCAGCGGCAAGGGCATCGCGATGTCGTCGACGAAATCGCCGGAGTCGCGTTCCCGGGCGGCCGCGACGATCTGACGCGCGGACACCGCCAGCTTCTCCTCGAGCGCGGCGACGGCGCGCGGGGTGAACAACCGCGACACGATCTTGCGCAGCCGGGTGTGTTCCGGTGCGTCGTGGTTGATCAGCAACGCCTTGGTGAGGTCGAGCTGTTCGGCGGTGACACCCTCGGGCAGGCGCATCACGGCGCCCTTGGCGTTGGTCGACCACAGGTCACCGTTGCGCGAGATCGCCTTGATGTCCTCGTGACGGCTGATCACCCAGTAGCCGCCGTCGTCGAAGATCGACTCCTCCTGCTCGTTCCACCAGACCGGCGCGGTCTTGCGCAGTTGCGCGAACTCGTTGACCGGGATACCCCCGAGCAGGACGTCGGGATCGGTGAAGTCGAATCCGGGGCCGAAGGGGCATCGGCTCTCCATGGTCGTCATGATGGCCGCCTCTCATGTGACGCTGAACACGCTCACCGACGACCATACACTCTGTCGTGATCTGTATGCCCGGCTCGGGGTTTAGGGTGCACATGTGCGCGTCCTGGTAATCGGATCCGGTGCCCGTGAACATGCCCTGCTGCTGGCGTTGCGCCGCGACCCCGAGGTCGAGGCGCTGGCGGTGGCGCCGGGCAACCCGGGCACGGCCGCGCTCGCCGAACAACACGACGTCGACATCACCTCGGGTGAGGCCGTCGCCGACCTCGCCCGCCGGGTCGGCGCAGACCTGGTGGTCATCGGACCCGAGGTGCCGCTGGTGCTGGGCGTCGCCGACGCCGTGCGCGCCGCCGGGATCGCGTGCTTCGGCCCCAGCCGCGACGCGGCCCGCATCGAGGGTTCGAAGGCCTTCGCCAAGGACGTGATGAACGCCGCCGGGGTGCGCACCGCGGCCAGCGAGATCGTCGACAACCCCGGCCACCTCGACGCCGCGCTCGACCGCTTCGGCCCACCCGCCGGCGAGGCCGCGTGGGTGGTGAAGGACGACGGACTCGCCGCGGGCAAGGGTGTGGTGGTGACCGCCGACCGCGACGCGGCCCGAGCCCACGCCGCAGGCCTGCTCGACTCCGGCCACCCGGTTCTGCTCGAGTCGTTCCTGGACGGTCCCGAGGTGTCGCTGTTCTGCGTCGTCGACGGCGAGACCGTGGTGCCGCTGCTGGCTGCCCAGGACTTCAAACGCGTCGGTGACGGCGACACCGGGCCCAACACCGGCGGTATGGGCGCCTACGCCCCGCTGCCGTGGCTGCCCGGCGAGGTCTACACCCGGATCGTCGACGAGATCGTCAAACCCGTTGCCGCGGAGCTCGTTCACCGGGGTAGTCCGTTCTCCGGCCTGCTGTACGCCGGCCTGGCGATCACGTCGCGCGGACCGGCCGTCGTCGAGTTCAACTGCCGCTTCGGCGACCCGGAGACGCAGTCGGTGCTGGCGCTGCTCGAGTCCCCGCTCGGACAGCTCCTGCACGCGGCGGCGACCGGGCGGCTCGCGGAGTTCCCGGACCTGCAGTGGCGCGACGGCGCCGCCGTGACAGTGGTCGTGGCCGCCGAGAACTATCCCGGACGGCCCCGCGTCGGTGACGTGATCACCGGCGCCGACGCCGACGGCGTCCTGCACGCAGGCACCGCCCGCCGCGACGACGGCGCCACCGTGTCGTCGGGCGGCCGGGTGCTGTCAGTGGTGGGCACCGGCGCCGACCTCGACGCCGCCAGGGCCGCCGCGTACTCGACGCTGTCCTCGATCCGCCTGCCCGGCAGCCACTTCCGCAGCGACATCGGGCAGGCGGCTGCCGAAGGCAGGATCAGCGTCTAAGCGCTGACGAGAGGCGCCATCCACGTGATCTCCGCGGGCAGCTGCGCACTCCAGAACCCGACGTCGTGCCCGCCGGGGGAGAACCCGCCTGCCGGTGGATTCGGCAGCTGCGCGATGAACTGCTCGGTCGCCGAGTAGAACGGATCCGATGTGCCGCAGTCGATCCGGATCGGGATCGACGCCAGCTCCGGACGGCCCCAGACACTGTTGGCGGCGTAGTCGTCGGCGCCGTCGAACGCACCGGGAGCACTCGCACCCGCCGACGTCCACAGCGCCGGGCTGACCGCGCAGATCGCCGCGGTGCGCTCGGGCCCCAGCCTGGCGCCCAGCAGCAGGGCTCCGTACCCGCCCATCGACCAGCCGAGGAACCCGACCCGCGACGTGTCGAGGCCCTCGCCGTCGAGCATGGGGATCAGCTCGTCGAGCACCATGGCCCCGGAATCCTCCCCGGAAGCCCGTCTGTGCCAATAACTTCCGCCGCCGTCGACGGCCACGACCGCGAACGGCGGGAGCCCGGCGGCGACCGCTTCCGCCAGACCACGCTCGACCCCGCCCGCCATCACCTGGGCCGCGTCGGCGCCCTTGCCGTGCAGCGCGATCACCGGATGTAGCGCAGTCGTCTGGCCGGGTGGCCGGGCGATCGCCCAGTTGGTCTCGACGCCACCGCGGGCGGCCGAGACGAACGACCCGGCGCGGTAGGTGGGGGACGCCGCGGCGGGGGCGGCCGCGGCCAGCGCGTGGGCACCGGCCGCGCCCGCGGCGGCACCCGCGGCGAGGCGCAGGGCGGCGCGACGACTCAGGGACGCGGACATGGCGGCCATCTTGCCACCGGAACAGCGCGGCCCGGCCCGCGGTCGCCCTGCCTGAAGAAAGCCTGGGGTTTGCGCGAAACGACGATGCCCAACCCGGGTGGCTGGCAGCATGCTAACCGTGACGGCAGCAGTCACTCCCAAGGGGGAACGCAGGCGGTACGCGCTGGTCAGCGCGGCCGCTGATCTGCTGTGTGAAGGGGGATTCGACGCCGTCCGGCACCGCGCGGTCGCGCGCCGGGCGGGGCTGCCGCTGGCGTCGACGACGTACTACTTCTCGTCGCTGGACGACCTGATCGTCAAGGCCGTCGAGTACGAGGGAACCCGGGAGGCCGAGCGCCTGCAGGAACGGGTGGCGGCGTTGTCGCGGCGCCGTCGCGGCGCGGAATCCACCGCGGATGTGTTGGTGGATCTGTTACTCGGTGACGACGCACCCGGGGCCCGCGGCAGCGAGGAGTTGATCTCCCGCTACGAGCGCTACATCGCGTGCGCCCGCCAGCCCGCGCTGCGCGACGTCCAGCGGCGCATCCTGCGGCAGCGCACCGATGCGGTGGTCGCGGTGATGGAACGCTCCGGCCGGACGGTGCGCGCGGATTTCCTCACCGCACTCGTCTGCGCCGTCGACGGCGCCGTGGTCGCCGCCCTGGTCGGTGACGGGGACGGTCCGCGCGCGACCGCACGGGCCACCCTGATCGACGTCATCGACGTCCTCGCCCCGGTGGGGTGAGCGCGCACCCGGCAACGATTGCGGCAATGATGCTGCGACGAGGTCGTCGCTGCCCGATGATGATGACCGAGCAACAGTGACGGAGGAGCGCATGAGCCAGCCAGACACGGTCAGGGAGCAGCCCGAGCTACGCCGGGTGATGGGCCCCGGGCTGCTGCTGTTGTTCGTCGTCGGCGACATCCTCGGCACCGGCGTCTACGCGCTGACCGGTGACGTGGCCGCCGAAGTCGGTGGGGCAGCGTGGCTTCCGTTCCTGGTGGCCTTCCTCATCGCCACCGTCACCGCGTTCAGCTACCTCGAGCTGGTCACCAAGTATCCGCAGGCGGCCGGGGCTGCGCTCTACGCGCACAAGGCTTTCGGACTGCAGTTCATCACGTTCCTGGTCGCCTTCGTGGTGATGTGCTCGGGCATCACGTCGGCCTCGACCGCATCACGGTTCTTCGGTGCCAACCTCATCGAGGGCTTCGGCCTCGACTGGGGCACCGGAGGTGTGGCCGCCGTCGCCCTCGGGTTCATGGCCATCCTGGCGGCGGTGAACTTCCGGGGCGTCGGCGAGAGCATCAAACTCAACGTCGTCCTGACCATCATCGAGGCCACCGGCCTCATGCTCGTCCTCTTCGTGGGCCTGTGGGCGTTCACCCGCGGCGGAGACGTCGACTTCTCCCGCGTCGTGGCCTTTGACACCGACGACGACAAGAACGCGTTCATGGCCGTCACCGCCGCGACCTCCCTCGCGTTCTTCGCGATGGTCGGCTTCGAGGATTCGGTGAACATGGCCGAGGAGACCAAGGATCCGGCCAAGACCTTCCCGAAGGTGCTGCTCTCCGGGCTGACCATCGCCGGCATCGTCTACATGCTCGTCGCCGTCGTCGCGGTGGCGCTGGTGCCCGTCGGCGAACTCGCCGAGAGCGACACCCCGTTGGTCGAGGTGGTCAAGGCCGGGGCGCCCAGCCTGCCGATCGACGACCTCTTCCCCTTCATCTCGATGTTCGCGGTCTCCAACACCGCGTTGATCAACATGCTGATGGCCAGCCGGCTGATCTACGGGATGGCCCGACAGCACGTGCTGCCGCCGGTTCTGGGCACCGTCCACCCCCGGCGGCTGACGCCCTGGGTGGCCATCGTGTTCACCACGCTGATCGCGTTCGGCCTCATCTTCTACGTGAGCGTGTTCGCCAGCAGCAGTGCCATCTCGGTGCTCGGGGGCACGACGTCGTTGCTGCTGCTGGCGGTGTTCGCCGTCGTCAACGTCGCGGTGCTGCGACTGCGGCGCGACGTGAAGGCCGGTGGCGGGCACTTCACGACGCCCACGGTGTTGCCGATCATCGGCTTCATCGCGTCGCTGTATCTGGTGCTGCCCTTCTCCGGCCGCTCCGCCCAGCAGTACTACGTGGCGCTGATCCTCGTCGCGATCGGGATCGTGCTCTTCTTCATCAACAGGCTGATCAACCGCAGGCTCGGCATCCCCGACGCCGGGATCACCGACCCGACCCACCTGGCGGAGCGGTCGGACTGAGCGTCGGCGTCACGATCGAGCCGGTGGTGTCGTCGCCGTAGGTGGTCACGTCGGCCGGTCGGCGGGTGGCGTACAGCGCGACGTAGGCGCAGACGACCGCGTCGACCGGGTCCTCGGCCCGCCGCAGTTCGGACTTGCGCGTCGCCGCCTGCACGGCTGTCCGCAGCGTGCGCCACGTCGCGTCGCCCGCCACGTCGAGCGGCGGGTCGGCCGCGGCGAGCGATTCGACCAGGGACATCAGCCGGAGCAGTTCGCCCCGCAACTGCGCCACGTCGCGTCCGGGTTTCTGCTTGTACTTCAACGTCTTCGGCAACCCGAACAGTGCCACCGTCGCGGCGTGCGGATAGACCTCGACGGCGGGCCGGTCCAGCGCCGCGGCCAACCGGGCGCCGCGGCTGCCCGCGGCGAACCAGGGATGGCCGGTGTTCGACGGGTGGCAACCGGCCTCGAAGGCGCGGAAGTCGCGGTTGAGCGCCGCCTCGCACGGCCGGTTCCCGCTCGGGTTCGTCACGACCAGGGGAGCGTCGATCGCCAGCAGGCACTCACCGGCGGTGTAGGGCCCGAGGCGGGCCAGGATGTCGTCGTCGGTCGTCGCGGCCGACAGGTGCACCAGCCTGCCGCCGGAGTCGGCGACCGCAACGCCGGTGGGACTGCGCTCACCCCACGCGAGGTCGATCCCGACGAAGTACACGTGACCAGCCTGCCCGATCCGCGCCGTAAGCTGTGTGTCTGTGACGATCCCGAACGTGCTGGCCAACCGCTACGCCAGCGAGGAGATGCGGGCGATCTGGTCGCCGGAAGCGAAGATCGTCGCCGAGCGCCGGCTGTGGCTGGCGGTGCTGCGCGCCCAGACAGAGCTCGGCGTCGACGTGCCCGACGGCGTGATCGGCGACTACGAACGCGTTCTCGAACAGGTGGACCTGGCGTCGATCGCGGCGCGCGAACGGGTCACCCGCCACGACGTCAAGGCCCGCATCGAGGAGTTCAACGCGCTGGCCGGGCACGAGCACGTGCACAAGGGCATGACCAGCCGCGACCTCACCGAGAACGTCGAACAACTGCAGATCCGCCGCTCACTGGAGCTCGTGCACGCCCACGGCGTGGCGGTGGTCGCGCGGCTCGCCGAGCGGGCAGTCAGCTACCGCGACCTGGTGATGGCGGGCCGCAGCCACAACGTCGCCGCGCAGGCCACCACACTGGGCAAGCGGTTCGCCTCCGCCGCCGAGGAGACCCTGCTCGCGCTCGGGCGGGTCGAAGAGTTGATCGCGCGTTACCCGCTGCGCGGCATCAAGGGGCCGATGGGCACCGCGCAGGACATGCTCGACCTGTTCGGCGGGGACACCGGCAAACTGGCCGACCTCGAGCGGCGCGTCGCCGAATTCCTCGGATTCCGAGACGTTTTCACCAGCGTCGGCCAGGTGTACCCGCGTTCGCTCGACCACGACGTCGTCTCCGCCCTGGTGCAGCTCGGCGCGGGTCCGTCCTCGCTGGCGCACACCATCCGGCTGATGGCCGGCCACGAACTGGTGACCGAGGGGTTCGCACCCGGCCAGGTCGGATCCTCGGCCATGCCCCACAAGATGAACACCCGGTCGTGTGAACGCGTCAACGGCCTGCAGGTGGTGCTGCGCGGCTACGGCTCGATGGCCGCCGAACTGGCCGGCGCGCAGTGGAACGAAGGCGACGTGTTCTGCTCGGTGGTGCGACGGGTGGCGCTGCCCGACGCGTTCTTCGCGATCGACGGGCAGACCGAGACGTTCCTGACCGTGCTCGACGAGTTCGGCGCCTACCCGGCCGTCATCCAGCGCGAACTCGACCGCTACCTGCCGTTCCTGGCCACCACCCGCATCCTCATCGCCGCCGTTCGGGCCGGGGTCGGCCGCGAGACCGCGCACGAGGTAATCAAGGAACACGCGGTGGCCGTCGCCCTGGCCATGCGGGAGAAGGGGCAGGAGCCCGACCTGCTCGACCGGCTGGCCGCCGATCCACGCCTGCCGCTCGACCGCGTGGCGCTCGAGGACGCGCTCGCGGACAAGCAGGCGTTCAGCGGGGCCGCCGGTGACCAGGTGGACCGCGTCGTCGAGGCGGTCGACGAACTCGTCGGCCGGTATCCGGATGCCGCCAAGTACACCTCGGGCGCCATCCTGTGACGCGTGCGGCGGAGCTGTCGCAGATCGACTTCACCGATCTGGACAACTTCGCGGACGGGTTCCCCCACGACCTGTTCGCGCTCCACCGCCGCGATGCGCCGGTGTACTGGCACGAACCCACCGAGCACACACCCGACGGGGAGGGCTTCTGGTCGGTCGCGACGTACGCCGAAACCCTTGCCGTGCTGCGGGATGAGGACACGTACTCGTCGGTGACCGGCGGTGAACGGCCCTACGGCGGCACCCTGCTCCAGGATCTGCCGATCGCCGGTCAGGTGCTCAACATGATGGACGACCCGCGGCATTCACAGATCCGCCGCCTGGTGAACTCGGGTCTGACCCCGCGCATGATCGCGCGCGTGGAGGACGATCTGCGGCAGCGGGCCAGGACACTGCTCGACGAGGTCGCCGACGGTGAGGCGTTCGACTTCCTGCCGCAGGTCGCCGCCGAACTGCCCATGCAGATGATCTGCATCCTGCTCGGTGTCCCGGAGGACGACCGGCACTGGCTGTTCGAGGCCGTCGAGCCGGGTTTCGACTTCCGCGGTTCGCGCAAGGCCTCCATCGACCGGTTGACGGTGGAGGACGCCGGATCCCGCATGTACGCGTACGGCTCGGACCTGGTGGCGCGCAAGCGCGCCGAACCCGGCGACGACATGCTGTCGGTGGTCGCCGCCGAATCGTGGCTGTCCGACGCCGAGCTGTACCTGTTCTTCTATCTGCTGTTCAGCGCAGGCGCGGAGACCACGCGCAATGCGATCGCCGGCGGTCTGCTCGCGCTGATGGAGAATCCGGCCGCGTTCGACGCGCTGCGCGCCGACTCGTCGCTGCTGCCGACCGCGATCGAGGAGATGGTGCGCTGGACGTCGCCGTCACCGTCGAAGCGTCGCACCGCGACCCGTGACACCGAACTCGCCGGGAACCGGGTGCTGACAGGGCAGAAGGTGCTCGTCTGGGAGGGGTCGGCGAACCGGGACGCCGCGGTGTTCGCGGACCCCGACGTGTTCGACATCGGGCGAAAACCCAATCCGCACCTGGGATTCGGCCAGGGTGTGCACTACTGCCTGGGCGCCAACCTCGCGCGGCTCGAACTGCGGGTGCTGTTCGAGGAGCTGCTCTCGCGGTTCACGTCGGTGCGGCTGGTCGCGCCGGTCGAATGGGCGCGCAGCAATCGGCACACCGGGATCCGGCACATGGTGGTCGAACTGCGGTGATCCCGGCGCGGATTCGTGCGAGTGTCGGGTTCTGTCACGCGATCCCTCCGAAGGCGTGACACAACCCGACACTCGACGGCTGCACCCGGTCAGAGGTGGCGGGCGATCCCTGCGGCCCGCAGTTCCAGCGACGCCAGCCCGCGGATCGCCGAGACGTCCTGATTGCGCCACGCCCCGACCGGGTCGGCGTCGACGCTGACCAGTTTGGTCAGCGGGCGGTTGGCCAACGCCCGCAAGGCCAGCAACTGCTGACCCGCAGGCGTGGCGGCCAGCGTGATCGCGGTCCACTTGCGGCGCACGAACCGGACCCGCAGGAACACCCACGGCATCGCGACCGCCAGGATCGGCGGCGACGCGACCGCCAGCGCGAGCACCCACGCCAGCCACGAGGCGGTGGTGTCGAGGTTGTGGCCGGCGTTGGCGATGTCGAGTGCGGCCTCGCCCGCCGCGTTGAGCGGACCGCGCAGCGCGTCGCCGAGCAGCGGCACGTCGTTGGTCTGGTCTCCCGCCGACTCGAGGTTGTCGGCGATGCCGTTCGCCCCGTCCTCCACCTGGCGACCCACCTGCGCGATGGTCGCCACCGCCGAGTGCACGGCCATCCCGACGAACAGCCAGATCAACACCCACACCGCGATGACGATGTCGCTGATCAGCTGTCCGAAGAGTCGGCCGGGGGTGGTGGCGTAGGGCACAAACCGCGAAGTCATGTGTGTAGATGCTGCCCGATAGGCTGACCCGATGCGCCCCGCTCTGTCCGACTACCGGCATCTTGCCAGCGGCAAGGTTCGCGAGCTGTACCGCATCGACGACGAGCACCTGCTGTTCGTCGCGACCGACCGCATCTCGGCCTACGACCACGTCCTGTCCTCACAGATCCCGGACAAGGGCCGCATCCTCACCGCGATGAGCGTGTTCTTCTTCGACCTCATCGACGCTCCCAACCATCTCGCCGGCCCACCGGACGACCCGCGCATCCCCGAAGAGGTGCTGGGCCGCGCGCTGGTGGTGCGCACGCTGGAGATGCTGCCCGTCGAGTGCGTGGCACGCGGGTACCTCACCGGCTCGGGGCTGATCGACTACCGCAAGAACGGCACGCTGTGCGGACTGACGCTGCCGGCCGGCCTCACCGAGGCGAGCAAGTTCGCCGAACCGCTCTACACCCCGGCGTCCAAGGCCGAACTCGGCGCACACGACGAGAACATCGACTACGCCGCGACCGTCGACCTGGTCGGGGAGAAGCGGGCCGAACAGTTGCGTGACCGCACGCTGCAGATCTACACCCAGGGCGCCGAGCACGCGCTGACGAAGGGGATCATCATCGCCGACACCAAGTTCGAATTCGGGGTGGATCAGTCCGGTGAACTCGTCCTCGCCGACGAGGTGTTCACCCCCGACTCGTCGCGGTACTGGTACGCCGACGCCTACCGCGAGGGTGAGGTCCAGGCCAGCTACGACAAGCAGTTCGTCCGCAACTGGCTCACCGGCCCGGACTCCGGCTGGGACCGCGCCGCAGATCAGCCGCCGCCTCCGCTTCCGGCGGAGATCGTCGACGCGACGCGGGCGCGCTACATCGAGGCTTACGAACGCATCTCGGGTCTGCGCTTCACCGCCTGGATCGGGGCGAGCGCATGACCGTTCCGCCGCAGGCCAAGCGGGTAGAGCACCGCCGCGAACACCACGGGGACGTGTTCATCGACCACTACGAGTGGCTGCGCGACAAATCCGATCCCGAGGTGCTCGCCCACCTCGAGGCCGAGAACGTCCACACCGAAGAGCGGACGGCTCATCTTGCGGCGTTGCGGCAGAAGATCTTCGACGAGATCAAGGCTCGTACCAAGGAGACCGACCTGTCGGTACCGACCCGGCGCGGGGACTGGTGGTACTACGGCCGCAGCTTCGAGGGCAAGCAGTACGGGGTCCACTGCCGTTGCCCTGCAACGGATCCCGCGGACTGGAGACCCCCGCTGCTCGACGAGAACACCACCATCCCGGGCGAGCAGGTCCTGCTCGACGAGAACGTCGAAGCGGAGGGACACGAGTACTTCGCGCTCGGGGCGGCGACCGTGAGCATCGACGGCAACATCCTGGCCTACTCCATCGACACCGTCGGCGACGAGCGGTACACGCTGCGCTTCCGGGACCTCCGCACCGGTGAGCAGTACGACGACACGATCGTCGGTATCGGAGCGGGCGCCACCTGGGCCGCCGACAACCGCACCGTCTACTACACCACCGTCGACGACGCGTGGCGGCCCGACACCGTCTGGCGGCACCGGCTGGGTGCGAACCTGCCGGCCGAGCGGGTGTATCACGAACCCGACGAGAAGTACTGGCTCGGCGTCGGCCGCACCCGCAGCGACAAGTACCTCGTCATCGCGGCGGGCAGCGCCGTCACCTCGGAGGTGCGCTACGCCGACGCGGCCGAACCGGATGCGGACTTCGCGGTGGTGTGGCCGCGCCGCGACGGGGTCGAGTACTCCGTCGAACACGCGGTGGTCGGCGGTGAGGACCGGTTCCTCATCATGCACAACGACGGCGCGGAGAACTTCGCGCTCGTCGAGGCGCCGGTGACGGATCCGACCGCGACCCGCACCCTCATCGAGCACCGCGAGGACGTGAGGCTCGACGCGGTCGACGCGTTCGCCGGGCACCTCGTGGTGAGCTACCGCGAAGAGGCGCTGCCCAAGATCCAGCTGTGGCCGCTCGGCGCCGACGGATCCTACGGCCGCGCCGAGGACATCACCTTCGACACCGAGTTGACCTCGGCGGGTCTGGGCGGCAACCCGAACTGGGATGCGCCGAAACTCCGGATCGGAGCGACGTCGTTCGTCACCCCGGTGCGGATCTACGACCTCGACCTCGCCACGGGGGAGCGGACCCTGCTGCGCGAGCAGCCGGTACTCGGCGGGTATCGCCCCGAGGACTACGTCGAACGGCGGGAGTGGGCGATCGCGCCGGACGGCGCGCGGGTGCCGATCTCCATCGTCCACCGTGCGGGCCTCCAGTTTCCGGCGCCGACCCTGTTGTACGGCTACGGCGCCTACGAGTCGTGTGAGGACCCGCGGTTCTCGATCGCCCGGCTCTCGCTGCTGGACCGCGGCATGGTGTTCGCCGTCGCTCACGTCCGCGGCGGCGGGGAACTGGGGCGCCCGTGGTACGAGCACGGCAAGCTGCTGGAAAAGGGCAACACCTTCACCGACTTCATCGCCGTGGCAAGGCATCTCATCGCCACCGACACCACACGCCCGCAGAATCTGGTGGCCCTCGGCGGCAGTGCGGGCGGCCTGTTGATCGGCGCGGTCGCCAACCTGGCACCCGAACTGTTCGCCGGGTTTCTGGCGCAGGTGCCCTTCGTGGACCCGCTGACCACCATCCTCGATCCGTCGCTGCCGTTGACGGTCACCGAATGGGACGAGTGGGGCAACCCCCTCGAGGACGAGATCGTCTACCACTACATGAAGTCCTACTCGCCGTACGAGAACGTCGTCGCCAAGGACTATCCGCCGATCCTGGCGATGACCTCGCTCAACGACACCCGCGTCTACTACGTCGAGCCGGCGAAATGGGTTGCCGCCCTGCGGCATGCGAAGACCGACACCAATCCGGTGCTGCTCAAGACCGAGATGAGTGCCGGCCACGGCGGGATCAGTGGCCGGTACGAACGGTGGAAGGAGGCCGCGTTCCAGTACGCCTGGGTGCTCGCCACGGCGGATCCCGACACCTACGCGTCGGACAACTAGACACTGTCAAGACCCGACTAGGATGGCGGGGTGGCCAAGTCGAGCTACCACCACGGTGACCTGAAGTCGGCGATCCTCGCGCAGGCCGCCGAACTCGTCGCCGAACGCGGTGCCGACGGCGTTTCACTGCGGGAACTCGCCCGCGCCGCGGGCGTGTCGCACGCGGCCCCCGCGCATCACTTCACCGACCGTCGCGGGCTGTTCACGGCGCTGGCCGCCCAGGGATGGCGGATGCTCGCCGAGGCGCTCGCCGGGTCCGGTCCGGACTTCCTCCACGCGGCGAGCGCCTACGTCCACTTCGCGCTCGACCATCCCGGCCACTACGAGGTCATGTTCGACAAGTCGCTGATCGACGAGGCCGATGTCGAACTGCGCGAGGCGAAAGCGGCCGCGGGCGCGGAACTGAGCCGCGGCGTCGGCACGCTCACCGATGCCCGGTCCCGGTCCGATCCCGATGCTGCGGCGCTCGCGGCGTGGTCGCTGGTGCACGGATTCGTCATGTTGCGACTCAACGACTTGATCGCCACCGAAGGCGATCCGCTCGCCCAGATCGAGCGGGCCGCCACGATGCTGTTCGGCGGCGAGCCGCGTGCGGTAGCGTCCGGGCATGACTGAGTCGTACCTGCTCGACATCGAACTCAACACCCTCGACGGCACCTCGACGTCCCTGCGGGAGCTCGCCGACGGCGCCGTGCTCGTGGTGAACGTCGCGTCGAAATGCGGTCTCACGCCGCAGTACAGCGCGCTGGAGAAGCTGGCCCAGGACTACGGTGACCGCGGTCTGACGGTGATCGGTGTGCCGTGCAACCAGTTCATGGGGCAGGAGCCCGGCACGGCCGAAGAGATCCAGACCTTCTGTTCGACCACGTACGGTGTGACGTTCCCGCTGCTGGCCAAGACCGACGTCAACGGCCCGGACCGCCACCCGCTCTACGCCGAACTGACCCAGACCCCCGACAGCGGCGGCGAGGCAGGCGACGTGCAGTGGAACTTCGAGAAGTTCCTGCTCGCGCCCGGTGGCCAGGTGGTCAACCGGTTCCGGCCGCGCACCGAACCCGACGCCCCCGAGGTCGTCTCCGCCATCGAGGCCGTGCTGCCCAACTAGACAGCTGCCGTCGACGTCACGGCAACCGTCGAGACACCTCGGGTTGACATGCTGCACGCGTGGCTGGACAACTGATCCTCTCGATCTCCCACGTCAGTGCGCGCACCCTCGCCGACGTCGCCGGCTTCCGCGCCGAACTCGACGCCCGCGGTGTTCCCGCGTCGTTCCTGGTCGCGCCGCGCCTGAAGGGCGGATACCGGCTCGACCGGGACGCATCGACCGTCGAATGGCTGCGTGACCGGCGGGCGGCCGGGGACGCGATCGTGCTGCACGGTTTCGACGAGGCCGCCACCAAGAAGCGACGCAGCGAGTTCGCCTCGCTCGCCGCGCACGAGGCCAACCTGCGGTTGATGGGCGCCGACCGCGTGCTCGAGCACCTCGGGCTACGCACCCGGCTGTTCGCCGCACCCGGGTGGACGGTGTCCCAGGGGACCGCCATCGCCCTGCCGCGCAACGGTTTTCGGGTGCTTGCGGGGCTCAGTGGCGTGACCGACCTGGTCCGCGGAACGACGGTGCGGGCGCGCGTGGTGGGCGTCGGCGCCGGGTTTCTGACCGAGCCGTGGTGGTGCCGCACCGTGGTGCTGGCGGCCGAGCGGACCGCCCGGCGCGCCGGCACGGTCCGGCTCAACGTCTCGGCCAAACACCTCGGCCGGATCGGGCCGAGGCGGGCGGTGCTCGACGCGATCGACCTCGCGTTGATGCACCGGTGCACACCGGCGGTGTACCGGTGGGAGCCCCGCGCCGCCCTGCGCGACGCCGCTTAGACCACCGCGGTTCAGAATTCGGTGCCGTTCTCCTCGTCGAGGACCTGGAAGTCGGTGTCGGTCATCTCGCTGAGCCGGCCGTAGAAGATCCCGCGCGCGCTCGGATCGATGATGCCCTGGTGGATCGGCACCGCGTGGGTGGGTGCGACGGCCCTCAGGTAATCGACCGCTTCGGAGATCTTCATCCACGGCGCCGCCGCGGGGGTGGCCAGCACGTCGACCGGTTCGCCGGGCTCGAACAGGGCGTCGCCGGGGTGCATCAGGCGGGCCGGGTGGTCACCGTCGCCGACCAGATACGAGATGTTGTCGATCTCGGGCAGCTCGGGATGGATGATCGCGTGGTGGCCACCGACCCCGCGCACGGTCAGGTGGCCGACCGTGAACTCGTCTCCGGCGTGCACCGCGCGCCACGAACCGCCGAGCTGCTGGGCGGTCTGGGGATCGCAGTAGAGCGCTGCCTGAGGGTTCGCGTCGAGCAACGCCGGTAGGCGATCGACGTCGGCGTGATCGGGGTGCTGATGGGTGATCAGGATCGCCGACAACCCCGTGATGCCCTCGAATCCGTGGGAGAACACGCCCGGATCGAACAGAATTGTGGTCTCCGACGCCGAGGCACCGGGAAAGCTCGCGAGTAGACACGAATGGCCGAAATGGGTCAATTCCATGGCTATATTGTGGCGCTCAGGCGGGGGCCGGTGGTGGGGGTTCGGATGCGGTTGCTGATGGTGGCGGTGCTGGCGAGTTGCGGGCTGGCGTTGGGGACGCCGGCCGTGGCCACCGCGAACCCGATGGACTGCCCGCCCAATTGCGACCGGATTCCGGCGTCGGCGTGGATCGCACCGACCTCGATTCCGCTGTACGACGTGTATCGCTGGCCGAACCTGTCCTCCCTGTCGGTCACCGCGGTCACACCCCGGTTCCGGTTCGAGGAGACCTGTGCGACACCCGCGCCGGCCACCGAGGACCCCCGCGCCACGGCGGTCGCGGCCAAGGCGGCGGTCACCTCGCCGGACGGCCAGTGGTCTCTGCAGGCCCAGGTCGTGCACTGGCGCGGGGAGACGTGGCGGGGCGGCCAACTGGCGGCCGCCGCGTTCGACGACGCGGTCGCGGCGTTGCGCGCATGTCAGCGCACCGCGCCGTCGGCGTCACCGTCGGTGACGACCACGGAGCTGAATCGGATGGCGGCGGTCGTGAGCGGAGCTGATCGCTCGGTGCTGCATCAGTACCTCGTCGTCGACCCGCGCAACAGCACCGTCGCCGAACTCGCGCTGTGGTCCACGGCGCGGTCGTCGGTCACCTGGCGTCCGGTACCGGACGCCTCGGTGCTCGACGCGCTGAGCGCGCCGCTGTGCACCGCGTACATCGGCTCATGCCGGTAGACGGCGAAGCGCTGCGACACCGGTAAAGTCGTCGTCGTGGCGAAGGTGGTGGTGCACGTGATGCCCAAGGCCGAGATCCTCGACCCCCAGGGTCAGGCGATCGTCGGGGCCTTGGGGCGTCTCGGTGTGACGGGTGTCTCAGATGTCCGGCAGGGCAAACGATTCGAGTTGGAGATCGACGGCGAGGTCACAGACGAGACGGTGGCCGAGATCGCCGAATCGCTCCTGGCCAACACCGTCATCGAGGACTGGTCGGTCACCAGGGAGGGCGCATGAACGCGCGCGTGGGGGTGATCACCTTCCCGGGATCGCTCGACGACATCGACGCGGCGCGTGCCGTGCGGCTCGCCGGGGGTGAGCCGGTCAGTCTGTGGCACGCCGACGCCGACCTCAAGGGTGTCGACGCGGTCATCGTGCCCGGCGGCTTCTCCTATGGCGACTACCTGCGGGCGGGCGCGATCGCGAAGTTCGCGCCGGTCATGGGTGAGGTCATCCGCGCGGCTGAGGGCGGTATGCCGGTGCTGGGCATCTGCAACGGCTTCCAGGTGCTGTGCGAAGCCGGGCTGCTGCCCGGTGCGCTGACCCGCAACATCGGCCTGCACTTCATCTGCCGCGACACCTGGCTGCAGGTCGCCTCGAACACCTCGGCGTGGACGACCCGGTACGAGAACGGCGCCGATCTGTTGATCCCGCTGAAGTCGGGGGAGGGACGATACGTCGCCAGCGAGAAGGTGCTCGACGAGCTCGAAGGCGAGGGCCGGGTGGTGTTCCGCTACCGGGAGAACCTCAACGGGTCGATGCGCGACATCGCCGGGATCAGCTCGGCGAACGGACGTGTCGTCGGCCTCATGCCGCACCCCGAACACGCCACCGAGGCGCTCACCGGGCCTTCCGACGACGGTCTCGGGCTGTTCTACTCCGCGCTCGACGCAGTGCTGACGGTCTAGTTTCGGCCGATGCCAGCCAGCGCCCGAGCCCTGTGCGACTTCATCGACGCCTCGCCTTCGCCCTTCCACGTGTGCGGCACCGTCGCGAGCCGTTTGCGTGACGCCGGGTTCACCGAAGTGGCCGAGGCCGACCAGTGGCCGTCGGCCCCGGGCGACTACTTCACGGTGCGGGCCGGCTCTCTGGTCGCGTGGCGCGCCGGTGACGACCCGCGCGCACCGTTCCGCATCGTCGGCGGGCACACCGACAGCCCGAACCTGCGCGTCAAACAGCACCCGGACCGGTTCGTGTCCGGATGGCGCATCGTGGCCCTGCAGCCCTACGGCGGGGCGTGGCTGAACTCGTGGCTGGACCGTGATCTCGGCATCAGCGGCAGGTTGTCGATCCGCGTGGGTGACGCGATCGAGCACCGCCTGATTCGGGTCGACGAGCCGATTCTGCGGGTGCCGCAGTTGGCGATCCACCTCTCCGATGACCGCAAAGGCGTCAGCCTCGACCCGCAGCGGCACGTGAATGCTGTTTGGGGCGTGGGCGGTTCGCCCGGATCATTCCTGGGGTTCGTCGCCGAGCGGGCGGAAGTCGCCGAGGACGCCGTGCTCGCCGCCGACCTGATGACCCACGACCTGACACCGTCCACACTGGTCGGCGCCGACCGCGAAATGGTCAGCGCGCCAAGGCTGGACAATCAGGCGACGTGCTACGCGGGGCTGGAGGCGCTGTTGGCTTCCGAGCCCGGGGACATGGTGCCGGTATTGGCGCTTTTCGACCATGAAGAGGTCGGCTCCACATCCGACCACGGTGCTCAATCCGAGCTGCTGCCAACGGTTTTGGAGAGAATTACACTGGCCGCCGGCGGGCGACGTGAGGACCTGTTGCGTCGGATGTCGGGTTCGGTGGTCGCCTCGGGCGATATGGCGCACGCGACTCACCCGAACTATCCGGAGCGGCACGAGCCGGGCCATCTCATCGAGGTGAACGCCGGGCCGGTGCTCAAGGTCCAGCCCAACCTGCGCTACGCCACCGACGGGCGCACGGCGGCGACGTTCGCGCTGGCCTGTGCACAGGCGGGGGTGCCGATGCAGCGCTACGAGCACCGCGCCGATCTACCGTGCGGATCGACGATCGGTCCGATGACGTCGGCGCGCACCGGGATTCCGACGGTGGATGTCGGCGCGGCACAGTTGGCGATGCACTCGGCGCGCGAACTCATGGGTGCCGACGACGTGGGGGCGTACTCCGCAGCGCTGCAGGCGTTTCTGTCACCGGCCTGATCTATCGTCGGCGCCATGGCGATGACCGTGGAGATGATCACCTTCGACTGCACCGATCCCGATGCCCTGGCCGAGTGGTGGGCCGCCGCGGTCGGCGGTGAGGTGAGCGCCTTCGAGCCGGGTGAGTTCGTCGTCGTGATCCGGGAGGGTGGGCCGCGACTCGGCTTCCAGAAGGTGCCGGACGTGACGCCGGGGAAGAACCGCGTGCACCTCGATTTCACCGCCGCCGACGTCGAGGCCGAGGTGGCGCGCCTGGTCGGCCTCGGTGCGGCCGAGACGGGCAGGCACAGCTTCGGGGAAGAGTTCAGCTGGGTCGTTATGGCGGATCCTGCCGGCAACGCGTTCTGCATCGGGAGCGCGTGACGGACACACCCTGCGAATGGGTCCAGCCGAAATCAGACGAGTTGCGGCGGTGACTGTGCCGAATCATGCAGGTCACCGGGTTCGGCAACAAGCGATTCGTTTTTGCACGCAACCATCTCTCAGGTTGAGCTCAGGTTCTCTTCAGATCTTCTCAAGCTTGCTGTTATGTTCGTCACACGTCAGGCGCAGGTGCTGGCGGAACGGCGGTCAGTGGGGGGCCGCCCGGCGAGGCCAAGGCCTCCTGCCATCGGCTCTGTGGGGGACAGAGTCGACCGGCAGGAGGCCTTGTCGCATCTCGGGTCGCGATCGCGGCGCCGCCTGGAGAGAGCCGTCGTGTTGCTGTTGCTGATCGCGGTGTCCGCCGTTCTGGCCGGGTGGGGACGACGCATTCGTGAGCTGACCAAATTAGCTGTCGATATCACCGGCAGGTAAAGTATGCGTCCTTTGGTTTTCCAGGCGGGGGATGGTTCTCAGCCGATGAGCGGCCGTCGTGTGCGCAAACGCGCTACTCTGGCGAAAGATCTGTCGCACGCTGAATATTGCCTATGGCGACACGTTTCGACGGTCGATGCGGCTCCCTACGGGCCTGCCGCGACGCTCGGGAGCGACCGACGCGCATGCGGTATGCGGCCGAAGCCACGCCGTTGAACTGCTTGAATACCGACCAGCCGAGCGTCATCGGCAGAGGCCGCCTCACCTGGAACGGGTGCCGCCCGAAGACTTCGAAATTCCGGCAAGATCACCGGTGGTAATCCCGGGAAGTTGCTGGTACGCGCTGTGGCCACGATGTTTCCTAGTTGACCGTGCAACCTTCTCTCAGGAGAAACTCAGCCTCGTCTCATGATCTTGATAATCGGTGTTATTTTCCTCACACAACATCAGGAAGTTGCTGGAGGGGAACAGGCGTGGCGAAACACTGGGGCGGATCAGCCCGGACAAGCATCAAGAAGGCGGCAATCGCGGGGGGCGTGGCGGCCACGTCCGCCGCAATGACGATGGGACTCACGGCTCCGTCGGCCAGCGCGCTGCCTCTCGTTGAAGCGAGGGCGGTCGCCGCCGAGGTGCAGAACCTCGCGTTGACCGATGCGCTCAACCTCGCGCCGCTGCTCGGGGCGCTGGGTGTCGATCTCGGGAGCATCAACGGCCCACTGGATGCACTCGAACTGGCCGGAATCAACTTGGTCACGACCGGTCCGCCGTTCGGTCTCGCCGCGCTGTTCGGACTCAACCTCGGCTACGTACCCGCATTCCCACCACTCATCGTCGATGAGGTGACCGGTACCGACACGGTCGTGAACGGCGCCGCACTGGCCGCGGTCCTCGGTCCGCTGTTGTCGCAACTCCTCGGCCCGGAGGGCGCCGCTTTCGCGCCCGTGATCGGTGGTCTTCTCGGGGGCGCGCGCGTTCCGATCGTGATCGGCTTCGGTCTCGGGTCGCTGGCGGTCGGAATCGCGTATCCCCAGATCGAGGAGTACTTCACCGAAACCGATCGATCACCGAACACTTTTCTTCCGCTGATTCTGTTGCGCAATCCTGGCCGAGCCGACGGCGGCATCGCGGCGCGGTTCGCACCCGTGCTCGACCCGTTCTTGCGGATCTTCGGCTACGAGAGCGTCGTCACACCAGATGTGGAGAACTCTGGGAATCCGCTGCTGGGCAACGCATTCCGACCCATCAAGATCGACGCCACCGTCGAGTATGACACGCTGTCAGACTTCCCCTCGTGGCCGAACCCGTTCTCGCTGGCCAACTCGGCGGCGGCGTTCGCCTTCCCGACGTACATCCTGCGCGGCGCCGATCTCGGGGCAGTCGGCGAACAAGCGGAGGCCGGCCTACCGGCAGTCCTCGCGAGCCTGCTCGGGCTTCCAGGCGGCAACGGCAACTTGTTCCTCACCGTTCCCGTCGACAGTCTGCCGCTGCTGGAGCCCTTCCGGTATCCGACCGACTTCGCCAACCTCTTCACCGGCGGGGTGTTCGGTTTCACCAACCCGTTCGCCGACGCGATCGAACCGGCGCTGAAGATCCTGGTCAACCTGGGCTACACGAACGTCACCCAGGACATGAGCATTCCGCTCGATCCGTATCCCCGCGACTTCTCGGGGAACTTCGGCAGCGAGTACGCGCCGTTCTTCACCTTCCCCGAGAACGTCGACTGGGGCCAGGTGCCCGGGGATCTCGTCACGGCGTTCGCCGCGGGTGTGCAAAACTCCTTCTTCACCGGCATCCCCGGCGTCCGGGGACCGCTGGCCGGCCCGAACCCGCTGGCGATCATCGCCGGCCTGCTCGGTCTGCCGACCGGTCCGGCGGAGCTGCCCGATCTGTTGAACGCCTTCCCCGATCTGGCCGAGCTCATCGGCGGCAATCTCGTTCTGCCCGACCTGAATTCGACCAGCGCACTCGCGGCGGCCGCGGCACCGCCGGTCGGCGGCTCCGACGATCCGCTGACGCGACTCGGCGAGACGCTGGCGCGGACCCTCAACATCGCCTTCGAGCGCGAGGCGCCGGTGGAATACACCCCGCCCACGAGCCCCGTGGACTCCGCGTTCGACGTGGGCGAAGGCCTCGGCGCCAGTGGCCTTCGGTTGCTCGCCGCGACGGTGCTGGGACCGACACGCCTGGCGGCCCTCGCCGAGGGCGGTCCGGAAGCGCTGGCGGATCTCATCGAGAACACCGTCGACGCCCCACTGTGGATCGCCGACCCGGCGCTCTACGGGCTGCGCGATGCGCTGCCCGCGGACGCGGCCGGCAACGTCACCGCCTTCCGCGACAGCCTGTGGGCCCTCACGGAACGCATCAACGAGGCGCTGCTCGGCGCCCTCGCGGATCTGCCCAACGCGCCGGCCGACGTCCGGATCACGAAGGACGACGCCGCGGGCGACGTGGGCGATGAGGACATCGAAGCCACGCTGAAGGTGGCGGGGGCCGAACAGCCGGGTCAGCCCGCCGGCGATCTCACCTCCGATCTGCCGCCGGCGGACAACTCGGGCGACGCTCCGAAGGTCGTGCTCGACGGCGAGGAGAACGCAGCTCCCAACGGTGACGAGGAGAAGGCCGTCAACCGTGGCCCGCAGTTCAGGGGCGGCCAGATCTCGAAGGCCATCGAGCGGTCGATCGATCAGGTGGGCGACCGCCTGAACGACGCCGCCGACGACCTGCGGGATGGGGTCAAGAAGGCCCTCACCCCGCCGTCGAGGACCACCACAACCGACAACGACACCGCCGACACCGCCAACGAACCGGCGCAGTAACAGCGCGAGACCCCAAGGCCTCCTGCCATCGACTCTGTGGGGGACGGAGTCGACCGGCAGGAGGCCTTGTCGCGTCTCGGGTCGCGATCGCGACGCCGCCTGGAAAGATCGCCGTCGTGTTGCTGTCGCTGATCGCGGTGTCCGCCGTGCTGGCCGGGTGGGGGGTGCTGGCCCGGCGCATGGAGCGATGGCGCGTCACCGCCCCCATGGTGATCGTCCTGGCCGGGATGGTCATCGGGCTCGCCACCTCCGACCGCGTGGCGGACGGCCTCAACACCGAGATCGCCGAGCACGTCGCCGAAATCATCCTGGCCATCCTGCTTTTCGTCGACGCCACCGACGTGCGCGGCGGCCTCTTCGGCTACGAGCCTAAGGCCGCGCTGCGGGTCCTGTTCGTGGCACTGCCCCTGGGTATCGCCGCCGCCCTGGTCCTCGGGCTCTGGCTGCTGCCCGGTTCGTCGTGGGCGGTGCTTTTGGTGATCGCCTGCATCGTCGTGCCGATCGACTTCGCACCGGTGTCGTCGATCCTGCGTGACCGGCGAGTGCCCGAACGGGTGCGCGATCTGCTCAACGTCGAGGCCGGGTACAACGACGGCATCGTCTCGCCGCTCTTCATCTTCGCCCTGGTGCTCGCCGACCAGGACACCCGCGCCGACACCCCGCTGCAGGCGATCGAGGCGGCGGTGCCTCAGGCCGCCAAGGCCATCCTGGTGGGCCTTTTCGTCGGCACCCTCCTCGCGCTCGCGGTCAACGCCGCGCAGGAGCGGGGCTGGACCACCCACCAGTCCCACCGCCTGGTCCTCGTCGCCGCGCCGCTGCTGGCCTTCGGCCTGAGCCTGGCCATCGACGGCAACGGCTTCGTGTCGGCGTTCGTCTGCGGCATCGCGTTCAGATATCTGCGGCACTCCGACGACGTCCACAACGACCTCGAACTCGTCGACGACGTCGGGTTCCTGCTCACCGTCGGTATGTGGTTCGCCTTCGGCGTGGCCGCGGTGGCCATCTTCGAGGGCGGCGTCACGCTCGGCGCCGTCGTGTTCAGCCTGCTGGCGCTGACCGTCGTCCGCATTTTCCCGGTGCTGATCGGCATGCTCGGGACCCGCTTCGAACCGCCCGAACGCCTGCTCGTCGGCGGGCTCGGGCCACGGGGGACCACGACGATCGTGTTCGGTCTGCTCGCGTTCAACGTGCTCGACGGGACCGACGAGCACACCGTGGGCCTGGTCGTCGTGCTGTGCGTCCTGGGCAGCGTCGTCCTGCACGGGGCGGCGGCGCCAGCGGTCGCCCGGGCCTACGCCACGCGGTACCCGTCGTCCCGCGACGCGGAGCGCACCGGCCCGGGGAAATAGACTGTCGGCGTGACGCAGGAGCTTGCCCCCACGCTGGACACCGTCGAGCGCGCCGCAGCCACCCCCGACCAGCCACAACCGTTCCGGGAACTGGGCCTCAAGGACGACGAGTACCAGCGCATCCGCGAGATCCTGGGCCGCAGGCCCACCGACGCCGAACTGGCGATGTACTCGGTGATGTGGAGCGAGCACTGCTCGTACAAGTCCTCGAAGGTGCATCTGCGCTACTTCGGGGAGACCACCACCGAGGAGATGCGCGCGACGATGCTCGCCGGTATCGGCGAGAACGCCGGCGTGGTCGACATCGGCGACGGCTGGGCGGTCACGTTCAAGGTCGAGTCCCACAACCATCCCTCCTACGTCGAGCCGTACCAGGGGGCGGCCACCGGGGTCGGCGGCATCGTCCGCGACATCATGGCGATGGGCGCGCGGCCGGTGGCGGTGATGGACCAGCTCCGGTTCGGCGCCGCCGACGCCCCCGACACCAAGCGGGTGCTCGACGGTGTGGTGCGCGGCGTCGGGGGATACGGCAACTCCCTCGGCCTGCCGAACATCGGGGGGGAAACCGTCTTCGACCCCTCCTACGCGGGCAACCCGCTCGTCAACGCGCTGTGCGTGGGCGCGATGCGCAAGGAAGACCTGCACCTGGCGTTCGCCTCGGGCGCGGGCAACAAGATCATCCTGTTCGGTGCGCGGACCGGGCTCGACGGCATCGGCGGCGTGTCGGTGCTGGCGAGCGAGACGTTCGGCGGTGACGAGGGAAGCGGCCCCGGCCGCAAGAAACTGCCCTCGGTGCAGGTCGGGGACCCCTTCATGGAGAAGGTGCTCATCGAGTGCTGCCTCGAGCTGTACGCCGCTGGCCTGGTGGTCGGCATCCAGGACCTCGGCGGGGCCGGACTGTCCTGTGCGACATCCGAACTCGCATCCGCCGGTGACGGCGGGATGCACGTCGACCTCGACCAGGTCCCGCTGCGCGCGGCCAACATGACACCCGCCGAGATCCTGTCGAGTGAGTCGCAGGAACGCATGTGCGCGGTGGTCACCCCCGACAACGTCGAGGCGTTCCTCGACGTCTGCCGCAAGTGGGACGTGCTGGCCACCGTGATCGGCGAGGTGACCGACGGGGACCGGCTCGTCATCACCTGGCACGGCGAGACCGTCGTCGACGTACCGCCGCGCACCGTGGCCCACGAGGGGCCGGTCTACGAACGGCCCGTCGCCCGCCCGGACACCCAGGACGCGCTCAACGCCGACACCTCGGCCGACCTGCCTCGGCCCGCCACCGGCGACGAACTGCGCGCCACCCTGCTGGCCATGGTCGGCAGCCCCCACCTGTGCAGCCGCGGCTACATCACCGAACAGTACGACCGTTACGTGCGGGGCAACACCGTGCTCGCCGAACACGCCGACGGCGGTGTGCTGCGCATCGACGAGGCCACCGGCCGCGGCATCGCGGTCTCGACCGACGCCTCCGGCCGCTACACCGCACTCGACCCGTACACCGGTGCGCAACTCGCCCTGGCCGAGGCCTACCGCAACGTCGCCGTCACCGGCGCGACACCGGTCGCGGTGACCAACTGCCTGAACTTCGGCTCCCCCGAGGACCCGGGCGTCATGTGGCAGTTCAGCCAGGCGGTGCGCGGACTGGCCGACGGCTGTGCCGCCCTTGGCATTCCGGTGACCGGCGGCAACGTCAGTTTCTACAACCAGACGGGAACCACCGCGATCCTGCCGACCCCGGTCGTGGGGGTGCTCGGGGTTCTCGACGACGTCAGGCGGCGTATCCCGACCGGGCTCGGCACCGAACCGGGCGAGACGCTGATCCTGCTCGGCGACACCCGCGACGAATTCGACGGCTCCATCTGGGCGCAGGTCACCGCCGGGCACCTCGGCGGTCTTCCCCCGAAGGTCGATCTCGGGCGCGAGAAACTGCTCGCCGACGTGCTCACCGCCGCATCGCGTGACGGATTGATCTCCGCCGCACACGATCTGAGCGAGGGCGGGTTGATCCAGGCGGTCGTGGAGGCGGCGCTGGCCGGCGAAACCGGTTGCCGCATCCTGATTCCCGAGGGCTTCGAGAGTGGAACTGGCCCGTTCACCTTCCTCTTCAGCGAGTCCGCGGGCCGGGTGCTCGTCGCGGTGCCCCGCACCGAGGAGAGCCGCTTCCGTTCGATGTGCGAAGCCCGCGGCCTGCCCGCCACCCGCATCGGTGTGGTGGATCCGGGCAGCGATGCGGTCGAGGTGCAGGGCCACTTCGAAGTGCCGCTGGCGGAGTTGCGCACCACCTCCGAGGGCGTGCTGCCCGGACTGTTCGGGTGAGAGCGCAGACCGACCACACCGCCGGTGACACCGTCACCGACACCCCCGAACGCCCGCGGCGCCACCCGGTGCTCGTCTGGGCGTGGGGCCTCATCCGGCTCGACTTCACCGGCGCCGCCGTCGGCGCCCTGTTCTTCTGCCTGTCCCTGACCCCTTCTCTGCTCCCGCGCGGCTGGCTCTTCCAGGGCCTGATCGGAGGGTTGAACGCCGCCATCGGCTACGGCATCGGCGTCTTCATCTCGACGATGGTGGGCCGTTTCGTCTTACGGGGCCGACCCTGGTGGCCCCCGTCCCGGCGGACGCTGTCCGCGCTCAAGGTCGGCATCGTCGGGCTGGCGGTCGCCGCGTGCCTCCTCATGCTCATACCCGCCGCCGCCTGGCAGCGGCAGGTCTCGGCCGAGATGGGTCTGCCGGGACCGGAGACGTCGGCCTACCTTCGTGTGCTGGTGGTCTCGGCGCTCGCGGCCGGGGTGTGCGTCGCGGTCAGCCGCGTCGTGCTCGACATCATCAAGACGCTGGCTCGCTGGCTCATCCGCCGGTGGCGGCTGAGCGACGAGATGGCGCTGCTGATCGGCACGGCGGTCATCGTCGTCCTGCTCATCACGTTGATCAACGGCGTACTGCTGCAGGGGTTCCTCGCCGGTGCCAGCCGCGTCTTCCAGCCGCAGAACACCACGACGCGCGAGGGCGTTAGTCAGCCCGACCAACCCGAAAGATCCGGCAGCGCAACATCGTTCGCGTCGTGGGAGAGCCTCGGCTATCAGGGGCGTAACTTCGTCGCCAGCGGACCGGACGCGCAAGAACTCCAGCGGGTCAACGGCAGGCCCGCACAGGAGCCGATCCGCGTCTACGCCGGGTTGCAGACCGCCGACACCGATGAACAGCGAATCGCCGTGGTGCTCAGTGAACTCGAGCGGACGGGGGCCTTCGACCGCGAACTGCTCGTGATCGTGCCCACCACGGGCACCGGGTGGGTCAACCCGGTCGCCGCACGGGCGATCGAGCTGATGTACAACGGCGACACCGCGATGGTGGCGATGCAGTATTCGTATCTGCCGAGCTGGATCTCGTTCCTCGGCGACCAGCAACGGTCCATGGAGTCGGGTCGCATGCTGATCGACGCCGTGCAGCAGCGGTGGTCGCAACGTCCGCCTCAGCAGCGCCCGAAACTCGCTCTCTACGGCGAGAGTTTGGGCTCGATGGCCGGACAGGCCGCGTTCGCGTGGCTGCCCGACATCGGCGACATGGGCTTCTCGTCGGTGCTGTGGGTCGGGCCGCCCAACGCCAGCTCGCTGTGGAAGGCGATCATCGATCGCCGCGACCCTGGCACACCGGAGGTCGAACCGCGCTACGACGGGGGCCGCACGGTGCGGTTCTCCCAGGCCGCCGATCCGGCCGAGATCGCCCGCGACACGCAGGCGCCATGGCAGGGCACCCGAGTGCTGTTCCTGCAGCACGCGTCCGATCCGATCGTCTGGTACTCACCGGATCTGCTCACCGCCCGCCCCGATTGGCTGCGCGAGCCGCCGGGTCACGACCGCACCGCCTCGATGCGCTGGTATCCGATCATCACGTTCTGGCAGGTGGGTGCCGATATGACCAACGCGTCGAGCATGCCGGGCGGACACGGGCACAACTACGGCGACTCCGTTCTCGACGGCTGGGTGGCCGTCGCGCCGCCACCCGGGTGGACCCCGGGGGACACCGAGCGTGTCCGGAGCGCGATGCAGAACGTCAGCGGTCCCGAATACTGATGCGCCGCAACGAGGCAACCGCACTGACGCTGGCCGGCGTGTTGGTCGCGCTGAGTGGTCTGGTCAGCCCGCGGCTGCCCGAGCGGTGGGCCGCGGTCGCACACGGCGCGTTCAGTGCGGCGCTGGCGGTCGCCGCCGGTGCGCCGCTCGGACTGCGTAGTGCGGCGCTGCGGAGTGGACTGCGCACCGGCGGGGTCGCCGCGGCTGTCGTGACCACCGGCGTCGCCGCGGCCAGCGCGGCGCCCGGGGTCCGCGCCGCGTTGAACGCTCGGAATCTCCCTGCGGCGCCGTCATATTGGCTGATGCTGCGCATCCCGCTCGGGACGGTGTGGGCCGAGGAAGTCGCGTACCGCGGGGTGCTGGGACACCTCGCGGCCGCCGCGTTCGGACCGACGCGGGGGCGGCTGCTGCAGTCGGTCGCCTTCGGTCTCTCGCACATCGCGGACGCCCGCGCCGCCGGGGAGCCGCTGGCCGGCACCGTCCTCACCACCGGGGTCGCGGGATGGGTCTTCGCGCGGCTGGGGGAGCGGTCCGGCAGTCTGGTCGCGCCGATGCTCGCGCATCTGGCGCTCAACGAGTCCGGTGCCCTGGCCGCGCTGGCCGCCCAGCGGCGGCACGGGGTCAGGGATTGATGGTCAACTCGCCGAGCTGGCGCCCCCACACGTAGTCCATCGCGAGCGGTTGGCCGAGTTCGGCGTGGTTGTACGGCGCCAGGCTGTAACCGGCGTCGATCACCAGATAGGGATGCGGCCACAACTCGCGGGTGATCTTCTGCCAGCAGCCCGGCCTGCCGCCCGGTCCGCCGCGGGCGTTGATCCGGGGCAGGTTGTCCGGGTACACGTAGGGGTTGCCCGCGCCGAGCACGGTCCCCGCGGCCCGCAGCGCGTAGCCGTTGTCCCCGCCCAGCGTCCGGTGGATTTCCGGCGCGACGTCGTGATAGTTGCGGATCGTGCAGAAGATCATGCCTCGGTAGTCATCCAGCAGCTTGGCGGTCGGCCGCAGATCGGTGGCGTCGCGGACCAGATAGGGACCGGCCCGCTGCAGCGTCTCGGCGCCCGACGTGAAGCCGGCCGCCGCGAGCAGCGCCGTGTCGAGGTCGGAACGGCGGGCGTGCACCGTGGCCGCCGTGACGGCGGCGTGGTCGAGTGCCGAGAACAGGTCAGGCGAGGCCTCGGCATAGATGTCGGCCAGATCCGCGGCGCGTGCGACGTCGAAACGCAGCTGGGGCATGCGGGGATTGAGGTCGTCCAGGATCGCGACAGCATCGTCGAGCGATCCGCCGAACCGTGCCCCGAGCCCGGAGAGCGCCGCGGCGGTGGCGGCGAGGGTTCGATTGAGCTTCACCGGATCCACCTGCTCGGCCAGGCCCATCACCGTCTCGAACAACGTGTTGAACTCGGTGGTCACCCCCACCGCCCGAATCGGGGTGTCGGGCGAAAGCGGTCCGAGCGCAGGGTGATCTGGTGACCGCAGCGCGACGTACTTGTTGCCGAACACGGTGCTGGCCCGGATGTCGGCGACCACGTTGGCGGGGATGGCGCGCAGGTACCGCGGGTCCACCGCCAGCGTCAACTCGGCCGGCGCGGCCGCGTCGGCGCGGGCGGCGATCGACGCCGCCCTGCCGATCTCGACCCCGTTGAACGTCACCTTCGCGCCCGGATCGACCACCAGCCCGGCGCGCGAGGACAACAGCGTCACCGTCACCCGCTCGTCGAAAGCGCCGCGGAACTGCAGGGAGATGGCCGCGGCCACAACGCAAACCGCGGCGATCGCGACCGCGCCCGCCACCCGGTACGGCGGGTGACGGCGGCGACTGGCCACTTTGCGACACTAAGGTATGGCAGCCCGCCGCACGGCCGATCCGGCGCAGACCCGCGCTGCGGTGTCGGCCGTCGTCGACTGGCTGCGTGACGACACCGCACCGGCACCCGACCGCAACCGGATCGCCGAGGCGGTCCGATTGACCGCCCGCACCGTGGCCGCGCTCGCCCCCGGGGCCAGCGTGGAGGTCCGGGTGCCCCCGTTCGTCGCCGTGCAGTGCATCGCGGGACCCACCCACACCCGGGGCAATCCACCCAACGTCGTGGAGACCGACCCGCGCACCTGGTTGCTGGTCGCCACCGGCCTGCTGCCCTTCGACGAGGCGGTGGTGAGCGGTGCGCTGCAGCTGTCCGGATCCCGTGCCGCCGAACTGGCGGCCTGGCTCCCTGTCGTGACCCCGGGGAATGCCGCCGCGAAATAGATGTTTCACCACACGTCGCCGATTCCCATAACCGGGTATACGGCCCGTAGACTCAGACACGTCAGCCACAGCCCCTTGGGAGCAGCCATATCGTGAGCGGCCACCACGACATCGAGCCCGAGAACGATCCCCGCGAAGAATGCGGCGTCTTCGGGGTCTGGGCCCCCGGTGAGGATGTGGCCAAGCTCACCTATTACGGCCTGTATGCGCTACAACACCGCGGACAGGAGGCCGCGGGTATCGCGGTCGCCGACGGGTCACAGGTGTTGGTCTTCAAGGATCTCGGCCTCGTCAGCCAGGTGTTCGACGAGCCGACGCTGGCCGCCATGCACGGACACGTCGCGATCGGGCACTGCCGCTACTCGACCACCGGGTCGACCACCTGGGAGAACGCCCAGCCCGTCTTCCGCAACACCCTGGCAGGCACGGGGGTGGCGGTCGGCCACAACGGCAACCTGGTCAACACCACCGAACTCGCCGCCCGCGCCCGGGAGGCCGGCCTGATCAACGGCCGCACCCCGGGTGCCGCGACCACCGACTCGGACATCCTCGGTGCGCTGCTCGCCCACGGCGCCGCCGACGCCACCGTCGAACAGGCGGCCCTCGAACTGCTGCCGACCGTGCGCGGCGCGTTCTGCCTCACCTTCATGGACGAGAACACCCTCTACGCCGCCCGCGACCCGTACGGCGTCCGCCCGCTGTCGCTCGGGCGGCTGGACCGCGGCTGGGTGGTGGCATCGGAGACCGCCGCGCTCGACATCGTGGGCGCGTCCTTCGTCCGCGACATCGAACCCGGCGAGCTGCTGGCCATCGACGCCGACGGCGTGCGGTCCACGCGCTTCGCCAACCCCACGCCGAAGGGGTGCGTCTTCGAATACGTCTACCTGGCCCGGCCCGACAGCACCCTGGCCGGCCGGTCCGTCCATGCCACCCGCGTCGACATCGGCCGCCGGCTGGCCAGCGAGATGCCGGTCGAGGCGGATCTGGTGATCGGCGTCCCCGAATCCGGCACACCCGCCGCCGTCGGATACGCGCAGGGATCGGGCATCCCGTACGGCCAGGGCCTGATGAAGAACGCCTACGTCGGCCGCACCTTCATCCAGCCGTCGCAGACGATCCGCCAGCTCGGCATCCGTCTCAAACTCAACCCGCTCAAAGAGGTCATCCGCGGAAAGCGGCTGATCGTCGTCGACGACTCGATCGTGCGCGGCAACACCCAACGGGCGCTGATCCGGATGCTGCGCGAAGCCGGCGCCGTCGAGGTCCACGTCCGCATCGCCTCCCCGCCGGTGCGGTGGCCGTGCTTCTACGGCATCGACTTCGCCACACCCGCGGAGTTGATCGCCAACGGCGCCGAGGACGAGGACCAGATGCTCGACGCCGTCCGCCGCGCGATCGGCGCCGACACCCTCGGCTACATCTCGCAGCAGGGCATGATCGCGGCGACCGAACAGCCCGCGTCCCGGCTGTGCTCGGCGTGCTTCGACGGCGACTACCCGATCGAGCTGCCCGGCGAGTCGGCGCTCGGCAAGAACGTCATCGAGCACATGCTCGCCACGGCCGCCCGCAGCGGGATCCCGCTGGAAAAGGTCGACAACGACAACGCCTCGGCGCTGCGCAGACCCTGACGGGTCGGCCGTCGTGCCGACCCTGACGCCCCTACTGGGCGACCGCGGGACTGAACCGCAACAGCTGACGCCTGCCCCCGGTGGCGGCGGTGCCGTTCTGCCGCAGCGCCGCGGCGACCGCCTCGCGGTAACCGGTCAGGCCCCCCGGCGGGCGCGGGATGACCGTGTCGATGTCGTGTTCGTGCACGACCGCATCGCATTCCAGCGATTCGACCAGCGGCCGGGCCAGCCCCGACGAGATCGGCGTGACCAGACCGACCCACCGACTGGCCAGCGTCGGCGTCAACCACGGCAGCACCACGAACCGGCGGGGGCGCAACCCGGCGAGGTCGGCGTAGACCTGCATGGCATCGCCGTACTCGAGGACGTCGGGGCCCCCGATGTCCCATGTCCGCGACGTCGGCACCACCGCGGTGGCGGCCTCGACCAGGTAGTACAGGGCGTCGTCGATGGAGATCGGCTGAATGGTGTTGTGCACCCACTTCGGCGCGGTCATGACCGGCAGCCGGTCGGTCAGGTGGCGGATCATCTCGAACGACGCCGACCCCGACCCGACGACGATGCCGGCCTGCAGCACCACCGTCTCGATTCCGGAGTCGATGAGGATCTCGCCCACCTCGGTGCGCGAGGCCAGGTGCCGCGACAGCTCGACACCCTCGGGATGCAGGCCGCTGAGGTACACCACCCGCCGGACCCCCGCCTGCTCGGCCGCGGCCACCACGTTGCGGGCCGACTCGGCTTCTTCGGCGACGAAGTTCGCCGACGTGCCCATCGAGTGCACGAGGTAGTAGACGACGTCCACCCCGTCGAAGGCCGCCGCGAGCGAATCACGATCCGTCAGGTCGCCCTTCGCCACCTCGACCTGTGCGCGCCACGGCGCGTCATCGAGCTTGCCGGGGGTGCGGGCCATCGCGCGGACCTGCAGGCCCCGGTCGAGCAGTGCGGGGACGAGTCGACCGCCGATGTAGCCCGTCGCGCCCGTCACCAAGCACCGGATGTTGTCCACCACGCCAGATCTCCGTTCCGTTGCCGTCCCCTGTGATTCGGAGCCGGTACGCGCACGGATGACCGCCGAACGGGTCAGGCAAACCCACAGCCGGGATCGGGTGCGTCGTCGGCGAGTGGCGCACCGGCCGGATTGAGGTAGAGAACCTGCAGGACCAGCGGTGTCGGACCGACGTTGCGGCCGATGTGCACGTAGCCCGGGCCGCCCTTCTCGCTGATGTCCTGACCGGCGACATAGAAACCGTCGACCGAACAGTCCGCCCGGTGGTGCAGCAGCACGCCCTCCTTGACGGTGGCAAACAGCTGACCCGGATGGGAATGCCAGCCGGTGCTCCCACCCGGGGCGATCGTGATCTCCCGGAAGACGTAGTCGGTCCCGGCGTCCGTCATCTCCCACAGGATCGTGCCCTGGGTGTCCCGGGCAGGGGTGGCCGCCGCGGTCGCCGCCTGCGCCGTGGCTGCCGCGAAAGTGATTGCCGCGGCCATGATGGCAACGCGCGTGGGGTTCATGGGCGCCAACGGTGTCACACCGGTGACCCGGCCGTGGGGAAACGCGCAGGCAGGGATCGCCGATGGCGTTTACCGTCTCCACGCCGCGACCGGTAGCCTTTCCCTCGATGACCGAGCGCGCCGAACAACACGGCATTTCCTATGCGTCGGCCGGTGTGGACATCGAGGCCGGTGACCGCGCCGTCGAACTCTTCAAACCGCTGGCCGCGAAAGCCACCCGCCCAGAGGTGCGTGGCGGGCTCGGCGGGTTCGCCGGCCTGTTCGCACTGCGCGGCGGCTACCGCGAACCCGTGCTGGCCTCGTCGACCGACGGTGTCGGAACCAAACTGGCCGTCGCCCAGGCGATGGACAAGCACGACACGGTCGGGCTCGACCTGGTCGCGATGGTCGTCGACGACCTCGTGGTGTGCGGCGCCGAGCCGCTGTTCCTGCAGGACTACATCGCCGTCGGGCGCACGGTTCCCGAGCGGGTGAGCCAGTTGGTCGCCGGGATAGCCGAGGGCTGCGTACTCGCCGGCTGCGCGCTCCTGGGCGGCGAGACGGCCGAACATCCCGGCCTGATGGCCCCGGACCACTACGACATCTCGGCGACCGGGGTCGGCATCGTCGAGGCCGACGACGTGCTGGGTCCCGACCGGGTCCGCCCCGGTGACGTGATCATCGCGATGGGATCGTCGGGCCTGCACTCCAATGGCTACTCATTGGCCCGCAAGGTCCTGCTCGAGATCGACCGGATGAACCTGGCCGGCCATGTCGAGGAGTTCGGTCGCACCCTGGGCGAGGAGCTGCTCGAGCCGACCCGCATCTACGCCAAGAACTGCCTGGCGCTGGCCGCCGAGACCCAGGTGCGCACGTTCTGCCACATCACCGGCGGCGGGCTCGCGGGAAACCTCGAGCGTGTCGTGCCCCATGGTCTGATGGCGGAACTCGACCGCGGCACCTGGACGCCCGCGCCGGTGTTCCAGATGATCGCCCAGCGCGGCCGCATCGAGCGCACCGAGATGGAGAAGACGTTCAACATGGGCATCGGCATGGTGGCCGTCGTCGCTCCGGAGGACACCGACCGCGCGCTGGCCATCCTGACCGCCCGCCACATCGACAGCTGGACGCTCGGAACCGTCAAGAAGGGCGGCAAGGACGAGCCACGGGCGCTGCTGGTGGGTCAGCACCCGCGGTTCTGAAGGTGCGGCGGTACTAGCGGCGCCAGTCGTCCTCGGGTGCCCACTGGTCCTCGGCCAAGCCGTCGCCGTGGTCGATGTCGTCGGACCCGCCCGACAGCTCGCGCTGTAGCCGTTCGAAGTCAGTTTGTGGCGAGCTGTACTTCAGGTCACGAGCAACCTTCGTCTGCTTCGCCTTCGCCCGGCCGCGGCCCATAGGGGACCCCCTCGCGCAATAACGGAGCGGCCCTGAGAACAGGCGGCTCCGATTCTCCGATGTCGTTATTGTCCTGCCAACACTTTAGCGTGCCCGCCCGCCGTGTGCTGGCATGCCCTCGTCAGCGGTGACCAGACTCACCGGCCGCCGCCCCGGAGCCGCTCCACGGCGAGCCGGCCCGCGCCCACGTGTTCGGTGTCCGGCAGGGAGTCGGCGTCGATGACCGCGGTCGCCTCGACCTCTCCGCCGGTGGTCAGCGGCGTGTCAGCGGGCAGGCCCCGCTTGACGAGCGCGAGCGCCACCGGACCGTCGTCGATGTGCTCGACGACGGTGCCCAGCCGCCCGACGGTGCGGCCGCCTGCGAGCACCGGGTCACCGGTGGAGGGGCGGTCAGTGGTCCCGTCGAGGTGCAGCCGAACCAGCATGCGGGGCGGTTTTCCCAGGTTGTGGACGCGTGCGACCGTCTCCTGTCCGCGGTAGCAGCCCTTGTCCAGGTGCACCGCGCTGCCGATCCAACCGACCTCGTGCGGGATGGTGCGTTCGTCGGTGTCGACGCCGAGCCGGGCTCGCAGGGTGGCCACCCGGTGCGCCTCGTAGGCCCACACCCCGGCCGGGCGGACGCCCGCGGCGGTGAGCCGGCTCTGCCAGTCGTCGGCCTGCGCCCGGGGCACCACCAGGTCGACCTCGAGTCCGGCGGCGGGCAGCCGTCGCACGAAACCACCGCCCGGCAGCGCCGTCGCGGCCGATTCCGCCGGTAGCGAATCCAGCCCCAATGCGTCGAGGACGGGCGTGTCGGCCAGCGCGGGACCCAGCAGTGACAACACCGCGAGGTCCGCGGGCTCGATGGTCACGTCGGCCCAGAACACCATCTTGCGCAGGTAGGCCAACAGCGGATCGCCCCGCCAGGGCTCGGTGTCGAGGTGGAGCGCGCCGCCGAGTTCGGTCTGCCACCAGTGGTCCTCCACCCGGCCCTGACCGTCGAGGCTCAGGTTCTGGGTGACCGTGCCGTCGGGTTGTTCGCTGACATGCTGGCTCGAGATGGTGTGCAGCCAGGACCGGCGTTCACCGCCCGTCAGGGTGAGGGTGGCGCGGTGCGAGCGGTCGACGACGACGGCGCCGTCGGCTGCGGCACGCTGTTCGCCGAGCGGGTCGCCGTGGTGCCACACCGCCCCGGCATCCGGTCCTTCGGGCACGGGTACTGCTGACATAGGTCAACTCTACGGGTCTACGCTGGTGGGCCATGGCGAGCGGACCCGCTGTGGTCGTCACCCTCGACGGTGTCGTCCACGACGCGCAGACACCCCTGTTGCATGCCGACGACCTGGCCGCCGTCCGCGGTGACGGCATCTTCGAGACCCTGCTGGTACGCGACGGTCGTCCCTGTCTGCTGGAGGCGCACCTCGGGCGGCTCACCCAGTCGGCGCGGCTGATGGAGCTGCCCACCCCGGATCTGCCGGGCTGGCGTTCGGCGGTGACCACCGCGGTGCACCGCTGGACGGCGGACGGCGGTGACGAAGGGGTGCTGCGGTTGGTGTACAGCCGGGGCCGCGAAAGCGGCGGAGCGCCCACCGCTTTCGTCACGATCGGTGCGCTGCCGGGCCGGGTCGCGGCCGCCCGCCGGGACGGGGTGGCGGCGCTGACGCTGGCGCGGGGGCTGCCGACCGGCGCCGCCGACCTGCCGTGGCTGCTCGCGGGAGCGAAAACGCTGTCCTACGCGGTGAACATGGCCGCGCTGCGGCACGCCGAGAAGCAGGGCGCCGGTGACGTCGTCTTCGTCAGTTCCGACGGCCACGTCCTGGAGGGGCCGCGGTCGACGGTCGTGATCGCCACCGAGATGGAAGACGGCGGATTGGGGCTGCTGACCCCACCGCCGTGGTATCCGATCCTGCGCGGCACCACCCAGCAGGCGCTGTTCGAGGTGGCGCGCAACAAGGGGTACGACTGTGACTACCGGGCGCTGGTCCCTGCTGATCTGATTGCGGCACAAGGTGTTTGGCTGATATCGAGCATCACGCTGGCGGCCCGGGTGCACACGCTCGACGGCGCGCGGCTGCGGCCGACGCCGCTGGCGGGCGAGATGGCCGCGCTGGTCGACGCGGCCATCGTCAGCGATCGCTGACGGCGTACCGATAATTCCTTGTCGGTGCGAGCATCCGCGGGTACGGTCGCTCGTACACAGGGAAGGAGGTGGTCCGACAAATTGAGTGACTTATGGACATGTGAGGTGGCTGCCCGCTAGCAGCACCGGGGAAGTCGAGCACCGACCTGAGTGCGCTGGCGAATTCCCCGCAGTCACCCGGCCCCCGAGCCCCTCGGTCCGTCCAACCAGGAACCAACGGCTCGGGGGTCGCCCATATCCGGGGGTCTTGACGCTCCCGCGTCAGCCCGGTCCCGGCGCCAGCGACGCGCAGGACTTCAACGCCTCGTCCCACGCCGCCCGGTCCACACCGGCGGGTGGTCCGGTGTTCGGGCCGGGCGCGGCGGGCACACCGTGCTCGTTGAGGCACTCCGCGTACGAGCCGTGTCCGCTCGGGTTCGACGAGGGGCCGGTCTCCGACGGCGACTCCTCGGCCGAGCACGCCGCCAACAGCCCCGCGGCGGCCAGAACCGCCGTGATCGTCCGCACGCCCACTATCCGGCGAACCTCGACAGCCGCGCCGACAGGTGGGGCACCAGCCCGCCGTCGGCGTCCACGCGTTCCTCGACGTAAGCCAGATCGCCGCCCTCGACGATGCCGTAGAGCCGCTTCGCGCCGCCGACGAGCATCCCGGACTTGCTACGGGCCAGCGCGTCGGTCACCAACTCCCACGACGACTGGTTGCGTGGGCGGCCGTAGAACAATTCGATGTAGCCGGCCGAATGGGCGAGCAGGAGTTCGATCGCCTGCGATTCGGAAGGGTCACCGGGGTCGGTGACGAAACGCCAGAACCCCGTCTCCCGCAACCACACCCGCTCGTACTCACCCGACTCGGTCAGCCGCCACGATCGGGCTTCCCAGTTCAGGTAGTCGCCACCGTCGTGGGAGACGACGATCTGCTGACCGAACCGGTAGTCGCCGTGGGGGCCACGGCCTTCGCCCTCACCGCGCCACACGCCGACCAACGGCAGCAGCGCCAGCAGCGAGTCGTTGAAGTCGACGCCCTTGCGCAGGTTTGCGGTGTCCGCGGGCAGGGGCAGATCGTCGAAGGCGGGGATGTTGCGCGACGCAGTGACTTTGGCCCGTTCGGCGGCGTCCGCTACGGCACGGTCGCCGGATGTCGAGAAGATGGAACCGGCGGGGTCTTCGGGGTCGTGCGGCGCGGTCACGACTCGTCGGTGATGAGGCGGTACAGCGCGTACAGCGCGAACCACGTGATCACCAAGGTGCACACCACCAGCAGGATTTCGTAGAACAGGACCACGGCACCAGTCTAACCGCCGGCGGAACGCGGTTCGCGTCCGGCCGGTCAGCCGATCTTGTACTCGAACTGGGGGCAGAAGGCGCCCGTGGCCGCCCCGATGAAGACGCCGGCCTGATAGTCGGTCCAGTCGGTGACGCTGAGCAGATCGGACACCTCGTCGGCGAAGGTGGCGCCGTTGCTCCAGTCCGAGCACACGGCGTGGCCGGTGTCGAGGACGGCCGGGGTGTCGACCGCCTCCCACACGATGCCCTCGTTGCGGATGACGGTGAGGAAGTCCTCCTCGGGCCCGGCGGCGGCAACGGGTGCGGTTGCCAGTGCCACGGCGCCGATTGCGGAAGCGGCCGCGCAGACGAGCGTCACGTTCATGATCAGTCCTGTCAACGGGGTGGACACCTGCGACAAGGCAGGAATTGACCACATCGTGACCGACCGCCGTGGGATGTGCAGCGAATTCACAGAAATTTGCGAATCCGTCAACGCGCACGCCGGGGCGGGACGCCCCGGCGTGGCGAACGATCAGTCCGTCAGGCGGGACTGAATTGCCGGACTCCTCGTCAGGCGACCTTGACGTCGACCTCGTGGATCCCGGCGCCCGACGGGGCGACGGTGGCGTCGCCGTTGCCGACCTTCGACAGCGCGCGCAGCGTCCAGGTGCCCGGCGCGGCGAAGAACCGGAAGTCTCCGGTGGCCGACGCGACGACCTCGGCGGTGAACTCGTCGGAGGCGTCCAGCAGGCGCACGAACGCGCCGCCGACCGCCTGGCCGGAGCCGTCCACCACACGACCGGTGATCACGGTTTCCTTCTCCAGGTCGACGCTGGCGGGCAGTACCAGGCCTTGCTTAGGAGGAGCGCACATATGTCTAACTTCCCAACTCGATCGGGGCCCCCACCAGGGAGCCGTATTCCGTCCAACTGCCGTCGTAGTTCTTGACGTTCTTGTGTCCCAACAGTTCCTGCAGGACGAACCACGTGTGTGAGGACCGCTCACCGATGCGGCAGTAGGCGATGGTTTCCTTCTCACCGTCCAGGCCGGCGTCGGCGTAGATCTTGGCGAGATCCTCATCCGACTTGAAGGTGCCGTCCTCGTTGGCGGCCTTGCTCCACGGCACGTTGATGGCCGTGGGGATGTGGCCGGCGCGCTGGCTCTGCTCCTGCGGCAGATGCGCCGGGGCGAGGATCTTGCCGGAGAACTCGTCGGGGGAGCGCACGTCGACCAGGTTCTTGGCGCCGATCGCGGCGATCACCTCATCGCGGAAGGCCCGGATGGTGTTGTCGGGCTGCTTGGCGGTGTAGCTGGTCGCCGGGCGGTCCGCCGGGTCGCTGGACAGCGGACGGCCGTCGAGCTCCCACTTCTTGCGGCCGCCGTCGAGAAGCTTGACGTTCTCATGGCCGTACAACTTGAAGTACCAGTAGGCGTAGGCGGCGAACCAGTTGTTGTTGCCGCCGTAGAGGATGACGGTGTCGTCGTTGCCGATGCCCTTGTCGGACAGCAGCTTCGAGAACTGCTGCTGGTCGACGAAGTCACGCTTGACCTGGTCCTGCAGTTCGGTCTTCCAGTCGAGCCGAACGGCGCCGGGGATGTGGCCGGTGTCGTAGGCCGAGGTGTCCTCGTCGACCTCGACGAACACGGTGTTCGGCGCGTCGAGATTGCTCTCGGCCCAGTCGGTGGTGACCAGGACGTCGGAGCGAGCCATCGATGATCCTTTCGTTGCTTACTTCGAAGTCATGCGGAGGTGGGGACCCGGCGGAGCCGGGCTGCGAGCGGGTAGAGCCGGCAGCCCAGGCAGATGCCGAAGGCCGCGTTGAGAAACGCCGCGAACAGGGCGAACGCGGTGAAGACCAGACCGACCGCGGACCAGTCCGCGGCGAATGCGATGGCGCCGACGGCGGCGAAGACGAGGCCGACGAGCTGGGCGAACTTCAAGGGGGCCGCGGGTTCGCGGTCGGTGGCCGGGCCGAGGCGGGGCGCGACGAGCACGCGGAACACGATGCCGTAGGGGTGCTGCCGGGGACCGCGCAGGGCGCCGATCACGAAGACGACGCTCTGCGCACCGAGCAGCACCGCCGCCGCGAGCGGACTCACGGCGGACACCACCAGCGTCGCGACCAGCACACCGGTGGTCACCCAGGCGGTGAACCGGGGACCGCGGACGTCGACCCGGGGGTCCGGCACGGTGTCGGTCGGCGTGGACATGTGGTCATACTCCTGTTGCGTTGGATGTCTGGTTGTGGACAGGCCAGAGCCGCTAGCTCGAGCGAACGCGACCATGGCCGCGCGAGGACGCTCAGCTACAACAACAACAGCAACAACCCGCGGTGCGGCACAGATCGACTGCGCGGCGCTTGGTGAGCATCAGCTCGAGGCGGGCGAACACGCGGCCAGCTTACCCAATGACAGGGTGATCAGGCCAACAGTGGCTCCAGCACGGACCGCAGGTCAGCGACCTTCGGCACGCCCGACGTGCGGTAGCGCGGACGGCCGTGGGCGTCGAAGATGATCGTGGTCGGCAGCGACAGGACCGAAAGCCGCCTGGCCGCTTCCGGATTGGCGTCCATGTCGATCTCGACGTGCGCGACCTCGGGCAGCTCTCGGCACACCTGGTCGACCACGCGGCGCACGGCGTCGCAGGGCCCGCACCATACGGCGCTGAAGTGCAGGACGGTCGGACCCGTGTCCGAGAGGCCGAGCCCCGAGGTGTCGATGTTCGCCGCGGCGGCCTCGCCCTTGAGCAGGCCGGCGCGCAGGGTGATCAGGCGGCCCACCACGAGCGCGATCCCGAACACCGCGATGAGCACCGCGATCACGACGATCCATGACGAGCTCATGGTTGTCTGAACCCGTCGAGTGTGATGGTCATGTTGTCGGCGATGCCCTCGATGATGACATCCGAACCGCGCGCACCCTGAGCGGTCGGCGCAATCGCGAACGGAAGTCGCTGGCCCGGCATGCTGGCGCTGAACGCGTCCAGGACCGCGGCGGTCTTGTCCTCGGGCACCGCCTGCTCGGCCGTGCCCGCGCCGGTCAGCACCTCGGTGGCCGTCATCACCAACGTCGTCCGGTCCGGTCCGCTGACGGACAGGTCGACCGCGACGGACACCCGCTCGTCGAAGCCCGCCGACTCCGGGGTGCCGGTGAACACCACACCCTTGTTGCTGGAGATCCCGGATTCGGTGGTGCCGCCCGTCGCGTCGTTGGTCTCCCCGGTCGGGGCCTCGACCAGCAGGTCCGGGATGCCGATGAAGCGGCCGACGTGCGTGGAGTTGATGATGATGCGGCTCTCCACCTTGCCGACGGGCAGCGGTGCGTCTGGGCGGACCAGCCAGGACGTCTCGCTGAGGTCGACGTCGTGCAGGGTCGCTTCCAGCGATGCCTTACCCACCACGGGGTGATCCACGCCACTGGCGCGGACCTCCACCTCGCCGTAGCGGTGATCCATCGCCTGGGTGGCGAACGGGAACCCGATGATCCCCACCCACGGGTCGGCATCGAGGTTCGCGACGTCGCGCAACACCCGTGACCAGCGGTATTCGGCGTAGATGGCGGTACCGAAATCGACGCCGACCGCCCCGACGACCAGTGCGGTCACCGTCGCGACGAGCCCGATCAGCACCTTGCGCATCGGCACATTCTGGCGCACCCGGATTGCGCGGCCCGACTTGACGCGGCTGATTTGCCGGTGGCGCGCTATCGTTACTTGACCCAACGGCCGGTAACGGTCGTGTGTCAGGCACAAATCTGGGAGATCACCGCACATCGACGTCGGCCGACGCCCCCGGACTGCTGGAGGGCCTGTGGATCTACTGCTGTTGACCGTCGACCCGCACCCCGAGTCGGTTCTGCCGTCATTGTCGCTGCTCGCGCACAACGTGCGGGCCGCGCCGACCGAGGTCTCGTCGCTGCTGGAAGCCGGCACCGCCGACGTCGCGATCGTCGACGCCCGCACCGACCTGGCCGCCGCCCGCGGCCTGTGCCGGTTGTTGGGCACGACAGGGACGTCGGTGCCCGTGGTGGCCGTCGTCACCGAGGGCGGGCTCGTGGCCGTCAATCACGAGTGGGGCCTCGACGAGATCCTGCTGCCCGGGACGGGGCCCGCCGAGATCGATGCGCGCCTGCGGTTGCTGGTCGGGCGCCGCGGTGGGGTGGCCAACCAGGAGAACGCCGGAAAGATCAGCCTCGGCGAACTCGTGATCGACGAGGGCACCTACACCGCCCGGCTCCGTGGCCGCCCCCTCGACCTGACCTACAAGGAATTCGAGCTGCTCAAATACCTCGCCCAGCACGCCGGCCGGGTGTTCACCCGCGCCCAGCTGCTGCAGGAGGTGTGGGGCTACGACTTCTTCGGCGGCACCCGCACGGTCGACGTGCACGTCCGTCGCCTGCGCGCCAAACTCGGGCCCGAATACGAATCGCTGATCGGCACCGTGCGCAACGTGGGCTACAAGGCGGTGCGGCCCGCCCGCGGCCGCCCACCGGCACCGGAGACCGAACTGTCCGACGACGAGGACGACTACGAGACGCCCGACAGCGTGCCGCCCTCGTTGGCGGACCCGTTGCGCGCACCGTGACGTCGATCGACTGGCGGAGCGCACTGACCGGCGGCGAGCAGGACAGGATCCGCGACGTCGTCGCCGCAGCGACCCGCCACGACGGCGTCTCCCCGGTGGGAGATCAGGTGCTGCGGGAACTGTCCGCCGACCGGACGCGGCACCTGCTGGCCGTCGACCCGGACGCCGGAGAGGTCGTCGGCTACCTCAACCTCGCGCCCGCCTCCGACACCGCACCGCCGATGGCCGAACTGGTGGTGCATCCCGAATTCCGGCGGCGCGGAACGGGGGCGGCCATGGCCCGCGCGGGACTCGCCGAAGGCGGTGTGGGAGCGCGGATCTGGGCGCACGGCAACCTCGAGGCCGCGCAGGCGACCGCCCGCGCGCTCGGCCTCCGGGTGGTGCGCGAACTGCTGCAGATGCGTCGCCCCCTCACCGACCTGCCGCCGGTCACGGTGGCCGACGGTGTCCGTCTGGCCACCTACTCCGGAGCCGGAGATGACCGGGAGTTGTTGCGCGTCAACAACTCCGCGTTTGCGTGGCACCCCGAGCAGGGCGGCTGGACCGAGGCCGACATCGCTGAACGGCGGGCCGAGTCGTGGTTCGAGCCCGGAGGGTTGTTCATGGCGTTCGACGACGCGTCGGGTGACCTGCTCGGATTCCACTGGACGAAGATCCACGGACCGGACCTCGGTGAGGTCTACGTCGTCGGCGTCGACCCGGCCGCCCAGGGCCGCGGTCTGGGCGCCACACTCACGCTCACCGGACTGCACCATCTCGCCCGTCGACTGTCGGATTCCTCACAGCCGACCGTGATGCTCTACGTCGAAGCCGACAACACCGCGGCGGTGAAAACGTATCGGCGCCTGGGATTCGACGTCTTCTCCGTCGACGCCGCGTACGCCGCCGCAGCCGGCAACCTGTGAGATCACTGAACCTGTTCACCACGCGTTAACCCGCGATAGGCGAACCGTCCACCAGCGCCGCATACGTTGCGCGGTGAGTTCGAAGCCGTCTACGAAAGTGGGATAAGTGAAGCTCAAGAGCATGGGCATGGTGGTGTCCGCCACAGCGATCGCCGCGCTGACGCTGACCGCGTGCGGCAGCGACAACAACGCGGGCACCGCCCAGACCACCGGAGCATCCGGCACCGATTCGGCCGGCGCCGAGTGCGGTGGCAAGAATTCGGTGACCGCAGAGGGTTCGACCGCCCAGCAGAACGCGATCGCCGTGTTCAACCAGGTGTGGGGCCAGAAATGCGCGGGCAAGAACCTGTCCTACAACCCGACCGGATCCGGCGCCGGCCGCGAGCAGTTCGTCGCGGGCAACGTCGACTTCGCCGGGTCCGACTCGGTGATCAAGGAGGAGCAGGCGCAGCAGGCGGCCGAGCGGTGCGGCGGCAACCCGGCATGGAACCTGCCGCTGGTGTTCGGCCCGATCGCGCTCGCCTACAACATCGAGGGCGTCGACGGCCTCGTGCTCAACGGTGACACCCTGGCCAAGATCTTCCAGGGCCAGATCAAGACCTGGAACGACCCGGCCATCGCCGGGCTGAACCAGGGCAAGACGCTGCCCGACACCCCGATCACCCCGATCTTCCGTTCGGATTCGTCGGGCACCACCGACAACTTCCAGAAGTACCTGGCCGCGGCCGCCCCGCAGACGTGGACCAAGGGCGACGGCAGCGAATTCCAGGGCGGCGCGGGCGAGGGCGCCCAGAAGTCGGCGGGTGTCGCACAGGCCGTGCAGGCGACCCCGGGTTCCATCGGCTACGTCGAGAAGGGCTTCGCCGACCAGGCCGGCATCCCCTACGCCCAGATCGACAACGGCGGCGGTCCGGTGGAATTGACCGACGAGACGGCAGGCAAGGCCATCGACGCCGCGCAGTTCGCCGGCGAGGGCAACGACCTGGCACTCGACCTCGACTCGCTGTACGGCACCAAGGAAGCCGGGGCGTACCCGCTGGTGCTGGCCACCTACGAGATCGTCTGCTCCAACGGATACGACGCCGAGACGGCCGCCGCGGTGAAGTCCTTCCTCACCGTGGCCGCCAACGACGGACAGGGTGGCCTGTCGGCCGCCGGCTATGTCCCGCTGCCCGACCGCTTCAAGGAGCGGCTGCTGGGATCCATCGAGGCCATCGGCTCGACTGCCTGACCCTGGTGGCGCCGCGACACGAACACGGTGAGGATGGAATGCGAATCCGATGACCGACAGGCTGGATGTGACATATCCCAATCCGACGGAACGGGGATCGGGCGAGGCCGTGGCCGCGCCCTTCCCCGAACCGGAACCCATCTCCACCGACCCGTCGCGCCACGCCAAGGTGAGGTTCGGCGACCGGGTCTTCCGCGGGCTCGCGGAGGGCTCGGGGGTCCTCATCGTCGCCATCATCGTGGCGATCGGGCTCTTCCTGCTGTGGCGCGCGGTTCCCGCCCTGTCACGCAACGAGGCGAACTTCTTCCTCTACGGCGGTAACTGGGTCACCACCGACACGTCGGCGATGCAGTTCGGCATCCTCGACCTGCTTCAGGTGACCGTGTTCGTGTCGGTGTTCGCACTGGTGCTGGCAATGCCCGTGGCCCTGGGCATCGCCATCTACCTGACCAACTACGCGCCGAAGCGGGTGGCGGGTCCGCTGGGCTACATGGTCGACCTGCTGGCCGCGGTGCCGTCGATCATCTACGGCGTGTGGGGTCTGTACGTGCTGGCCCCGGCGATCAAACCGTTCGCGGTGTGGCTCAACGACACTCTCGGCTGGTTGTTCCTGTTCGAGACCGGCAACGCGTCGGTGGCCGGCGGCGGCACGATCTTCACCGCCGGCATCGTGCTCGGGGTGATGATCCTGCCGATCATCACCGCGGTCACCCGCGAGGTGTTCGTGCAGACGCCACGCGGCCAGATCGAGGCCGCGCTCGCGCTGGGCGCCACCCGCTGGGAAGTGGTCCGCACGACGGTGTTGCCGTTCGGCATGTCCGGCTACATCAGCGGCGCGATGCTCGGTCTGGGCCGCGCGCTCGGTGAGACGATCGCGCTGCTGATCATCCTGCGCGGCACCCAGCAGGCGTTCGGGTGGTCGCTGTTCGACGCCGGTTACACGTTCGCGAGCAAGATCGCCGCCGCGGCAAGCGAGTTCAACGACCAGTACAAGGCCGGCGCCTACATCGCCGCCGGCCTGGTGCTGTTCATCCTGACGTTCGTGGTGAACTCGCTGGCCCGCGCCGCGGTGTCCGGAAAGGATCGGTCCGCATCATGACTCCGCCCGCTTCCCCCGCGGCCACCCTGGACCGGCCCGTCAAGGTGCCCACCTTCCAGGGGGTCAGCACCCGGCGCAAGATCACCAACGGCGTCGCCACCGTCCTGGTGACCGCCTCCGTGGTGGTCGCGATCGTCCCGCTGCTGTGGGTGCTGTTCACCGTCGTCTCGAAGGGCATCGGCGCGGTCACATCGTCGACCTGGTGGACCAATTCGCAGGCGGGGATGACGGCGTTCCAGGCGGGCGGCGGGGCGTATCACGCACTGGTCGGCACCGTCCTGCAGGCGTTGGTGTGTGCGGTGATCTCGATCCCCGTCGGCGTGTTCGTCGGCATCTATCTGGTCGAGTACGGCGGCGGCACCCGGTTGGGCAAGGTCACCACCTTCATGGTCGACATCCTCACCGGGGTGCCCTCGATCGTGGCGGCGCTGTTCATCTACGCGCTGTGGGTGGCGACACTGGGCTTCGAGCGGTCCGGTTTCGCGGTGTCACTCGCGCTGGTGCTGCTCATGATCCCGGTGATCGTGCGCTCGACCGAGGAGATGCTGCGGGTCGTGCCGATGGACCTGCGCGAAGCGAGTTACGCACTGGGCGTTCCGAAGTGGAAGACGATCTCGTCGATCGTCATCCCGACCGCGCTGTCGGGCATCGTGACCGGCGTGATGCTGGCGCTGGCGCGCGTGATGGGCGAGACGGCGCCGCTGCTGATCCTGGTCGGCTACGCCCAGGCGATGAACTTCGACATGTTCGGCGGCTTCATGGGATCGCTGCCCGGCATGATGTACGACCAGACCTCGGCAGGCGCCGGTGCGAATCCGGTGCCCACCGACCGCCTCTGGGGCGCGGCGTTCACGCTCGTCGTCCTCATCGCGCTTCTCAACGTCGGCGCGCGTTACCTCGCCAAATTCTTCGCCCCTAAAAAGGTCTGAGCAGGTTTAGGAGAAACCACCATGGCCAAGCGTCTGGACCTCAAGGACGTCAACATCTTCTACGGCGCGTTCCACGCGGTCGCCGACGTCTCGATGTCGGTGCCCCCGCGCAGCGTCACCGCGTTCATCGGTCCGTCGGGCTGCGGCAAGTCCACGGTGCTGCGCACGCTGAACCGCATGCACGAGGTCATTCCCGGTGCGTACGTGAAGGGTTCGGTGCTGCTCGACGGCGAGGACATCTACGGCGCAGGCGTCGACCCGGTGGGCGTGCGCAAGACCATCGGCATGGTGTTCCAGCGCCCGAATCCGTTCCCCACCATGTCGATTCGCGACAATGTGGTGGCCGGGCTCAAGCTGCAGGGTGTGCGCAACCGCAAGACCCTCGACGAGGTCGCCGAGCGCTCCCTGCGGGGCGCGAACCTGTGGACCGAGGTCAAGGACCGCCTCGACAAACCGGGCGGCGGGCTGTCGGGCGGTCAGCAGCAGCGGCTGTGCATCGCCCGGGCCATCGCCGTGCAGCCCGACGTGCTGCTGATGGATGAGCCGTGTTCCGCGCTCGACCCGATCTCGACGCTGGCGATCGAGGACCTCATCGCGGAGCTCAAACAGGATTTCACCATCGTCATCGTCACCCACAACATGCAGCAGGCGGCGCGGGTGAGCGATCAGACGGCGTTCTTCAACCTCGAGGCGACCGGTAAGCCCGGCCGGCTCATCGAGATCGACGACACCGAGAAGATCTTCTCCAACCCGCGGCAGAAGGCCACCGAGGATTACATCTCCGGCCGCTTCGGCTGACCTCCGTTCCACGACCAGACACAGAATCGCCCTGAATCGAGAGGATTCAGGGCGATTCTGTGTCTGCTCGGGGTGCCGGACTAGCGCGGCGTCGGGATGACCTCTTCGGTCGGGTAGGCGCCGGTCACCTGGAAGATGACCCGGCGCGCCACCTCGACGGCGTGGTCGGCGAAGCGCTCGTAGAACCGGCTCAGCAGCGTCACGTCGACGGCCGCGGTCACGCCGTGCTTCCACTCCCGGTCCATCAGGACCGTGAACAGGTGACGGTGCAGATCGTCCATCGCATCGTCTTCCTCCTGGATGCGGGCCGCCTTCTCGGGATCGCGTGTCTCCAGCACCTCTTGGGCTGCGTTGCCGAGTTCGACCGCGACGCGTCCCATCTCGGCGAAATAGCCGTTGACCTCTTCGGGCAGCACGTGCTGCGGATGACGGCGCCGCGCGATCTTGGCGACGTGGAGGGCCAACGCGCCCATCCGGTCCACGTCGGCGACGATCTGGATGGAACTGACCACGGCGCGCAGATCGCCTGCGACGGGAGCCTGCAGCGCCAGCAGCACGAACGCCGCCTCCTCGGCGCGTGCACTCATCGTGGCGATCTGATCGTGGTCGGAGATGACCTGTTCGGCCAGGACCAGATCGGCCTGCAGCAGTGCCTGTGTCGCGCGCTCCATCGCTCCGCCGGCCAGGCCGCACATCTCACCGAGTTGATCGGTGAGGGCCCCTAGTTGCTCGTGGTACGCGGTTCGCATGTGTCCAGACTAGAGGTCACAGCGGGCGTCGTCACGGAGCCACGGGTGAACTGACGGTGAATGCCACCTGCCCAAACGCTTCGGGGCGGGGCTATTCGCAGCTGGTGTCGGCGGCGTTGGTGACGTTGAGATCCTCGGGCAGGGGAGCCGGTGTGCTGCCGGTGTCGTGTAACACGTTCACCTGAACGGGCGAGCCGCTGGGCGTGGGGGCGGCGACGGTGTCGAAATCGCTGCCGAGCACCACCTGGACGATGTCGCCCATCCCGCCGACCCGCTCGATGGTGGGGTTGGCGAACGACGACGCGACCGTGGCCGCCGCCTGCTCGTTGCCAGGGGAAAAGAAGACCGTCGTCGCGGTCATCGCGCTCGGATAGTCGTCGGGTGTCGTGACGTTGAACCCGTATTGCTGGAGCGCTTCGGCGGTCGTCGCGCCGAGTCCGGTCTGCCCGGTCGAATTCGACACCTGCACCGTGACGTCCTGCGGTTCGGTGGCGACGGCGTTGACCAGTTCGGCGTTCGGTTGTGAGTCGGATCCGGCGGTCTCGGCCTCCGGATCCGCCGTCGTCGACTCCGGGGTGCCCGGCACCGGGGTGTTGTCCGCGTTCTTCTCCCCGGGCAGCGGGTCGTCGTTGATGATCGCGGTGAACAGCGCGCGCATGTCGTCGGTGCGGGGGGTCTCGTTGCCGTACTCGTCCGCGTAGCCGGTGGTCGGCACGGTGACGAAGCTGATCCGTCCCGCGGTGACCCCCTGGATCGACTGGCCCAGTGTCACCAGGTCGCGGGTGTCGATGTTGTCGACGTAGCTGTCGTCGATGAACATGTTGACCACGTTGTTGAGCTTGGACAGCGAGAAGAACACTTCCTTGGAGATCAGCGAACGCAGCAGCGACGACAGGAACCGTTGTTGGCGCTTGATGCGGCCGTAGTCGCCGTTGATCTCGGTGGTGACCTGGCGCGCGCGCACGTAGTTGAGCGCGGTGTGCCCGTCGACCATCTGGCGGCCGGCGACCGGCAGCACGGTGCCGAGTTCGTAGTCCTCCAACGGTTCGGTGCTGCACACCTCGACACCGCCGAGCGCGTCGACCATCTTGGAGAACCCGGCGAAGTCGACGGCCATGAAGCGGTTCACCGACAGACCGGAGAGCTTCTGCACGACCTTGACCAGACACTTCGGCCCGCCGACCGCGTACGCCGAATTGAGCTTGTACTCGGTGTAGACCGTTTCCTGCCCGTACATCGGCGACTCCGGGTCCTCGATCGGGCCGTAGGCGCCCGTCTCCGGGTTCCAGGGTTCGCATTCCATCGGATCGATGGACAGGTCACGGGGGAAGGACACCGCCACGACGCGTTTCCGGTTGGCCGGGATGTTGACCAGCATCACGGTGTCCGACCTGGCCCCGGCGGCGTCGTCGGTGGTGCCCGCGCCCATGCCGCTGTTGTCGCCGATGCGGCTGTCCACGCCGACGATCAGGAAGTTCTCGTCACCGAACTGGGCGTTCGGATCGACGATGTCGCGGCTGTCCTGGTCCAGCGCCGACACCCGGTTCATCAGGCTGTTCTTCGACGACTGCCACTGCCAGGCGCCGCCGGTGAGAACCAGTGCCAGCACCGCGAGCAGCGCGGCCGCCGAGCGTCCGGCCAGGATGATCCGGCGGCGTCGGTGCGGTTCGTCTTCGGCCCCGCCCGCCCCGCCGTCGCCGATGCGGTACGGCGGCACGCGGTCACGCGGATCCGCGGCCAGGACGGGCAGGTTGTCGGCGTACGCGCCGGTCGCCGCGGGGATGATCTCGGTGTCCTGGCGGTCCGGGTCGGCCGCCTCGCGGACGGGTTCGCGGATCGCCTCGATGACCTCGGTTTCCGGGGCGGGCGGTTCGGGTTCGGGCTCCGGGTCGGGCTCCGCGCGCCTGCGCTTCGGCGTGATCTCCGCCGGGGCCGCGCCGTCGCCGTTGAGTTTGGCGATCAGGTCGGCGACGGTGACCGCACCCGCGGTGTGGCTGCCGCTCGGCTCTCCCGATTCGTCGGTCTCGTCCGTCCCGTCGGGGGCGTCGACGTCCGCTTCCGGTTCGGGTTGCGCGCGTCGGAGGGGTTCACTGCGTTCCCACGGCGCGGCACCCGCCGATCGCCGGCTGGATCGGGTAAGCCATTCGTTGTCCCAGTCGGATTCCGGTTCGCGGGGACGCCGAGGGTCGGGAGTGGCATCAGCCCCGTGGCTGTCGCCGTCACTCATCTCCAACCGGCCTCCGACTTCGCGTGGTGCGCGCCGAGAACGCGCGCAGTGCTCACTGTCTTGTAGCAGCGCATCGAGAACTCCGCCACCGGAGCCGGGCTGCAGCGAGAACCACATCGTAACGAGCGTTCCTGTGAGGCATCCAGCCGGCGAACGTCTCGAGAACGTCTCGGTATCGCTACTGGTCAGCCTCCGGAGTGCATGACGTCCGCACCCGCGGGCACCGTGCAGTCGTCCGGGTCGGCCAGCCAACCCTCCGGCAGGGACACCGACGCGGCCGAGCCTTGACGACCGCGCGGGCCCGTCGCGGCGGGCGGGAAGGGCACGTCGGGATCGAGACGGTCGAGCAGCTCGGACAGCTCGGCGCGCGTCTTGACCAACGCGAGCGCCCGGCGCAGATCCGATCCGGCGGGGAATCCGTGCAAGTACCACGCGACGTGCTTGCGGATGTCGCGCATCGCCTTGTCCTCGCCGAAGTGGTCGGTGAGCAGTTCGCCGTGCCTGCGGATGATGTCGGCGACCTCGCCGAGAGCGGGCGGCACGGGCAGCGGGCGGCCGGTGAACCTGGCGGACAGTTCGGCGAACAGCCAGGGGCGGCCCAGGCAGCCGCGCCCGATCACCACCCCGTCGCAGCCGGTCGCGGCCATCATCGCCAGCGCATCGTCGGCGTCGAAGATGTCGCCGTTGCCGAGCACCGGGACGGAGCTGACGTGTGCCTTGAGGGCGGCGATCTGGTCCCAGTCGGCGGTGCCCGAGTAGCGCTGCGCCGCGGTGCGGGCGTGCAGCGCGACGGCGGCCGCCCCTTCCTCGGCGGCGATGCGCCCGGCGTCGAGGTGGGTGTGGTGGGCGTCGTCGATGCCGATCCGGAACTTCACCGTGACGGGGATGTCGGTGCCCTCGGTGGCGCGGACCGCCGCGGCGACGATCTGGCCGAAGAGTCTGCGCTTGTAGGGCAGCGCGGCGCCGCCGCCACGCTTGGTCACCTTGGGCACCGGGCAGCCGAAGTTCATGTCGATGTGGTCGGCCATCCCGTCGTCGACGATCATCTTCGCCGCGGCGTAGGTGGTGGCCGGGTCGACGGTGTAGAGCTGCAGCGATCGCGGCGACTCGTCAGGGGCGAACGCGGTCATGTGCATGGTGACCGGGTGGCGTTCGACGAGTGCGCGTGCGGTGACCATCTCGCAGACGTACAGGCCGCTGACGGTGCCCGCCCTGGCCACCTCGAGCTCACGGCACAGCGTGCGGAAGGCGACGTTGGTCACGCCGGCCATCGGGGCCAGCACCACCGGGCTGGACAGCTCGATGGAGCCGATCCGCAGCGCAGTGCGCGCGGGACTTACGACGCTGATGACGCGAGCACCTTACCGGCCCTCTTCTCGGCCATCTTGGCTTCGCGCTCGAGGCGCTTCTGCTTGGCGGTCTCGAACTTGTCGCAGGCCTCCTGGAGCTCCTCGACCAGCACGCCGAGGTCGTCGCGCATGCGGGCGGCCTCACCGCTGAAGTCCTCGCGCTCGAAGATGCGCCACTTCTTGAGCACCGGCATCACCACGTCGTCGAGGTGGATCCGCGGATCGTAGACACCGCCGACGGCGATGATCACGGCCTTGCGCCGGAACTCCGGCACGGTGTAGCCGGGCATCTTGAAGTTGCGCAGCACGCGGTGCAGCGAGTGCATGGCCTGGTCCGGTGCGATGTCGAAGCCCGCCTCGGACACGTCGCGGTAGAAGATCATGTGCAGGTTCTCGTCGGCCGACACCCGCTGCAGCAGCTGATCGGCGACCGGGTCCTGACAGGCCTTACCGGTGTTGCGGTGCGAGACGCGGGTGGCGAGCTCCTGGAACGTCACGTAGATGACCGAGTCGAACAGGCTCTCGGCGAACAGCTCGCCCTGCTGGTTCTGGCCGGGGGAGAAGCCGCGGGTCATCTGCTCGACGCGCAGTTCCTCGAGCTGGACGGGATCGACTGCGCGGGTGACGACGAGGTAGTCCCGCAGCGCGATGCCGTGCCGGTTCTCCTCGGCCGTCCAGCGGTTGACCCACTGCCCCCACGCCCCGTCCATGCTCATGTTCATCGCGATCTCGCGGTGATAGGACGGCAGGTTGTCCTCGGTGAGGAGGTTCTGCACCATCGCGGTCTGGGCGACCTCGGAGAGCTTCGACTGCTCGGGATCCCAGTCCTGACCGCCCAGCGCGTAGTAGTTCTTGCCGTCCGACCACGGGATGAAGTCGTGCGGGTTCCAGTCCTTGCGCATGGTCAGGTGCCGGTTGAGCAGCTTCTCGACGACCGGCTCCAGCTCGTGCAGCAGGTGCAGGTCGGTCAGGTTCTCGTGCATCGGTGCTCGTCCTCCTCGCGGTGCAGAGCTCGTGGGGGAGTTATCTGTACCTGTTGGTTGCACTCAACATATGTGTGTACCCGAGTGACATCAAGTTCCGTTCGGCGAGTGTCACGTGGGTCACGGGGCGTCCGTTCGGCCTGCGGGATCCGCGTGTCCCAGGCGGTGCGGCGTCCGTGCGGAGTACCCGCGATCGGAGCCCGCCACGCTCGCGGGGTCAGTGGCTGGTGACCCGGCTGAGCAGCATGTCGACGCAGTAGTCGATGAACTGTTCGCGGGTGGCGCCCAGTCGGCCGTCCAGATAGGCGGTGAACAACGCGGTCAGCGCGCCGATCAGTCCGGTGGCGGCCATCGCCTGGACGGCGGGGTCGGTGATACGGGTGAGCTTGCGCTGGACCAGTTCGATGAAGTTGGGCATCCACTCCGCGCCGGACTGGGTGAGCACGGGTTCGGATGCGGGCGCGAGCAGGAGCACCCGGCCGCGGGTCGGGTCGTCGACCATCAGCGCGACGAAGCGCTCGACGGCGTCGCGCGGTGTCTCGGCGTTGAGCAGGGCCGACATCGCGCGGGTGCAGACGTCGTCGTAGGCGGCGCGGACGAACTCGTCGCGGTCGACGAAGCTCTCGTAGAAGTAGCGCTCGGTCAGACCGGCTTCCCGGCACACCGCGCGCACGGTCAGCGCGGGCCCGCCCGCACCGCCGAGCAGTTTGACGCCGGCGGCGATCAGTTCGTCGCGGCGCAACGCCTGGCGGTCCTGGAGGGGGACCCCGGACCAGCGCCCGCGTCGTTGACCGGAAGACACATGGCTCCTAAGCTCTCGTGACAACGTACGTAGTCAATTTGTGTCACTGACGCCGACAGGAAAGTGCACCAGTGAGTCAAGATACTTCCGAGGTACCCGTAGCGGCCAGCGATTCCGCCCCTGTGGCCAGTGGATGTCCGGTGACGTCGGGCGGCTACGACGGGCCGCCGCCGCTGGGGCCGGACTCGCTGACGTGGAAGCTGTTCGGCGACTGGCGCGGCCTGCTCCAGGGCCCGTGGGCGGGCTCGATGCAGAACATGCACCCCCAACTCGGCGCCGCCGTGCAGGAGCACTCCATCTTCTTCCTCGAACGGATGCCGCGCCTGCTGCGCTCGCTGTACCCGATCGGCGGGGTGGTGTTCGACGGCGACCGAGCCCCGCAGACCGGGGCCGAGGTGCGCGACTACCACATCGGCATCAAGGGCGTCGACGATCAGGGCCGCCGCTACAGCGCGTTGAATCCCGACGTCTTCTACTGGGCGCACTCCACGTTCTTCATGGGCACGATCCTCACCGCCGAGCGCTTCGGCGACGGCCTCACCGAAGCCGAGAAGCGCCAGCTGTTCGACGAGCACATCACCTGGTACCGGATGTACGGGATGAGCATGCGCCCGGTGCCGAAGACGTGGGAGGAGTTCCAGCAGTACTGGGACCACATGTGCCGCAACGTACTGGAGAACAACTGGGCGGCCCGCGAAGTCCTGGACCTGTCGACGATGCCGAAACACCCGTCGCTGCAGTGGATTCCGAACTGGATGTGGAAGCTGAACCTCAAGGTGCTCGGACCGTTCGCGGTGTGGGTGACCGTCGGCCTGTACGACCCGCCGGTGCGGGAGTTGATGGGCTACAGCTGGTCCCGGCGGGACGAGCGGCTGCACCGACTGTTCGGCCGTGCCGTCAATCTGACGTTCAAACTGCTGCCCGGGCGCAGGCGCTACCATCCGCGCGCCCGCTCGGGGTGGGACCGCGAAGCCGGCCGGCTGCCCGCCGACCACCCGCTGGTGCACACGCCGGCCAGGAACCTGCCGCCGGTCGAGTACCGCGACAGCCCGATGCACTACAGCCCCAGGGTCTGATCGCCTGGACGGCGCGTCACACCGCGGATTCGACTGCGACCCTTGCCTTCTGCTGTCTGCGCTGGCGTTCGACGGCGGCCAGGTAGAACGCCCAGGCCGACGCCGAACTGGCGAACAGGATGAAGCCGATGAAGAGCCAGGCGTGGTTCACGCCGCGCCTGCGGCCGTCGACGATCACCCAGACCGGGAAGATGAGCACGCTCATGATCGTGTAGTCCTGGCTGGCCGAACTGGCCGCCGGGTTGTCGTAGCCGAGCATGATGAATTCCGACCAGCTGCCCGGGCCCCAGATGAAGTTGTGCAGACCGTCCGACGGCGCGTACTGCTCGACGTACTGGTTGTTGAAGTAGTAGCCGAGCGCGATCGAGGCGATGCCGACGACGTAGTAGAAGGCTTCGAGCGCGGAGACCTGTGCGCCGGCAGGCAGGCGTGCGTAGATCTGCGGATTGGTTCGGATGAGGACGCCGACGACGACCAGGCCGAGAATCCCGTGGAGGAGGAGCGAGACCATAACGGGAGTCTCGTGACCGTCCAAAGTTTTGTCAATATTGACATAACTTGGGTGCGGTACCTTGCGTGCATGGTTCGGCCCGCCCAGACCGCCCGCAGCGAGCGCACCCGCGAGGCGCTGCGGCAGGCGGCGCTGGTGAGGTTTCTCGCCCAGGGTGTGGAGGAGACCTCGGCCGAGCAGATCGCGGCGGACGCCGGGGTGTCGCTGCGGACGTTCTACCGCCACTTCGCCTCGAAGCACGATCTGTTGTTCGCCGACTACGACGCGGGCCTGCAGTGGTTCCGCACGGCCCTGGCGAAGCGGTCGGCCGACCAGACGCTCATCGAGGCCGTGCATGCGGCGATCATGGCCTCGCCGTACGACGATGCGGCGCTGCCCAAGATCGCGATGCTGCGCTCCCAGGAGCTCGATCCGGGCCGCGTCTCGCGCCACATCCGCCAGGTCGAGACCGAATTCGCCGATGCGATCGAAGAGCACCTCACCCGCGACGACGCGCCCGAACCCGGCAGCGATGCGCGGATGCGGATCACGGTCACCGCCCGCTGCATCGCGGCCGCGGTGTTCGGCGCGATGGAGGTCTGGATGCTCGGCGGCGACCGGTCGCTGCCCGAATTGGCGCGGCTGACCCGCGAGGCGCTGGACACCGTGGCGGGCGGGGTCGGCCTCGGCTGACCGCAGTTTTGTCAATATTGACAAAACTTGAGGTGACGTGTCAGCCTCGGTCGATGGCGGACTTCGACGCGATCGTCGTCGGCGCGGGGCACAACGGGCTGACCGCGGCGACCCTGCTGCAGCGCGCCGGGCTGCGCACCCTGTGCCTGGACGCCAAGCTCTACGCCGGCGGAATGGCCTCCACCGTCGAGCTTTTCGAGGGTTTCCGGTTCGAGATCGCCGGCTCCGTGCAGATCCCGACATCGGCGACGGTGAGCCGGGAGCTGGGCCTCGACACCCTGCCGACCGTGGACCTCGACGTGATGTCGGTGTCGCTGCGCGGCGTCGGCGACGAGCCCGTCGTCTACTACACCGACCCGATGAGACTGCTGACCCACCTCAACGAGGTACACGGCGCGGACGCGGTGAACGGCATGGCCGGGCTGCTGGCGTGGTGTCAGGCGCCGACGCGCGCGCTGGGCCGGTTCGAGGCCGGCGCGCCACCGAAGTCGATCGACGAGATGTACGCCTGCGCGACGAACGAGTTCGAGCGGTCGACGATCACCGACCTGCTGTTCGCCTCGGTCACCGACGTGCTCGACCGGTACTTGCCCGACCGCGAGAAGCACGGCGCGCTGCGGGGGATGTTGTCGCTGCTGGCGGTCAACACCACCTACCGGGGCCCGCAGACCCCCGGCACCGCCGCCGCGCTGGCGTACGGGTTCGCCGTTCCCGACGAGAACGCGCTGCTGGTCAAGAAACTGCGGGGCGGCATCGGGGCGCTGACCGAGCACCTGCGGGAGCAGTTCGAGTCCACCGGGGGCGAGTTGAGACTGCGCTCGCCGGTGGCCGAGATCCTCGTCGCCGGCGGCCGCGTCGCCGGTGTGCGCCTCGACGACGCGTCGACGATCGCCGCGCCCGTCGTCGTGTCGGCGGTCGCACCGGATCTGACGGTCAACGGGTTGCTCGATCCCACCGCGCTGCCCGCGGAGGTGCGGGAGCGGTTCGCACGCATCGACCACCGCGGGAGCTACCTGCAGATGCACTTCGCGCTGGACGGTGTCCCGGAGTTCGCGGCGCCCTACGAACTGCTCAACGATCCGGCCATGCAGTCCAACATCGGGATCTTCAGCACCCCCGAGGAACTGCAGCAGCAGTGGGAGGACTGCCGGCGGGGCATCGTGCCCGCGGATCCGTCGATCGCCCTGCAGATCCCGTCGGTGAACGATCCGGGGCTCGCGCCCGCAGGCCGGCACGCCGCGTCGGCCTTCTCCCTGTGGTTTCCGATCGCCGGCCCCGGCCAACCGTCGAGCTACGGCGAGATGAAGGCCGAGATGGGGCGTCGCGTGATCGACAAGATCAGCAGACTGGCGCCGGGCTTCGAGGATCTGATCATCCGGCACACGACCTTCACGCCCAAGCACATGGGCACGATGTTCGGCGCTCCGGGCGGCGACTACTGCCACGGCCTCATCCACCCCGACCAGATCGGTCCCAACCGCCCGGGACCGAAAGGATATGTGGATCAGCCCATTCCGATCGACGGACTGTATCTGGGCAGTGCGGGCTGCCACGGCGGGCCGGGGATCACGTTCGTGCCGGGATACAACGCGGCGATGCAGGTGCTCACCGACCGGTGAGGCCGCATGTGGTGCCCCCACCAGGGCTCGAACCTGGGACCTGCGGATTAAAAGTCCGTAGCTCTACCAACTGAGCTATAGGGGCGCGGTGCACCACAATACTGCGTCGGCTGCCGACCCTGGTTTTGGGTTTGAGCTACCGGTGTCCTAAGCTATCGAAGCTCCCAACGGAAACGTTGCGAGTACCCCGGAGAGATTCGGCTTGGCCCCCTTCGTCTAGCGGCCTAGGACGCCGCCCTTTCAAGGCGGTAGCGCGGGTTCGAATCCCGTAGGGGGTACACGTGACCGATCGGTTCGGAGTCACACAGTAAGGCCCTGTGGCGCAGTTGGTTAGCGCGCCGCCCTGTCACGGCGGAGGTCGCGGGTTCGAGTCCCGTCAGGGTCGCCATCACGGCGAGGCATCGAGGTTGGCGACGAGCCGGTGCCTTCCGGCCAGGTAGCTCAGTTGGTACGAGCGTCCGCCTGAAAAGCGGAAGGTCGCCGGTTCGATCCCGGCCCTGGCCACCATGACGGGGTTTCATCCCATGTCTTCTCCGGCGCCGCCGTACGATGCTCGCTGATATGACCGTGACAAGCGAGGCCCCGAGCGCGGTGGAGGACAAGAACAACTTCCGCCAGCGGCTCCTCGACGCGCTCGAGGAGTCGATCGCCGAGGACGGGTACGGCAAGACCACCGTCGCCGACATCGTGCGGCGCGCCCGCACCTCGCGGCGCACGTTCTACGAACACTTCGACAGTCGCGAGGCCTGCTTCCTGGGCCTGCTCGCCGAGGCCTACGCCGGCCAGGTCCAGCAGATCTCCGCGGCCGTCGACCCGAACTCGCCGTGGCAGGCTCAGGTGCGCCAGGCCATCGAGGCGTGGATCTCCTCGGCGGAGTCGCGTTCGGCGCTGATGTTGAGCGCCACCCGCGACCTGCCCGCCCTCGGCGCGGCGGCCCGCGACCTCCAGCGCGAGGTGACCGAGAACTTCATCGACATGGTGCAGGCGCTGGGCGGCACCGACGAATTCCGGTCCGCGGGCATCGGGCCCGTGTCGCGTCCCCGCGTCGTCATGCTGCTCGGCGGTCTGCGCGAACTGACCGCCATCACCGTCGAGGACGGCGGCCGCATGAGCGACATCACCGAGGAAGCGGTCGCCGCCTCGATCGCGCTGCTGCGGCCCGACGCGCCCTGACCCGAGCCGTCACACCCCGACCGCGCGCTCGAGTTCCTTGAGCGAATCCTCCAGGTGACCGAGCAGTCGCTGCAGGTGGGGCACGCTGCCGCGGGCGCCGACCAGCCCGAAGTCGAGGTTGTCGCCGTTGTTGGCCATCGTGATGTTGAGCGCCTGGCCGTCGAGGGCGATCGAGAAGGGATAGTTCCCGTCGAGGCGGGCGCCGCGCCAGTACATCGGCACCTGGTTGCCCGGCACGTTCGAGATCACGATGTTGAACGGCGGGGGAGCGGTCGAGACGAATCCCGGTACCGCGCCCAGCCCGAGGGGCGCGATCATCGACGCGGACAGCGCCAACTGCTGCGTGCGCGGCAACTGGGAGAACACCTGCTTGTTGCGGCGCATCGACAGGCTGATGGTGTCGAGGCGGCGGGCCGGATCATCGTCGTCGGTGGCCAGGTTGCACAGCACGACGCCGGTCATGTTCCCACCCGCGTCGGCCTCGTCCTCGGTGCGCAGGCTCACCGGCACCATCGCGATGAGCGGAGCGTCCGGCAGTGCGTTCTGCTCGATGAGGTAGAACCGCAGGGCGCCGGCGCACATCGCGAGGATGACGTCGTTGACCGTCGCGCCGGTGGCCCGCTTGACCGAGCGGATGCGTTCCAGCGGCCAGGACTGTGCCGCCACCCGGCGCGCCCCGCCGATGGGCACGTTGAACATCGTCTTCGGCGCACCGAACGGCAACTGCAGCTGTTGTTCGAGCAACGCCGCGCGCGCCAGCCCGAGTGTCGAGGGAGCAAGGGCGGCAACCAAACCCACGCGGTCGGTGACGCTGCGCAGCAGTGACTTCGACTCCGGTTCACGGGTGCGCCGCCTCGGCGGCAGGTTCCACGGCACCCGCACCTCGGTGTCGTCGGGATCGGTCGACAGCGTGCGCTGGGTCAGCTTGAGCGCCGACACCCCGTCGATGAGTGCGTGGTGGAACTTGACGTACACCGCGAAGCGTCCGTCGCTGAGCCCTTCGACCAGGTGCGCCTCCCACAGCGGACGGTGCCGGTCGAGCAGCCCACCGTGCAGCCGCGACGTCAACTCCAGCAGTTCACGCACCCGCCCCGGCGTGGGCAGCGCCGACCGGCGCAGGTGGTAATCGAGATCGACCTCGTCGTCGACGGCCCAGGCGAGGTTGGCGACGCCGCCGAGCACCGTGCCCGGATGCTTGCGGAACGTCTCCTGGAAGTCGGTCTGCTCCACCATCGCCTGGTGGATCTCACGCAGGAACTCCGCCCCCGAGGCGCCGTCCGGGGGTTCGAACAACTGCAGCCCGCCGACATGCATCGGATGCTCCCTCGACTCGACGAGCAAGAACATCGAATCGGTCGGCGAGATCAGCTTCATCGCGGTCCCTTCGGGGTTGTGGATCTCCTTTGTATGCCCACTCTTCGGTCCCGGCAACGTTTTGCCGGTCGCAGACCGGGAACTTCCCGCCCATGTCACTGCGCGTCGCCGTCACCGGACCCACCGGGGACATCGGGATCTCGGCAATCGAGGCGCTGGAGGACCATCCCGACGTCGGGCAGATCGTCGGAATGGCCCGGCGTCCGTTCGATCCCGCCGCGCGGGGCTGGACGAAGACGACCTACCGGCAGGGCGACATCCTCGATCGCGAGGCGGTCGACGCACTGGTCGCCGACGCCGACGTCGTGGTGCACCTGGCGTTCATCATCATGGGATCGCGGGACGAGAGCGCGCGGGTCAACCTGGCGGGCACACGCAACGTGTTCGAGGCGACGGTCGCCGCGGAGCGCCCACGCCGACTCGTCTACACCTCGTCGGTCGCCGCCTACGGCTACCACTCCGACAACCCGGTGCCGATCACCGAGGACGTGCCGCCACGCGGTTCGTCCGAGCACTACTACTCCGAGCAGAAGGCCGCGTGCGAAGCGGCGTTGGCCGAGATCACCGGCGGATCCGCACTGGAGGTGTACGTGCTGCGGCCGTGCATCGTGGCCGGGCCGAAGGCGCCCGCCCTGGCCGACGCCATGCCGTGGAACCAACTGCCCGGTCCCGCGCGCCGGGTGACGCAGGCGCTGCCGTTGCTCAAACCGCCGTTCCCGGACCCGGGTACGCCGCTGCAACTGGTGCACCACGACGACGTCGCGGCGGCGATCGCGCTGGCCGTCACCACCAGCTCGGCGCCGCCCGGTGCCTACAACATCGCCGGCGACGGGGTGCTGTCGATGTCCGACGTCGCGCAGGCCCTCGGCGCCCGTCCGGTCCGGGTGCCGAGGGTGGCGGCCGTCGTCACCTCCGAGGTGATGTCGCGGCTGCCGTTCGTGCCGTCGGTGCTGGAGTGGCTGCACGCCGGCCGGACGTCGGTGGTGATGGACACGTCCAAGGCCAGGGATCAACTCGGATGGACGCCGAGATACACCGCCGCCGAGACGCTTTCGTCGCTGGCGAGCACCATCCACTAGTCGCCGGTGTCGGCGGGCCCGCTCGGGGTGGCGCCACCTTCGCTGGACCAGTCGACGCGGTCGTCCGCGCCTTCGGCCGGATCGCTGATGACGTCGTCCTTCGCGTTGTCGGGACCCTTGTCGGACTGCGTGGTCTTCGGATCGTCGCTCACGAGCGGGCGGATACCCTGCCGGTGCCGGGCGGAAACCGGCTCACCTGGCGCGCAGCCGATCGACCCAATCCGGCGGCACGCGGCCGCGTGGACCGGGCGCGGGTTGATCCTCGGGGTGGCTCTGGGGGTCGGCGAGCGCGGGGCCGTCGTAGTACGTACCGGTCTCGTAGTTCCAGAACCAGTCTTCGCCCGGCTCGAAGGACCGGATGATCGGATGCCCCGTCTCCCGCCAATGCGTGGACGCGTGGCGGGACAGGGAGTCGTCGCAGCAGCCGATGTGTCCGCACGCCGCACACCGGCGCAGATGCACCCACCAGCCGCGTGCGGCCTCGCACTCCTCGCAGCCGGTCCCGCTCGGCGGCGCGGACGGGTTGATCGCCTCGGTCATACCCGGCGACCCTACGCCGGGAGTAGGGTCGCCGCTGTGGCCATCCGTGAGTCGCGCGAGGTCGTCATCGAGGCCCCGGTCGACGAGATCCTGCCGATCATGCTGGATCTCGAGGCGCTGCCCGAATGGTCGGCGGCGCATCGCAGTTCGGAGGTACTCGAACGCGACGAGCAGGGCAGGCCGATCCGCAGCCGTGCCACCGTCACCACCGTCGGCATCACCGACGTGCAGGAGATCGCGCTGACCTATCACGACGACGGCTACGGCTGGACGCTCGTGAGCTCCACCTACCAGCGCTCGCAGGAGGCGCGCTACCGGCTGATCCCCGAAGGCGACCGGACCCGTGTGCGTTTCGAGGTGACCGTCGACCCGGTGATGCCGATGCCGGGGTTCATGTTGCGGCGCGCCGCCAAGGGCGTGCTCGACACCGCCACCGTCGGATTGCGGAAGCGGGTGCTCGAGGTGCGCGGGCGCGCCAACTGATCCCGCGGGTCCGGCGCGGTCGCTAAGGTCAGCCCATGGCAGTCAGCGATTCGCGCGAAGTCGTCATCGAAGCAACCCCGGCCCAGATCCTCGACGTCATCGCCGACGTCGAGTCCACCCCCTCCTGGTCGTCGCAGTACCAGAGCGCCGACATCCTCGACACGTATCCCGACGGCAGGCCGCGCCAGGTCAAGATGAAGGTCAAATCCGCAGGCATCACCGACGAGCAGGTGATCGAGTACACCTGGACCGACAGCAAGGTCAGCTGGACGCTGGTCAGCGCCGGCCAGCTGAAGGCGCAGGACGCGTCGTACACCCTGACCCCGGACGGCGATAAGACCAAGGTCCGTTTCGACATCAAGGTCGACCTGTCGGTGCCGCTGCCCGGTTTCGTTCTCAAGCGGGCGATGAAGGGTGCGATGGAGACCGCGACCGACGGTCTGCGCAAACAGGTTTTGAAGGTCGCCAAGGGTGGCAATTAGCCTCCATGGCCATCACCGAATCGCGCGAAGTCGTCATCGAAGCCAGCGCCGACGACATCCTGGAGGTCCTGTTCGACCTCGAGTCCCTGACCGAGTGGTCGTCGGCGCACCAGAAGGTGGAGATCCTCGAACGGGACGACGAGGGGCGGCCCAGACGCTCCCGCCAGGTCGTCAAGATCGTCGGGGTGAGTGACGAGCAGGTGCTCGACTACTCGGTGCACGACGACGGCGTGAGCTGGACCCTGGTCAGCTCGAAACAACAACGTGCACAGGACGGCCGGTACACGCTCACCCCGGACGGCGACGGGACCCGCGTGCGGTTCGACCTGACCGTCGACCCGACCGTGCCGCTGCCGGGATTCCTCGTCAAGAAGGGCGCCAAAGGCCTGATGGAGACGGCCACCGACGGTCTGCGCAAGCGGGTCCTCGAGATCAAAGCCGGCTGAGCATCCCGACTTCGGCTGAACCCGCCGGTAGCGACGCGCCGGTCACTACATTGAGCCTCATGGCCGTTCGCGCGTCACGTGAAGTGGTCTTCGATGCGTCACCGGAGGCCATCCTCGACGTGCTCGCCGACATCGAGGCGCTGCCGACGTGGTCCTCGGTGTACCGGAAGGTCACGGTGCTCGACCGCCACCCCGACGGGAGGCCGCGGCGGGTGGAGGCCACCCTGCGGCTGATGGGCGTCACCGACAACGAAGTCCTCGAGTACCACTGGGGCAAGCACTGGGTGGTGTGGGACGCCGAGGACACGTTTCAGCAGCGCGGGCAGCACGTCGAGTACAACCTGACGCCCGAGGGGGACCGAACCCGCGTGCGGTTCGACGTCATCGTCGACCCGTCGGTGCCGATCCCGCAGTTCCTGGTCAAGCGGGCGAAGAAGATCGTCCTGCACTCGGCGACGGAGGGGCTGCGGGCGCGCGTGATGGAGAAGAAGGCGCACTCTGAGTGATCACTGGCGGCGCAGCACCTGCAACCGCCGGATCGCCTCGTCGAGGGTGTCGTCGCGCTTGCAGAACGCGAAGCGCACCAAGTGATTCCACCGATCGATGTGCGGTGAGTCCGGATCGCAGAACGCCGACATGGGGATCGCCGCGACCCCGGCCCGCTCGGGGAGGTCGGCGCAGAACGCGGTGCTGTCGTCGTAGCCGAGCGGACGCGGGTCCGCGCACAGGAAGTAGGTGCCCGCGCTGTCGTGCACCGCGAACCCCAGCTCGGTCAGCGCCGAGCCGAGCCGGTCGCGTTTGGTCTGGAAGGAGTCGCGCAGCGCGCTCACCCACGCGTCCTCGTGGTCGAGGGCATGGGCCACCGCCGGCTGGAACGGCGCACCCCCGACGTAGGTGAGGTACTGCTTGGCGGCTCGCACGCCGGCGATGAGATCTGCTGTGCCGCAGACCCATCCGACCTTCCATCCGGTGACGTTGAACATCTTGGCCGCACTCGAGATGGTGACCGTGCGTCCGGACATGCCCGGATAGGCCGCCAGGGGCCGGTGTCGGTGGCCGTCGAAGACGAGGTGTTCGTAGACCTCGTCGGTGATGACGAGCAGATCGTGGGCGACGGCGAGTTCTGCGATCGCGGTGAGTTCGGCGTCGGAGGCCACCATGCCGGTGGGGTTGTGCGGGGTGTTCACGATCAGTGCCCGCGTGCGCGGCGTGATCGCGCGGCGCAGACCGTCGACGTCGATCGCGAAGCCGCGGCCGTGTTCGGTCATCGGAACGGCGACCCGGTGACAACCCGCCATCGCGATCACCGGTGAGTACGAATCGTAGAACGGTTCGACGAGCAGCACCTCGGAGCCGGGTTCGACCAGACCGATGACCGCGGCGGCGATCGCCTCGGTGGCACCGTTGGTCACCAGCACCTCGGTGTCGGGGTCGTAGTCGACGCCGAAGGCCCTCTTGCGTTGCGCCGCAATGGCTTCGCGCAGCGGGGCGATGCCGAGCCCGGGTGGGTACTGGTTGACCCCGTCGGCGATGGCCTGCCGGGCCACCTCGAGCATCGACGCCGGACCGTCCTCGTCCGGGAAGCCCTGCCCGAGATTCACCGCGCCGATGCGGGCGGCGAGCGCCGACATCTCGGCGAACACCGTCACCGCGTACGGCCGCAGCCTCGACACCGTCATGGCCCGAGCGTAACGACGGGAATGAAATCGCGGCGCGAGGCGTCTGCACCCGACGTGGCTTTCAGATTCGATGACGACGCAACCCTGCTGACACCGTTGCAGGTGGGTGACACGGTCGCCGGGAACCGGGTGTTCATGGCTCCGCTGACCCGGTCCCGCGCGCAGGCCGACGGCACGCCGTCCCACCTCGCCGCCCGGTACTACGCCCAACGGGCGTCCGCGGGCATCGTCATCACCGAGGCCACGGCCATATCGCGCAACGCCAACGGCGCCTACCTCGACACCCCCGGCATCTACACCGACCGCCAGCAGGACGCGTGGGGGCAGATCGCGTCGGCGGTGCACGCCGAAGGCGGTCGGATCTTCATGCAGCTGTGGCATGTCGGCCGGATGGGACACCCCGACATCAGCGGTGTCCGCCCGGTCGCGCCGTCGGCGGTGGCGGCGGACCTGGTGACCCACACGCCCGGCGGGAAGAAGCCGCTGGTGGTGCCGAGGGCGCTCGAGACCGAGGAGATCCCGTCGCTGATCGCCGATTTCCGGGCCGCCGCGCGACGGGCCGTCGACGCCGGGATGGACGGGGTCGAGATCCACGCCGCCAACGGATACCTGCTGCACCAGTTCGCCTCTGCGGCGGTCAACCGGCGCACCGACGCCTACGGAGGATCGGCCGAGAACCGGGCGCGGCTGATCGCCGAGGTGGTCGAGGCCGTGGCCGACGAGATCGGGGCCGGCCGCGTGGGACTGCGCATCTCGCCCGGCAACGGCGCGGGAGATGTGCGCGAGGACGATCCGATCGCCGTCTACGAGGCGCTGCTGGAGCGGATCGCCCCGCTGGGCATCGCCTACCTGCACGTGTTGATCGATCCGACCCAGACGACCTTCGGGGTCATCCGGGCGCTGTGGCCGGGGGTGTTCGTGCTCAACACCGGCCGGGAGACCGACACCGACTTCTGCCAGCTGGAGAGTTTCGCCGAATGGGGTGCGGTCAGTGCGGTGGCCGTCGGCCGGGCGTGGCTGGCCAATCCGGACCTGATGGAGCGGCTCACCGTCGGCGCGCAGCTCAACGAACCCGACGTCGCCACCTTCTACGCACCCGGGCCGGCCGGCTACATCGACTACCCGACGCTCGCCGAACTCGAGGCCCGCGAATCGGCGTAGGGCTTCTCCCGCGCGAGCAGACAGAGAATCGCGTTCTGACCAGCCGTGGAGGGCGATTCTCTGTCTGCTCGGCAGAACCGGTGACCGGCCAACCAACAGGTTGGTTTGGGCTGTTACGCTGCGCGCATGTCTGAAGAAGCCTTCATCTACGAGGCGATCCGCACGCCTCGCGGCAAGCAACGCAACGGTTCGCTGCACGAGGTCAAGCCGCTCAACCTCGTCACCGGCCTGATCGACGAACTGCGCCGCCGGTTCCCGGACCTGGACGAGAACCTGATCAGCGACGTCGTGCTGGGCGTCGTGTCCCCGATCGGTGATCAGGGCGGCGACATCGCCCGCACCGCCGTGCTCGCCGCGGGCCTGCCCGACACCACCGGTGGCGTCCAGCTCAACCGGTTCTGCGCCTCGGGTCTGGAAGCCGTCAACACCGCCGCGCAGAAGGTCCGCTCGGGCTGGGACGACCTGGTGCTCGCCGGTGGCGTCGAGTCGATGAGCCGGGTGCCGATGGGCTCCGACGGCGGCGCCTGGGCGACCGACCCCGAGACCAACTACCGCATCGGCTTCGTGCCGCAGGGCATCGGCGCCGACCTGATCGCCACCATCGAGGGCTTCTCCCGTGAGGATGTCGACGCCTACGCCGCCCGCTCGCAGGAGCGCGCGGCCGCGGCCTGGTCGGGCGGCTACTTCGCCAAGTCGGTGGTCCCGGTGCGTGATCAGAACGGTCTGGTCATCCTCGACCACGACGAGCACATGCGTCCCGGTTCGACCGTGGAGAGCCTGGGCAGGCTCAAGACCGCGTTCGACGGGATCGGCGCGATGGGCGGCTTCGACGACGTGGCGCTGCAGAAGTACCACTACGTCGAGAAGATCAACCACGTCCACACCGGCGGCAACAGCTCGGGCATCGTCGACGGGGCCGCGCTGGTGCTCGTGGGTTCGGAACGTGCGGGCCAGTCTCAGGGCCTGACCCCGCGCGCCCGCATCGTCGCGACCGCGACCAGCGGCGCCGATCCGGTCATCATGCTCACCGGCCCGACGCCGGCGACGAGGAAGGTGCTCGACCGCGCGGGCCTGACCGTCGACGACATCGACCTGTTCGAGCTGAACGAGGCGTTCGCGTCGGTGGTGCTGAAGTTCCAGAAGGACCTGAACATCCCGGACGAGAAGCTGAACGTCAACGGCGGTGCGATCGCGATGGGCCACCCGCTGGGTGCCACCGGCGCGATGATCACCGGAACCATGGTCGACGAGCTCGAACGCCGCGGCGCCAAGCGTGCCCTGATCACGCTGTGCGTGGGCGGCGGCATGGGCGTGGCCACCATCATCGAAAGGGTTTAACGACCATGGCTGAGAACACCATCACGTGGGAGCAGGACTCCGACGGCATCGTCACCCTCACGCTGGACGACCCGACCGGATCGGCCAACGTGATGAACGACCACTACAAGGAGTCGATGCACAACGCCGTCGAGAGGCTTGTGGCCGAAAAGGATTCGATCACCGGCGTCGTCATCACCAGCGCGAAGAAGACCTTCTTCGCCGGCGGTGACCTCAAGAGCATGATCAACACCGGCCCGGACGACGCGGAAGCGGTGTTCGAGAACGTCGAGTCGATCAAGGCCGACCTGCGCAAGCTCGAGACCCTGGGCAAGCCGGTCGTCGCCGCGATCAACGGCGCCGCGCTGGGCGGCGGCCTGGAGATCGCGCTGGCGTGCCACCACCGCATCGCCGCCGACGTCAAGGGTTCGGTCATCGGCCTGCCCGAGGTCACGCTGGGTCTGCTGCCCGGCGGTGGCGGCGTCACCCGCACCGTGCGCATGTTCGGCATCCAGAAGGCGTTCATGGAGGTGCTGAGCCAGGGCACCCGGTTCAAGCCCGGGAAAGCCAAGGAGACGGGTCTGGTCGACGAACTGGTCGGCAGCATCGACGAACTGGTCCCCGCGGCCAAGGCGTGGATCAAGGCCAACCCCGAAGCCCACACCCAGCCGTGGGATGCCAAGGGCTACAAGATGCCCGGCGGCACGCCGAGCAGCCCCGGCCTGGCGAGCATCCTGCCCTCGTTCCCGGCCCTGTTGAAGAAGCAGCTCAAGGGTGCGCCGATGCCGGCGCCGCGCGCCATCCTCGATGCCGCGGTCGAGGGCGCCCAGGTCGACTTCGACTCGGCGTCGCGTATCGAGAGCCGCTACTTCGTCTCGCTGGTCACCGGTCAGGTCGCCAAGAACATGATCCAGGCGTTCTTCCTGGACCTGCAGACCATCAACGGCGGCGGCTCCCGCCCGGACGGCATCGCCAAGACCGAGATCAAGAAGATCGGCGTGCTGGGCGCGGGCATGATGGGCGCGGGCATCGCCTACGTCTCGGCCAAGGCCGGCTACGAGGTCGTGCTCAAGGACGTGTCGCTGGAGAACGCGCAGAAGGGCAAGGCGTACTCGGAGAAGATCGAGGCCAAGGCACTCGAGCGAGGCAAGACCACCCAGGAGCGCAGCGACGCCCTGCTCGCGCGCATCACCCCGACCGGTGACCCCCAGGACCTCAAGGGTGTCGACTTCGTCATCGAGGCCGTGTTCGAGAACCAGGAACTCAAGCACAAGGTGTTCCAGGAGATCGAGGACATCGTCGAGCCCAACGCGCTGCTCGGCTCGAACACCTCCACGCTGCCGATCACCGGTCTGGCGACCGGTGTGAAGCGCCAGGAGGACTTCATCGGCATCCACTTCTTCTCCCCGGTCGACAAGATGCCGCTGGTCGAGATCATCAAGGGCGAGAAGACCTCCGACGAGGCCCTGGCCCGGGTGTTCGACTACACGCTGGCCATCGGCAAGACGCCGATCGTGGTCAACGACAGCCGCGGCTTCTTCACCAGCCGCGTCATCGGCACCTTCGTCAACGAGGCGCTGGCCATGCTGGGCGAGGGTGTGGAGCCGGCGAGCATCGAGCGGGCCGGCAGCATGGCGGGCTACCCGGCGCCGCCGCTGCAGCTGTCCGACGAGCTCAACCTCGAGCTCATGCAGAAGATCGCGACCGAGACCCGGAAGGCCACCGAGGCCGCGGGCGGCACCCACGACACGCATCCGGCGGAAGCCGTCGTCAACAAGATGATCGAGATCGGCCGTCCGTCGCGGCTCAAGGGCGCCGGCTTCTATGAGTACGTCGACGGCAAGCGCACCGGTCTGTGGCCGGGTCTGCGCGAGACCTTCGAGTCCGGCAAGGCCGACATCCCGCTGCAGGACATGATCGACCGGATGCTGTTCGCCGAGGCGATCGAGACGCAGAAGTGCCTCGACGAGGGTGTGCTCACCTCGACCGCCGACGCCAACATCGGCTCGATCATGGGCATCGGCTACCCGCCCTACACCGGCGGCAGCGCGCAGTACATCGTCGGATACGAGGGTGCACACGGCCGCGGCAAGGAGGCCTTCGTGGCCCGCGCCCGCGAGCTGGCCGAGCGCTACGGTGACCGGTTCACCCCGCCGTCCTCGCTGACGTAGTTCGAGCGACTGCAAGGCCCCCGAAACAACGGCGTTTCGGGGGCCTTTGCGGTTGACTGGCCCGGTGGGCTTCATCGAGACCTTCGCAGCAGGTTTCACGAGCTACGGCGACAGTCCCTGCATCGAATTCGAAGGGCGCTGGCACACCGGCGACGAGGTGACGGGGTACGCCGCCGCCGTCGACACCGCCCTGGCCGACGCCGGCGTGGGCCCGCACGCGCCGATCGGTCTGGTGGTGCGCAACAGGCTGCCCCACGCCGCCACGATCGCCGGGTCTCTCGCCGGTGGGCGCTGGGTGTCGATGATCTACTCGTTCCAGTCGCCCGAGGCGATCGCCCGCGACATCGAACAGCTGCGACCGGCCGCCGTCGTCGCCGACGAGCAGGACTGGACCGAGCCGGTGGTCGCCGCCGCGACACGCTGCGGTCTTGCCGGGGTGGCGATTTCGGCGCAGGCGCCGCGCGTCGTGACGGTGCGCCGGGGAGCGCCGGTGCCGGCCTCTCCGTCCGCGGGCTTGTCGATCCTCACCTCCGGCACGACCGGTCCGCCGAAGCGGCAGGCCATCGGGGAGGCGGTGCTGGAGCGCACGGTGTTCAGCGTGACCGGCGGCCTGTTCGCCGAACCGACCGATCCGCCGGAACTGTCGTACTGGCCGTTCGGCGGGATCGGGGTCTGCCAGTTGATCGCCGGCTTCGCCACCGGTAAGCGGATCGTGCTGCTGGAGCGCTTCAGCGTCGACGACTGGGTCCGCGCGATCCGCACCCACCGCATCCCGCGGGCCGGGGTCCAACCCGCGGTCGTGCGAATGCTTCTCGACGCCGACGTGCCGCCCGGCGATCTCGCCTCGCTGCAGTTCCTGATCAGCGCATCCGGCCCGCTCGACCCGGCGACCCGTGACGAGTTCGAGCACCGCTTCGGCATCCCCATCCGGTTGGCCTACGGCGCAACGGAATTCGCCGGGTCGGTGTGCGCGTGGACGCCGGAGATGGTCGAGCAGTACGGCGAGGCCAAGCGGGACAGCGTGGGGCGTGCGCTGCCGGACACCCGGGTCCGCATCGTCGACCCGGACTCCGGCGACGAGGTGCCCACCGGCACGCAGGGGGTGCTCGAGGCGCGAATCGAGGTCCTCTCACCGGACTGGATCCGCACCACCGACATCGCTTCGATCGACGACGACGGCTTTGTCACCCTGCACGGACGCGCCGACGGCGCGATCATCCGGGGCGGGTTCAAGATCTTGCCCGAGACGGTCCGGCAGGTGCTGCTCGACCATCCGGGGGTGCGTGACGCGTGCGTGGTCGGCGTAGCCGACGACCGGTTGGGTCAGGTGCCCTTCGCCGCGGTGGAACCCGCCCGCGGACAACCGGTTCCCGGTTCCGAGCGGCTGCGGGAGTGGGTGCGTGCCGCGCTGCCCGTCCACCACGTTCCCGTCGCCGTCGTCGTCGTCGACGAACTGCCGCGCACCCCGTCGCTCAAGGTGCGGCTCCCCGACGTCGCGGCGCTCTACGAGTCCGCGCGGGTGAACACGTAGTAGCGCGCCGCGCCCGTACCGCCGCGGTCCATCTCCGATTCGACGCCCGAGGACAGCAGCGTCCAGTCGGCGGCGAAGCGCCGCTCGATCTCGGCCGGCTCGATACCCGGCACGCCGAAGGATCCGCCCGGGACGAACGCCACGATGACCAGGTGTGCACCGGGTGCGGCGACCGCGGTGACCTCGCGGACGTAGGCGTCGCGGTCGTCCCCGCTCATACCGTGCAGGCACCCGTTGTCGACGATGAGCGTGAAACCGCTGCCCACCCCTTCGGTGCTCAGCCGCGTGGCGTCCGCCCGCACGAAGCCGGCCGTCACCCCCTTGGCGGCGGCCTTGGCGCGGGCCTTGGCCACCGCCTTGTCGACGTAGTCGGCGCCGGTCACCGTCCAGCCGTGTTCGGCCAGGTAGATCGATGTGTCGCCGGTGCCGCAACCGATGTCGAGCGCGGTGCCCGGCGGAAGGGCGCGATCCCCCTCGACGAGACCGCGCAGGCTCGCGGCCAGCGGGTGGCCGTCCCACGGCGTGATGCCGAGGCGGTAGAAGGCCGTGAACAGGCGGTGCCGCGAGGACATCAGAAGGAGCCGAGGTCCGACGACAACCAGTGTTGCGGGCGGAGGTGGATCACCACGCTCTCCCCGTGCTCGCGGCGGGCCATCTCCAGGTAGGGCTCGACCGCCTCCGGCGGGAGATAGCGTTCGGTCACCTCGACGAGGTGCTCGTCGGTGCCGGGTTCGATGCGGCTGACCGGACCGTCGACCGCGACGTAGCGCACGGACGGCTCGACGCGTTCGACCATCAGCGAGAAATGGCCGGCCGCCTCGATCAATCGGTGTTTTCGGGAGCCGGCCCCGGTGAGCACCCACGGCTGGCCGCCGGGGGAGTACTGGTACCAGACCGGGACGGTCAGGGGGCCGCGGTCCGGTCCGGCGGACACCGAGAGCGCAGCGACGTGGGGTTCGGCGAGGAACTGTTCGCGGTCGTCTTTCGATAGGGCCATGTCCGCGAGGGTAATGACGACCACGGACAGCGTCCGCAAGTCTGCGGGAATCCGTGTGGCTCGCGGCTACAGTCGAGATCATGCGCTTCGGCTTGTTCATCCCGCAGGGCTGGCGGCTCGATCTGGTCGGCATACCGGTCGACCGGCATTGGCGGGTGATGTCCGACCTGGCCACCTACGCCGACGGCGCCGCGTGGGACTCGCTGTGGGTCTACGACCACTTCCACACCGTGCCGGTGCCCACCGACGAGGCCACCCACGAAGCCTGGTCGCTGATGGCCGCCTACGCGGCGACCACCTCGCGCATCAAACTCGGCCAGATGTGCACGGCGATGAGTTACCGCAATCCCGCTTTCCTGGCGAAGGTCGCCGCGACGGTCGACGTCATCTCCGGCGGCCGGGTGCAGATGGGCATCGGTGGCGGCTGGTACGAACACGAATGGCGCGCTTACGGTTACGGTTTCCCGTCGGCCGGTGCGCGGTTGGGCAGGCTGGACGAGGGTGTGCAGATCATGCGGGACGCCTGGCGCGACGGGCGTGCCACCCTCGACGGTAAGCACTACCAGGTCACCGACGCGATCGTGCAACCGAAACCGCTGCAGGACAACGGTATTCCGTTGTGGATCGCCGGCGGGGGTGAGAAGGTCACGCTGCGCATCGCCGCGAGATACGCGCAGTACACCAACTTCACCTCCGAACCGGAGGGCTTCAAACACAAGTCGGAGGTGCTCGCCGAGCACTGCCGCGAGGTCGGCACCGAGTACGACGCGATCGTGCGCTCGGCGAACTTCAACGCCGTGATCGGCGACTCCGAGGACGACGTCGCCGCGCGGGTCGAGCGAGTGCGGGAGCGGCAGGTCGCGGTGGCCGACAAGAAGGCCGTCGACGCGATGCTGTCGACCGCGACGTCGCCCGAGTCGGCCAGTGGGACACCGGAACAGGTCATCGAGAAGCTCTCCCGAATGCGTGACCTGGGCTGTGAGTACGCCATCATGTACTTCCCCGAAGCGGCCTACGACCGGTCGGGTGTCGACATGTTCGAACAGACGGTGATCCCCGCGCTCGCGTGATTGCCCGGACAGGAAGTGGGAACATCCAGACCATGGAGAAGATCTCTCTCACCGCGTTGGCCCGTGAACACCTCGAACTCGCCCGTTCGCGCAACAGCGGCCGCAGCGCCCACACCGTGTACGGCGGGCACGAGCACACCCTGCGGCAGACGCTGATCGCGTTGACCGGGGGTAACGGGCTCGACGAGCACGAGGCGCCCGAGGAGGCGACTCTTTACGTCGTGACCGGCCGCGTGCGGTTGGGTGACGGCACGTCGCACTGGGAGGGTTCGGCGGGCGATCTGATCGTCATCCCGAAGACCCGCCACGACCTGGCCGCGCTCGAGGACTCCGCGGTGTTGCTGACCGTCGTGAAGCCGGTCGGCCCGTACACCTGAGGCGGCTCAGGGCTGCCCGGCGATGATCTTCGGCGGTGCGGGAGGCGGGCCCGGCGCAGGCGCCGGCGGCGGGTCGAAGTATCCGGGCGGCGGCGGTCCGTCCAGCGGGTAGTACCCCGGGGGCAGCGGCGGGCCGGCGGCTTCGGGTCCCTCGGCGGGTGCGAGCGCGGGCGTCGATGACTCCGGCGCCGTGAACGAGGTGTAACCCGGCGGCAGCGGTGGCGGGGGACCCGCCCCCGGCGGTGGTGGGGTGTAGGCCGGCATCTGGTCCGGCATCCCGATTCCGTAGGGGTTCTGGGCCTGGTGCCAGGCGTCGCGGAGGAAGCCGAGCGGGCCGTCGCCCGAGCCGTACTGCTGGTTCTGCACCTGCGGCACCGGCGGCGGGCCGACCGGTGGCGGCGCGGGCGGGGGCACGGGATCCCCGGCGGCCACCACGGCGGGCGGACCCGGAACGGGGG